>NZ_CP010407.1:3245000-4525000 GCF_000830005.1 Streptomyces vietnamensis | reverse complement strand
CTTCGTCTCCACGTACGCCCTCTTCGGGCTCGGTGAGGCGATGCTGTCGCCGACCGTGGCGCCGCTGGTGGCCGATCTGGCGCCGGAGTCGATGGTCGGGTCGTACAACTCGGCCTTCGCCCTGGTGAAGCAGCTGGCGCTGGCCGTCGGTCCGGCCGTGGGCGGGCCCATGGGGGCCGCGCTGCACGGTCCGTACATCGTGACCTTCGTGCTGTTCTCGCTCGGGATCACGTTCCTGGCCCTGCGTCTGGGCAAGCGGCTCACTCCCGAGCAGGACCAGCCTTCGCTGGCCCTCAAGCCTTCGAAGGTGGTCGTTCGGCACGAGCCGGTGCGCGAGAGCGAGACCGCGGCTGCCTAGTCCGGCAGGGCGAACTCGCACCAGACCGCTTTGCCGCCGCCCGGTGTGCGGCGGCTCCCCCAGGACGAGGCGATCGTCGCGATGATCGAGATTCCGCGACCCGCCTCGTCCTCCGTTTCCGCCCTGCGGCGGCGCGGCAGGTGGTCGTCGCCGTCCGTGACCTCGATGATCAGGCGGCGGTCGGTGCGGCGCAGCCGCAGACGCATGGGCGGGGTGCCGTGCTGGAGGGAGTTCGCCACGAGCTCGCTGGTGGCGAGGACGCCCAGGTCGCGCAGCTCCACCGGGAAGCGCCAGGAGGAGAGGACTCCGGACGCGAAGGCACGCGCGCGGGGGGCGGCCTCCACGCCGCCGAGGAGTTCCAGGGCGGCGTTGTGGAAGAGCTCGGCGTCCGCGCCCTTGCGGGAGGGGTGCTGGACGACCAGGACGGCGACGTCGTCGTCGTGCTCGGCGGTGACCCCCAGGGAGCGCAGGAGCCGGTCGCAGACCACCTGCGGGGTGCCGCTGGCGCCGGCGAGGGCGCGGGCCAGGGCCGCGACGCCCTCGTCGATGTCCTCACGGCGGCGCTCGACCAGGCCGTCGGTGTAGAGGACGGCGGTGGAGCCGGGCGGCAGGGCGATGGAACCCGAGGCGTGCAGCCAGCCGCCGGTGCCGAGCGGCGGTCCCGTCGGGTCCTCGGCGCGGCGGACGGTGCCGTCCTCGTCCCGTACGAGGATCGGGAGGTGGCCGGCGGAGGCGTACACCAGCTTGCCCTCGTTGGGGTCGTGGATCGCGTACACACAGGTGGCGATCTGGCTGGCGTCGATCTCGGCGGCGAGGCCGTCGAGGAGCTGGAGGACCTCGTGCGGGGGCAGGTCCAGGCGCGCGTAGGCCCGGACGGCGGTGCGGAGCTGGCCCATGACGGCGGCGGCGCGGACGCCCCGGCCCATCACGTCGCCGATGACGAGCGCGGTGCGGCCGGCGCCGAGGGTGATCACGTCGTACCAGTCGCCGCCGACGGCCGCGTCCGCGACGCCGGGCTGGTAGGTGGCGGCGATCCGCAGGTCGTCGGGCTGCTCCAGCTCCTGCGGGAGCAGGGAGCGCTGGAGGGTGACGGCGGTCTCGCGGTGCCGGCGCTCGCTGGCGCGGAGCCGCTCGGCGGCCTCGGCGTGGTCGGTGACGTCGGCGGCGTGGACGAGGACCCCGCCGCCGTCGAGGCGGGGGCTGTCGACGGGCAGGCACGTGACCGTGTACGAGCCGCCGTCCTTGGTCCGCCGGGACTTGACCGTGCGGGGCTTGCCGCTGCGCAGCACCTGGTCCATGAGGGGCAGCAGGCCGAGCTCCTCGGCCTCCGGGCAGGTGTCGGCGACGGTGGCGCCGGCGGGGCGCGGGCCGAACGCGGCGGCGTACGCGTCGTTCACGTACGCGATGCGGTGCTCCGGGCCGTACACGAGGGCGACGAGGCCGGGGAGTCGGCCGAGCAGCTCCCGTACGGAGAAGTCCTCCAGGGCAGGGATGTCGGCGGCCTCGGCGGCCTCGTTGTCGGGCTGCTCCAGCTGCTGACCGTACTCACCGCGGGCGGCGGGCACGGAGCCTTCGGTCCCCCGCGCCGCGCGGCGCTGCGTGCCGGGGAGCCGGGCGCTCCAACGGGTGAAGTTCACGGATCTGTATGCCTCGTGGTGTCGGTGCCGTGCAGAGTCACGCTGTGCAGGTGTGAGCCCACCTATGGTCACACGTCCAGTGTGGACGAGTGCACTGACAGTGATGTCAGGACTGCGGCTTGTCGCCGTCGCCGGGGGGTGGAGCTGCGGCGAGTTCGAATTCGGCCCGGGGGTGTTCAAGGGAGCCGAGAGAGACGATCTCCCGTTTGAACAGGCCGGACAGGGTCCATTCGGCGAGGACCCGGGCCTTGCGGTTGAAGGTGGGGACGCGGCTGAGGTGGTAGGCGCGGTGCATGAACCAGGCCGGATATCCCTTGAGTTTGCGTCCGTAGACGTGGGCGACTCCCTTGTGGAGGCCGAGGGAGGCGACGGAGCCCACGTACGCGTGCGCGTACTCCTTGAGCGGCTGTCCGCGGAGGGAGGCCGCGATGTTCTCGGCGAGGACCTTGGCCTGGCGGACGGCGTGCTGGGCGTTGGGCGCGCACTCCTTGTCCGGCTCCTTCGCCGTGACGTCGGGGACGGCGGCGGCGTCGCCGGCCGCCCACGCGTGCGTGGTGCCCTCGACGGCGAGCTGGGCGGTGCAGCGGAGCCTGCCGCGTTCGTTCAGCGGCAGGTCGGTGGCGGCGAGGACGGGTGCGGGCTTCACGCCGGCGGTCCAGACGACGGTGCGGGTGGGCAGGCGGGTGCCGTCGCTGAGGACGGCGACCCGGTTCTCGCAGGACTCCAGGCGGGTCTCCAGGCGCACGTCGATGTTCCGGCCGCGCAGCTCGCGGACGGCGTACCGGCCCATGTCCTCGCCGACCTCGGGGAGGATCCGGTCGGAGGCCTCGACGAGGACCCAGCGCAGGTCCTCGGGCTTGACGTTGTGGTAGTACCGCGCGGCGTAGCGGGCCATGTCCTCCAGCTCGGCGAGCGCCTCCACGCCCGCGTAGCCGCCGCCGACGAAGACGAAGGTGAGGGCGGCGTCGCGGATCGCGGGATCGCGGGTGGAGGAGGCGATGTCCATCTGCTCGATGACGTGGTTGCGCAGGCCGATGGCCTCCTCGACGGTCTTGAAGCCGATGCCGTGGTCGGCCAGGCCGGGGACCGGGAGGGTGCGGGAGACCGAGCCGGGCGCGACGACCAGCTCGTCGTACGTCATCTCGACGGTGCCGGTGCCCTCCTCCTCGGTGGCGAGGGTGGAGAGGGTCGCGGTGCGCTTGGCGTGGTCGACGGACCGGACCTCGCCGATGACGACGCGGCAGCGGTCGAGGACGCGGCGGAGCGGCACGACGACGTGGCGCGGGGAGATGTTGCCGGCCGCGGCCTCCGGGAGGAACGGCTGGTACGTCATGTACGGCTCGGGGGTGACCACCACGATCTCGGCGGTGCCGGCTCTGAGCTCCGCCCCGAGCTGCCGCTGGAGGCGCAGCGCGGTGTACATGCCGACGTAGCCACCGCCGACCACGAGAATGCGCGCAGGTTCGGTCACTGTCCCATGACGCACCCCCGTCCGTGGTTTGTCCACAGGCTCGGCAAATTGTGTGACCGGAGGGGTACGGAGGCGCGGGGTGGCGCGCGAGGGAGGTGCGGGGGAAACCGTGCAGGTCACGGTGGGTGGGGCGGGTCCGGAGAGGGGTCGGAATCGGGAGTCTTCCGGGCCTTGCTCCGATCGGGGGGCGCACCGTACGGAACTCCCCCTTCTGAATTGACCCCGACTCAACTATGTTCGTACTTCATCGGGGTGTCGGATCGGAGCGCGCGTGGACCGAAGCGCTCGTCCGCCAGAGGCCCCGTGTCAGGGCGGGGAGTCTCCGGGGGGAGACATCATGAGCGGGGGAACGCTTATGCAGATTCAGGATTCACGGTGGCAGTCGGGCGCCGGAACGGCGACCGTCGACGGGCACGTCCCGGGGGCCGTCGACGCGCGGGGCGCCGCGCCCCTGGCGGGCGGCAGGTCCGCGCCGCTGCGGGTGGACGCCCAGCGGAACCTGGAGCACGTGCTCCGGGCCGCGCGCGAGGTGTTCGGCGAGCTCGGCTACGGGGCTCCGATGGAGGACGTGGCGCGCCGCGCCCGCGTCGGGGTCGGCACCGTCTACCGCCGCTTCCCCAGCAAGGACGTGCTGGTGCGGCGGATAGCCGAGGAGGAGACCTCCCGGCTGACCGAGCAGGCGCGGGCCGCGCTGGGCCAGGAGGAGGAGCCGTGGTCGGCGCTCTCCCGGTTCCTGCGGACCTCGGTGGCCTCGGGTGCGGGCCGTCTCCTGCCGCCGCAGGTGCTGCGGGTGGGCGTGGACGAGTCCGGGGTGCCGCTCGGCGCGGACGACGCGGACGGGGCGGCGCGGGTGCCGTACCAGCGGGGTGTCGCCGAGCCGACCGACGCGCGTGTGGTCGCGCCGCGCCAGGTGCCCGCCGACGAGCGGGACGACGCGGGGGCCTCGGAGCTCCTGGAGGTCGTCGGCCGGCTGGTCGACCGGGCGCGTGAGGCGGGTGAGCTGCGCACGGACGTGACCGTGGCGGACGTCCTCCTCGTCATCGCCACCGCCGCCCCGGCCCTGCCGGACGCGGTGCAGCAGGCGGCGGCCTCGGCCCGGCTCCTCGACATCCTTCTCGAGGGGCTGCGCTCCCGGTAGGACCTTTCACGGACGGCGTTCTTCGTGGTCCGGCTTCGTGGTCCGGGCGGACCAGTGAGCATGACGCGAACGTGTGAGCGGTTACGCCCGGATACAGGAAGTCGCCCCGGACGAGTGGTAAGTGGACGCGGCGCTTCGGCATGCCCTCGCTCTGTGGCAGGCTTGGCCGACATTCGGGTCTGAGCGTGCGTACGGGGGCTTCCGCGATGAGCGGTGACAGTCGGGACGATCCGCTGGTCGGCGGCGGCGCGGAGACCGAGGGCCTTCCCCCTCGGCAGGTTCCGAGCCAGGGCGGGCCGGGAGGTCTCTCCGGCGCGCCGACGTCTTCCGGAACACCGACGTCTTCCGGAGCACCAGGGGCGCCGTCCGTACACACCGAGCCGCATGCCGAGCCGGTCGACGCGAGCGTGCCGCAGCAGCGTGAGGGCAGGCCGGGTGCCGGGGCCGTCGCGGGAGCGGCCGCCGGGTCGGGAGTCGCCGACAGCGGTGACGGCGACGCCGACCTCGACGATTCCGCTTCCGAGCCCGACACCGTACTCCCGCCGCCGCTCGAACTGCCGCCCTCCGACGCCGAGCTCGTCCAGCTCATGCGGGACGGCGACGACTCCGCGTACGAGGAGCTGTTCCGCCGCCACTCCGAGGCCGTCCGCCGGTACGCCAAGACCTGCTGCCGGGACGCGCACACCGCCGACGACCTCACCGCCGAGGTCTTCGCCCGCACCCTCCAGGCCGTACGCGGCGGGGCCGGGCCCGAACAGGCCGTGCGCGCCTACCTCATGACCACCGTCCGGCGGGTCGCCGCGAACTGGGCCAGGACCCAGAAGCGGGAACACCTCGTCGAGGACTTCGCGGTCTTCGCCGCGGACGCCGCCCGCTCCTCCGAGGTCTCCGACCAGGACACCATGGACCTCGGCGCGGACGTCCGCGCCATGCACGAGGCCGAGCAGTCCCTCGCCATGCAGGCCTTCCGCTCGCTGCCCGAGCGCTGGCAGGCCGTGCTGTGGCACACCACCGTCGAGGAGGAGTCCCCGAGCGAGGTCGCCCCGCTCTTCGGACTGACCGCCAACGCCACGGCCGTGCTCGCCAGCCGGGCCCGCGAGGGTCTCAAGCAGGCCTACCTCCAGGCCCACGTCAGTCAGTCGCTCACCGCGGGCGGCGACTGCGCCCGCTACGCGGACCGGCTCGGCGCCTACGCGCGCGGCGGGCTGCGGATGCGGGCCGAGCGCGGCCTGCGCAAGCACCTGGACGAATGCGCCAAGTGCCGGCTCGCCGCCGGTGAGCTGGCCCATGTGAACGCCGGGATCCCCGCGCTCCTGCCCGTCGCCGTCATCGGCTGGTTCGCCGCCGGGTACTCGCTCAAGGCTGCCGGTGTCGTCGCCGGCGGCACCGCCGCCGCGGCCGGTGCGGGCGCGGCGGCCGCCGCCTCCGGGTCCTCCGGGGGCGCCGCCTCGGGCGGGGCCGCCGCCGAGGGACTCGGCGCGCCCGCGAAGGCCGGCATCGCGGCGGCCATAGCGGTCGCCGCGGCCGCCGGGCTCGTCTGGGCCATGGCCGGGGACCCGCAGCCCGTGGCCGCGCCCAAGCCCACGCAGCCGGTCGTCACCCCGATCGCGCCGCCGAAGCCCGCGCCCTCGGCGAAGCCCTCCCCGAAGCCCGCGCCCCCGGCCCCGCCCGTCACCTCCGAGCCGCCGACGCCCACGCCGCCTCCCCCGAAGCCCACGCCGAAGCCGACGCCGCCACCGGCTCCGAAGCCGACGCCCAAGCCCACCCCGAAGCCGAGCCCGAAGCCGACGCCGAAGCCCGAGGCGCCCCGCCCGAAGCCGAAGCCCAAGCCGAAGCCCGCCCCGCCGTCCGTCTACCAGGTCAACGAGCTGCAGTACGGGGTCTTCGGCGACGGCACCAAGCCCGAGGTGTCCCTCTCGGACAGCAGCTGGATGTGGCAGCGCACCGGCCTGTCCATCGGCGGCACCCAGTACGCGCACGGGGTCAGCGTCCACGCGCCGTCCTCGCTGCTCATCGACCTCAACCGGCAGTGCACGAGTTACGACGCGATCGTCGGCATCGACGACCTGAGCGCCCAGCTCGGCGTCGGCGGCGTCCGCTTCTCCGTCTATGGGGACGGGCAGCGGCTCTGGCGCTCCCGGGTCGTCCAGGCGGGCGACCCGCCGGTCCCGGTGCACGTCGACATCGCGGGCCGCTCCTCGATCCGGCTCGTGGTGGAGGAACACACGCCGTTCGGCCGGGCCGCGGTCGCGGACTGGGCGGAGTCCCTGATCAGCTGCTCCTGACGGCCCTCCCGGCGGCCTGCGGGACGGCGTCCTGCGTGGCGGCGTCCTGCGGGGCGGCGGCGAACGGTTCGACGAGGTCGAGGACCTCGTCGACGCCGAGGCCCGCGCCGGCCGCGCGGGCGGCGGCCAGGGCGGACGCGTCGAGCTCGGCGACCGCCCGGGCCGTCACGGACTCGACGTCCCGCAGCTCGGGGACCGAGCGGGGCATGTCCCGGCGCCAGTGGTCGACGGCGGCCATGACCCGTACGGCGAGGTCGGCCTCGCCCGCCTCGGACAGGGTGACGGCGAGCCCCTCCGCCAGGCCGGTGGTGATGAAGTCCGCGCACTGGGCGTCCCGGGCGGTGCGCAGCGCGGTGACGGCCGTGGCGACGGCGACGGCTCCCTTCCCCTCGTACGCCTCGACGCGGGCGGCGATCCCGGTCACCGCCGCCTCGAAGTGCGGGGGCGGGGTGCCGAGCGAGACCGTCCGGCCCGCCGCCTCCAGCTGGGCGCGGGCCTCCGTGACGTCGCCGCGGTGGAGGGCGAAGGCGGCGCGGAGGAAGCAGACGTACGTCTGGCTGTCCCGTACGTGGTAGCGGTCGGCCTCCCGTGCGGACTCGTCGAGGGTCCGCTCGGCGGCCTCCAGGTCGCCGCGGCGGTATTCCAGTTCGGCCAGGCGGCCGAGGAGGAAGGGGGCCTCGGCGTGGGCGCCGACCTCGCGGGCGAGACCGAGGGCCTCCTCGTACGCCTCGCCCGCGTCCTCGAGCCGGCCCCGCATCATGTTGGCCTCGCCCGCCGCGCTCGCGATCTGGGCCCCCATCCAGCGGTCGCCGACGCGCCGGGCGATGCCGCGGAGTTCGGCCAGGGCCTCGTCGACGTCGGGCATGCCGCCGGGCATGTCGACGACCATGTGCGTACGGAACATGAGGCTGACGCCGAGCTCCCAGTCGCCGCCGTGGCGGCGGCAGTTGTCGACGGCGGTGTCGAGGAGGTCGCGGACCACGGTCGGTTCCTCGGTGAGGTACGCGGTGAACGGCCAGAGCAGGCCGGGGAAGCGGGCCGACTCGGGGCCGGGCTCCTCGCCGAACGCCGCGCGGACGCGCCGGACGAGCGCGAGGGTCTCCGGCTCCTTGAAGTCCCCCATCGTGCTGCTCTCCACCCCGAGGAAGAAGTGCAGCATGCGCAGGTGCATGCGGGGCCAGTGGCGGGGGTCGGCGGGGTCGTCCGGGTCCTCGCCGAGGGCGACCGCGCGCTCGACCCAGGCCAGGCCCTCGGGGCGGTAGTTGCGCAGCCACCAGAACCAGCCCACGGCGAAGACGAGCCGGAGGGCGGCGGCCTCGTCGGGGGCCGTGACGAGGGTGCGGTGGAGGGCGGCGCGGATGTTGTCGAGGTCCCGTTCGAGCCGGTCGATCCAGGGGAGCTGCTCCGCCGAGCGGAGCTTGGGATCGGCGGTCTCGGCGAGGGCGGTGAAGTGGGCGGTGTGGGTGGCCTCGGCGGCGGCGAGCAGCTCGGGTTCCTCGGCGGCGCGCTCGGTCGCGTACTCGTGGATGGTCTCCAGGAGCCGGTAGCGCATCTCGCCGCCCTCGGTGGGGGTGGCGACGACGAGGGACTTGTCGACCAGGGCGCCCAGGGCGTCGGCGGCGTGCGGGGAGAGGGCCTCGGCGGCGGCCAGGTCCCAGCCGCCGGCGAAGACCGAGACCTGGCGGAGCAGGGTGCGCTCGGCCGGGTCGAGCAGGTCCCAGGACCAGTCGACGACCGCGCGGAGGGTCTGCTGGCGGGGCAGGACGGTCCGTGAGCCGGAGGTGAGGAGAAGGAAGCGGTCGTCGAGGCGGTCGGCTATCTGGCGCGGGGTGAGGAGGCGCAGCCGGGCGGCGGCCAGTTCGATGGCGAGCGGCAGGCCGTCGAGGCGGCGGCAGATCTCGTCGACGGCCTCGCCGCCGTCGCGGGCGAGGTCGAAGGAGGGGCGGACGGTGCGGGCCCGCTCGGCGAAGAGGCGGTGGGCGGGGTCCGGCGGGAGGGGCTCGACGGGGCGGACCGACTCGCCGGGGACGCCGAGGGGTTCCCGGCTGGTGGCGAGGATGCGGAGCTGCGGGCAGTGGGTGAGCAGGGTCTCGGCGAGGGCGGCGGCCGCGTCGATCACGTGCTCGCAGTTGTCGAGGACCAGGAGCAGCGGGCGGCGGGCCAGGTGCTCGACGAGGTGGGCGGTGGGGTCGTCCTGGAGCGGCACCCCGTCGCGGGTGGTGATCAGGTTGACCTCGCGGAGGCGGAGCGCGGAGAGGACGGCGCCGGGGAGGGCGTCGGGGTCGTCGAGCGGGGCGAGTTCGGCGATCCAGGCGGCGGGGCCGACGGCCCGGAGCGCGGCCTCCTCGGCGAGCCGTGTCTTGCCGGAGCCGCCGGGGCCGGTGAGCGTGACGAGCCGGGAACGGGTCAGGTCGGCGTGGAGCGCGGCGAGCTCGGGCTCACGGCCGACGAAGGAGGTGAGGCGGGGGCGGATGTTGCCGGCCTCGGGGGCGGGGCGTTCCTGTACGGACTCTTGCGCGGGCTCTTGCGCAGGCCCTTGTACGGGCTCTCGCCCGGGTTCTTGCGCGGGCTCTTGTACGGGCTCTTGTACGAGCTCTTGCGTGCGCTTTTGCGTGGGCTCTTGTGCGGACGGCGGGGCGGACGGGTCCGTACGGGTCGGGGCGGGGGCCGTCCCGGGTGCGGCGGGGGCTGTCCTGGCCCCGGCAGGGTTCGTCCCGGGTGCGGCGGAGTTCGTCCCGGGTGCGGCGGTGGCCACCCCGGGCGGGCGCGTCGGCGTGGGTGGTTTCGGGGGCGTGCCGGTGAGGAGTTCGTGGTGGAGGGCGGCGAGTTCGGGGCCCGGGTCGGTGCCGAGGGCGTCCGCGAGGGTCCGGCGGGCCGACTCGTACGCGGCGAGGGCGTCGGCGTGGCGGCCCTCGGCCCGCAGGGCGCGGATGAGATGGGCGCGGAAGGCCTCGTCGTACGGGTACGTGGTGGTGAGCTCGGTCAGCTCCGGTACGAGTCCGTCGGTGGCGCCCCGGCGCAGATCGGCCTCGACGCGCCGGCGGAGTGCCGCGAGCCGCTGGGCCTCGGGGCGGACGCCCGCCGGGTCGGGCAGGTCGGCGAGGGCGGGGCCCCGGAAGAGGCCGAGGGCCTCGCGGAGGAGGGCGGCGGCGGTGTCGGGGTCGCCGGCGTCGAGGCGGGCGGCGCCTTCCCCGACCCTGCGCTGGAAGACGTACAGGTCGATGTCGTCGGGGCCGGCGGCGAGGCGGTAGCCGGGGCCGGGTGTGGAGGCGACGGCCTCCCTGCCGAGGATCCGGCGGAGACGCCCGACCAGGGCCTGGAGGGCGGCGGGGGCGTCCTGCGGCGGGGCGTCCCCGTACACGTCGTCGGCGAGCTCGCCGACGGAGACGGCCCGTCCGCCGCGCAGCGCGAGCGCGGCGAGCAGCGCGCGCAGCCGGGCGCCGCCGAGGGGGAGCGGGGTGCCGTCGGGACGAAGGGCCTCGGTGGTGCCGAGGATGAGATACCGCACCGACCCATTGTGTCGGGCGGGTATGACATGCGCCTCGGGGTTTACCCCGGTGGGTCCCTGAGAAGGCACCGGCGCGCCGACCCGCCGTGCGGCGCGGTCTCAGGCCGGCAGCGAGCGGGACGTCGGGATCAGGGGGCCCTGGACCGCGCGGTGGGCCCGGGGTTCGGTCGTGTTGGTCCAGCAGGAGCCCCGGCGGGCGAGGAGGCGGCGGAGCCAGAGCTCGGTGGAGACGAGGTCGGCGAGGCCGTCGAGGGGGACGGCGGCGCCGTCGGTCGCCGCGCGGAGGGCCTTGCGGACGACGCGCGCGTCGATCAGGCCCGCGTCGGCGAGGAGCGGGGCGTCGAAGAGGGCCAGGAGTTCCGGGAGCGCTGCGCGCAGGCCCGCGCGCGTGGCGGCGGCCGGGACGGCCGGGTGGGGGGCGCCCCAGCCCGGGGGGAGGTCGTGGACGCCGGCGCCGGAGAGGACCGTGCGCAGGACGCCGGCCCGGGCGTCCGGCTGGACCCGGAGCGATTCGGGGAGGTCGCGGCAGGCCCGTACGACCTGGTTGTCGAGGAAGGGGGCGTGGAGGCGCTGGCCCCGGATCTCGGCGGCCTGTTCCAGGACGCGGTGGTCGGCCGCCGCGCGGGCGAGGGCGGCACGCGCGCGTGCCTCGCCGGGGCGCTGGACGGAGGCCGGGAGGGTCGCCGCCCGGTTCAGGCGAACCGATACTTCAGCGAGGGCCTCGCCCGTCAGCCAGCGCGCCGCCGGGCCCGGCCGCGACCAGGTGAGGGCGGAGAGCGAGGCCTCCAGGGGGCCGAAGCCGTCCGGGGCCGTGCGGTTCGCCTCCAGGACCCGCCTCGCCGCCGCCTCCAGACCCGTGCGGTACGGGGTGCGGGCCAGCTTCCGCGCCGCCCGGTACACCGTCAGCGGGACGAGCAGCGAGCCCGCCGAGGGGCCCGAGGCCTTCGCGAGCGCCGTCACCGGACGCACCAGGGAGCGGCGCCTGCGGTCCATCAACAGGTCGGCGAGGCGCGCCGGGTGTGCGTCCAGGACCTGCTTCGCGCCCATGCCGGTGAAGTGGTCGGCGCTGCCGCCCGCGAGCCGCCTGCGGTGCCGCTCGGCCGTGACCAGGGCGGGTCCCGGCTCGTCGGTGAGCGGGCCGTCCAGGGCGGCGTACGGGAGCGCCTCCTCGCCTCCCGCGACGACGACGTGGTGGAGGCGCGGGTCCGCCGCGATCTCCCGCGCCCGCTCCAGCTCCGCCGTACGCCGCGCACCGGCCCTCGTCGCCAGGTCGTTGAAGGTGACGGCGAGCAGCCGCTCCCCCGCGCCCGTGCCGTGTCCGGTGATCGTGCCCGGCACCCCCGGGAGGCCCGCCGCGAGCAGGGCGAGCGTGCCGGAGGCGCTGCCGCCGGACAGGTCGGCGCCGATGCCGGGCGCCGGGCCCGCGCCCCGGGCCGCGCGCCGGTCGGCCGGTCCCATGCCGGGGACCGGGCCCGGGTCGGGGAGGGGCGTCTCGGGCGCGTGCCGGGGGGCGGTGAGCCGGGCTCGTACGGCCTCGATCAGGGCGTCCCGTACCCCTTCGACGGCCTGTCGGGGGTCGGCCTCGGGCGCCGCGACGGCGAGCGAGGCCACCTGCTCGTAGCCGGTGATCTCGCGCGAGCCCTCCCGCAGGATCAGCGCGTGGCCGGGCGGCACCCGCCGCACTCCCTCGTACGGGGTGGAGTCGCGCAGCGCCTCCGGGGTCTCGGGGCAGGCGAGCAGGGCGGCGAGGTGGCCGATGTCGAGCTGGGCCTCGACGAGGTCGGCGAGCGGCAGGGCGGCCGTGGCGTACGCGGTGCCGCCCGCCCACGGGGTGTGGAACACCGGCCGGGCGCCCGCGAGGTCGCCGGTGACGGTGACGCGGCGGCCGGTCTTCACGACGGCGGTGTAGCTGCCGGGCCAGGCGGTCAGGTGCCGCAACGCGCCCCCGCGCGCGGTGAGCAGGCCGATCCGCAGCTCCTCGTCGCTCGCGGCGCAGCAGCCGAGGACGGCGAGGCGGGTGTGGTCGTCGACGGCCACCACGCGCACCTCGTCGGGGCGCCAGTCGCCGACCGCCCACAGCGGATCGGGGTCGCCCCACAGGAGTTGTGCGCCCACCGGTTGCACCGTGCGCCCCTCGGCCGCGCGGTCGGGACCGGGGGCGTATCCGGGGTCGTACGGGGAGGACGAGGCGTACGCGCCGTTCACCGACCCCGCCCGGCCCCCCGCGGCCGTTGCGAAGCTCGCGGCGACACTGCTCCAGCCCACCAGCCATCGCATCGGCGCCTCCACATCCGTTTCGGTGGAGGACATGCTGCCACGACAACGGCGCACGGGGCGGGGTCCGGGTGCACGCGCGCGAAAGCCGAATGCGCCCCTGGCATGGGCCAGTTGAAGATCGGCTGCGCACCGGCGTCATTCGGCCAAATATCGATCCCCGTCGGAGGTTTCGGCGGGCGTCCGGGCGGGGCGCCGGGCCACCGGCGGCCCGGGAGGCGCTCCCGCCTCCCGGCACCGACCGCCGCCCGCGGGGAATGGGGCGGCGGTGTCCCCCAGCCCGCCGGTCCGGGACTCCGTTCCCGGCCGAGCGGGCCGACCCACGCGATATTCATGGAAGCGCTCCCCCGACGGCCGGACGAGAGCGCACGGCCGGGCGCACGGCCACACGGCGGGAGCACGAGCCGCTCCGCCGGCCCCGTCCGTCGCACGGTCACACAACAATCTCGCCATACGGAACACCGCCCCTTAACGGTGGGGATGCGGCGAACTACGCTGTGTTTACGAATGCCGCACGCCTATGCCCGGCGTCGTGGCGGCCGTCTGGGTGGTCGAGGGGTGGCGTCATGTCCAGGGAGCAACGCGGGCCGAACGAAAAGCTCGGCACGGTTCTCGCCCTCGCGGGAATCAGCAACGCCGGGCTCGCCCGGCGCGTCAACGACCTCGGTGCGCAACGGGGACTGACGCTTCGTTACGACAAGACCTCGGTCGCCCGGTGGGTGTCCAAGGGCATGGTGCCGCAGGGCGCCGCGCCGCACCTGATCGCCGCCGCGATCGGGCAGAAGCTGGGCCGGCCCGTGCCGCTGCACGAGATCGGGCTCGCGGACGCCGACCCGGCGCCCGAGGTGGGGCTCGCCTTCCCGCGCGACGTGGGCGAGGCGGTCCGCTCGGCCACCGATCTGTACCGGCTGGATCTCGCCGGCCGACGGGCCGGCGGGGGCGGCATCTGGCAGTCGCTCGCCGGGTCCTTCGCGGTCAGCGCGTACGCGACGCCCGCGTCCCGCTGGCTGATAACCCCCGCCGATCCGTCGGTGGAGCGTGAGGCCCCGCGGCCCGTCGGCGCCGGCGCGGCGGGCGCGTCGGCCGCGGAGCACGTGCGCGTGGGCCACAGCGACGTCGCCAAGCTCCGCGAGGCCGCCGAGGACGCCCGCCGCTGGGACTCCAAGTACGGCGGCGGCGACTGGCGTTCGTCGATGGTGCCCGAGTGCTTACGGGTGGACGCGGCGCCGCTGCTGCTCGGCTCGTACTCGGACGAGGTCGGCCGGAACCTGTTCGGCGCGACCGCCGAGCTCACCCGGCTCGCCGGCTGGATGGCCTTCGACACCGGGCAGCAGGAGGCCGCCCAGCGCTACTACATCCAGGCCCTCCGGCTCGCCCGCGCCGCCGCCGACGTGCCCCTCGGGGGCTATGTCCTCGCCTCCATGTCCCTCCAGGCCACCTACCGGGGCTTCGCCGACGAGGGCGTCGACCTCGCCCAGGCCGCCCTCGAACGCAACCGGGGGCTCGCCACCGCCCGCACCATGTCCTTCTTCCGGCTCGTCGAGGCCCGCGCGCACGCCAAGGCCGGCGACGGGGCCGCCGCCGCGGCCGCGCTCAAGTCCGCCGAGGGCTGGCTGGAGCGCTCGCGGGAGGGCGACGCCGACCCGACCTGGCTCGGCTTCTACTCGTACGACCGGTTCTGCGCGGACGCCGCCGAGTGCTACCGGGACCTGCGGATGCCGCGCGAGGTGCGGCGCTTCACCGAGCAGGCGCTGTCCCGGCCGACGGAGGAGTTCGTCCGCTCGCACGGGCTGCGGCTGGTGGTGTCGGCGGTGGCCGAGCTGGAGTCGGGCAACCTGGACGCGGCCTGCGCGGCCGGTACGCGCGCGGTGGAGGTGGCGGGGCGGATCTCCTCGGCGCGGACGACCGAGTACGTACGGGACCTGTTGCACCGGCTCGAACCGTACGGGGACGAGCCGCGCGTCATGGAGCTGCGGGAGCGGGCCCGCCCGCTGCTCGTCGCTCCGGCGTGACGGATCCGACGTGACGCACGTCCCACGGTGTGGGCGTTTAGCGGCATTGTCAGTGGGCCAGTGCACTATCGGGGTGGGAGGTGGCGCTGGTGTTTGACTGTGACGTGCTGGTGATCGGCGGCGGGATCGTCGGTCTCTCGACGGCGTACGCGGTGACGCGTGCCGCCCCCGGCACCCGGGTCACGGTCCTGGAGAAGGAGCACGCGCTCGCGCGCCACCAGACCGGGCGCAACAGCGGGGTGATCCACAGCGGGATCTACTACCGGCCGGGGTCGCTCAAGGCGCGGTTCGCGGTCGAGGGCGCGGCCGAAATGGTCAAGTTCTGTGCGGAGTGGGGCATTCCGCACGAGGTGACGGGGAAGATCATCGTCGCCACCGCGCGCGAGGAGCTGCCCCGGCTGCACGCGCTCGTGCAGCGCGGCCGGGAGAACGGCATCCCCGTGCGCGAGCTCGGCCCGGCGCAGATCAGCGAGTACGAGCCGCGGGTGCGGGGGCTCGCCGCGATCCACGTCGGCACGACCGGCATCTGCGACTACGGGGCGGTGGCGGAGCGGCTCGCCGAGGCCTCCGAGGCGCGGATCCTGTACGGCGCGGAGGTCGTCGCCGTCGACCGGCGGTCGTTCGGGGTGGCCGTGCGGACCGCCGACGGGCGCGTGGTGCGGGCGAAGGTCCTGGTCAACTGCGCGGGGCTGCACTGCGACCGGATCGCGCGGCTCGCGGGCGACGACCCGGGCATGCGGATCGTCCCCTTCCGGGGGGAGTACTACGAGCTCGCGGATCCGTCGCTTGTCCGGGGCCTGGTCTACCCCGTCCCCGACCCGGCCTTCCCGTTCCTCGGGGTGCACCTGACCCGGGGCATCGACGGCGGCGTCCACATCGGGCCGAACGCGGTCCCGGCGCTCGCGAAGGAAGGGTACGGCTGGTCCGTCGTCCGCCCGCGCGAACTCGGCGCCACCCTGGCGTGGCCCGGCTCGTGGGCGATCGCGCGGGCGCACTGGCGGTACGGGGCGGGCGAACTGCACCGGTCCGTGTCGAAGCGGGCCTTCACGGAGGCCGTGCGGCGGCTGCTGCCGATCGTGTCGGAGTCCGACCTGCGGCGGGCGGCGCCGGGGGTGCGGGCGCAGGCGGTGCTGCGGGACGGGACGCTCGTCGACGACTTCCTGATCCGCGAGGCGGCGCGGACGGTGCACGTCCTGAACGCGCCTTCGCCCGCGGCGACCGCTTCGCTGCCGATCGGGCGCGAGGTGGCGGGGCGGGCGCTGGCGCGGCTGTAGCCCGCCGCCCACACGGGCGCGGGGTCGGGCGGAGGGGCTTCCGGGCGGTCCGCCGTAGACTTGGTCGCATTGTGTCTGAGCAGATTGAGAACGGCCCGCAGCCCGTCGCCGACCCCGTCCAGCCCGCCCCGCGGCGCGGCAGTCGGATGTTCGCCCCCGGCGAGGGGCCCATGCCCGATCCCGCCGGGGCCCACCACGAGCGGCGGATCCGCAGCTTCCAGCCGCGCCGCAGCCGTGTCACGTACGGGCAGGCCGAGGCCATGCTCAAGCGGTGGCCCGACTGGGGACTCGACATCGACGGCAAGCGGGTCCTCGATCTCGAAGAGATGTTCGACGGACTGCCCGTCGTCCTCGAGATCGGCTTCGGGATGGGCGAGGCGACCGCCCAGATGGCCGCCGCCGATCCCGCGACCGGGATCCTCGCCGTGGACGTGCACACCCCCGGCCAGGGCAATCTCCTCGGGCTCGCCGACCGCAACGGGCTCACCAACGTCCGCGTCGCCAACGGCGACGCGATCATCCTGCTCCGCGAGATGCTCGGCGACGCCACCCTCGACGGCTGTCGGGTCTACTTCCCGGACCCGTGGCCCAAGGCCCGCCACCACAAGCGCCGGCTCATCCAGCCCGAGTTCCTCAGCCTCCTCGCGCCGCGGATGAAGCCCGGGGCCGTGCTCCACTGCGCCACGGACTGGGAGGAGTACGCCGTGCAGATGCTGGAGGTGCTCTCCGCGCACCCGGACTACGAGAACACGCAGGCCGACGGCGGCTACGCGCCCCGCCCCGACTTCCGGCCCCTCACCCGCTTCGAGGGACAGGGCCTCGACAAGGGGCACGTCGTGCACGATCTGCTCTTCCGGAGGAAGTAGCCCCGCTGTCGGTGCGGGTCGTTAGGGTCGATCACGTGTCGAACCCCGTGCCCGTCGAAGGACCCGTGCCCGTCGAGGGACCCGTTCCCGTACCGCACCGGGACGCCGAGGAGCCGGCCTTCCCCGCCGCCGCCGACCGGTCCCAGTGGCGCTATCGGCCCCGCCGGGCCTTCTGGCGCAGCCGGCTGGTCCGCGCGGTCGCCGTCGTCACCCTGCTCGCGCTCTGCGCCCTGGTCATCCTGGTGCTGGTCCGCGAGCAGACCGGCACGCAGGGCTTCCTCGTCGGCCTGGGCCTCGCCGTGCTTCCCGTACCGCTGCTCATGTCGGCGTTCCGCTGGCTCGACCGGGTCGAGCCGGGCCCCTGGAAGAACCTGCTGTTCGCGTTCGCCTGGGGCGCCTTCGCCGCCGCGCTCGTCGCGATCCTGGCGAACTCCTTCGCGGTCCGCTGGATCGCCACGGCCACGGCCGATCCGGACTCCGCCGACACCCTCGGGGCCACCGTCGTCGCCCCGGTGGTGGAGGAGAGCGCCAAGGCCGCCGCGATCCTGCTGCTGTTCCTGTTCCGCAGGAGGTACTTCGGCGGGCTCGTCGACGGGGTCGTGTTCGCCGGTTTCACCGCGACCGGCTTCGCCTTCACCGAGAACATCCTCTATCTCGGCAACGCCTTCGGCGAGGACCAGGAGTTCGGCTCGACCGGCCTCGGTTCGGTGACCGCCGCGACCTTCTTCGTACGGGTCGTGATGTCGCCGTTCGCGCATCCGCTGTTCACCGTGCTCACCGGCATCGGCTTCGGTTTCGCCGCCCTCGCGCCGCGCGGGAAGCGGCTGCGCCGGGTGCTGCTGCCGCTGACCGGGCTGCTGCTCGCCATGGGACTGCACGCCACCTGGAACGGCTCGGCCACCGTCGGCGGCCCGCTGGCCTTCTACGCGGTGTACGGGGCGCTCATGGTCCCGGCCTTCGGCCTGCTGACCTGGCTGGCGGTGTGGAGCCGGCAGCGCGAGCTGCGCACGATATCCGGGGAGCTCCCGGCGTACGCGGCGGCCGGCTGGCTCGCCCCCGCCGAGCCGGTCGCGCTGTCGTCGATGCGCGCCCGGCAGATGGCCCGCGCGTTCGCCGCCCGGACGTACGGCCCGCCGGCCGCCCGCGCGGTCGGCGAGTACGAGTCCTTCGCGACGACCCTCGCGTTCCTGCGGAACCGGGCCCGGCGCGGCGCGGCGGGACCCGACTTCCCGGCCCGGGAGCAGGAGCTGCTGCACCACCTGTGGCAGCGCCGCGCGGTCGCCTCCCCCGCCCTCACGTACGCGGCGCGGGCGACGGGCCGGGCCTGGGCGCCGCCGCAGTACCTGGACTACGACGGCTACAACCCGTATCGGAGTTAGCTCGCGGAAGCCTCGGTGAGGAGGGCCAGTTCCGCCTCCGTCAGCTTCAGGTCCGCGGCCGCCACCAGGGCCGGGAGCTGTTCGACCGTGCGGGCCGAGGCGATCGGCGCGGCGACGGTCGGCCGGGCGGCGAGCCAGGCGAGGGCGACGGTGGCGAGCTCCGCCCCGTGCGCCTCGGCGACCGTGTCGAGCGCGGAGAGCACGGCTTGGCCCCGCTCGGTCTCGGCGAGCGCGGCGGCGCGGTAGGCGCGGGCGCTCTCGACGGTCTTCCCGGGGCGGTACTTGCCGGTGAGGAAGCCGGCCGCGAGACCGTAGTACGGGACGGCCGAGAGCCCGGCCTGCTCGACGGTCTCCAGGAGCGGGCCCTCGTAGGTGTCGCGCGAGACCAGGTTGTAGTGCGGCTGGAGGGCGACGTACCGGGCGAGGCCTTCGGCCTCGGCGAAGTCGAGGGAGGCGCGCAGCCGCTCCGGGGAGATGTTGGAGGCGGCGACGGCACGCACCTTGCCGTCCTTCACCAGCTGGTCGAGGGCGGTGACGATCTCCTCGACCGGGACGGACTCGTCGTCGAAGTGCGTGTAGTAGAGGTCGATGTGGTCGGTGCCGAGGCGGCGGAGGGACTCCTCCGCGCCCGCCTTGATGGTGGTGGCGGACAGGCCCTTGAACCGGGGGTGGGCGCCGACCTTGGTGGCGACGACGATGTCGGAGCGGTTGCCCCGGGAGGCGAGCCAGCGGCCGATGACGGTCTCGGACTCGCCGCCCTCGTTGCCCTCGGCCCAGGCGGAGTAGACGTCGGCGGAGTCGACGAAGTTGCCGCCGGCGGCGGCGTAGGCGTCGAGGACGGCGAAGGACTGCGCCTCGTCGGCGGTCCAGCCGAAGACGTTGCCGCCGAGTGCCACGGGGAAGACGTGCAGATCGGAGCTGCCCAGCGGGCGGAGAGAGGTCATGTGTGGATCAACCCTCCCCGCCGCCGGGCCTATTCCGTGCGGGTTCTCAGGGGTTCAGGCCCTTGGACTGGAGCCAGGCCATCGGGTCGATGCCGGAGCCGCCGGGGGTGTGGACCTCCATGTGGAGGTGGGCGCCGGTGACGTTGCCGGTGGCGCCGACGCGGCCGATGGTCTCGCCGGTGGACACGGTCTGGCCGGCGCCGACCAGCATGGACGAGAGGTGGCAGTACCAGACCTCGGTGCCGTCCTCCAGCTCCAGGACGATCCGGTAGCCGTAGGAGCCGGACCAGCCCGCGGACTTGACGGTGGCGCCGTGGACCGCCTTGAGCGGGGTGCCCGTGGGGGCGGCGAAGTCGAGGCCGGTGTGGTAGCCGGAGGACCACATCGATCCGGACTGCATGTAGGTGGCGGTGAGGGTGTACGAGGAGACCGGCAGCGAGTAGCCGGCGGCGAGCTGGGCGAGGCGCGCGGCCTCGGCCGCCTTGGCCTCGGCCTCCGCCTTCGCCTTGGCCTCCGCTTCGGCCTTCGCCTTGGCTTCCGCCTCGGCCTTCGCCTTCGCGTCGGCGGCCGCCTTCTCCGCGGCGGCTTCCTTGGCCTCGGCCTCCGCGGCGGCCTTCTCGGCCGCCGCCTTCTCCGCCGCGGCCTTCTCGGCGGCGTCGGCGGAGGCCTGCTGCTGCTCGGCCTGCTGGAGGATGCGGGCGCGCAGGGCCTCGCCCGCGGCGGGGGCGGTGGTCTGCTCGTCGGCCGCGGTGGTGTAGGTGGCGGCGGTGAGCGGGTTGGCGGCGGCGGCCGTGGTGACGGGCGCGCTCTCCTCCTCGGGGAGGAGGTCGCCGACGCCGGGGAGGTCGTGGGCGTCCGGCAGGTTCAGGTCCGGGAGGTCCGGCAGCGATATGGCGACCGGCGGCTTGTCCTGCGCGGTGGCGAGGCCGCCCGCGCCGACGGCCGCGATCACGCCGACGCCGAGGACGGTGGAGGAGCGGGCGAAGTTGGAGCGCTGCTTGACGACCCGGTGCCGGCCGCCGGAGCGGCTCTCGGCGCGGAGGGAGCCCTCGGTGGGGTTCCACTCGGTGTCCGGGGCGGAAAGACCCGCACCGCCACCGAAGGCATCGAAGGGGGCTTCGGGTGCGGGGGTGTTGGACGCCACGGAGGCGCGCTCCTTTCCTTCCTTCTCGCCTACCGGGTTAGCTGACGGGTTCGGAGCAGGAAGGTCTCCTACGGGCCCCTCCGTACGAGACGAAGGCGTCCGATTCACCCCAATTGGTGGTTCCCCGGTTCCTTTTCAGGATTCGGCGCGTGCGCACGGTGCCGCCTCTTGCGACGGCTGGGACGACCGCGCTGCGTTATCGAACGTTAATAGACAGGGGGTCCCGATTCCAAGCCGTCGCTCTTGATCATTCATTGAATTGAGGGAGTATCGCCCGAGTTGAGCCCCCTTCAGAAAGGCGTAAGGGGAGGGTGGTGAAACCCTTGCGATCTGACGTTATGTCAATTGTTATCGCAGTGACACCCCTCGACTACGCCCGGTGACCGGACCCGCCCGGCGGCACCACCGGCATCGTCCGGCGCCGCTCGGGCTGCCCCGTCGCCGGGCGGCTCACCGCGAGCAGCGCCATGTCGTCCGTCGACCCGCCGCCCGTGTGGAGCCGTACGTCGTCCACGAGCGCGTCGAGCAGCTCCTCGGGTCCCGGGAAGATCCGCCCGGCGAGCCGCGCCGCCGGATCGTAGAAGACGCCCTGCGCGTTCCGCGCCTCCGAGAGGCCGTCCGTGTAGAAGAGCAGCGTCGCGCCGGCCGGGAACGGCCGCGCCTCGCCCCGGTCCGGCCACATCGCCAGCTCCCCCATGCCGAGCGGCAGCGCCGCCTCGCCCGGCTCCAGCGGCTCCACGCGCCCGTCCGCGTACAGCATCAGCGGCGGCGGGTGCCCGCGGTTGACGACCCGTACGAAACCGTCGAAGGTCCCGCTGCCGTCGCCGCGCGGGATCTCGGCCAGGACGGCCGTGGTGAACCCCTCGAAGGAGTCGAGGTCGTCCCGGCGAGTGCCCTCCCGGGCCAGGGCGCGTTCGAGGCGCTGCGCCACGCCCTCCAGGGTCCGCTCCTGCTCGGCCGCCTCCCGGAAGGCGCCGATGACGACGGCGACGGCCTCGACCGCCTCCAGCCCCTTGCCGCGGACGTCCCCGACCACCAGCCGCACCCCGTGCGGGGTGTCCTGGACGGCGAACAGGTCGCCGCCGATGAACGCGTCGGCCTGCGCCGCCTCGTACCGCGCCGCGCACTGCAGCCCCCCGATCCGCTCGGCGGGCATCGGTAGCACCGCCTTCTGCGCGGTCTCCGCGATGACCCGCGCCGAGGCGAGCCGTTCGCCGCTGCGGCGCACGACCCGGTTGATGAGGAGGGCGAGCGCGGAGACCGTGAGGACGGTCATGCTCTCGGTGAAGGCCGCGATCTCGTCGATGGTGCCGTTGTAGGCGTGCAGCCCGACGGAGGCGAGGACGGCGGCGATCCCGGTGATCAGGGTCGTGAGCGTGGAGAAGAAGGGCGCGGCGATCAGCGGGGCGGCGGAGAAGAGCGGCGCCGCCGTGTACTCGGGCGGGGTCGCCACGTCGAAGACGACACCGCCCACGATGACCAGCGGGGGCAGGGCGCGGATGAACCGCCGGGCGCCGCCGTACTCGGGGCGTCCCTCACCGCCCCGCCGCCCTCCGCCCGCCGCTCCTAGGGGGTGCCCCACCTGTGCTCTCCTGCCCGGTCCGACCGGCCGCGGTCCGCACCGCGCCCTCCCAGGGTGGCCGCCGCCGGACGGGGCGGCGACTCCCATGGGGCCGAGTGGCGTACGGGCCCGGCCGGCCGCCCCCACCCTCGTACGAGGCCGGCGCCCCACCCCGTACGAGAGTCGGCGCCCCACCCCGTACGAGGCCGGCGCCCCACCCCCGTACGGGTCAGTCGGCCGCCAGGCGCCCGCCCCGGCCGAGCAGTGCCATCGCCGCCGCGCACCCCACGCCCACCCCGCACAGCACCAGCCACGGCGTCGCCGACCAGCCGGTGACGTCGAGGAGCGCGCCCGTCCCCAGGTTCCCGAGGGTGATCCCGATCCCGCACACGGTGTTGTAGAGCCCGTAGTGGGTGGCCACCCAGCGCCCCCGGGACAGGGCGACGACCGTGTCCATCTCGTACGGGTAGAGCACCGCGTTCGCGACGGCCAGGACCGCCGCACACAGGAGCAGCCCCACCGGGCCGCGCCCCAGGGCGGCCGGGACCAGGAAGGCCCCGCCCATCAGGGCGAGCCCGAGGACGAGGCACCGCTCCCGGTCGAGCCGGCGCTTGCACCAGGCCGTGATCCGCAGCTGCCCGGCGAGCGCGACGAGCGCCGAGACGACGAACAGCGCGGTCGTCACGCCCGTGCCGCCCGCCGCGAGCGGCAGCGCCAGATAGACCTGGAAGGACAGCACGTACGAGCCGGTCATGGCGAGCGAGAAGAGCCAGAAGGTGCGGTGCGCGAGCACGGTGCGGAACTGCCCCCGCTGCTCCCGTGGCGCCTCGGAGACCCGTACGGGCAGATGCCGGAGCTGTACGAGGGTCAGGCCGGCGAACAGCACGGCGGCGACCACGCACGTCAGCCGGAACGACACCCCCGTCAGGGCCACCCCGACGAGCGGCCCGAGCAGGATGCCCGCCTGGTAGTACGCGTTGAACAGCGCGAAGGCCTGGACGCGCCGCTCCTCCCCCGCCTCCGCCGCCAGGTACGCCCGCACCGCCGGGTTGAACAGCGCCCCCGCGAGGCCCGTCGCGAGCGAGGCGGCGATCAGCATCGGCAGCGACTGCGCGAAGGCGAGCGCCCCGAAGCCGACCGTCCGCAGGGCGCAGCCGGCCACGATGAGCGGCTTGAAGCCGAGCCGGTCGGCGAGCGCCCCGCCGACGAGGAACATGCCCTGCTGGGAGAGGTTCCGGGCGCCGAGGACGAGGCCCACGGCCCAGGCGGCCATGCCGAGCCCGTCCGCGAGGTGCGCGGCCAGGTACGGCATGAGCATGTAGAAGCCGAGGTTGATGGTGAGCTGGTTGAGGAAGAGGAGCCGCACGGCCGGTTCGAAGGTGCGGCTCTGCTTCCAGATGCCCCCCTTGGCGGGGGCCGTCGCCGTGGTCACTTGGCCCGCTCCAGGACTCGGCGGGTCCAGCCGCTGACGGTCTCGGCGGAGACGTACCCGGCGGGGTCCTCCCGTACGGGACCGTCGAGCAGCCCGTGCGCCGCGCAGAACTCGTCGTTGAAGACGGTGTCGAAGTACCGCTGCGGCCCGTCCGGGAAGACGGCCGCGATCCGGGTCCCGCGCGGGCGCGTGCGGGCCAGCCAGCTGGCGACGAGCGCGACCGCGCCCACGCTCCAGCCGCCGGTCGCGAACTGCCGCGAGGCAAGCCGGCGGGCCGCCCGTACCGCCTCCGCCGGGCCCACCCAGTGGACCTCGTCGAAGGCGCCGTGGTCGACGTTGCCCGGGTGGATGGAGGAGCCGAGGCCCCGCATGAGGCGTTCCCCGGCCGGCAGGCCGAAGACGGTGGAGTTCACGGAGTCGACGCCGACGAGTTCGAGGGCCGGGCTGCTGGTGGCGCGCAGCGCCCGGGAGATCCCGGCCGAGTGGCCGCCGGTGCCGACCGCGCAGACGAGGACGTCGATCCGGTCGAGCTGCGCGGACAGCTCGGCGGCGAGCCCCCCGTACGCGGCGGGGTTGTCGGGGTTCCCGTACTGGTCGGGCCACCAGGCCCCGTCGAGCTCGGCGAGCAGCTCGGCGACCCGGTCCATCCGGGCCTGCTGCCAGCCGCCGTGCGGGCTCGGCTCGGGGACGACGTGGACCCGGGCGCCGTGGGCGACGAGCATCCGCTCGACGATCGGTTCGAGACCGGGGTCGGTGACGACGTGCACGGGATGGCCGTGGAGCACGCCCGCGAGGGCGAGGCCGAGACCGAGGGTCCCGGAGGTCGACTCGACGATCGGGGCGCCGGGCCGCAGGTCCCCGCGGCGGCGGGCCTGCTCGACCATGTGGAGGGCGGCGCGGTCCTTGATGCCGCCGAAGTTGAAGCCTTCGAGCTTGGCCCAGTAGCCGTCGTCCGTCCACAGCAGGGGGGTGTTGCCGACGGTCTGCTCGGCGACGGGCAGCGGGTAGCCGGTCAGTGGTGCGGTCATGATCGGTACGTCCTCGGGGTGGGTACGCGAAAGGGAACCTGGTCACGCGAGTGCGGGACCCGGTTCAGTTCCGGTCCACCCCGAGGGCGATGAGCAGTCGGCCCGGCTCGGGGCCGGGGCCCGCCCGGTTCCGGACGCAGCGCGCGCGGGGATCGGTGCGGAGGTCCGCCGTGTACGGCAGGAGCACGGCTCCGCCGGCGTCGGGCACGGCGAGCGGGGAGGCGGCGACCTGCGCGGGAAGGTGGGCGTCGAAGGTCCAGGCGTCTCCGGACCGCTCGCAGCCGTGCGGGAGCGCGGGGGCGGAGACGGTCGCGGTGCCGGAGGTCGGCAGCACGTGCCCGTGGGGGCCGTGGCAGACGCTCACGAGCAGGGCGAGGAGCGCGAGCAGGACGAGCACGGCGGGCGCCCGCCGGCTCACATCGCTCACACGCTCGTCACTCATGGTGCGCGTGAGGCTACGGTGGGGCGCAGCACGCCTGCAAAGAGGCGGGCCCGGTTTTGGCCACCGTTTACATCAGACAGGTCTCACGGGCAGGTCTCAGAGGTTCCGCTCCGCGTAGACCCTCATCGCGTCCCGGACGAGGAGCGCGGTGCCCTCGCCGTGCTTGTCGTAGTTCACGGTGAAGCGCGGGTCGTCGACGTACATCTGCCCGAGGCCGATCACGTACTCCTTGCTCGGCGTCGTGGTCGTCGACAGCCAGGCGATCTGGCGCCGCGTGATGGCCTGCACCTCCTCGCTGTCGGCGGCCAGGCCGTCCCGGGCCGCCTGCCCGAAGTCGCGGGCGATGCCGGCCTGCTCGGCCATGAACGCCTTTTTCTGCGCGTCGGTGAGCGAGCGCCACCAGCGGTCGCCCTTCTCGTACGCGTCGCGGCCCCAGCGCTCGGAGACCTCCTCCTCGTACCGCGTGTGGTCGAAACCGTCGAACACTTCCTCGGCCATGAGCTCTTCTCCCTTCTCGGTCTTGTCGAGAGTGGTCCGCACCGACGCGATCTGGCGTCCGATGCGCTCGCGTTCCTGCTCCAGGAGGGCGAGATGGGTGCGCAGGGCGGCGGACGTGTCCCGCTGCCCCGCGAGGACCTCGGCGATGGCGGGCAGCGAGAGCCCCAGCTCGCGCAGCAGCAGGATCCGCTGCAGCCGCACGAGCGCCGCCTGGTCGTAGTACCGGTAACCGTTCGCGCCGATCCGGCTCGGTTCAAGCAGTCCGCGCTCGCCGTAGTGGCGGAGGGTGCGGCTGGTGGTACCGGCCTTCTTGGCGATCTCCTGGATCGACCACTCCATGCCGAGAACGCTAAATCTTGACGTTGCGTAAAGGTCAAGCGGAGAGGATCCGGGAACCATGAAGCCCCGGAAGCCATGAAGCCCTGGAAACGACGAAGACCGGAAACGACGAAGACCCGGATTCCTGAGAATCCGGGTCTTCGTTGCTACTGAGTAGCGGGGACAGGATTTGAACCTGCGACCTCTGGGTTATGAGCCCAGCGAGCTACCGAGCTGCTCCACCCCGCGTCGGTGAACATGACTCTACGGCATGACCGGGGCGATCACGAAATCGGTTTTCCGTGGGCCGACGTCAGCAGCCGCAGTCGTCGGAGTCGACCGGCGCCGTCAGCGGGTCGGCGGCCTTCTCCGCGGGCCCCTCCCACGTCTCGTACGCGAAGCCCTCGCGCACCCAGTACTCGAAGCCGCCGAGCATCTCCTTCACCTGGAAGCCCAGCTCGGCGAGGGCGAGCGCGGCGCGCGTGGCGCCGTTGCAGCCGGGGCCCCAGCAGTACGTGACGACCGGCACGGACCGGTCGAGCAGCTGCTCGGCCTGCTCGGGGATGAGCGCGGTCGGCAGGTGGATCGCGCCGGGGACGTGGCCCTGGTCCCAGGAGGCGGTGGACCGGGAGTCGATCACCACGAAGCCCGGGTCGGTGCCCTCGGCGGCGGCGGTGGCGAGCGCGGAGGCCACGTCGGAGACGTCGGCGTGGAAGGCGAGGCTGGCCGAGAAGTAGGCGGCCGCGGCGGCGGGGGAGGCCGGCGGGGTGCGGAGTACGGGGTTGACCGGGGTCGTTGTCGTCGTCATGGTGATCAATCTACGGACGAAGATCACCGTGCTGAAGTGGGGATTCACGGTGGTCGGGGGCTTCGGCCGGGGAATCCCGGGCGTTCGCCGCGAGACGGCGGGGATCTCACGTACCGGGACCGTTGCCGGGGCCGTTTACCGGACCGCCCGGCTCGCCTCCGGTGTCACATCCAAGGGAATCGATCCGTCATGACGGCATGACGGGACGCGAACGGGGAGATCGACGAGTGGACCACACCGAGAAGGTGGACAAGGGGTTCCTGGCCCGGCGCTTCGACGCCGACCGCGGCCATCTGCGGGCGGTGGCGTACCGGATGCTGGGCTCGCTCAGCGAGGCCGAGGACGCCGTCCAGGAGGCCTGGTTCAAGCTCAGCCGCAGCGACGTCAGCGGCGTGGAGAACCTCAGCGGCTGGCTGACCACGGTCGTCGGCCGCGTCTGCCTGGACATGCTGCGCTCGCGCGGCTCGCGCCGCGAGGACCCGCTGGAGTACTACGTCCCCGATCCGGTGGTCCGGGTCGCCGACACCACCGACCCGGAGCACGCGGCCGAGCTCACCGAGTCCGTCGGGCTCGCGCTCCTCGTCGTCCTGGACACCCTGGGTCCCGCGGAGCGGCTCGCGTTCGTGCTGCACGACATGTTCGCCGTCTCCTTCGACGAGATCGCGAAGATCGTGGACCGCACCCCGGCCGCGACCCGCCAGCTCGCCAGCCGCGCCCGCCGCCGGGTGCAGGACGCCACCCCGGCGCCCGGTCCCGACGCGCGGCGGCAGCGGGAGATCGCCGACGCCTTCCTCGCCGCGGCGCACGGCGGGGACTTCGAGGGGCTGCTCGCCGTCCTCGACCCGGACGTGGTGCTGCGCGCGGACGGGGGCAGGACCCTCGCGGCCGTCTCCAAGGTCGTGCGGGGCGCCGAGGCGGTCATCGCGCAGGCCCTCACGTACGCGAAGTTCCGTACGGGCGTGCTGCAGGTCGTGGCCAACGGCCAGCCCGCGGTGGTGTCGGTCGTCCAGGGCCGCCCGGGCTCGATCATGACGTTCACGATCGTCGAGGACCGCATCGTCGAGCTGCACATCCTGGCGGACCCGGAGCGGATGGCCGTGCTCGGCCTCACGGAGGAGGACCTGGCCCGCGCGGAGTACTGAGCCGCGCGGAGCACTGAGACCGGGGCCGTACCGCGTGCGGCCCCGGCCGTGTGCGGTACGGCCGAATGCGACCCCGGTCGTGTGCGGCCCTCGCCGCGTGGGGCCCTGACCGAGTGCGGCCCTGACCGCGTACGGCCCCGGCCGAGTACGGCCCCGGCCGGGGGTCGGTCACTTCTCCCTGGCGGTCCACCAGCTCCCGACCGCCAGGGAGACGCCCGCGCTCGCGACGCCGAGGAGGGCGCCCGCGGCGACGTCGCCCGGGTAGTGCACCCCGGTGTGGACCCGGGAGTAGCCCACGGTCCACGCCAGGGCCGCGAGGGGCAGCGCGGCGGGCGGCAGCACCGAGCCGACGGCGGTGGCGAAGGCGACCGCCGACGCGGTGTGCCCGGAGGGGAACGACGCCGAGGCCGGCATGGGGACATGACGGCCCACCACCACCCGGGCCGCCTCCCGGTCCGGCCTCGGCCGGCGGACGAGCCGCTTGCCGAGCAGGTTCGCCGAGGCCGAGGCCACCGCGATCGCCCCGACCCCGGCGAGCGCGGCCCGGCGCGGCCGGCCCGGCACGAGCGCGAGCGCCGCCGCGACGGTGAACGAGATCTTGGAGTGGTTCGCCGCCGTGGAGAGCCGGCGGAACGCCGTGTCGAGCGTGGGCGTGGGGGTGGCGGCCACCGCCGCGTAGACGGCGCCGTCGACGGCCCGGATGTCGTGCAGGACCGCCCGGAGGGTCCCGGTCTTCGTGTCGTCGGTCATGCGCCGCTCCTAGTCAGGGGTACTGGGGTTCAAGAGGTACGGGTGTCCCACGGGTTTCCGTCGCCGGCGGCGGGCTCCTCGGGGAAGGCCAGCCGGGTCAGCCGCCGCCAGTCGAGGGGCGGCGGGGGCACCGGGGACCCCGGCCGGCCGCGGGGCACGAGGACCCGCAGGGCTCGGGGGCGGAGGGTGCAGACGACGGGCGTGGGCAGGGTCAGGGCCTCGCCGTCCACGGCGACGGAGATAGTGGCGCCCGGGGCGCCCCCGACCTCCACCCTGCGGGCCGTCAGGACCTTCAGGCCGGTCGCCCGGTTCCCCAGGACGGCCAGCTCGGCGGCCTGGGCGGCGCCGTCCACGCGGATGCCGATGACCCCGAGCTCGCCCCCGTCGAGACGCGTCCTGCGGGCGGCGACCGTACCGAGCGGATCGGGCGCCGCGTACGGGTTGTTGCTGACGAGGAGCGCCTGCTGCCCGGTGAGCGGGGTGGCGTCGGCGGTCGCGTCGAGGCGGTCGCCGAAACCGCCCTGGAGCAGGTCGGGCAGGACCTCGAGCGCCGTGCCGGCCTTGTCGTCGCGGTACTCGGGGCGCTGGACGACATCGGCGTACACCCCGAAGGAGACGGTGTTGACGAAGGGCCGCCCGGCGACGTCGCCGAGGTCGATCCGGAGCTCCTCGCCGTCGGTCAGGGCGTCGAGGCAGCGGGAGGGGTCGGTGCGGTCGAGGCCCAGGTCCATCGCGAAGTGGTTGCGGGTGCCGGCCGAGATCACCAGGAACGGCAGATCGTGCTCGGCGGCGACCTCGGCCACCAGCGCCTGGGTGCCGTCGCCGCCCGCCACGCCGAGCAGATCGGCGCCCTCGGCCACGGCCTTCCGGGCGAGCCCGCCGACATCGGCCGGGGCCGACGGGTCGAGCAGGATCACCCGGGCGCCGAGCGCCTCCGCCCGCTCGACGAGACCGAACCGCGCGACCTTCCCGCCACCTGACTTCGGGTTCATGATCAGTACGGGCCGGCGGGGCGGGGGGACGCTCTCCCCCCGCATCAGCGCCTTCCGCTCGTCCTCCGGGCGCCGCAGCGCGGCCCGCGCGCAGGACAGCGCGACGCCCCACAGGCCGAGGGCGACGAGGGCGTTCACCCAGACGCCCCCGGAGACGTACAGGCCGAGGGTCGTGAGGGGCGCGGCCGCGGCGAGGATCGCCCCGAACACCCGCACCGGCCCGCGGTGCGCGAGGAACCACCAGACGCCCGCGGCCGTCGCGGCGAGCCCCACGACCCCGCTCAGCAGGATCAGCATCCCGCTGCCGAGCGCGGTCAGCAGCGCCGCGCAGGCGCCCCCCACGGCGAACAGCGCATAGCGGGCCAGCTGCCGCGCCTCCCCCGCCGGATCACCGGAACCGCTCGCCGCCACCGACCCCACCTCCACACTCCGCGTCCACGTTTCCCCACGTTCCCCGGCGCCGCCCCCGTACGGAGCCGTTCGGACGAACGAAGTTCCGAGAAGAAGGACCGCGAAACGCCGAAGACAGTTCTCGGGAAGCGATGACTTTCCGACGGCAGCCTTGTCTTCACTCCCGTACGGAACCCCACGTCTTCACTCCCGTACGGCACCCCACCACGAAGCAGCCCCGGACGAACAGGAACGACCCCATGCGCATCGTCATCAGCGAGTTCATCAGCCTCGACGGCGTCGTCCAAGCCCCGGGCGGTCCCGAGGAGGACACCGACGGCGGCTTCGCGCACGGCGGCTGGACGCACCCCTTCTTCGACCCGGAGGTCGTGGGCGGCGCGTTCGACGAGGCGACCGCGCAGGCCGAGGCCCTCCTCTTCGGCCGCCGCACCTGGCAGACGATGGCCGCCGCCTGGCCGGAGCGGGCCGGCGACCCCTTCGCCGACCGGATGAACGCCCTCCCGAAGTACGTCGTCTCCGGCACCCTCGGCGAGGCCGACCTCGGCTGGAACACCACGCTCATCCCCGGCGACAAGGCCGTGGCCCGCCTCCGCGAACTCCACGGGACGCCCGGCGGAGACCTCCTCGTCATGGGCAGCCCCAGCCTCGCCCGCACCCTCCTGGCCGAGGACCTCGCCGACGAACTCCGCCTGATGGTCATGCCGGTGCTCCTCGGCGGCGGAAAGTCGATCTTCCCGGCGGACGGCGCCCTGCGCACCCTCGAACTGGCCTCCACGGTCACCAGCCCCCAGGGCGTCAACGTCTGCGTCTACCGCCGCCCGGAAGCCCACTGACCGCACAACGAGGGAGCGCATCCTGCATGTTCTCCTCGATGACACCCTGTCATCGAGGAGCGTTCACGACCCGCTCCTAGCGTCGCTGGCGCCCGGCAAGTCCGGGTGCGCCCGCCGCACGGCCCGCCAAGAGGCCGGTGCGCGGCGCCCAGCCTCCCCTAGGAGCATCCGCATGCGCATGTCCGTCAGAATGCTGACGGTCCTCGCCACGACCGGCGCGCTCGCCGCCGGTACGGCCGTGGTCGCCAACTCGGCCCCGCAGCACCGGGGCGACGACAACGAGATACACAACGTCATCTACCTGCTCGGCGACGGCATGAGCCGCTCCCACGTCGCCGCCGGTCGCGAGCGCTTCTACGGCGCCACCGGCAGGCTGAACATGGAGAAGCTGCCGAACTACGGCGCCGTCTCCACGTACGCCGTCGAGAAGGACAGCGACCAGCCCGCGCTGGTCACCGACTCCGCCAGCTCGGCCACCGCCTGGTCGTCCGGCGTGAAGACCTACAACGCCGCTCTCGGCGTCGACGCCTACGAGAAGCGCGTCGCGACGCTGATGGAGCAGGCCCACCAGGCCGGCTTCGCCACCGGCAACGTCTCCACCGCCGAGATCACCGACGCGACCCCGGCCGCCCAGTTCAGCCACGCGCTGCTGCGCGGCTGCCAGGGCCCGGTCTACTCGGACGCCTCCTGCCTGCCCAGGAAGGCCGACGGCACGTTCGAGGACAAGCCGGCCGACCAGACCATGATCACGCCGATCGCCGAGCAGATCGCCCGCAACGGCACCGCCGACGTCATCCTCGGTGGCGGCCTGGCCCGCTTCGAGCCGGACGACCAGAAGGCGCTCCAGGCCCAGGGCTACCAGGTCCTCGGCAGCTTCGGCGACCCGTCGCTGCCCGCGCAGACCGCCGCCTCCCAGCGGGTCGCCACCAAGGACGACCTGGCGAACGTCAAGCGCGGCAAGGTCGTCGGCCTGTTCAACCGCGGCAACCTGACCGTCGAGAACGCCAAGGCGAAGCTGCCGGCCGACGCGCCGCAGAAGCAGGAGCCGACGCTGGCGGAGATGACCCAGAAGTCCATCTCCCTGCTCAGCAACCGCTCCAGGAAGGGCTTCCTGCTCCAGGTCGAGGGCGCCCAGATCGACAAGCGCTCGCACGCCAACGACGCCGCGCAGACCCTCGACGAGGTCAAGGCGTTCGACGACGCCGTCAAGGCCGCGGTCGACTTCGCGAAGAAGGACGGCCACACCCTGGTGATCGTGACGGCGGACCACGAGTGCGCCGGCTTCAACATCATCGAGAAGGGCTCCTTCACCAACGCCGAGGCGGCCGCCCCGCCGGCCAACACCGACGCGGGCAACCCGGCGAACAACTCCACGCCGTCGCGCTCCTCCTCGGCCAACGTCAAGGACCCGGCCCGCTCCTCCGGCATCGTCAACGGCGCCGGCGCGAACGACCCGAAGAACTTCGGCCCGGCCACCTTCCGCACCCCGGACGACGCGGCGGACGTGAAGGACGGCAGCCCCGAGGCCAGCCTCTGGCTGGCCTACCTGTCCGGCAACCACACCGGTGCCGACGTCCCGCTGTACGCGTACGGCCCCGGCGGCAAGCGCTTCGCCGTCAGCCAGAACAACACCGACCTGTACAGCAAGATGTACCGCTCGCTGTTCGGCCGGGCCCCCCAGGCCCACTGACGGCAGCGCGGGGCCGGTGGCGCGACGACGCCCCGGCCCCGCGCCCCCACACCTCCAGGAGTACGCCGATGAGCCCGCTCACCCGCACCACGGCCGCCGCGCTCGGCCTGATCCTCCCCGCCATGGTGGCGCTCACCGGCTGCAGCGGCGGCACCGAGGACGACCACCGGGCCGCCGAGCAGCCGCCCGCGTCCGCGGCACCGGTCACCTTCCCGGCCCCGCGCACCGCGCCGGCTCCGGCCCCGACGCTCTCTCCGGCCCCGGCCAAGGGTGAAGTCCGCATCGAACAGGGCCCCTTCACCGACCGGGTGCGCCTCACCCGCCTCACGCTCACCCCGAAGCCCTCGGTCACCGGCCACCTCGCCATCACCTCCGACATCAGCGACGTCCTGGCGCTGGAACTGCGGGCCGCCTACTACGACTCCTCCGGCCGCCTCCTCGGCACCGGCACCTTCCAGTACCAGGAGGAGGGCGAGACCGGCCACGGCGAGGCCCACACCGGCCCCCGTGCCGCCGGCGACGGCATCGACTTCACCGTCCCCGCCAAGAACCTCAAGGGCGCCCCGACCACCGCGGTCGTCTCCGTCCCCGTACTCGTGAACGAGTAGCGGCAGCGCCCGGACCGGAAACCCCCGAACGCCGAAGCGCCCCGACCGGAAGGATCCGGTCGGGGCGCTCCTCTGCACCTGTAGGCCGTGTGGGACTCGAGCCCACAACCAATGGATGAGAAGTCCTGGCTGGGGTCGGATGGGTGGTGCAGCCTGGAGGCATGGGAGCGCGGTCGGCAAGCAGCTCCCTCACCAGGGGCGTTTCAGTTGCTGAGGCGGTTCAGCCGCCAGCCGATCGACCCACTGGGGTTCCCCCCGCCTGTCGCGCGGACGTTGAGGGTGAAGTCCGCCGGCGCGTTGGTGATTCTCTGGCTGACGATCGTGCCGTCGCACGCGGCGCTGGAGGGCTTCAGGCCAGTTCCTGTGATCTTTACGCTTGTGGTGCCGACGCAGACGACCTGGAGGGCGTAGCCCTTGCCGCGGTCGAGGACGGTCTGGGTATGCGCCCCTTCGGCCAGCCGCTCGAACCCCATGGCGACAAAGGCCGGATCGTCATCAGTTGAGCCGTCTCCGAGCGCCAAGCGCACCTGGGCCTCGCCCACGCTGCTCGTGGAAGCTGCAGTATTCGGGGAGCTGGTGTGTACGGGCGGAGTCGGCTCAGGGTCGGGTTGCGACGTACAGCCGGTCAAGCCGGCCGCCAAAAGACAGATGAGCACGCCGGCTGTGCGCTGTGGGCCTGTCATGAGGGAGTCTCCCAGTACTTCCATCCGGTCTCCCTCGTCGGGAGCTTCGCCGTCCAGCTCTTGACGAGAGTCTTGCCGCAACGGTCCGCGCTCGTCCTGTACTTGCCCCAGACGACCTTGAAGCCGTAGGAACCGTACTGCAAGTGCCCGTACTTCCGGGGAGAGACATCCTGCTGATAGGTGTGGCCGATGGTGTAGGTGAACTCTGCGCCGATCGTCGTGTTGATCGTCGCCTTGGCCGATGCGACCACGGCACTCAGTTCTGCTTCTCCACCTGCGGTGATCTCCGCCTTCACAGAGCCCGCCTTGGTGACACTGACGATCATTTTGCCACCTGGACCGTCCTTGAACGAGGTGCCCGGCAGCAGGGAGGGCACGAAGTAGCTGGTGCTGGAGACAATCGAGCGCCACTCCCGGTAGGGGTTGTCGCAGCGATGTGCCGAGCCTGTGTCGTCGGTGGCGTCGGGCAGCTGGGCGAGCGGGTCGTCGGAAGCGTTCAGCACGAAGGTTTCCCCCAGTTCATAGCTGGGGGCAGGAGTGGAGTCCTCCACGGGTGCCGCGGACGCGGAGCCTGTGAGGGCGGCAACCAGAGCCAACGTGAATGCAGGAACGGCAATTGCGCTGAGCTTTAAGCGAGATTCGATCATTTTCCCCTCCCCGTGCACCCCATTTTGGGGCGCTGCGAAGAACCTAATGATCACGCGGGCCGCTTTCTACTGCTTGCCGGCAACTCTGAGGTTTGCTTGAGGTTCGGCGTGATTCTGGGGGGTCCATCCAGGACAGGCATGTTCGCGCCACGCTTGACCTAGAAGGAAGCAATCTCTCCCCAGCAAAACGTGACATCAGTAGTGACACGAAATGCGGACCGGTATATAACCGGCCAGAAGTCGATAGCCAATGGCCGACAACCAACTACGCAGACCGGCGCGAAAGGAACCCTCTCATTCCCTGATGGCCACAGTGCGCCTGGAGAGGTAGACAGAAAGCCGAATCAATAGGTCTCGACCTCAGCGGCCAGCATGCGAAGCTCCTGCGCCTCTGGGACTCCGCTGTACCGGCGCAGGCGGACGCGCATGTCCTGCAAGGCGGCCTGGACCTTGACCCAGCGGATGCCGTCGGCGCAGTCGAGGAAGTCGCGCCAGGTGGCCAGGGTGCCGTCGACGTCGCCTTGGCGGAGGCGGACGCCGCCGAGGTCGGCGAGGACGATGGCGCGGGTACGGCGGCGGTCGAGGCCGTGGATGTCGAGGGCGAGGTGCTTGGTGGCCATGCGGCGGTCGTCGTCCTGGGCGGCGGCGTTGGCGAGGGTGGCCTCGTAGTAGGCAACGGCGCGCGGATTGTCGAGGTGGCGGCCGTGGTCCACGCAGGCTTCGCCGAGCTGGACGGCCTCGGCCCGGTAGCCGAGGTCGACGCACTGCACGGCGAGGCCACGGAGGGCCGTCGCGGACAGTTCCGGGTCGCCGGCTTCGGCGGCCAGGCGGAAGGCGTGGGCGTAGTAGCGCTGGGCGAGTCCGCGCAGTTCGGGGGTGTCGCCTTCGTCCTGGGCCATCCACCGTGCGCGGCCGGAGGACCGGATCAAGCGCCAGTGCGTCCCGCGCCGTGGCCGGCCCGAGGACGCCGCGGCCCTGGTGGCGTTCCTCGTAGGCCCCTCCGCCTCGTTCATCACGGGGCATTCCGTCCACGTCGACGGCGGCTGGCTGCTGCACTGAGACCGTCAACAAGTAAGGAGACGAACCGAAATGATCGAACGAGTCCGCGCCGTCCTCATCACCGCCGACGACACGATGCTGGTCATCCGCCGCACCCGGCCCGGCATCCCCGAGTACTGGGTCCTGCCCGGCGGCGGCGTCGAACCCGGCGACGAGTCCCGCGAGGCCGCCCTCCACCGGGAGATCCACGAGGAGATCGCGGGGAAGGCCGACATCGTCCGCCTTCTCCACACGCTGGAGTCCGACGACGAGCGCCAGCTCTTCTACCTCGCCCGCATCGCGACCTGGTCCTTCGAGGACCGCACCGGCCCCGAGTACAGCGCCGAAGGACGCGGCGAATACGCCCTGGAGGAGATCCCGCTGACCGTGGAGGGCCTCGACGGCATCGACCTCAGGCCCGAGGAGATCGCCCACGTCCTGCGGGGAGCCGTCAGCGCCGGAAGCCTCGGAGCCGGGGCATCGCTCTGAGCCTTCGAGTACGTCAACACGCCGCCAGGACCGGCACTGAGATGAGCCGGCCCTGGCGGCGCCCATGTACTGCTGCATGAACATGAGGGTGCGTTGCTTGGGTGGTCTCCGCGTCACCGACTCCTCGGCCGGGAGGCCATCGGCGTCATGCTCCAGGCCATGGGACGAAACAGCCAGCGCCGCCGGAGCGCACGCGTCGCTCGGGCAGCACACGACCTGAGGCCCGACCTCTCCGAGATCTCCCGGGTCCGAACCCGGAAGCGCCTGCGGGCGGACATCGCCACCTGGATGGAGAACCCCTCGAAGGGCCCCGGAGGGTCCTTCCTCGAAGGTGAACATCCCTCCGACCCCACCATGGTCATGGCGATCCTCATGGCCTGGCTCATCGGGGCAAGGGAGCAGATCGCCGAGGATCAGGCCCGGGACTCCGTCCTCTGGGTGTCGGACAACCTGGGAATCCAGCACGACGACCTTCTCCAGGTGTCGGGGTTCATCGGCCACCCGGACGCCCCCGACCTGACCCTGAACCAGGCGGTGGAGCACTACGGAGACCCGATGGCCTTCGTCCTCTCCATGGTGCTGCTGTCCGGCGGTCTGGTCGCCACGGTCGGCGACAGGGACCCGAACTGGCTCAAGCAGTTCGACCTGACGTCCTGAACGTATTCGGCCTCTGCCCCGGAGTACCGGCCCGTCCGCTCACGCATCGCTCACGCAAGCGCCCCCGAACGACGGAGCGCCCCGACCAGCCGAAACCGGTCGGGGCGCTCCTCTGTACCTGTAGGCCGTGTGGGACTCGAACCCACAACCAATGGATTAAAAGTCCACTGCTCTGCCAATTGAGCTAACGGCCCGTGGACAAGCACACCCGTGCAGCATAGCCCGAGAGGGCCCGGGAACCGATCGGGTATCCGACACCGGCCGCGCCGCGGGCCCGGTCGGTGTCGGCCGGGCCCGCGGAGGGACGGAAGGAATCAGAAGAGGGCCTTGAAGGCGTTCCAGCCGGAGCCGACCAGGACGCGGGAGCCGTACGGGCCGGTGCAGGTGCCGTTGTAGGCGTAGAGCCTGCCCGTCGTGTCGCGGGCCGCGAGGTCCGCGCAGCCGTCGCCGGAGATGTCGCCGGTCCCCACCAGGGAGGAGTAGCCGCCCCAGCCGCTGCCGACCTTCACGCGCGCGGTGACGCCGCCGGTCGCGGTGGAGTAGTACCGCCAGAGCACGCCCGAGGCGTCGACGCCGAGGAGGTCGCCGCGGCCGTCGCCGTTGAGGTCGCCGGCGCCGACGATCTTCTTGTACAGCTTCCAGTTGGCTCCGATCCTGACGCGGGCCTTCACCCGGTGGTCGGCCGTGCCGGCGTAGAAGTACACGTCGCCGGTCGACGCCTGACGCGCGACCAGGTCGGCGTATCCGTCGCCGTTCGCGTCGCCCGGGGACGTGAGGACGTCGTACTGTCCCCAGCCCGAGCCGATGGCGGTGTACGGGGAGGAGGCCGAGACCACCTTGTCGCAGCCCGGCCGGTAGGCCCGCAGCTGGTCGCCGACCCGGACGAGCACGTCGGCGCAGCCGTCGGCGTTCACGTCCCCGAAGGGCACCAGGACGGACGAGGTCGCGAACTTCGTGCCGGTCCCCGCGGTCCGCGCCGAGAAGCCGCCGTAGCCGTTGCCCTTGTACATGGACACCAGGCCCGCGGTGTCCATCACCAGGAGGTCGCCCTGCGTGTCGTTCCCGGCCAGGTCCCGCCAGGCCGGGCGGCCGCCGGTGACCGAGACCGTGCCGGTGAGGGACAGGTCCTTGCCCTGGCCGTCGGCCGTGCTCGCCGCCAGGTGCCAGGAGTACCGGCCGTTCACGACGGGCTTGCCCGCCGCCGTACGGCCGTCCCAGGAGACGTCGATGCGGCCCCGGGTCTCGCCGCCGCCGTAGCTGCGGATCACGGCCCCGGTGTACACGTCCCGCAGCGTCAGCTGCCAGATCGAGGCGGGCTTGGACAGCGTCCAGGACGGCTTCCAGCCGTCCTTCGCCCGCATGCCCGCCGGGACCTTCGCCGAGGCGGCGGTGAGGTCGGAGGCGGGCACGCCCGTCCACACCGTGTGGATGCGGTTGTCGGCGTCCTTGTACGCGACGCCCCCGCCGAAGCGGTCGACGGTCCAGGCCACCCGGCGGCCGCCGTACACGGGCGTGGAGTCGACGAGCGTACGGGCCGCCGCCGTGCCGGTGTGGAAGTCGGTGATCCGGAGGTACGGGCTGTTCCGGTCGACGTAGTAGCCGTCGCCGAGGAGGCCGCCGTCCCCGTACGAGCGGGGCAGCGCGATCCTGGCGCCGCTCTTCAGGTCGACGACGCCCTGCTTGGCGTACCGCGCGCAGGCCCAGTAGAGCCAGCGCCCGCCCGCGGTCTGGAGCTCCGTCAGCGGGCAGCCGGAACCGGTCGTGATCTTGCCGAGGTCCTTGCCGGTGGCCAGGTCCCTGCGGGCGACCTCGCCGTCCGTCTCCGTGCTCGTGAACAGCGTGTCGCCCCACAGGGCGACGGCGGCCTGCTCCTGCCGCGACACGACCTTCGAGGCGTCCAGGTCCACGACGATCGTCTCGGCGTCGGCGGCGAGTTCACCGGGGAACATGGGCTGCCCGCTCTGGACGACCGCCCAGCGGCCGAAGGCGTCGCCGATCCAGCCGTCGCTGTCGCCGTCGATGGTGACGCGGGTCGTCTTCCCCGTGGTGCCGCGGGCGATGACCGCCCGCTGGGTGTACGGGATCCGGGGGTAGGAGACCGTGCGGCCGTCGCCGGTGTCGAGGAGCGGCGAGCCGTTCCACTCGGCGTTCGCCTCGACGCCCTGCCAGGCCGGCGCGGACTGCCCGGTGTGGACCGGGCCGACGGGCAGCGTCCGGCCGTAGAAGCCGGGACCCTTCGGTCCGTCGTACTCCAGGGTGGTGAGCCGGCCGGCGCCCAGCGCGAGCGCGTCGATCTTCGCCGGGAGCGGGTCGAGGCGGCGCAGCTTCTCCAGGGCGGGTGCGCCGCCGCTCTTGCCCGGGACGACCTTGAGCAGGGACCAGTCGGTGGCGGAGGTGCCGCCGACGACGGCCGCGCCGGAACCGTCGCCGATCTGGGTGATCTCGCCCTCGGCCCGCTCCAGGAGGGTCTGCTGCTCGCCCGTCGGGGAGAGCGCGACGAGGCGGCGGTGGAGCGCCGCGTCCGTGCCCTCCTCGTCGTCGACCGCGAGGACCCGGTCGCCGACGAGTCCGATGCGGCGGACCGAGAGTCCCTCGGGCAGCGGGTAGGTCGTCTCGGGCGCGTCGAGGTCGGCCAGCTGCCGGATGTGGACCGTACGGCCGCTGTCGACCCAGGCGATGCGCTCCGGGGTCACCGCCACCGGCCCGGTGAGGACGTCGAGCGACGGGGTGGGCGAGGCGATCACGCGCATCGTCCCGGTCCGCAGGTCGACGACGCCGAGGTCGGTGTACGCGTACGAGGGGGAGCGGTCGAAGCGGATCACGGCCGTGTCGGCGTCACCGGCCACGAGCCGCGCCATGTGCAGGTCGGCGCCCTCGGGCCAGCCGGTGACGGGGACGGTCGTCCCGTCGCCGACGCGCCGGAGGAAGTAGCCGGTGGTGGTGGCGAGCGAGGAGCCGGGCGCGTACTGCTGGAAGAGCAGCGTCTCGCCGAGGATCCCCCGGAAGCTCGTGTCCTCCGGGATGGTCAGCGGCTGTTCCTCGCCGGTCCGCACGTCGCGGAGGTAGTGGGTGCCGATGCCGTGCTGGAGGTACACGTAGGGACCGCCGGTCCCCCGGTCGGCATAGGCGTCGTTGCCGTCGCCGTATCCCAGCGGCACGCTCGTGCCGCTCGCGAAGTCGGTCCACTGCGGCTCCTCGCCGCTGTGCTCGTCGGAGTCCTCCGTGCGGTGCGCGTAGCCCGTGGGCCCCACCGCGAGGACGGTCTCCTTCCGGGGCACGGTCCGCCAGTTCGGCGTGACGTCCAGCTGGTCGATGCCCACGACGGGCGCGGCCGTCGCGGTCGGCGAGAGGCCGATCCCCGAGGCGAGCAGCGCTGCGGCGAGGACGGCGGTACGCGCGCGGGGCAGCCGCGCGCGTGGGTGACGGGTCAAAGAGAGGTCCCTCCCCGGGGAAACCTGATGTGCGGGATGCGGGGAGGGGTCTGGGCCGGGCCCCCTGGCCGGCACTCCTCACCCGCGTCGGTCGTCCGGCCGAGCGTATCCCGGCCGAACGGTCGTACGAGACGGGGCCCGTGCGGCACCGGAGTGCTCGTACGGGCCCTGAGGGTCCTGCGTCAGGACAGCGTCTTGTACATCTGCCAGCCGCCGCCGATCTTCACCCGGGCGGCGAAGGCGCCGGTGCCGGTCCCGGCGTACCGCCACAGCACACCGGCCGTGTCCCGGGCCACCAGGTCCGCCTTGCCGTCACCGGTGAAGTCGCCGACGCCCACCAGGGAGTTGTAGGCCTGCCAGCCGCTGCCGATCCTGACCCGGGCGGCGAAGGCGCCGGTGCCGGTCCCGGCGTACCGCCACAGCACACCGGCCGTGTCCCGGGCCACCAGGTCCGCCTTGCCGTCACCGGTGAAGTCGCCGACGCCCACGAGGGAGTTGTAGATCTGCCAGCCTCCGCCGATCCTGACCCTCGGCTTGAACTTGCCCGTGCCGTCGTCGGCGTACATCCACAGCTCGCCGGCGGGCGTGCGGGCGAGGAGGTCGGTCCGGCCGTCGCCCGTCAGGTCGCCGGACGCGGTGAGGCTGTTGTAGATCTGCCAGCCGCTGCCGATCGTCCGCTTCGGACCGCTCGGCGCGAACGCCGTGCCGCAGCCGCCGTCGTACCGGGTCAGGACGCCCGCGGCGTCGCGCACCAGGAGGTCGTTGCACCGGTCGCCCGAGAGGTCCCCGAAGGGGACGACCGTCGAGGTGGCGGGCCAGCCGGCCGCCGAGGCGCCGGTGCCGAGGCCGCCGGTGCCCGTGCCGGTCCGCACGGCCAGCGTCCCGGTCGGGGTGAGGCCGAGCAGATCGCCCTTGCCGTCGCCACTGAGGTCGCGCCACTTGGGGAGCGGCTTGACGGGGGCGGGGGCGGTGGTGGCGGCCCGCAGCTGGGTGGTGAAGTCGCCGGTGGACTGCTCCCACACGGCGACGGGACGGTTGGCGGCATCGACGGTGACCAGACCCAGTGCATAGCCGCTGGTGTTGGTGGAGAGCGGCGTCGGGGTCGCGGACCAGGCACCGTCGACGCGCGAGGAGGCCATCAGCTTCCGGTTCGTGTTCCCCTGGGTCCAGACGGCGTGGAAGGTGCCGTCGGGGCCAGCCGTCAGGTCGAACTGGTCGTCGGGGACGTAGCCGGTGGAGATCGTCTTCAGCGCGGACCAGGTTCCGGAGGCGGACCGCGTGGTCGTCCGTGCGGTGAACCCGGTGCCCTCGTCGTAGGCGACGCCGAGCAGGGTGACGTCACCCTGCGGGTTGATGGCGACCTTGCGCCAGGCACCGGTCCGGAAGCCGTTGGCGGGCTCCTCGGCACCCCAGGTCAGGCTGCCGGCCGGACGCACGGCGATCACCTGCGTGTCGGACCCGGACGTCGGGTCGTCCGTCGACCTCCAGGCCAGCGCGGCGTGTCCGCCGCTGCCGACGGTCAGGGTGGGGCCGGTGGGGTAGGTACCGGGCTTGGAGACGGTGACCGGCTTCGACCACGTGCCGCCCGCCGCCCGGTCGGTGACCTTGACCTCACCGGTCTTGGCGTCGCCCTGGACGTAGGCGACGGTCGCCGTGCCCTGGGCCGAGTAGATGAGCTGCGGCGGGCCGTTGAGCCCCCCGTCCGCCACGGGCTCGTCGAGGCGGACCGGCTCGGACCAGGCGGCGTCCGGGGCGGTACGGACCGAGGAGTACACCCCGGCCTTCCCCGCCGAGAAGCCCTGCCAGACGGCGACGAGTTCGCCCGACGGCGAGCCGGCCAGTTGCCCGCTGTGCACCCAACCCGGGTCGCTCATGATGTCCGTCGGGTCGGACCACGTCGTGGCCCCGGCCGCGAGGGTGGCCATTCGGAACACACCGCCGGGCTTCTCGTCCCCCGGCCCACCGTCGTTCGGATACTCCATCCAGGCCGCCGTGACCGACCCGTCGGCCGAGACCGTGAGGTTGGCGTCGGAGCGCTCGCTCGGCAGGGTGCGCAGGACGTGCGCCGCGCTCCAGGCGGAACTGCCCGCCGGACGGTGCGAGACGACGAGCTCGGTCGTGCTGTGGTCCGCGGCGATCCGGTACCAGAGGGCGACGACCGTCCCGTCCTTGGCGGTCTTGAGGTCCTTGAGGCTGTGGATGGACGTGCCGTCCGTCAGCGGAGCGGACGCCGCCCACGGGTCGATCGCCGCGGCGGCGGCAGCGGCGGCCGGCACGGCGGTCGCCGTCGCGGCCAGCGGGCCGACGCCGGCGAGAAGGGTCGCGGCGGTGACGGCCGCGATGGAATGGCGTAGAAGAGCGCTACGAGGCACTCGGGTCCTCCCCTGAGGATCAAGTAGAGGCATGGAAAGACGGCGGCGCTCGTGCTGAACAGTAGGTTCGCGGCCCCCCGGCCGCACCGCCCCCATGCGAGTGCGCCGATGCTAACAGCCGTCCCCCACCTGTCGACAGCGATTTCGAACCCGTTCAAAGCAGCAGGGCCCGTACGCCACCGAAGTGTCGTACGGGCCCTGCTCAGCGTTCTACGCGATGTCAGCCGTTGCGCTTCCAGCGCGGCTTGTCGTCGCGGCGGCCGAAGGAGCCGCCGGTCGAGCCGGTGCTGCCGCGGTGGTCGTCACGACGGCCGTACGGGCGGTCGCCGCCCGAGCGGAAGCCGCCGGCGGGGCGGTCGTCGCGACGGTCGCGGTTGAACGGACGGTCGCTGCCGCGGTGGCCGCCGCGGTCGTCGCGGTTGAAGCCGCCCGACGGACGGTCGTCACGACGGAAGCCACCCGAGGGACGGTCGTCGCGGCGGAAGCCGCCGGACGGACGGTCGTTGTCACGACGCTCGAAGGAACGGCCGCCGCGGTCGTCGCGGTTGAAGCCGCCCGACGGACGGTCGTCACGACGGAAGCCACCGGACGGACGGTCGTCACGACGGAAGCCGCCACGGTCGCCACCGCGGTCGTCACGGTTGAAGCCGCCGGAGGGGCGGTCGTCGCGACGGAAGGACGGGCGGTCGTTGTCACGACGCTCGAAGGAACGGCCACCGCGGTCGTCGCGGTTGAAGCCGCCCGAGGGACGGTCGTCACGGCGGAAGCCACCGGACGGACGGTCGTTGTCGCGGCGGAAGCCGCCACGGTCGTTGTCCCGGCGGAAGCCACCGCGGTCACCGCGGTCGTCACGGTTGAAGCCACCGCGGTCACCGCGGTCGCGGCGCTCGAAGTTGCCCCGCTCGTCGCGGTAGGTCGAACGCTGCTCCTCGCGGCGCTCCTCGGCCTTCGCGGCGCGCTCGGCCTCGACGGCCGCGGCGGCGACCTCGGCCTCGGCGGCCTCGGTCACCTCGGCGACGGCCGCCTCCGGGTCCTCGCCGCGCTCGCGGGCGGCGCGGGCCACCAGGCGGTCGGCCTCCTCGCGGAGCTCGACGGCACGGCGCTGCAGGCGCTCCAGCTGCTTGGTGAGGTCGACGACCTCGCGCTCGGCCTGCTTGGCCGAGTTGTTCGCGGAGTCGGCCTGGACCTCGGTCAGCGAACGGGCGCCGGTGATCTCGGCGACCTCCGGGTCGAAGGCGCCGGCGCCGCCGACGATGTGGCGCGAGGCGTCGACGCCCGCGTCCTCCATCAGGCGGAAGATCTGGCGGCGCTGGTGCGGCAGGGCCAGGGAGACCACGACGCCGGAGCGGCCGGCGCGGGCGGTGCGGCCCGAGCGGTGCAGGTAGTCCTTGTGGTCGCCGGCCGGGTCCACGTTCAGGACCAGGTCGATGCCGTCGACGTGGATGCCTCGGGCGGCGACGTCGGTCGCGACGAGCGCGTTGACGTAGCCGTCCTTGAAGTCGGCCAGGGTGCGCGTGCGGGCGCCCTGGGTCATGCCGCCGTGCAGGGCGTCGGCCTTCACACCGGCCTCGCGCAGCTGCTCGGCGATGCGGTCGGCGCCCAGCTGGGTGCGGACGAAGATGATCGTGCGGCCCTTGCGCGCGGCGATGGCGGCGGTGACCGGGGCCTTGTCCTTCGGCTTCACGACGAGGACGTGGTGGGTCATCGTGGTGACGGCGCCGGCGGACGGGTCGACCTCGTGCGTGACCGGGTTCACCAGGTAGCGCTTGACGAGGGTGTCGATCTCGTTCTCCAGGGTGGCGGAGAAGAGGAGACGCTGGCCGCCCTCGGGGACCTGGTCGAGCAGCTCGGTGACCTCGGGCAGGAAGCCCAGGTCGGCCATCTGGTCGGCCTCGTCGAGGACGGCGACCTGGACCTGCTCCAGGGAGCAGGCGCCGCGGTTGATGATGTCGCGGAGACGGCCCGGGGTGGCGACGAGGATGTCGACGCCGCGCTCCAGGGCGTAGATCTGGTTGCCCATGGACGTACCGCCGCAGACGACCTTCATCTTGAGGCCGAGCACGTCGCCGTAGGGCTGGAGGGCGTCCGCGACCTGCATCGCGAGCTCACGGGTCGGGGTGAGGATGACGCCGCGGGGCTTCTTCTTCTCGGTGTGGCCGTCCGCGAGGGTGGCGAGCAGCGGCAGACCGAAGGAGAGGGTCTTGCCGGAGCCGGTGCGGCCGCGGCCGAGGATGTCCTTGCCGGCCAGGGCGTCCGGGATGGTCGCCGCCTGGATCGGGAAGGGGGTGGTCACGCCGTTCTGCGCGAGCTTGCGCACGACGCCCTCGGGCAGACCGAGGTCGCCGAAGGTGATGGTGGGCTCGTCGGACTCGGTCTCCTCGACGACCGCCTCGGCGGTGTCGTCGGACTCGATCTCCACGATCTCGACGGTCTCGGTGGCCTCTACGGCCTCGACGATCTCGTCGTTCTCGGGCATGACGGCGTGGTCAGAACTGAAAATGGACATGCGAAATGCGAAACCTTCCGGAGTCTCGGCACGCGCCCGTCAACTCCGTGATTTCGCAAACGACCGCCTCAATGCGGTCAGCCACGGCTAGGGAGAGTACGCGCCACGCGGCGCTCTTCTGTGTCGGCGCCGGGCAATAGGATCAAGCGATCTACCACCATACGGACTCTCCCCCACCTATGGCAAATCGGACTGCGTCACACCGGCTCGGCCTGCGGTGACGCCGCCGGCTCCGGGGGCGCGCCCGGTCCGTCCGCCGCCCGCATCGCACCCATCTGGGTGTCGGGTCCCGGCGTCGGCGGATCGCTGGGGTTCGAGGTCGGCTCCGGGGTCGGCTCGGGGGTCGGGGTGGGCGGCTCCGGGGTCGGGGTGGGCGGTTCCGGGGTCGGCTCCGGCGTGGGCGTGGACCCGCCCCCGTCCGGGCCCCCCGCACCTCCCCCGCTGCCGCCGCTCCCTCCGCTGCCGCCACTGCCCCCGCTGCCGCCGTTCCCGCCGCCGCCCGAGCCGCCGCCCGGCACCTCGTGGCCGCCACCCGTCGGCTGCGACTTCGGCGGCCCGCCGGACCCGCCCGGGCCCTCCACCGGCAGGACGGCGCCCGGCGAGGGCTTCGCGGTGCCCGACGGCGAGCCGCTCGGGACCGGGGACTCCTCGCCCGCACCGGCCGGGGCCGGCCCGCCCTTCTCCGGCCGGCCGTTCCACGAGCCGCCGCCCCCGCCCCGGACGCCCCCGCCGCCGTCGCTCTCGGCCGCCGCGCCGTGCTTCCCCCCGGACGCGCCGGGCGCCGGCTTCGCCCCCTCGTCACTCACACTCATACAGCCGCTCAGACCGGCACAGGCCGCGACGGCCAGCGCGGTGGCGGCCCATCTCACCGGGGTGGGCAAATGGCGCACGGGGGGCACCTCCAGGACACAACGGGCAGGAACGGAACGCGTCGCACTGCCCAACTCCCCCGGCACCACAAGGGACACGCGGGAAGAGGCCCGAGCCTCAGCCGTAACCGAGCGCGTGCAGCCGCTCGTCGTCGATGCCGAAGTGGTGGGCGATCTCGTGCACGACGGTGATCTCCGTCTCCGCGACCACGTCCTCGCGCGACTCGCACATCCGCAGCGTCGGCCCCCGGTAGATCGTGATCCGGTCGGGCAGCACCCCGGCGTACCACTCGCCGCGCTCGGTCAGCGGCGTCCCCTCGTAGAGCCCGAGCAGCTCGGGGTCCTCCGGGGAGGGCTCGTCCTCGACGAACACGGCGACGTTGTCCATCAGCCGTGTCAGCTCCGGCGGGATCCGGTCCAGGGCCTCGGCGACAAGCTCCTCGAACTCCTCGCGCGTCATCTCCAGCACGGGCCCATTCTCCCCCTGCCGGAATCCGTTTTGGCGATAGCGGCCGGCATCCCATATGCTTCTCACGTCCCCGACGCACTGAGAAGTGCGCAGGTGAGCCTCTAGCCCTCATCGTCTAGTGGCCCAGGACGCCGCCCTTTCAAGGCGGTAGCACGGGTTCGAATCCCGTTGGGGGCACGCAGTACCGTGTGCGAGACTAGTGATCGCGCACAAAGCAAGGCTCTGTGGAGCAGTTGGTTAGCTCGCCACCCTGTCAAGGTGGAGGTCGCGGGTTCAAGTCCCGTCAGAGTCGCTGAGGTCAGCAATGACCTCGTGGCTGGGTAGCTCAGTTGGTACGAGCGATCGCCTGAAAAGCGATAGGTCGCCGGTTCGACCCCGGCCCCAGCCACAGAGAGAAGGCCCCGTTCGAAAGAACGGGGCCTTCTTCGTTCCCCGAGAGGTGCGGCCGTACGGGAAGGGGCCCGCGCCCCTCCCCGCAGCCACCGCTCAGACCTCCTCGCGCCGCCGCGCCCTGCGGCCCCGCAGCGCGAACCCGAGGCCCACCGCCGCCACGACCGCGACGAGCAGCGCCCAGTCCGGCACCGAACGGCCGAGCGAGGCGACCCGCTCCTCCACGGCGAAGGACTCGTCCACCGACAGCAGGCCCGGCAGCGCCGTCGTCCCGTCGAAGACGAGGAACAGGGTGCCGAGGGCGATGAAGAAGAGGCCCGAGAGCAGCGAGGTGAAGTGCACCTCGAAGCGGCCGATACGGAGCGGGCGGCCGCGCAGCCAGCGCCGCCGGCCCAGCTCGTACCGGTCCCAGAGCAGCGCCAGGACGAACAGCGGGACGGCCATGCCGAGCGCGTACACCGCGAGGAGCAGTCCGCCGTACGCCGGGCTGCCGCTCAGCGCCGCCACCGTCAGGACGCTGCCGAGGATCGGGCCCGCGCAGAAGCCGGCGAGGCCGTAGACCAGGCCGAGGGCGTAGACGGAGAGCGCCGAGGTGGGCCGGATGCGGCCGCTCGCCTCGGCGATCCGGCGGGAGGTGAAGCCGAGGCCGAGGATCTGGAGGACGCCGAGCCCGATGATCAGCCAGCCCCCGGCGGTGACGAGCAGGTCCCGGTGGCCGTAGAAGAACCGGCCCGCGAGGGAGCCGGCCGCGCCGAGCGGGACGAGGGTGGTCGCCAGGCCCGCGTAGAGGATGCCGGTCCTGGCCACGAGCTTCGCGCGCGTGTCGATCGAGTACGCGAAGAAGGCGGGCAGGAGCAGGGCGCTGCACGGGCTGAGCAGGGCGAGGAGGCCGCCGAGGAAGGCGGCGAAGTAGCCGATGCCCGAGGTCACTGCTCGCCCTTCGAAGGCGCGGCCTTCGCCGCCGCCTCGATGGCCTCCGTGAAGGTCTCCAGGGGCTGGGCTCCGGCGATCGGGCGGCCGTTGATCAGGAAGGACGGGGTGGAGGTGGCGCCGAGCGCGTACCCCTGTTCCTGGTCCTTGCCGACGGCCTCCCGGGCCGCCGCGCTGTCGCTGTCCTTCGCGAACCGGCCGAGGTCGGCCACGCCGGCCTCCTTCGCGAGGGCGGCGAGGCGCTCCTTGCCGAAGCCCTTCTCCTTGGCGCCCTCGGCGTAGGCGGCCTTGTGGAACTCCCAGAACCGGCCCTGCCGCCCGGCCGCCCAGGAGGCGCGGGCGGCGTTCTCCGACTCCTCGCCGAAGATCGGGAAGTTCCGCCACTCGATGCGCAGGACGCCCTTCTCGACGTACTTCTTCACCAGGACGGGCTCGGTGTCGCGGGCGAACTTCCCGCAGTAGCCGCACTTGAAGTCGGCGTACTCGATGAGCACGACGGGCGCGTCGGCGCGGCCGAGGGCGAGCTTGTCGGAGGCGTCGCGGCGGGCGTACGCCTCCAGGTCGGCGTAGACGCCGGCGGAGGGGTCGGCGGAGACCTCGGCGACGGACGAGGAGCCGGAGGCGCCGGGGGACGCGGGCTTGGTGGCGGTGTACGAGGCGAGGCCGGCCAGTACGGCGGCAACCGCCACCCCGGAGACGATCATGAGCGGCTTGGACTTGGACGTGGACGTGGACGTGGGCATGCAGGAACGATAGGCATCCACCCCCGGGGAAGCCGCTCGTAAATGGGTTCGCCGCTTCTCGTCCGCAGGTGCGATCCTGGATCCCGTATGTCTACTTCCTTCGCCGCCCTCCAGTCCGTCCTGGCCGAGGTCTCGCTGCGGGACTCGCACCGGCTCGGCCGCCGTCTCGAAGGCGCCCGCCGCATCCGCAAGCCCGAGGCCCGCGCGGCCGTCCTGGACGAGATCGCCGCAGAGGCGGCCAAGGCCAAGGAGCGCACCGACGGGCGCGCCTCCCGCGTGCCCGCGGTCACGTACCCCGAGCAGCTGCCCGTCTCCCAGAAGAAGGACGAGATCCTGGAGGCGATACGCGACCACCAGGTCGTGATCGTCGCCGGTGAGACGGGTTCCGGAAAGACCACGCAGATCCCGAAGATCTGTCTGGAGCTGGGCCGGGGCGTCCGGGGCATGATCGGGCACACCCAGCCCCGCCGGATCGCCGCCCGCACGGTCGCCGAGCGCGTCGCCGAGGAGCTGAAGACCCCGCTGGGCGAGGCCGTCGGCTGGAAGGTCCGCTTCACCGACCAGGTGAACCCGGACGCGACCTTCGTGAAGCTGATGACGGACGGCATCCTGCTCGCCGAGATCCAGACGGACCGCGAGCTGCGCGCGTACGACACGATCATCATCGACGAGGCCCACGAGCGGTCCCTCAACATCGACTTCCTGCTCGGCTATCTGGCCCAGCTGCTTCCGAAGCGCCCCGACCTGAAGGTCGTGATCACCTCCGCGACGATCGATCCGGAGCGCTTCTCCCGCCACTTCGGCGACGCCCCGATCGTCGAGGTCTCCGGCCGTACGTATCCGGTCGAGGTCCGCTACCGCCCGCTCCTCGAAGAGGACAGCGAGGAGTCCGACCGGGACCAGATCACCGCGATCTGCGACGCCGTCGACGAGCTCCAGAAGGAGGGACCGGGCGACGTCCTGGTCTTCCTCTCCGGCGAGCGCGAGATCCGCGACACGGCGGACGCGCTGATCAAGAAGAAGCTCTTCAACACCGAGATCCTCCCGCTCTACGCCCGGCTTTCGCACGCCGAGCAGCACCGGGTCTTCCAGGCGCACTCCGGCCGCCGGATCGTCCTCGCGACGAACGTCGCCGAGACCTCCCTGACCGTCCCCGGCATCAAGTACGTGATCGACCCGGGCACCGCCCGCATCTCGCGCTACTCGCACCGGACCAAGGTGCAGCGCCTCCCGATCGAGCCGATCAGCCAGGCCAGCGCCAACCAGCGCAAGGGCCGCTGCGGCCGTACGAGCGACGGCATCTGCATCCGCCTCTACTCCGAGGACGACTTCCTCACCCGTCCGGAGTTCACGGACGCGGAGATCCTCCGTACGAACCTGGCCTCCGTCATCCTCCAGATGACCGCGGCCGGCCTCGGCGACATCGAGAAGTTCCCCTTCATCGACCCGCCGGACCACCGGAACATCCGGGACGGCGTGCAGCTCCTCCAGGAGCTCGGCGCGATCGACCCGGCGGAGAAGGACCCGAAGAAGCGGCTCACGCAGCAGGGCCGGAAGCTGTCCCAGCTGCCGGTGGACCCGCGGCTCGCCCGGATGGTCCTGGAGGCCGACAAGAACGGCTGCGTCCGCGAGGTCATGGTGATCGCGGCGGCGCTGTCCATCCAGGACCCGCGCGAGCGGCCGTCCGACAAGCAGGCGCAGGCCGATCAGCAGCACGCCCGCTTCAAGGACGAGACGAGCGACTTCCTCGCCTTCCTCAACCTGTGGCGGTACGTCCGCGAGCAGCAGAAGGAGCGCGGCTCCTCGTCCTTCCGCCGGATGTGCAAGCAGGAGTACCTGAACTTCCTGCGCATCCGCGAGTGGCAGGACATCTACGCCCAGCTGCGGACGGTCGCCAAGCAGATGGGCATCCATCTGAACGAGGAGGACGCGCCGGAGCAGTCCGTGCACGTCTCCCTGCTCTCCGGCCTGCTCTCCCACATCGGTCTGAAGGACGTGAAGGAGAGCAAGGAGAGCCAGGGCTCGAAGCGCGAGGGCACTCGGAACGAGTACCTGGGCGCGCGGAACGCCAAGTTCGCGATCTTCCCCGGCTCCGCGCTCTTCAAGAAGCCCCCGCGCTTCGTCATGTCCGCCGAGCTGGTGGAGACCTCGCGGCTCTGGGCCCGGGTCAACGCCCGGATCGAGCCCGAGTGGATCGAACCGCTCGCGCAGCACCTGGTGAAGAAGACGTACAGCGAGCCGCACTGGGAGAAGGACCAGGCGGCCGTGATGGCCTTCGAGAAGGTGACGCTGTACGGCGTCCCGATCGTCGCCGACCGCAAGGTGAACTACGGGCGGATCGACCCGGAGGTCTCCCGCGACCTGTTCATCCGGAACGCGCTCGTCGAGGGCGACTGGCGCACGCACCACAAGTTCTTCGCGGACAACCGCAAGCTGCTGACCGAGGTCGAGGAGCTCGAACACCGGGCCAGGCGCCGGGACATCCTCGTCGACGACGAGACGCTCTTCGACTTCTACGACAAGCGCGTCCCCGAACACGTCGTGTCCGGCGCCCACTTCGACTCCTGGTGGAAGCACAAGCGCCGCGAGGAGCCGGAGTTCCTCGACTTCGAGCGCGAGATGCTCATCAACGAGAAGGCCGGGGCGGTCACCAAGGACGACTATCCGGACTCCTGGCGCCAGGGCGCGCTGAAGTTCCGGGTGACGTACCAGTTCGAGCCGGGCGCGGACGCGGACGGCGTGACCGTCCACGTACCGCTCCAGGTGCTCAACCAGGTGACGGACGAGGGCTTCGAGTGGCAGATCCCGGGTCTGCGCGCCGAGGTCGTCACCGAGCTCATCCGGTCGCTCCCGAAGCCGATCCGCCGCCACTACGTCCCGGCGCCGAACTTCGCGACCCGCTTCCTGGACACGGTCGTCCCCGTCCAGGAGCCGCTGACGGGCGCGCTCGCCCGGGAGCTCCAGCGGATGGTCGGCGTCCCGGTGACGGCCGAGGACTTCGACTGGGCGAAGGTCCCCGAGCACCTCAAGGTGACCTTCCGGATCGTCGACGAGCGGCGCCGGAAGCTGGCCGAGGACAAGGACCTGGAGACGCTGCGGCTGAAGCTGCGTCCCAAGGCCCGTCAGGCGCTCTCCAAGGCCGCTGCGGCGGCCACGGGCGGCCCGGACGGCTCCGGGCCCTCCCTGGAGCGCACGGGCCTCAAGGACTGGACGATCGGGACGCTCACGAAGGTCTTCGAGACCAAGCGGGGCGGCCAGCCGGTCAAGGCGTACCCGGCGCTGGTCGACGAGGGCGACAGCGTGGCCGTGCGGCTCTTCGACTCGGAGGCCGAGCAGGCGCAGGCGATGTGGCGGGGCACCCGGAAGCTGATCATGCTGAACATCCCGGTGAACCCGGCGAAGTTCGCCTCGGACAAGCTGACCAACCAGCAGAAGCTGGCCCTGTCGTCGAACCCGCACGGCTCGATCCAGGCCCTCTTCGACGACTGCGCCACCGCCGCGGCCGACAAGCTGATCGCGGACCACGGCGGCCCGGCCTGGGACGAGGAGTCCTTCCGGAAGCTGTACGACAAGGTCCGCGCCGACCTGGTGGACACGACGGTGCGGACGGTGGGCCAGGTCCAGCAGATCCTGGCGGCCTGGCAGGCGTGCGAGCGCCGGCTGAAGTCGACGAACAGCCTGGCCCTGATCAACAACCTGACCGACGTGAAGGCGCAGCTCGCCTGGCTGATGCCGGCCGGCTTCGTCACCCGTACGGGCCTGAAGCGGCTCCCGGACCTGATGCGCTACCTGGTGGCGGTGGACCGGCGGCTCCAGCAGATGCCGACCGGGGTCCAGCGGGACACCACCCGGATGGAGAAGGTCCAGGAGATGCAGGACGAGTACGCCTGGCTCCTGGAGCAGCTCCCGAAGGGGCGTCCGGTGCCGTCCGAGGTCACCGACATCCGCTGGATGATCGAGGAGCTGCGGGTGAGCTACTTCGCGCACGCGCTGGGCACGGCGTACCCGATCTCGGACAAGCGGATCGTGAAGGCGATCGACGCGGCGGCCCCGTAAGGGGGCCCCGCCGACGGCGAGCGGCCCCGTAGCGGACCCCTCGCCGTCGGTGAGTTCGACCGCACCCCCTGACCTGCTGTACAGTCTGTCTCGCAGCCAAGGTCCTGTGGAGCAGTTGGTTAGCTCGCCACCCTGTCAAGGTGGAGGTCGCGGGTTCAAGTCCCGTCAGGATCGCAAAAACGAAGGCCCGCACCAGAAGGTGCGGGCCTTCGCCGTGCACCGAGGTCGCGCCACGCGGCGGAGCCGCGAATCGACACAGCAAGTCCCGTCAGGATCGCCTCGCCGAAGGCCCGCATCGTGAGATGCGGGCCTTCGTTGTGTTCCCGTGTCTTGACGGGGTCGCGCGCCCGCCGGTACCCCGGACTTCAGGGAATCGGGGGCCCACACCGGAGGTGGTCGCGCATGGCCGCGGCGTCCGCAGCACGGCATGACACACGAGCGCTGCTGCGTGCCCATCTGGCGGCCGCGTCGCGGTACGGACACCTCACCCGTCAGTGCGCGGTCTGCCATCGCCTCCTGCGGCTCGCCATGGAGCTCCCCGAGCCGGAAGAGCCGGCGGAGGTGGCGGAGGAGCCGGAGGCGGCGGCGGAGAGCAGTGAGGACGAAAGTCCCACCAGCCCATGACCAACGGCGGGTTGGGGGCGCTCCGCGAAGTGGGAGGCTGTTCCTTGGCAAGAGATCGCCGATGTGACGGGTGTCACTGAAACCGTTTCAGGAACGACCACACTTACACCCTCCCTACACCACCCCGATTTAATATGTGCAATTGCACCACTCCGGAGAGAGTGTGGCGCCGGGCACAAAAAAGATCGCGCTGGACCCGGCGGAGTCCAGCGCGATCGTTGACGAAGACCTGTTGGGGCAGGAGTCCGTCGGCAGTACTAGGGGTGGGCGACCGGATTGGGGGATCCGGACGGGCCCGGTGTTACGGGGTGTTGCAGGGTTCTGCAGGGTTCTGCGCGACCTCAGGCCTCGCTGCGCTGCTGCGGAATGCCCGCCAGCAGAGCGCGAACCTCGGCCTCGCGGTACCGGCGGTGCCCACCCAGGGTGCGGATGGACGTGAGCTTGCCCGCCTTTGCCCAACGGGTCACCGTCTTCGGGTCCACGCGGAACATCGTGGCAACCTCGGCAGGGGTCAGCAGCGGCTCGGCATCAGGGGTGCGAGCGGTCATGAGCGGCCTCCTCGGGAGAACCGAACCAATCTCGGTTCTTTCCTCTAAATTCTGCACCTTGACCCGCCTTGCCCGAAATGGCAGAAGCGGGTCGAGTCGGTTATAGGACGAACGGCTTGTCCTCGGCACTACAACTACACCATCCGTCCAGCCGCGTCGGCCAAACCGATGGAATTGCCCTCGCAGGTGTTCATCAGCGGCGGAAGTCGACCGACCATGCCATAACGGACAGTCACACCGCTGTGACGATCAGTCACAGAGCGATCAGGAGTCCTCAGACCCCCCATAGAGTGCAATGCTGAGCGTTCCGCCCGAACTTGGGCGGAAGGAACCCTCCCCGGACTCCTTGTCCTATTTTGGCACGAGGGTGGGCGATCGACGCAAGGGTGCGTTACGTGCTGTCCGTCACGCTTGAGCCAAAGGCCCGGATCGGGACCAACGTCCTTGCACGACGTCACCCGGTCGCCTGAAGATCATTTACACCCGCCTGACATGTCTTGTCGATACCGACCTGACGAATCTGTCCGACTGATGTCAGTTCGCGAACCGCAGGTCCCTGACCGTCCGCCAGCGTTCCGCGAGACGTCCGTACACCTCGCTCGCCGCCTCGCCGTCCCCGGCCCGCAGCGCGGCGATCCCCTCCGCCAGTTGGGCCGCCGAGCGATCCTCCGCCAGCCACCGGGCCGGCAGCGCGTGCACCAGCCCCCCGAAGTCCAGCTCCACGAGCGCCCGCGGATGGAACTCCTCCAGCCAGCGCCCCACCTCGATCAGGCCCTCCGTCATGGGACCGTCGTCGATCGACTCCCGCAGCGCCTTCAGCGCCCGCGCGAGCCGCCGCCGCGCCTGCGCCATCGTCGTCCGGTAGCGGAGCACCGGCGCCCGGCCCGCCGCGCGGTCCCCCGGCTCGTACTCCCTGTCCTCGTCCCCGAAGAGCGCGAACCAGCGCAGCGGCACCTGCCACACCCCGGTACGGATCCACGGCCGGGCGTCCGGGTTCCGCAGCAACCACCGCTCGTAGTCGCCGGCCACCTGCCGGCGCACCACCGGCGGCAGCATCGCGTCGAGCACCGGCGCCGGGTACGGACCGGCCGCCAGCTCCTCCATGGCCAGCCAGCCGCGCAGCCGGGTCCGCCACGGGCAGATCACCACCACCCCGTCCAGGTGCGCGACGAAGGCCTCCCCGCTCTCGTGGACCGGCACCGGCACCGGGGGCGTCGGCAGCAGGTCCGCGAGCGAGCGCCGCAGCTCCTCCTGCGCCCCCGGGGTGCGCGGCCGGCGGGCGTACCGGGCCCAGTGGGACCGCTCCGGCTCGGGGAACGCGGCCAGCGGCTCGTACACCCGCAGATAGGACGCGTAGGGAACGGGGACCGTGGGAGCGACCGACATGTCGCGAATCCTTCCACGGAGGTACTCCCCGAGGGGGTGATCCTCGGCACTGCGGCCGATCTACGCCCAGGTAGGACTTACCCTCTTGCCGAACTGGTCCTCCCCCACCCGTAGGGAGGGCCGCAAACCGCCGCTTCGTACTTGGGAGTCACCACCGTGACCGATGTGACCGGCGTTCCTGCTGACGTACTGAGCACCCTGTTCCACTCGGAGCAGGGTGGCCACGAGCAAGTCGTGCTCTGCCAGGACCGCGCCACCGGCCTCAAGGCCGTCATCGCCATCCACAACACCGCCCTGGGCCCGGCCCTCGGCGGCACCCGCTTCTACCCGTACGCCACCGAGGCCGAGGCGATCGCCGACGCGCTCAACCTGTCGCGCGGCATGTCGTACAAGAACGCCATGGCCGGACTCGACCTGGGCGGCGGCAAGGCCGTCATCATCGGCGACCCGGAGAAGATCAAGACCGAGGAGCTCCTCCTCGCCTACGGCCGCTTCGTGGCCTCCCTCGGCGGCCGGTACGTCACGGCCTGCGACGTCGGCACCTACGTCGCCGACATGGACGTCGTCGCCCGCACCAACCAGTGGACCACCGGCCGCTCCCCCGAGAACGGCGGCGCCGGCGACTCCTCCGTCCTCACCGCCTTCGGCGTCTTCCAGGGCATGCGCGCCGCCGCGCAGACCCTGTGGGGCGACCCGACGCTGCGCGGCCGCAAGGTCGGCGTCGCGGGCGTCGGCAAGGTCGGCCACTACCTCGTCGAGCACCTCCTGGAGGACGGCGCCGAGGTCGTGATCACCGATGTGCGCGAGGAGTCGGTGCGCCGGATCACCGACAAGCACCCGCAGGTCACCGTCGTCGCCGACACCGACGCCCTGATCCGCGTCGAGGGCCTCGACGTCTACGCCCCCTGCGCGCTGGGCGGCGCCCTGAACGACGAGACCGTCCCGGCCCTCACCGCGAAGATCGTCTGCGGCGCGGCCAACAACCAGCTGGCGCACCCGGGCGTCGAGAAGGACCTGGAGGCGCGCGGGATCCTCTACGCGCCCGACTACGTGGTCAACGCCGGTGGCGTGATCCAGGTCGCCGACGAGCTGCACGGCTTCGACTTCGACCGCTGCAAGGCCAAGGCGACGAAGATCTTCGACACCACCCTGGAGATCTTCGCACGTGCGAAGTCCGACGGCATTCCGCCGGCCGCCGCGGCCGACCGGATCGCCGAGCAGCGCATGGCGGACGCCCGCCGCGGCTGATCCGCACGGGGGCGGGCCCGCCGCAGGGGAGACCACGGGAAGCCCGTGGAGAGACTTCGCTCACGCCTCTCGGCGGGTCGGCCCTCAAGAAGAGGTTAAAATCGCGATTGACCAGCGAGGAAAGGGCACCTCGATGGTTCTGTACCGGGGTATGTGATGCGCGCGGCGTACCGTAGACCCACGGAAACAGGTACCGTTGAAGCCCTACGGACCGGTCTCTCTACCGAGAGTCCGTTCCGAATCATGAACGCGTGTCAAGACTCTGGGGCCGACGAGCCCCGTCACCGAGGGGGTCGAGCCATGGGGCGCGGCCGGGCAAAGGCCAAGCAGACCAAGGTCGCCCGCCAGCTGAAGTACAGCAGCGGCGGGACAGACCTGACGCGTCTGGCCAATGAGCTGGGCGCTTCGACTTCGAGCCAGCCGCCGAATGGCGAGCCGTTCGAGGACGACGACGAGGAAGACGACCCGTACGCCCAGTACGCGGATCTCTACAACACGGACGACGAGGACGAGGACGACGAGTCCGGTCCCTCTGCGTCCCCGCGTCGCGCTTGACCTTCTGAATCACCGAAACCCGGACCGGGGTCACCCGGCCGGGTTTCTGTGCTGTCCGCACACAAGACGCCTCTTCCGCACACGGGACGCCTCTGTGGGCGGATACGCCGACGGGGCGCCCCCTCAGGAGCGCCCCGCCTCGTACTTCTCGTGACTACTACTTCGACTACTGCTTCGCGGCGTTTCTAATTTGAATACGTGCCGACCAGCTCGGCGCCGGTCGTGTGCGCCCCGCGCTCGGTGATCTCGCCCGCGACCCAGGCCTCGACCCCGCGGTCCGCCAGCGTCGCCAGGGCCACGTCCACGGACCCGGCCGGCACGACGGCCATCATGCCGACGCCCATGTTCAGGGTCTTCTCCAGCTCCAGGCGCTCCACCTGACCGGCCTTGCCGACCAGGTCGAAGATCGCGCCCGGCGTCCAGGTCGAACGGTCGACCGTGGCGTGCAGCCCGTCCGGGATCACCCGCGCCAGGTTGGCGGCGAGGCCGCCGCCCGTGATGTGGCTGAAGGCGTGGACGTCCGTGGTCCGGGTGAGGGCCAGGCAGTCGAGCGAGTAGATCTTCGTGGGCTCCAGGAGCTCCTCGCCGAGCGTCCGGCCGAGCTCCTCGACCTGCTGGTCGAGGGTCATGCCGGCGCGGTCGAAGACCACGTGCCGGACGAGCGAGTACCCGTTGGAGTGAAGGCCCGAGGAGGCCATGGCGATGACCGCGTCCCCCATACGGATGCGGTCGGCGCCGAGCAGCCGGTCGTACTCCACGACGCCCGTGCCCGCGCCGGCGACGTCGAAGTCGTCCGGGCCGAGGAGGCCCGGGTGCTCCGCCGTCTCGCCGCCGACCAGGGCGCAGCCGGCGAGGACGCAGCCCTCGGCGATGCCCTTGACGATGGCGGCGACCCGCTCGGGGTGGACCTTGCCGACGCAGATGTAGTCGGTCATGAAGAGCGGCTCGGCGCCGCAGACGACGATGTCGTCCATGACCATCGCGACCAGGTCGTGGCCGATCGTGTCGTACACGCCCATCTGGCGGGCGATGTCGACCTTCGTGCCGACGCCGTCGGTCGCGGAGGCGAGCAGCGGACGCTCGTAGCGCTTGAGGGCGGAGGCGTCGAAGAGGCCGGCGAAACCGCCGAGGCCGCCGAGGACCTCGGGGCGCTGCGTCTTCTTCACCCACTCCTTCATGAGCTCGACGGCGCGGTCGCCCGCTTCGATGTCGACGCCCGCGGACGCGTAGCTGGCACCGGTGGTCTCAGACATGGGTGAGAACTTTCGTGTCGTCGTACTACAGCTCGTGCTGCTCGTACCGCCCGCGCCGCGGGTCGCGGCGCGGGCGGCGGGGTCTTACGGGCGACGGAGGGCGTCGGAGGCCGCGGTGGCGGCAGGTCCTGCGGCCAGCTCGGTCTCCAGGAGCTGCTTGCCGAGCAGCTCGGGGTCCGGGAGCTCCATCGGGTACTCGCCGTCGAAGCAGGCACGGCAGAGGTTCGGCTTCTGGATCGTGGTCGCCTCGATCATCCCCTCCAGGGAGATGTACGAGAGCGAGTCCGCGCCCAGCGACTTGCCGATCTCCTCGACCGACATCCCGTTGGCGATCAGCTCCGCGCGGGTCGCGAAGTCGATGCCGAAGAAGCAGGGCCACTTGACCGGCGGCGAGGAGATCCGGATGTGGACCTCGGCCGCACCGGCCTCGCGGAGCATCCGGACCAGGGCGCGCTGGGTGTTGCCGCGGACGATCGAGTCGTCGACGACCACGAGCTTCTTCCCCTTGATGACTTCCTTGAGGGGGTTCAGCTTCAGCCGGATGCCCAGCTGGCGGATGGTCTGGGAGGGCTGGATGAAGGTGCGCCCGACGTAGGCGTTCTTCACCAGGCCCGCGCCGAAGGGGATGCCCGAGGCCTCGGCGTAGCCGATGGCGGCCGGGGTGCCGGACTCCGGCGTCGCTATCACCAGGTCGGCCTCGACCGGCGCCTCCTTGGCGAGGCGGCGGCCCATCTCCACGCGGGAGAGGTACACGTTCCGGCCGGCGATGTCCGTGTCGGGACGGGCCAGGTACACGTACTCGAAGACACAGCCCTTGGGCTTCGCTTCCGCGAATCGCGAGGTGCGGATGCCGTTCTCGTCGATCGCGATCATCTCGCCCGGCTCGACCTCGCGGACGAAGCTGGCGCCGCAGATGTCGAGGGCGGCGGACTCGGAGGCGACCACCCAGCCGCGCTCCAGACGGCCGAGGACCAGCGGGCGGATGCCCTGCGGGTCACGGGCCGCGTAGAGCGTGTGCTCGTCCATGAAGACGAGGGAGAAGGCGCCCCGGACGTCGGGGAGGACCTTCGCGGCCGCCTGCTCGATGGTGAGCGGCGTGCCGTCCTCGTCCACCTGGCCCGCGAGGAGCGCGGTGACCAGGTCGGTGTCGTTGGTGGCGGCGACCCGGTTGGTGCGCCCCTCCTTCTTCGGGAGGTCGGCGACCATCTCGGCGAGCTGCGCCGTGTTGACCAGGTTGCCGTTGTGGCCGAGCGCGATCGAGCCGTGGGCGGTTGCCCGGAACGTCGGCTGCGCGTTCTCCCACACAGAAGCACCAGTGGTCGAGTAGCGGGCGTGACCGACCGCGATATGACCCTGGAGGGAACCGAGAGAAGTCTCGTCGAAGACCTGGGAGACAAGTCCCATGTCCTTGAAGACGAGGATCTGGGAGCCGTTGCTTACCGCGATTCCCGCGGATTCCTGACCCCGATGCTGGAGGGCGTAGAGCCCGAAGTACGTGAGCTTTGCGACCTCTTCACCCGGAGCCCAGACACCGAAGACGCCACAAGCGTCCTGGGGGCCTTTCTCACCGGGGAGCAGATCGTGATTGAGTCGACCGTCTCCGCGTGGCACGTTTCCGAGTGTAGACGGGCTCGACCACTGGTCCGAATTGGCGAAATGCAGAGGTGGCCGCACTCGTGCGATCGCACCAAATGATCGATTGCGGCTTGGAGGGGCCCACGAAGCAGGCGGGGTAAGGGATTCCGACCCCCGGGCCCCGTCGAGCGGACGCTCGTACCAGGCCCGGGGCGGTCCCGCGATGTGACGGACGCCGCAGTCGGCGGCCGCTCAGCGGGCGGTCGCGGCCGCCGTGAGGCCCTCGCCGGAGGCGTCGGTGAGCGTCAGGGTTCGGTGGTTCAGCCGATAGGTGAGCGGGCCGTCGAGGAGCTCGTACAGCCTCGTCTCCAGCTTCATCTGCGGGGGCGTGCAGATCATCCGGGTGGTCGCCGCCGGGCCCTCGACGGTGAGGGTCCGGGCCTTCTCGTCGAGGCGGGCGTGCGCGGAGAAGTTGTTGCAGCCGAGGTTGCCGGTGACCCGGCCGTCGGCGCCGATGACGAACCGGGCCTTGGCCCCGCTGCCGGCGGGCAGGGAGGATGCCGTGTCCCCCGAGACGAGACCGTCGATCTTCCACGTGGTGCCGCGCAGCGGGACGGCCGGCTCGGCGGTCAGCTCCAGGACGTTCCGGCCGTCGGGCGAGGTCAGCCGCAGGTCCTCGCCCTTGAGCGTCCCCTTCAGCGGACCGGAGAAGGCCTCCAGGAACTCCGGCTCGAAGGCGGCCCGGTCGCCGGAGCAGCCCATCATGGTGAACTGGTGCCGGGTGACGGTGAGGGTGTCCCCCTGCACGGCGACGTCGGCGCCGAAGGCGTTGCAGCCGCCGTTCCCCTGGGCCCGGCCGTTCTCCTCGAAGTCGACGCGGGCGCCGTCGGGCGCGGTGGACCTGCGGCCGTCGACCGTGACGGCGTCGACCGTCCAGTGCGTGCCGGCGACCGGCAGGTCCGGGGAGACGGTGCCCGCGCCGCCGGACCCGGTGCCTCCCTCCGTACCGCAGGCGGTGAGCAGCAGGAGGGGGACCAGGACGGCGAGTGCGCGTGGCTTCGGCATGTCGGTGGGACGGAGCGGGAGGGCGTACGGTTCCGGGCGTGGGCCGTCCGGGGGGCCGGGGCCGTCCGGGGCCCGGGCCATCAGGGGGAGCTCAGGCCATCAGGGGGAGGAGGTCCTTCAGATCCGCGCGCTCCCCGCTCGCGCTGACGTGCGCCTCGTCCAGCTTCGCCGCCCACTCCGTACGGCCCGTGGCGAGCCTGATCCAGGTCAGCGGGTCCGTCTCCACCACGTTGGGCGGGGTGCCCCGGGTGTGCCGGGGGCCCTCCACGCACTGCACCACCGCGAACGGCGGGATCCGCACCTCGACCGCCCCGCCGGGTGCCTTCACGGCGAGCGCGTCGGCGAGCAGCCGGGTGCAGGCGGCGAGCGCCTGCCGGTCGAAGGGGATGTCGAGACCGGCGGCCCGGTTCAAGTCGTCGGTGTGGACGACGAGTTCGACGGTACGGGTGACGAGGAAGTCCCCCAGGCGCATCGGCCCGATCCACAGGTCGAGCACATGGTCGTCGCCGTACTTGGCCAGCGCTTCCGTGAGCCTGGCGCCGGCCCGCTCGTACAGCTCGGGGACGGGCGCCCCCGTGAGCGTCTCGCGCGCCGCGTCGGAGATCTTCCCGGCCAGCGCGACCGTGGTGAAGGGCCAGTCGTGCGGAAGGAGCCGTCCCTCGGCGGCGGGCGGCCGGTCGAGGCCGCGGGCCAGCGAGTCGGCGATCCACGCGACGTGCCCGGCGAGGTCGGCGACCGTCCACTCCCCCAGGTGCGTGGGACGGGCCAACTGGTCCGGTGCGAGACCGCGTACGGCGTCGGCGACGTGCCCGAACTGGGCCAGGACTGCGGCCCGGGTCTTTGCGGAGTCGTACGTGCGGGGGCGCTTCTTGGCGGGTGGCATGGCCCGAGGCTAGCGCTGAGACTGGAAAGAGAAGGTCCCCTTTTTCGCGAGAGGCTGTGACGGGACCATGACCCACCACGAGCACCCCGACGCCGCCCTCGTGCGGCAGGGCTACGAAGCGTTCAGCAAAGGCGACATGGAGGCACTGGGCGCCCTGCTGACCAGTGACTGCACCCACCACGCGCCCGGCACCACCCGGTTCGGCGGGCACTTCAAGGGCCGGGACAACGTCCTCGGCATGTACCGGGACATGGTCGAGTACACCGGCGGCACCTTCCGCGTCGAACTCGACGGCGTCTTCGCCGACGGCCGGGGCCATGTGATCTCGACCCACAAGTGGTTCGCCGAGCACGGCGACCGCGGGATCGAGATGCGCGGCGCCCTCTTCTTCACCCTCGTCGGCGGCAAGGCCTCCGACATCGACGAGTGTGTCGAGGACATCGCCGAACTCGATGCCTTCATGTCCCTGGACGACTGACCGGCAACGGAAAGCCCCCGCCCGAAAGCGGGGGCTCACACCGTCTGCGTACCGACGATCAGGCCAGCAGGCCCGGGATCGTCGCCTCGTGCGCCTCGCGCAGCTCCGTGAGGGAGAGCGCGAACTCGCCCTGCACGTCCACCGCGTCGCCGTCGACGACACCGATCCGGGTCGCCGGCAGACCCCGCGCACCGCACATGTCGGTGAAGCGGAGCTCCTCGCTGCGCGGGACGGCGACGACCGCACGGCCGGCCGACTCGCTGAAGAGGAACGTGAAGGCGTCCAGGCCCTCGGGGACGACCAGGCGCGCGCCGTTCCCGCCGCGCAGGCAGGACTCGACGACCGCCTGCACGAGACCGCCGTCGGACAGGTCGTGCGCCGCGTCGATCATGCCGTCGCGGGAGGCCGAGATGAGGATCTCGCCGAGCAGCTTCTCCCGGTCGAGGTCCACGGCCGGCGGCATGCCGCCGAGGTGCTGGTGGATCACCTCGGACCAGGCCGAACCGCCGAACTCCTCCTTGGTGTCGCCGAGCAGGTAGAGGAGCTGGCCCTCTTCCGCGAAGGCGATCGGGGTGCGGCGGTTGACGTCGTCGATCACACCGAGGACGGCCACGACGGGCGTCGGGTGGATCGCGGTCTCGCCCGTCTGGTTGTAGAGCGAGACGTTGCCACCGGTGACCGGGGTGCCCAGCTGGAGGCAGCCGTCCGCGAGACCACGGGTGGCCTCGGCAAACTGCCACATCACGGCCGGGTCCTCGGGCGAACCGAAGTTCAGGCAGTCCGAGATGGCCAGCGGCTTCGCACCGGAGGCGGCGACGTTGCGGTACGCCTCCGCGAGCGCGAGCTGCGCACCCGTGTACGGGTCGAGCTTGGCGTACCGGCCGTTGCCGTCGGTCGCCATGGCCACGCCGAGGTTGGTCTCCTCGTCGATGCGGACCATGCCCGCGTCCTCGGGCTGCGCCAGGACCGTGTTGCCCTGAACGAACCGGTCGTACTGGTCCGTGATCCAGGACTTCGAGGCCTGGTTCGGGGAGGAGACGAGCCTGAGGACCTGGTCCTTCAGCTCGGCGCCGTTCTGCGGCCGGGGCAGCTTGCCGGCGTCGTCGGCCTGGAGCGCGTCCTGCCAGTCCGGGCGCGCGAACGGCCGGTGGTAGGTCGGGCCCTCGTGGGCGACGGAACGCGGCGGCACGTCGACGATCTGCTCGCCGTGCCAGAAGATCTCCAGGCGCTCGCCCTCGGTCACCTCACCGATGACGACGGCGATGACGTCCCACTTCTCGCAGATCTCCAGGAAGCGGTCGACGTGCTGCGGCTCGACGATCGCGCACATGCGCTCCTGCGACTCGCTCATGAGGATCTCCTCGGGCGAGAGCGTCGCATCGCGCAGGTGGACCTTCTCCAGGTCGACCCGCATGCCGCCGGAACCGGCGGAGGCCAGCTCGGACGTGGCGCAGGAGAGCCCGGCGCCGCCGAGGTCCTGGATGCCCGCGACGAGCTTCTCCTTGAAGATCTCCAGGGTGCACTCGATGAGGAGCTTCTCCTGGAAGGGGTCGCCGACCTGGACGGCGGGGCGCTTGGCCGGCTTGGTGTCGTCGAAGGTCTCGGACGCGAGGACCGAGACGCCGCCGATGCCGTCGCCGCCCGTGCGGGCGCCGTACAGGATCACCTTGTTGCCGGGGCCCGAGGCCTTGGCGAGGTGGATGTCCTCGTGCTTCATCACGCCGATGCAGCCGGCGTTGACCAGCGGGTTGCCCTGGTAGCAGGAGTCGAAGACGACCTCGCCGCCGATGTTCGGCAGGCCCAGGCAGTTGCCGTAGCCGCCGATGCCGGCGACGACACCGGGCAGCACGCGCTTGGTGTCGGGGTGGTCGGCCGCACCGAAGCGCAGCGGGTCGACGACCGCGACCGGGCGGGCGCCCATGGCGAGGATGTCGCGGACGATGCCGCCGACGCCGGTGGCCGCGCCCTGGTAGGGCTCGATGTACGAGGGGTGGTTGTGCGACTCGACCTTGAAGGTGACCGCGTACCCCTGGCCGACGTCGACGACGCCCGCGTTCTCGCCGATGCCGACGAGCATGGCGTCGTTGACGGGGGTCTTCTCGCCGAACTGCTTCAGGTGGACCTTGCTGCTCTTGTAGGAGCAGTGCTCGGACCACATGACGGAGTACATGGCGAGCTCGGCGCCGGTGGGACGGCGGCCGAGGATCTCGCGGATGCGCGCGTACTCGTCCTCCTTGAGGCCGAGCTCCTTCCAGGGCTGCTCGCTGTCCGGCGTCTCGCTCGCGTGCTTGACGGTGTCGAGGCTCATCAGGCGTTGACCAGCTTCTTGAGGATCGAGGTGAAGAAACCGAGGCCGTCCGTCTTGCCGGTGCCGATCAGCGGCTCGACGGCGTGCTCCGGGTGCGGCATGAGGCCGACCACGTTGCCCGCGGCGTTGGTGATGCCCGCGATGTCGCGCAGCGAGCCGTTGGGGTTCATGTCCAGGTAGCGGAAGGCCACCCGCCCCTCGGCCTCCAGCTCGTCGAGCGTGCGCTCGTCGGCGACGTACCGGCCGTCCATGTTCTTGAGCGGGACCTCGATCTCCTGGCCCTCGGAGTAGTCCGAGGTCCAGGCGGTCTCCGCGTTCTCCACCCGCAGCTTCTGGTCGCGGCAGATGAAGTGGAGGTGGTTGTTGCGCAGCATCGCGCCCGGCAGCAGATGGGCCTCGGTGAGGATCTGGAAGCCGTTGCAGATGCCGAGGACGGGCATGCCCGCCTTCGCCTGCTCGATGATCGTCTCCATCACCGGCGAGAAGCGGGAGATGGCTCCGGCCCGCAGGTAGTCGCCGTAGGAGAAGCCGCCGGCGAGGACCACGGCGTCGACCTGCTTGAGGTCCTTGTCCCGGTGCCAGAGCGACACGGGCTCGGCGCCCGCGAGGCGGGCGGCACGCAGCGCGTCCTGGTCGTCGAGCGTTCCGGGGAACGTGACGACGCCGATGCGTGCGGTCACGACTCCACCTTCACGACGAAGTCTTCGATCACGGTGTTGGCAAGGAAGGTTTCGGCCATCTCATGGATGCGGGCGAGGGCGGCGTCGTCGACCGGTCCCTCCACCTCCAGCTCGAAGCGCTTCCCCTGACGGACGTCGGCGATTCCGGCGAATCCCAGGCGAGGCAGTGCACGCTGCACCGCCTGCCCCTGAGGGTCGAGAATCTCCGGCTTGAGCATGACGTCGACTACGACGCGTGCCACTGGCACTCCCGGTGGTGTGTTGCGTGGGCGGTTCCCTCAGCGTACCTGCCTCCAAATTCTACGCGGGTAGAGATCTGAAGGATCCTACAAAAGCCCGGTTCAGAGCGGTGTGCGTCACACGGACAACCCCCACACGCCGAACGCACACTCCCGCCCAAAATTCGAGTGAAATATTGCGGACCGCATTGCACCGGGACACGCTGAAACAATTGCCGGGGCTTCCCCATACGACGCCTACCGCTGTACAAAGGAATCCAGAAGAAAGCAGCATTGTTCCGACACAGCCGTACGGTCGGCATCGTCGCACGTCAGGGGCGCCACAAGCGCTCTCCCGACCTCGGCGGCCGCAGGAAAGGACCGATATCCGTGGCTCAGCGTGTGGTGGTCACCCTCTCCGACGACATCGAAGGCGGAGAAGCTGCTGAAACGGTTGCGTTCGGCCTCGACGGGAAGATGTACGAGATCGACCTGAATGCTGCCAATGCAAAGAAACTCCGCAAGGCCCTCGCGCCCTACCTCGCCGCCGGACGCAAGATCCCCGTCCGGGCGACGGTCGGCCGGCGCCCCGCGGCCGACTCGTACACCCACACCGCCCTCGCCCCCGACCCGGCGGCGGTCCGCGCCTGGGCCCAGTCCAACAAGATGGACGTGCCCGCCCGCGGCCGGATCCCCAAGCGCGTCTACGAGGCCTTCCGCGCGGCGAGCTGAGCGGGGGCCCCGAGAGGGGTGACGGGGCGCGGGGCCGCCGGCCTCGGCTGCGAACCTCAGCCGCGAACCTCGGCCGTGCACCTCGGCCGTGCACCTCGGCCGTGCACCTCGGCCGAAGCCTCGGCCGAAGCCTCGGCCGAAGCCTCGGTCGGAGCCGATTTGCATTGCACCCCCCTTGATCGGCTAGAGTCTGGATCACGCCGAGGGGCGAGGCCGAAAAGCCGAGTCCCCAGCAGCGTGCGGGTGTAGTTCAGTAGCAGAACAGCCCCCTTCCAGGGGGAAGGCGCAGTGTGCGATCCCTGTCACCCGCTCTGCGAGAAACGCGTTACCGACCACTCCGGTGGATCAGGTAGAGTGGTGCTCGCACCGAGCAGCGAAAGCTGACCGGTAGCAATGCGGACGTGGCTCAGTTGGTAGAGCATCACCTTGCCAAGGTGAGGGTCGCGAGTTCGAATCTCGTCGTCCGCTCAGGGAGCAAAGGCCCCGGTTCTCAGGAACCGGGGCCTTTGTCGTACCCCCGGAGTGTTCCCCCGCCTCCCCGGGGCATGACATTTGTCAGCCGGGACGATGACAGCGCGCACTGCCCTCCGCCCCATACGGCCCGGAGGCTGGAGCCATGACAGCTGAAGCCCTGACACCGGCCATCGAGGCGACCGACCTGAGCCGCAGCTACGACGGCGGCTTCGAGGCGGTGCGCGGCATCTCCCTCTCCGTGCCCCGGGGCGAGATCCTCGCCCTGCTCGGCACCAACGGCGCCGGCAAGACCTCCACCGTCGAACTCCTGGAGGGCCTCGCCGCCCCGACCGGCGGCACCGTCCGCGTCCTCGGCCACGACCCGTACCGCGAACGGTCCGTCGTCCGCCCCCGCATCGGCGTCATGCTCCAGGAGGGCGGCTTCCCCTCCGACCTCACCGTCGCCGAGACCGTACGGATGTGGGCCGGCTGCACCAGCGGCGCCCGGCCGACCGGCGAGGCCCTCGGCGCCGTCGGTCTCGCCGACCGCGAGAAGGTGCGGATCAAGCAGCTGTCCGGCGGCGAACGCCGCCGCCTCGACCTCGCCTGCGCCCTCCTCGGCCGCCCCGAGGTCCTCTTCCTCGACGAGCCCACCACCGGCCTCGACGCCGAGGGCCGCCGCGACACCTGGGAACTCGTCCGCGCCCTGCGCGCACAGGGCACCACCGTCCTCCTCACCACGCACTACCTGGAGGAGGCCGAGGCGCTCGCCGACCGGCTCGCGATCATGCACCAGGGCCGGATCGTCCTCTCCGGCACCCCCGCCGAGGTCACCGCCGCCCAGCCCGCCCGGATCCGCTTCGCGCTCCCCGCCGACGTGCCCGCCGCCCGGCTGCCGCTCGGACTGAAGGCCGCCGCCGACGGCAGCCGCATCGAGATCCGCACCCACGCCCTCCAGGACGACCTCACCGCACTCCTCGGCTGGGCCCACGACCACGGCGTCCGGCTCGACGGGCTCGACGCCCGCACCGCCTCCCTCGAAGAGGCCTTCCTCGACATCGCCTCCCGCACGGAGGACACCCCCGCCGGCCCGAAGGAGCCCGTGATCCGATGAGTACCTCCACCCTCACCACCGGCCGGCCGTCCACCGCCCTCACCCGGCTCACCGCCCTCGGCCGGGCCGAACTCACCCTCCTCGGCCGCAACCGCAACAACCTCTTCGTCGCGGCCGCCATGCCACTGCTGATGATCTTCGTGCTGCGGTCCTCGCTCAAGAACGTCGACGAAACCACCCTCGGCATCTCCCCCGGCGCCGCCACCCTCATCGGCGGCACCGGCATGATCCTGCTGCTCGTCGTCTACATGAGCCTCACCTCCAGCCTCGTCGCCCGCCGCGAGGAACTCGTCCTCAAGCGGCTGCGCACCGGCGAGGCCACCGACACCGAGATCCTCACCGGCACCGCCCTGCCCGCCGCCGCCATCGCCCTCGTCCAGAGCGCGATCCTCACCGTCGGCGGCTTCACCCTCCTCGGCTCCGACGCCCCCGCCCGCCCCGACCTGCTCGCCCTCGGCCTCGTCGGCGCGATCGTGCTGCTCGCCGGGCTCGCCGCCGTCACCACCACCATCACCCGCACCGTCGAGAGCGCCGGCCTCACCACCCTGCCGCTCTTCCTGATCTCCTCCTTCGGCTCCGGCCTCTTCGTCCCCCACGACGCCCTGCCCGAGCTCGCCGCCGACCTCTCCCAACTGCTCCCGCTCAGCGGCGTCATGGAGTTCGTCCGAGCCGGCTGGCTCGGCACCGCCCACGCGGGCAGCCTGCTCACCGCCGCCCTCAATACAGTGGCCTGGGGCGTCCTGACGGGGTGGGCGGTCCGCCGCTGGTTCCGCTGGGAACCCCGGCGCTAGGGCGGGACCGGAGGGGAGACGGGACGCGATGTCCGCGATGACGGGATGGTGGTCACGGCGCAGCGTCGCCGGGAAGGTCGAGCTGTACACCCGGTGGACCTTCCACCTCATGGCCCCGGTCGAGGTCCTCGCGTTCGGCGGCGCCCCGCTGAGCAGCGGCGGGCGCAGCGGGCTCGGCACGGGCGGGGCGCTCGGCCTGGCCCTGTGGGTCCTGGTCCACGCCGTGCTCTGCGGGGTGGTCGCCTCCCGCGCCCTCGACCACACCACCGGCACGCGGCCGCGTCCCGTCCGGCTCGCCGCCGCCCTCGCCGCCGCCACCCTCCTCGCGAACCTCGCCGTCTCCGGCCTCTGGGCGGCCGGGGTGCTGACCGACGCCTCCGTCGTCGCGAGCGTGCTCGTCGGCACCTCGGTCTTCACCACCGGCGCGCTCGTCTTCTGCCTGGACCGGGTGCGGCACATGGCGTACGCGGTCGCCGGCACCGCCGTCGCCGCCGCGCTGCCCGTCACCGCCTTCGGCCACGGCGCCCCGGAGGGCCTGATCACCCTGGTCGGCGTCCTCGTCGGCGGCGGCGCCTACGCCTCCGCCTGCGGCTTCTCCTCCTGGCTGCTCGGCGTCGTCCAGGAGCTGGAGCGCTCCCGCGACCTCAAGGCCCGGCTCGCCGTCGCCGAGGAGCGGCTCCGCTTCGGCCGCGACCTGCACGACGTCATGGGCCGCAACCTCTCGGTGATCGCGCTCAAGAGCGAGCTGGCCGTCCAGCTCGCCCGGCGCGGCCGCCCCGAGGCCGTGGACCAGATGGTCGAGGTCCAGCGGATCGCCCAGGAGTCCCAGCGGGAGGTGCGGGAGGTCGTCCGCGGCTACCGGGAGGCCGACCTGCGGGTCGAGCTGGAGGGCGCCCGGGGCGTCCTCGACGCCGCCGGCATCGCCTGCGCCGTCGACGCCCCCGCCCTCGACCTGCCCGTCGAGGTGCAGTCCGCGCTCGGCTGGGTCGTCCGCGAGGCCACCACCAACGTGCTGCGGCACGGCGACGCCCGCCGCTGCGCGATCACCCTGCGCGCCCGGGAGGGGGAGGCCGTGCTGACCGTGGAGAACGACGGGGCGGCGGTACGGGACGAGGCCGGCGCCCCCGGCCGTACCGGCTCGGGACTCGCCGGACTGCGCGAACGGCTCGGGGCGGTGGGCGGCACCCTGGAGGCGGGGTTCGCGGATCCGCAGTCCTTCCGCGTCACCGCCCGCGTGCCGTCGGCCGCCCCGCGGCCCGCCCCTCAGTCCGCCCCGTCCGCCGCCCGAGAGGCCGCCGCCCGAAAGCCCGAGACCCGAGAGGCCGCCACCCGAAAGCCCGACGCCCGACAGGAACCCGACGCCCGACAGGAAGAGGAGACGGTCGCGTGACCGAGCCCGTGCGCGTACTGCTGGCCGACGACGAACACCTGATCCGGGGCGCCCTCGCCGCCCTGCTCGCCCTGGAGGACGACCTGGTCGTGGTCGCCGAGGCCGCGACCGGCCCCGAGGCGCTCGCCATGGCCCGCGCCCACCGGCCCGACGTCGCCGTCCTCGACCTCCAGATGCCGGGGGCGGACGGTGTGACGGTGGCCACATCGATCCGGGACGAACTCCCCGACTGCCGCACGATGATCGTGACCAGCCACGGCCGCCCCGGCCACCTCAAGCGGGCGCTCGCGGCGGGCGTCCGCGGCTTCGCCCCGAAGACGGTCAGTGCCCAGCGGCTGGCCGAGCTGATCCGTACCGTCCACGCCGGAAACCGTTATGTGGACCCCGAGTTGGCTGCCGACGCGATCGCCTCCGGGGACTCGCCGCTGACCGCCCGCGAGGCCGAGGTGCTCGAACTCGCCGCCGACGGCGCCCCCGTCGCGGAGATCGCCCGGCGGGCCGCACTCTCCCCCGGAACGGTCCGGAACTACCTCTCTTCCGCCACCGCGAAGCTGGGTGCGGAGAACCGTCACACGGCGGTGCGTCTCGCGCGGTCCAGAGGTTGGGTATAGTTAGCAGCGCGCTACGGCGCATGCGGACGTGGCTCAGTTGGTAGAGCATCACCTTGCCAAGGTGAGGGTCGCGAGTTCGAATCTCGTCGTCCGCTCAGAAAGCGAAGGCCCCGGTTCTCAGGAACCGGGGCCTTCGTCGTGTGTGCCTACGGCGGCAGGAGGCCGGGATGCCGTACGGGCCCCGCTTCCGGGCCCGTACGGCATCTGCCGACTAGAAGCTGTCGGACCAGGCGTTCCCGGTCAGCAGCTCGTACGCCTCGATGTACTTGGCGCGGGTCTTCTCCACGACCTCCTGCGGCAGCGCCGGCGGCGGCTGCTCGCTCTTGCGGTCCCAGCCGGAGGCCGGCGAGGTCAGCCAGTTCCGCACGATCTGCTTGTCGTACGAGGGCTGGGCGTGGCCCGGCTCCCACTCGGCGGCCGGCCAGAAGCGGGAGGAGTCCGGGGTGAGGACCTCGTCGGCGAGGACGAGCGTCTCGCCCGCGAAGCCGAACTCGAACTTGGTGTCGGCGAGGATGATCCCGCGGTCGCGCGCGATGTCCCGGGCCCGGGAGTAGACCGCGAGGGTCGTCTGACGCAGCAGGGCGGCCGTCTCGGCGCCGACCTGGCGGGCGACCTCCTCGTACGAGACGTTCTCGTCGTGGTCGCCGACGGCGGCCTTGGTGGCCGGGGTGAAGATCGGCGCGGGCAGCTCGGAGCCGTCGGTCAGACCCTCGGGGAGCGCGAGGCCGCAGACCGTGCGGGACTCGTTGTACTCCAGGAGGCCGGAGCCGGTGAGGTAGCCGCGGGCGACGGCCTCGACCGGGACCATGTCCAGCGACTTGCAGATCAGCGTGCGCCCCGCCCAGTCGGCGGGGGCGCCGGTCGGCAGCTCGGTGGAGATCACGTGGTTCGGGACCAGGTCGACGAGCTTGTCGAACCACCACAGGGAGAGCTGGGTGAGGACCCGGCCCTTGTCGGGGATCTCGGTGGGCAGCACCCAGTCGTAGGCCGACATGCGGTCGCTCGCCACCATGACGAGGTCGCCCGCCTCGTTCCGGTACAGGTCGCGGACCTTGCCCGTGTGGAGATGGGTCAGGCCCGGGACCTGGACGGGCTCGGGCTTTTCTACGAATCCGGACACGGTTCCTCCGCGTAGGTTGATCCAGGGAACGTGTCCGATTCTCTCGCACGTGGGGACGAATCCCGCCGTCGGACCCTGTGAGCCCCCGCTCACTCCCTCTTGCAGATGCGGTCGAGGAGGTTCGCGGTGGCCCGCTGGACCCGGGCGTCGACGTGGCCCGGCCGGTCGAGCGCCGGTGACCAGGCGAAGGTGCCGGACGCGAAGACCCAGGCGCCGGACGGGGCCCGGTAGAGACTCGTCTCCTGGTGGCGCAGGGCGCCTTCGCTGTCCCGGTACGGCGAGTGGGAGAGCAGGATGCGGCCCTGGTGCTCCGGGAGCGCGGTGCGCGGGAAGTAGCGGTCGGCCTCGCCCGCGACCATGCCCGGGAGCTCGTCGCCGTCGCCCGCGCCGGTGGCCTCCCAGAGCCAGTGGTCGGCGTTCCGTACGACCAGCGGGTGTGGTTCGGGCACCCGGCCCGCGTACTGGATGCCGAGGAGCTGCTGCTCGGGCCGGTCGACCTCGCGCCAGAGCGCGGGGCGGCCGGGGCCGCGGCGCTTGCGGCAGGTGAGGAGGCGGTCCGGCACCCCGGACGGCGAAGGGGCGAGCTCCACCTGCCAGTACATGGTGTTGGCGGAGAGGAAGACGAGCGAGGTGCCCTGGTCGCGGGCGAGTTCGACGGTCCGGCGCATCGGCGCCGACCAGTACTCGTCGTGGCCCGGGAAGACAAGACCCCGGTAGCGGCTCGGGTCGACCCGGCCGGCGTGCAGGTCGCGCGTCTCCGCGTACGCGAGGTCGTAGCCGTAGCGCTCGGCCCAGCGGATGAAGTCGTAGGCGTGCCCGACGTGCAGGGGCAGCCCCGCGCCCGCGTACGGACGGTCGAAGGAGACGGTGACGGCCGCCTCCTCCTCGCCGAGCAGCCTGCCCTCCTCGTCCCAGGCGTGGTACAGGCTGGCGCCGGTGTGGCCGTCCTCCGGGTAGAGGTTGTACGCCTGCCAGGTCACGTCCGGGAGGACGAGCAGCAGATCCGCCGGGTGGTTGTCGCGGACCGTGAAGGGGATGTGCGAGCGGTACCCGTCGACGGTCGTGAGCACGGCGACGTACGCGCCGATCGACCAGTACGTGGGGACCTGCAGCCGCCAGGACTGCCACCAGTGGTGGCAGGAGACCGTGCGGTCGGCGGTGAGCGGGGCCGGCTGGACGATCCCGGAGAGGCGCGGGCTGGTGGTGATCTTCGCGGCGCCGTCGCCGCCGTAGTGCCCGATCCGGTAGACGTCGACCGAGAACTGCTGCGGCGGGTCCACGGTGATGTGGAAGTCGATCGACTCGCCCGGTGCCACGGCCCCGCCGGACGCGAAGCCCTTGATCTGGCGCCGGACGTCGTCGGCCGTGCGCGGGCCGCCGCTGCCGCCCCGGGCCAGGACCTCGTCCGCGTACCAGGGGACCATCTGGCCGGTGTCGTCGAAGTAGTTGTCCGAGCCGCGCAGCCAGGGCAGCGGGCCCTGGCCGAAGGGATCGGAGACGGCGTGCGCGAGCGCACCCGACTCCCACCGTCTGATCTGCTCCGCCCCCATGTGCGCCCCTCCCTCGACTCCCCCGGGTCGGCCGGTCAGTGCCTCTGGATCGTGCCTCTGTCAGTCGCGGTCTCCAGCACATCACATAACGCACGCACTCCGTCACCGTTCGTCGTGAATTGACGAGAGCGGAAGCCGTACCTCCGGGTATTCGGGGGTCCGGCGGGCCCTCAGACCAGGCGTACGGGCTTCTCCGGGCGCACCCCGGTGCGGGTGAGCCAGGCCCGCAGGGGCTCCGGGTCGCCGTCCTCGACGAGGGCGAGGACCCGGGGACCGAGGTCCGCCGCCCGCTCGCCCCCGACGAGCAGCGCCGGACCGTCGAGCCAGTCGAGGCCGGGAGCGGCCTCGGCGGTGTCCACGGCCGCACAGCAGACCATGGCGGTCACGTGGTCGGCGAGCAGGTCACGGCCGGTACGGGGCGGCTGGAGCGGGAACAGCGGCAGGGGCCCGTCGGGGCCGCTCACGACCACGTGGGGCGCGGCGGTGCCGGCCCGGTCGGCCTTCTCGGCGGTACGGGCGGACTCGGCGGCCGCGACGACCCGGGCCTCCCGGGCCGCCTCCTCCCGCGCGAGCAGCGCACTGAGCGCCCCGGCGAGCGCGTCGGCGGCGGGATTGACGGGCTCTTCGTCGCCCTCGTCGTCCTCGTCGGGGAAGTCGGGGGCGGCGGGGTCGGCGGGGAGGTCGGGGGCGGCTTCGGGCCCGGCCTCGGGCGCGGGTCCGACCTCGGACTCGGACTCGGGCGCGGGCATGGGGGCGAACTCCGACCCGGTCTCGAATCCGGTCTCGGATCCGTTCTCCGACCCGGTCTCGGACCCGGTCTCGGATCCGGTCTCGGACCCGGTCTCGGACCCGGTCTCGGACCCGGCGTCGGCCTCGGGTCCGGCATCCGGCCGGGGAGTCGTCAGGTGGGCCATCACGCGGGTCAGGGTCGGGCCGGCCGCGTCGGAGGTCCGGCCTCCGGCGGCTTCGGTCACGCCCAGGCCGTCGAGGACCTGGTGGAGGCGGGCCGCGTCGGTGCGCCACTTCCGGTCGACGACCTCCTCCGGGTACTGGCTCCACTCCACCGGGGCCCAGTCGGGGCCGGGCTCGGCCGGGCCGCCGTGGAAGAGACGGGCGGCGAGCAGCGAGGTGGCCTCGTCGACGGCGCCCGGCTCCTCCAGGAGGTCGCAGGCGGGGCGCTCGCCGAGCCGGGAGGAGAAGCCCTCCGCGAGCCGGTCCCGGCGGGAGAGCTCGGTCAGGGCGGAGACCACGCCCGCGTCGAGCTTGGCGGGCCAGCGGCCCATGCGCCAGGCGGGCAGCGCGACCCGTGTGAGGAGCCGGTCCCAGCCCGCGTAGGCCAGGCCGACCTGCTCCTGGGCGACGATCCGTACGCCGTAGTCGACGGCCTGGGCGCGCTCCGAGCCGGCGGCGGCGACCCCGCGCTCCATCTCGGCGGCGTGTCCGCGGCAGGCGCGGAGCAGCACGCGGGCGACCTGCCCGACGCCGTGGGCGCCGAGCCGGCGGAGCGGATCGAGGCCGGGGCTCCGGGGCACGGCGACGGCGGCGTCCAGGCCGCGGACGAAGCGGCGGGCGGCGGCTATGTCGGGTTGGGCGGCCGGTCCCGTACCGGCGACGACGGGGGCGAGGACCGCCCGCAGCTCGCCGACGCGCATCCACCACAGGAAGGGCGAGCCTATGACCAGGACCGGGGCGCCGTCGCCGCCGGACGTGCGGTGGAGATGGCGGTGGGCCCGGTGGGTGCGGTCCTCCAGCCAGCTGTCGCAGTCCGGGGTGAGGGCTATCGCGGCGGGCGCCGGGACGCCGAGCCGGTGGGGGGGGCCCGGGGGGAGCCGGTACAGATCGGGGGCGGCGGTCTCGGCGAGCTCCACCGTCGGCGTGGCAGCGGGGCGGGCCCGGGCGATGACGAGGGCGACGGCCGCGGCGGCGAGGAGGACGAGCACGGCGAGGACGGTCACGACCCAGCGGGCCGCGTCCCAGGCCGCTCCCGTGAAGTGGCCGGTGACCCCGCCCGCGTACAGGACGACGGCCACCGCGGCGGGGAGCACCGCGAGGCCCAGTGCCCTGCCGCGGACGCGGAGGACGGCGAGGGCCCGGGAGTGCGCGGCGCGCGCACCCCACTCCTCGCCGACAACGGAACCGGTACCGGACACGCCGTTCATCACCCCCTCCTGCCCTCGACGGGATTGCCTGTGGCGGTGTTGCTCACCCCCCCCACTGTGGCACCCGCCACTGACATCGCAATGCCGGTGGGCCAAGTGCCGGAATGCCTTCGCCGCACCCTAGTTGGGGCTGTGGCGGGCGTCATCCGTATGGCCGAGCCGTCACTCGATGGAATGGCTTTGGGTAAAGGTGATGGCGCACTTGTGGCCGTGTGGTGCACAGGTTCGGCACCCCACGGCCACAAGTGGAATCACAAGGATTCAGGCGAAAACGAGCGGAATCAGGCCTCGGCGGCCTTCCGCGCGATGTCCGTACGGTGCTGCGAACCGTCAAGGCGGATACGGCCGACCGCCGCGTACGCGCGCTCGCGGGCCTGCGCCAGGTCCGAACCGGTGGCGGTGACCGACAGGACCCGCCCGCCGGCGCTCAGGACGGCACCGTCCTCGCCCCGCTTCGTACCGGCGTGGAGCACGTACGCGTGCGGGGCGTCCTTCTCCGCGACCTCGTCCAGGCCCTCGATCGGGTCGCCCGTGCGCGGGGTGCCCGGGTAGTTGTGCGAGGCGACGACCACGGTGACGGCGGCGTCGTCGCTCCAGCTCAGCGGGGCCTGGTCGGCCAGGGTGCCGTTGGCGGAGTGCAGCAGGACGCCCGCGAGCGGGGTCTTCAGGCGGGCCAGGACGACCTGGGTCTCGGGGTCGCCGAAGCGCGCGTTGAACTCGATGACCCGGACACCGCGGCTGGTGATCGCCAGACCCGCGTACAGGAGGCCGGAGAACGGGGTGCCGCGACGGCGCAGCTCGTCGACCGTCGGCTGCAGGACGGTCTCCATGACCTCGTCGACCAGCTTCGGGTCGGCCCAGGGCAGCGGCGAGTAGGCGCCCATGCCGCCGGTGTTCGGGCCCTCGTCGCCGTCGAGCGCACGCTTGAAGTCCTGCGCGGGCTTCAGCGGGAGGACGGTCGTGCCGTCGGTGATCGCGAAGAGGGAGACCTCGGGGCCGTCCAGGTACTCCTCGATGACGACACGCTCGCAGGCGAGCGCGTGCGCCCGGGCCTGCTCGATGTCCTCGGTGACGACGACGCCCTTGCCGGCGGCGAGGCCGTCGTCCTTCACCACGTACGGAGCGCCGAAGGCGTCGAGCGCCTCGTCGATCTCGGCCGGAGTGGTGCAGACGTAGCTGCGGGCGGTGGGGACCCCGGCGCCGGCCATGACGTCCTTGGCGAAGGCCTTGGAGCCCTCCAGCTGCGCCGCCTCCCGGGACGGGCCGAAGACGGGGATGCCGGCCGCGCGGACGGCGTCGGCGACGCCGGCGACGAGCGGGGCCTCCGGGCCGACGACGACGAGGTCGGCGCCCAGCTCGGTGGCGAGCGCGGCGACGGCCGCGCCGTCCAGCTGGTCGACGGGGTGCAGCTCGGCGACCTCCGCGATTCCGGCGTTGCCGGGCGCGCAGTGCAGAGCGGTGACGTCGGGATCGAGGGAGAGAGAGCGGCACAGGGCGTGTTCGCGGGCGCCGCCGCCGATGACGAGGACCTTCACGCCTGCCAGGGTAGCCCGCGGGGCGGGATGCCCTTTGTGCGGGCCACCGAGCGAGACGCCCCTACTGGTTCGGATATTCCTCCACAACCGTGGCTCCGAGCTCGCGCACGATCAGATCGTGCCCGGACAGCGCCGACTCGACGAGATCCGGGTCGTCCTCCTCGGGGACGTCGTCCTCGGGCGCCACGGTCTGCGGCGCCGGAGGCGCGTACGCGGGCGCGGAAGCGGGCGGCGGAGCCTGCTGGAAGGCGGGAGCCGAGGCGGGCTGCGCCTGTACGGGGGCGGGCGGCGGGGCCTGCTGGAAGGCGGGGGCCGGGGCGGGGGCGGGCACGGCGGACCGACCGCCTCCTCCTCCGTTGAAGCCGCCGCCTCCACCGAAGCCGCCGTTTCCGCTCCCGCCTCCGCCTCCGAAGCCGGTGGCGGCGGGCGGGGGCGCGGAGCCACCCGAGGGGTCGATGATCGCCTCGATCTTCCAGTTCACGTTGAACTGCTCGGCGAGGGCCTGCTTGAGGACCTCCTCGCTGCCGCTGCTCGCGAAGTTGTCGCGGGCGCCGGCGTTGAGGAAGCCGAGCTGGAGGGTCGTACCGTCGAACCCGGCCACCTGGGCGTTCTGGCTGAGCAGGATCCAGGTGAAGCGCCGCCGGTTCTTCACGGCGTCGAGGATCTGCGGCCACAGGTTCCGCACCTGGGCCGTGTCCCCGCCCGAGGAAGCCGGAGCGGCGGACTGCGGCGCGGGCTGCGCGTGTACGGGCGCGGGGGCCGGGGCGGCGGGCGCCGCGGGCGCGGACGCGCCGGGCCAGGCGCCGGGAGCGCCGCCGCCGGGGGTGGCGGCACCGGGCCAGGCACCGGGCCGGGGCCCGTCCTGTACGGGGGCCTGCACGGGGGCGGGCTGCTGAACGGGCGCGGCCTGCTGAACGGGCGCGGGCGCCGGGGCCGGCGGGGGCGGGGCCATCGGGGTGTGGGCCTCGGGCCCGGGCACGTACGCCATGGCGGGCGCCGGCGGTCCGGGCGTGAAGACGGGCGCGGGCGCGGCGGCAGCCCCACGCTCGAGACGGTCGAGCCGCGCCTGGAGGGAGCGCTCGTCGTCGAAGGCGGCGGGCAGCAGCACGCGCGCGCAGATCAGCTCCAGCTGGAGGCGGGGCGAGGTGGCGCCGCGCATCTCGGTCAGCCCGGCGTTCACGAGATCGGCGGCCCGGCTGAGCTCTGCGGCCCCGAACACCGACGCCTGCGCCTGCATGCGCTCGATGACGTCGACGGGGGCGTCGACGAGCCCCTTCTCGGCGGCGTCGGGCACGGCGGCGAGGATCACGAGGTCCCGCAGCCGCTCAAGCAGATCGGCGACGAACCGCCGGGGGTCGTTCCCGCCCTCGATGACCCGGTCGACGACCTCGAACGCGGCGGCGCCGTCCCCGGCTGCGAAGGCGTCGACGACGGAGTCGAGCAGGGACCCGTCCGTATAACCGAGGAGAGAGGTCGCCATGGCATAGGTCACACCGTCGTCGGCGGCACCGGCGAGCAGCTGGTCCATGACGGACATCGAGTCACGCACGGACCCGGCACCGGCGCGGACGACGAGCGGCAGCACGCCGTCCTCGACGGGAATGCCCTCGTGCCCGCAGACCTCGCCGAGGTAGTCCCTCAGGGTGCCGGGGGGCACGAGCCGGAAGGGATAGTGATGGGTCCGGGACCGAATGGTCCCGATGACCTTCTCGGGCTCGGTCGTGGCGAAGATGAACTTGAGGTGCTCCGGCGGCTCCTCGACCACCTTCAGGAGGGCGTTGAAGCCCGCCGAGGTGACCATGTGGGCCTCGTCGATGATGTAGATCTTGTACCGGCTGGAGGCGGGCCCGAAGAAGGCCTTCTCCCGCAGGTCACGGGCGTCGTCCACACCACCGTGGGAGGCGGCGTCGATCTCGATGACGTCGATGGACCCGGGCCCGTTCCGCGCGAGGTCCCGGCAGGACTGGCACTCGCCGCAGGGCGTCGGAGTGGGACCCTGCTCACAGTTCAGACACCGCGCGAGAATGCGCGCACTGGTCGTCTTTCCGCACCCTCGGGGCCCGCTGAACAGGTACGCGTGATTGACCCGGTTGTTCCGCAGGGCCTGCTGCAACGGGTCGGTGACATGCTCCTGCCCGATGACCTCGGCGAAGGACTCGGGACGATAGCGGCGGTACAGCGCGAGAGACGACACGTATACGAGGTTATAGGCGCCCACCGACAACCCGGGAAAACAAGCCCGCACCGGGACGGGCCGGGGAACGAACGGGCCGAGAAACGAACGGGCCGAGAAACGAACGGGCCGGGAACGAACAGGCCGGGAACGAACAGGCCGGGAAACGAACGGGCCGGGAAACGCAAGCGCCCCCCACGCACCCGCCAGAGCCGACCTACCCTTGCTGCCTTCCGGCCCTGGGGGAGTTCAGTCAGATAGCGCCACGTGAGGGGCTCCGCCCAGAGTACCCGATCCACGCCCCTCCCCGGCCACCCCCGTCGACCTGCACCCTTCGACGACCCCCGCCCGCGATCGTGTGCACGAGCACCCTCTCCGGTCATGTAATGTTCTCCACGGAGGATTCGCCTAGAGGCCTAGGGCGCACGCTTGGAAAGCGTGTTGGGGGCAACCCCTCACGAGTTCGAATCTCGTATCCTCCGCCAGTGCCTCACCGGGCACGTTGTCGAAGGGCCCCACCGTTCGCGGTGGGGCCCTTCGACGTTGCCTCAGCCCTCGTTGTCCTGGTCTTTGTCCACAGGGAGCTTTTCCGGAGGCCCCCAGATCGCTTCAGCGATCTTCCGGGCCACGTCCTTCAGCATGGCGTCCGGCACGTGGAGGTACCGCGCCCGCATCCGGGAGGACGTGCCCGGCTCCCACCCCATGATCTGGTCGATGACGCGGTCCGGGACCCCGAGCAGCATGAGCACGGTGGCAGCCGTGTGCCGGGCATCGTGCAGGCGCGCGTCACGCACCCCCGCGTCGCCCAGCAGCTTCTTCCAGTCGTGGTAGTCCGTGTTCGGGCTGAGCGGGCCACCGAGGGGCTTGGTGAAGACGTAGTCGGACGGTGTCCACAGGTTCCCCGCCTTCGCCCGTTCGAGGGCTTGCGCCTCCCTGTGGGCACGGAGCATCACGACCAGCGGACCGGGCAGCGGAACGGCCCGGCGGCCGGCCCGCGACTTGGTGTTCTTGGTCTCCCTCCGCACCTGCTCGCGCTTGGGGCAGTACCCGGCCTTGCGACCGCATGGCGACGCTTCGGCGCATCCGTGCGCGTACTTCGGCCGCAGTCGGTTCCGGCGCAGCTTCAGATACTCGTTGTCCAAGTCCACGTCAGACCATCGCAGACCGAGGGTCTCGCCCTGGCGCAGTCCGAGGGCGAGCGCGAGCATCCAGCGAGCGCTGTTGCGACGCTTGTTCACCGCGATCAGTAGGCTCTGCACCTCTTCGACGGAGTAGGGCTCGATCTCGTCTTCGTCGCCCTCCATCCGGGGCGGCTTGGCCAGGGCGGCGGCATTCTTCGCCGCGTAGCCGCGACGGACGGCTTCTCCGAGCGCAGTACGAGCGGTGCGGTGGGCCTGGTGAGCCGTGGCGGGCTTACTGCCGTTCTTCTGCATCCGGCGGTACAGGCTTTCCAGGTGCTCGGGCTCCAGGCGGTCCATGCGGTGCTTCCCAATGCCGGGAACGAGGTGCACGCGCACTGCCACTTCGTAACCGTCGTACGTGTTCTCGCTGACGACGTCCTTGGCGATGTTCTCGACCCAGTGACACAGCCACTTCTCGACGGTCCACAGCTTTCCGGGCTGCTGTGCGGTGCCCTGGTCTCGCTGCTTCTCCCGCCGCTTGACCTCATCCTTCAGGGCGTCTTCCGTGGGGCGCGTGATGTGCCTGCGATAGGGCTCCCCGTTGTCCTTGTAGCCCATCGGCACTCGGGCGTGCCAACGACCGTCCTTACCGAAGTAGATGGCCGTTTCGCCGTTCGCCCGGCGGGTGCGCTTCTTCTGTCGTTCCACAGTGATCCTCTTAGGCGGCCGGCCGATGGGCGCGGCGGAGCTGGGTGGCGAATGCGATGACGGCGTCGGCAGGGACGCGGCGGAGTCGGCCGAGCGGTACGGACTCCAGCTCGCCGGTGCCGATGTACCGGTAGCAGAGGGTCCGGCCGATCTGGAGACGGCGAGCTGCCTCCTCGACGGTGAGCAAGACGAGCGTGGAGTCAACGGTCACTTCGGATAGGGACGCGTCCATGCGGCGCTCCTTTGGCCTGGGGCGTGATCGGAGGTGGCTGTTGTGTCCTAGGTGGGGATTTCTGCGTCATTGCGTCATCAGCGTCATTCGCGCCTCTGACCTGCGGGTTTGTGTGACGCAGAGGCTTGCGGGCTGCGTCATCGGTGACGCAGCCGTCCGTCACGGGATGACGCAGGTGACGCAGGATGACGCAGACATTCGGGCTCTGCGTCACCCGCGTTGATGCAGCTCAGGGGCCGTTTTGGGACCCGTTGTGACGCAGGTGACGCAGCGTTTCCTACTTAGGAAAAGAGCGGGGTGGTGTTTGTTGTTGTGCGCGCCTTAGAGCGTGAAGAGGGAGCCGCAGAGCGGCACGCCCTTGGAGCGGCGGCGCGGCCGCCGAAGAGCAAGAGGAGCACGTCCTCGCGTGGCGGCGTGCTCCTCTTGCCTGTGCGGTGGCCCGTGCGGCGCGGTCTAGAACATCCCGGCCTGCTCGTCCGGCTCCGGCGGCGTGGGGCGGGTCATCTCGATGTAGCGGGCCGTGCCGGTCCGGCCCCAGTCGACGAGCACGCCGCGCGCGGCGAGGACCGGCTGAATGCGCTTGAGGCGGTCGGAGAGGACCTTTCCGGTGGTCGGCCACCCCTTGGGCAGGGGACGGCATTCCTCGCCGGTGTAGAGCTGCGTGAGGCAGTGCAGCCACTCGGACGACGACATCCGGATCTCCGCGCCCGGGTCGATGCCGGCGGCGTGCTTCAGGACGGTCTGGGCGAGCAGATCGCCCTCGATGACGTCGTCGTTCAGATCGTCCAGGCTGGCCCGGTAGGCGTCCAGCGCGCCGAAGCTCGTGGCCGCGTCGAGCTGCGCGCACAGGTGCGCGAAGTCCGCCATGCGCAGGTCGGTCGGGATCTCGGCCTCGGTCGCGCGGACCTTGACCGTGAGGTCGAGCAGCGAGCCGAGGATGATCGGCAGGATCTCCCCGAACTCGGCCCACAGCTCCGCCTCGGTCCGCCGCACGCGCGGGCGCTCCAGGCGGAGCGGGAGGAGCCGTTCGGCGAGGTCGGGCCGGATGACGCCGACGTCGATACCGGTCAGCAGCAACGGCTTTCGGTAGCGGGAACGGACGACGTCGCCGTCGGTGAACAGGGCCCGCTTGACGTTCTCGGCGCCGGTGACGATGCAGCACATGGCGTCGGACATGTCCGGCGTCAGGTGGGAGAGGTTGTCCAGGGCGGTGACCCATCCGGCGGCCACGGCCGCGATGAGGTTCTCCTCGTCCTTCGGGGCGCGGCGCAGGTCGCTGCTCATGCCCTCGATGATCCGGACGAGCATCCGGGCGCCGGTGGACTTGCCCGCGCCCTGGGGGCCGGTGAGGAACGGGGCGGGGACGGGCACGGACGGTCCGAGACAGCCGATGAGCCAGGCGATCGCGAGGCTCTCGGTCTGGGCGTTGGCGAAGTTGCACAGCCGCAGCAGGAGGTCGAGTCCCTTGCCGTTGGTGTCCTTGGCCGGCAGGGGCAGCTCGCCGGTGAGCTGGGTCCGCCGCCAGCACACCTCCTGCGGGTCGGGGGTGCGGATCTCCCAGCCGGTGGGGTGGATGCGGACGGACTGGCCGTCGTTGCGGCCCAGGTCGAGCCAGGTGGCGCCGTCGAACCCGGGGGCGACGCGGATGTGGACGGGCTGCACCTGCTCGCTCATGGCCAGTGCCTCGATCAAGTCCAGAGCCTCCTTGAGTGCGGTTCCGTTGAAGACGCCGTAGCCGTCCTTGAACAGGCCGACGATGAGTTCCTGGCGGTGGCTGCCGGTCGTTCCCTGGGAGCGGATCGGGCGGGCGACGGGGTGGCCGTTGCGCTGGGCGTACACGGTGCCGTCGGCGGTGCGGAAGTACCGGAAGTTGCTGCGCGCGTAGTCGCCGATGATCTCGCGGGCCGGATTCTTCTCGTCCTCGGACATGTCACATCCCCAGTGCGGTCTGGGCGTTGGTCCAGGCATCGGTGCAGTGCCGGGGCGACTCGCCCTTGGCCTGCGCGGCGGTGAACAGGCGGGCGATGTGGGCCTCGGTGAGGCAGCCGCACCGGCCGTGGGTGGACAGCACCGCGAGGAACGTCCGGTACACCGTGTGGTGGACCCCGTCGGCCGCCTCGGTGATCCGCTGCTCGGCCATGGCGATCCCGCGCTCCAGGTAGGCGGGCGAGCGGTGACGGCACTGCCCGCCCCCGGCCGGCGCGGGCACCGCGGCCGCGAGCGAGGCCGGCCGGGCGGTGGACGGCGCCTTCTCGGCGAGCGCACGCGCGACGTCCGGCAGCTCCGCCAGGGTGCCGGTGCCGGGGCCGAGCCACCGGGCGTAGGACATGGTGGACTTCAGGTCGACACCGTCCCGGACGCCGTTCACCGAGCGCATGGTGCCCGAGTAGATCCAGTGCTGCCCGCGTGTGGTGGGCACGGTCGCGGTGGGCGGAAGGTGGGTGCGGGCCCAGTCGACGGCGGCCGGGTTGTCGAGGTCGACGACGGTCACGCCGGCGCCGCCCGGGTGGTAGCCGATAGCCCGCGTCCGGCGCCATGCGGCCGCCCACTGCGGGGAGGCGAGGACGGTCGGGTCGGTGGTGGCGGCGGCCCAGCCGTGGCACGGCCACGGGCAGACGCAGGGGCCCGGGGTGGCCATGTTCGGTCGCCCGCCGCAGGCGAGGTCGTCGCAGGCGCGGCAGTTGCCGAGGGGGCGTTTGTCGGCCCGCAGGGGCAGGACCGGGAGCCCCATTTCGGCGAGGCCAAGGGCGGTGGTGGGGATGCTGTTCACGCGGCCACCCCCGCCCGGGTCTGGGAGAGGAATGCGGTGCCGAGCCACTGGGAGAACGCGGGCGGGATGGCCTCGGTGAGTTCCTCGCGGACGTCGGTCCACGTGATGCCCATGGCGGCCTGCATCTCCGGCACCGTGGCCTTGCCGCCGCCGTTCCCGTACGGGGCGACGTACGGTCCGTCCCGGTAGACGCCGTGCCGGTGTCCGCGCACGTAGCCGCGGTGCTTGGGGTGGGCCGGCTGAGCGGTGCTCCAGCGGCCGAGCTCGAAGTTGCGGTGACGCAGGACGCCGAGGGAGAACATCTCCCCGCACAGCCACACGTCCTTGCGGATCTCCGCCTTCCCATTGGGCTGCTCGATGACGTACGGCAGCCCGGACGCCTCCAGCAGCTCGCGGGTGGGCGGGACGAGGTCGACGTGGGTGCCGCCCCAGCCCTTGGATCGATTGGTGCCGACGGTGAGGGCGCATCCGGCCTGGCAGGGCGGGGAGGTGTGGACGAACGCGTACCGCTCGATCTCCCCGGAGGCGATCAGGGCGGCGAGGTACTCCAGGGCGTCGGCCCGGGCGAAGGTGAAGGGGTAGTTGGGGCGCGGGGCGATGTCGACGCCGACGACGTCGAACCCGGCGCGGTGGTAGCCCGTCCCGGCGCCGCCGGCGCAGCAGAACAGGTCCAGCAGCAGTGGCCTGCGGCCATCTCGCCGGATCAGGGTGGGTTGGGTCATGCTGGGTGTCTCCAGTTCTCGATGCTGGATGTGAGGGCGGCCCCAGGCTTTGGCGAGACGGGGGCCGCCCTTCGTGCTGTCACGCGGCGAACAGGCCGCGTTGCCCCGGCTCGATGTCGATGTCGACGACGTCGCGCTGCGGGGAGACGCTGGGGACCGGGGCGAGGACGGTCACCCGCTGGTCGGTGACGGGGCCGTCGTTGTGGAAGCGCCAGGTACCGACGTCGTGCTGCGGCCGGCCCTTGGACGGCGGCGTGTAACGACGGGCCTCGGTCGGGTGGGTCGCGTTCCAGTCCTCCGCGCACACCTTGTGGACGGCCTCACCGGCGTGGGACCGCATCGGGGTCGGCCGGCCGCACAGGCAGCACGGCCGGTCCCGCGTGTGGTCGAAGTGGCGGCCGTCGCCCCAGTCGAGGAGAGGGTTCATGGCCGGGCCGCTTAAAGGTTCGAGACGGTCTGGATGAGGGATTCGGTGAGCTGGTTGATGGGCTTGGAGGCGCCGGTGGAGGCGAGGAAGAACCCGAACATCACGGCGATGAACGCGGCACCAGGGCCGAGGGACTTGGAGCGCAGGAGGAAGAACAGGACGAGTCCGAAGAGCGCGACCAGGGAGACGGTCACGACCATGGCGGTATCTCCTTTGACGGCGTGCTGGGGTGGCTGGGAGGCTGCGCGGGCCCCGGGTGCTCGCAAGCTCGGGGACATGGACCGGTGGCCGCGCTGGCGAGCGTTTGCTTCGAGCGAGCCCGCCCGTAGGCGGGTGGCCGCCGGTCCCACAACGTGGTTCAGCGGGTGCCGGCGCGGTGGATCGCACGGCCGTGGTTGTGCAGGCGCCGTCCGACGCGGAGGCGCTTGCCGTGGCCCTTGCAGCGGCGGCAGGGCTTGGACCGCTTGGGGCGTCCCTTGCGGTCGAGGACGACCTTGGCGCCGAGGCCACGGCACTTGCGGCAGGTCCCGAACGGAGACGCCGCACACAACAGTGCGTAACCGGCGAGGGCGGCGAGCAGAAGCAGGGTACTAGCGGTGAGCATGGGCGGGCTCTCCCTTGCCTGGGGCGGTTTCCGGGGTTTTCGCAGGTGGGCCGCTAGACGCTAGTGCGCAGGTCAGCGACCCTGTGGGGTGCTAGCGCGGCTGCTAGACCTAGCAGCGGATGCTGCTAGGTCTAGCGGTGGTGCCGGGGTCAGGCGGCGGCCCGGTCGGCGTTACGGCGTGTGAGGGCGGCGGTGATGTCGGTGCGGTCGATGCCGCGTCGGTTGGCGCCCTTGCCGTCGTCGGTGGTGCCCCAGACCTGGCCCGGCTTGATGCCGTACGGCTTGAGGGCGGCCGTGACGTTCTCGCCCTTCCACCCGGCATAGGTGTCGGGCCGGAGGGAGGTCAGACGGGTGGCGATGCGCTCGCACCACACGGCCTTCTCGCCCTCGTGGATGACGTCGAGGACGTCGGCGAGGATGTCGTTGCCGCTGGTCTTGTCGGGGCCCTTGCCGATGGCGTGGCCGGTGACGTTGCCGTACTCCTCGCGGGCCTTGCGGGCGCGGGCGACGACCTGTTCGGCGGCGACGGCGTCGACGAACGCGGAGGCGACGATGCGGGGGTCGTCGCCCTCGCCGGCCATCCAGCAGATGCCCCGGTCGGAGCGGGAGAACATGGTGGCCCGGTATCCCGACTTGTACATCGAGGTGCCCAGCACCATGTCGTTGGCGGGCTGGCCCATGACCTTCAGGCAGAACCTGAGGATCGCGTTCGCGGAGATGCCGGTGGGCAGGGACTTGGCGTCGGGGCGCTGGGTGCCGAAGAGGGTCACGATTCCCAGGGCGGGGCCGCGTTTGACCAGGTCGGTGCAGATCGCCTCGATCTCCGCGCCGTGTTCGGCGTGCTCGAAGGGCACCTGGCACTCGTCGAACCCGACCACGATCGGGTGCAGCCCGAGGGACTTGTCGTCGGCGAGGGCGGGGGTGACCTTCGACTCCGGGCAGCGCGAGCGCGGCAGGGACTTGATGACCTTCGCCCGGCGTCGCAGCTCGTCCTTCAGCTCCCGCAGCGACTCGACGACGTAGCCGATGTCGTCGTCTTCCTCGCCGGCGCGGTAGCGGTGGCAGATGGGTTCGAGGGCGCCGAAGTCGCCGGTGCCCTTGAAGTCGAACGCGTGGATCTCCGCGCGGGGGTCGAGGGCGGCGATGAGCAGGAGCAGCCGCATCAGGAACGTCTTGCCCATACGGGGCACGGAGCCGACGACGACGGCCGCGAACATGAGCGTGACCGTGACGTCCCGCATGCGCTGGTCGTTGCCGAACACCACCGGCTTGAACAGGTCCACGCTGCCGGTCTTCAGCAGCGGCCAGGCGGGCTTGGTGGTCTCGTTCATCGGCTTGTCCCCCACCCACAGCACCAGTCGTCCCTCGTGCTCGGTGGGGTCGGGGGCGGGCCAGACGCAGCCGACCTTGCGGCGCAGGCCGGAGGCGAGGGGCTTGCGCGCCTCCATGATGTCCTCGGGCGTGACGCCGTAGGGCAGGTCGAGGTCGGCGCGGTAGCCGGGCCCGTCGCGCACGATCTCGCTGGTGAACCGCAGGCCGTTCATGTCGCCGCCCTTCTTGATGGCGGCGGAGATCTTCGCGTTGCCGATCGAGTCCAGACCGCGCAGCACGATCGAGCCGGTGAGCTTTTGGATCTCGGTCTTCAGTACGGCCGGGCCGACGACCGGGGAGTCGGGCTGCTGCCCGCCCATCCCCAGCAGCAGCACCCCGCCGGTGGCGAAGAGGAACAGGTAGGCGGGGGCGACGACGTACAGCCACAGGGCGAAGGAGGCGCCGAACACGAGGGACACGAGGGTGACCAGACCGCGCAGCCGGATCCGTCCGGCGCGCAGCTTGGCCAGCCGCATGTACTCCTCCACGTCCTCGGTCCGCACCGCGTAGTCCCGCAGCGGAGCGGCCTCCCGGTCCCACACCCACCGGTTGGTGGAGGCGACGAACCGGCACGCTCCCCGCGGCGACATCAGCGCCAGGCGTCCGGCATATACCGGCACCCGCACCCCGTGGTACAGGGCGGCGTAGCCGACGTTCGCGCCGGTGTGGCGGGCGGTGGCGAGGAAGTCATGGCGGTTGGTGAGCCATCCGGCGAGGACCGGCTTGCGCTTCTCGATCGTCACCTTCGGGTCGGGCAGGTTCGGGTTGTCCACCGGCATCGGGGCGGTGGGCGTCTCGTCGTCGCGGTCTATGTCGGGCACCGGCCGCAGGTGCGCGGCCACGGGCGTCTCGGTCATGCTGGGGTTCTCCTGCTGCTCGAAAGAGTGGAGGGCAGAGGCCCCGGGGACGGCGCGGTTTCCTTGGCCGGGACGGCCGTCCCCGGGGCACCGCTACTTCTTCTTGGCGTTCTTCTCGGCGCGCTCGCGGGCCTTGTCGATGACGCGGTCGACCTTGGCCTCCAGGTCGGCCTGGTAGACGGTCTCGCCGGCGATGCCGCGCTTGCACATGCGGGCGACGTACCAGGCGACCTGCGTCTTCTCTCCGGCGGTCAGCTTCGGGGTGTCGGCCATGGCTACTTCTCCTCGCTCTGCTGCGGGTTGGTGGTCTGGGCGGCCTCGGTGGTGGCGGCGGCCTGCGCGAGGCGGGCCCACACGGCGGCCTCCTCGACGGCGGCGGCGGTGGGGTGGCCGCCGTAGATGGCGTTGCGGAGCAGCTTCTCCGCCTTCTCGCGGTACTCCTGGCTGGTCACGGGGTCCCTCCCGGGGCCGGGGCTGTCCCGACTCCCCGCCCACCCCCGGCCCGGTTGGCCGAGGGGTGGACGGGCAGGCGTCAGCGGCGGCGCTTGCGGGTCTTGGTCAGGGTCTTGGCGGCGGCCTTGCCGTCCGGGCCGCCGATCGACCGCACGACGGTCACGACGCCCCAGGACAGGACGGCGGCGAGGAACGCGAGCAGGGCCAGGTTCGCGGCGATCGCGGTGAGCGCGCCGACGAGCAGGGGGCCGAAGTAGACCCCGGCGGCGACCGTGCCGGCGCCGATGCCGGAGCCGAGCGCGATGCGCTGGACGGTGCGGTCCGGCGGCGCCTGGTGGATGTGCTGGTGGACCACCTGCGGCACGGCGGCGGGCTGGATCGGGGTGGGGAGGTGGTCGGCGTAGGTGTAGGTGCCGTCCGGGAGCCGGACGACGGGGGTGGGCTCGGGGAGGTGGTTCACGGAGGTCACGTCCTCTCGTGGCCGCTCAGGCGGCGGTGGTGTCGGGGTAGGCGCAGGGGGTGCACATGCCGAGCGAGGGCGGGATCCGGTACCCGGCGTCCCGCCCGCACTGCGGGCAGATGCGCCGGGCCGCGTTCGCCCGCTCCAGAGCCGCCCAGCGGGCCGGGGTCATCGGCCGGACCGGCAGGGCGAGGTCGACCCGGTAGAGGAAGGCGATGAGCGGTTCGCGCCGGCGGCGGCGGCGTTCGAGCTGGGCCACGACCGGCTGACCGCCGGGCCGCAGCCCGATCGCGCGGAGCTGCCGGACGGTGGCGAGGCCCTCGGGCGCGAGGCGCCAGCGGTAGACGGGGAGCGTGCTCATGAGGCGGTCGTGGTGACGCGTCGCCAGGCGGCCCGCAGCCGGGTCTCGCTCGCACTGTGACCGGCCGCCCGGAACCGCAGCGACAGTTCACGGTAGGACAGTGGCGGCGTCTCGCTGCTGTGGAGCTCGGTGACGATCCGGTCGAGCTCGGCATCGTCCAGGGCGGGCGCGTCGAGGGCGGGGACGGGTTCGAAGGGGGCCCAGACGGGGAGCTCCCAGCGGGGCTGTGACGTGGGTGTGACGCGGTCCGTCACGCAGGTCAGGGCCCGTGCGGTGCCCTCGCCCTGCCGGGCCGTCTCCAGCGTCGCCCACGCTCCGGAGAGCCGTTCGGCGGTTTTGGCCTGGACCCGTGCGACGCGTGACCCGGTCTCCGTCACGGCCGTCAGCCGGGTCTCCTCCGTGCCTGCCTGCGCCCGCAGTCGGGCACGGGCCACGGCCGCCTCGTCCCGTGCCTCCTGCTGGATGCCGCGGATCGCGTCCAGCGCGACCGGGGTGAGCGCGGTCCGCTCCCACATGCCGTGCACGAGCCACAACGCCTTGGCCGCAAGCGGGAGCCAGGAGATGGCGAGCCAGGCGCCGGTGGACTCCTCGCCGAGGGCGTGGGCGACCAGGACGCCGGTCGCGGCGAGCCCGAAGGCCCACCCGACGATGGTGACGGGGGTGGAGTGGTCGCCCTGGGCGGCGAGGCGCCGCTCATAGGCGAGGGTGGCCAGCCAGCCGCCGTCGAGGCCGAGCCCGACCACCAGGGCGATCTGCCAGGGCATCGAGCCGCCGAGCCACATCACCACCACGGCCAGCGTGAGGACCATGGACACCACCGTCATGGCGACGGCCGGAGCGACGGTCACGAGCTGCTTCCTCATCCCTCCTCCTCCGTCCGGTCGGAGCGGAAGGGCATGTAGGTGACCGGGTATTCAGCCGTCCAGCGGCGGATGTAGGCCGCGTCGTCGTGCAGGTCCGGGTGGCTGCGGTGACGCAGCAGGGACTGCAGAGCAATGCGGACGTCCATCGTGCGACGGTCCAGCAGCTGGTAGTGCTTGCGCTCGTCGGTGTCCTCGACCGACGGCAGCGGGATGTCCAGGGCCTCGACGATCGCGGACAGCAGGTCCACGACATCGGCCGGGAGCATGTCGCGTCCGCTCACGCCGCATTCTGCGGGGGTCATCGCTCCTCACCCGCCTCGGCGAACTCCTCGCAGCGGTCGGCGCGGAGCAGGAGCCGGTCGACGCCGATCACGCCGAACCCGGCGATAGCGGCGACGAGCACCCCGTCCTTGATGCTGGTGACGGCGCACCAGATCTCGACAGCGATGCACAGGAGACCGAGGGCCCAGAAGGCGAGGGGGTTCACGCGGCACCGCCCGCCTGCGCCAGGCCGGCGCGGTTGGTCAGGTTCCGGCGCTCCGCCATGACCCGGTTGCGGGCCCGGCGGATCCGCCGCTCGTCCAGCTCCGTGGCCGGGCGGTCGAGGGTCATGATCTGCGCGTCGAGCAGGTCGACCTTCGCCAGGATCAGCGGCATCTCCTGCTCGATCGCGTCCAGCTCCGCATCCGACGGCTCACCGTCGAACGGGGTGGCCGTAACAACGGCCTGAAGTGCAGCGATGGACTTCATTGGGTGTGTTCCTCTCAGACAGGAACGGCCCGAACCGACCCCCCGGTGCTCGAACACCGGGGGGTCTCGCCGTTAGAACCAGGAATCTCCGGCTCCCCTCGGCCCCTCCCGTACGGCACCCGAGAGGGCCGGACAGGCGGGGGAGGCAACCGGCCGCAGCAATCGCCGCGACTGAGCGCAGGTGTTTCAGGTGGTGCAGGTGTCTCGCCTTCAGGAACACGAGCTCCCGTTTAGGCATGCGAGACGGCGACCTTTCGGTCTCGCCCTCCGGGGTGACCAGGGACCCGGGACCCTCGGCCCGCTCTGTCCCGGGCCCCTTGACCTCAACTGGCCCGGAGATAGGGCACGTTGAGGTCCCGCGCTCACCGACCGGCTAACCGGCCCGGCGGGCACGTCCCTAAGGTTCCCTAGGGTTCCCTGTGGTGTCAAGCAGTAAGCTAGGGAACCTCAGGGAAGTCGCGAGAGGGAGCGAGAGACATGGCAGGTCAGGCCGATAATCGGGCGCCCTACGCAAGGATTGCCGCCCACTACGCCGAGCTGATCGCGTCCGGTCAGCTCCAGCCGGGCACTCTCCTGCCGAGCATCAAGAACCTCTCGGAGGAGTGGAAGGTAAGCACTGCTACGGCTGAGAAGGCTCTGCGGAAGCTACGCAACGAAGGACTCGTCCGAGGCATCCATGGCATCGGCACGGAGGTCCTCGACCAGCCCGCCCCCATGTCCTCCGGATCCCAACGGCAGGACCGGGGGCGCCGCACCGGGTCCAGCTGGGGGGATGGCGAGAGGTCTGATTCACATCAGGCATCTGTGGTGCCGGCGCCTGCTGATGTGGCGCAAGCGCTGGACATCCAGCCGGGCACCGAAGTGGTCCGCCGGAGCCGCGTGTATCGGGACCGGCACGGCATCGTCGCCCACAGCACGTCATGGATTCCCGCTCGGTACGGCCGGATGATTCCTCAGCTTGCGACGAGTGAGCGGCTGACGGGGGGAACCTCCCTTCAGCTCATCGCCCAGGCGACAGGCCACCCGATCAGCCACCGAATCGACACCGCGTCCGCCTCCCCGCTGACAGCGGAGTACGCGCGCCTGCTGGAACTGGATCCCGAAAACCCGCCTGCGGAGCCAGTGGTCGTCATGACCGCGAAGTTCATCGATAGCGAGGGCAACATCGTGGAGTACGGCGTAGACCTTGGAGGGCCCGGCCGGACGTGGCGAACAGAATCGGAGGTCTCGTCGTGAGCGGCATGGACGACACCATGACGAACGTGCCGCCAAAGCCGCCGGTCTGTGTCCTCATGGCCGGCCTGCCTGGCTCTGGGAAGACCACACTCTCGCGCACTCTTACCGCGCGCGGGTTCGTGCGACTTTGCCCAGATGAGGAGATGTTCCGCAGGCACGGCGTGTACGGGGTGGACTTCCCACGAGGCGTCTTCCCTGTTCTTGAACAGCCGGTGCTCGCGGATGTGGCGATCGAGCTCAGGAACCACCTCAAGGCTGGACACAGCGTCGTCGTCGACCACGGGTTCTGGACTCCGGAGGACCGTGCGAAGTGGCGAGCGATCGCTACGGATGCCGGAGCGGCCCCTGTGCTTGTCTACCTTGCGGCAAGCCATGCGGAGCTGTGGGAGCGGATCAGTAGGCGAAACGCATTTCACGCTAACGACCCCAACTCGATCTACTTCTCCGAGAGTGACCTTCAGCGATACCGCACCCGCTTCGTCCCTCCTCAAGCAGATGAACCACATGTGCGGTACGACGGTGATCCCGCGAACGTCACCAGGGCCCTAGATGCCAGGATTCCCCCCACCTGACCGACAGGAACTGAGACGGGCGAGGCCCCGCTTTATTGGGGCCAGCGCGCGGCGCGGCGCCGTTCAGGTTCCGCCGACTGTGTGGGTATGGCGGTCCGGCAGTCGCGGGGTGGTCTCTTCATAGCCGCGTGCTGGGGGTCGGTGCGTGCAATCATGCTGTTTTACAAGCGTGTTACTCGATGCGGAGGGGTGGCATGGCAGCGCTGCGGTGGGTGCTGGCGGTGGTGGCCTCAGTGGTGGCGTTTTTCGCCGTCGCGGTGCCATGGGCTGTGTTGTCTCCGGGTGGGAACGACCCTTGGGATGTGATCGGCCCGGTCGCGGGGGTGGTCGCGGCCGGCGTGCTGGCCGCTCTTGGCTGGTGGGCCTCCCAGGCGTCTGCGCCCGGCGGGGGTGGACCGGTGCGCCGGGTGCGGCAGTCGGCGCGTACGAAGGGCAAGGTCAAGCAGACCGCTGGCAGCCACGGCTCGTCGGCACGGTCGGGGCGTCGTCCGCTGCGGGAGAGCATCCGGCAGAAGGCGCGCGGCGGGGGCGACGTGGACCAGGTCGCTGGCGACCGGTCCTGACCAACCAGAACGCAGGGGGATCCAGTGGGGCTGGGGCGGAAGCAGACGCAGCAGCGTGCCCGCGCGGGCAGGGACGTCACGCAGATCACGACCGACGTGCATGTTCAGGTGCCGCCTCCGCGGGCGCCGGAGGTCTCCTGGCCGGTCTGGGTGGGCAACGTTCCTAGGCTCGCGGCGGCATTCCAACCACGCGCAGTGGCCTGGTCGTCCCTTCACCGGTCCCGCAGCGAGCAGGGTGAGGGTAAACCGGTGCTGTCGCAGGTCCTGGCAGGGGACGGTGGGGTCGGCAAGAGCCAGCTCGCCGCCGCACTGGCGCGGGAACTGCGCGATGAGGACCGAGGGCAGGACAGCGGGCTTGACCTGCTCTTGTGGGTCAGCGCCACGGAGCCCGACCAGATCATCACTGCCTACGCCGAGGCTGCCGAGCAGCTGCGGCTTGCTGGCAGCGCAGACGATGCCACCGCCGCACGGGCGTTCCTGGCCTGGCTATCGGCCACCAACCGGCGGTGGCTAGTGGTGCTCGACGACATCACCGACCCAGTGGCCGTCGATGCGTGGTGGCCGGACGGCAACCCCCGCAACGGCCGTGTCCTGGCCACAACCAGACGCAGGGACGCCCTGCTGAGTGGCCAGGGCCGCCGCCTGATCCACCTTGATCTCTACACTCCCACAGAGGCGACGGCCTACCTGCACCGCCGTCTGTCCGACGCCGGGCATCCCCAGCTCTTCGAGGACGGTCCCGCAGGTGAATTGTCCCAGGCTCTGGGTCTGTTGCCGCTCGCTCTCGGCCACGCCGCCGCCTACATGATTAACAAGCGGTGCGACGTCGGCACGTACCTCACCGGCTTCCAGGCAACGGACAGCAAACTCGCCGACCTTCTCCCACCGGAGGCAGACACCGAAGGCTACGGCCGGCCCGTCACCACGGCGCTTCTGCTCTCCCTAGACGCCGTCCAAGCCTCCGACACCACTCAACTGGCCCAGACGCTGCTCCAGCTCATCGCTTTGGTGGACCCACTCGGACACCCTGCAGCTCTGTGGACCACGCCACCGGCGCAAAACTACCTACGCACATCGCGACCGTCCCGCCGTCGTTGGCTGCGCAGACGGCAACTGGCCGTCACCGAAGAGGAAATCCACTCCGCGCTGGACTGCCTGCGCACCTACGCGCTCGTTGCACAGGACAGCGTCCAGGCACCGATCCGTATGCACGCCCTGACAGCACGGGCCGTGCGCGAGACAATCAAGCACCAGGCGCTCCCCCCGATCGCCCGTACCGCGGGCGATGCGATTCTCAGCCTGTGGCCCGACATCGACCACCAGGACCGAGACCTCTCCGCGACCCTGCGTGTGAACACCATGCTGCTGGATCAGCACACATACCCATTGCTGTGGCAGCCCACCACGCACACATGCGTGTACCGAGTCAGCCGCAGTCTGACCGCAGTAGGCCTGTACGAGCAAGCCGTCGAATACGACCAAAGCGTTGTTCAGCGCAGCACCGACCACCACGGTCCGGACCACCCCGACACCCTTGGCACCCGCAGCAACCTGGCCAACTCCTACACCAATGCCGGACGCATCCAGGAAGCCCTGGAACTACGCGAGCGAGTACTGGCCGACCGCGAACGCCTCCTCGGCCCAGACCACCCCGACACCCTTGGCACCCGCAGCAACCTGGCCAACTCCTACACCGATGTCGGACGCATCCAGGAAGCCCTGGAACTGCACGAGCGAGTCCTGGCCGACCGCGAACGCCTCCTCGGCCCGGACCACCCCGACACCCTTGGCACCCGCAGCAACCTGGCCAACTCCTACACCGATGTCGGACGCATCCAGGAAGCCCTGGAACTACGCGAGCGAGTACTGGCCGACTTCGAAGGCTCACTCGGCCCGGACCACCCCGACACCCTCACGGCCCGCAGCAACCTGGCCAACTCCTACACCGAGGCCGGGCGCAACCAGGAAGCCCTGGAACTGCACGAGCGAGTCCTGGCCGACCGCGAACGCCTCCTCGGCCCGGACCACCCCGACACCCTTGGCACCCGCAGCAACCTGGCCAACTCCTACACCGATGTCGGACGCATCCAGGAAGCCCTGGAACTACGCGAGCGAGTACTGGCCGACTTCGAAGGCTCACTCGGCCCGGACCACCCCGACACCCTCACGGCCCGCAGCAACCTGGCCAACTCCTACACCGAGGCCGGGCGCAACCAGGAAGCCCTGGAACTGCACGAGCGAGTCCTGGGCGACCGCGAACGCCTCCTCGGCCCGGACCACCCCGACACCCTCACGGCCCGCAGCAACCTGGCCGTCTCCTACACCGAGGCCGGACGCATCCAGGAAGCCCTGCAGCTGGATGAACGGGTACTGGCCGACCGCGAACGCCTCCTCGGCCCGGACCACCCCGACACCCTCACGGCCCGCAGCAACCTGGCCGTCTCCTACACCGATGTCGGGCGCATCCAGGAAGCCCTGCAGCTGGAAGAACGGGTACTGGCCGACCGCGAACGCCTCCTCGGCCCGGACCACCCCGACACCCTCACGGCCCGCAGCAACCTGGCCGTCTCCTACACCGAGGCCGGACGCATCCAGGAAGCCCTGCAGCTGGAAGAACGGGTACTGGCCGACCGCGAACGCCTCCTCGGCCCGGACCACCCCGACACCCTCACGGCCCGCAGCAACCTGGCCAGCTCCTACACCGATGTCGGGCGCATCCAGGAAGCCCTGCAGCTGAAAAAACGGGTACTGGCCGACCGCGAACGCCTCCTCGGCCCGGACCACCCCGACACCCTTGGCGCCCGCAGCAACCTGGCCAACTCCTACACCAAGTCCGGGCGCAACCAGGAAGCCCTGGAACTACGCGAGCGAGTACTGGCCGACCGCGAACGCCTCCTCGGCCCGGACCACCCCGACACCCTTAGCGCCCGCAACAACCTGGCCAACTCCTACACCAAGTCCGGGCGCAACCAGGAAGCCCTGGAACTACGCGAGCGAGTACTGGCCGACCGCGAACGCCTCCTCGGCCCGGACCACCCCGACACCCTTAGCGCCCGCAGCAACCTGGCCGTCTCCTACATCAAGTCCGGGCGCAACCAGGAAGCCCTGGAACTACGCGAGCGAGTACTGGCCGACCGCGAACGCCTCCTCGGCCCAGACCACCCCGACACCCTTAGCGCCCGCAACAACCTGGCCGTCTCCTACACCGATGTCGGACGCATCCAGGAAGCCCTGGAACTATGCGAGCGAGTACTGGCCGACCGCGAACGCCTCCTCGGCCCAGACCACCCTCACACCCATGCCACTCGCGAGATCACCACCATCATCCGCGGTTTGGTCGAAGCCTTGCAGGAACCGAGTACAGCAACCGTGACGGCCGTTCCCGCCTCCGAGACCCTCGCAGAAGACCACGAGAAGCCACAGTGACCGTCTACGACCGATCCACACGGTTTACGGAACGGAAGGTCCTACGTCCCGCCAAGCGTTGTCCTGGTCTTTGTCCAGTACGCCGTAGGACGCGGCCGTTCACCTGCATCCACGATGCATACCTGAACGGCCGCGCGAACACCTGCGAATGTCCGCGAACGGTGGAGCGGACAGTTGGAAAGCGTGTTGGGGGCAACCCCTCACGAGTTCGAATCTCGTATCCTCCGCCAGTGCCTCACCGGGCACGTTGTCGAAGGGCCCCACCGTTCGCGGTGGGGCCCTTCGACGTTCTCCGGCCCAGCGGCGGATCCCGCTTGGTCACGGACGCGGGACGACCCTGCACGAGCGGCGCGGACCGGCTCGCCGGCCGGCACGCACGTCGTACAGGGCCGTCGGTGGTCACACGGAGCAGGGGCGGTACTCGAGGCTCAGCTCGCGGTCGACGGCGTAGCTGGTCCGCATCGACGCGTCGATGACCTGCTGCCAGGAGCCGTACTTGGCGTACAGCTGGTCCGCGGTGGGGCCCAGGGGGTTGCCGTACTTGGCGATGTTCCGCTCCTCCAGGATCCGGACCTCCTCGGGGGTCATGCCGGCGCGGGTGATCTCCTTGGCCTGGTTGCGCATGTCGACGAGCTCCCGGGCGATCTCCTCGTCCGTGGCGCCCGCCTCCCGCATGTCGCGCTCGGTGCGGTGCATGTCCTCCAGGAGCCCGTGGTACTGCATCCGGGTCCGCTGGGCCTCGACCTTCTCGTCCATCGGCAGGACGCGGATCCGGCACACGACCGGGTCGGCGCTGGGACAGGGGTCGTCGGCGGAGACGGGAGGGGCGAGGGGGGCGGTGATGACGGAGCCGCAGGCCTCCGCCGCACCGGCCACGGACGAACCGGCGGTACCGAGGAGGGCGACGGCGGCGACGAACGGGACGAGGGCCCGGGCACGGCTCAGGAAGGAAGAGGAAGGACGCATGCGCGCATCCTTGGGGAGCCCGCCGCGCCCCTTCACGCAGGCGCACCGGTGATCACCGGTGATCACTCCTACGGGGACGGTGATGCGACCACCACGCCCCATCGTTCATTTCATCCCGAGATGCACCTTCTGGGTGCAGCGCCTTTACTGGGCCGTACCTGTTGCCGAGCGCCGTACGGCGAGCTCCTGGAGGCTGGACGTGGCCACGTTGACCGTGTGGAAATTCGATGCGCCCGAGGGGGCCGCAGCCGTGGAGGACACCCTGCTCCAGCTGCAGAAGCAGGAACTGATCAAGGTCCTCGACGCGGCGACGGTCAGCTGGCCGGCGGACGCGGGCAAGCCGAAGACGAAGCAACTGCACGACCTCACCGGCGCGGGCGCGCTCTCCGGCACCTTCTGGGGCATGCTCTTCGGCCTCCTCTTCTTCATGCCCCTGCTCGGCGCGGCGGTCGGGGCGGCGGCGGGTGCGCTGGGCGGGAAGATGGCGGACGTCGGCATCGACGACGACTTCATCGACTCGGTCAAGTCGAAGGTGACGCCCGGGACTTCGGCGCTGTTCCTGCTCTCGCAGGACGCCGTGGTCGAACGCATCCGGGAGGCCTTTCCGGGCGGCCACACGGAGCTGATCCACTCCAACCTGGACAGCGAGAAGGAGACGAAGCTGCGCGAGGTGTTCGCGGGCTGAGGGGGTGAGGGATGGGGGGGCGGGGGGATGGGTGCCGGGCAATCGCGGCGCGTGCGCGCCAACAGTGCTGCGCCCAGGTGCAGTTGACCCGACCCACGCACCACCCCGCTGACTACGGAGGCGTCCGGCTCACCCCGAGCCGGACGCCTCCGCCGATGACGGCCATCGCCCAATTCACACCCGACAAAGCGACCGGGCCCGCCGCGGCACCTCGCCAACACCCTGGGCGTCAACGGCTTCTACCCGGCCGAGGAACTCAACTCGCCTTCCGATAGCGCGCACCGACTGAGACGACGGCTGTGACCTGCAGCGATGTCGCGCAGGGATGAGCGGTGGACTGGAAGGGCCCATTCACTGGATCGAAGGGTGATTCGAGGAAGGGACGTTCCTTCTCGATCTCATCTGTAGTGATGCCGATACTTTCTGTGATGACCAGTCGGCACATTCACTTCAACCAGGGGATATCGATGAGGAAGTTGGCGGCAGCTGTGGTGGCTGCGGGGTTGTTCGTTGGAGGCATGGGGGTAGCGGCGGCCGACTCGTGGCACGAAGTAGCGACCCTCAAGACGAAGGGGGCGCAGTTCACGGACGCAAGGTACAAGTGGGAGCCGGTAGAGGTGCAGCAGGGCGCCTTCCACGTCAAGGGCCGGCTGCGCGACCTCGACGTGAACGACGGCCACAACGTGTATCTGCTGGTGAAGGTGCACGGTTACGGGTGGAATCGCTTCGATGGTACGCAGAAGAAGTCCGTCTTCATCGACAAGCTCGTCCACGACGGTGCGACTCGATACACGAGCACGGCCGACGTACGCGTATGCGTGAACCGCGGCTCCCTTCACCCTGACAACTGCTCGCCGACGAAGCACTTCAAGCGCCCGTAGGGAAGCCAACCTCGCGGGAGGTGCTCACCAGCGCCTCCCGCCCCCATAGGAGTGCGCAGCACGATGGACGTCATCCTCCGCGCCGAGGGCGTGGATCTCTTCTACGGCACCCAGCAGGCGGTAACCGGTGCCGATTTCTCGCTCAAGCGCGGCGAAGTGGCCGCCATCATGGGCAGCAGCGGATCAGGCAAGTCGTCCCTGCTGTACTGCCTCGCCGGGGTTCTGCCGCCTTCCAACGGCACGGTGACCTTCGACAGCAAGCAGCTCTCGTCCCTCCCCGACGGGGAGCTCAGTGCGCTGCGTCGTACGCGCCTGGGGTTCGTCTTCCAGTACGGGGAACTGCTGCCGGAACTGACCGTCGAGGAGAACGCAGCGCTCCCTCTCCGGCTCGCCGGGATCAGTAAGTCCCACGCCCATGCGATGGCCGGCCAGGTGCTCGGGCGGCTGGGGATGGGCGATCTGTTGCGGCGCAGGACGTCGAAGTTGTCGGGTGGCCAGAGTCAGCGTGTGGCAGTTGCGCGGGCTCTGGTCCACCGGCCGGACGTGGTGTTCGCCGATGAGCCGACCGGGGCGCTCGACAGCGCCAACGCGGCTGCCGTACTGGATGAATTCCTTCAGCTTGCCCGGAGGCAGAAGACCGCCGTCGTCATCGTCACTCACGATGCCGATGTCGCCGCGAAGGCCGATACCCAGTACACGATGTCGGACGGTGTGCTGGCCCAGCGGGTGGCTGTGTGAACGCGTTCGTCCTTGGCATGCGCTTGCTATTGCGCAGCGGGCGCAGGGCCCGGGTCCGGTTCCTCCTGATGGCCTTCGGGTCCGCACTCGGCGTTGCCTGCCTGGCCGCCTCACTCACCATTCCGACGATCATCGCTGCCAGCGATGCTCGGGTGACGATCCGATCGGTACAGTCCGCCAAGAACAGCAACGCCGTCTACCAAGAATTCCTGGACCCCTACGGCTCACAACCGTTGCGACGGATCTTCATTGCTCGCACAGGCCCTGGGCCTCTGCCGGTTCCCCCGGGAATCAAGGAACTCCCTCGTGCAGGCGAGGCAATCGTTTCGCCGAAGCTGGGCGAGATCTTGGCTGCCAACCCGCACGCTGCGGGACTCGTACCCGGCCGTGTGACCGGCACGATTGCCCCGCCGGGGCTCGCAGGTCCCGACGAGCTTTACGCCTACATCGGCACCAGCCCGGATGAGCTAACCGGGGCGGCGGCGCTCGGTCACTTCGGCACCGAGTACATGCAGCACGAGCTCATCGAGCCATCCACCCTGGACATCCTGCGGTTCACTCTCGGCTGCATCGTGCTGCTCCCTCTCGTCATCTTCCTCTCTGTCTGCGCGCGGCTCTCCGGAGAGTCTCGTGCGCGCCGGCTCGCCGCGCTTCGGCTCGTCGGCCTCAGTGCGAAGGACACGTTGCGGGTCAATGCCGGAGAGATCGTGGTCGCCGCCTTCGTCGGGGCATTGGTTGGACTCATCGGTTATCTCGGGTGCAACGAAGTCATGGCCCGGGTCGGATTGCCAGGACTGCACTGGTACCCAGCCGATGGGCGGCCCGAGGGGGTAACCATCGCCGTTTGTCTACTGGGGTGTCCGGCTCTCGCGTGGGCCGTAGGCCAGATCAGTGCGCGGCGGGCTACCCAGTCTCCCATCAGCGTCCGCCGCACTGGCGAAGGGAAACCTCCCAAGAAGTACGGGACGTTCTTACTGGTCCCCGGGCTCGGGATTATCGGCGGATACTGCCTGCTCAGTGCGTTGGGTCGGGATCCGTCAGGTGACTCTGGCAGCGCTGCACTGGTTCCTGGCGCAGTACTGTTGACCGGGGCGGGGCTTGTATTCGGGCTGGCTCCGATCACATCGTGGCTGTCCAAGCGCCTTGCATCAACGTCGAAATCGCTGCCTCTGTCGTTGGCCATGCGACGCACGGAAGTCGACCCTGGTGGCGCACTTCGGGTCGTGACCGGTCTTGTGCTGCTGGTATTCGGTGCCTCGCTCACGCAAGGGGTACTCATCGAACTGGATCAGGTCAGTCGCCGGACGGCCCCAATTCAGGAGTACAGCCTTCCGGTGTCGCAGCTGAGTACACAGCAGCGCACACAATTGACCGCTTTGAGTGGAGTGCAGGCCCATGGTCTGATCGCCCCTTCATGGATCCCTACCGTGGAGGAGGACCTGCCCAGGGTCCAGGGCGTCATTGCTACGTGCGCTCAATTGGCGGCCTTCACCAAGACAACACACGGATGCGTCGACAACAAGGTGCTGCGGATCAAGGATCCGACCTTCTTATTTGACGAGGACGCCCGCCCCGGCGCCAGCTTCCCGTTCCTACTCAACAGTGGGCGGAAACTGGTTGTCCCTGTACCTCAGGATGTCGTCACCGTTCAAGCCTACGAGCCCTCGGAGTTTGTCGGGCCAAGCCTGCTCATTCCTCCCTCACTGCTCCCCCAAGGCACTCAGCTCGCAGACTCGCGCTTCGTTCTAGTCAGCGCCTCCGACCCCGGCACCGTCCGTGCCGTTCTCGACGGGATCGGGGCCATCGCGCCCACCGCATCCGTCGAGCCCGTGGGGATCGTCATCGACTCGCTAGCTCAGTTGACCGTGATTCGGAGTCTGCTGGTGGTCGGGATGGTGCTCGGGCTCGTGATCGGGGTGGCCGCGTTCGTCGTGTCTGTGGCCGATCGGGCCATGGAGCGGCGGGGGCAGGTGACGGCGTTGGCCTTGTTGGGGGCTCGGGCGGGGACCTTGCGGGTGGTGCAGGTGGTGCAGGTGGTGTTGCCGTTGGTGGTGGGGTTGGGGGCGGCGATCGTCACCGGGTGGCTCGCCGAGTCCAGTTATCTGATCACCGGGGGTGGTGCGGTGCACTGGGACTGGGAGGGGTTGCCCTTGCTGTTCGCCTGTGCGCTGGGGGTCGTGCTCGCCGCCGCGGTCGCCTCCGTTCCCATGGTGCGGCGGCACATCGATCCCGAGCACATTCGGCGGGACTGATCGTTCGGGGTCCTGTCCTTCAGGTGTCCGTTCGCTTACCCGGAGGTCATTCGGGACTCGCCGCTCGCCACGCACAGGGAGCTCGTCTCCTGGTGGAAGGGCGAGGACGGCAGTGGGCCACGAGCACGCCGACGTGCTCGTGGCCCACTGCCGTGCCGGAGGCGAGCAGTTCCTCATGCCGTCAGTTCGTGGGTCGTGCGGCTCTCGATGCGGGTCCTCAGGGTCAGCGTCGTCGCCGCTGATGCCGTGCCCGCCACCAGCGCCGTCCACCACAGGGTCGCCGGGCCCAGCGTCGTGTACGTCGTCACTCCCAGGGTGAGGGCGCCGAAGCGGGCCACTCCCCACGTCCAGCTGAAGGCGCCCTGGTAGCGGCCGCGGGCGTGGGCCGGGGCCAGGTTGGCGAAGAGGCCTGCCGCGATGCCCGCCACCACCACCTCGCCGAGTGACCAGACCACGACCGACAGCGTGTAGCCGGCGATGCTGTCAGCGAGACCGGTCAGCGCGACTCCCAGCGCTATCAGTGCGCTGCCCGTGCTCTGTACCGCCAGTTGCGGGAACCGGGACAGCCACGCCGTCGCGAACGGCTGCAGCGCGACCACCATGACCGCGTTGATCGCCGCCATCGCCCCGTACACCGCCGGCGAGAGGCCGCTGTCGCGGACGGCCAGCGGGAGCGCGACCTCGGTCAGCGAGTAGACGAAAAGCTGGACGCCGAAGAGGGGGAGCAGGAGCATCGCCAGGCGGTCTCGAGCCACCACCCCGTAGCCGATGCCGTCCTGAGAGCGCTCCGCCGGGGCCGACCGCTTCGGTTCCGGGAGGCGGACCGCCACCACCAGCGCGTACAGCAGCATCGAGCCCGCGTCCACCGCGAACAGGAGCCAGTAGCCCTGGGCCGCCAGATAGCCGCCCAGGACGCCCGACACCGCCGTGCCGATGTTCACGCCCCAGCCGAAGAGGGCGTACGCGCGCCGGCGCCGTTCGCTGTCGACGGCGTCCGCCAGCATCGCGTACGCCGCCGGGGAGACCGTGCTGCCGGCCGCGCTGATCAGCAGCGCCGCCGCCGCCATCGTCCACACCCCCGGCGCCAGGAACAGCGCCCCCTGCGCCGCCGCCGCGCCGATCAGGCCGATCAGCATCGTGGGGCGGCGGCCGATGCGGTCCGCGAGGATGCCGCCCACGGCCGGGCCGATCAGGTTGCCCGCGCCGAGCGCGCCGAGGACGTACGTCGTGTCCCCGCCCGTCACTCCCCGCGAGGCGAGGAAGAAGACCAGGAACGGCGTGACCAGGTAGCCGAGGCGGTTGACGATCGTTCCCGCGAAGATCGTCCAGACGACGGACGGGAGGCTGCGGAACGCTGAGGTGGACGTGCGTGTCGAAGGCATGGGGGGAGTTTGGTTTTCCGCAGTCCTGACCCTCCAATGATTAAGGTCAGAGCGAATCCATTCGCCTACTCCAGGACGTGGCACGCATGGAAGCCGGGCTCAGTTTCTCCGCCGCCGACCTCGCCCAGACCCGTTTCGCCGTCTCCCCCATGTGGGAGGTCGTCACCAGCTACCGCATCGTCGCCCACCGGCCCGACTCCGCCCCCCACGGGCGCTGGGCCGCCCAGGTCCGGCCCCGGATCGTCCGCGCCGGGCTCGATCGCGGCTGGCTCGCCGCCCTCATCCCCGGCAGCGGCTACCTCGCCGACTTCCTCAACCCCACCCCCGCCGGGCCCTTCCCCACCCTCGACGCCGAGCTCGACGCCATCCGCCGCGCCCCCGCCGAGGACGTGATCGACGACCTCGACACCTTGGAGGGGAAGAGGGTCGACCCGGCTCGGCTCCGGTCTCTGCGCGAGGATCCCCCGGCCGTCCTCCCCAAGGTCGCCGACGAGATCGAGACGTACTGGGAGCTCGCCCTCGCCCCCTACTGGGCCCGCATCCAGAAGGTCCTGGAGGCCGACGTCTTCCACCGGGCGCGGCAGGTCGCCGAGCACGGTTCGGCGCGGGTCCTGAGCGAACTCCACGAGACCGTACGGTGGGACGACGGCACCCTGCGGCTCGTACGGCGGCACTGCTCCCTCACCCGCGACCAGGCCGGATCCGGGCTGCTGCTCATCCCCTCCGTCTTCGCCTGGCCCCAGGTCCTCACCCGGTCCGTTCATCCTGATCCTCCTCAACTCGCCTATCCCGCACGAGGGTTCGGCGGAGTTTGGGAGCCTCGCACCACCGCCGCCACCGATGCCGTCGCCGCCGTCCTCGGTCGCTCCCGCACCCTGCTCCTCACCGAGCTCGACACCCCCGCCTCCACCACCCAGCTCGCCGCGCACTGCGGCATGTCCGCCGCCGGCGTCTCCCAGCACCTCATCGCCCTCCGGAACGCCGGCCTCGTCACCGCCCACCGCAGCGGCCGCTCCGTCCTCTACGCCCGTACCGCCGTCGCCGATCAGCTCCTTCATCCGTGAGGTTCGTGAGGTTCGTGAGGGAGGATGGGGTGGTGATCTTCCCTTCCGGGTCTTTCAGCTCTTCCGGCTCTTCCGGGTCTGCCGGGCCTGCCGGGCCTTCCGGGGCTTCTTGGACCGAGCGTGTTCTCGTACGTGACGGGGTACGGCTCTCCTGCCGCGACTGGGGCGGTTCCGGGCCCGACGCCCTCCTCCTCCACGGGCTCGCCGGGCATTCCGGCGAGTGGGACGGCCTCGCCCGGCTGCTCCGGGACGCCGGCCACCGGGTCGTCGCCCTCGACCAGCGCGGGCACGGTGCCGGCGAGCGGCATCCGGCGGACGTCTCGCGTGCCGCGTACGTCGCCGACGTCGTCGCCGTCGTCGAGGAACTCGGGCTCGTACGGCCCCTGTTGGTCGGGCAGTCGCTCGGCGGGCACACCGCCCTCCTCACCGCCGCCGCCCACCCCGGTCTGCCGCGCGCCCTCGTCCTCGTCGAGGCCGGGCCCGGCGGTGCCGAGCCCGGTCTTCCGGAGCAGATCGGGGGCTGGCTGCGGGCCTGGCCGGTGCCGTTCCCTTCGCGGGAGGCCGCCGTCTCGTACCTGGGGAACGGGAAGCGGGCCGTGGGAGAGGGGTGGGCCGATGGGCTCGAGGAGCGTGACGGTGGGCTTTGGCCCCGTTTCGAACCCGACGTCATGGAGCGGTCCCTCGACGAGCTCACCCGGCGGGACTTCTGGGCGGAGTGGGCCGCCGTCGACTGCCCCGCCCTCGTCGTCCTCGGCGAGGAGGGGATCATCAGCGGTGACGAGTACGCGGAGATGGCGCGGATCCAGCCCCGGCTCCACGGCGTGAGCCTGCCCGGCGTCGGGCACGATGTGCATCTGGAGCGGCCCGAGGTGCTCGGCGGGCTGATCCTCGAACTCCCGCACTGACCCCTTGCCGCCGGCCGACCCCCACATGGCGGGCGTGAACTGTTCCCTGCCCACCACCCGGAGCAGCGCGAGGCGCTCCCCCGCCTCCGTGCCCGGCGGCGGGGTGCAGAGGACGAGGCGCTGTTCGAGGAGGAGGACGAGTTCGTGAGGACCGTGACGGAGTTCCTCGACTCGACCGGCTCCTGAACCATCATGGGGCCCATGGGAGAGACCAGGATCATCGATGCGGCCGAGCGGCGGGCCCGGCTCGGGGTGCGGCACCGGCTGGCCGGGAGCGCGCGGGCCGGGTCGGCGGCGGAGGTCGCGGACGCGCTGGTGGCGCTGCACGGGACGGATCCGGCGAGCGTGTTCCTCGCGGTGGCGGCCCGGCTGGCCGAGGGCGTCGAGCCGGTCGGGGCGGTGGAGCGGGCGCTGTACGAGGACGGGTCCCTGGTCCGTATGCACGGCATGCGGCACACGGTCTTCGTCTTCCCTTCCTCCCTCGCCGCCGCCGTCCAGGCCTCGACGACCCGGCCCGCTGCCGTACGCGAACGCACCACGCTCCTCAAGCACTTGGCGGCCGGCAGCGACTTCGACGGGGAGTGGCTCGCGGAGACCGAGCGGCTCGTACTCGGAGAGTTGGCCGTACGGGGCGAGGCGACCGGGGCCGAACTCGGCGGTGCCGTACCGAGGTTGAGGTCGACGTATGTGTACGGGGCCGGGACGCGCCAGGAGGGCGTGCAGTCGGTCGCCAGCCGGGTGCTGCGGGTGCTCGGCATGGAGGGCCGGATCGTACGGGGCAGGCCGCAGGGTTCGTGGACGTCGAGCCGCTTCCGGTGGGCGCTCGCCGAGGAGCATCCCGTACGGGATCCGGCGGAGGCGCGGGCGGAGCTGCTCGGGCACTGGCTCGGGGCGTGCGGGCCTGCGACCGAGGCGGATCTGACGTGGTGGACGGGGTGGAAGGTCACCGACGTGCGCAAGGCGCTCGCGGCGGTGGGGGCGGTGTCGGTGGCGGTGGACGGGGGGACGGGGTTCGTCCTGCCGGACGACCTGGAGCCCGTGGCGTCGCCGGAACCGTGGGCGGCGCTGCTGCCCGCGCTCGACCCGACGGCGATGGGCTGGCAGGGCCGTGACTGGTACCTGGACCCGGACCATCGGGCGGCGCTGTTCGACCGCAGCGGGAACATCGGGCCGACGGTGTGGTGGAACGGCCGGATCGTCGGCGGCTGGGCGCAGCGCCCGGACGGCTCCCTCGTCCGCCGGCTGCTCGCCGACGTGGGCGCGGAGGCGGAGCGGGCGATCGGGGCGGAGGCGGAGCGGCTCGCGGAGTGGCTGGGGGACGTGCGGGTGACGCCCCGGTTCCGGACGCCGTTGGAGCGGGAGTTGAGCGCCCACTAGGGCCTGTCCGACCCTGATCCGCCGGACAGGCCCTAGTGGCGGGCCTCCAGGCCCGGGACGCCCAGGTCGTAGAGGCCGTCGAGGACCAGGTCGACGCCGACGGCGGCGAGCAGCAGGCCGAGCAGGCGGCCGAGGAGCTCGATCGTGGCGTGGTGGGTGCGGCGCAGGATCCGGGCGAGGAGCAGGACGCAGACGAGGTCGAGGACGATGACCGACACGTACGCGCCGACGACCGTCGAGCGCCAGGTGAAGGAGTCGCGGGCGGCCGCCTCGATGAGCACCGCGGTCATGGCGAGCGGGCTCACGACGTACGGCATGAGCAGCTCGCGCACCCCGCTGACCAGGTCCGGGGAGTCCTGGTGGGTGCCGTCGGAGCCGAAGTGGAGGCCGAGGACGAGGCCGACGGCGTAGATGAAGAAGATGACGCCGCCCGCGAGCTGGAGGGCGGGCGTGCTGATGTGGAAGAGGTCGAGCAGCCAGGGTGCCGCGATGCCGGTGACGAGGCCGACGAGGACGGCCGCGCCGGAGGAGATGAGCGCGATGGTCCGCAGCTGGCGGACCTCGTGGACCTGGGCGAGGCCGGCGAAGGCGAGGAGCACCTTCGGGGGCCCGACGACGGAGAAGAAGGCGATGAAGGCGGCGGAGAAGGTGAGTGCGTTCACACCGGAGATCTTGACCGGCTTCCTGGGGCGGTCGGGTGATTTCTTCCGTTTTCCCGGTTTCCCTCCGCGCGGTGTCGAGAACGGCGGCCCGGCTCCGACTCTGCTGCGAGAGGCAGTGACAGCAGCAGTCGCAGAACGAGCGAGGAGGTCGTCATGAAGTACCTGGTGATGGTGCAGGGATCGCAGGCCGACTACGAAGCGATGGCGGGCCGCGGCTCCGCGCAGTACCCCGCCTGGGACAAGGCACAGCTCCAGGCGATGTTCGACCACATGAACGCGGTCACCGAGGACGCGGCCGCGCGCGGCGAGATGGTCGACGCCCAGGGCCTCGCCGCCCCGTCCACGACCCGCTTCGTCACGGTGGACGGCGACGGCGAGCCGGTCGTCACCGACGGCCCGTACGCCGAGACCAAGGAGGTCCTCGCCGGCTACTGGGTCCTCGACTGCGCCTCCCTGGAGCGCGTCACGGAGATCGCCGCCCAGGTCGCCCGCTGCCCGGTCCCGCCCGGCTCCCCCGACTACCCGGTGGTCATCCGCCCGATCGACGAGACGGGCCCGGGCCAGGACTGAGCCCGGTGCGGACGCTCAGTGCATCCCGTGGGCCCCGCCCGACGCGCGGGGCCTTCCCCCGGGGACGAGGAGCGGGGCCGTCAGGGCCGCCGCGGCGGCCGTGACGGTGCAGACGGTGAAGGCGGTGGTGAAGCCCGTCGTGACGGTGCCGAGGGCGAGGGTGGAGGCCACGGCCACTCCGATGCCGCCGCCGAGCTCGTGGCAGGTGTTGACGATGCCGGAGGCGAGGCCGGCCTCGTGCGGCGGGATCAGGCCGAGGGCGGTCGTGGTCGCCGTGACGAAGACCGCGCCCAGGCCGAGGGCCGCCGTCGCCAGGGACGGCAGGAGGGTCGTCCAGGGGTCGGCGGTCGCGCTCACCAGGGCGAGCGGCAGGCAGCCCGCGGCCGTCAGGGCCGTGCCGGCGGCCGCACAGACGCGTGGGCCGGCCGTCGTGACCAGGCGGGAGCCGAGGTGCGCGCCGACCGCCGTGGTGAGCGCGACCGGGAGGAAGAGCAGGCCGGTGCGGAAGGCGTCCAGGCCGTGCACGTGCTGGAGCCACATCGAGCCCAGGAAGAAGAACGCGATCAGGAGCGCCGTCGCGACCAGCATGAGGAGTGAGCCCGCCACGACCGGGCGCCGGGTCAGCAGCCGGAGGTCCATGAGCGGGGTGCGGCTCCTGCGTTCCGCCGCCGCGAACGCCGCGTAGAGGGCGACCGCGCCCAGGAGCGGGAGCAGGGTTCCGGCCGAGGTCCAGCCCGCGTCGCCCGCCCCGACCAGGCCGTAGAGCAGCGCGCCCGTGGCCGCGGTGACCAGGAGGGCTCCCGGGACGTCCAGGTGCCCGGCCCCTGTCGTGCCCGTGTCCTTCGGGAGCAGTTTCGGGAGTACGGCGAGCAGCGCCAGGCCCGTCGGGACGTTCACGTAGAAGATCCAGGGCCAGCCCGGGCCGGCCGTGAGGGCGCCGCCGAGGAGGACGCCGACGGCGGAGCCGGTGCCGCCGACGGCCGCCCAGACGCCGAGGGCCCTGGCCCGTTCGGGGCCGTGGAAGGTGGTCGTGACGAGGGCGAGGGCCGCCGGGGAGAGGAGTGCGGCGCCGATGCCCTGGATCACCCGGCCGGAGAGCAGGACGGCGGCGTTCGGGGCGAGGCCGCAGGCCAGTGAGGCGGCGGTGAAGAGGGCGAGGCCGGTGAGGAGGACCCGGCGGGCGCCGAGGGCGTCGGCGAGCCGTCCGCCGAGGAGCATCAGGCCGCCGAAGCAGAGGGTGTACGCGGTGACGACCCAGGTCAGGGCCGTACGCCCGAGGTCCAGGTCGGCGGCGACGGCGGGCAGCGCGACGTTCACGACGGTGACGTCGAGGATCAGCATGAACTGGGCCGCGCAGATCAGCGCGAGGGCCGTCCAGCGGCGCGGGCGGACGTGGGCAGGGGTGGGTAGGGCGGTGTGTGTCCTGGGCATAACTGAACTGTACGGCACAGTACAGTTGAACTCAAGAGTACAGTTCCCTTGCTAGGCTCCCCGCATGGATCCCAAGCCCGCCCCCACCGGCCCCCGCGCCGCCCGCAAGCGGCAGGCCGTCATCCGGGCCGCCCGCGAGCTCTTCCTCCGCGAGGGCTTCGGCGTCGGCATGGACGCCATCGCCGCCGAGGCCGGCGTCTCCAAGGTGACCGTCTACAACCACTTCGGCAGCAAGGAAGCCCTCTTCACCGCCGTCGTCGCCGGCGCCCTCGACGAGCCGCTGCAGGGGGACGCCGACGGCCCGGACCTCTCCCGGCTCGCCGACGCCGAGGACCTGCGCGCCGCCCTCACCGAGGCCGGGCGCGCCTGGGCCCGGGCCGTGCGCGCCGACGAGGAGGGCCGCGCCCTGCGCACCCTCGTCACCACCGAGCTGCACCGCTTCCCCGACCTCGGCCGCGCCTGGCGCGCGCACGGCCCGGCCGGCCACCACCCCGCCGTCGCGGACGCCCTGCGCGCCCTCGCCGACCGGGGTCGGCTCGCGATCCCGGACCTGGAGGTCGCGGTCCTCCAGCTGTACTCGCTGCTCGTCTTCCCACAGATGGTCTTCGAGCAGTACGGGACGGAGCTCACCGAGGAGCTGAGCGAGCGGCTCGTCGTGGACGGGGTGGAGATGTTCCTCCGCCGCTACGCGCCCTGACAGGTGTCATCCTTGGTCTTCGACGGAACCCCGCGTCGGGGAGTAAATTACCCCCTGGGGTATCTGTGGAGGAGTGGGTCACAGTGGAACTCGATCTCGCGGGCGCCGAGCTCAAGGCCGTCCTGAACCGGCTGCGCCGGGCCCAGGGCCAGATCTCCGGCGTGATCCGGATGATCGAGGAAGGGCGGGACTGCGAGGAGGTCGTCACCCAGCTGGCCGCCGCCTCCCGGGCCCTCGACCGGGCCGGGTTCGCGATCATCGCGACCGGGCTCCAGCAGTGCCTGACCGACATCGAGGGCGGCCGCAAGAACGGCGAGGACCCCGAGGCGATGCGGGCCCGGCTCGAGAAGCTCTTCCTCTCGCTGGCCTAGAACCGGCCCGGAACGAAAAGCAACGAAAAGCAGAGTGCCCCCGGGGGTTTCCCCCGGGGGCACTCCTGTCCCAGCGGACGGCGGTCAGGACATCAGTCGTCCGCCAGGCCCTGCAGGCGCTTGGCGATGCGGGTCAGGCGCGCGCCCTGGTAGCGGGCGGCCGCGAGGACCTCCTCCGCCGGGGCGCCGTTCGCACCCGGGTGGGCGGTGCCGTACGGGTTGCCGCCGGCCGCGTAGACCGCCGGGTCCGTGAAGCCGGGCGAGACGATGACCGAACCCCAGTGGTGGAAGGTGTTGTAGAGCGCGAGCAGCGTCGACTCGTTTCCGCCGTGGACGTTGTGGGCACTGGTGAAGGCGGTCGCGGGCTTGTCCGCCATGACGCCCCGCTGCCAGAGGCCGCCCGTCGTGTCGACGTACTGCTTCAGCTGCGCCGAGACGTTGCCGAAGCGGGTGGGGGAGCCGAGCGCGTACGCGTCCGCCCACTCCAGGTCGTCGAGCGTGGCGATCTCGACGTCGCCGGTGGCGTCCACGTGGGCGCGCCAGGCCGGGTTCGCGTCGATGGCGGCGTCGGGGGCGAGCTCGGGCACCCGGCGCAGGCGCACCTCGGCACCGGCCTTCTCGGCGCCCTCGGCGACGGCCTGGGCGAGCTGATGGACGGAACCCGTGGCCGAGTAGTAGATGACGGCGACCTTGACGGACATGGCGGACTCTCCTCAGCCGAACTCGACGAGCGAAGCGGATTGCTTTCCGCTTCCACGCCTTCGAGGTTAAGCGGATTGCTATCCGTTTCGCAAGGGCAACAGGTATGCTCGCATCAGAAAGCGACCGACGGGGGAACGGGGCTCAGCGAACAGGAGTCGGCAGATGAGCACGGAGAACCCCCAGTCCGGAGACCGGTCCCGAGACCGGTCCGGAGACGGTGCGGCGGTGCCGGTACTCAGCCTGCTCCCCACCGTCGACGCCCCCGCCCCCGAGCGCGCCGACGCGGCCCGCAACCGGCGCCGCATCCTCGACGCGGCCGCCCGGATCGTCGCCGAGGAAGGCCCCGACGCCGTCACCATGAACCAGGTCGCCCACGCCAGCGGCATCGGCGTCGGCACCGTCTACCGCCGCTTCGGCGACGTCTCCCAGCTCCTGTGGGCGCTCCTCGACGAGCGCGAGCGCCTGTTCCAGGAGGCGTACATGAGCGGACCTCCCCCGCTGGGCCCCGGCGCCCCCGCCGCCGAACGGCTCGACGCCTTCCTCGACGCGCTCGTCGACCGGGTCGCCTCGCAGCGCGCCCTGCTGCTCGCGGCCCACTCCGCCGCGCCCCGCGCCCGCTACCACAGCGGCGCCTACCGGGTGATGCACACGCACATGGCCCTGCTCATCGGCCGGCTCAGGCCGGGCAGCGACAGCACGCTCCTCGCGCACCTGGCGCTCGCACCGTTCTCGCCCGACGTCATGCACCACCTGACGGTCGAGCAGGAACTGCCGGCCGACCGGCTCAAGGCCGGCGTGCGGGAGCTGCTGACCCTGCGTAGCTAAGGCAGTGTGCGGGAGCCGCTGACCCTGCGGAGCCGGGGCCCGTCCGTGGCGGATGGTGGACCGGCGGGCCCCCGGCGGCGCAAGATCACGCCATGACCACGTACTTGATCCTGCACGGCTTCCAGAACCGCCGCCCGCCCGCCCACTGGCAGCACTGGCTCGCCGGGCAGCTGCGCGAGCGCGGCCACGAGGTCCGCTACCCCCAGCTGCCCGCGCCGGACGCGCCCGACCTCGACGCCTGGCTCGACGCCCTGGAGGAGCACGGGCAGCGCCCGGCCGAGGGCGAGTTCGTGGTCCTCGCGCACAGCCTGTCGGTGCTGCTCTGGCTGCGCGCCGGGGCGCGGCGGCCCGATGCCGACCGGGTCCTCCTGGTCGCCCCGCCCTCCCCGCAGGTCACCGCCTCGATCCCGGAGATCGCCGCCTTCGCCGACGGCCTCGACCTGACGGAGGCGGGACTCAAGGCGCGGCTCGTGTACGGGGACGGGGACCCGTACTGCCCCGAGGGCGCCGACCTGCACTACGGCATCCCGCTCGGCCTCGACCTGGACCTCGTACCGGACGGCGAGCACCTCAACCCCGACTCGGGGTACGGGGAGTGGCCCTCGGTCCTTGAGTGGTGCGAGGACCCGACCGTACGGGTGCGGGGAAATGTGAACCCGTAAGGGCCGTGAGCGGGCCGGAAAACAGGCTGCCCAGCGGCCCTTGGACCAGTAGCGTCGGCCGGATGCATCCCGTGACCGCACCGTACGACCAGGGCCTGCTCGACGTGGGCGACGGCAACCGCATCCACTGGGAGGTCTCCGGGAACCCGGACGGCAAGCCCGCGCTCGTCGTGCACGGCGGGCCGGGCTCCGGCTCATCCCCGGGCAGCCGGCGCTGGTTCGACCCGGAGGCGTACCGGATCGTCCTCTTCGACCAGCGCGGCTGCGGGCGCTCCACCCCGCACGCGAGCGACCCGGCCGCCGACCTGTCCGTGAACACCACCGCGCACCTGGTGGCCGACATGGAGCGGCTGCGGGAGCACCTCGGGGTCGAGAAGTGGCTGCTGTACGGCGGGTCCTGGGGCTCGACGCTGATCCTGGCGTACGCGGAGGCGTACCCCGAGCGCGTCTCGGAGATCGTGATTGCGGCCGTCACGACGACCCGCCGCTCCGAGACCGCCTGGCTGTACGAGGGCGTCGGCCGCTTCTTCCCCGAGGCCCACGAGCGCTTCCGCGCGGGGGCGGAGCACGCGGCGGACCTGGTCGGGGAGTACGCGGCCCGGATGAACCACCCCGACCGGGCCGTACGGGAGAAGGCGGCGGCCGACTGGTGCGCCTGGGAGGACGCGGTCCTCTCGCCGGAGGGCATGGGCACCCCGTACACCGACCGGGTCGACGACACCCGGCTCGGCTTCGTCCGGATCTGCTCGCACTACTTCGCGCACGGCGCCTTCCTGGAGGAGGGCGCGCTGATCCGCGACGCGCACCGGCTCGCCGGCATCCCCGGGGTCCTGATCCACGGCCGGCTCGACATGGGCGGGCCGCTCACCACCGCCTGGGAACTGGCCCGCGCCTGGCCGGACGCCGAGCTGCACGTGGTGGAGAGGTCGGGGCACCTGGGCGGCGAGGAGACCGGGGGGCTGATCCTGGCGGCCCTGGACCGCTTCGCGAAGAACGGCTCCACGAAGGGCTGAATACGGCCGAACGGGCGGGAATTGATAATTCCACATTTCATTCCTGTTCGACCTGACAGGAATTGCGGCAGATCTGTTCACAGAATGCCCCCACGATCGCTAACTTCCCCTCAACCTCGTCCGTACCGGGAAGGGACTTCTGTGAACGCATCCCAGCGCCGAGCCGCGGCCATCCTCGCCGCCGCCGCCCTCGCCACCCCGCTGGTCCTCGCCTCCCCCGCCACCGCGGGACAGGACCCGGCCGCCGCACCCGCCCGCGACGCCGCACGGCTGGCGAAGAAGCTGGTCCGCGAAACCACCGCCCAGGACGCCTACAAGCACCTGCAGAAGTTCCAGGCGATAGCCGACTCCGCCCGCGGCAACCGCGCGGCCGGCACGCTCGGCCACGACGCCTCGGCCGCTTATGTGTACACGCAGCTCAAGAAGGCCGGGTACGACGTCCGGTACCAGCAGTTCGACTTCGTCTACACCGAGACGCTCGCCGAGAAGGCCTCCGTCGTCGCGCCCGCGCCCCGGACGCTCGGCATCAAGGCGATGACGTACACGAAGTCCACCCCGGTCGGCGGCATCACCGCCGAGCTCGCGGCCGTGCCCGTCGACGCCGACGGAACCACCGGCTGCGAGCCGGGCGACTTCGCCTCCGGCACCTTCACCGGGAAGATCGCGCTGATCAAGCGCGGCGGCTGCACCTTCGCGGTCAAGCAGCAGAACGCCGCCGCGGCCGGCGCCGCCGGCGCGATCGTCTACAACAACGTCGACGGCGCCCTCTCCGGCACCCTCGGCGACCCGGCCTCCGGCGCGATCCCCACCGGCGGCATCAGCCTGGCCGAGGGCACGCAGCTCGCCGCCGACCTCGCCAAGGGCCCGGTCTCGCTCTCCTTCGAGATCCGCCAGCTCCAGGAGAAGCGTTCCACCAACAACGTCATCGCGGAGACCAGGGGCGGCAACGCCGCCAACACCGTCATGCTCGGCTCCCACCTCGACTCCGTCACCGCGGGCCCCGGCATCAACGACAACGGCTCCGGTTCCGCCGGTCTCCTGCAGACCGCCCTGGAGCTCGCCAGGTCCAAGGACAAGGTCCGCAACAAGATCCGCTTCGCCTGGTGGTCGGCGGAGGAGGTCGGCCTCCTCGGCTCCGAGCACTACGTCGACAGCCTCACCGCGCTCGACAAGAAGGAGATCAAGCTCTACCTCAACTTCGACATGATCGCCTCGCCGAACTACGGCCTGTTCGTGTACGACGGCGACAACTCGGACGGCGTCGGCGCGGGCGCCGGCCCCGAGGGATCCGCCCAACTGGAGCGCGACATCACCGACTTCATGGACAGGAGCGGGGCCCCGCACGAGGGCACCGACTTCACCGGCCGCTCCGACTACGGCCCGTTCATCGCGGTCGGCATCCCCTCCGGCGGCACCTTCACCGGCGCCGAGGGCATCAAGACCCCTGCCCAGGCCGCCAAGTTCGGCGGCACGGCGGGCGTCGCGTACGACGTGAACTACCACGCCAAGGGCGACGACATCAGCAACATCGACATGACGGCCTTCGACGTGAACATCGACGTCATCGCCAACGCCGTGGGCACCTACGCCCACGACCTCTCCTCCCTGCGCAAGCCGGTCGTCTCCGTCCCGACCACCGGCGACGCGGGCAGCGGCGGCGGCCTGCACGGCGACCACGACGAGGTGACGCAGTAGCTACCGCCTCCGGCGGGCCGTCCCGAAGAGCGAGCGGCTGATCTCCCGGCCCAGCTGGGTCCCGACCTACCGGGCCAGGGACTTGAAGATCCCGCTGCCCACCACCTGTTCGGCGAGCGAGGGCTCCTCCTTCCGACTCTTCGGAGCGGGGGCCCTCGCCGCTTCCTTCTCCTCGGCGGCCCGGAGCGCCGCCGCCTCCGCCGCCCGCTGCTCGGCGGTCAGCCTCTCGTACGCCGACTCCCGGTCCACCGCCTCCGCGTACCGCCCGTACAGCGGCGAAGCCTTCACCGCCGCGTCCAGGGCCGCCGCGTCCACCGGCCCCATCAGCGACTCGGGGGCCCGCAGCCGGGTCGCCGCCACCGGCGTCGGCGCGCCCTTCTCGCTCAGTACGGTGACCACCGCCTCGCCCGTGCCGAGGCCGGTCAGCACCTCCTCCAGGTCGTACGGCGAGTTCGGGAAGGTCCGCACCGTCGCCTTCAGGGCCTTCGCGTCGTCCGGGGTGAAGGCGCGCAGCGCGTGCTGCACCCGGTTGCCGAGCTGCCCGAGCACGTCCGAGGGGACGTCCTTCGGGGTCTGCGTCACGAAGAAGACCCCGATGCCCTTCGAGCGGATCAGCCGCACCGTCTGCGTGATCGACTCCAGGAACGCCTTCGACGCCCCGCTGAAGAGCAGGTGCGCCTCGTCGAAGAAGAAGACCAGCTTCGGTTTGTCGAGGTCGCCGACCTCGGGCAGGTCGTTGAAGAGGTCCGCCAGCATCCACATCAGGAAGGTCGAGAACAGCTGCGGCTTGTCCTGCACGGCCGGCAGCTCCAGGACCGAGACGATCCCGCGCCCGTCCGCCGCCGTCCGCAGGAGCTCGCCCGTGTCGAACTCCGGCTCCCCGAAGAAGCCCGCCGCGCCCTGCTGCTCGAAGGCCGTGATCGACCGCAGGATCACCCCCGCCGTGACCGTGGAGAGGCCGCCGATCCCCTTGAGCTCGGCCTTCCCCGTGTCCGAGACCAGGAAGGCCACCACCGCCCGCAGGTCCTTGAGGTCGATCAGCTCCAGGCCCTTGGAGTCGGCGTAGTGGAAGATCAGGCCGAGGGACTGCTCCTGCGTCTGGTTGAGCCGGAGCACCTTGGAGAGCAGCACCGGGCCGAAGCTGGTGACCGTCGCGCGGACCGGGATGCCGGGGCCGGTGCCGCCGAGCCCGTAGAACTCGCAGGGGAAGCCGCGCGCCCGCCACTCCTGGCCGACCTCGGCGGCCCGCTGCCTGACCCTCTCGCCGTCCTGGCCGGGGGCCGAGACGCCGGAGACGTCGCCCTTGATGTCGGCGAGGAAGACCGGCACGCCGTTCGCCGACAGCTGCTCGGCGATCAGCTGGAGCGTCTTCGTCTTGCCGGTGCCGGTGGCTCCGGCGACGAGGCCGTGCCGGTTCAGTACGGGCAGCGGGATGCGGATGCGCGCGTCCGGGTGACAGACGCCGTCCCAGAGCAGGGCCCCCAGTTCGAGTGCGGGTCCTTCGAAGGCGTACCCGGCGGCGATCTCGGCGGCGGGCCCGGCCGGAGAGGCGGGGGGCGTCCCGGCCGTTCCGGGGGTCGGCGGCTGCTCGCTCGCGCTCATGACGGCACCCCAATTTCCCTTTTGTCACGGTTCGCACCAGCATCCCACTGCCCCCGCGTGGCTGCGCCGGGAGCCGCTCGCCCGGTAGGCTTTCCGTGTGATCTTCAAGCGCATCGGAAACGGAAAGCCGTATCCCGACCACGGCCGGGAAAGCACCCGGCAGTGGGCGGACGTCGCCCCGCGCCCGGTCCGCCTCGACCAGCTGGTGACCACCAAGGGCCAGCTGGACCTGGAGACCCTGCTCGCCGAGGACTCCACCTTCTACGGCGACCTCTTCGCGCACGTCGTGAAGTGGCAGGGCGACCTCTACCTCGAGGACGGACTGCACCGCGCCGTCCGCGCGGCGCTCCAGCAGCGCCAGGTGCTGCACGCCCGCGTCCTGGAACTCGACTGAGCCCTCGGGCACCCCGGCCGACTGATCCTTTCGGGGTCAGTTCGCCCCCATCCGGACGCGATCACATGATCATCAAGTAGGCATCGCCGACGGGCGGCATTACGCTGCGTTCATGAGCATGCTCACTCCCCCCGGCATGGGCGGTAAGTACCGCATTACGGGGGATGTCTACCCCCGCATGCGCCGCCCCCACCGCCGGCGCAGGATCGTCCTCGCGTCCGCCGCTGCCGTGGTCGTGCTCGGCGCGGCCGGCTGGGGGACGCTGCAGCTCGTCGACGTCTTCTCCGGTGACGGGGGGACGAAGACGACGGCCGGGAAGCAGGCCGACTGCAAGCCCGCGCCCAAGCCGACCACCGCGCCCGCCGCCGCCTTCCCCAAGCCCGCGCAGATCACGGTCAACGTCTACAACGCGACCCCGCGCAGCGGGCTCGCCAAGACGACCGCGGACGAGCTGAAGAAGCGCGGCTTCAAGATCGGCAAGGTGGGCAACGCACCCGTCGCCTACGACAAGAAGGTCCCGGGCACCGGCCTGCTGCTCGGCGCGCCCGCGGCCGTCAAGGGCGCCCTCCCGGTCCTCGGCACCCAGCTCGCGGGCACCACGAGCAAGGCCGACACACGGGCCACGCCGGATGTGGACCTGATCATCGGAACCGCGTTCAAGACGCTGTCCCCGAAAGCGACGGCGGACGCGGCCCTGGTCGCCCTGACCAAGCCCGCGCCCGTACCGACCGGAAAGTGCTGAGGACTTCTACTCCGCGGAGCCGTACATGCGGTCGCCCGCGTCGCCCAGGCCCGGGACGATGTAGCCGTTCTCGTTGAGCCGCTCGTCGACCGAGGCCGTCACGACGGTCACCGGCGTGCCCGCGAGCTCGCGCTCCATGACCTCGACGCCCTCCGGGGCGGCGAGGAGCACGACCGCGGTCACGTCGTCGGCGCCGCGCTTGATGAGCTCCTGGATCGCCGCGACCAGCGTGCCGCCGGTCGCCAGCATCGGGTCCAGGACGTACACCTGGCGGCCCGAGAGGTCCTCCGGCATCCGCGTGGCGTAGGTCGACGCCTCCAGCGTCTCCTCGTTGCGGATCATGCCGAGGAAGCCGACCTCGGCCGTCGGGAGCAGCCGGACCATGCCGTCGAGCATGCCGAGCCCGGCCCGCAGGATCGGGACCACCAGCGGACGCGGGTGCGACAGCTTCACGCCGGTCGTGGGCGTGACGGGGGTCTCGATGTCGACCTGCTCGGTCCGCACGTCCCTGGTGGCCTCGTAGGCGAGCAGGGTGACCAGCTCGTCGGCGAGACGGCGGAAGGTCGCGGAGTCCGTGCGCTTGTCGCGCAGGGTGGTGAGCTTGTGGGCGACCAAGGGGTGGTCGACGACGTGGAGACGCATGACTCAACAGTAGCCCGCCGCGCACTGGCGTCGACCCATGGCGCTGGGGGAAAGTGGGGGCACAGGGACCCAGCGATGGGGTGGTGTGGCCCATGCCCGACCTGGAAGAACCGGCCGAGGAAGCCGCCGAGGGGGCGGCCCGGGCGCCGGCGGGACCGGAGACCGACGCGGAGCGCCGCAGGCGCCGCGCCCAGTTCCTCCGCGAGCTGAACGAGGCCAAGGCGCTGCGCGAACGGGTGCAGCCGCGACGCGCCCGGGCCGCCCGGATGCGCCAGGCGATGCGCATGCGGACCTTCCGCTGGTGAGGTCCGACGCACCGGGCGGATGATCCGTTGTGCGCCCCCTCCGTGCGCCGGGGTCGCACGCCCACCCGATCGCGGGGTCGTTCAGACTGATGCACGACGCAAGAGCCGAAGACCTCTCCAGACGGCGTCGTATCTGTCACGATGCCGATTGGGCGGGGCATCAGGCTCGCGCCGCCGGAACGTCACACCTCTGATCAGTGGGAGAGAGTCAGGTGTACTTCGCCGCACTGCTCGCGCGCACCGAAGACGGGTGGGAAGCGAGCGACACGGAGCTCGACGACGTGGAGACCCTGTCGGATCTGGCCGAGCTCGCCCGTGAGGCCTCGGACGACGACACGGTGATCGTCTTCATCGAGCAGGAGGACGCGTGGTTCGGGATCGTCCGGATCGAGGGTGAGGAAGACCCTCGCATCTACGTCTCGGACGGGGCCGCCGCCGCCCGTTCCTCGTACGGGGAGATGCTCACCCGGGAGCTCCTCGGTGACGACCTGGACGACCTGGTCGACGACCTCGACGACCTGGACCTGGACGGCACCGAGGACGGGGAGCCGCTCGACGCCGACGAGGACGACGAGGCGGGCTCCGTCGCCGCCGAGGCCGTCCCGGCCGCCCCGGTGGGCGACCGGCTGATCCTGGCGGACCTCGGGATGTCGGCGGAGGACCTGCTGGCCCTCGACAGCGACGCGCTCGCGGAGATCGCGGACGCGCTGGGCGCCGCCGAGGTCCTGGAGGCCGTCCGCTAGTGACCCCTGCAGTACCTGTTCCCGAGCGGCCGACCGGTGCGACGCCGGCCGCCGTTCCCGACCCCGTACCGAACCCCGACCCGGGCGCGGCGCCCGATCCCGTGCGGGACGCCGTTCCCGACCCCGTACGGGACGCCGGCCCGGACGCCGTACGGAACCCCGAACCGGGCGCGGCATCCGACTCCGTACGGGACGCCGGCCCGAACGCGGCGCCCGACCCCGTGCGGGACCCCTGGCGGGAGGCCATGCGGCTCGCCATCGCCGAGGCCGATGCGGCCGCGCCGGCCGGTGACGTACCGGTCGGCGCGGTCGTGCTCGGCCCGGACGGCGCGGTGATCGCCCGCGCGCACAACGAGCGGGAGGCCACCGGCGACCCCACCGCGCACGCCGAGGTGCTCGCCCTGCGCCGGGCCGCCGCGGCGACCGGCGAGTGGCGGCTGACGGGCTGCACGCTGGTCGTGACCCTGGAGCCGTGCGTGATGTGCGCGGGCGCACTCGTCCAGTCGCGCGTCGAGCGGGTGGTGTTCGGGGCGCTCGACGAGAAGGCGGGCGCGACCGGTTCGCTCTGGGACCTCGTACGGGACCGTCGGCTCAACCACCGCCCCGAGGTGATCCAGGGCGTCCTCGGCGAGGAGTGCGCGGCCCAGTTGACGGCCTTCTTCCGCACCCGCTGACCTGCGACGGGATACGGATTTCATCGCAGCGGAACTTTGGGCTAAGCTCTCTCTCGGTAGCGTGTCCGAGCGGCCGAAGGAGCTCGCCTCGAAAGCGAGTGTGGCGCAAGTCACCGAGGGTTCAAATCCCTCCGCTACCGCTTCGATCGAAGGGCCCGACGCATCAAGCGCCGGGCCCTTCGGCGTATCTCCCCTCCGTACCGGACCCGTACGGGACTCGTACGCGAAAGGCCCCGGTCCGCGCTCGTCGCGCGGCCGGGGCCTTCTCACGCAGGACGGGGGGAACGGCATCGGGGGGACAAGCCGCTCCCCCCGACGAGAACCGGTCCGGCAAGTCCTGCGCCGCGTTCAGGGGGGAAGCCCGCGGCACGGACCCCGCAGTGCGGGCCGGTTCCTTCGAGCCCCGCCGATTCCTGCCAGATCCGCCGGGCTCGACATCCATACTGCTCGCCCGTCACCCTTCCGTGTGGCGGCGAAAGGCCCGGATCGCAGGGCCCTTGGTCCATAAGGGCTCGGTTAGAGTGGCGCGGTCGTACGGGCGGGGGAACTGGGGAGGGCGGGGCAGTGGCGCAGGCGAAGAAGGTCGCGCTGTACGCGGTCATGGTCTTTATCGTGTACACGATCGTCACCTCCCCGGCCCGGGCGGCCGATCTGGTGCAGGTAGGGTTCGAGGGCATTTCCAGCGCAGCCCAGGGAGTCGGTCAGTTCATGACCGAACTCATCAATTAGGAGCTCTCCGTGATCCGCCACCTGGTCCTCTTCAAGCTCAACGACGGCGTCAAGCGCGACGAGCCGCGCGTGGTCGCCGGTGTCGAGGCGTTCCGCGCGCTCGGCGGGCAGATCCCGGAGCTGAAGTTCTGGGAGTGCGACTGGAACATCACGGACCGGCCGATCGCGTACGACTTCGCCATCAACTCGGCCGTCGAGGACACGGACGCGCTCCAGCGCTATCTGGACCACCCGGCGCACCAGGCGGGCGTCGCCCAGTGGCGCGAGTTCGCCACCTGGGTCATCGCGGACTACGCCTTCTAGTCCTCGCTCGTACCGGGGCCCCCTGCCGTCGCGGCGGGGGGCCTTTTCCGTGCGTGACCTCCCCTTTTTCCGCCAACATGCCCTCAACACGTGACTATGCGGTGCTTGCACACAGTGGACATGTCTTGTGATGCTATGACCGCTTTTGACGGATGAGTTGACCGTAGTTGACCCAGTGACCCAGTTACCCAGTCGACCAGCAAGACCAGCCAAAGGGGTGGCGTGAACGTGCCGGCCAGTACAGCACCTCAGGTCCCGCCCCAGCACGAGGCGGGCGGAGCCGTGGACACCCCGCGCCCCCGGCCCCAGAGCAGCCGCGGCGCCGACACCCGCGCCCTCACCCAGGTGCTCTTCGGGCAGCTCAAGGACCTGGAGCCCGGCACCCCCGAGCACCACCGGGTGCGCGGGGCCCTCATCGAGGCCAACCTGCCGCTCGTGCGGTACGCGGCGGCCCGCTTCCGCTCCCGCAACGAGCCGATGGAGGACGTCGTCCAGGTCGGCACCATCGGCCTCATCAACGCCATCGACCGCTTCGACCCCGACCGCGGCGTGCAGTTCCCCACCTTCGCGATGCCGACCGTCGTCGGCGAGATCAAGCGGTACTTCCGCGACAACGTCCGGACCGTGCACGTGCCGCGCCGGCTGCACGAGCTCTGGGTCCAGGTGAACGGCGCCACCGAGGACCTGACGACCGCTCACGGCCGCTCCCCCACGACCGCGGAGATCGCCGAGCGGCTGCGGATCGGCGAGGACGAGGTGCTCGCCTGCATCGAGGCCGGCCGCTCGTACCACGCCACCTCCCTGGAGGCCGCACAGGAGGGCGACGGGCTGCCCGGACTGCTCGACCGGCTCGGCTACGAGGACCCCGCCCTGGCCGGCGTCGAGCACCGCGACCTCGTCCGCCACCTGCTCGTCCAGCTGCCCGAACGGGAGCAGCGGATCCTGATGCTGCGCTACTACAGCAACTTGACCCAGTCCCAGATCAGTCAGGAGCTCGGCGTCTCCCAGATGCACGTGTCAAGGCTCCTCGCCCGCAGCTTCGCCCGCTTGAGATCCGCAAACAGGATCGAGGCGTAACCGGAACGGGTAGACCGGTTCGGAGCAGTTCTCCGACACCCCAAATGCCGTACACCCCTTGTTTCCTGCGGAAATGTCAGCTGTCTGTGTCGACAAGTCACTACAGCGTGTTGCCGACATGTGACATTCTGCTGGAACCGAGTTTGCCGCAGCCCCGCCGCCGGTATTCAGGTGGAGGCTGCGTTCCTCAGATGGTCGCGGCCACCGCGACCGTCCGCGACCTCAAGGGGGTGGCATGTCCACAGAACTGGGCAGCTCGAAGGTGCTCACGCTCACGCCCGTTCCCGTGCCCACGCAGACGACGGCGCCGACCGCGACCGACAGCACGGAGACCGCGGAGACCGCGCCGCCGCCGATGACGGTCACGCCCGGAGCCCTCGACACCCGCACCCTCTCCCGCTCCCTGTTCCTGCGCCTGCGCGCCCTCGACGACGAAGGCGCCGCCGCCGACAGCCCGGAGCGGACCTACGTCCGCGACACCCTCATCGAGCTCAACCTCCCCCTCGTGCGGTACGCGGCGGCCCGCTTCCGCTCCCGCAACGAGCCGATGGAGGACATCGTCCAGGTCGGCACCATCGGCCTGATCAAGGCGATCGACCGCTTCGACTGCGAACGCGGCGTGGAGTTCCCGACGTTCGCGATGCCGACCGTCGTCGGCGAGATCAAGCGTTTCTTCCGCGACACCTCCTGGTCGGTCCGCGTCCCGCGCCGGCTCCAGGAGCTGCGCCTCGCCCTCACCAAGGCCAGCGACGAGCTCGCCCAGAAGCTCGACCGCTCCCCCACCGTCCCCGAACTCGCCGCCGTGCTCGGGGTGTCGGAGGAGGACGTCGTCGACGGCCTCGCCGTCGGCAACGCGTACACCGCCTCCTCGCTCGACTCCCCCTCGCCCGAGGACGACGGCGGCGAGGGCTCCCTCGCGGACCGCCTCGGCTACGAGGACTCGGCCCTCGAAGGCGTCGAGTACCGCGAGTCGCTCAAGCCGCTCCTCGCCAAACTGCCGCCCCGGGAGCGGCAGATCATCATGCTCCGCTTCTTCGCGAACATGACGCAGTCGCAGATCGGCGAGGAGGTCGGCATCTCCCAGATGCACGTCTCGCGGCTCCTCACCCGCACCCTCGCCCAGCTGCGCGAGGGCCTCATCTCCGACTGACTTCCCCGAAACCCCGGTTTGTTGACGACTCGTCAGCCAGACTGGGGCGTATGAGGCGTAGGAAGCCGGGACTCGTGGCGGTGGCGCTCTGCCTCGGTGGGGCGCTGACCGCGTGCGGTGGCGGAGGAGACGGCGAGGGGTACGCGGCGGTCGGCGCCGTCCCCTCCCCCAAGGGCGCGACCGGCCCCTCGGGTGTGGTCAGGCTGGTCCCCCTGGAGCCCTCGGAGAGCGGGACGACGTCGAGTACGTCGTCCCCGTCGCCTGCGGGCCCCGGGGCGTCTTCCGGGGCGCCCGGGGCGCCCTCTGCCGGCGGGAGCGGGGCCTCTTCCGGTCCTTCCGAGGCGCCTGGGGTGTCTGGGACGCCTGGGGCGTCTGAGTCCCCCAGGGCCTCCGGGTCTTCTCGTACGGACACGGGCACGGGATCAGGACCGGGATCCGGTACGGGATCGAGTACGGCTCCGACGGCCGCGCCCGGCGGCGGAGGGGCCGGGACCACCGCCCCGCCCCGTACCCCCGGCACGACGCCGACGCCCACCACGCCCCCGCCGTCCCCCACGCCGACCCCCGTACCCGGGCCCGCCGTGCTCACCGTCTCCGCGCCCACCCTCGCCGACGCCGACAAGCGCTGGTGCCAGCGGGTCACCGTGACCTTCCGCAACACCGGTGGCTCCGCCGCGACTTCGGGCACGGTCGGCTTCGCGACGCACATCATCGGGCTGCTCGGCACCGACTGGGGGACGGTCCCCTCCAGCCAGCCGCTGCCCGCGCCGATCGCCGCCGGGACGGCGCGGACCCGGACGTACACGGTGTGCGTGGACTCCTGGCGGGTGCCGATCGGCATGCGGGTCGACACCCGCGAGGTCACCGCGACATGGCGCTGACCAGCACCTTCGCGAACTCCGCCGGGTGCTCCACGCAGCCCACGTGCCCGCCGGGGAACTCGACGGTCTCCGCCCCGGTCAGCTCCGCGATCCGCCGGGACGGCCCGACCAGCGCCTCCTGACCCGCCGACTCCCGCCCGATGCCGAGCGTCAGCTTCCCGGCGGCGGCGCGCAGGCCGTCCACATCCGGGGCGGAGGAGGAGAAGGGGCACAGGACGTGCTCCAGGAACACCGGCATGTTGGCGGCCATGCGGGAGGCCATCGGCCGGATGGAGGCGGGCAGTTCGCCGTGCTGCCGCTCCGGCTTCCGGCCGTCCGGCGTCTCGGAGAACCGGGCCATCGCGGGCCCGAGCCCCTGCGTGCGGTGCAGCTCGCGCACCTCGGCGAAGTGGTCGCGGTACGGGGCGGGGTCGGCGAGCAGCTCCACCAGGGGCGGCTCGTGGGCGACGAGCCGGCGCACCCGGTCCGGGTGGGCGGCGAGCAGGGCGAGGGCGACGATGGCGCCGGAACTGCTGCCGAAGACGTACGCGGGCTCGTCCGGCGAGACCGCGTCCAGGACGGCGAGGGCGTCCTCGCGCCACTCGGCCACCCGCTGGTCGCCGAGGGGCCCGTCGAGCGGGCTGCGCGACAGGCCGCGCTGGTCGTAGGAGACCACCGTGTGCCCGGCTTCCGCGAGCAGGTCCGCCATTCCTTCGAAGAGCCCGGCGTCCCCCGCGCCGCCGGGGACGAGGAGGAGGACGGGGCCGGTGCCGCGCGTCTCGTGGTGGAGGGTGGCTCCCGGGACCTTCAGCGTTCCGACGTTCATGAACTGTTCCCCCAGTTCTCCAGGACGTGATGGAGCGCGTCGAGCGAGCGCGCCCAGGACTCGGCGACGGGGCGGGAGTGCGCGAAGCCGCCGCTCAGTTCGAGGTGGATGTAGCCGTGGAAGGTGCTGCGGAGCAGGCGGCCCGCGTCGGTGAGGTCGGGTTCGACCAGGCCGTAGCCGCGCAGCATGCCGTACGTGAGCTCGACGGCCCGCAGGAGGACGGCGGTGTCGGCGACCTCGGCCGGGTCGATCCGCTGCTGGGTGGCCGCGTACCGCCCGGGGTGGGCGAGGGCGTAGTCGCGGTAGGCGTCGGCGAAGGCGACGAGTGCCTCCTTGCCGGAGCGGCCGGCCACGGCGGCGCCGATGGCGTCGTTCATCTCGCCCGAGGCGAGGAGCGCGAGCCGGACCCGCAGGTCCCGCAGGTTCCGGATGTGCGAGTAGAGGCTCGCGTCCTTGACGCCGAAACGGCGGGCGAGGGCCGAGACGGTGACCTTGTCGAGGCCGCTCTCGTCCGCCATTTCGGCTGCGGCCCGTACGAGGCCGTCGACGGTGATTCCCGCGCGCACCACAGATGCTTCCCCTTCCTAGGGATCCTAGGAAGGAACCTAGCAGCCCTAGGCATGCTCAGGAACTGAGAAAACGCACTCCGGTCAGGCGCTCCGACTCCTCCCACAGCCGGCGGCCCGTCCCGGGGTCGGCCGCCGCGTCGGAGAGGCGTACGCGGGTCGGGGTGCCGCGCAGTTCGCCCATGCCGTCCGGGCCGATGAACTCGCCGCCCGCGACGGACGGGTCGGTCGCCGCGTACAGCTGGGGCAGCGCGCCCCGCTCCGGGCGCTGGGCGAGCAGCGGATTGCCGACGCGCCCGAAGAACAGCTTCGCCAGACCGGAGGTGTCCTTCATCTGGAGGCTGGTCGCCGTGTAGCCGGGGTGGGCGAGCACGCTGCGGACCGGGCTCGCGATCGTGGTCAGGCGGCGGTGCAGCTCCTTGCCGAAGACGGCGTTGGCGAACTTCGACTGGTTATAGAAGGCCATCGGCGCGTAGCCGTGCTCGCCGTTCAGGTCGTCGAAGCGGAGGCTGCCCTGCCGGTGGTTGATCGAGCTGACCGTGACCACCCGGGGGTCGGTTCCGGCGGCGAGCAGGTCGAGCAGCAGGCCGGTGAGGGCGAAGTGCCCGAGGTGGTTGGTGGCGAACTGGAGCTCGTGGCCCTGGGGGCTGAGCGTGCGGGGCGGGGCCATCACGCCCGCGTTGTTGACGAGCACGTCGAGGCGGGGGTGCTCCGCGCGCAGCCGCTCGGCGAAGGCCCGTACCGAGTCGAGGTCGGCGAGGTCGAGCGGGCGGACGTCGAGGAGACGGGCGTCGACCCCGAGGCCCTCGGCGGCCCGTCGGCCCTTCTCCTCGTCCCGTACGGCGAGGATCACGCGCCCGCCCCGGCGGGCGAGCTCGCGGGTGGTGGCGAGGCCGAGACCGCTGTTGGCCCCGGTGACGACGAAGACCCGTCCGGTCTGGTCCGGGATCAGGTCGGCGGTCCAGCGCTGCTTGTCAGTCATGCGGCACACGTTGCCGTTCGTGTCACCGAGTGTCAAGCCTGGCTCTGGATGCCATCGACGGCACCGCGTTACCATCGGGCCCGTGACCACCCTCGCCCAGCGCAAACGCCAGCTCGTCGCGACCGAGCTCACCGAGGCGGCGCTCCAGCTGCTCGCCCTCCGGGGCTTCGACGCGGTGACCGTCGACGAGATCGCGACCACCGCCGGGGTCTCCAAGCGGACCTTCTTCCGGTACTTCGCGTCCAAGGAGGACGTGGTCGTCCAGTTCCTGGCCGGCATGGGCGCCGACATGCGCGCGGGGCTCGCCGCCCGGCCCGCCGGGGAGCGCCCCTCCGAGGCGCTGCTTCACACCGTCTCCGTACCGCTGGCCGCCTGCGGCGACCACGCCGAGCGGGTGCTTCCGGTGGTCCGGCTGATCCTGCGGACGCCCGCGCTGCTCGCCCGCCTCCTCGAACACCAGGCGCGATGGCGGGAGGAGCTGGCGGAGGAGCTGGCGGCCCGGCTCGGCCGCGATCCCGAGGCCGACCTCTATCCCCGGCTCGCGGCGGGCATGGCGCTCGCCGCCTTCGACGCCGTACTGCACCGGTGGAGCGGGGGCGAGGGGGAGGCCGCCGAGGATCCCGGCGCGCTGATCGGGGAGGCCTTCGCGCTGCTCGCGCCCGCCCTGGACTCCGTAAGCGCATGAACCTGGACTCGGTGGGCGCATAAAAAAGTGGGCCGGGTCCGCGCGATGCGGATCCGGCCCACCCCTACGGGGGTACGGAGCGGTCAGCCCAGCGCCAGCCAGGCGACGGCCGCCAGGACGACGATCACGGCGACGACACCGACGATCAGGCCGACCCGCGGGCCGCCCGACGCGGCCGCGGCCTGCGGCTGCTGCCGCTGCGGGGTGCCCTCGTCGACGAAGGCGCGGAACATCTGGGTGCTGCCGGCGGGGTCGTAACCCTCGGGGCCCTGAGGGGGCTGGCCCTGGCCGTACGGTGCTTGCGGGTTGTGTGCCATGGGCCAGGACCCTAGCGAAGTCGGGGTGGGGGCCCCAAGCCCCGGCTCCCCCCACCCGCCTTTGCCGATTCTTTAGCGCCGTTTGACCGATTTAGTTTGCCTGAAGCAACCATCCATCTCTATGGTTGCCCTAAGCAACAAGATGGACGGGGGTGCCCGATGGCGACACGGAACAGGTACGAGGAACTCGCCCGCTCGGTGAGCGCGATCGGAGCCGTGAAGCGCGGACTCGCCCGCGCCCTGCCCGTCGAATGCCAGGGCGGCTCGGCGGCCGTGCTCGCCCTGGTCAAGCACCACGGCGCCATGCGGATGAGCCGGCTCGCCGAACTCATGGCCGTCGACATGTCCGTGTGCAGCCGCCATGTGGCCCACACGGTCGAACACGGCTGGATCGAGCGCCTGCCCGACCCGGACGACAAGCGCTCCCGCATCCTGCACCTCACGGAACCGGGCCACGCGATGCTCGGCGAGCTCGACCGCCGAGTGACCGAGGCCTTCTCCCGCCACCTCACGGAGTGGTCCGACGACGACGTCGAACTCCTCACCCACCTGCTCGCCCGCCTCCGCGACTCCTTCGGGGACTGCCGGGTCCAGGCCCACCACGCTTGAGAAACGCCTGAGAAAAAGGAAGTTCATGGCTACGACCACGCCCGACACCGGTGCGCGGGACGGCGTCACCGGTACCGGCGGTGGCGGCGAGACCGCCCCGATGACGCACCGGCAGATCATGGAGGCGCTGTCCGGGCTGCTGCTCGGCATGTTCGTCGCCATCCTGTCCTCGACGATCGTCTCCAACGCCCTCCCCCAGATCATCACCGACCTGGGCGGCGGCCAGTCCGCCTACACCTGGGTGGTCACCGCCTCCCTCCTGGCGATGACCGCGACCACCCCGCTCTGGGGCAAGCTCGCCGACCTCTTCTCCAAGAAGCTGCTCGTCCAGATAGCCCTGATCGTCTACGTCACGGGCTCGATCGTCGCCGGCCTCTCGCAGAGCACCGGCATGCTCATCGCCTGCCGCGTCGTCCAGGGCATCGGCGTCGGCGGTCTGACCGCCCTCTCCCAGATCATCCTGGCCGCGATGATCGCCCCGCGTGAGCGCGGCCGGTACAGCGGCTACCTGGGCGCCACCTTCGCCGTCGCCACCGTCGGCGGCCCGCTGCTCGGCGGCGTCATCACCGACACCGACTGGCTCGGCTGGCGCTGGTGCTTCTACGTCGGCGTGCCCTTCGCGATCATCGCCCTGATCGTCCTGCAGAAGACCCTGAAGCTCCCCGTCGTGAAGCGTCAGGTCAAGGTCGACTGGGCCGGCGCCTTCTTCATCAGCGCCGCCGTCTCCCTGCTCCTCGTCTGGGTCACCTTCGCGGGCGACAAGTACGACTGGATGTCCTGGCAGACGGCCGCCATGGTCGGCGGCTCGGTCCTCCTCGGCGCGGTCTTCGTGTTCGTCGAGTCCAAGGCGAGCGAGCCGATCATCCCGCTCCGCCTGTTCCGCAACCGGACGATCACCCTCGCCTCGCTCGCCTCGCTCTTCGTGGGCGTCGCGATGTTCGCCGGCACGGTCTTCTTCAGCCAGTACTTCCAGCTGGCGCGGAACGAGTCGCCGACGATGTCCGGCGTCCTCACCATCCCGATGATCGGCGGCCTGTTCGTCTCCTCGACGGTCTCCGGCCTGATCATCACCAAGACCGGCCGCTGGAAGGCCTGGCTGGTCAGCGGTGGCGCCCTCGCCGCCGGCGGCCTCGGCCTGCTCGGCACGATCCGCTACGACACGGCGTACTGGCACATCGCGCTCTTCATGGCGGTCCTCGGCCTCGGCCTCGGCATGATGATGCAGAACCTGGTGCTCTGCACCCAGAACCAGGTCGCCCCCGCCGACCTCGGCGCCGCCTCCTCCGTCGTCACCTTCTTCCGCTCCCTGGGCGGTGCGATCGGTGTCTCGGCGCTCGGCGCGGTCATGGCCCACCGGGTCACGAACTACGTCAAGGAGGGCCTGGCCGAGCTCGGCCCGAAGGCCGCGGCCGCCATGGGCAAGGGCGGCTCGGGCGGCGGCATCCCCGACATGGACAAGCTGCCGGCCCCGATCCGCACGGTCATGGAGGACGCGTACGGGCACGGCGTCGGTGACGTCTTCCTCTACTCGGCGCCGTTCGCGCTGCTCGCCTTCGTGGTGACGCTGTTCATCAAGGAGGTCGCGCTGAAGAGCAACGCGGCGAAGGCCGACAAGAAGTAGCCGACAGGAAAAAGACTCCCGGGCGCGCTTCGAGCGGAGGCGCGGCCGGGTCCGGTACGGAGCGGCGGGCAGGGGACGGCCCGCCGCTCCGTCATTTCTCCGCTGCTTCTTCCGCTGCCTCGCGCGCTTCTTCTGCTGCCTCGCGTGCTTCTTCTGCCGCCTCGCGCGCGACCATGACCTCGATGCCGGCGATCAGGACGTCCAGGGCGTAGCCGAAGTCGCGGTCCCAGAGGGCGCTGAGGTCGTCGTGCGAGGTCCGCTCGTCGAGGATCTCCCGCAGGCCCTCGATCCGGTCCGTCAGCTCCGGGTCGTTCCGGAAGGCGTTGACCGAGTCCACGTAGAACTCGTCCTGCGACATCCCGGCCTCCGCCGCGCGCCGGCCGAACTGGGACTCGATCGTCCCGTAGCCGTACACGAACTGGAAGACCGCCGACATCGCGCTCGGCCTGCGGTCGAGGGAGAGGCCGGTCTCCTTGATCGTGTCGTGGATCTTGTGGCCGACGGCGATCGAGTTCGGGCCGATGTTCAGGTACTGGCCGGCGCTCGGCGACATCCAGCCGTGGCGGACCAGCATCCGCCGGTAGTCCAGGGCGAGCAGCCGGATCCGGGTCTGCCAGTCCTCGGCCGCGTCGACCGCCGCGAGGTCGATCTCGCCGTAGACGCTGTCCATGGCGTACTCGAGGATGTCGTCCTTGGTGTCCACGTACCAGTACAGGGACATGGCGGTGACGCCGAGTTCGGTCGCGAGCTTGCGCATGGACAGCTTGGCGAGGCCCTCCTCGTCGAGCATCCGGACCGCGGCAGCGACGATCCGGTCCCGGTCGAGCCCGGCCGGGCCGCCGCCGCCGCGGGTGGCTCTCTTCTCCAGCCAGACGCTGGAACGCGCCGGGTTCTTGGCCCGATCGGCTGCCTTGACCATCGCGTTCCTCCGTCTGTCAGCGGTCCGTCACCATGCTAGGCAGCGACCGGCTGCTCGGCGGTCACGGCCTTCTCCGCGCGTTCGGCCCGCTTGAGCAGGGCCGCCGCGAGGAGACCACCGGCGAAGACGGCGATCGCGCCGACCAGCTGGCTGGTCTGGAGGCCGGAGGCGAAGGCGTCCGAGATCTGCCGGCGCTCGGCCTCGCCGCCGGCGGCGGCCAGGGCGGCCGGGAGGGAGCTCGCGGTGACGGCGACGAGGGCGGCGAAGCGGGCGTTGAGCACGGCTCCGAGGACGGCGACGCCCAGGCCGTTGCCGAACTCGGCCAGGGTGCCGTTGATCCCGGCGCCCACGCCCGCCTTCTCCGGCGGGATCGCGCTCATCACCGCGTTGGCCATGGCCGGGGAGGAGACGGCGATGCCGACGCCCATCAGGACCAGGCCGAGCAGCATGCCCCAGTAGCTGCCGTCCGTGCCGCCGCCGAGCAGCGCGATCGAGGTGAGGCCGGCGGCGACCAGGGTCATGCCGAGGACGACGGTGGGCGGGGTGCCGAGCTTCACGACGATCCTCGGGCCGACGCCGGTCAGGTTGAGGCCGACGATCGTCAGGGCGAGCGGCGCCATCCGGAGACCGGCTTCGAGCGGCTCGTAGCCGAGGACGAACTGCAGGTGCTGGGTGAGCAGGAAGAGCGAGCCGCCCATGCCGAAGACGACCAGGATCGAACCGCCGATGGCGCCGATGAACTTCTGGTTCCGGAAGAAGTGCATGTCGAGCATCGGGTACGGGGTGTGCAGCTCCCACAGCGCGAAGGCGCCGAGCCCGAGGACACCGATCCCGGCCGGGACGAGGACCTGCGCGGAGAGCCAGCCGTGCTCGGGGCCGCTGATGATCGCGTACACGACGGCGGTCATGCCGATGGTGGAGAGCAGCGCGCCGAGCAGGTCGGGGCGGTCGCCCTGCGGGTTCTTGGACTCGGGGACGAGCTTGAGGACGGCGACGAGGGCGATCACCGCGACCGGGATGTTGACCAGGAAGATCATTCCCCACCAGAAGTGGTTCAGGATCACGCCGCCGATCAGCGGGCCGCCGGCGAAGCCGAGCGAGGCGACCGTGGACCAGAGCGCGATGGCCTTGACCCGCTCCGCGTCGTCGAAGATCTGCATCACGACGGCGAGGGTGGTGGTCATCAGGAGCGCGCCGCCGACGCCCATGCCCGCGCGGGCGGCGATCAGCTGCGCGGTGGAGCCGGCGAGTCCTGCGGCGAGCGAGCCGAGGCCGAAGAGCGCGAGGCCGGTGGCGAGGAGCTTCTTGCGGCCGTAGCGGTCGGCGGCGTTGCCGGCGGTGAGCAGCAGGCCGGACTGGACGAGCGAGTACGCGTTGATCATCCACTGGATGTCGGTGGTGGAGGCGTGGAGTTCGGAGGTCAGCGAGGGGATGGCGACGCTGAGGACGGTGTTGTCGAGCAGGACGGTGAGCTGGGCGAGACAGATGACGCCGAGGATCAGCCAGCGTTGTGGATGGCGGGCGGGGGTTGTCATGGGACGCTCCTATACGGTGTACGAGGCCAAGGCTCGTACACCGTATAGGAGGTCTCGTACGCTGTATAGCGGTTATTTTTTCGGGCCGGCTACTTCTTCTTGGTCAGGTCGTAGAAGGTGGCGCCGTCGACCGTGACCTTCTCGAAGGTCTCCTCGGCCCAGGTGGAGATGGCGGAGTTGCCGCCGCCGAAGCCGCCGCCGGACGCGATGAAGTAGTGGATCCGCCCCTCTGCCACGTACTGCTTGAACTGCGCGAGCGTCGGCGACGGATCGCTGCCGTTGAAGCCGCCGATCGCCATCACCGGCTTTTCGGTGGCGAGTTGGTAGCTGGCGGCGTTCTGGGAGCCGATGGCGGCGGCGACCCAGGTGTACGAGTCGGCGTCCGCCAGGAGCTTGGCCTTGGCGGCGGTGCCGACCGTGGCGCCGTTGAGGAGACCGCCGACGGCGCCGGGGCGGACGCCCTTGGGGGGCTGCGCGGGACCGCCGGGGGCCGCACCTCCGGGGGCCTGACCGCCGGGGGCTTGGCTTCCGGGGGCTTGGCCCATGCCCTGGCCGCCGGGGGGCCGGCCCGCGCCCTGGCCGCCGGGGGCCTGGCCGCCGGGGAGCTGACCGCCGCCCTGGCCGCCCGGTCCCGGACCGTACAGGACGAACATCGGGGCGCCGCCGCGCATGCCGGGCCCCCGCCCGCCCGTCGCGGCGCCCGCCGGGCCCGCCGTCACGATCGAGCCCGTGTGCCCGGCGTTCACCGTCGTCAGGGTGTACGCGAACGGCCCCACGAGCCCCGCCGCCAGGCCGAGGCCCGCCACCCCGAGCCCCCACCGCCGGTCGACCCGGCCCGCGAAGAGGAGACCCAGCGCCGCGACCCCGCCCGCCGCCAGGACCGTCCAGCGCAGCCACGGCAGCCAGTCCGGCGTACGGCCGAGCAGCGTCCAGGCCCACCAGGCCGTCACCGCGACGGCCGCCCCGAGGGTCGCGGAGGCGAGGAACCTCGTCCGCTCCTCCCACAGCACCGCCGCGCCCATGCCGATCAGCGCCGCGAGGTACGGGGCCAGGGCCACCGTGTAGTACTCGTGGAAGATACCGGCCATGAAGCTGAACACGGCCAGCGTCATGAGCAGCGAACCGCCCCACACCAGGAACGCGGAGCGCGCCGTGTCCGTCCGGGGCGCCCGCCAGGTGACGACGAGTCCGGCGACGAGCAGGATCAGCGCGGCCGGCAGCAGCCAGGAGATCTGACCGCCCACCTGGTCGTTGAACATCCGGCCGATGCCGGTCTCGCCCCAGCCGCCGCCAACCCGGGTCGGGAGTTCCATGCCGGCCGGCAGATCCACCGTCATCCGGCCCGGGCCGCCCTTGCCACCGCCGCCCACACTGCCGACCTCGTTGCCGTTGATGCGGCCCAGGCCGTTGTAGCCGAAGGTCAGCTCCAGGAAGCTGTTCTTCTGCGAGCCTCCGATGTACGGGCGGGAGGACGCCGGCCACAGTTCGACCAGGGCCACCCACCAGCCTGCCGACACGAGGAGCGCGAGCCCGCCCAGGCCGAGCCGCCCGAACCGCCGCGCCGGGCCGCCCGGCGCGCACACCACGTACACGAGGGCGAGCACCGGCAGGATCAGGAACGCCTGCAGGGTCTTGGCCAGGAACGCGAACCCGAGCGCCGCCCCGGCCCACATCAGCCACCGCGCGGCGCCCTTGTCCAGCTCCAGGGCGCGCAGGACGCAGTAGACGGCGACCGTCATGAGCAGCGCGAGCAGCGCGTCCGGGTTGTTGAAGCGGAACATCAGCGCGGCGACCGGGGTGAGCGCGAGCACCGCGCCCGCGATCAGTCCGGCGCCCGCGCTGAACCGCCGCCGGACCGCCGCGTACAGGACGGCGACCGTGGCGACCCCCATCAGCACCTCGGGCAGCAGGATCTGCCAGGAGCCGAGCCCGAAGAGACGGACGGACAGGGCCATGGGCCAGAGGGCGGCCGGGGGCTTGTCGACGGTGATGGCGTTGGCGGCGTCGAGCGAGCCGAAGAAGAACGCCTTCCAGCTCTGGCTGCCCGCCTGGACGGCGGCGGAGTAGAAGGAGTTGGCGTAGCCGCTGGCGCTCAGGTTCCAGAGGTAGAGGGCGGCGGTGGCGAGGAGCAGGCCGAGGAAGGCGGGCCGCACCCAGGGCGCGTCCTCGGCCCGCCCGCGCCGGCAGCGCCGTACGAGCGGATTCAGGGTGGTCATCGTTCGTTCCTTGCTGAAGCGCGGTCCGGGAAGACCCAGAGCCGGAAGAGGAGGAAGCGCAGGACGGTCGCGGCGAGGTTGGCGACGATCAGGACGGCGAGCTCGGTGGAGTGCGCCGGATCGCCGGTCGCCGCGCCGAGGGCGGCGAGCGAACCGCTGGTCAGGGCGAGGCCGATGGCGAAGACCACGAGCCCCTGCGCCTGGTGGCGGACGGCCCGGTCCCGGCCCCGTACGCCGAAGGTGAGGCGCCGGTTGGCGGCCGTGTTGGCGACGGCGGAGACGAGGAGGGCGGCGGCGTTGGCGGGCTGCGGGCCGACGCCGAGGCGGAAGGCCGAGTACAGCGCGAGGTAGAAGAGCGTGGACAGGACGCCGACCACGCAGAAGCCGACGAGCTGGCGGGCGAGGCCGCCCGGCACGCCGTTCAGCTCGCGGTCCCGGGGGTCGTCGCCGAACGGCCGGGCGAGCCGGTCGAGGGGCAGCGAACCGGTCGCGAGGGCCCGCCCCACCCGCCACACGCCCTTCAGGTCGTCGGTGGCGGTCTTCACGATGTGGACGGTGGAGTCGGGGTCGTCGATCCAGTCGACCGGCACCTCGTGGATGCGGAGCCCGGCCCGCTCGGCGAGGACCAGCATCTCGGTGTCGAAGAACCAGCCGGTGTCCTCCACCATCGGAAGGAGTCGCTCGGCGACCTCCCGCCGTATGGCCTTGAAGCCGCACTGCGCGTCGGAGAACCGGGCGGCGAGGGAGGAGCGCAGGATCAGGTTGTAGGCGCGCGAGATGAACTCCCGCTTCGGCCCGCGCACCACCCGCGAGGAGCGGGCGAGCCGGGAGCCGATCGCCAGGTCCGAGTGGCCGGAGATGAGCGGTGCGACCAGCGGGAGCAGCGCGTTGAGGTCGGTGGACAGGTCCACGTCCATGTAGGCGAGGACGGGCGCGTCCGAGGCCGACCACACGGTCCGCAGCGCCCGGCCTCGGCCCTTCTGTTCGAGGCGTACCGAACGCACCTCGGGCACCTCGGCCGCGAGGGCGGCGGCGACGTCGGGCGTCGTGTCGGTGGAGGCGTTGTCGGCGACGGTGATGCGGAAGCCGTACGGGAAGGTCCGGAGGAGGTGCTCGTGGAGCCGGCGGACGCACGGCTCCAGGTCCTTCTCCTCGTTGTGGACGGGGACGACCACGTCCAGGACGGGCCGCCCGGCGGCGCTCACCGGAAGGTGTTCCCGGGCGGGGAGGGCTTCCCCGATGGTGTGGATTCGCATGACGGGGACCCTTCCGGGGCCCGCTGTCACGGCTGTGTGATGAGCCTGTGCCCTGCCTGTGAGTCCTGTGCTGCGGGGAGCCGGACGGTGAAGACGGTCCGGCCGGGGACGCTCTCGACGTCCACGTCGCCGCCGTGGGCGAGCACGACGGCACGCACGATGGCGAGGCCGAGGCCGGTGGAGCCGGCGTGCCGGGAACGGGAGGCGTCGCCGCGTGCGAAGCGCTCGAAGACGGCGGGGAGCAGCTCGGGCGGGATGCCGGGACCCTCGTCCTCGACGTCGACGAGCACGGCCGAGCCCTCCGCACGCACACGGGCGGTGACCTTGGTGCCGGGCGGGGTGTGGGTGCGGGCGTTGGCGAGGAGGTTGACCAGGACCTGCTGGAGCCGGGCGACGTCGGCCCGTACGACCGCGCCGTCCGTGGGCAGTTCGAGGCGCCAGTGGTGGTCGGGTCCGGCGGCACGGGCGTCGCTGACGGCGTCCACGACGAGCGGGACGAGGTCGGCGGTCTCGTACGAGAGGGGGCGGCCGGCGTCGAGCCGGGCGAGCAGCAGGAGGTCCTCGACCAGGCCCGTCATCCGGGCCGCCTCGGACTCGATGCGCAGGAGGGCGTGCCGGGTGTCGGGGCCGCACTCCTCGTGGCCGCGCCGGGTGAGTTCGGCGTAGCCCCGGATCGAGGCGAGCGGGGTGCGCAGCTCGTGGCTGGCGTCCGCGACGAACTGCCGCACCCGGGTCTCGCTCTGCTGGCGGGCGTCGAGGGCCGAGTGGACGTGGTCGAGCATCCGGTTGAGGGCCGCGCCGACCTGGCCGACCTCGGTGCGCGGGTCCGCCTCGGCCTCCGGGACGCGCTGATGGAGCGCCACCTCTCCGCTGTGCAGCGGGAGTCGGGCGACCTGACGGGCGGTGATGGCGACCCGGCGCAGTGGACGGAGGGCGATCCGGACGAGCACGGTCCCGGCGAGCGAGGCCGCGACGAGCGCGGCGCCGGTGACGCTCAGCTCGACGAGGACGAGGGTGGAGAGGGCGTCCTCGACCTCGGTGAGGGGGATGCCGGCGAGAAGCTCGCCGCGTTCCCCGGCCGCGTACTCGACCCGGTACGAGCCGAGGCCCCCGGGCATTTCCACGGTGTGCGGCCGGCCGTCGCGAGGAACGGCGGCGAGCGCGGCCCGCTGGGCCGCGTCGAGCATGCTGACCCGAATGAGCCGCTCGTACGGCCCACTGCCCCCGGCCTCCGCCGAGTACCCGGCCGAGGTCACCTCGCCGTCCTTGAGGACCGCGCCGAGGGTGCCGAGGGTGCCGGGTCCCTGGAGGAACATGAGGGGGTCCTTCAGGTGGACCGAGCCGGGTGAGCCGGGCGCCAGGGGCGCGCCGACCGGCGGCCCCGCCGCCCGGTCCGCGATGTCGTGGACCTGCTCGTCGGCCTGGTCGTACAGGTACGAGCGGAACGCGATGGCCGTCACCGTGCCGATCACCGCCGCGACGACCGCGATCAGCGCGACCGCCGAGACGACGAGCCGGGTCCGCAGCGACCACGGCCGCCCACGTCGTACGCGCACGAGAGCTACTCCCCGGGCTTGATCAGATAGCCGGCCCCCCGCCGGGTGTGGATCATCGGGGACCGTCCCGCGTCGATCTTCCGGCGCAGATAGGAGATGTAGAGCTCGACGACGTTGGCCTGGCCGCCGAAGTCGTACGACCAGACCCGGTCGAGGATCTGCGCCTTGCTGAGCACCCGGCGCGGATTGCGCATGAGGTAGCGCAGCAGCTCGAACTCGGTCGCGGTGAGGTGGATGGAGTCGCCGCCCCGGGTGACCTCGTGGCTGTCCTCGTCGAGGGTCAGGTCCCCGACGGCGAGCAGGGACTCGCTGCGCGTCTGCGCGGCCCCGGACCTGCGGATGAGGCCGCGCAGCCGGGCCACGACCTCCTCCAGGCTGAAGGGCTTGGTGACGTAGTCGTCGCCGCCGGCGGTGAGCCCGGCGATGCGGTCCTCGACGGCGTCCTTCGCGGTCAGGAACAGCACGGGCACGTCGGGCAGCTCGCGGCGGATCGAGCCGAGCAGGCTCAGCCCGTCCACGTCCGGGAGCATGACGTCGAGGATGACGACGTCGGGCCGGAACTCGCGCGCGGAGCGGAGCGCGGCGGCCCCGTCCCCGGCGCTGCGGACCTGCCAGCCCTCGTAGCGCAGGGCCATGGAGAGCAGCTCGGCGAGCGAGGCCTCGTCGTCGACGACGAGGACCCGGACGGCGGTTCCGTCGGCGCGGAGCATGTCGGCGCGGGTGCCGGTGCGGCGTGTGGTGACGGTCATGCCCCCAAGGTGACGGCCGCCACTGAGAGGTCTCTTTCCCTTTCCTGTGAATTCCCTGAGAAAGGGACCGGGGGCCGGGGCCTCAGGGGATCAAGGTTTCACGTGAAACGACGCGGCTCGGTTTCACGTGAAACAGCAGCTCAGGGTTTCACGTGAAACAGCGCGGCTCCGTTCTCGTACAGGACCCGCCGGAGCCAGTCGTCCCCGAGCCCGAGGCGTTCGAGGGCGTGGAGCTGGTGGGCGTACGGGTACGGGATGTTCGGGAAGTCCGAGCCGAGGAGGATCCGGTCGCCGAGGTCGAGGAGCCGCCCGCGCTCGGCCTCGGGGAAGGGCGCGAGCCGCTCGCTGAAGTCGGTGAAGGCCATGGTGGTGTCGAGGTGGACGCCCTCGTACCGCTGGGCGAGGTCGAGGAAGTCGCCGTACTCGGGCATCCCCATGTGGGCGACGATCACCCGCAGCCGGGGATGGCGGGCGAGCAGCCGCGCCATGGGCCCGGGTCCGGTGAACTTCCCCGGGCTGGGGCCCGAGCCGCAGTGCACGACGACGGGGGTGCCGCTGTCGGCGAGGGCGCCCCAGGAGCTGTCGAGCGCGAGGTCGGTCGGGTCGAAGCCGCCGACCTGGAGGTGCGCCTTGAAGACCCGGGCGCCGGCGTCGAGGGCCTGGTGGACGTATTCGGCGACGCCCGGCTCGGGGAAGAGGGTCGCCGTGTGCAGGCAGTCGGGGGTGCGGGCGGCGAAATCGGCGGCCCAGGAGTTCAGCCAGGCGGCCATGCCGGGCTTGTGCGGGTAGAGCATCGCGGTGAAGGCGACCGCACCGAACCCGCGCAGGAGGGCGAGCCGGCGCTCCTCCTCCTCGCGGTAGGTGATGGGCCACTCCACGCCGGTCAGGGGCCCTACGGCGTCGAAGTACGCCCAGACCTTGTCGAGGACGTTCTGCGGCATGAAGTGCGTGTGCACGTCGACGAGCCCGGGGATCCCGAGCCGCGTCAGCAGTGCTTCGGTCTCACTCGCGCTCAAAGCTGTAACTCCGCTCGACCTTGCCGATGTGGACGCTGTAGCTGTCGTACCAGTGCTTCCGCCCGTGCGCCTTGGCGGCCTGGTGCTCGGTGTGGAGGCGCCAGGTGTCGAGGGCCTCCAGGTCGCGGAAGTAGGCGACGGTGATGCCGATGCCGCCGGGGGTGCGGGCGGACTCGTAGCCGAGGAAGCCGGGGATGTCCCGGACGATCTCCTGCATCCGGACGGAGGTCTCGGCGTAGCCCTCGGGGGCGTCGGGACGGATCGAGGTGAAGACAGCGGTGTAGTAAGGCGGTTCGATGCCCGCCACGAGCTTCTGGGTCATGTGATCACCCTCGCCGGGCGGGCCGGAGGATGTCCACGGCCCCCGTCCAAAGGGATCCAAGACTTTACGAAGGCGGATCCAGGGCTCAGAAAAGCCCCTCCTGGGCGCTCTCGACCACCGGAGCCACCGCCGTCACCGGCACGGAGAAGCCCTCCCCCTCCCCGGCCGCCTCGAGGATCCAGCCGCCCGTGAGCCGGGTGTCGAGGGCGAGGCAGCGTCCGTCGGGGGCGAGGAGGTGCAGGTCGGGGCCGGCGGCGGCGAGCAGCCGTCCGATGACGACGCCGCCGTCGACGAGCTCGGCGACCGTGCCGTCGAGGCGCGGCAGCCCGTCGAGACGGAACACCCCCACGTGGTCGCGCGCGGCGAACTCCAGCGGCTCCAGGGTCTCCGTCCAGCCGCCGACCGCCCGCGCGCGCCGGTACAGCTCCTCGACCTCGCGGGCCCGGTCCTCGGTGGGCGGCAGGGCGTGCCGGGCGGCCCGCTTCCGCTCGTACGCGACCCGGTCGGGCACGCCGAGGGCCTGCCGCAGGACCTCCTCGGTGCGCCGGGCGGCCATGAGCGGGCCCCGGCCGAGCCAGCTGAACGCGACGGCCCCCTGTTCCAGGAGCCGGGCCTCGCCCCGGGCCTCGGCGGTGATCCCCACCTTGGTCATCCCGGGCCCGAACCAGGCCAGGTAGACGCGGTACGGCTGCGGGTCGTCCGCGATCGTGTCGGCCGCGACGGAGTGGGCCCGGTCGAGCCGCGCGCACTCCGGGCACCGCCCGCCGGTGGCCCGCCCGGGGACGGCGGCCTCCAGGGGGCAGGGGTTCCCCCGGGCCCCGGGACACCGCCGGACCCCGACGGCCCGGAAGGCGAGCCGCTGCCCGTACGCGAGCGCACTGACGCGGCCTCCCCGCCACCGCAGCCCGGGCACCCCGCCGCCCCAGCCGATCCCCCGGCACCACCACTCCACGCCGCCCACCCCTCCTAGGCTCCCTGGATGTCCAGTCTCCGCCACATCCGCTTCCAGTCCCCGATCAGAAGTCCACGGGGCCACCACCCCGGCGTCTTCGGCCTGGCCAACGCCCTGGCCCGGGAGGGCCGGCTCTCCCCCGGGGAATGGACGGTCTGGCGCGCCTCGAACGACTGGTACGACGCCCACTTCCCGAACCCGACGGCGGTGGACCCGACGGTCTACGACCCGGCGGTGAACCCGGGGGCCGCCGCCTGGTTCCGGCCGACGGCGACCGAGGCGCTGGCCCGGGTCGCCCCGTACCTGCGCATCCTGCGGGACCACGGCGTGCCCTGCGTACGCCTGGAGTCGGCGGACCCGGGGCGGATCGTGTACGAGGACGCGTACCAGGTGGTGGCGGTGGGACCGGCCTTTCGGGGACAGGACGCAGCGGCTCACGGCAGCACGTAGATGCGGGTCCCGTCCGGGGCCGGGCGGCCCACCTCGCGCATGCAGCCGCGTTCCAGGAGGAGGCGGACGCAGTCGCGGACGCGTTCGCCGGAGAGGCCGGTGCGGCGGGTGACGTCCTGGGGCCGGTAGCGCACCCCGCCCCGGACGAGCGCGGGCGCCAGGCAGGAGGCGACCGTCCGCATGTCCCCGGTGATGGCCCAGGACTCGACGAGCTGCTGCGGGGTGAGCGCGACGGCGGCGCCGGTGCGCTGGCGGGGCACGGCGAGGCGCTCCAGGGAGTCGGCGACCCTGGAGAGGCTCTGCCGGGTCTCGCGGAGCAGCTCCGCGTACGCGACGTGCTCGGCGTACTCGACGTGCTCGTCGAACCGGCTCTCGAGCCGTACGAGGACGTCGACGAGCTCCGGCGGCAGCAGGAACCCGGCGTGCACCGGCGAGGGTTCGAGCCCGTACCCGCCGTACCGCTGGACCGCCGCCACCACCCCCGCCGTCCACGCCCGGAACGGTCCGGCCTCCGGTCTCCTGCACGCCCCGACGAGCTGGACGAGACCCTCCAGGCTCACCATCCGGGTCGACGCCCGGATCCCGGCGGACCGGCCGGGGAACCCCGCGCCCCCGTCGAGGTCCCGCGCGGCCGCCAGGCACTCCTCGGGCAGCGTCACGGTCCGCAGCGCCTCGCGCGTCCCCGCGTATCCGAGCCGTTTCGCCACGTCCACCACCGGGAACCAGTGGGACCCGTCCGGCGCGGTCAGCCGCCGCAGTCGTGCTCCGGTGGCGACGTGCACCAGGTCATCGATGTCGATCGCATCCATCGATCATCACCTCCGCCGGGCAAGCTAAGCCGAGGGCATATTCAACTGACATGCAAATCAGACAGGTTCACCCAAAAGGGGAAGCGCTTGCGGACACGGCGGGGCCTCGCCGCCCTGCCGCCGCGCACCCCGCCCGGACTAGGATCCGAACCATGCCTCTGACCTTGAGCGACGTGGACCGCTTCGAGGCCTCCAGGCCCCGCCTGGAGGCGATCGCCTACCGTCTCCTCGGCTCGGCGAGCGAGGCCGAGGACGCCGTGCAGGACACGTTCCTGCGCTGGCAGGCCGCCGACGTCGACCGCATCGAGGTCCCCGAGGCCTGGCTGACGAAGGTCCTCACCAACCTGTGCCTCAACCAGCTCACCTCGGCCCGCGCCCGCCGCGAGACGTACGTGGGCGAGTGGCTGCCGGAGCCGCTGCTCGTCGGCGACCCGATGCTCGGCCCCGCCGACACCGCCGAGCAGCGCGAATCGGTCTCGTACGCGGTCCTCGCCGTCATGGAGCGCCTCTCCCCCAACGAACGCGCGGTGTACGTGCTGCGGGAGGCCTTCGACTACCCGCACCGGGAGATCGCCGAGATCCTCGACATCACCGAGGCCGCCAGCCAGCAGATCTTCCACCGCGCGAAGAAGCACGTCGCCGCCGGCAAGGCCCGTACGGAGATCGACGAGGCCGAGGCCCGGCGGATCGTCGAGGAGTTCCTCGCGGCCGCCACCAGCGGCCGTACCGAGCCGCTCGTACGGCTGCTCACGGGCGACGCCATCGCGATCGGCGACGGCGGCGGCAAGGTCCCGGCGCGCGCCAGGGCGTTCGAGGGCGCGCTCGCGGTCGCGACGTTCATGCGGGGCCTGTTCAAGCCCAGTACCGCCAAGCGGAAGGTCATCGGCGGTTCGCCCGACGTCTACGCGACGACCGCCAACGGCGTCCCCGCCGCGGTCGCGGTGCTCGACGGCCGGGTCGTCGGCATCATGTGCCTGGAGGTCACGGCCGAGGGCATCACCGCCTTCCGCAACCAGGTGAACCCGGACAAGCTGGAGCGTGCGACGAGGCACTGGGCGGCCACGGACCACGGAGAGCCCCTGCTGACGGCGGCCTTCTGACCCCCGCCCACTCCATGTGACCCAGCTCACACCCCACACCTGTCAGGAATCGCCGGGCCGCCCGGTTCAAGGGGCGAAACCGCGCGAGACCCTCGCCCAGACAGGAGCAGGCACATGCAGCAGCACCGGATCATCGTCCTCGGGGCCGGCTACACCGGAGCCATCGCCGCCGGGCGCCTCGCCAAGCAGCTCCACCGCGAGGACGTGGCCATCACCCTCGTCAACGCCGAGCCCGACTTCGTCGAGCGGGTCAGGCTGCACCAGCTGGCGGTCGGCCAGGAGCTCACGCCCCGGCCCTTCAGCGAGATGTTCGCCGGCACCGGCGTCGAGCTGAAGCTCGCGAGGGTGACCGCCGTCGACGCCGACCGCAGGACGGTCACGGTCGAGGGCGCGAACGGCGCCGAGGAACTCGCGTACGACACCCTCGTCTACGCCCTCGGCAGCGGCTGGAACACCCAGGGCGTCCCCGGCACCGCCGAGCACGCCCACGAGATCTCCAGCCGCCCCGGCGCGCTCCGGCTGCGCGAGCGCCTGGCCGCCCTGGAGGCCGGGCAGTCCGTGGTCGTCGTCGGCGGCGGCCTCACCGGCCTGGAGGCCGCCACGGAGATCGCCGAGGCCCGCCCGGACCTGGACGTCGCGCTCGCGGCCCGCGGCGGGCTCGGCGACTGGCTCTCGGACAAGGGCCGTGCGCACGTACGGAAGGTCTTCGCCGGCCTCGGCATCACGGCGTACGAGCACACCGCCGTCACCGCGGTCGAGGCGGACCACGTGACCACGGCCGACGGCAAGACGATCCCGGCCGCGGTCACCGTCTGGACCACCGGCTTCGCGGTGCACCCGATCGCGCGGGCCACCACCCTGGAGGTCGCCGAGAACGGCCAGATCATGGTGGACGAGACGATGCGCTCGGTCTCCCACCCTGACGTGTACGCCGTCGGCGACGCGGCCCTGGCGATGGGTCCGGGCGACAAGCCGCTGCGGATGTCGTGCGCCTCGGGCACCCCGATGGCCTGGCAGGCGGCCGACGCCATCGCGGCCCGCCTGACGGGCGGGAAGCTCCCGAAGACGCCGCTGCGCTACTTCAACCAGTGCATCTCGCTGGGCCGCAGGGACGGCCTGATCCAGTACGTCACCGCCGACGACCGCTCGGTCAGCGCGGCCCTGACCGGCCGACTCGCCGCCCGCTACAAGGAGCTGATCTGCAAGGGCGCGGCCTGGGGCGTCGCCAACCCGAAGCTCGGCATCCCGACCCGCCCCCGCCGCGTCCTGCGCACCCCCGTCGGGGCCACGGCCTGACCCGGCCCGCGGAACGGGCGCCCTCCCGGAGAGCGGCGCCCTCCGCAGCCCCGGCTGCCGCCCCTCCGGGCACGCGCGACAGAACCGCTACCGGCCGAATTCGGGGTCTGCAGAGGTGCGTTCGTAGCTGCAGTCGTAGTCGTACTTGTCGAATCCGAGCACCAGATAGGGCGTCAGGCCGGGATCCTCATCGACCGCGCGCAGCCGCGCCTTCCGGCCCGTCCGCGGCGCGCCGGGCGGTCACCAGATAGCCCGCGAAGCTCACGCCCGGCCTGGCCTTCGCCCATCCGTCCGCCTCCTCGACCGGAACCAGCACGGTCGTCCCCGGAACGGGGCGGTTCGCCTTGTCCGTGGCGCCCGGGGACACCCCGTAACGGCAGTGCACCTCGACGATCGACACCACCTCCACCGAGAGGGGCGCGCGCCCCTCCTGCCGGCCGTGATGCTCCTCGCGGAAACCGATCCCGGCCGCACGCTCGCCACCGACGACGTCGGCGTAGTCCTCCGGGCCGACCTCCAGCAGCGTCCACGAGACGACGTCCCCGGGCGCGAAGCTCTCTCCGCAGCACTGGATCTGCCAGCCGTCGACCCACACCGTCAACGCCATGCAGCCATTGTCCGCCGAGCGACCCACCTGCACTCGCCCGCTGCACTTCGCCGCTGTACGGCCCCACAACGCAAGAGGCCCGGACTCTCGTCCGGGCCTCTCACCTGTGTGCACTCGGCAGGATTCGAACCTGCAACCTTCTGATCCGTAGTCAGATGCTCTATCCGTTAAGCTACGAGTGCTTGTTTTTAGTTCTTGTCTCCGTTCCCCGGCCCTTTCGGCCCGCTGTCCCGGCGACAGGAAGAACATTACATGAGTCCCGCCGTCATGTGAAATCCATTCCCCTCACCCCCTCTGACCTGCGAAAACGTCGCGCCGAGGGTCGAGCGCGGATCGGCGGACAGGTGGCGGTCGCGAGGGTTCGCGGGGCGAAAAGACGCGGAAAGAGACCGGGGTCACACCGTCTCGTCGTCGAGTCATGGAAGAAGGCCGCGGAAGAAGCCCGTGGGGGAAGAGGCTCGCGGAAGAAGATCCCGAGAACGGCCGAAGCCCCGGCCTTGGGGGCCGGGGCTTCGGTAGGGGCGGAGGCGGAGGGATTTGAACCCTCGATGGGCTTTAAAACCCAAACCGCATTAGCAGTGCGGCGCCATAGACCGGACTAGGCGACGCCTCCTCGCACCGCGCGCCTACGCGAGTGGTGCGTGCAGATGATGACACAGGCGAACCGGCTGTCACCAATCGATTCTCACCGTACTAGTCCTCCGGGGGTCATAGCAAAGCCCCACGGCACTCTGTCCCGCCCCGCCCGGCGCACCCCGCTTGCGCAACGCCCCGGCGCCCGGAGCGTTAGAGGGGGCGGGCGCGCCGTGCACCCGCGCCCTCCGTACTCCCGTGCTCCTGGAGATCCGCATGCTGCGCAGTCTCGTCCTCGCGACCCTCGCCACCGCCACCGTCGGGGCCGCCGGCCTCGGTCCCCTGCCGTCGCCGCTCCCGTTCTCCTCGACCGGGTCGACCGTGTCGAGCGAGTCGCCCGACATCCTGACCGTGACGGTCGAGAAGAGTGGCTCCCCCGGCTCCGACGGCACCTTCCGGTTGAGCTGTGGCGAGCGCGCCGAGGGTGATCACCCGGCCGCCGAGGGCGCCTGTGAGCGGCTCGGGCAGTTGGCGAGGGAGGGTGGCGACCCGTTCCTGCCCGTCCCCTCGGACCAGATGTGCACCGAGGTGTACGGCGGGCCCGCCCTCGCCCACGTCACCGGCGTCTGGCAGGGCCGCGAGGTCGACGCCCGCTTCTCCCGGGCGAACGGGTGCGAGATCGACCGCTGGAAGAATCTGGAGCCTCTGCTTCCCCTTGCCCGGGGATGACGGTCGGAGGCTCCCTTAGACTCCCCTCAGTGACAGGCCGGGGCCCGAGGGGCAAGATGGGACCGGCCGGCCGACAGGGCATGCGCATGCAGTGCGTCAGGGAGGAAGCGTCGTCGTGAGCAGCAGGCCATCCCGAGGCGCTGCTCGCCTCGCAGCCATACTCGACGCCCTCCCCGACGGCCTCGTGCTCGTCAACTGCAACGGCACGGTCGTCAACGCCAACACCATCGCCCTCGGCATGTTCGAGACGCCCGGCACCGCGCTCGTCGGACGCGGCCTGCTCGATCTGCTGCCCACCTTCGACTCGCGCCTCATCCCCGGCTCCATGCGCCGCCCCGACGGCGCCGACGAGCGCGGCCGCACCAAGCCGACCCGGATGATCGCCCGCCGCACGGACCGCTCCGAGTTCCCCGTCGAGGTGACCAGCGCCAGCCTGGAGGACGGCCGCGAGGCCTACGACTCGTACGGCGGCTACACCGGCGACGAGCTGCTCATGCTCGTCGTGCGGGACCTCACCGGCACCCTCGACACCGAGGCCGAACTCGCCCGCTCGCAGCGCCAGACCGAGATGATCCTGCGCGCCGCGGCCGAGGGAGTCGTCGGCACCGACACCGACGGTCGGGTCGTCCTCGTGAACCCCGCCGCCGCGCAGATCCTCGGCTACCGCGCCGGCGAGCTCGGCGGCCAGGAGCTGCACCCGCTGATCCTCGCCAAGCGCGCCGACGGCGAGCCCTTCCCGTACGAGGAGTCCCCGCTCGCCGACACCCTCAAGTCCGGCCGCAAGCACCGGGTCCGCGGGCAGGTCCTGTGGTCGAAGAAGGGCGAGCGGGTCCCGGTCGACCTGACGACCGCTCCGGTGCGCGACGGGGACCAGCTCGTCGGCGCGGTGATGACCTTCACCGACCGCAGGCCGTACGAGCAGCTCGTCGAGGAGCACGCCGCCGAGCTCGCCGACCGCGCCGAGCGGCACGCCGCCGAGCTCGCCGACCGCGCCGAGCGGCACGCGGCCGAGCGCGAGGCGCAGGAGGAGAGGTACGCCTCCCTCGCCGCCCGCCACGAGCAGCTGACCGCCGTCCTCGCCGAGTCGTTGCGCGGGCCCCTGGAGGAGCTCCGCACCCAGCTCGGCACCCTCGCCGCCGACGACGCCGGGCAGCTGTGGCCCGAGGCCAACCAGGTCCTGCACCACCTGGCCGCCGGATACGCCCGGATGACCTCGCTCGTCGACAACGTCCTCGGCTACCAGCGGCTCGACGCCGGCACGGAGAAGCTCGACAAGTCCGTCGTCCTGCTCGACGGGATCGTGTCCGCGGGCATCGACAGCGCCGTGGAGCTGATCGGGCCCGGCCGCGCCCAGTTCGCCGTGCACGCCCCGCCCATCGAGGCCGAGGTCGACGCGGCCCGGCTGACGACCGCCCTCGCCCATCTCGTCGCGGACGTCGCCGGCGTCGACGCGACCGGCAAGAGCAAGGCCGAGCGGACCCCGAGCGACTCCACGATCGTCGTCGCGGCCGCACAGCGCGGTGACGTCGTACGGATCGAGGTCCGCGGCCCGTACGCGGGCGGCGACCCGGTCCACGGGCCCGTCGTGCGCGGGATCGTGGCGGCGCACGGCGGTGTCGTGCAGACCCACGAGGTGCCGGGCACGAGCGGCGGCGCGTACGTCCTCGAAGTGCCGGTCGGCGCGGGTCGGGGGACCGTCCCCGCGCCGGCGCTGCGGAACAACGGGCCCTCGGGCGGGCGCGAGGCCCTCGCCCTGCCCGCACAGGCTTCGGGACCGGACGCAGGCTCGAACTCGGGGCCGAACTCGGGGTCGCCGTCAGGGCCGCAGTCGGGGTCGGGCTCGGGGTCGGTCGCAGGGCCGACCACGGGGCCGGTCACCGGCCCGGGCCTCGCCCTCGGACCTGTCCCGGCCTCCACCTCCGGACCTGTCCCGGCCTCCACCTCCGGACCTGTCCCGGCTTCCGCCTCCGGTCCTGTCCCGGCTTCCGCTTCCGGTCCTGTCCCCGCCTCCGGCATCGGTGCCGACTCGCCGTCCGTCGTCGCCCCCGGCGGGATCCCCGGCCCGGGTACGGCTCCGGGCGCGGGTTCCGGCATGGTTCCCGGCCCCGGCGCGGCCTCCGGTGCCGTCATGGCCGGCGGGCCGGGCTCCGAGACCTCCGGTGGTGGGCGGCGGCGGGCCCGGCGCGGATCGACGGACGCCTTCCTGGAGAGCGCGGTCGCGCCCGAGGGCGGTGCCGAGCCCAGTGGCCGCCGCCGTGCCCGTACGGGAGAGGCCGCCGGTCCCGCCGAGCTGATCCCCGCCCAGCAGAACGTCGCCGTGCACTCCGCCGCGCCCGCCCCCGTGGAGCCCACCGGGCGCCGTCGGGGCAGGCCCGCCGAGGGCTCCGTGGTGACCGCCGCCGAGGGCGCGCAGGGGCGTGCCGCGCTCGGTGCGGCCGTGCCGCCGCAGGGCGTCGCCGTCGAGCCGTCCGGGGCCCCCGCCCTGGCCCGTGCCCTGCCGGCCGTCGCTTCCGCTCCCGAGGAGGCTCCGGCGCCGCCGAGCGGGCGCCGTCGGCGCGCGCTGGCCGCCGCGCAGGAGCGGGCGGCCGCCGCCGAGGCCGGGCCCCGCACGCCGTTCGCGCTGCCGCCCGCCGATGTCGACCGTGACGCCGAGACGGCGCCGCCGGCCGCCGCTCCCGTGGCCGGCCCGCTGCCGGTCCCGGACGAGGGACGGCACGAGCCCGTACGGGACGTCCCGGGCGCCGACCACACGCCGCCGCAGCCCCACCCGCAGGCCGGGTCCCCGATCGCGATCGAGCCGACCGGTCGGCGCCGGGCCGTGGCGGTCCCGCAGCCGGAGGACGCGCCGGAGGCCGTACCCCAGCCGCAGCAGCCGCAGCAGCCCCGGCAGCCGCAGCCCGTGCCCCAGACCGCCACCGGGACCGGCACCGGTTCCGTACCGCTGCCGCCCGAGCTGCCGATGCCGGCGACCGTGTCCAAGGACTCGACCCAGGGGCGGGCGTTCAGCGTCCGTACGCTCGGGCAGGGCGTCCCGTTCGTGCCACCGGCCCCCGCCGCGCCGTCCAACGGCTCGGGGCGGCGGCGCAGGCTCGCCACCCCGCCCGAGATCGACCCGCCGGTCCCGGCCGTGGAGGCCAGGCCCCACCCGCAGCCGACGGCGCCCGCGCCCTCGCCGCACGACACCCCGGCCGAAGGCCGCGCGTACGCCATAGGAGCGCCCGCCGAGGGTTCCGCCGAGGGGCCCGAGCCGCTCGACGGTCCCGGCGGCGCGGTCGAGGTCGCCAACCGGCCGGCCCCGCAGCCCGTGGACGACGAGCTGCCCCCGGAGCCCCTCGACAACCCGCGCCGGCTGCTCGTCTGGCCCGCGCCCGACGTCTCCACCCAGCAGGCGCTGAGCGACCGCGGCTACCGGCCGGTGATCGTGCACTCCCGCGAGGAGGTCGACGCCCAGATCGCCGCCTTCCCGGCCGCGCTCTTCGTCGACCCGCTGACCGGCCCCATCACCCGTACCGCGCTGCAGTCGCTGCGTCAGGCGGCCGTCGCCGCCGAGGTGCCGGTGCTGCTCGCGGCCGGGCTCGGGCAGGCGACCCGGGAGGAGGCGTACGGCGCCGATCCGGCCGTGCTCCTCAAGGCGCTGGCGCCCCGCGACAGCGAGCAGCACCCGTCCCGGGTCCTGCTGATCGAGGAGAACGAGACCATCGCGGAGGCGCTCGCGGCCACCCTGGAGCGGCGCGGGATGCAGGTCGCGCAGGCGGAGACGGACTCCGAGGCGGTCATGCTGGCCACCCAGACCCGGCCGAACCTGGTGGTGATGGACCTGATGCAGGTGCGCCGCCGCCGGGCCGGGATCATCGACTGGCTGCGCGCGAACGGGCAGTTGAACCACACCCCGCTCGTCGTCTACACCTCGGCCGACCTCGCCGAGGAGGAGCTGGCGAAGCTCGACTCCGGCGAGACGGTCCTGTTCCTCGCCGAGCGCTCGAACAGCGCCGAGGTGCAGGCGCGGATCGTCGACCTGCTCGCGAAGATCGGCACCAACTAGCCCCGTGGGGCCGGTTGGTGCCGATGGGGGCACTACAGCCGGGTGACGTCCAGCTCGCCCTCCGCGTACTGCTTGCGGATGACCTTCTTGTCGAACTTGCCGACGCTCGTCTTCGGCACCGCCGGCACGATCGCCCACCGCTCCGGCAGCTGCCACTTCGCGATGCCGCCCTCGTCGGCGAGGAAGGCCCTCAGCGTCTCGTAGTCCGCCGTCGCGCCCTCCTTGAGGACGACGGTCGCCAGCGGACGCTCGCCCCACTTCTCGTCCGGCACGGCGACGACGGCGGCCTCGGCGACGGCCGGGTGCGCCATGAGGGCGTTCTCCAGGTCGACGCTGGAGATCCACTCGCCGCCGGACTTGATGACGTCCTTGGCGCGGTCGGTGAGGGTGAGGTAGCCGTCCGGGCTGATGACGCCGACGTCGCCGGTCTTGAGCCAGCCGTCCTCGCTGAACTTGTCCTCGGGGCGGAGGGGTTCGCCGTCGACGCCGTTGTAGTACGCGCCCGCGATCCAGGTGCCGCGGACCTCCAGCTCGCCGGCCGACTCGCCGTCCCAGGGCAGGTGCTCGCCGCCGGGGCCGACGAGGCGGGCCTCGACGCCGGCGGGGAAACGTCCCTGCGTGACCCGGTACGGCCACTCCTCCTCGGCGGTGAGGCCGTGCGGCGGGTGGGCCATCGTGCCGAGCGGGGAGGTCTCGGTCATGCCCCAGGCGTGGCAGAGGCGGACGCCGAGGCGGTCGTACGCCTCCATGAGGGAGGGCGGACAGGCGGCGCCGCCGATGGTGACCTGCCGCATGGAGGAGAGGTCGCGGGGGTTCGCGGTGACCTCGGCGAGCAGGCCCTGCCAGATGGTGGGGACGGCGGCCGCGTGGGTCGGCTTCTCGCGCTCGATCATGTCGGCGAGCGGGGCCGGCTGGAGGAAACGATCCGGCATGAGCATGTTGATGCCGGTCATGAAGGTGGCGTGCGGCAGGCCCCAGGCGTTGACGTGGAACTGCGGGACGACGACCAGGGTCGTGTCCTTGTCCGTCAGGCCCATCGACTCGGTCATGTTCACCTGCATGGAGTGCAGGTAGATCGAGCGGTGCGAGTAGACGACGCCCTTGGGGTCGCCGGTGGTGCCGGAGGTGTAGCACATGGCCGCGGCCGAGCGCTCGTCCAGCTCGGGCCAGGCGTACGCGGTCGGGCGGCCGGCGATCAGCTCCTCGTACTCGTGGACGCGCGGGGCGGCGCCGTCCAGGAGGGAACGGTCGCCCGGGCCCGCGACGACGACGTGCTCGACCGTCGGCAGGTGCGGGAGCAGCGGGGCGAGGAGCGGGAGCAGGGAGCCGTTGACGATCACGACCCGGTCGGCGGCGTGGTTGACGATCCACACCAGCTGCTCGGGGGGCAGGCGGAGGTTGAGGGTGTGGAGCACCGCGCCCATGGAGGGGATCGCGAAGTAGGCCTCGACGTGCTCCGAGTTGTTCCACATGAGGGTGGCGACGCGCTGGTCGCCGGTGACCCCGAGTTCGTCGCGCAGGGCGTGGGCCAGTTGGTGCGCGCGCGTTCCGGCCTCCGCGAACGTGCGGCGCTGCGGCTCGGGCTCGCCCGTCCAGGTGGTGATGGTGGACTTTCCGTGGATGGTCATCCCGTGCTGGAGGATGCGGCTCACGGTCAGTTGTACGTCCTGCATGGTGCTGTACACGGGGCGTCCTCCCGGTGGGCGCTACGTGGCAGAAGGGGTGTGGAGATTCTGCGCACGTACCGCGCGGTATGTCACTACCCGAGAGTACGTAAATTGCCAGTGATTACTGGCGGAAGCGGCCTGGTCGAGCGGGTGGTTCACCGTACGGGCGTCAGCTCCGGGTCCTCGCGGAGCTTGCCGAGCGCCCGGGACACCGCGCTCTTGACCGTCCCGACCGACACCCCGAGCACCTCGGCCGTCTGGGCCTCGCTGAGGTCCTCGTAGTACCGCAGGACCACCATCTGGCGCTGCCGCTCCGGCAGCTTCAGGATCGCGCGCCACATCGCGTCGTGCAGCACCTGCCGCTCGGCCGGGTCCGGCTCCGGGAGGCCGGCGGGCTCGGGCAGCTCCTCGCACACGAACTCGTCGACCTTGCGCTTGCGCCACTGCGACGTCCGCGTGTTCAGCAGCGCGCGGCGGACGTAGCCGTCCAGGGCGCGGTGGTCCTCGATGCGCTCCCAGGCCATGAAGGTCTTGGCGAGCGCGGTCTGGAGGAGGTCCTCCGCGTCCGAGGGGTTGGCGGTGAGGGAGCGCGCGGTGCGCAGGAGGACGGGCCCACGCGCCCGTACGTACGAGGTGAAGGTCGGGTACGACGCGTACTGCGAGGCACCGGCGCAGACGGGGCCAGAGGGTGGCGGAGTCATGACTCCACGCTAGGAGGGCACGGACACCGGCGGATCGGCCCCAGGTCCCGAACCGCCGTCCGCCTCAGGTTGTAGGGGTGGGGATGCCTCCACCTCCTCTGGGTGGAGACCCTCTCCACCCGGCTCAGGGTCGATGCCCGGTTCAGGGGTGCCGGGCACGGTGGACCGCCGCCCTCAGGGGTGCCGGCCCGCCACGAACGACAGGGGGACGGGGACGCGGGCCGCGAAGCGGGCGGGGGCGGCGACGCGGGCGACGGGCGCGTCCAGTGCGTTGCGGTCGATCGCGAGGGTGCGCCCGCCGTACGTCTCGGTGACGTTGCCCGCGTACTGGTGGATCCGGGCGTGCGGCGTCCAGGCCTCCGGGTGCAGCACCGACTCGGTGAGCAGCGCCGGCACCCCCCGCCAGCGCGCGAACCACATCACGTCCGGCAGGTCCTTCGTCCCCGCCTTCCGCTGCGTCTCCATGTCCCGCACCCCCGTCTCGGCGCTGCTGTAGAAGCCGGGGAGGTAGCCGAGGCGCTTCACCTCCCGGTTCCAGGCGCGGACGAAGGCGAGGGTGGTCGCGGCGCAGCTCGTGTCGCCCCGCCGGTACGCCTCGATGTCCAGGTAGAGCGGGCTGTTCGGACCGATCCCGAAGGCCTGCGCCGCCCGTACCGCGTCGCCTCCCTCCTTGGTGCCCTGGCTCGTGGGGTTGCTGCCGATGGCGAACTTCCGCTTGGCGAGGGAGTCCACGCACGGCGCCTGGGAGCCGACGAAGAGCGGCAGCAGCCGCCAGCCCATGGCGTGGGCGGAGGCGACCCAGGCGGGGGTGAGCTCCTTCTGCACGGGACAGCCCCGCCCGCGCCCGCCGAAGTAGATCCCGACGGCCCCGTACGGCGACCCCCGCCAGGCCCTCATGACGGCGAGGGACGGCGCCTCACAGGTGTCGAAGGCCTTGCCGGAAAAGGTGACGGGGGTGGCGGCGGCTGCCCCGGGGGCCCCGGCCCCGGCCATGGAGCGGGTCGCCGTGGCGGGGGCGGGCGCCCCGGACGCGACGGATGCCCCGGACTCCCCGGGCGCCCCGGACGCCCCGGACGCCCCGGACGCGACGGCCCCCGACGGCGGCGGGGGCGGGGCGTTCAGGAGGACCGTCCCGGCCAGCGCCACCATCAGGGCGGCGACCACGGCCCGCGCCCGCGCCCCGGGAGGCGGCGCGGAGCGCGGACGGACCGGTGTGGTCGGGAGGGGCGCGAGGCCGGCTCCGGATGCGAGTGCGGGAACGGCTCCGGGCGCGGGGGCGGCTCCGGGTGCGGGCGCGGGGACGGCTTCGGGGGCCGGCGGCGTGCGTGTGCTCATGGCGCGAGTGAAGATCCACCCGCCCCGCCCGGCCACCGCTCAGGCCGTCGCCTCAGCCGTCCGTGCCCAGGATCAACCCGGACGTGGGAACCCCGGTGCCCGCCGTGACCAAGGTCCGGGCCGCGCCGGGCATCTGGTTCACGGAGGTGCCGCGGATCTGCCGTACCGCCTCCGCTATGCCGTTCATGCCGTGGAGGTACGCCTCGCCGAGCTGCCCCCCGTGGGTGTTCAGCGGAAGCGCCCCGGCCGCGACGAAGTCGGCCGCCTCCCCCGGCCCGCAGAAGCCGAACTCCTCCAGCTGCATGAGCACGAACGGGGTGAAGTGGTCGTAGAGGATGCCCACGTCGATCTCGGAGGGCGTGAGCCCCGAGGTCCGCCAGAGCTGCCGTGCCACCACGCCCATCTCCGGCAGCCCGGTCAGCTCGTCCCGGTAGAAGCTGGTCATGGCCTCCTGTTTCCGCCCGGCGCCCTGGGCCGCCGCCAGGATCACGGCGGGCGGGCGCGGCAGGTCGCGGGCGCGTTCGACGGAGGTGACGACGATCGCCTGGCCGCCGTCGGTCTCCTGGCAGCAGTCGAGGAGCCGGAGGGGTTCGACGATCCAGCGGGAGGCGGCGTGGTCGGCGAGGGTGATCGGCTTGCCGTGGAAGTACGCGGCGGGGTTGGTCGCCGCGTACTTCCGGTCCGTCACCGCCACGTGCCCGAAGGCGTCCGGCGTGAGCCCGTACGCGTGCAGGTACCGCTGCGCGGCCATGGCGACCCAGGAGGCCGGGGTGAGCAGCCCGAAGGGCAGCTGCCAGCCGAGCGCGGCGCCCTCGGCGGAGGGCTCGCGCTGCTGCACGCCGGAGCCGAACCGCCGCCCCGAGCGCTCGTTGAACGCCCGGTAGCAGACGACGACCTCGGCGATCCCGGAGGCGACGGCGAGCGCGGCCTGCTGCACGGTGGCGCAGGCGGCGCCGCCCCCGTAGTGCACCCGGGAGAAGAACGAGAGCTCGCCGATGCCGGACGCCTGGGCGACGGTGATCTCGGGGTTGGTGTCCATCGTGAAGGTGACGAGGCCGTCGACGTCGGCGGGCGTGAGCCCGGCGTCGTCGAGGGCCGCGCGCACGGCCTCGACGGCGAGGGAGAGCTCGCTGCGGCCCGAGTCCTTGGAGAACTCGGTCGCCCCGATGCCGACGACGGCCGCCCGCCCTCCGAGCGTGTCCCTGCCGCGGACGCTCATCGCGGCACCTCCACGGTGACCGTCCCGGTGACGTGGTGGCCGATCCCGTTGGCGCCGACGACCCGGACGCTCGCCGTGTCCCCGTCCGCCCCTTCGGCCACCTCGGTGACCGTCCCGGTCAGGACCATGGTGTCCCCGGGGTAGTTGGGGGCGCCGAGCCGGATGGCGACCTTGCGGAGGACGGCCCGGGGGCCGAAGTGGTCGGTGACGTACCGGCCGACGAGCCCGTTGGTGGTGAGGATGTTCATGAAGATGTCCGGAGAGCCCTTCTCCCGGGCCAGTTCGGCGTCGTGGTGCACGTCCTGGTAGTCGCGGGAGGCGACGGCCCCGGCGACGATCAGGGTGCGGGTGATCGGTATCCGCAGCGGCGGCAGCTCGTCCCCGGGCTTCATCACAGGTCCCCTTCCGCGAGCAGGTCGCCGAGTTCGGCGAGGAGTTCGGTGCCGCAGCCGAGGTACGCGTCGAGCTGCCGGCCCCACAGGAAGTGCCGGTGGACGGGGTGGTCGAGGTCCGCGCCCATGCCGCCGTGGAGGTGCTGTCCGGCGTGCACGACCCGCTTGCCCGCCTCGGAGGCCCACCAGGCGGCGGTCAGGGCCGCCCCGGCGGCGTCGAGTCCCTCGTCGAAGCGCCAGGCGGCCTCGTAGGCGGTGACCCGGATGGCCTCGGTGTCCATGTGGGCGTCGGCGGCGCGCAGTTGCACCGCCTGGTGGGTCGAGAGCGGCCGCCCGAACTGCTCGCGTACGGAGGTGTGCTCCACGGCCCTGGCGAGGGACCCGGCGCACACCCCGGCCTGGAGCCCGGCGAAGGCGATCCGCGCGGCGGCGAGCACGTCGTCGTGGGCCCCGGCCCCGCCCCCGGTCCCGGTCCCGATCCCGGTGCCGGTCCCGGTCCCGCCGAGGCGCTCCCCCGGCGTCCCGTCGAGGACGAGCCGGGCGGCGGCCCAGGGCGCGGTGAGCTCGACGGCCTCGACGGCGGCCGCGTCCTCGGTGCGGACGAGCCACAGGGCCCGGCCCCCGTCCGGTACGAGGACGTGGGTGGCGTCCCTGAGCCACGGCACCCACTCCACGGCCCCGCTGAGCCGCCCGGCGCGTGAGGAGACGGATCCCGGTGCCGGGAACGCGCCCGTCACCACCGTCGTACCGTCGCGGAGGCCGGGCAGGAGCCGGGCGCGCTGCTCCTCCGTACCGTGCCGGGCGACGGCGAGGATCCCGTACACACAGCTCGCGGCGAACGGCACCTGCGCCGTCCTGCGCCCCTGCTCCTCCAGGAGCAGGACCAGGCCGAGCAGGCCGGTCTCCTCGACGGCGCCCGGGAGTCCGGCCGCGCAGAGCGCCTTCCACAGCTCGGCGTCGGTGCCGGTCCCGGCGGCCCGGAGCCGCTCGTGGGTCGCGAGGTCGGCGAAGATCCGCCCGGCGAGCTCCCGGGCGGCCTCCTGCTCCTCGGTGGGGGTGAAGTCCATGTCAGTCCTCCCCGCCCGCGCGGAAGACGGGAAGCTCAAGCTCCTCGTCGACCCGCAGGAACTCAAGGCGTACGGGCATCCCGATCCGCACCTTGTCGTACGGCACCCCCACCACGTTGCTGATCATCCGCACGCCCTCGGCGAGCTCGATCAGCCCGACCGCGTAAGGAGGGTCGAAGGCCGGGAAGGCCGGATGATGCATCACCACGTACGAGTAGACGGTCCCCTCGCCGCTCGCCTCGACGGTGTCCCACTCCCGCGAACCGCACTCGGCGCACCCCGGCAGCCAGGGGAAGCGGAGGCTCGCGCACTCGCCGCAGCGCTGGATGAGCAGCCGGTGCCCGGCCACGCCCTCCCAGAAGCCGGCGTTGTCCCGGTTGACGACGGGCCGGGGGCGGCGGGGCTTCTCGGCCTTGGGGGACGGCCGGGCGGCGGGCGCGTACTTGAGGATGCGGAAGCGGTGCGTGCCCGCGAGTTCGCCGCCCGCCCGGACGTCCGTCCGGGTCGTCACGAAGTGCCCGGTGCCGAGCTTGGTGGTCTTGCGCTCCGACACGGACTCGATGACGGTGTCGAAGCCGATCTCGTCGCCCGGGCGGAGCGGCCGCAGGTACTCCTGCTCGCAGTCGGTCGCGACCACCGAGGTGTATCCGGCGCCGTCGAGGAGGGCGAACAGCTCCTCGTACGCCGAGGACCGGTCCGTGTGCCCGGAGAGGCCGCCCATCGTCCAGGCCTGGAGCATGGTCGGGGGCGCGACGGCGTCCGGCCCGGTGTAGGCGGGGTGGGTGTCCCCCATGGCCTCGCACCAGTGCCTGATCATCGGCAGGTTGACCGGGTCCCTCCCGGTGCCGGCGGTGGCGGCGGACCGCCCGACGAAGGCCACGAGCCGCTCGTACAACGCATCGGCCGCATCCGTACCGCTGTCCGTACCGCTCACCGCCGCCCCCTCGCCTTCATGCCGAGCCGCATCCTCGCGACGATCTCGCGCTGCACCTCGCTCACTCCTCCCCCGAAGGTGTTGATCTGCGCGGCCCGGTTCATCCGCTCCAGCTCACCGCCGTCGAACTCCCCCGGCGATCCCGCCCGCACCGTCCCCGCCCCACCGGCGATCTCCTGGCAGATGCGGTACACCTCCACCGCCGATTCGGTACCGGCGAACTTCACGCCGCTCGCGTCCCCCGGGGCCAGCCGGCCGGCCCCCACGTCACCCACCAGACGCCAGTTCAGCAGGCGGGTCGCGGCCAGCCGGGCGTGCGCTTCGGCGGCCCTGATCCGGACCCACGGCTCGTCGATGCGGCGCCGGCCCGTCACCGGATCGGGGGTGCGCGCCCGGTCGAGGACGGCCGCGAAGAAGTCCTCGGCCTGCATGCCGATCGCGGCGAGCGCGACCCGCTCGTGGTTGAGCTGGCTGGTGATGAGGCCCCAGCCGCCGTGCTCGGGCCCGACGAGGTTGCCCGCGGGGACGCGTATCCCGTCGTAGTACGTGGCGGTCGTCGTCAGTCCGCCCACCGTCTCGATCGGGGTCCAGGAGAAACCGGGGGAGTCGGTGGGGACGAGGACGATGGAGATGCCCCGGTGCGGCGGCGCGTCGGGGTCGGTGCGGCAGGCGAGCCAGATCCAGTCGGCGTTCTGGGCGTTGGAGGTGAAGATCTTCTGCCCGTCGATCAGCCAGTCGGATCCGTCGCGGACCGCGCGGGTCCGGAGGGAGGCGAGGTCGGTGCCGGCCTCGGGTTCGCTGTAGCCGATGGCGAAGACGGCCTCGCCGCGCAGGATCCGGGGCAGGAAGAAGGCCTTCTGCTCCTCGGTGCCGTACGCCATGAGCGTGGGGCCGACGGTGTTGAGGGTGACCATCGAGACGGGGGCGCCCGCACGGTACGCCTCGTCGAAGAAGACGAACTGCTCGTCGGGCCCGCGGCCCTGCCCCCCGTACTCCTCGGGCCAGCCGAGGCCGAGGAGCCCGTCGTCGCCGATCCGGCGGAGCAGCCGCCGCTGGGCGGCGGTGTCGGTGGCGGGCGGCGGGCCGTCGGGCATCACGTCCCGGAAGTAAGCGCGGAGTTCGGCGCGCAGCCGCAGCTGCCGCTCGGTCGGGGCGAGGTGCACGGCGACGGCCTCCCGTGGGACGACTGAGGTTTCTGACTGTCCGTCAGGTACGGGATCCCTGTCAAGGTCGGCGCCGCGCGCGAAAAGCCACACGCGAAAAGCCACGTGCGAAAAGCCGCGCGCGAAAACGCGACGGCCCGCACGCCGGTACCGAAGTACCGATGTGCGGGCCGTCGTTCACACCACGGTCACGCCCCCCGTCGGGCCGGTGCCCAGGCTGCGGGTCACCACCACGGGACGAAGTTCACCACGTTGTTGGACTGGTCGATGTGGGTGAAGGCGGAGCCGTTCACGCTCGCGGTGTTGTTCTGGTTGGAGGCACCGGAGCCGGTCGCGACCTGCTGCGTCGTGGTCGAGTTGCCGAGGTTGTGCCCGCCGACACCACTGCCGATGATCGTGGCGACGCTCGTGTTCGATCCGTCGTCCGCGAAACCGCCGTTGTCGGCCTGGGCCACCCCGGTGAAGAGCGCGGCGGCGAGGGGCAGGGCGGCGGCAGCGGCGAGGATGCGGGCGGTACGGATGCTTGCCATGTCTGTTCCTCCGGGAACTGAAAGCTGATGCTGTTGCACGGAACTGCTCTACGGAACTTCGGAACTTCTCTGAAGTACGGCCATTTCCAAGGCAGTTGGCCGACCGCCTCGGTCGTTCGTGCTCGACGTCGCGAATCCAGAGTTGCCCACCGAATCCCCGGCGAACCACCCCGGAGCGGCCGATTCCCCCGCAAGCGTGAGGACAAGCCGATAAACCCCGGCGGTACGAGAAAGCCGCAGCTCACACGGGTGGAGGGGGTCGGGACGGGGTCTGCGGGACGGCACGGCCGGTGCGCCGCAAGGGAGGAAGCGTTCCGGCAGATTTTCCGCCAATCTTTCTCTCGGAAGGACGCCACGGCGCGTCTTCGCCCCGGAGAAACCGAACACATCAACCAGCAAAGAAAAGGCGTTCGCCCGCGAAAGCCGTACCGCCGCCGACCAGAGAACTACGCGGCCCAGAGAACTACGCGGCATCTCCCACGGCAGCCTCGAAAGCCGCGTACGCCGCCGCGTCGAAGAGGACGAAGCGGACCTCCTCGACCTCGGTACGGGCCGCCCGTACCGTCTCCACGGCGATCCGGGCGCCGTCCGCCATCGGCCAGCCGTAGATCCCGGTGGAGATGGCCGGGAAGGCGACCGTACGGGCCCCCAACTCGTCGGCGACCCGCAGCGATTCCCGGTAGCAGGAGGCCAGCAGCTCGGAGCGGTCCTCGTCCCGCGACCAGACCGGGCCGACCGTGTGGATCACGTACCGGGCCGGCAGCCGTCCGGCCGTGGTCGCCACGGCCTGCCCGGTCGGCAGCCCCTTGCCGTAGTGCGACCGCCGCAGGTCCTGGCAGGCGGCGAGGATCTCCGGCCCGCCCCGCCGGTGAATGGCTCCGTCGACTCCCCCGCCCCCGAGGAGCGAGGAGTTCGCGGCGTTGACCACCGCGTCCACCGCCTCGGCGGTGATGTCCCCCTGGACGAGTACGACGCGCATCTCACACCCCTGTCTCCGGATTTCCGGACCCTACCGACCCGTCCGCGGCGGGAGAGGCCGCTTTACCACCTCTCCGGACCGGAAACCCCCGTCCGGAGCCGCCGGCGGCCACTGCACGGGACGGATGCATACGTACGGGCTGACACCTCTGGAAGCGACGTCACGCGTACGGGTGGGTGTCGGGCCGCTGCGGCCCGGCTCCGCAGCGGTCGCTCCGGGGGACGCGCGCCGGCGGATCCGATCGGGCGGGGAAAGCGAAATACCCGGGCCAGAAGGCGTTTCCGGCCCTCAATCGATCAACGCTGTGTGCGTGTCTAACCCCCAAGGCGACGCCTAAATTGTTCAGAATGTCACCTACTGCCCCAGTTGAAACCACGCGGTTTCATTGCCTAGGAGCGTGTCATGCAGATTCGCAGGTGGCTCCCGGACCAGCCCACTCTCATCGGCCGCCACGACTGGCCGGACGAGGACGGCGAGGGCACCCATCTGCGGCTCCGGGCCGGCTCCATCGTCGTGCTCGACCGACGGGCCTGGCGCGTCCTGGAGATCACCGGTTACCCCGGCAACTCCTGGCCGAAATCCTATGAGAAGGCCTGGCGCGACCACGTGGAGCTGTGGTGGCACGCCAACGAACTGCGGCGGGCCGACAACCAGGCGTTCAAACCGGCCCCCGATCGCGCCGAGTTCTACCGGCGACCGGTGGTGCTCGTCCTGCGCGACGAGAACCTGCCCCGGTCGGCGGTGAAGCACTGGTGCGCCCCCGCCAGCCTGGACTGGCCGGTCCTCCCCGAGCACTACGCCGTCTGCCGGGCCTGCGGCGAACTGCCGCCCTGCCACCACGGGGAGTACAGCCCGGAGGGCGGCCCCCGGCATCCGGAGCAGAACGGCGGCATCCCGCTCATCGTGCCGGAGGGCTGCTGCATGGGCTGCGCCGAGCAGATCAAGCCCCGCATGCGGACCGTGCGTTTCCCCGGCCCCAACCTCTGGTACCCGGACCTCGGCGACGACACCGCGGTCTTCCACGCCCGCTCCTCCTGCGAGGACCAGGTGGAGTACTACCGCGCGCAGTGGCAGAGCGAGTACGCCCAGCCCGCCGCGCACCCGACCACACCGTCGTTCCCGGGCTTCGACCACCTGGTCCTGCCCCGCGCCCGCCAGTCCCAGCCCCCGGTCCCGCAGCACGACCAGATCCCGGCCCCGCAACACGGCCAGGCGCCGGCCCCGCACCACGGGCAGGCGCCGACTCCGCAACACGGGCAGGCTCAGGTCCCGCAGCACGGCCAGGCTCAGGCCCCGCAGCACGGCCAGGCCCCGGCCCCGCAGCACGGCCAGGCCCCGGCGCCGACCCCGATCCCGCAGCACGGCCAGGCGCCGACCCCGGCCCCGCAGCACGGCCAGGACCACTTCGCGGCCCCGCAGCAGCACGTACGGGAGGAGGCGCGCACCTCCCTGACCGTCGGCTCCGGCACCTTCTCGCCGTCCTTCGACGGCTACCGGACGACGGAGCCCGAGCCGTACCCCTCGGCCCCTCCGCCTCCCCCGCAGAGCACGGCACCCGCGCCCGCCCCCGTACCCGCGGCCCCTCCCGTACCCGCCGGGGACGCCGGCCCCGCCGTCCGGGCAGCGGAGGAGCTGAGCCGCTCCCTCACGGACCGCCCGGTCTTCCACAACGCGGAGCAGGCGGCCCGGGTGATCGAGGAACTCACCGCGGCGGTCCGCAACATCGCCCTCTGCCTGAACAACCCCCAGGCCCGCAGCCACCCCTGAACCCACTGAACCCGCTGAACCCACTGGCCCCGTTAAACCCACTGGATCCGTCAAACCCGCTGAACCCACCCGAGCCCCTGACCGTTCATCCGGTCAGGGGCCGTTCGTCTGCGGTGGGTTTCTACTCGGGCCCGCCGGTCTGCTCGCGGTCGTTCCCCAGCTGCTCCTTGAGCTTCTCCTGGGCCGTGTCGACCTGGCTGCTGTACTTGCCCTGGGTCTTGTCGTCCACGAAGTCACCGGCCTTGTCGATACCGGTTCCAGCCTGATCCTCGTGACCCTTCAGCATCTGCTTGAGCTTGTCCATCACAGACATCGCGGCTCTCCTTGCCGGTGGATTCGCCCTTTACAGAATCGCTGCTGATCGCACGGTCCGCATCTCCTGGGAGCCGGCCATGGCCTTCCCCCGAGTCGACTCAGTCGCCGGAGAAGCCCCAGAAGTAGATCTCCTGCGGCTCTCCCCGGTCGTCATGGAGCACGGCGCACCGCCCGTACCAGCGCCAGTGGTCGAACTCCTCGAACCTCGGCACGTGCGCCCGGGTGGGCTTCCGCGTGCCGAGGACACGCAGCGCCTCCTCCTCGGTCACCTGCTTCATCGTGGAGTAGTCCGGCTCCTCGTCAGGGCCGATGATCCGGAAGATGTCGAGGATCGAGTGCGTTCCGGCTTCCTGGGCCATCTCGTCAGCCCACAGCTCCTCCTCGGTCTCGGGCCACGGCAACCGTTCCTTCTCCGGCTTCCAGTCGGCGCCCGAAACCCAGTAGTACTCCCGCTCCTCGAAGACCTTCCGCCGCAACGCGTCGAACGCCCCGACGAGATCCTCCTGATACGGCACCGAGTAGTCCCACCCCGACGCGCCCATGTGTCGGCCCTCCCCACACAGCTCTTCCAGAACGGCCGGACGCTAACAGCGGTCACTGACAACCGCCCGGGCCGAAAGTGGGTGGAGAACTGGGCTACAAGAGAGACAGGTTGACGCAGAGGGCGGGCCCCGGAATCCGGGGCCCGCCCTCTGAGCTGCTGCTTCTCTGACCTGCTGCGGTGGGTGTGGGATTTGAACCCACGGTGACTCTCGCCACGACGGTTTTCAAGACCGTTCCCTTAGGCCGCTCGGGCAACCCACCCTCGCTCCGTCCCACCTGGAACGGAGCGGGCAACAGCCTACCGGCTGAGCGGGCGGGGTGGTCCGGTGCCGTCAGCTGTCGCCGGTGCGTTCGCCGAGGGTGACCGTGGTCGTCGCGGTCTTGCCGTCGCGCTCGTAGGTGATCTTCACCGAGTCGCCCGGCTTGTACGTCCAGATCTCGCTGATCAGGGTGCGGCCGCTGTCGATCGGGTGGTCGCCGAAGCCCGTGATCACGTCGCCGGCCTTCAGGCCCGCCTTCGCCGCCGGGCCGTCGGGCGTGACCGAGGGCGTGCCGCCGGAGCCCTGGCCGGCGATCGTCGCGCCCTGGCCCTTGTCGTTCATGTTCACGGTCGCGCCGATCACCGGGTACACCGGCTTGCCCGTCTTGATCAGCTGCTGGGCCACGTTCTTCGCCTGGTTGACCGGGATCGCGAAGCCGAGGCCGATCGAGCCCGCCTGGGACTGGCCGAAGCCGCCGCTGGTCGACTGGATGGCCGAGTTGATGCCGATCACCGCGCCGCTCGCGTCGAGCAGCGGCCCGCCGGAGTTGCCCGGGTTGATCGAGGCGTCCGTCTGCAGCGCGCTCATGTACGAGTTGCTGCCGCCGGAGCCGTCGCCCGAGGCGACCGGGCGGTTCTTGGCGCTGACGATGCCCGTCGTCACCGTGTTGGACAGGCCGAACGGCGCGCCGATCGCGATCGTCGAGTCGCCGACCGCCACCTTGTCGGAGTCCCCGAGCGGCAGCGGCGTCAGCCCCTTCGGGGCGTCCTTCAGCTTCAGTACGGCCACGTCGTAGCCCTCGGCCCGGCCGACGACCTCCGCGTCGTACGTCTTGCCGTCCGAGAACGTCACGGACAGCGTGCCGCCGTCCGCCGCCGACGCCACCACGTGGTTGTTGGTGACGATGTGGCCTTCCTGGTCGTAGACGAAGCCCGTGCCCGTACCGCCCTCGCCGTCCTGGCCGCCGGACTTCGCCTGGATGGTGACCACGCTCGGCAGGGCCTTCGCCGCGACCGCCGCGACCGTCCCCGGGTCGCGCTTGAACGAGGCCGGGGCCTGGCCCGAGGAGACCGTCGTCGAGCTGAAGCCGTTGTCCCCGCGCTCGGCCGCCCAGTAGCCGACGCCGCCGCCGATGCCGCCGCCGACGAGCGCCGCGACGAGCACGGCCGCCACGAGGCCGCCGGTCCGTCTGCGCGGTGCCGCGGGGGCGGGGTACGCGGACGGGTTCGGGGCGCCCCAGGCCGGGACGGCCGGCGGGGGCGGGGGCCAGCCACCGGCGGGGGCGGCGGCGGCCGCGACCGGCTCGGGGGCGGGGGCCTGGGCCTGGGGCTGGGGCTGGGTCTGGGTCTGGGTCTGGGTCTGATCCTGGGCCTGGGCCTGGGGCTCGGGCTGGGTCTGGGTCTGGTCCGGAGCCGCTTGGATCGGGGCCTGGATCGTCGTCGGCTCGTCCGCGGGCTGGGCGGCCGTCGGCTTCGGGGGTACGGGAGGCGTTTGCGGGGCGGACGGGACAGCCGGGTCCGCCGGGTCCGGCGTGCCCTCGTTCTCGGTGCTCACAGCTCGCTCTCCTCGTCGACTACACGGTTACCTACGGGTTCCAGGGTGCTGCACCAGCTTTTCCCACGGGACGTCAGGCCGCTGTAAGGCGGAGCTGTGCGTTCGCTCCCCATCCTTTATATACGGACAGAACGGACTCCCTCCGAGGTGCTCGCCCCGCCCCGCCAATGGCACCATGACGCCGTGACCCACGCACGGCAGCACACGAACCGCGTTCCCCTCCAGGTCGTCGCCCACCGCGGAGCATCCGAGGACGCACCGGAACACACCCTGGCCGCCTATGTGAAGGCCATCGAGGACGGCGCCGACGCCCTGGAGTGCGACGTCCGGCTCACCGCCGACGGCCACCTCGTCTGCGTCCACGACCGGCGCGTCGACCGCACCTCCAACGGCCGCGGCGCCGTCTCCGCGCTCGAACTCGCCGATCTCGCCGCCCTCGACTTCGGCACCTGGAAGGGCCGCGACGACTCCGGCGAGATCCCCGACTGGAAGGACCCCGGGTACACCTCCGTCCTCACCCTCGAACGCCTCCTGGAGCTGGTCTCCGACGCCGGGCGCCGGATCGAGCTGGCCATCGAGACCAAGCACCCCACCCGGTGGCGGGGCCAGGTCGAGGAGAAGCTGCTCCAGCTCCTCAAGCGTTTCGGCCTGGACGCGCCCGCGTCCCCCGCCGACTCCCCCGTACGCGTCATGAGCTTCTCGGCCCGTTCCCTGTACCGGATCGCCGCCGCCGCGCCGACGCTGCCCACCGTCTCGCTCGCCCAGTTCGTCTCGCCCCGGCTGCGCGACGGACGGCTCCCCGCGGGCGCGCGCATCGCGGGCCCGTCGATCCGGATCGTCCGGCACCATCCCGCGGTGATCCTGCGGCTCCAGAAGGCCGGGCACCAGGTCCACGTCTGGACGGTGGACGAGGCCGAGGACGTCGAACTCTGCGAGCGCCTGGGCGTGGACGCGATCATCACCAACCGTCCGAAGCAGGTGCTCGCCCAGCTGGGCCGCGACTGAGAATCGAGAGACCTCTCCTGTCCCTCTTTTCCCGTCCGTCACAGGGGATAACAGCCCTTACGGGGTGTGCACCGGCGCGTTCCGTGCGTACGCGATCGTCACGAGTGCCTCATCACACGTGGATTGGCCGGTTTCCGGTCCAGGCCATTGGGGCATCCACACCGTGGCGTGGGGCAAAGGAGGTCTCGGGGGTGGCGTTGGTGGTGGCACAGGAGGTGCCCACGTCGTCGAGCATGGCCGTACCCCATGGCCCTGCGGGCGTGGGGGAAGCGCGACACCGGATGCGGGACGAGCTGTACCGCAGCGGGGTGGCCGAATCGGTCGTCGACGACGCGGTACTGATCCTTTCCGAGCTGCTCAGCAATGCCTGTCGGTACGGCAGGCCGCTGGGGCACGCGGAGCGGGGCGAAGGCGATGTGCGGGCGGCCTGGCGGGTCGACCCGGCGGGCGGCCTGCGGGTCGAGGTGACCGACGGCGGTGGTCCGACCCGGCCCGTCCCGTCGACGCCCTCGGTCACCGCACGGGGCGGCCGCGGGCTGAACATCATCGGCGCGCTGGCCCAGGACTGGGGCGTACGGGACAGCGCGACCGGCGAGGTCACCGTCTGGGTGGTGGTCACCGAGGGACACCGCCGCGAGGACTTCGCGACGCGCGTCGGCGGCGGCTCCGGCTTCGACTTCCTCGACGCGTACGACGATCTGGACTGACGTGTACGGCGATCCGGGTCGAGGACCGGTCCAGGAGTGAGTGCGGTGGCGGGCGCGGCCTCACGGCGGTGTCCGCCCGGGCTGCCGCGCCGCCCCGCCTGAGTGGCCCCGGCGTCCGGTGCGGCTAGGCTCGCGCCCGGTACAGCACCGCACACACAGCACAGCCGCGATCGGGAGAAAGCCACACCATGGCCAAGAAGCGCCCCCAGACGAAGGCCGGCAAGGCCGGCCAGGCACAGGTCACGAGCGGGGAGATCCCGGTCGTCGGCGCGCGCGAGCCGTGCCCGTGCGGTTCGGGCCGCCGCTACAAGGCGTGTCACGGCCGGGCCGCCGCGCACGCCGTGACCGAGCTCGTCCAGCGCCCCTTCGAGGGTCTGCCCGGCGAGTGCGACTGGGTCGCGCTGCGCGAGCTGGTGCCGGCCGCGACCGTGCCGCTCACCCTGAAGGGCGGGCTGCCCGAGGGCGTGCCGTCCGTGACGCTCGCGACCGTGCTGCCGATGGCGTGGCCGGCGCTCCGCCGCGACGACGGCTCCGTCCTGCTCGCCCTGCAGAACGACTCCTCCTCCGGCGACCTGGCCCGCGACCTCGCCGACACCCTCCAGCGCGCCCTGGAGGCGGAGCCGGGCACCCCGATCCCCGCGCGCCGCGTGCCGGCCGAGGGCCCGCGCCTGCAGGAGCTGCTCGACGCGGACGCCCCGTTCGAGCCGGAGGTCCACTCGGGCTTCGAGTTCTGGATCCCGCAGTCCGCGGACGGCGCGGACCCGGAGGTCGCGGCCTCCCTGGAGCGGGCCAACGCGGCCGCGATCCCGACCGTGAAGCTGGCGAGCGTCGACTCCGCGTACTGGTGCGAGGTCCCGGACAAGAACCACCTGCGCTGGGTCATGCCGCACCCGGAGGAGAAGCTCCTCGACGCGCTCGCCCGGCTCCAGGCCGGCGAGGGCACCTCGCTCGGCGCGGACACCCGGCTCGTCGGCTCCTTCCGTGCCCACGGTCTGATGGTGCCGGTGTGGGACCTGCCGTCGTCGATGACGGCCGAGGACTGCGAGAAGCCGGCGGCCGAGTTCGCCGAGCGGCTGACCGCGGCGCTCGCCTCGGACGCGCCGCTGACGGCGGAGGAGCGCCGGGCGCGCGGCGGTCTCACGAACCGCCAGGTGACTCTCAGCTGATACCCCAGGTGGTATCGGTGACTGACAGACCGACCGGTCGGTGACTTCCGCCACAAGGTGGGTCTTCGCTCGGACAAATCCCTGTCCGAATAACCGAGATCGAATTTGCGAACAGCAGATCTCTTGTTACCGTTCTTGAAGCCCGGTCGCTGGTGCATCCCCCGTCGCCAGCGACCGGGCCTTTCCATGTCCGCTTCCGGCAGGGCCGGGGCGTCCGACGCTCAACTTCCTTCGCTGTCCGCGGTGTTGCTTCCCGCGCGGAGCAGCAGCGGAGTACTGCCGCCCTCGCCGGATCCGGCGAATTCCGCGACCGCCGTATACGCCGTGACCGCGCCCCGGGCGCGCTCCCTCGGCGTTTCACAGGTTCCCGGTTCGTCCTGCGCCGGGACCGGGCAGTCCACTTGTACGGTCCGCCCGCCGGGGCCCATGAGGGTCAGAAAAGCGTCGAGCTGCCGGCCGGTGGCGTTCCGGTAGTACGTGCGCGCCCATACGTCGGGTCCCTCGCTCAGGACGCAGGTCTGCGCCTCGGCCCCCTCGGGAGAGGCGAGTTCAGGCCCACAGTGCGTGACCCGCTCGGGAGAAGGCGGGGTGGCGGGGGAAGGGGAGGCAGGTGTAGGGGAAACCGGTGTACGGGAGGCCGGTGTACGGGACCCCAGGCCGAGCCCTTCCAGCAGGTCCCCGGCCTTCGCGTCACCCGCGGAGCTCCCGGACCCCTCGAAGCCCTCGGAGCCCCCGGACCCCTCCGCGCTCGCTCCCGCCGGCCGTACGGGCTCCCCCGTCGGTCCCGCCGTCGCGACGAGGGGCAGCAGGACGGCGACCGTGACGGCGGTCCCGAGTCCGACCACGCGGAGGTTCACCGGGCTCATGGGGGTGAACATAGCCGCGGGATCCGGGCGCCCGGCGGGCCGCGCGCCCGTTTTCCCTGCAAGTCGGACCAGTACACACCCGTTCGGGTGAACGGGCCCGTGTCCGAGGACCCCGCGCCCGAGGACTCAGTACGCCAGCCTGCTCCCACCGCCCGGCGTGCTCGTGCTCGCCTCGACCAGGGCGTCGACCACCGCCTCGACGTCGGGCAGCCAGGGCCGGGCCGAGCCCGCGAGCGGTGCCCGCTCCCAGCGCACCTGCCCGGTGCCCGCGACCGACGGCGGAAGGAGCAGATAGCCGCCCTCGCCGTGGAACCGCAGCGAGCTGGGCACGTCGTCCTTCGCGTACAGCAGCTCGCCGAGCCGTTCGAGGCCGTACGGGGCGACGAGGATCGACCAGCGGGTCGGGGTCGCCACCACCGGGCCGAGCCGCATGCCCGCCGCGTCGAGCGCGGCGAGGGCCCGCGCCCCCGCCACCGCCGGGAGGCTGACGGCGCAGGGCGCGCGGCCGCCCGTGGCAAGGACCACCGGGGCGTCCGGTCGCCGGGTCCACCACCAGCGGATCATGCGCTCGTCCGTGGTGGCCGCGAGCAGTCCGGGGTCGTAGGGGTGCGCGCCGGGCACCACGCAGTCGGGGTCGGGGCAGGAGCAGACCGCTCCGGCTCCCACGGCCGCACGGGGCGCCGCTCCCATGGCCGTACGGGTCGCTTCCCTCAGGCCCGCGCCCGTTCCCGTGGCCGTACGGGTCGTCGCTCTCAGGCCCGCGCCCGGCAGGACGGGCCAGTTCCACTCGACCGCGAAGGTGACCGCGGCGTCGAGCCGGGCGGTCCTCTCCTTGCGCCGGAACCGGAGCCTGCGTCGCCTTCCGAGGATCTCGCGCATGAGCGCTCGTTCCTTTCCGTTGAACGCCGAATCCACATCACACCATGTGCAGAACTCTTCACCGTGCGTATCAGCGCGTGCCGGGTCGGCGGGGTGCCGGACCGCGGAGGAGCGGTGCGGACCGGGCCGGTGCCGGGTGGATCCCGGGGGAACCGGGTGGAGCCAGGTCAGAGCCGGAGCGGGTCAGAACACGTTCCCCGCCACTCGGTGGCGGGTTGCGGCCTGCGGCGGGAAAGACGCCGGGGTTCCGCGTCACGTTCCGGGGCGGTGTCAACTGCCCCTGCCTGTCACCGAGTACGTACCCAGCACGCTTGGAATGACGCGCTTTCAAACGACGCCAGTCGACCGCAAAAGGTGCACACCGGGGGCAATTTTCGGCCAACTTTCCGCGTACTTCAACCCCCTCGCGCAAGCTCACGGACACCACAAGTCCCATCGGGACAATGCTGGACATCGTTCCTCTGGTGCGTGTACATGTGGATGCATCGAGCGGCTCTGATTGACATGGGGGTTTGCGATGCTTTGGCGTCAAACGCACCGGTCGGAAAGCCGACCGACATGAGCGCCCCACGCATGCCGAAAGTGGCCGGAATCGATTCCACTGTTCCCGGGTCACCGCACACTACGTCGCCCCTTCCCGGGGTCCCCGCGGCGGCGGGTCCCTCCGACGAGGCCCTCCCCCCCGGAGTCCTGATCCAGGACCGGCTCGCCTCCTGGGTCTCCGACCTCACCACCCTCCACGAACTCACCGAGCGCCTCATCAGGACCTCCTCCCTCGACGAGGCCCTCCGCGAGGTGCTCGACGCCGGCGCCGCCCTCGTCGGCGCCCGCCGCGGCATGGCCGTCCTCGAACCGGCCGACGGCCACGGCCCCACCAGCACCATCGGCCTCGGCCTCGCCCACTCCGACCTCGGCACCATCGAGACCGTCCCGCGCAGCGCCACCAGCTACGGCCGCCTCCTCGACGGCCTCCCCGACCCCGTCCACCCCGAGCGCGTCCCCGGTCCGATCGCCATCCGCGACGTCCGTACGGAGGCGGGCCTCGACCCCCGCCACCGCGAGGTCGCCGCCCGCCTCGGCTACGCCGCCAGCTACGCCCTCCCCCTCGCCACCGAGGAGGCCGGCCGACTCGGCGCGCTCGTCTGGCTCTACGACGAGCCCGCCGAACCCGACGAGCGCCGACGCCACCTCATCGGGCTCTACGGCCGCTTCGCCACCGAGCACCTCGCCCGGCTCCTCCAGGTCGAACGCGCCCGCGTCCAGGTCTCCACCGTCGCCGAGGAACTGCTCCCCAGCCGCCTCCCCCGCGTCCCCGGCGTCCAGCTCGCCGCCCGCCACCGCACCGGCCCCATGGGCGGCGGCGACTGGTACGACGCGCTGCCGCTGCCCGACGGCGCCCTCGGCCTGGCCGTCGGCTCCGTCTGCGGCACCGGACCCAGCGCGCTCGCCGCCATGGGCCGGCTCCGCGCCTCCCTCCGGGCGTACGCGGTGATGGAGGGCGAGGACCCCGTCGCCGTCCTCTCCGACCTGGAGCTCCTGCTCCGGCTCACCGAACCCGCCCGCTCGGCGACCGCCCTCTTCGCGTACGCCGAGCCCGCGCAGCGCCGGATCGTCCTCGCCGGCGCCGGACACGCCCCGCCGCTGGTCGTCGGCGACCACCGCACGGAGTTCGTCGAGACCTCGCTCTCGGCCCCGCTCGGGATGCTCTCCTGCTGGGAGGCGCCCAGCGTGGAGCTGTCCCCCGCACCCGGAGAAACGGTGCTTCTCTACACGGACGGGCTGCTGCGCCGTACCGGCGACGCCATGGACCGGGCCTTCGCCCGGCTCCACGCGGCCGCCGCGAGCGTGCCGAAGGCGGACCGGGGCGACCCGGGCGCCGTCGCCGACCACGTCCTGCGGACCCTGCTCCCCGAGGGCCTGGACCGGGCCGTGGAGGGGGAGGACGTGGTCCTGCTCGCCGCGCGCTTCGAGTGACCGGAATGTGACGCTCCGGTAATGGGTCTTACGGCCCTGGGCCCCCTTCCGTACGACCGTACGATGGTGGGGGTTCAGTGTCGTACCAAGAGGAGGCAGACCCGTGGCCGAGGAGCTCACCCCGGAGACCCCGGAAGAGACCGAGACCGAAGAGCAGGCGATCAAGCAGCGGAAGAACGGCCTCTACCCGGGCGTGTCCGACGAGCTCGCCGAGAACATGAAGTCCGGCTGGGCCGACACCGAGCTCACCGGCCTCGCGCCGATCGCGCAGGCCGACAAGACCGCCGCCCGCCGCGCCGCGCTCTCCGCCCGCTTCCCGGGCGAGCGCCTGGTGATCCCCGCCGGCAACCTGAAGACCCGGTCGAACGACACCGAGTACGCCTTCCGCGCCTCCACCGAGTACGCGTACCTCACCGGCGACCAGACCCAGGACGGCGTCCTCGTCCTGGAGCCCACGGCCGACGGCCACGAGGCCACGATCTACCTGCTGCCGCGCTCCAACCGCGAGAACGGCGAGTTCTGGCTCGACGGCCAGGGCGAGCTGTGGGTCGGCCGCCGCCACTCCCTCGCCGAGGCCGAGCAGCTCCTCGGCATCCCGGCCAAGGACGTCCGCGAGCTCGCCGACGCCCTCAAGGAGGCCACCGGCCCCGTCCGCGCCGTCCGCGGCCACGACGCCGGCATCGAGGCCGCGCTGACCGACAAGGTCACCGCCGAGCGCGACGAGGAACTGCGGATCTTCCTCTCCGAGGCCCGCCTCGTGAAGGACGCCTTCGAGATCGCCGAGCTGGAGAAGGCCTGCGCCTCCACCGCCCGCGGCTTCGAGGACGTCGTCAAGGTCCTCGACAAGGCCGAGGCCACCAGCGAGCGCTACATCGAGGGCACGTTCTTCCTCCGCGCCCGCGTCGAGGGCAACGACATCGGCTACGGCTCCATCGCCGCCGCGGGACCGCACGCCTGCACCCTGCACTGGGTCCGCAACGACGGCCCGGTCCGCTCCGGCGACCTGCTGCTGCTCGACGCCGGCGTGGAGACCACCGAGCTCTACACCGCCGACATCACCCGCACCCTGCCGATCAACGGCCGGTACACCGAGATCCAGCGCAAGATCTACGACGCCGTGTACGAGGCGCAGGAGGCCGGCATCGCCGCGGTGAAGCCCGGCGCCGCCTACCGCGACTTCCACGACGCCGCCCAGCGCGTCCTCGCCGAGAAGCTCGTCGAGTGGGGCCTCGTCGAGGGCCCGGTCGAGCGCGTCCTGGAGCTCGGCCTCCAGCGCCGCTGGACCCTGCACGGCACCGGCCACATGCTCGGCATGGACGTCCACGACTGCGCCGCCGCGCGCACCGAGATGTACGTGGACACCACCCTGGAGCCGGGCATGTGCCTGACGGTCGAGCCCGGTCTGTACTTCCAGGCCGACGACCTGACCGTGCCGGAGGAGTACCGCGGCATCGGCGTCCGGATCGAGGACGACATCCTCGTCACCGAGGACGGCAACCGGAACCTCTCGGCCGCGCTGCCGCGCCACGCCGACGAGGTCGAGGCGTGGATGGCCGCGCTGAAGGGCTGATTCCCGCGTACGTTGGAACAGAAGGGCCCCCGCCGACCGACCGGCGGGGGCCCTTCCCCGTACGTCACGCCCTTACGTCACGCCATGAGGAGCGACGGGCTGTCCCGCCACTTCAGGATCTTGTCGAAGCTGACCACGGCACCGCCCCGGCCCGAGCGGTTGCCGAACTGGACGTGATCGGCCAGCTCCTCGATCAGGCGCAGCCCCCGGCCGTGCTCCGCGTCGTCCGAGGGGCGCGCGGGCGCCGCCGCCCCGGGAAAACCCGGGCCCGAGTCGGCGACCTCGATGCGGCAGGTCTCGCCGTCCAGGTAGGCCGTCACCCGGTACGCGCCCTCCGGCTCGCGGGAACCTCCTCCGCCGCCGTGCTCCACGGCGTTGGCACAGGCCTCGGTCAGCGCGACCGACAACTCGTACGACACGTCGGGATCGACGCCCGCCGTCTCCATCGTGCCCAGCAGAAGCCTTCGCGCGAGCGGCACGCTCGCGGCCTCGCGCCGCAGATGGAGTGACCACCAGATGCTCATGCTCCAGCCTCCCGGCAGCGGCTCGACATACCGATACCTATTGCCGGAGCGGACGCTCCGTAAGCGCGGGAAGCCGTCAAGAGCGCTCGTTCGGCGGATGCAGAGGGCGGGTGCGCCGGTGTATGTCACCGCGAAGCCGCTCAAGGACGACCTTCCGGACCTGCCGCATGGCGGTCTTGCGCGTGGTGCGATGATGGGCCCGCCATGACTGCCCCCGCGCTCGCTCCACGGCTGCTGAGGGCCGCGGTGTTCACCGCGGTCTGCGTCGTGCTGTCCGCGTTGGGACACGCCCTCGCCGCCTGCGCGGGCATCGCCCTGTGGACCGTCGTCGCCGGTTTCCTCGGCGTCTTCGGGGTCACCGTGCTCTTCACCGGCCGCGAGCGCTCCCTCGGCTCCGTCGTCGGCGCCCTCGCCGGCGGGCAGCTCGGCCTGCACGTCCTCTTCGGGCTCGGACAGCGGCAGCTCGCCCTGAGCGACCAGGCCGACGACGCCCTCGTCCGGATGGCCGCCCGACTGGTCTGCGGAGCGGGCACCGCCTCGCTCAGCCCCACCGACGCCACCCGGATCATCACCGACGCCGGGCTCGACCCGGCCACCGCGCACGCCCACATGGGACACATGGCCGCCGGGGCGACCGCGCCCGCCGGTGAGCTGCTGCCCGGTCTGCCCATGCTCCTCGGCCACCTCCTGGCCGCCCTGGCCACGGGCTGGCTGCTGCGCCGCGGCGACCGCGCCCTCGGCCGGCTCGTGGAGCTGTCCGAGGAGGGCGCGACGGAGCTCGCCGAGTGCGCCCTCGTGCGCTCCCTGCGGGCCGCGCTCCGTCTCGTACGGGCCCTGCTCGCCGGACTGTCGGCGGCGCCGCGCACCGGGCCGCGGCGGACCCTCCGTACCGCCTTCGACTCCTCGCCGCCGCCGGTGGCCGAGGCCCTTCAGCACACGGTGATCAGGCGCGGCCCCCCGGCCGCCGACTGCGTCCTCGCAGCCTGACGCGGACCGCCCAGCAGGGGCGGGCCGCGCTCGTCCGCACGCCCGTGCGGGACTCCCGTCCCGGGGCGCGCCGGACTTCCGCATCCTTCACCGAGTCTTCGAGCTTTCGAGCTCTCCGAGCTGGAGTGTCTTCTGCCATGAGCGTTTCCCGTGTCTCCGCCACCACCCGCGTCGCCCTCGCCGGCGGCATCGCCCTCTCCTCCGTGGTGCTGCTGTCCGGCACCGCCTTCGCGCACGTCGGCGTGCAGCCGCACGGCGAGGCGGCCAAGGGCGGCTACGCGACCGTCGACATCAAGGTCCCGAACGAGCGCGACAACGCCTCCACCGTGAAGCTGGAGGTCAACTTCCCGCTCGACCACCCGCTGGCCTCCGTCATGCCGCAGCCCGTCCCCGGCTGGAAGGTCGAGGTGACCAAGAGCAAGCTCAGCAAGCCGCTGGAGATGCACGGCAAGAAGATCAACGAGGCCGTCTCCAAGGTCACCTGGACCGCCGACGGCTCGAAGATCGGCCCCGGCCAGTTCCAGCAGTTCCCGCTCTCCCTCGGCCAGCTGCCGGAGGACACCGACGAGCTGGTCCTCAAGGCGATCCAGACGTACGACAACAAGGAGGTCGTGCGCTGGATCGAGGAGCAGAAGGACGGCGCCGAGGAGCCGGAGAACCCGGCCCCCGTCCTGAAGCTCTCCGCCGCCTCCGCCGACGAGGACCACCACGGCGGTGCGGACCACCACGGTGGTGCGGCCCCGTCCGCCTCCGCCGAGTCCGACGAGAAGGCCGGTCACGACGACGAGAAGGCCGACCACGAGGAGACCGCCTCCGCCTCCTCGGCCACCGACACCACGGCCCGTGTCCTCGGTGTCGTCGGCATCCTCGTCGGCATCGCCGGCGTCGCCTTCGGCGTCCTCGCCGGCCGTCGCCGCTCGGCCTGACGGCCGCACCCTCACCCGATATCCGGAAGAAGCACCATGTCTGAAGAGAAGACGCCCGGGACGGCGACGGCCACGGCCACGACCCGCCCCGGGCGGCGCACGCCGCTCGTCATCGCGGCCGTCGCGATCGCCGCCGCGATCGGCATCACCGCCGCCGTCGGCCTCGGCGGCAACGACGACAAGCCCGCGGGCTCCGGCTCGGCGGTCGCCGAGGTCGTCGGCGGCAGCGACAACACCAAGGCCGCCACCGTCCTCGACCGGCCGTTCACCAAGCCCGCACTCGTCCTCACCGACACCAAGGGCCAGAAGTACGACCTGCGGGAGCGCACCAAGGGCAAGCCGACCCTCATCTACTTCGGCTACACGCACTGCCCCGACGTCTGCCCCCTGACGATGAGCAACATCGCCATCGCCAGGAAGCAGCTCCCCAAGGCCGACCAGGACAAGCTCCAGGTCGTCTTCGTCACCACCGACCCCGAGCGGGACACCTCCGCCGAGCTCGCCAAGTGGCTGCCCGCCGCCGGCGACCCCTCCTTCACCGGTCTCACCGGCGACTTCTCCGCCATCCAGGCGGGGGCCCGGCAGATCGGCATCGGCATCGACCCGCCGACGAAGGACAAGGACGGCAACGTCGTCTCCATGCACGGAGCCCAGGTGATCGCCTTCTCGCCCACCACCGACCAGGGCTACGTCCTGTACGGCGAGGACGCGACCGTCGACGACTACGCCAAGGACCTGCCGAAGATCATCAAGGGGGAGAACCCGTGACCCGCCGCACCACCGCCCTGTCCGCCGCCGTGGCGCTCGCCGCCGCGCTCGCGCTGACCGGGTGCTCGTCCTCCGACAGCAAGCCCGACCTGGAGGTCAGCGGCGCGTTCATGCCCCAGCCGGTGATGGACATGGCCGGCGGCTTCCTCACCATCAAGAACGACAGCGGCACCGCGGACAAGCTCACCTCCGTCACCAGCCCGCTCTCGGACGACATCACCATGCACGAGACGAAGAACCAGAAGATGCAGCAGGTGAAGTCCTTCGACATCCCCGCGAACGGCGAGCTCTCCCTGACGCGTGGCGGCAGCCACATCATGTTCATGGAGCTGAAGAAGACGCCGAAGCAGGGCGAGAAGGTCAGCATCGAGCTGCACTTCGAGAAGTCCGACCCCATCAAGGTCGACGTTCCCGTCGAAGCGCCCAACCACAACCCGCAGCAGCACTGAGCTCGTTGACGGAGTGACACACAGATGACAACCACCGCCCCGCGCCTCGGCAACGCCCTGGCCCGGCTGCTGATCCTCGCGGCCGCGCTGCTCGGCACGCTGCTCGCCGGCGCCGCGCCCGCCTCCGCGCACGCGGCGCTCACCGGCAGCGACCCGAAGGACGGGGCGGTGGTCGCCACCGCCCCCAAGGAGGTCAACCTGACCTTCTCCGAACAGGTCGCCCTGAGCACCGACTCCATCCGGGTCCTCGACCCGGCGGGCCGACGGGCCGACACCGGCGAGATACGCGATCTGTGCAGCGGTTCCGTCGTCCGGTACGGGGTGGGGCTCCGCGCCGGACTGCCCGACGGCACGTACACCGTGGCCTGGCAGGCCGTCTCTTCCGACAGCCACCCCGTCGCCGGTGCCTTCACCTTCTCCATCGGCGCCCCCTCCACGACCTCCGTCGCCCTGACCGACCAGGCGCCCGGCGGCGGCCTCGTCGGCGTCCTCTACGGCATCGCCCGCTACCTCTCGTACGCCGGGTTCGCCGTCCTCGTCGGCGGCGGCGCCTTCGTCCTGGCCTGCTGGCCGCGCGGCGCGAGCGTCCGCCCCGTCCAGCAGACGGTGGTCCGGGGCTGGCTGACCCTCACCGGCGCCACCCTCGCGCTGCTGCTCCTGCGCAGCCCGTACACCGGCTCCGGGAAGCTCTCCGACGCCTTCGACCTGGCGGGTCTGAAGGCCGTCCTGGAGACGAAGACCGGCGCCGCGCTCACCTCCCGGCTGCTGCTGCTCGGCGCGGCCGCGCTCTTCGTGGCCGTCCTCTTCGGCGCCTACGCCCGCCGCACCGACCCGAAGGAGAAGAAGGACCTCGCCTTCGGACTCGGCCTCGGCGGCACCGTCGTCGCCGCCGGCATCGCCGGGACCTGGGCCCTGGCCGAGCACGCCTCCACCGGTCTGCAGCCCGGCATCGCCATGCCCGTCGACATCCTGCACCTCCTCGCCGTCGCCGCCTGGCTCGGCGGCCTCACCGTGCTGCTCGTCGCCCTCCACAAGGCGCCGTCCGTCGAGCGCTCCGCCGTCGAACGCTTCTCCAAGGTGGCCTTCGGCTCCGTGGCCGTCCTCGCGGCCACCGGGCTCTACCAGTCCTGGCGCCAGGTCGGCTCCTGGTCCGCCCTGACCGGGACCCGGTACGGCCAGCTGCTCCTGGTCAAGATCGGCCTCATGGCGGTCCTCGTCGGCATCGCCTGGATCTCCCGCCGCTGGACCCAGCGCCTGGCGGAGCCCGCGACGCGGTCGACTCCGTCGCCGACGTCGACGGCGGAAGAGGCCGTGGACGCGGACGAGACCCCGGAGGCCGAGGACGCGGGCGAGACCCCGGAGGCCGAGGCGCCCGAGGACGCCGAGGACGCCGAGGACGCCGAAGACATGGACGAGGCCCTGGAGGCCGAGGCGCCCGACGAGGTCGACGAGCCCGAGGAGGCCGACGAGCCCGAGGAGGCCGACGAGCCCGAGGCGCCCGACGAGGCCGAGGCCTCGGGAGGCCCCGCCGCAGCGGCCGTCGACCCCGTGCGGGCCGCGCAGCTCGCCCGGCAGCGGGCCGCCGTCGCCACCGCCCGGCGCAAGCGGGAGCGGGACGCCGACCCCGAGCGGGCCGGTCTGCGCCGCTCGGTGCTGACCGAGGCCGCCGTCGCCGTCGTCCTCCTCGCCGTGACCACCGTCCTCACCTCGACCGAGCCCGGCCGCACCGAGGAGGAGGCCGGGCGGGCCACCTCCGCCTCCGGTCCGGCCGCCGTGCCCGACCGGCCCGTCGACATCCGGCTGCCCTTCGACACCGGCGGCGTCGACGGCAAGGGCGTCGTCCGTCTCAGCCTCGACCCCGGCCGCACCGGCTCCAACGCGCTCCACCTCTTCGTCGAGCGCCCCAACGGCAAGCCGCTCGACGTCCCCGAGATCAAGGTCGCCCTCACCCTGGAGGCGAAGGACGTGGGCCCGCTGCCCGTCGCCCCCGACCGGATCCAGACCGGGCACTGGAGCGCGAGCGGCGTCCAGATCCCCATGCCCGGCGACTGGAAGATCCAGGTGACCGTCCGTACCTCCGAGATCGACCAGACCACCATCGACAAGAACGTGAAGATCGGCTGAAGCACGTGACCGACAGCGACAACCTCGACCTCTCCCGGCGGCGCCTGCTCGGCACCGTCGGCGCGGCGGGCGCCGCCGGCCTCGTCGTCGGCGCGGCCGGCGGCGCCGGGATCTCCGCGGCCCTGTCCGGCGACGACACCGCCGGAGCCGGAGCCGGCGGCGCCCCGGCCCTGACCACCGTCGGCTCGACCGCGGTGATGTTTCACGGGAAACACCAGGCGGGCATCACCACCCCCCTCCAGTCCCGCGGTCATCTGATCGCCTTCGACCTCGCCCCGGGCGCCGGCCGCAAGGAGGCCGCCGCCCTGCTGCGCCGCTGGTCGGCCACGGCGAAGGTGCTGATGTCGGGCAAGGCCCCGGCCGAGGACACCGGTATCGCCCTGGACGCGGGCCCGTCCTCCCTCACGGTCACCTTCGGCTTCGGCCGTACCTTCTTCGACCGCACCGGGCTCACCTCGCGGCGGCCCGCCGCGCTCGACCCGCTGCCCGCCTTCTCCTCCGACGCCCTGGACCCCCGGCGCTCGGAGGGCGATCTGTGGGTGCAGATCGGCGCCGACGACGCGCTCGTCGCCTTCCACGCGCTGCGCGCGATCCAGAAGGACGCGGGGGACGCGGCCCGGGTGCGCTGGCAGATGAACGGCTTCAACCGCTCGGCCGGTGCCACCACGAAGCCGATGACCGCCCGCAACCTGATGGGCCAGGTCGACGGCACGGGCAACCCGAAGCCCACCGACCCGGACTTCGACCGGCGGATCTTCGTCCCGGCCGGGTCCGGCGGCGCACCGGAGTGGATGGCCGGCGGCTCGTACGCGGTGGTGCGCCGGATCCGGATGCTGCTCGACGACTGGGAGAAGCTGCCCCTGGACCGGCAGGAGAAGGTCATCGGGCGCCGGAAGTCCGACGGTGCCCCGCTCACCGGCGGCTCGGAGACCACCGAGCTCGACCTGAACAAGCTCGGTCCTGACGGGAAGACGGTCATCCCGGACAACGCCCACTCCCGGATCTCCGCCCCCGAACAGAACGGCGGTGCGGCGATGCTGCGCAGGCCGTTCTCCTTCCACGACGGGATCGGTCCGGACGGGACGCCGGACGCGGGCCTCCTCTTCGTCTGCTGGCAGGCGGACCCGCTCCGGGGCTTCGTCCCGGTGCAGCGCAAGCTCGACCGGGGCGACGCGCTGTCCCAGTTCATCCGCCACGAGGCGAGCGGCCTGTTCGCGGTCCCGGGCGGCCCCGCCGAGGGCGAGTACGTGGGCCAGCGCCTCCTGGAGGCGTGAGCACAGGGCCCGGAGCAGGCGGCGGCCGGGCCTGGGCGGGCCGCCGTCCGAGGGGTGAGAGGCCTCGCTCGGGCGGCCGCTCGCGGCGACGGCGAGCATTAGGGTGACGGTATGTCCGCCACCCGGTACACCTATCTCGGCCCCGAAGGCACCTTCACCGAAGCGGCGCTGCGCACGCTGCCCGAGGCCGCGACGCGGGAACTCGTCCCGATGGTCTCGGTCCCGGCCGCCCTCGACGCCGTACGGAACGGGGAGGCCGCCGCCGCGCTCGTCCCGATCGAGAACTCGGTCGAGGGCGGGGTGACCGCGACCCTGGACGAGCTGGCCTCCGGCGAGCCGCTGATGATCTACCGCGAGGTGCTCCTCCCGATCGCCTTCGCGCTGCTCGTCCGGCCCGGGACCAAGCTCTCGGAGATCAAGACGGTCACGGGCCATCCGGTGGCCCAGCCGCAGGTCCGGAACTGGCTGCGGGAGCACCTGCCCGAGGCGGTGTGGGAGTCGGCCGCCTCCAACGCGGACGGGGCGCGTCTGGTGCAGGAGGGCCGGTTCGACGCCGCCTTCGCGGGGGAGTTCGCTGCGGCGACCTACGGTCTTGAGGCACTGGTCACCGAGATCCACGACGCGGAGAACGCCGAGACCCGGTTCGTGCTGGTGGGCCGGCCGGCCCGGCCCGCGGCTCCGACGGGCGCGGACAAGACCTCGGTGGTGCTGTGGCTGGGTGACGATCATCCGGGTGCCCTCCTCGAACTGCTCCAGGAATTCGCGGTGCGCGGGGTGAACCTGATGCTGATCCAGTCCCGGCCCACGGGAGCGGGGATCGGGAACTACTGCTTCGCCGTGGACGCCGAGGGCCATATCTCGGACCGGCGGGTGGGCGAGGCGCTGATGGGCCTGAAGCGGATCTGCCCCAAGGTGCGGTTCCTCGGCTCGTACCCGCGGGCGGGTGTCGCGGTCGAGGACGTGCGGGCGCTGCGGCGCGGGACTTCGGACGTGGAGTTCATGGAGGCCTCCGACTGGCTGGCGAGGGCCCAGGACGGTCGGGCCTGATCCGATGGTGGACGAACGCTCCCGGCAGCGTGAGCGTTCGTCCACAGGTACGGGTCACTAGTCCTACCTGCATACTTTTCGGTTACCCACAGAAGTTATCCACAGGATCACGTCAGGCCTGGGGACAAGTCGACACCGCGCGGGGGCAAGGTCGACAAATCGGCCCACTCACCCCCCGCCCCTCCGTGCGTCATCCACAGCGCTTCACAGGCGCCCTCGTCATCACTCCTCTGTCGACCCACTCGTTGGAGCGATCAATTCCCACCCAAATGAGTGCGTCAATGGCGTTTGATCACGGAATTCCCAGGCGCGATGAGGGAAATCCACGGGAGCGGCCCCATAGTCCACAGATCTTCCGCACAGCCTGTGGATAAGTGAATGCGGAGACCCGGCGATCAGTCTTTCCCCAGGCCTCAATTCGGGCAAAACAACACGCGCACCTTTATCGGGTGGGGGCACGTGAACGCGCACCGGTAGCCTGGTGGGGTGATTGACCTTCGCCTGCTCCGTGAGGACCCCGACCGTGTTCGCGCCTCCCAGCGCGCCCGTGGAGAGGACGTCGGCCTCGTCGACGCCCTGCTCTCCGCCGATGAGCGGCGCAGGTCGTCCGGCGTCCGCTTCGACGAACTCCGCTCCGAGCAGAAGGCGCTCGGCAAGCTGATCCCCAAGGCCTCCCCCGAGGAGCGCGCCGAGCTCCTGCAGAAGGCGGAGCAGCTCAAGACCGACGTCAAGGCCGCCGAGGCCGAGCAGAACGAGGCCGACGAGACGGCCCGCGCGCTGCTGCTCCAGCTCGGCAACATCGTCCACCAGGACGTCCCCGTCGGCGGCGAGGAGGACTTCGTCGTCCTCGAGACGCACGGCACCATCCGCGACTTCGCGGCCGAGGGCTTCGAGCCCAAGGATCACCTGGAGCTGGGCGAGGCGCTCGGCGCCATCGACGTCGAGCGGGGCGCCAAGGTCTCCGGCTCGCGCTTCTACTACCTGACCGGCGTCGGCGCGCTCCTGGAGCTCGCCCTGGTCAACGCGGCGATCGCCCAGGCCACCGAGGCCGGCTTCATCCCCATGCTGACCCCGGCGCTCGTCCGTCCGCGCGCCATGGAGGGCACCGGCTTCCTCGGCCAGGCCGCGGAGAACGTGTACCACCTGGAGAAGGACGACTACTACCTCGTCGGCACGTCCGAGGTGCCCCTCGCCGCGTACCACATGGACGAGATCATCGAGGCCGACAAGCTGCCGCTGCGGTACGCGGGCTTCTCGCCCTGCTTCCGCCGCGAGGCCGGCACGTACGGCAAGGACACCCGCGGCATCTTCCGCGTCCACCAGTTCGACAAGGTCGAGATGTTCTCGTACGTCGCGCCCGAGGACGCGGAGAACGAGCACAAGCGGCTCCTGGAGTGGGAGAAGCAGTGGCTGACCTCCCTGGAGCTGCCGTTCCAGGTCATCGACGTCGCCACCGGTGACCTCGGCGCCTCCGCCTCCCGCAAGTTCGACTGCGAGGCGTGGATCCCGACGCAGGGCAAGTACCGCGAGCTGACCTCCGCGTCGAACTGCGACGGCTTCCAGGCCCGTCGCCTCTCCGTCCGCATGCGCGACGAGCAGGGCGGCAAGAAGACGGTGCAGCCGCTGGCCACCCTGAACGGCACGCTGTGCGCCGTACCGCGCACGATCGTGGCGATCCTGGAGAACCACCAGCTGGCCGACGGTTCGGTGCGGGTGCCCGAGGTGCTCCGTCCGTACCTCGGCGGCCGTGAGGTCCTGGAGCCGATCGCCAAGTGAGCCCCTTCCCCTACCGCCTGGTCGCGACGGACCTCGACGGCACGCTGCTGCGGGCCGACGAGTCCGTCTCGGACCGCACGCGGGCCGCCCTCGCCGCCGCGACGGCGGCGGGTGCCGCGCACATCGTGGTCACCGGCCGGGCGGTGCCCTGGACCCGGCACATCCTCGACGACCTCGGCTACCAGGGGATCGCGGTGTGCGGGCAGGGCGCGCAGGTCTACCACGCCGGTGAGCACCGGCTGCTGACCTCGCTGACCCTGGACCGGCAGCTCGCGGGGCTCGCCCTCTCCAAGATCGAGGCGGAGGTGGGCCCGCTGGCGCTGGCCGCCAGCCGCGACGGTCTGGACGGCGAGGTCCTGATGGGCCCCGGCTACCGGGCGCATGAGGGGCCGCTGCCCTACGTGGCGTACGAGGACCCGGCGGAGCTGTGGTCGGCGCCGCTGACCAAGATGTACCTCCAGCATCCGACGCTGGGCGACGACGAGCTGACCCGGATCGCGCGGGAGACGGTCGGCGGGCTCGTGGACGTCGTCATGGCGGGGCCCGGCATCGTGGAGATCCTCCCGCTCGGCCTGAGCAAGGCGACCGGTCTGTCGCTCGCGGCGCGCCGGCTCGGCGTGAAGGCCGCGGAGACGATCGCCTTCGGCGACATGCCGAACGACATCCCGATGTTCGGCTGGGCGGCGCACGGCGTGGCCATGGGCAACGCGCACGAGGAACTGCGGGCGGTGGCGGACGAGGTGACGGCCTCGAACGAGGAGGACGGCATCGCGGTCGTCCTGGAGCGCCTGCTCTCGGTCTGACCGCCCGGATTCCGTACGAAGGCCCGCTCCCCGGGGGGAGCGGGCCTTCGCGGGTTCACGGCCTCGCGCGGACCTTCGGTCCGCGCGCTCGAAGCGGCCGCGCCCGGGGAATCCCCCGTTTCCCCCGTGCAACTAGTGTGCGCCGGGCGGATGTTCGGGTACCACTGGTTTTCCCGGGGGCGGTGGACACCGGGTCAGCGGGTAGCAGGCCAGGCCGATCACGAGGGAGATCGCGTGGCCGAGGTCGGTGTACGTGCGGTCGGCGGCCAGCGGTACGAGGAAGAACGCGAGGACCGCGGCGAGGTAGAACCAGCGCCAGGGGTTCGGCAGCCGGTAGGTGAGGATCCCGGCGGAGGCGGCGAGCCCGTAGCTGACCCCGATGTCGACGACGTGGGCCATGCTGCGCGGCACGTCGTGGAGCCGGATGGCCACGAGGACCACCTGCTGGCTGATGAGCGTGGCCGCGATGTGGGCGGTGGCGACGGTGAAGAGCCATTTCGGGGTGCCCAGCCAGCGTTCCACGGGGGCGTGGAAGACCTCGAAGAGCACCGCGTACAGGAGCAGGTCGGCGGGGTCCTCGATCCAGAACGCGCTGCCGAGCAGGGCCCGCATCGGATGGTGCGCGAGCTGGTGGAGATTGCTGCTGTTGCGGTGGAGGAGATAGGTCTCCAGGCCGTGGGGGGCGAGCGCGATGACGAGGCTGGTGATCGCGATGACCGCCAGCCACACATGCGTACCGGGTGACGAACACACCCACGACCTGATCGGCCGGGACGGTTCGCCACCCGGAGGGGTTTCGCCGGGAGGGGCTCCACCCGGAGAGGTTTTGCTCGGCACCTTTCAGTGCCTATCACCCGAGGCCGGGAGAAACCTCAGAAATTGATCATGTGTCCCGCAATACCGTGGATCGCTTCCTTCACGGCCTCGCCCAGGGTCGGGTGCGCGTGGACGTTCCGGGCGACCTCGTGGACCGTGAGGTCCCACTGCTGGGCCAGGGTCAGCTCGGGCAGCAGCTCGGTGACGTCGGGGCCGATCAGGTGGGCTCCGATGATCTCGCCGTACTTCGCGTCGGCGACGATCTTGACGAAGCCGGTGGCGTCGCCGAGGCCGTGCGCCTTGCCGTTCGCGACGAACGGGAACTTGGCGACCTTGACGTCGTAGCCCTTCTCGCGGGCCTGCGCCTCGGTCCAGCCGAAGCTGGCGATCTGCGGCTGGCAGTAGGTCGCGCGCGGGATCATCGGGTAGTCGAGCTCCATCGTCTCGGCGTCCCCGATGGTCTCGGCCGCGATGACGCCCATGGCCTCGGCGGTGTGCGCGAGCATCAGCTTCGCGGTGACGTCACCGATGGCGTAGATGTGCGGCACGGAGGTGCGGCAGCGGCCGTCGACGTCGATCGCGCCGCGCTCGGTGAGGGCGACACCGGTGTTCTCCAGGCCGTAGCCGGAGACGTTCGGGGCGAAGCCGATGGCCTGGAGGACCTTGTCGGCCTCCAGGACCTTCTGGACGCCGTCCTTGCCGGTGACGGTGACGCGGACCTGCGGGCCGGACTCGTCGATGGCCTCGACGCGGGTGGAGGTCAGGACGTCGATGCCGAGCTTGCGGTACTGCTTCGCCAGCTCCTTCGACACCTCCTCGTCCTCCAGCGGGGCGACCCGGTCGAGGAACTCGACGATCGTGACCTTGGTGCCGTAGTTGTTCAGCACGTACGCGAACTCGATGCCGATGGCGCCGGCGCCGGCGATGACGATCGACTTCGGGGCGTCCTCGGCGAGGATCTGCTGCTCGTACGAGACGACGCGGTCGCTGAGGGACGTGCCCGGGAGCAGTCGCGGGGAGGCACCGGTGGCGATGATGCAGTTGTCGAAGGTGATCGTCTCCGAGGTGCCGTCGGCCTTGGCCACCTGGAGGGTGTTCGCGTCGAGGAAGGTGCCCCGCCCGTTGAACTCGGTGATCCCGTTCTTCTTCATCAGGAAGTGGACGCCCTTGACGCGGCCGTCCGCGACCGAGCGGCTGCGGTTGAACGCCTCGCGGTAGTCGAAGGTGACCGTGCCGTCGACCTTGATGCCGAAGGTCTTGGCCTCGTGGTTGAAGATGTGGGCGAGCTCGGCGTTGCGCAGCAGCGCCTTGGTGGGGATGCAGCCGACGTTCAGGCAGACACCGCCCCAGTACTTCTCCTCGACGACCGCGACCCGCTTGCCCAGCTGGGCGGCGCGGATGGCGGCGACGTAGCCGCCGGGGCCAGCTCCGAGTACGACGACGTCGAAGCGGTCTGACATGACTGACTCCCGAGGGTGGTGAGGGTGTTCGGCACACGTACGAGCCCACAGTAGTCCGGTCGCTGCGGCCCGGCCGGGGAGGCGAGGGAGGTCACTTGTAGGATGACTGGGCAACCGGGCGAATAGGGGATTTCCATGGCACTCAAGGCGGCGGGGCGGACCTCGCTGGTGGACTCCGTGGTGGAACAGCTGCGCACGCAGCTCACCGAAGGGGAGTGGGCGGTCGGCGACCGCATCCCGACCGAGCACGAGCTCGCGCAGCAGCTCGGCGTGGGCCGCAACACCGTCCGCGAGGCGGTCCGGGTCCTCGTCCACGCCGGCCTCCTGGAGTCCCGGCAGGGCAACGGCACCTTCGTCCGGTCGACCGCCGACCCGGCCGCCGTGCTCCGCGGCGTCCGGCACGCGGGCGCGGTCGACGTCCTCGAACTCCGGATCGCCCTGGAGGCCGAGGCCGCCCGGCTCGCGGCCGCCCGGCGCGACACCCACGACCTGCTGCGGCTGCGGGCCGCCCTGACCACGCTGCGGGAGGAGGGCGACCGGGACGCGGACGCGGACCTCGCCTTCCACCTCGCGGTCGTCGGCGCCACCCACAACGCGGCCTTCGTCGAGGTGTACCGCTTCTTCTCCACGCAGGTACACGAGGTCCTGGTGGAGGCCCTCGGCGACCGGGAGATGCCCCCGGTCGACATCGACGCCCACGAGGCCCTGGTGGCGGCCGTCGAGGCCGGCGATCCGGAGGCGGCGGAGCGGCAGGCCCGCGAGCTGCTGCGGGTGCCGATGGAGACGACCGTCGCGCTGATGGAGCAGACCCGATGAGGACCGAGGAAGAGGCCCGCGTACTCGTCGACGCCGAGGCCGGGGTCCGGCGCCCGGCCGAGGGGACGGCGGCCCGGCGCGCGGCCGAGGGGGCGGCGGCCCGGCGCGCGCTGCTCGCGCACCCGGCGGTGCTCCTCGTCGGCATCGTGCTGGCCTCGCTGAACATGCGGGTCGCGCTCGCGAGCGTGGCCCCGCTGGTCGGCGAGATATCCGCCGCCTTCGGGCTCTCGTCCACCGCGAGCTCGCTCGTGACCTCGGTGCCGGTGCTGTTCCTCGGCCTGGGCGCGCTGGTGGCGCCGTGGCTCGGGCGCCGGTTCGGCGCCGAGCGCGTGCTGTTCGCGGCGCTCCTGCTGCTCGGCGCCGGCGTCCTCGCGCGCGTACTGCCGTCCGTGTACGCGCTGTACGGCGGCGGGATCCTCGTCGGCACCGCGATCGCCCTGCTCAACGTGCTGATGCCGGGCCTGATCAAGCGTGACTTCCCGGACCGCGCGGCCTCGATGACCTCGGTCTACACGGGCGCGATGATCGCCGGTGCGACGGTCGCCGCGGCGGCCGCGGTCCCCCTGGAGAAGGCCCTGGGCGGCGGCTGGGAGGCCTCGCTGGGCTTCTGGTCGCTGCTCGCCGCGGTCGCGGCCCTCGCCTGGCTCCCGCAGGTGCTGATCGCCCGCGGACGTACGGGACACGAGGTACGGACCGTCCCGGCCGGCGGCGCCCGCCCGGTGAGCGTCTGGCGCTCGGCGCTGGCCTGGCAGGTCACCCTCTTCATGGGCCTGCAGTCGCTGTGGTCGTACGTGCTGATCGCCTGGATGCCGACGATCTTCACCGACCACGGGATGAGCCGCTCCACGGCCGGCATGATCTTCGCCTTCAACAACCTGATCCAGGTCGCCGGCGCCTTCGCGGTGCCGCTGCTCGCCGGCCGGATGCGCAGCCAGCGCCCGCTGATCGTGCTGGTCACGACGCTGGTCGCGGCCGGTTACGCCGGGCTGATGGTGGCACCCGTGGAGGGTGCCTGGCTCTGGTCGGCGGTCCTCGGAATCGGTCAGGGCGGCGCCGTCGGCCTCGCCCTGACCCTGATCGTGCTGCGCTCCGGGGACGCGGTGACCGCGGCCCGGCTGTCCGGGATGGCCCAGACGATCGGCTATCTGCTCGCCGCCGCCGGGCCGCTGGCGGCCGGCGCCCTCCACCAGGCCACCGGCTCCTGGACCCTGCCGATCTGCGTGGTCCTCGCCGTCTGCGCGGCGGCCGCGGGCGTCGGACTGCTCGCCGCCCGCGACCGTACGGTCTGACGTTCCGTCCGGGGCTGCTACTCCTCGCCGGCCAGCTTCAGGGTGCGCAGCTTGTGGCCGGCGAACCAGGTGGCGCCGAGGGTGACGGCGACGAGCAGCACGGTCGCCGTCGGCAGGGCCACGTCCGAGTGGACCAGGCCGTCGCCGGTGACCTTCTCGGCGAGCGCGAGCGCCCACTGCTGGACGCTGAGGGTGCGGGCGCCGGAGATCAGGGAGCCGAAGAGCGCCTCCCAGACCAGGGCGTAGACGAGGCCGATCACCACGGCGTGCCGGCTGACCGTGCCGAGCAGCAGGAAGAGCGCGCTGTAGGCGATGGAGGCGACCAGCGCGGCGACCGTGTAGGCGACGGCGACCTGCTGCCCGTTCCCGTTCAGGATGAAGCCGGCGATCAGCGTCGGCACGGCCGAGAAGACCATGGTGACGGCGATGGCCACGTACAGCTTGGTGGTGATGATCGTCGTCCGCTTCACCGGCTTGGAGAGCAGGTAGACGATGGAGCCGTCGTCGATCTCCGGGCCGATCGCGCCCGTGCCGGCGATGACGCCGATCAGCGGGACCATCGTGGCGAGCCCGAAGCCGCCGAGGAGGTCGGCCGCGACCTGGTCGTCCGCGCCGTTGAGCACGCGGACGGCCGTGGCGATGACCAGGAGCAGGCCGGGCAGGAGGAAGAGGATCGCCGCGCGTCGGCGGCCGAGGAGGGCCCGGTAGGTGAGCCGGGCGACGGTGGGGTCGTACATCGGGGTCGTACTCCTTTCAGGCCGCGACGAGATACGAGAAGACGGATTCGAGGGACTCGTCCGAGGGCGAGACCGTGAGGAGCCGGATGCCCCGCTCCTTCGCGACCTTCGGCAGCAGCTCGGTGAACCGTCCGAAGTCGACGGCCTGGATCCGCAGTCCGCCGTCCACCGCGTCGACCTCGATGCCGGCCGTGGACGGGTCGGCGATCAGCGCGGCGGCGAGCGCCCGGTCGTCGCTGGAGTGGACCAGGTAGCGGTGCGGCCGGTCCGTCATCAGCCGACGGATCTTGCGGAAGTCGCCGGAGGCCGCGTGCCGTCCGGCCACGATCACCTCGATGTGGGAGGCGAGCTGCTCGACCTCCTCCAGGATGTGCGAGGAGAACAGGACCGTGCGGCCCTCGGCGCCCATCCGCCGCAGCAGGTCCATCAACTGCATGCGCTGGCGCGGGTCCATGCCGTTGAACGGCTCGTCGAGCAGCAGCACGGACGGCTCGTGGACGAGGGCGGAGGCCATCTTCACGCGCTGCCGCATGCCCTTGCTGTACGTGGCGATCTTCCGGTCCTGCGCGTACTCCATCTCGACGGTCGCCAGGACCCGTTGGGCCTCCGCCGCGCCGAGGCCCTGGAGTTCGGCGTTGGCCACGACGAACTCGCGGCCGGTGAGGAAGTCGTACATCGCCTCCCGCTCGGGGACGACGCCGATGGAGCGGTAGACCGACTCGTTGCGCCAGACCGGCTGGCCGTCGAGGGTGACGCTGCCGGTGGAGGGGTCGAGGAAGCCGCCCATCATGTTGATGAGGGTGGACTTCCCGGCGCCGTTGGGGCCGAGGAGGCCGGTGACGCCGGGGCCGATCGACATCGTGATGTCGTTGACCGCCACCACGTTTCCGAACCAGCGCGAGACGTGGTCGATGTGCAAGGTGCTCACAGTCCGACCTTTCGGTAGCGGCGCATCAGGATGCCGTAGCAGGCGGCGACCAGCGCGAGGACGGTCAGCAGGTAGACCACGCCCACGCCGGCGCTTACCTGCATCTCGCCGGGGAAGGAGGCGGGAGCGCCGAGGAAGGCGTTCTGCAGGCCGATGACGAGGGTGAGGGGGGAGAAGAGGCCGATCCAGACGATGGAGCCGGTGTTCTCGGTGGCGTAGGAGATGCCCTGGAGGGTGGAGACCGCGCCGTAGGAGATGGTGAGGACGGCGATCACGGCGGCGACGCCGAAGCCGCGGCGCGGGGTGAGCGCGGCCATGACCAGGCCGATGCCGGCGAAGAGCACCGACAGGACCGCGACGGAGACGAGGCCCTGGCCGAACAGCTTGGCCTGCTCGGCGAAGTCCATCTTGGCCAGCATCGAGCCGATCCACATGATGAGCAGCGGGGTGACGGTGAGGACGAAGAGCGCCGAGGCCATCGCCGCGTACTTGGCGAGGACGTAGTCCACCCGCTCGATGGGGCGGGAGAAGTACAGCGGGACCGTCCGGAACCTCAGGTCGCGGGAGACCGACTGGGGGGCCTGGGAGGCCAGGAAGACGGCGATGACGAGCTGGAGGTAGACCGCGTACTGGGTGTACTCCATGAAGAGCTTGTCGGCCTTGGTGTACACCGAGATCGCGACGATGATCAGCGCGGGCGCGCACATCACCGCGAAGAGCAGCATCGGCAGCACCTTCGACTTGGCGCTGCGGCCCAGGCCGTACGCGCCGCGCAGCGACTGCGAGAACAGCGACCTGCGCGCGTACGCCCGGCCGAGGCGCGGGCCGTCGTAGGACCGGTAGCCGATGTTGTGGATCTGGGTCGTTTCGGGGGCCTGGGAGCTCATCGAGCCGGCACCTCCTCCTGGTCCTTCGCCTTGAAGACCTCGGCGATGTGGTGGCGGCGCTGCTCCATGCGGACGAGACCGAGGCCGAGGCCGGCGACGGTGTCCCGCACGAGGTCGTACGTCTCCTCGCCGGCCGCCTCCAGGAGCAGGATGTGGCCGGCGCCCGGCAGACCGTCCTCCACGCCCGCGTGGATCGTGACGCCGGCGGCGGCGAGGGCGGCGCGCAGGGCGCCCGTGCCGTCGGGGTGACTGTCCGAGTCGGTGACCTCGACCGCGAGCGTCGTGGTGGTCCGGGTGAAGTCGCTGGTGGAGCTGGACCGCAGCAGCTTTCCGCCGTCGATGACGACCACGTGGTCGCAGGTCCGCTCCAGTTCGCCCAGGAGGTGCGAGGTGACGAGGACGGAGATCCCGAAGTCGGTCCAGACCCGGCGGATCAGCCCGAGCATCTCGTCCCGGCCGACCGGGTCGAGGCCGTTGGTCGGCTCGTCGAGGAGCACCAGCTTCGGGTCGTGGACCAGCGCCTGGGCGAGCTTCACCCGCTGCTTCATGCCCGTCGAGTAGCCGCCCATCGGGCGGTAGCGCTCCTCGTACAGGCCGACGTGGCGCAGGGTGTCCGCGGTCCGCTCGCGGGCGGCGGTCGCGGGCAGCCCGGACATCCGCGCCATGTGGACGACGAACTCGGTGGCCGAGACGTCCGGCGGGAGGCAGTCGTGCTCGGGCATGTACCCGACGCGCTCGCGGATCTCGGGGCCGTGCGTCCGGACGTCGAGGCCCAGGACCCGGGCGCTGCCCTCCGTGGCGGGGGAGAGTCCGAGCAGGATTTTGATCATCGTGGACTTACCGGCTCCGTTGGCACCCACAAGTCCGGTCACACCGGGCCCGATGTCCAGGGAGAGCCGGTCGAGAGCGGTCACCCGGGGGAACCGCTTGCTGAGGCTTTCGGTGGCGATCACAGTCACGCTTCGACGGTAGTGGCGTGCGCCACAGCAGTCGTCAGCCCAACGGCTCGATCCTTCTCCCACTTCAGGAGTACAAGCCCGTAGGGGCGTCGAGACGAAAGTCTTTCTCCACAGGCCGGCGGTCGGTCTTCCCGCCGTCTTTCCGCCGTCTTTCCGCCGGACTTTTCCACAGGCCGCCGTCCGACCCCTTGACTCAGCCGCCGGGCATTGTCACATTCATCGGTGTCAAGTTACGGACGCGTAGCGCAGCCGGGCGCTCACACGGGACGGCGGGTGGCATGGCCTCAGCAGTGACAGGCGAACTCTCCGCGGAGCTGCGGGGGTTCAGGGAAGTACAGCGGCTCTCGTACGAGTGCGCGGAAGCCGTCGCGGCCCAGCTCAAGCCGGGCGTGACCGAGCGCGAGGCCGCCCGGATGCAGCGGGAGTGGCTGTACGAGCGGGGGGTGCGGGACTGGTTCCACCGGCCGTTCGCCTGGTTCGGGGACCGCACGGCCTTCGTGGACTTCAAGATCCCGCTGCAGTTCTTCCCCACGAACCGGCGGCTCGAGGCGGGGATGCCCTTCATCCTCGACATGGCGCCGGTCCACAAGGGATACACGGCCGACATCGGCTACAGCGGCTGCCTGGGCCTCAACCCCCTGCACGACAAGCTGCTCGCCGACCTGGAGGCCCACCGCGAGCTGATCCTGCGCGAGGTGCGCGAGCGCCGCACGCTGCGCGAGATATACGAGGACGTGGACCGGCTCATGGTCCGCCAGGGGTACGCGAACCGGCACCGGGCCTATCCCTTCGGCGTCATCGCCCACAAGATCGACCGGGTGAAGGAGCGCCGCTGGGCGCCGACGCTCTTCGGCTTCGGCACCCAGTCGCTCAAGGGCCTGGCGAGCGACGCCGTGCACGGCCACCGGGACGGCTGGTCGCCGCTCTGGTCGCCGTACAAGTTCTCCGACCACCCGCCCATGCCCGGGCTGTGGGCGGTCGAGCCGCACCTCGGATTCCGGGGGACGGGCGCGAAGTTCGAGGAGATCCTGGTCGTCACCGACTCCCGGGACCCCGAGCAGAGCGCATTCTGGCTGGACGACGATCTGCCGCACGTGCGGCGCTGGAACGAAGGGGCGGTCTGATGGCGGGAATCGCGGAGCTCACCGCGGCGCGGGAGCGCTGGGTCCGGACGGGCGGGATCGAGCTGTGCGTCGCCGAGCTCGGCGACCCGGACCGGCCGACCGTCCTCCTCGTGCACGGGTACCCGGACTCCAAGGAGGTGTGGTCGGAGGTCGCGACGCGCCTCGCCGAGGAGTTCCACGTCGTGCTGTACGACGTCCGGGGCCACGGCCGGTCGACGGCCCCGGCACCGCTGCGCGGCGGCTTCACCCTGGAGAAGCTGACGGACGACTTCCTCGCGGTCGCCGACGCCGTCAGCCCGGACCGGCCGGTCCACCTCGTCGGCCACGACTGGGGTTCGGTGCAGTCCTGGGAGTTCGCCACCGTGCGGCGCACCGAGGGCCGGATCGCCTCCTTCACCTCGATGTCGGGTCCCTCGCTCGACCACTTCGGGCACTGGATCAAGCAGCGCATGACCCGGCCCACCCCGCGCCGGGTCGGGCAGCTCCTCGGCCAGGGCGCCAAGTCCTGGTACGTGTACATGCTGCACACGCCCGTGCTGCCGGAGCTCGCCTGGCGCGGGCCGCTCGGCAAGCGCTGGCCGAAGCTCCTGGAGCGCATGGAGAAGGTCCAGGCCGGCGACTACCCGACGCCCTCCCTGCCGAGCGACGCGGCACACGGCGCCTGGCTCTACCGGGACAACGTCCGGGCCCGGCTCGGCAGGCCGCGCCCCGACGCGTACGCGCACGTGCCCGTGCAGCTGATCACGCCGACCGGTGACGCCTTCCTCTCCGAGCGGCTCTACGACGACCTGGGCACCTGGGTGCCGGACCTGACCCGGCGCACCCTGCCCGCCAAGCACTGGGTGCCGCGCACCCGGCCGGACCAGCTGTCGGCCTGGATCTCCGAGTTCGTCCGGGCCAACGAGGACGCGGCCGCCAAGGCGCCGAAGCCGCCGGCGGCGACGGCGGCGAAGAGCGGGGTGAAGCCGGAGTACGCGGAGCGGTTCGGCGGGCAGCTGGTCCTGGTCACCGGGGCGGCCAGCGGCATCGGCCGGGCCACCGCCTTCGCGTTCGCGGAGGCCGGTGCCCGGGTGGTGGCCGTGGACCGGGACGCCGAGGGCGCGGCCCGCACGGCCGAGATGGCGCGCCTGATCGGCGCCCCGGAGGCCTGGGGCGAGGTGGTCGACGTCGCCGACGAGGAGGCGATGGAGAAGCTGGCCGCGAAGGTGGCCGACGAGTACGGCGTCGTCGACGTCCTGGTCAACAACGCGGGCATCGGGCTCACGGGTTCCTTCTTCGAGACCTCGGCCGAGGAGTGGAAGAAGGTCCTGGACGTCAACCTGTGGGGCGTGATCCACGGCTGCCGCTTCTTCGGTGCGCAGATGACCGCGCGCGGCCAGGGCGGCCACATCGTCAACACCGCGTCGGCGGCGGCCTTCCAGCCCTCCCGGGCGCTGCCCGCGTACAGCACGTCGAAGGCGGCGGTGCTGATGCTCAGCGAGTGCCTGCGGGCCGAACTGGCCGGGCAGGGCATCGGGGTGTCGGCGATATGCCCCGGCATCGTCAACACCAACATCACGGCGACCGCGCGGTTCGCCGGGGTCACGGACGCGGCGGAGGAGAAGCGGCGGCAGCAGAAGGCCTCCCGTCTTTACGGGCTGCGGAACTACCCGCCGGAGAAGGTCGCGGACGCGATCCTGGGGGCGGTCCTGCACGACCGGGCCGTCGTCCCGGTGACCCCCGAGGCCCGGGGCGCCCGCTTCCTGTCCCGGCTCAGCCCGGGAGCCCTGCGGGCCCTGGCCCGCTGGCAGCCGCCGGCGTAGGGACCGGCGGTCGTACGATCCCTCTCATCGAGAGGGCCCCGCGGCGGTGGGGCGGAGGAAGCGGTCGGTGGGAGCGGGTTTGTCCGAGCAGTCAGCACAGCCGGAGTACCGGATCGAGGATCTCGCCCATCACAGCGGGGCCACGGTCCGGACGATCCGCGCCTACCAGGACCGCGGTCTGCTGCCCCGCCCGGAGCGGCGGGGCAGGTCGAACGTGTACGGGGACGCGCACCTCGCGCGGCTCCGGCAGATCGCCGACCTCCTCGACCGGGGCTACACCCTGGCCTCGATCAAGGAGCTCCTGGAGGCCTGGGACACCGGCCGGGGGCTCGGCGGGGTGCTCGGGCTCGTCGCGGAGGTCCACGGGCCGTGGACGGACGAGGAGGCGGACCGGATCTCCCGGGCGGAGCTGGACGCCCGCTTCGGCGGCACGCCGGACGAGGAGGCCATCAGGGAGGCCATAGAGCTCGGCGTACTGGAGCGGCTGCCGGGACGAGAGGGCCGAGAGGGCCGGGAGACCGAGGAGTACCTCGTACCGAGCCCGCAAGAGCTGGCGGTGGCGGCCGAGTTGTACGCGGCGGGGGTGCCGCTGGCGGCGATCACCGGTCATCTGAGGGAACTTCGCGATCAGGTCGAGCACATCGCCTCCCGTTTCCTGGAGTTCACGACCGAGCACGTCTTCGCGCGTTACCTGGAGCACCGGCCGCCGACGGACGCGGACGCGACCGAGGCGGCGACGATGGTGCGACGGCTCAGGCCGCTCGCCCAGCAGACGGTGGACGCCGAACTGGCGCGGGCGATGCGCCTGTTGGCCACCCGACACCTCCAGATCCACCTGTCGCCGGACCCGCCCCTGGTGAAGGACGACCAGCCCCGCGCGGTGTCGCTCCCCGCCGGGACGATACGGGCTGTGCAGAGCCTGGTCGGCGCGGAGGGCGTCGAGGCCTTCATCGCGGCGTCCACGGAACGAGAGCTCAACAAAAGGACATTGGACGCACTTGCCGCAAGGCATCACGAAGACGAGGAACTTCAATAAATGCCTTGACCCGGCAGCCCCGTTGTCCACAGAATCTCAAACTCGCCTGTGGATAACTCCACTTGCTTGTGGATCAAACCTGGACGGGGAAGAAAACGAGATGGATGAACGACGCACCGTGAAGGTGTCGAAGTACCTCTCCAAGCATCTGCGCCACCAGCCCGAGCGCATCGGACTCGCCCTCGACGCGCACGGCTGGACCGAGATCGACGCCCTGCTCCGGGCCGCCTCCGAGCACGGCTTCCCGATCACCCGCGCGGAGCTCGACCACGTCGTCGCGACCAACGACAAGAAGCGCTTCGCGGTCGAGGGCACCCGCATCCGCGCGAGCCAGGGCCACACCGTCACCGTCGACCTGGACCTGCCGGCCGCCGAACCGCCCGCGTACCTCTACCACGGCACGGTCGCGGACCGGCTCCCCGCGATCCGGGCGGAGGGGCTGCGGCCCATGGCCCGCCACCACGTCCACCTCTCACCCGACCGGGAGACGGCGACCCGCGTGGGCGCCCGCCGGGGGCGGCCCGTGGTGCTGAGCGTCGACGCCGGCGCGATGCGGCGGGCCGGGCACGTCTTCCACGTCAGCGCCAACGGGGTCTGGCTGACCGACGCCGTCCCGCCGGAGTTCCTCCGCTTCCCCGCCTGAGGCATGATCGGTCGCATGGCCCACCCGCACCTGCCCAGCACCGAAGCGGCCGTCAACGCCATCCGCGAGATCGCCCAGGAGTTCCACCTGGAGATGACGGTGACCGACGACATCGGCGCGGACCAGACCTCCCGGCGCACCTCGTCCGGCGCGTTCGCCGTCCTCGACCGGGACGGATCGCTCCCGCACGAGGCCTACGTCGAACTGGGCGGCTCCCCCGCCGTCGCCGTCCAGGTCTTCCCCGAGGACGACGCCCTGATCACCGTGGACGGCATCGAGTTCGCGGACGTGCCCCGCGACGCCGTCCCCGCCTTCCTCCGCTCCGTCCACGGCGGCCTCGCCCATGTGAAGGGCCGGTTCTTCCCGCCCGGCTGGTGGCTGATCGTCCCGCTGCCCGGCGACGAGACGTACAAGGAGCTGGTCACGGGGGTCACGCTCACCCCCTGGATGAGCGCCCGCGTCCGCTGACCGCCGTGGGCGGGGCGGCCGTTCAGGAGGAGAGGCGGTTCAGTGCCGCGGCCGCGATGCCTTCGACGGAGGTCGAGGCGCCGACGGGCCGGCCGGAAAGCTCGACGACGGCGACCCTGGTGCCGCTGCGCAGGACCGCGACCCCGCCGCTGACGGCGCCGTCTCCGTTGTGGGCCGGGTACCAGTGGCCGGTGCCGCCGGCGGTGGTCAGGGTGTGGGCCGCGCCGTAGTACCAGTGGCCGGCGGGCTCGTCCTGGCAGTCCTGGACGAGCGCGACGAGCTGCTTCTCCCAGGTGGCGGCCGCGGTCTTGGTGGGGGCGCTCGCGGCCGACTCGGTCAGCAGGCCGTCGGTGGTGAAGGTCCAGGTCACGGACGCGTACGCGGTGGCCTTGCCCTTGGTCAGGTCGCGCATGGTCTCCTCACCGGAGCACGCGGACAGCGCCTGGCGTCCGGTCAGCGCGACGGTCGCGCCGACCGGGTGCAGACCCTGCCGGGAGAAGTCCTCGCTCTGGACGAGGCCGGCGGAGCCGACCCCCGGCGCGACGGCCGCGACCGCGGCCGGGTGGGCGGCGGCGGTGCGGTGGGCGGCCCCGGCGGCGGTGGCCGACTGGGCGCCGACGACGGTGGTCGTGATCAGCGCGGCGGCGAAGCAGGCCGCGGCGGCGACCCGGTTGCGGCGGACGGACTTCTGCTGGACGTTCTTGTTCTCGTTCATCTGGTCCCCCTGTTGGTCGGGACGCCTGCTGCGTCCTCGTACAACCGGGGAGATGCCGCGGCAGGAGGGAAAGTTGGAGCCCTGACCCGCTGTTTCACAGCTGTGACAGAGCGGTCCTGACGACGCGGTCCATCGCGGCCGTCCCCAGGCAGGCGTCGACCTCCAGCACCCCGTAGTGGGTGCCGCTGCGCAGCACGGCGATGCCGCCGCAGGGCTCCTTGCCCTCGGGCGCCGTGCCGGTGGTGTTGAGGGATCCCTGGTAGGTGCCCATCCAGCTCGCGGTGACGTCCGGGGCGAGCCGCACTGTCGTGGTCCTTCCGTAGACCCAGTGCCCCGGCGTCTCCTCCTGGCAGGGCTCCTGCTCCAGCAGCAGGCGCTGGGCGAAGTTCTGCGCCAGGGAAGGGCTCCGGGCCTCGGCGGCGACCTCGCGGGCGACCTGGTCGGCGACGCCGTCCGCGGCCAGCGTGGGGTCGTCCGGGTTGGTACGGGTGCTGGTCATCAGTCCGCGGAAGTGGGCACCGGGCCCGCCCAGGGTCTCGGTGAGGGTCTTCTCCCCGGTGCAGTCCGCGTTGGCGTAATTCCCGTCGCCGTACCGGTCGGTGACGTGGATCCGTCCGACGCCGACGTCCGGGCCGAAGGCCGCGGGTTCCAGAAGGTTCGCCGTCGTCAGCGGCCCGGTCGCACCGGCCGGGGAAGCGGAGCCGGAGGCCGAGGGCGCGGGCGTCGGGACGGACGCGCCGGGCGGCGGGAGGGCGGACGTGCCCCGGGACGCCCCGCCGACCGCGGCACCCGACCGCGCGTCCTGGTGCGCGTCGGCCCCGGGGGGCGGCGGCAGGACGAATCGGCCGGTCACCAGCCCGAGCGCGGCGGCCGCCACCAGAGCGGCGACGGCGGACCGGTACCGGATGACGGCGCGACCTCCGCCCCGAGCACGACCGCCGCCCCGAGCAGGACCTCCGCCCCGAGCGGGACCGCCGTTCACCGACCGGTGACCAGGCGCTCGCGCATGAACCGGCGGGCCTGGTGGATACGGTCCTTGACCGTGCCCAACGGGGCGTCCAGCTGCTCGGCCACCTGGACGTAGGTCAGGTCGCCCAGGTCGCGCAGCACGAAGGACTCCACCAGGGCGGGGTGCTGCCGCTCCAGCGCGGCCAGCGCCTCCATCAGATCGAGCCGGGTCCCGGCGATGACGCTGGTGGTGCGCGGGTCGACGGACTCGGGGAGGTCGGCGTGGCTGTCCTCGGCGCGCCGGCGCATCGAGCGGTAGGTCGACCGGGCGGCGTTCGAGGCGATCACCGTCACCCAGCCCAGGAAGGAGCCGTGGCCGCCGTACTCGCCCAGGTGCTTGCTGATGGACAGGAGCGCGTCCTGCGCGGCCTCCTCCGCGTCGGCGTGGTGGGGCAGGAAGCGCGAGCAGCGGCGCAGCACCACCGGCCGCAGTTTGGCCAGCAAGTACTCCATCGACCCCGGGTCCCCCGCCTGAGCGGCCGTCACGAGCCGCTCCAGCTCGCCTTCTTCGAACACTCGAATCCCCCCGGTTCGTGCCGCCTGGCATCCCGCCCGCCGAACGGGCGTTCCACACCCCCCGCCGACTCCGGCAGAATGCTGCCACATGCGCAAGCTCGGCCGTTACCTCCTCCTGGAGCGGCTCGGAGCCGGCTCCTTCGCGACGGTCTGGAAGGCCTACGATCCGGAGCTCGACACCGAGGTCGCCGTCAAGGTGCTGGCCGAGAACTGGGCCGCCAACGCCGATGTGCGCGAGCGGTTCCTGGCGGAGGCGAGGCTGCTGCGCCGCATCGCCAGCCCGCGGGTGGTCCGGGTGCACGACGTCGGGGTGCAGGAGGACCAGCCCTACTTCGTCATGGACCTCGTCCGCGGCGGCACCCTGGAGGACCGGGTCGGGCAGTGCGACCCGCAGGAGGCGCTACGGCTGGCCGCGGAGGCGGGCTACGCGGTCCAGGTCCTGCACGAGGCGGGTGTGGTGCACCGCGACGTCAAGCCGTCCAACCTGCTGCTCTCCACCGGCCCCGCGCCCGCCGCGGTGCTGGTGGCGGATCTGGGCAGCGCGAAGCAACTGGCCGACGCGTCCGGGCTGACGGTGACCACGGGCACGCCCGCGTACATGGCACCGGAACAGGCCTTCCAGACCGGCGGGTTCGACGGGAGGGCCGACGTGTACGCGCTGGCCGTCGTGGCCTACGAGCTGCTGACCGGGCGGAAGCCGTTCGGCCCGGGCGGGCGCGCCACAGCTCTGATGACCGACCAGCCGTCCGCCTCGACGCTGCCGGCGCTCCCTGCCGGAGCGGAGCTCCCACCCCACGTCGACCTGCTGCTGCGGGCCGCGATGTCCGTCGAGCCGGCGGACCGCCCGCCGACCGCCCAGGCCTTCGCGGACGCGCTGCTGGCTCCGGTGCCGCGGGCCCGGCCCCTGGAAGGCCCCGGGTGGCTGACCCCGCGCGCGGTCGGTCTGGCGTCGGGCACGGTGTTCACGGTGACGACCCTGCTGAGCTGGCTACAGCGCTGAATCCGGCGGGAACGGGGCGAGCGGCCCCCGGTACAGCCGCGAGCCGGCCGCCGACGGCTGCCGTAGGGTCGATGGCATGCGTCTGAGCACCGTGATCCTCCCCATCCACCGATGGAGCGAGGGACAGAAGATCTGGCGGCGGGCCGAAGACCTCGGGTTCCACGCCGCGTACACCTACGACCACCTCTCCTGGCGGAGCTTCCGCGACGGCCCGTGGTTCGGCGCGCTGCCCACGCTCACCGCGGCGGCGACGGCCACCGAGCGGCTCCGCCTCGGCACCCTCGTGACCTCGCCGAACTTCCGGCACCCGGTGACGCTCGCCAAGGAGCTGATCACGCTCGACGACGTCTCCGGCGGGCGGATCACCCTCGGCATCGGCGCGGGCGGCAACGGCTTCGACGCCACCGCGCTCGGGCAGGAGGCGTGGACGCCGAAGGAGCGGGCCGACCGGTTCGCCGAGTTCGTGGCGCTGCTCGACCGGCTGCTCACCGAGGACGCGGTGTCGGAGCGGGGCACGTTCTACTCGGCCGACGAGGCGCGGAACATCCCCGGCTGCGTCCAGCGCCCGCGGCTGCCCTTCGCGGTGGCGGCGACCGGGCCGCGCGGGCTGAAGCTGGCCGCGCGGTACGGGCAGGCGTGGGTGACCACCGGCGACCCGAAGCTGTACGAGGAGGGGACCCCCGAGCAGTCGGTGGCGGCCCTGCGCGGCCAGGTCGAGAAGCTCGCCAAGGCGTGCGCCGAGGCCGGGCGGGACGTCGCCGAGCTGGACAAGATCCTGCTGACCGGCTTCACCCCGGACCGGGGCCGGCCGCTGGAGTCCGTGGACGCCTTCGTCGACTTCGCCGGACGCCACCGCGAGCTCGGCTTCACCGAGATCGTGATCCACTGGCCGATCGCGGACTCCGACTTCGCCGCCGACCAGACGGTCTTCGAGAAGATCGCCACCGAGGCGCTCTCCCAGCTGGGCTGAGCGACACCCGACCCGCCCCGCGACGGGGCGGGTCAGGCCGTACGGCGGGCGTGGCTCCGCCACAGGGCGAGCAGCAGTGGGGAGTCGGCCGGCGCGGGGCGGGCCGGGCAGACGTCGAAGTGGCTGACCCGGCAGGTGTCGGACGGCACGGCCGAGCCCAGGTTGACCGTGGTCCCGTCGCCCGCGACGCGCCAGCGTCTGCCCGCCGGGACGAGCCGGGCCGTCAGCTCCCCGGGCTCGATCATGACCCAGCGCCCGCGAACCGTCCGATGCCACTCGGCCCGGGCCCCGCACCGGTCGCATACGGCGGGGGACGGCTTCCCGGGAGCCGCGGGGGCCGCTGTCCCACGGGCCGCGGGGGCCGGCACCCGCTGCTGAGGCACGGCACTCACGGCGCGGGCCGCGTCGGACCCGGCACTCACGGCGCACGTCGCGTCCGGTACGGCACTCACGGCGCGCGTCCCGTCCGGTACGGCACTCACGGCGCGCGTCCCGTCCGGTACGGCATTCACCGCACGTGTCCCGTCCGGTACGGCACCCACCGCGCACGTCGCGTCCGGTACGGCGCCGAGTGCGCGGGCCATCGGCTGTGCCATGAGGTCGGCCAGGCCCGCCAGTACGTCTCCCACCAGCACCGGCTCCCGTACGGGATGCGCCGCTCCGGCCCGCTCGCACTCCGCGCACAGGGCCATGCGGAGGCTCCCGACCCACGTTCCGTACGGCGCACCGCAGGAGTCGCACTCCTCGCTTCGCCGGCCCGCGCCCATGCCCCGCCCTCCCTGGAGACGCCGTCAGCTCCCAGGGGTCTTCCCCGTCACGCCGAAAACGAACGGGTGTTTACGGCCATTTCGTGACGGACCGTTCCCGCTCCTTCGACAGGCGTCGCTCAGCCGCCGCTCAGCCCGGGCGCTTCGGCAGGTTCCGGTAGCCCGGGTGGACGCCCGGAGTCAGCCCCTGCTGCTCGGCGATCCGTCCGAGGAGCGCCGTCAGCCGGACCCGGTCCTCCTCGTCGAGCGCCGCGAACAGGTCGTCCTCGTGCAGCGCGGCCACCTCCCGGACGCGTCCGAGGGCGCGGCGCCCGTCCTCGGAGACGTACAGCTCGTGGTGGCGACGGTCCTCGGCGCTGCGACGCCGTTCGACGAACCCCTTCTTCTCCAGGTTGTCGATGAGCGCGACGACCCGGCTCGGGACGACGCCGAGGTCGGCGGCGAGGGAGCGCTGACTGCGCCCCGGCTCCATGGCGATCATCCGCAGCAGGCCGACGTCCGGCGGGGCGAGGCCGAGTTCGCCGACGCGCTCCCCGAAGCGTCCCGCCGCGTGCGCCCCGAGCTGGGCGAGCAGAAACGCTCCGCCACGCGCAGGCGGGCCCGCCGCCGCTCCGGGATCTTCCACTGGTTGCCGGTCACTGCTCACGGGGTTATCGTACGCCAGAAGAATGATTCTCTACTGTGAACTATTCTCATGAGAGAACGGACTGGACCCGTGTCTGCAGAGACCCGTCCCCGGCCTACGGAAACCCCTCGGAAGGAAGCCCAGGGAGGACCGCCGCCCGGCGTGCTCGCCGTCGTCTTCACCGGCCTGTTCCTGGCCGGACTCGTCGTCAGTACCGTGCTCGCCGACGGCAACACCTTCCCCTCGCCCTTCGGCGGGACCGACGAGACCGTGGGCTACTTCCGCGCCCACTCCGGCGCCGTCCAGATCGCCGGCGCCCTCCAGTTCGCGGCCTCGATCCCCCTCGCCGTCTACGCCGCCACGGTCTCGGCCCGGCTGCACCGCCTCGGCGTCCGCGCCCCCGGCGCGACCATCGCCCTGGCCGGCGGCCTCCTCGCCGCCGGGTTCCTGGCCCTCTGCGGCCTGGTGAGCTGGACCCTGTCCCGTACGGAGGTCCTCGACCTCCCGGCGCTCGTCCGGGCCCTCCAGTACCTGGCCTTCGCCACCGGCGGCCCCGGACACGTGGTGACGCTCGGCCTGCTCGTGGCCGGGATCGCCGTGCCCGGACTCCTCGCCGGGCTGCTGCCCCGCGCCCTCGCCGTGACCGGCCTCGTCCTGGCGACGCTCGCCGAGCTCGCCACCCTCGCCCTGCTCTTCGACGGCGCCGCCCTGCTGCTGCCGCTGGCCCGCTTCACCTGCCTGGGCTGGCTGATCGCCGCCGGCTTCCTGCTGCCCCGCCGCCGCACCCGTACCCACAAGGAGCTCTGACATGGCCGAGAACCTGACGGACAAGCTCGTGCGCTTCCAGCAGCCCGAGAAGACCCTCCGCTACCTGGGGGAGCTGCCCGACACGCGCCTCGCCGGCCTCTTCGGCCTCGACCCCGAGGCGTACCGGACACTGCTGCGGGACTTCGACGACCGGACCCGGGACACCGCCGCCGAACTGCTCAAGGACCCCGCCTTCGCCGAGCGGGCCGGCCGGCTGCCCTTCCGGCCGGGGCAGCGGATCGTGGCCCTCGGCGAGAGCACCACCGCCGACCGGCTCTCCTGGTTCTCGATCCTGCGCCACCTCCTTCCGGACGGCGTCGAACTCGTCAACCTCGCCGTCTCCGGCTCCACCACCACCCAGGCCCTCGCCCAACTCCCCCAGCCGGCCTTCCTGCGCCCCGACTGGATCCTGTGCATGCTCGGCGCGAACGACACCCAGCGGCTGGGCCGCGGGGCGGAGGCGGCCGGCACCCGTCAACCGGGCCACGGCGCGCAGGTGGTCGACACCCGGCCGGGCCACGGCGCGCAGGCCGTCGGCACCCGGCTGGTCAGCGTGGCGGAGACCCAGCGCAATCTCCTCGCCCTGCGGGACCTCGCCTGCCGCGGCGTACTCTCCGGCCCGGACCACTGGATCTGGCTCACCCCGAGCTCCATCGACCAGGAACGGGCCGACGCCTACCCGCACTTCCGTCGCGCCGGGATCGGCTGGACCAGCGAGGACGTCGACGCCGTCGCCGACTTCCTCCTCGCGCAGCCGGAACGCACCGTCGACACCCGGCGCGCCACTGCCGGACTGCACCTGGACGACGGGATCCACCTCACGCTCGACGGCCAGCGCGCCGTCACCGTCGCCCTCGTCCACGCCCTGACCGAGGAACGCGCCTCATGAAACTGATGCTCTTCGGCGTCACCGGCGGCACGGGCGCGCAGCTCCTGACCCAGGCCCTCGCCGCCGGCCACCAGGTCACCGCCGTCGCCCGCGACCCCGCCCGGATCCCGGTCACGGACCCGGGGGCGCAACTCACCGTCCTGCCCGGCGACGTCCTCGCCCCCGAGACCCCCGAGGCGGCCGAGGCGGCCGAGGCCTGGCGGCAGGCCGTCACCGGCCACGACGCCGTCCTCTCCTGCCTCGGCAGCACCGACCGCAAGCACCCCACGACCGTCTACTCGGAGGGCACGCGGAACATCGTCGAGGCCATGCGTGCCTCCGGCGTCCACCGGCTGCTCTGCCTCTCCTCCGCCGGTCTGGAGGTCACCCCGGCGGTGCCGCTGCCGCAGCGGCTCGTCACCCGGTACGTGATCCAGCGGCTCTACCGGCACGGCTACGCCGACATGGCCCGGATGGAGAGCTTCGTACGCTCCCCGGCCGCGGACGGCACCGTGTGGACGGTGGTCCGGCCCCCGATGCTGACCGACGGCCCGCTGACCGGCACCTACCGGACCGCCGAGAACGCCGCTCTGGAGCGGCCGAAGTCCCTCTCCCGCGCCGATCTCGCGCACTACCTGCTCACCCACGTCGACGACCGGCGCGCCCACCGGGCCGTCGTGGAGATCGCGTACTGACCGCACCGCGGGGAGAACACCCCAGGAGAACCCCGCGGGAGGACGTCCCGGCCAAGAAGCCAGGCTCATATGTGCGGCTCCTCGCACGCCCGTGCGCCGGGTACGGAAGAATGGGGCGGTGACCTCTCCCCGTTCCCCGCGCCCTTCCGCCCCGGTGGCCCGGCTGATCGCCACCGACCTCGACGGCACCCTGCTCCGCGACGACAAGTCCGTCTCCGAGCGCACGGTCGCCGCCCTCGCGGCGGCCGAGCGGGCCGGGATCGAGGTCTTCTTCGTCACCGGCCGCCCGGCCCGCTGGATGGACGTCGTCAGCGACCACGTCCACGGGCACGGCCTGGCCATCTGCGCCAACGGCGCCGCCGTCGTCGACCTCCATGCGGGAGGAACCTTCCTCGAGGTCCGCCCCCTCGAGCGGCCGGTCGCGCTCGACGTCGTCCGCGCCCTGCGGGCCGCCGCGCCGGGGACGTCCTTCGCCGTCGAGCTGACCACCGGCATCCACTACGAGCCCCAGTACCCGCCCTTCTTCCTCGACCCCGGCGCGACCGTCGCCACCGCCGAGAAGCTCCTCTTCGAGGAGGCGCCCGGCTCGGCGGCCCCGGTGCTCAAGCTGCTCGCCCAGCACCCCGAGCTCGACCCCGACGTGTTCCTCGCGATCACGCGGGAGGCGGCGGGCGACCGGGCCGCCTTCACCCGGTCCAGCCCGACCGCCCTCGTCGAGATCAGCGCGCTCGGCGTCTCCAAGGCCTCCACCCTGGCCCTGTGCTGCGCCGAGCGCGGCATCGCGGCCGAGGAGGTCGTCGCCTTCGGAGACATGCCGAACGACATCGAGATGCTGAGCTGGGCCGGCCGCTCGTACGCGATGGGCAACGCCCACCCCGACGTCATCGCCGCCGCCTCGGGCCGCACGGTCGGCAACAACGAGGACGGAGTCGCCGTCGTCATCGAACAGCTCGTCGCCGAAGCCCTCGCGAGCAAGGAGACCGCGGGCTAGGGCCTGTCCGACCATTCCCGTCGGACCAGGCCGGGTCCTAGGGCCTGCCCGACCATTCCCGTCGGACCAGGCCGGGCCGGCCCTAGAGCGGGGCCTCCCACACCACCGTCGTCCCGCCGCCGCCCTCGCCCAGGCCCGGGTCGCACCAGCTCGCGCCGCCCAGCGACTCGGCCCGGCGGGCCAGGTTCCGCAGGCCGCTGCGGCGCCCGCCCGCCGGGATGCCGATGCCGTCGTCGGCGACCGAGAGCCGTACCCCGGCGGAACCGTCGGGCAGGGTGACCCCGGCGTCGACGACCACCTCGATGCGGCCCGCCTCCGCGTGCCGGAACGCGTTGGAGAGCGCCTCGCGCAGGGCGGCGATGAGGTTCTTGCCGGTGAGTTCGCCGACCGTCGAGTCGATCGCGCCGAGGAAGCGGTGCGCGGGCTTGAAGCCGAGCGGCACGGCCGCCATGTTGATCTCCCGCAGGACGCGGGTGCGCAGCCCCGACGGCGCCTCGGCGGGGCCCTGCTGGAGCGCGAAGATCGCCGTACGGATCTCCTGGATGGTCACGTCCAGCTCGTCCACGGCCTTGCCCACGCCCTCGCGCACGGCCGGCACGATCGACTTCCGCTGGGCGCTCTCCAGCATCATCCCGGTGGCGAAGAGCCGCTGGATGACCAGGTCGTGCAGGTCGCGGGCGATCCGGTCGCGGTCCTCGTAGACGGCGAGGCGCTCCCGGTCGCGCTGTGCGTCGGCCATCATCAGGGCGAGCGCGGCCTGCGAGGCGAACTGGGTGGCGAGCGTCCGCTCCGCCTCCGTGAACTGCCTGGCCCCCCGCGCCCGGGGCGTGGCGAGCGCGCCGAGGACCCGTCCGCCGCTCTGCAGCGGCAGCATCATGCTCGGTCCGTACGGGGCCGTCAGCCGGCTGATCATGCGCGGGTCCGTGGAGGCGTCGGCCACGAAGACCGCCTCGCCCTCCAGGAGCTGCTTCACGACGGCGCTCTCGGGCGGGATCACCACGCCGAGCGACTTCACGGGCCGGGGCGAGGAGACGGCGACGATCTCCAGGCCGCCCTCCTCGGCGGGCAGCAGCACGATCCCGGCGTCCGCGTCGGCGAGCCGGCGGGCCTGTTCGGCGACGACCGTGAGGGCGTCGTCCGCGTCGCCGCCGGAGAGCAGTGCGGTGGTGACGGCGACCGAGCCGTCGATCCACCGCTCGCGCTGCCGGGCCGCCTCGTAGAGACGCGCGTTGCCGATCGCGATGCCGGCCTCGGTGGCGAGGACCCGGACCATGTGCACGTCGTAGTCGTTGAACTCGCCGCCGCCGTGCTTCTCCGCGAGGTAGAGGTTGCCGAAGATCTCGCCCTGGACCCGGATGGGGACGCCGAGGAAGGTCCGCATCGGCGGATGTCCTGGTGGGAAGCCGGCCGCGCGCGGATCGGTGGACAGATCGGCGAGGCGGATGGTCTGCGGGTCGCGGATCAGCGCGCCGAGCAGCCCCGCGTGGCCGTCGGGGCGCCGGCCGATCCGGCGGTCCGTGTCCTCGTCGACGCCGAAGGTGACGAAGGCGGAGAGGCCCTCGCCCTCGTCGTCGACGACGCCGATCGCGGCGTAGCGGGCGTCGGCGAGTTCGGCGGCGGTCTCGCAGATCCGGTCGAGGGTGGAGTGGAGTTCGAGGCCGGTGCCGACCGAACGCATGGCCTCCAGGAGCTGCGGCACGCGGGCGGTGAGCTCCGTGGACAGCCCCTGGAGACTGCGGGTGACCCGGGTGGCGGCTTCCAGGGGGTCCGAGGACTCGGACGACGCGGCGGCGGTCATGACCTTGAGCCTAGTAAGTCCTATTTGGCAAGAAAAGTCGTCCGGGTGGCCGCGCCGACCAGCAGATCGCTCTCCTCCTCCTGCTCCAGCATCCGCCGCAGCGGTCCGTCGGCCGCCGCGAGCTCGGCGTACGGGCCGCGCTGCACGGTCCGGCCCTCGTCGAGGACCACCACCTCGTCGACGGCGTCGAGACCGTGCAGCCGGTGGGTGATGAGGACGGTGGTGCGACCCTCGGTGGCCCGGAGCAGGTCGTCGGTGAGCGCGTCGGCGGTGGCCAGGTCCAGGTGCTCGGCGGGTTCGTCGAGGACGAGGACCGGGAAGTCGGCGAGGAGGGCCCGGGCGAGCGCGAGGCGCTGCCGCTGACCGCCGGAGAGCTGCGAACCGTGCTCGCCCACGAGGGTGTCGAGTCCGGCGGGCAGCCCGTCGACCCAGTCGAGCAGCCGGGCCCGGCGCAGCGCCTCGCGCAGCTCCTCGTCGTCCGCGCCGACCTTGGCGAGCCGCAGGTTCTCGCGGACGGAGCTGTCGAAGAGGTGGGCGTCCTGGGCGCAGAGCCCGACGAACCGCCGGACGGCATCGCCGTCGAGTTCCCAGGCCGGCACGCCACCGATCCGGTACACACCGTCCTCCACGTCCAGGAACCGCAGCAGCACCTGGGCGAGCGTGGTCTTGCCGGAGCCGGAGGCGCCGACGACCGCGACCCGCCGCCCGGCCTCCAGGGTGAGGGCGAAGTCGTCGAGCGCGTGCCGGTCCTGCCCGGCGTGCCGGGCGGAGAGCCCGGCCAGCTCCAGCGGGAACGGGCTCGCCGGGGGAGCGGCGGGCGTCTCCGGTTCGTGTACGGGGACGGGGGCGTCGAGCACCTCGAAGACCCGCTCGGCGCTGCGCTTGACGCGCTGCCGGTACTGGACGGCGAGGGGCAGCCCGGTGACGGCCTCGAAGGCGGCGAGCGGGGTCAGGACGACCACGGCGAGGGCCACCCCGTCGAGCCGCCCGTCCCGTACGGCCTGGACGCCGACGAGCGCGGCGGCCGCGACCGTCAGGCCGCAGACCAGGGCCGAGAGCCCGGCCCCGAGCGCGGTGGCGGCGGCCTGCCGGGAGGCGATGGAGGTGAGGGCGCGGTCGGCGTCCCGGGCCCGCTCGATCCGGCCCCGGAGCGCACCGGCGACGGTCAGTTCGGCGCAGCCGCGCAGCAGGTCGGCCACGGCGGTCGCCAGGGCGCCGCGCGCGGGGGCGAGCCGCCGCTCGGCCCGGCGGGCGAGGGCCCCGCCGGCCGCCGGCACGAGGACGCCCGCGACCAGCAGCCCGACGGCGAGGACGGCCCCGGCCTCGGGCAGCAGCCAGGCGGTGAACCCCACGGAACCGACCCCCACGAGGAGCGCGGCACCCACCGGGAGCAGCCAGCGCAGCCAGTAGTCCTGGAGCGCGTCGACGTCCTGGACGAGCCGCGCGAGGAGGTCACCGCGCCGGGTGCGGCGCAGTCCGGCCGGGGCGATCCGCTCCAGGCGCCGGTAGACGTTGACCCGCAGGTCGGCGAGCATCCGCAGGACGGCGTCGTGCGAGACGAGCCGCTCGGCGTACCGGAAGACGGCCCGCCCGATCCCGAAGGCACGCGTGGCGGTGACGGCCATCATCAGATAGAGCACGGGCGGCTGCTCGGAGGCCCGAGAAATGAGCCACCCGGACACGGCCATGAGCCCCACGGCAGACCCGAGCGCCAGACTCCCCAGCACCAGCGCGAGCGCGACCCGCCCCTTGACCCCCCGAGCCATGGCTCGTACCCGGGCAAGGGCCGCCCCACGACGTGTGGGCATCTGTTCCGCAAAGGGCGGAACGGGTGGGCACACGCCCGCACCTGCGCCGGACCCGGCGCCCTCGGTGCCCTGGACGGTCACCCCCGGGGCCTCCGCGCTGACAGGGCCCGCACCGCGCACCGCACCGCCCAGCGAAACCACCCGGTCCGCGACCGCGAGCAGCGCAGGCCGGTGCACCACAAGCAGCACCGTCCGCCCTGCGGCCAGGCGCCGCACCGCCTCCACGACCCCCGCCTCGGTGACACCGTCCAGCGCCGCCGTCGGCTCGTCCAGCAGCAACAACGGCCGGTCCGCCAGAAACGCCCGCGCGAGCGCGAGCCGTTGCCGCTGCCCCGCCGAGAGCCCCGCACCGTCCTCGCCGAGGACCGTGTCGACTCCCGAAGGCAGCCCCGCGACGAACCCGTCCGCCCCCGCGTCCCGCAGTGCCTCCCGTACCGCCGAGTCGGACGCGTCCGGCCGGGCGAGCCGTACGTTCTCGGCGACCGTCCCCGCGAACAGGTACGGCCGCTGCGGCACCCAGGCGATCCGGTCCCGCCACGCCTCCAGGTCGAGCGACCCCAGATCGACGCCCCCGACCCGTACGGAACCGCCCTCCTCCGGCACCGCGAACCCGAGCACGACGTCGAGCAGCGTCGACTTCCCGACCCCGCTGGGCCCGACCAGGGCCACCGTCTCGCCCGGCTCGACCGTCAGCGTCGCCGCGTCGAGCGAGGGCTCGGCGCGCCCCGCGTGCCGCACCGTCACCCGGTCAAGATCAAGCCGTACGGAAGCGGGCACCGCCCCCGTACCGCCATCCCGCACCGGGGCTTCCAGGACCTCGAAGATCTCCTCCGCCGCCGCGAGCCCCTCCGCCGCAGCGTGGTACTGCGCCCCCACCTGCCGCAGCGGGAGGTACGCCTCGGGCGCCAGGATCAGGATGACGAGCCCGGTGAAGAGGTCGAGCTCGCCGTGGACGAGCCGCATGCCGATGGTCACGGCGACCAGCGCGACCGACAGCGTCGCGAGCAGCTCCAGGGCGAAGGAGGAGATGAAGGCGATCCGCAGCGTCCGCATCGTCGCCTGGCGGTACTCGGAGGTGATCGCGCGGATCGACTCGGCCTGGGCCTTCGCCCGGCCGAAGATCTTGAGAGTGGGAAGGCCGGCCACCACGTCCAGGAAGTGGCCCGAGAGCCGCGAGAGCAGCTTCCACTGCCGGTCCATCCGGGCCTGGGTGTACCAGCCGATGAGGATCATGAAGACCGGGATGAGCGGCAGCGTGACGACGATGATCGCCGCCGAGACCCAGTCCTCGGTGACGATCCGGGCCAGGACGGCCACCGGCACGACCACCGCGAGGCCGAGCTGCGGCAGATAGCGGGCGAAGTAGTCATCGAGGGCGTCCACGCCCCGGGTGGCGAGGGCGATCAGCGAACCGGCCTTCTGCCCGCTCAGCCACCCGGGCCCGAGTGCGGCCGCGCGGCCGAGGAGCCGGCCGCGGAGCTCGGACTTGACCGCCGCGCTCGCCCGGTGGGCGGCGAGCTCGGTCAGCCAGGAGACGAGCCCCCGCGCCACCGCGACTCCGGCGAGCAGCAGCAGGGGCGTGGTCAGATCGGAAACCGACCGGGCCTGCTGGAAGGCCCCCACCACGATCTCGGCGATGAGCATCGCCTGGGCGATGACCAGCGTCGCTCCGACGAGGCCGAGCGCGACCACCGCGATCAGGAAGAGACGGGTGGCCCTGGCGTACCGGAGCAGGCGCGGGTCGATCGGTTTCACGTGAAACATGCCCCTCTAGTGAGCGTCGGGCGTCAGCCCTAGTGTGCGTCGGCGATGTGCTGCGTACCGATGCGCTTGCGGAACACCCAGTAGGTCCAGCTCTGGTAGAGCAGCACCAGCGGGGTCGCGATCGCCGCGCACCAGGTCATGATCTTGAGCGTGTACGGGCTCGACGAAGCGTTCGTCACGGTGAGACTCCACTCCGGGTCGAGCGAAGACGGCATGACGTCCGGGAAGAGCGCGAGGAAGAGCATCGCCACCGCGGCGGCGATCGTGACGCCCGAGAGCGCGAACGACCAGCCCTCGCGCCCCGCCCTGATGGCCCCGATCGCGCCGACGAGCGCCACCGCGGCGACCAGCATCGCCACGAGGCTCCCGCCGTCTCCCGTGTGGACCTGGGTCCAGATCAGGAAGCCGAGCGCGAGCACCGCCGTGACCAGGCCCAGCTTGAACGCGAGCGCCCGCGCCCGCTCCCGGATGTCCCCGACCGTCTTGAGCGAGGCGAAGACCGCGCCGTGGAAGGTGAAGAGGGTGAGCGTGACCAGGCCGCCGAGGAGCGCGTACGGGTTGAGCAGGTCCCAGAAGCCGCCGACGTACTCCATGTCGGCGTCGATCTTCACGCCCCGGACGATGTTGCCGAAGGCCACGCCCCAGAGGAGCGCGGGGACCAGCGAGGTCCAGAAGATGGCCTGCTCCCAGTTGCGCTGCCAGTTCTCCTCTGGCCGCTTCGCCCGGTACTCGAAGGCGACGCCCCGGACGATCAGGCAGACCAGGATGATCAGCAGCGGCAGGTAGAAGCCGGAGAACAGCGTCGCGTACCACTCGGGGAACGCGGCGAAGGTCGCGCCGCCGGCGGTGAGCAGCCACACCTCGTTGCCGTCCCAGACGGGTCCGATGGTGTTGATGAGGACCCGCTTCTCGGCCCGGTCGCGGGCGAGCAGCTTGGTCAGGATGCCGACCCCGAAGTCGAAGCCTTCGAGGAAGAAGTAGCCGATCCAGAGGACGGCGATGATGACGAACCAGACGTCGTGGAGTTCCATGCCTCGATCTCCTGAGCCTCAGTACGAGAAGGCCATGGGCCGGTCGGGGTCACGAGAGTCCCCGCCGATCTTGGTGGGCGGGTTGAGGTCGTCCTCGGTGAGCTCCGGCGGTCCCGCCTTGACGTACTTGACGAGGAGCTTGACCTCGACGACGGCGAGGATCGCGTAGAGCGCGGTGAAGACGATCATCGAGGTGAGGACCTCGCCCTGGGAGGTTCCGGGGGAGACCGCGTCGCGGGTGCGCAGCACGCCGTAGACGACCCAGGGCTGACGGCCCATCTCGGTGAAGATCCAGCCCCAGGAGTTCGCGATCAGCGGGAACGCCATGGTCCAGAGGGCGACGATCCAGTACCACCTGCCCAGGCGGGGGCTGAGCGCCTTCCGCTTGAACAGGACCAGGTTCGGCACCTCGTCCTCACCGGTCCGCATGCCCGGCGCCAGCATGAACTTCTTCCGGGTCAGCCAGAGGCCGATCACTCCGACGCCCAGCGAGGTCATGCCGAAGCCGATCATCCAGCGGAAGCCCCAGTAGGCGACGGGGATGTTGGGCCGGTAGTCGCCGGGCCCGAACTTCTCCTGCTCGGCCTTGTTGACGTCGTTGATGCCCGGGACGTACGAGCTGAAGTCGTCGTTCGCGAGGAAGGACAGCAGGCCCGGGATCTCTATGGCGACCGTGTTGTGGCCCTTCTCGACGTCGCCGTAGGCGAAGACGGAGAAGGGTGCGGGCGCCTCGCCGTCCCAGAGCGCCTCGGCGGCGGCCATCTTCATCGGCTGCTGCTTGAACATGACCTTGCCGAGCAGGTCGCCGCTGATGGCGGTGCCGAGGCCGGCGATGATCAGGGTGATCAGGCCGAGCCGCAGCGAGGTCCGCATGATCGGGATGTGCTTCTTGCGGGCCAGGTGGAAGGCGGAGATGCCCACCATGAACGCGCCGCCGACCAGGAACGCCGCCGTGATCGTGTGGAAGAACTGGGTGAGCGCGGTGTTCTGGGTGAGCACGTGCCAGAAGTCGGTGAGCTCCGCCCGGCCGCGCTCCTTGTTGATCCTGTAGCCCACGGGGTGCTGCATCCAGGAGTTGGCCGCCAGGATGAAGTACGCGGAGAGGATCGTGCCGATCGACACCATCCAGATGCAGGCGAGGTGGATCCGCTTCGGCAGCTTGTCCCACCCGAAGATCCACAGACCGATGAAGGTCGACTCGAAGAAGAAGGCGATGAGCGCCTCGAAGGCGAGCGGGGCGCCGAAGATGTCGCCGACGAAGCGGGAGTAGTCGGACCAGTTCATGCCGAACTGGAACTCCTGCACGATCCCGGTGACCACACCCATGGCGATGTTGATCAGGAAGAGCTTGCCCCAGAACTTCGTCGCCCTGAGGTACTTCTCCTTGCCCGTGCGGACCCAGGCGGTCTGGATGCCGGCGGTGAGGGCGGCAAGCGAGATCGTCAGGGGTACGAACAGGAAGTGGTAGACGGTGGTAATGCCGAACTGCCAGCGCGCCAGTGTCTCCGGCGCCAAAGCTAGGTTCACGTCGTCTTCTCCTTACTCGACGTGGTCACAGCGGGCAGTCTGCCTGGCGGGTTCCACCCAAACAGGGAGGAAGCAGGACACGCTTGTGAACGCGTTCACATTCACAAGCATTATTGCTCATACGAAATCCGTACGTAAGAGCGGGGTCCCCCTACTCGAAGGTCACCCCTTCCCGAGACCTTCAACATATTGTTGAATCGGGGCATGACCCTTCGGATCCGCATCTCCTGGCCCGCCGGCCACACCACGGCCACCATCGACGAAACCCCCACGAGCAAAGCGCTCGTGGGGGCTCTTCCGATCGTCTCCACCGCCCGCACCTGGGGCGAGGAGGTCTACTTCGACACGCTGGTCTCCGCCGCGCTCGAGTCCGACGCCCGGCAGGTCGTCGAGCCGGGCACGGTGGCGTTCTGGACGGAGGGCGACGCGCTCGCCCTCCCCTACGGCCCCACCCCGATCTCGCGGGGTGACGAATGCCGGCTCGCGAGCCCGTGCAATCTGCTCGGCGCGCTCGACGGCGACCCGCGGATCCTGGCCACCGTCAGGGACGGCGACCCGATCCGCGTGGAACTCGTCTCGGGCTGATCGGCCCTCGCCGATCAGCCCTGACTCGATCAACCCTGGCTCGATCAACCCTGGACTCGATCGCCCCTGGCTCGATCAGCCTCGGCCCGATCGGCCCTGACTCGATCAGCCCTGGCGGAAGCCCTCCGCCGCCTTCAGGAACAGGTCGTTCGCCTCGGTCTCACCGATCGTGACGCGCACGCCCTCGCCCGCGAACGGCCGCACCATCACGCCGTGCCGCTCGCACTCCGCCGCGAAGTCCATGGTCCGCTCGCCGAGCCGCAGCCAGACGAAGTTCGCCTGGGTGTCCGGCACGGTCCAGCCCTGGGCCACGAGCCCCGCATGGACCCGCTCGCGCTCGGCCACCAGCGAGCCGACCCGCCCGAGCAGTTCGTCCTCGGCCCGCAGCGAGGCCACCGCCGCGTCCTGCGCCAGCTGGCTCACGCCGAACGGCACCGCCGTCTTGCGCAGCGCCGCCGCGACCGGCTCGTGGGCGACCGCGAAGCCCACCCGCAGCCCCGCCAGGCCGTACGCCTTGGAGAAGGTGCGCAGCACGGCCACGTTCGGCCGGTCGCGGTAGAGCTCGATGCCGTCCGGGATGTCGGTGTCGCGGACGAACTCCCGGTACGCCTCGTCGATCACGACCAGGACGTCGGAGGGCACCCGGTCGAGGAAGCGCTCCAGCTCCGCCCGGCGCACCGCGGTGCCCGTGGGGTTGTTGGGGTTGCAGACGAAGATCAGCCGGGTGCGCTCGGTGATCGCCTCGGCCATCGCGTCGAGGTCGTGCACCTCGCCCTCGGTCAGCGGCACCTGCACCGAGGTGGCCCCGCTGATCTGCGTGATGATCGGGTACGCCTCGAAGGAGCGCCAGGCGTAGATGACCTCGTCGCCCGGGCCCGAGGTGGCCTGGAGCAGCGACTGCGCGACGCCGACGGAGCCGGTGCCGGTGGCCAGGTGCGAGACGGGCACGCCGAAGCGGTCCGCCAGCTCCTCCGTGAGACCGGTGCAGGCCATGTCCGGGTAGCGGTTGAAGTTCGCGGCGGCGGCGAGCGTGGTCTCCATGACGCCCGGCAGCGGCGGGTAGGGGTTCTCGTTGGAGGACAGCTTGAAGGCCACGGGCCCGCCCGCGGCGGCCGGCTTGCCCGGCTTGTAGGTGGGGACGCCGTCCAGCTCGGCGCGCAGCCTGGGGCTGCCGGTCCTCGTCCCGCTGGTCTCGCTCACAGTGTGGCCTCCTCGACCGTCCGTACCGCCAATACTCCTCACCTTAAGAGGATTCGCCCCCGCTGCGAATGGGCTGTGGACAACAGGAGGGACACGCTGTGGATACGGCCCCGCTCCCGGCGGGGAAGAGGGGGAGCGCGCGGACGGGTGGCGTGCGCTGGTGGCGGGCGCCGTGGCGCGCATCCCCCGTAGAGGTGAGTTGAGACCTCTTCGAGACCTCGCCCCCTCGCCAGGCCCAGACCGCTCGATGAGCATAGATCGCACGGCAGAGGCCCCAACTACCTTCGATTCAGCTCCTCTTGGTCCCGTTCGATCATGCAGAAACGTGCCTGTCAACGCCTGCATATGCGACCGTCCCGACCGCCCCTCATCGCCCTACTATCGGCTCGCCATGACAGCAGCAGGGAAGCACCAGGTGAGCCGGGCACAGACCCGGGGAAGCCGGCAGGGCCGGGCAGGCATCCGGGACGTGGCCGCCGCCGCCGGGGTCTCCATCACGACTGTCTCCGACGCGCTCAACGGCAAGGGCCGACTCCCGGACGCCACCCGCCGCCACGTCCGCGAGGTCGCCGACAGGCTGGGCTACCGCCCATCCGCGGCGGCCCGCACGCTCCGTACCGGCAAGTCGGGACTCATCGGCCTGACCGTGACCACGTACGGGGATGAACCTTTCACCTTCACCGAATTCGCGTACTTCGCGGAGATGGCCAGAGCAGCCACATCGGCGGCACTCGCCCGGGGCTACGCCCTGGTCATCCTCCCCGCCACCTCCCGCCATGACGTCTGGTCGAACGTCGCCCTCGACGGCACCGTCGTCATCGACCCCTCCGACCACGACCCGGTCGTCACCGAACTGGTCCGCCAGGGCCTGCCCGTCGTCTCCGACGGACGCCCCGCCGGCACCCTTCCGGTCACCGCCTGGGTCGACAACGACCACGAAGCCGCCGTCCTCGACCTGCTCGACCACCTCGCCGACGCCGGCGCCCGCCGGATCGGCCTCCTCACCGGAACCACCACCGACACGTACACCCGCCTGTCCACCACCGCGTACCTCAACTGGTGCGAACGGGTGGGCCAGGACCCCGTCTACGAGGCCTATCCGGCGCACGACCCGTGCGCGGGCGCCGTCGCGGCCGACCGGCTGCTCGCCCGCCCGGACCGGCCCGACGCCGTGTACGGCCTCTTCGACCCCAACGGGACCGACCTCCTCGCGGCCGCGCGCCGCTACGGACTGCGCGTCCCGGACGACCTGCTGCTGGTCTGCTGCAGCGAGTCGACCGTCTACGCCACCACCGAACCGCCCATCACCACGCTCTCGCTCAAGCCGCGCCGGATCGGCACGGCCGTCGTCCAGCTCCTCATCGACGCCATCGAGGGGATCGACACCGACGGTCCGGTCGAGCAGGTGATACCGACCGAACTCATCGTCCGTACGTCCTCGCAGCGCCGTTCGCCGCGCACTACGGTCAGCCCGCCGCGCTCGCCCGCGAAGGACTGACCCCTCCGTCATCCGACCCGCCGTCCCCGCCCCTGCCCGTGGGTGGGAACGGCGAAACCGGTCACCGTACCGGTCTCGACCCTGGACTGGACCTTCCTAATTCGGGCGAAACGACCGGTGAACCCGGAGTGGACCCGGATTCACCACCCCTGGTGCGTCACACAGGAGGACGCTCATTCCTATGATGGGCGGACGACACCGCGGACCACCCCGACCAGGCCGGTCCGCGATGTGCAGGGCATCGCGACGGTGGTGGAGGGGTCGATGACTCAGGGGGCCGGTCAGGAGCCCGTGGTACGCACGGCGACATTGCGTGACTTCCGCGTACCGCCGTACGCCCGCGTGCCCGTGCAGGGCCACGCCGCCGAGCCCCCCTCCCCGGAGGAACCGGCGTCGACGCCGGTGGTCGAGCCCGCACCCGTCGAACGCCTGACCCCCGTCGAACACCCGGCGTCCGCCGCGCACCTGCCCCCGGTCGCCCCTTCCCCGGTCGAGGCCGTCCCGGTCCCGGCCCCACCGCTCGCGGCCTCCCCGGTCGAGGCCGTCCCGGTCCCGACCCCGCCGGCCGAGCCCCTCCCGGCCGCGTCCGTACCGGCACCACCGGCACCCGCGCCCACCGCCCAGGCCGCACCCGTCGCCCAGCCCGTACCCCCCGCGCCGCAGGCACCCGCGCCCGCCGATCCGACCCTCCACCTGGGGCACCGCCTCGCCCCGGGGTACACCACCGCCACGACCGGTTCCTCCATCGTCTCCGTCGCCACCGGCCACCCCGGCAACGCCTTCCCCGAGGGCGAGCCCGAGGGGTACACCCCGACCGAGCGCGACCTCCCGGTCATCAACCGCGGCGACACCGTCCAGGTCCCCGTCACCCCCGAGCCGGTCCCCGCCCCGGCGCCCTCGAACGGCGACGGACCCGGCCCCCTCTACGTCGTCGGCGACGTCCACGGCTACCTCGACGAGCTCGTCGCCGCCCTGCGCGCCCAGGGCCTCATCGACGAGAACGGCGGCTGGGCCGCGGGCAACGCCCGGCTCTGGTTCCTCGGCGACTTCACCGACCGCGGCCCCGACGGCATCGGCGTCATCGACCTCGTCATGCGCCTCTCCGCCGAGGCCGCCGCCGCCGGCGGCTACTGCAAGGCCCTCATGGGCAACCACGAGCTGCTGCTCATCGGCGCCAAACGCTTCGGCGACACGCCCGTCAACTCCGGCGCGGGCACCGCCACCTTCCAGGCCGCCTGGCTGCTCAACGGCGGCCAGAAGCACGACATGGACCGCCTCCAGGACGTCCACCTCCAGTGGATGTCCCGGCTGGACGCCGTGGTGCAGGAGGACGACCACCTCCTCCTGCACTCCGACACCACCGCGTACCTCGAATACGGCGACACCATCGAGGACGTCAACGAAACGGTCCACGAGATCCTCAACCGGAACGACGCCGACGAGGTCTGGGACCTCTTCCGGAAGTTCACCAAGCGCTTCGCGTTCCGCGACGACGGCGGCCCGCAGGCCGTCCAGGAGCTGCTCGCCACCTACGGCGGCCGCCGGATCGTGCACGGCCACAGCCCCATCCCGTACCTCCTCGGCCAGGTCGGCACGGAGGACGGCGAGGACGGCGGAGGCCCGGTCGTCGACGGACCGCACGTGTACGCCGACGGTCTCGCGATCGCCATGGACGGCGGAGTGACCATGGCCGGAAAACTACTGGTCGTCCAACTCCCCTTGAGCGGCTGACGCATAACCCTGCGCATCCGGGGAAGTCGATTTCCGGAAACACCCTGTCAGGCCGTGGCGTCGCCGCAATACCATCGGGTCCATCCGTAGCAGGCTCTCCTCCGTTTCCGCCCAACCGACCGTTTCCCACGGCTGATCCGGGCCTACGGAGCATCGGGGGATGCACATGAACGTGGCTCCGCACCTGCTGACCGAGGACCGCGCCGAATACGAGCGGATCCTCGACGACGCACTGAGCACCGCCCACGCACGTCCGGAACTCGCCGGAGTCGGAACCCGGCTGACGGTCGCGCAGCTGCGCGCCATGACGCTGAACGCGACAGCGCTGATCACCACCGCAGCGGCGAGCGAGTACGACCACTTCGTGAAGGTCCGCGAGCAGAACCGCGCGGCCGCCCGGACCCGCACACCCGTGCCGGACCCCGGGGCGAACCCCGGCACGGGCGTCGGCGTCGTCGCCATCGTCAACGTGATGGTGCCCGTCCTCGCGGGCACGGCCGCCGCGATACTCCTGCTGGTCGGGGCGGTCCTGCACGCCCTCGCCCCCACGGTGGTGTTCGGCGAGACCCTGCTGACGGCCGGCCTCGTCTTCGCCGCCCTCGCCGCCGCCGGCCTGCTCAGCGCGGGCGCCGGCCTCCTCGTGACCGCCCTGCGCAACAGACCGGCCGCGGCGGACGGCACCGCCACGGCCGACGACGAACTCACCCTCGCCCGGGAGGCCTGGCGCCGCGCCCTCCTGGAGCGCGGCATCCTCCCCTTCCTCCGCGACGCCCTCGCCGCGACCGGACCACCGGACGCGGCGAGGCCCTGAGGAGCGGGCGACGGGACCGGGACCTACTCGGCCAGCGGCAGGTAGACGCGGTTGCCGCTCGCCGCGAACTCCTTCGACTTCTCCGCCATGCCGGCCTCGATCTCCTGCTGCGTACCGCCGTGCTCACGCCGGATGTCCTGGGAGATCTTCATCGAGCAGAACTTCGGACCGCACATCGAGCAGAAGTGCGCGGTCTTCGCGGGCTCCGCCGGCAGCGTCTCGTCGTGGAACTCGCGGGCCGTGTCCGGGTCGAGGGCCAGGTTGAACTGGTCCTCCCAGCGGAACTCGAACCGCGCGTCGGACAGCGCGTCGTCCCACTCCTGCGCGCCCGGGTGCCCCTTGGCGAGGTCCGCAGCGTGCGCCGCGATCTTGTACGTGATGACGCCGGTCTTCACGTCGTCGCGGTTCGGCAGGCCCAGGTGCTCCTTGGGCGTGACGTAGCAGAGCATCGCCGTGCCCCACCAGGCGATCATCGCCGCGCCGATGCCCGAGGTGATGTGGTCGTACGCCGGGGCGACGTCCGTGGTCAGCGGGCCGAGCGTGTAGAACGGCGCCTCCTCGCAGATCTCCTGCTGGAGGTCGATGTTCTCCTTGATCTTGTGCATCGGGACGTGCCCGGGGCCCTCGATCATCGTCTGCACGTTGTGCCGCTTGGCGATCGTGTTCAGCTCGCCGAGCGTGCGCAGCTCCGCGAACTGCGCCTCGTCGTTGGCGTCCGCGATCGAGCCGGGGCGCAGGCCGTCGCCGAGCGAGTAGGTGACGTCGTACGCCGCGAGGATCTCGCAGAGCTCCTCGAAGTTCGTGTAGAGGAAGTTCTCCTTGTGGTGCGCCAGACACCAGGCGGCCATGATCGAGCCGCCGCGCGAGACGATGCCGGTCTTGCGGCGCGCGGTGAGCGGCACGTACGGCAGGAGCACGCCGGCGTGGACCGTCATGTAGTCGACGCCCTGCTCGGCCTGCTCGATGACCGTGTCCTTGTAGATCTCCCAGGTCAGCTCCTCGGCCTTGCCGTCGACCTTCTCCAGGGCCTGGTAGAGCGGCACGGTGCCGATCGGCACGGGGGAGTTGCGCAGCACCCACTCGCGGGTGGTGTGGATGTTGCGGCCGGTGGACAGGTCCATGACCGTGTCGGCGCCCCACTTGGTCGCCCAGGTCATCTTCTCCACCTCCTCCTCGATGGAGGAGGTGACGGCGGAGTTGCCGATGTTGGCGTTGACCTTCACCAGGAACCGCTTGCCGATGATCATCGGCTCGATCTCCGGGTGGTTCACGTTCGCCGGCAGCACCGCGCGGCCCGCGGCGATCTCCTCCCGTACGACCTCGGGGGAGACGTTCTCGCGGATCGCGACGTACTCCATCTCCGGGGTGATCTCCCCCCGGCGGGCGTACGCGAGCTGGGTCACGGCCTGGCCGCTGCGGCCGCGGCGCGGCAGGCGGGGGCGGCCGGGGAAGACGGCGTCGAGGTTCTTCAGCCCACCGCCGCGCGGGGAGGTGTGCTTGATGCCGTCGTCCTCGGGGCGGACCGGGCGGCCCGCGTACTCCTCGGTGTCGCCGCGCGCGATGATCCAGTTCTCGCGCAGCGGCGGAAGGCCCCGCCGGACATCGGTGTCGATGGCGGGGTCGGTGTACGGGCCGGACGTGTCGTACAGCGTGACGTCCTTGCCGTTGGTGAGGTGCACCTGGCGGACGGGCACCCGGAGGTCGGGGCGCGAGCCCTGGACGTACCCCTTGTGCCAGCCCGGCGTGCGCTCGCCCTGGCCGTCGTTCTGGTCGGAGGCAGGCGTGCGTGCATCCTGAATGGTCATGAGACCGATCTCCCTACGCCGGCATTACCCGGTAACAGGTTCGGCGGTCGGCGCAGCCTCCTCCCGTACGTGCGTACGGTGATCAGCGCCCTCTCAGCCCGGTGCTCCGAGCTCCCGCGTGTGCAAAGGTGCCACCACGCTAGCGCCATCCCTGGCGTGCTGAACAGTGGGCCCCTGCCGTTCTTGCGATGATCGGTCGGTGACTTCCCCCCAGCAGCCCCCCGAACCTCATGACCACGAGCACTCCCATTCCCACAGCCACGGCCCCGCCGCTCCCGTCTCCCGGCACCTGCGCAGAGTCATCGCCGCGATCCTGATCCCCTTCGCCACCGCGGTCGTCGTGGGGCTCGTGGTCCTCTGGCCGGGTGGCACCCCGGCGCACGAGCGCACCGGCGTCGGCTTCGACCGGCAGACCGAGCAGGGCAAGGTCGTCTCCGTCGAGCACGTCGACTGCAAGGACGTGAACGCCGCGCAGGTCCCGCCGACCGGCGACACCTCCACTCCGGAGGGCCGCGAGGCGGTCAACGCCCAGCAGGGGCAGTGCGAGAAGGCGACGGTCGAGGTCACCACCGGCCCGGACACGGGGCGCAGGTTCGTCGAGATCGTGCAGCCGGACGCTCCGCGCCAACTGCACGAGGGTCAGGGCGTGGTGGTGGCGTACGCCCCCGACGCCCCGCACGACCTGCAGTACTCGGTGACCGATGTGAACCGCAAGGTGCCGCTGGCGGTGCTCGCCGGCATCTTCGCCCTCGCGGTGGTGGTGGTCGGCCGGATGCGGGGCGTCATGGCGCTCATCGCGCTCGCCGTGAGCTTCCTCGTGCTGACGTACTTCATCCTGCCGGCGATCCTGCAGGGGTCGAACCCGCTGGTCGTGGCGGTGGTCGGGTCGAGCGCGATCATGCTGATCGCGCTCTACATGTGCCACGGGCTCTCGGCCCGCACCTCGGTCGCCGTGCTCGGCACGCTGATCTCGCTGCTGCTGATCGGTCTGCTCGGCTCGCTCTTCATCGGCTGGGCCTCGCTCAGCGGCAACACCGACGACAACACCGGTCTGATCCACGGCCTGTACCCGGAGATCGACATGTCCGGCCTGCTGCTCGCCGGGATCATCATCGGTTCGCTCGGCGTGCTCGACGACGTGACGGTCACCCAGACCTCGGTGGTCTGGGAGCTGCACCAGGCCGATCCGGGCATGGGGCCGCGCGGCCTGTACCGGGCCGGGATCCGGATCGGCCGCGACCACATCGCCTCGGTCGTGAACACGCTGGTGCTCGCCTACGCGGGTGCCGCCCTGCCGCTGCTGCTGCTCTTCTCCATCGCGCAGAGCAGCATGGGGACGGTGGCCAACAGCGAGCTGGTCGCCGAGGAGATCGTCCGGACCCTGGTCGGGTCGATCGGTCTGGTGGCGTCCGTTCCGCTCACCACGGGACTCGCGGCCCTGGTCGTCTCCGCCGACCGTCCGGCCTCCGGGGGCGGGAAGCCGGCGGCGGTACGGGGAGGGCGGCGCCGCCGCGCCAAGTGAGGCGTACGTACAGGGGCTCGGGCCGGCCCGGCTCGGGGAGGGTCCGGCTCGAACGGGCCTGCTCAGGCGGGCCTGCTCAGGCGGGGCCGGCGTTCTCCTCGGCCAGGATCCGGCCGAGTGCGGCCTCCAGGTGGTCCTCGAAGTCACCGAGTGTCCGTTCCTGACCGAGCGGAACCAGCTTGTCCGTTCGGTCGAGGAAGGCGACCAGCGGCGGCGCGCTGGCCCGGAACAGCGCGCGGTCGCCGCCCACCTGGAGCCGGATGGAGACGTCCGAGAGCCTCTCCGGATCCGTGGGGGCGATGTGCACATCCCCGTCCCCACTCGGCCGGTTGATCCCGTCGAGCAGCAGTTCCCTTCCGAACGCCCAGGTCACGGGCGCGTCTCCGGGGAGGTGGAAGGTCATCCGCACCGCGTAGGGATCCCGGGTCTCATAACGGAGTTCGACCGGGATCTTGAAGGAGAGCTCCTCGGAGACGAGGAAGCTCATCAGGACCTCGGCCTGAACCGACTCTCGCATCGTGTACCCCGCAGTAGATGAAGCAGTTGTGTGAACACAGCTGCTGAAAGCTGTGACCGAAACGGCCAGGAATGATCCCCCGTGGCCCTCTTGACGCAATCGTGCTGTACGCGTTAGCAGATCACAAGGAGTGATTTTTCAGATACTGATAGAGAACGCGAGTGAACCGAAGAGCCTCCCGATCTCCGTGCGTAGCCGCTCGACTGCTGGGAGCAACCGTTCTTCCTGGTGGAGGGGGAGGGAAATCGCCATCGTGCCCGCCGCGGAGCCCACGGTGATGGGGATGGCGGCACAGACCGTGCCGAGCGCATATTCCTGACGCTCCACCAGGGGTTCCATTCGCCCCAAACCGCCCAAACGCTCCGAAAGGGCACGGCGGTTACGCACCGTGTACGGAGTGATGGCTTCCACCGGATGGCGGTCGAGGTGGTCTTGACGAGATTTCGGATCGAGTTGACTCAGCAGGCACTGCCCGATCGCGTGGGCGTGCGCCGTCTCGCGGAAGTCGGCCCATTCCTCGACTGCGGGGTTGGAAGGGGTGTCGGCGACGGCGACGAGTTCGACCTCGCCCTCGCGGTAGACGGCGAAGTAGATGGGTACACCGATCTCGTCCCGCCATGCGGCGAGGGAGTCTTCGATCTTGATGCGACGATTCTGCACATCTCCGCCGCCGGCCAGTCGGACGGCGGCGTCGCCCAGGACGAACACACCCTTGTCGCGGAGCAGATAGCCCTCGTGCGTCAGGGTGCGGAGCAGGTGGTACGTGGTGGGCAGCGGAAGGCCCGTCTCACGGGCGAGCTGCTTGGCGGGGGCGCCCTCCGGATGGGAGGACACGGCCTCCAGGAGTCTCAGCGCCCGCTGCACCGAGCCGATCAGGGTAGGCGCAGCCGTCTGCGTGGCCATGGCCAAAGGTCACCCCCAGGCGTGACGACGGATGCGCGCACCCGCCCGCGGGGGCCGCCCCCGCGCGCCCGCCGGGCCTGGGAAACCGCTGGTCAGTACGGACGTCTACGCCCGTAGTCCCCAACACGGCGGAGAGATTCCACTCTAGTGGCAGCCCCGGGGCCCATACCTTGATTCGACCAGCGCGTTCCCCCGCCCGGGCTAATGCCCTCCATCGGCCTCATACCGATCAGTAGCTTGTGCTACCAGTCCTGGCGGGACCTGGCGGAGGAGCTGAACTTCCGCACGACGTAGATCAGTCCGGCGACGAGGGCCACGAAGAGCAGCACCTTGAAGAGCAGACTGACCACGAAGGTCAGGACGCTGGTGATCAGCCCGCCGAAGACGAACAGGGCGAGGAGGGGTATGGCGACCCACTTCACCCACCAGGGCATCCCCGCGAGAATCTCCCGTACGGCCATCGTCCCTACCTCGCTCCCGAAGAACCGCTCCGCGCGCTCTGCGCCGAACACCCTCAAGGCTAGGGGCGGGAGGAAGTCCGCGGGGGCCCCGCGGCCCCCGCTCTCCCCTGATCCGACCCTTAGGGGCCCGGGCTTCCCGACCCTCAGCCCTCCGGGTCCGGTTCGGATTCGGCCCTCCGGTTCCGGCTCAGCCCTTCCGGAACCGGCTCGGCCCTCCGAAGGTCCGGCTCGCCCTCCGAGGTCCGGCTCAGCCCTCCGGCGGTGAGAAGACCACCATGACCCGCAGGTCCTCGCTGATGTGGTGGAACCGGTGCTCCACCCCGGCCGGCACATAGACCACGCTGCCGCGCGCCACCTGGGTCGTCTCCGTCCCGACCGTGATCGCCGCCCGGCCGCTGACCACGAAGTACACCTCGTCCTGACCGTGCGGCCGCTGCGGATCGAGCTCCCCCGCGTCGAGGGCGTACAGACCCACCGACATGTTCCGCTCACGCAGGAACTGGAGGTACGCGCCCTTGTTCGCGGCGCGCTCCGCCTCCAGTTCATCCAGCCGGAATGCCTTCATCGCCTGCTCGCCCCTGCCCTGTCCCGATCATGTCTGCCACGATCAGACACATGAAGAATTTCGTCGTCAAGACGCTCGCGAACGCGGGCGCTCTCGGAGTCGCCATCTGGTTGCTCCAGGACATCACCCTGACCGGTGAGAGCACCGGCAAGAAGGCCTGGACCCTCATTCTCGTCGCCCTCGTCTTCGGGCTCGTGAACTTCCTGGTCAAGCCGATCGTCAAGCTGCTGACCCTTCCCCTCTTCATCCTGACCCTCGGTCTGATCACCCTGGTGGTCAACGCCCTGATGCTGCTGCTCACGTCGTGGCTGTCCGAGCAGCTCGACCTCAGCTTCCACGTGGAGGGCTTCTGGACCGCCGTCCTGGGCGGTCTGATCATCTCCGTCGTCTCGTGGGCGCTGAACGTCGTGCTCCCCGACGGCGACTGAGTGGGGACCATGGCCTACCGCGTCTGCTTCGTCTGCACGGGCAACATCTGCCGCTCGCCGATGGCCGAGCACGTCTTCCGCCGTCGGGTGGAGGAGGCCGGCCTCGGCGCTCTGGTGGAGATCGACAGCGCCGGCACCGGAGGCTGGCACGAGGGCGACGGAGCCGACCCGCGCACGGTCGCCGTGCTCGACGAGAACGGATACACCTCCGCGCACACCGCCCGGCGGTTCCGGTCCTCGTGGTTCCCCGCCCTCGACCTGGTGATCGCCCTGGACGAGGGGCATCTGCGGGAGCTCCGGGAGCTCGCCCGCACCCCCGACGAAGCGGCGAGGATAAGGCTCCTACGACCCGGCCGCCGGGCCCGGACTCGACGTCCCCGACCCCTACTACGGGGGCCGCGAGGAGTTCGAGGAGTGCCTGGAGATGGTGGAGGCCGCGAGCGAGGGACTGCTCGCGGCCGTACGCACGGAACTGGAGGAACGGACACGGTGACGGACCAGGAAATCGGCGACGGCACGCGGGCGGTACGGGCAGGACTGCCCGAGCCCGTGAAGTACGAACCGACCTTGCCGGGGCCGGTCTTCGCGGCCCACTTCCACCTGCCGGGCGAGCCGACCGGCCCGTACACCTACGGCCGCGACGAGAACCCGACCTGGACCCATCTGGAACGGGCGATCGGCGAGCTCGAGGCACCGGGGGAGGAGGGCGTGGAGACGCTGGTGTTCGCGTCCGGCATGGCCGCCGTCTCCGCCGTCCTCTTCTCCCAGCTGAAGGCGGGCGACGCGGTGGTGGTGCCGTCCGACGGCTACCAGGCCCTGCCCCTGGTGCACGAGCAGCTGCGGGCGTACGGCATCGAGGTCCGCACCGCGCCGACCGGCGGCGACGCCCAGCTGTCCGTACTGGACGGGGCCCGGCTGCTGTGGATCGAGACCCCGTCCAACCCCGGTCTCGACGTCTGCGACATCCGACGTCTGGTGGACGAGGCGCACGCGGCCGGGGCGCTCGTCGCCGTCGACAACACCCTCGCCACCCCGCTCGGCCAGCGCCCGCTCGCCCTGGGCGCGGACTTCTCCGTCGCCAGCGACACCAAGGGCATGACCGGGCACGGCGACATCCTGCTCGGCCATGTGAGCTGCCGGGATCCCCTGCGGGCCGCGGAGGTACGACGCTGGCGCAAGATCGTCGGCGCCATCCCCGGCCCCATGGAGGCCTGGCTCGCCCACCGGTCGCTCGCCACGCTCCAGCTGCGGATCGACCGGCAGTGCTCCACCGCGCTGGCCCTGGCGCGGGCGCTCGCCGAGCGCGCGGACGTGACCGGCCTTCGCTACCCCGGACTGCCCGACGATCCCTCGCACGCGGTGGCCGCCCGGCAGATGCGGCGCTTCGGACCGGTGGTCTCCTTCGAACTGGCGGACCGGAAGCGGGCCGATCGGTTCCTGGAGGAGCTGCGGCTCGTCGACGACGCCACCAGCTTCGGCGGCGTGCGCTCCACGGCGGAGCGGCGCGGGCGCTGGGGCGGGGACGCGGTCGCGGAGGGCTTCATCCGCTTCTCGGTCGGAGCCGAGGACCCGGAGGACCTGATCGCCGATGTGCTGCGCGCCCTCGACGAGGCCGGCGTCGCGGGCTGACCAGCGCCCCGGGACACGGACCGAGGACGCTCCGAGCCTCCCCCCTCATGGCTCGGAACGTCCTCGGTTCCATGCGCGGAGACCGCCTGCACAAGGCTAGTTGACTGTGCGTCAGTGTCCAATCACGGTAGCGACAGCGACCTATCGACTTATTTATAGTTGGACGGTCCTGAGGCGCAGTCAGCCGACCGCCTGAGTCGAACGGCCGCACGACGGCCGGGAGGGGGCGGACATGGATCTGGCCCTGCTGCGCACGTTCGTCACGGTGCACCGGGCCGGTTCCTTCACCCGCGCCGCCGCACTCCTCGGCCTCTCCCAGCCCGCCGTCACCAGCCAGATCCGGACCCTCGAACGGCAGTTGGGGCGGCCGCTCTTCCTCAGACAGGCGCGCGGAGTCACCCCCACCACCGTCGGCGACGAACTCGCGCACCGCGCGGCGCCCCATCTGGACGCCCTCGTGGAGATCGCCGAGACCGGTCTCGCCGAGGAGAGCGGGGTGCGCACCCTCCATCTCGCCGGGCCCCCGGAGTTCACCGCGCTGCGCGCGCTGCCCGCCCTCGCCCCGCTGGTCGGCCAGGGGCTCGCCGTGCGGGCCTCCTTCCTCGGCGACACGGAGGAGATCCTCGACGGGCTCGCCGCCGGACACCACGATCTGGCCATCGCCACCGCCCGTCCCCGGGGCGGTCTGCTCGTCTCCGTCCCGCTCTGCGACGAGGAACACGTCCTTGTCGCGGCCCCGCGCTGGGCCGCCAGGCTCTCCCCCGAGGTGCTCCTGGGCACGGGCGCGGTGGTCCTGGAGCAGCTGCCGGTGGTCGAGGTGCACGAGTCGCTGCCCTTCGTCTCCCGCTACTGGGCGAGCGTCTTCGAGACGAAACCGGCGGCCGCCGCCACCGTCATCGCCCCCGACCTGCGGGCCGTGCGGGACGTCGCCGCCTCCGGTGCCGGGCTCGCCGTCCTGCCGCGCTACCTGTGCGAGGAGGCCCTGGAGCGGGGACACCTCGTGGCGCTGCTCGACCCCCCGGTCCCGCCGCTCCGTACCTATTTCCTGGTCGCGCGCACGGGGACGCTCGCACTGTCCCCCTTGGCGCGGGCCCATGAGGAGCTGCTGCGCGCGGCCGGGAACTGGTGAGTTTCAGGACACCTCGGACGGGCCATTTTCTTCCCATGACCGAACGGCCCGTGATCAAGCGCACCGCACGCGCCATCCTGCTCGACGGGGACGACCTGATCCTCATCAAGCGGACCAAGCCCGGGATGGATCCCTACTGGGTCACGCCCGGCGGCGGCGTGGAGCCCACCGACGCCACCGTCGTCGAGGCCCTGCACCGCGAGGTGCTCGAAGAGCTCGGCGCGAAGATCACCGATGTGGTGCCCTGCTTCGTCGACACCGTCGAGCACATCGTCGACGGCGGGGTCTCCGGGGTGAAGGTCCAGCACTTCTTCGTGTGCCGGCTCGGCTCCATGGACCCCTCGCTGCGGCACGGCCCCGAGATGGAGGAACCGATCGGCGAGTACGAGGTCGTCCGGGTGCCCTTCAACCGGGTCGGCATCGCCGCCGTGAACCTCGTCCCGCTCTCCCTGCGCCACTACCTCGACGGCAACATCGAGGGCGTCCGCGCGATGCACGCCCCCGACCTGGGCTAACCCGCTGCGGGGGCGAGCTCCGTGAGGAAGTCGTGGCGGATGCGGTCCGAGGGGACTCCCGCTCCGCGCAGTGCGTCGACCCCGCAGCGGACCATGTCGAGCGGGCCCGAGAGATAGGCGTCGCGTTCGTTCCAGGGGCCGTAGCGGCAGACGGCCTCCGGGAGCCTCCCCTGTTCCTCGGTGACCGGGTGGACGGAGAGCCACGGGAAGGTCTTCTGCAGCCGCAGCATCGTGTCGATGTCATAGAGGTCGTGGCCGCTGCGCGCCCCGTAGAAGACGTCGACCGGGCGCCGGTCCCCGTGCTCGGCGACGTCCTCGACCAGTGCCTTGATCGGCGCTATCCCGGTGCCGCCGCCCATGCAGAGCAGACCGGTGTCCGTGGAGTGGTCGACCGTCATGGAGCCGGCCGGCGGACCGAGCCGCAGCACGTCCCCGGGGCGCGCCCGGTGGACCAGCGCGTTGGACACCCAGCCGGCCGGGACGGCCTTGACGTGGAGGGACAGCAGTCCGTCCGGCCGGGGTGCCGAGGCGAAGGAGTAGTGGCGCCATATCCGGGGCCACCACGGGGTCTCCAGGGTCGTGTACTGCCCGGCGAGGAAGGGGTACGGCCGGTCGGGCCTGAGCGTGACGACGGCGATGTCCGGGGTGCGCAGATCGTGGGAGACCACCTCGGCCTGCCACCAGGCGGGGGCGCTCCGCTCGTCCTCCGCGGCCGCGTCGATCATGATCTGGGAGATCGTCGTGTACGTGCGGACCCAGGCCGCCTCGGTCTCCTCGTCCCAGCTCTTCTCCGCGTACCGCACGAGCGCGCCGATGAGGGCCTCGCCGACGGCCGGGTAGTGGGTGGCCCGGGTCCCGTACTTCCGGTGCCCCCGACCGAGGTTCTCCAGGTACGCGGTGAGGACCGGGACGTCGTCCATGTGCTCGGCCGCCGTCAGGAGGGCCTTCAGGAGCCGGTCCCGCTGGGTGTCCATGGCCACGGGGAACATCTCGCGCAGCTCGGGGTGGTGGGTGAAGAGCAGGGCGTAGAAGTACGAGGTCACCCGGTCGGCGACCGGTGCGATCTCCGCCAGGGTGCGACGGACGAGAACGGCATCGGCGGAGGGTCCCTCGGATATCCGGGGTTCCTTCCCGTCCGCCGCCGGGGACTCCCGGTCGTCCGTCGTGGTGGTCGGAGCATCCATCATGTGCCTCGCCTCGCGCTGGCCGGCTTCCGTGACCGCAGCATGACCCCTGCGACCGGCGCTTCGGACGGAAAGTGGCGTTCTCGGGCCATAGGCCCGGGTTTCTGGCTAGGCTGCGCTGTTTCGGACCAACGCGTAGGCCTCGCGCAGGTCCCCTCCGGAGTAGCTGTGGCGGGAGAGCCCGGCAAGATGGTGGTCCGCGTTCACCGCCACGGTCTCCGGCACGATCGCGAAGAGCTCCGCGTCGGACATCGAGTCCCCGTACGCGACGCAGTCGACCGGGTCCACTCCGTACCCCGCACAGAGCTCCCGCGCGATCCGCACCTTCGCCCGCGCGTCGAGAATGCCCGGCCGGTGGATCGCCTCGGTGAACGGGACGGCCGGCCAGAGCGAGCCGTGCGTCGTGTCGACGCCCCAGTCGAGGAGCCGCTCGACGAAGAAGTCGGGCGAGAGGGAGATGACCGCGCAGCGGTCTCCCCGGGCCCGGATGTCCGCCCAGACCTCGCGGATGCCCGCCAGCCAGGGCGCCCCGTCGAAGGCCGCCGCGACCTGCTCCGGGGTGAGCGCGGACCACAGCTCGCGGGCCCGGACGGCGAACTCGTCCGGTGTGAGCCCCCGCAGGAAGCCCTCCTCCAGGGCGGCGATCTCGTCGACCAGGCCCAGTTGCCGGGAGATCTCCACCGCGGCGGCCGAGCCCCGGATCAGGGTGCCGTCGAGATCGAAGAGGTGCAGCCGGCGCGTTCGGGGGTTCGAGGGTTTCACGTGAAACACCGTAAAGCGGTGGACGGAAGATCACCGCGTCGTTCAGCCTGAAAGGCATGCCGATTTCCCCCGCCTCCCTCGCACAGCTCCCGATCCGGCGCCTCGGCTCGGAGGACCTCCTCGCCTGCGCCGACCTCTCCGAGAACCGGGGATGGCTCCGCGAGGAACACAAGTGGGGCCTGCTCCTCACCGCCGGCACCGGCTACGGCATCGACGACCCCGACGGTCCTGGCCTCGCCGCCTGCTCCGTGGTCACCTCGTACGGCCCCGGGCTCGCCGCGATCGGCATGGTCCTCGTCGCCGAGCGGTACGCACGCCAGGGCCTGGGACGCCGACTCATGCGGCACGTCCTCGCGGAGTCGGGGGACACCCCGCTCACGCTGTACGCCACGTCCAACGGACAGCCCCTGTACGAGCAGCTGGGCTTCACCGTGACGAGCCGGGCCGAGATGGTGCGCGGGCACTTCACCTTCACCGCGCCCGCCCCGGACGTTCCCGTCCGCCCGGCGACGGCCGAGGACCTCCCGGCGGTCCTGCGCCTGGACCACGAGGTCTTCGGCCTCGACCGCACCCACCTCATCGCCCGGCTCCCCGCGTTCGCGGACCACCTCCGGGTCGCGGAGGAGGGCGGCGAGATCACCGGCTTCGCGGCCGCCTGGCCCAACATGGACACCCATGTCATCGGCCCCCTGATCGCCCGGGACCCCGGCACGGCGAAGGCCCTGATCGCCTCCCTGGCGGCCGCCACCGACCGACCGCTGCGCACGGACATCGACGTGCGGCACACCTCCCTGCTGAGCTGGGCGAAGGAGAACGGCATCGACACGATCGCCACCACGTCGGTGATGATCCGCTCCCTGCCCGACCTCCCCGGCGACTGGCGCCGCCGCTTCGCCCCCCTGACGGTCGCCGCCGGATAGTTTTACTTGCAGACGCGCATTATTGCGTCGCTTCGTCTACCCTGGACCGGGAGCCGCTCCGGCGCCGAGGAGACACCGAGGAGAGAACATGACCGCGACGGACCCCGCACTCACCGCGCTCTCCCAGCGCTGGTGCGCCCTCTCCCTGCTGCACGGCAGGATCGAGTCCCACCTCGAGCGCGCCCTGGAGTCCGGCCACGGTCTGAGCGTGCGGGAGTACTCGCTGCTCGACGTCCTCAGCCGCCAGCACAGCGGCCCCGGCGGCCACCTCCAGATGAAGCAGGTCGCCGACGCCGTCGTGCTCAGCCAGAGCGCCACCACCCGGCTCGTCACCCGGCTCGAGGACCGTGGCCTGCTCACCCGGTACCTCTGCGCCACCGACCGGCGCGGCATCTACACCGATGTGACCGAGGCCGGCCTCAAACTCCTCGAAGAGGCCCGCCCCACCAACGACAGCGCGCTCCGCGAGGCCCTCGACGAAGCCGCGAAGAACCCGGAGCTGGCGCCGCTGGTCCAGGTCGTGGAGGGCGTGGGCGCGCCCGTATGAGCCTGAGCCCCCGGGCGGGGACGTCCTGGCGTTACGCTGCGGGGCATGAGCGATCTTGAGATACGCCCCGCCACCGCGGAGGACCTTCCGGCCATCGTCGCGATGCTCGCCGACGACCCCCTGGGCGCACAGCGCGAGTCCCCCGACGACCTCGCCCCGTACCTCACCGCCTTCGAGCGCCTCGCGAACGACCCGAACCAGCACGTGGTCGTGGCCGTCCGCGAGGACAAGGTCGTCGGCACCCTCCAGCTGACGGTCATCCCGGGGCTCTCCCGCCGGGGCACCACCCGCTCGATCATCGAGGGCGTCCGTATCCATGCCGACGAGCGCGGCAGCGGTCTCGGGACGCAGCTCATCGAATGGGCCGTCGCGGAGTCCGGCCGCCAGGGCTGCCGGCTCGTCCAGCTGACCTCCGACGTCACCCGCACCGATGCCCACCGCTTCTACGAGCGCCTGGGCTTCGAGGCCTCCCACGTGGGCTTCAAGAAGACCCTCTGAGGACGCGTTTCACGTGAAACAGCTGAAACAGCTGAAACAGCACGGTTTCACGTGAAACGCCGCCCAACGGCCCACCGGCTCAGAGACCGCGCCAGCCGGCCTCGTCCACACCGCCCGGAACCGCGTCCCGCGGCTCGTACGGCTCCCGCGTGAAGACGAACGACCCGAGGTCGAGATGGCTCACGCTGCCGTCGGCGCGCCGCACCGCCCTGAGCGTCTCCCCCGCGTAGTAGCCGTTCAGCCCGACCCAACCGCCCTCGGGCAGCGCGCGGAAGCGGGCCCGTCGACCGGCGCCCCGCAGGGGTTCGAGCACCACGCTCCGCTCGGGACCGAGCCGAAGGCCGTAGGCGTACGTCCCCCAGTACCAAGGCCCCGTGAGGGACAGCAGTTCCTCGTCGACCTCGGCCTCGGGAAGGGGCCGCCACGGCTCCGGGAACCTCGGCTCCGCCTCCGCCACGATCCGTACGAGATCGGCGGCCACCGCCGCCGTCAGCGGGCCCGAGGTGGCGTTGGAGAGGGCGATCCCCGCGAGGCCGTCCTCCACGCTCACCCATACGCAGGCGACGAAGCCCGGGAGGGAGCCGGTGTGGCCGACCAGGGTGCGGCCGTCCTTGCGCAGCAGCTGGAGACCGAGCCCGTAGCCCCCCTCCCAGTCGCCCTCCCCGGCCGGGGAGGCCGGGGCGCGCATCTCCTCCACGGACGACGGGGCGAGCACCCGCTCATCCCCCGCCGCGAGGAAGGCGGCGAACCGGGCGAGGTCGGCGGCCGTCGACCAGAGCTGCCCGGCCGGCGCCATCAGGCCGAGGTCCTCGGACGGCTCGGGCAGCATGACGTCGGCCCAGGGGTGGACGGCCCAGCCGCCCGCGTGCGGGGCGACGGGGTCGACGGTCGTGCGGTCCATCCCCAGCGGCTCCAGGATCTCGCGCCGGAGCGCTTCCTCCCAGGACACTCCCCGGACCGCCTCGACGAGTGAACCGAGCAGCGTGTAGCCGGGGTTGGAGTAGTGGTGCCGGCGCCCCGGCGACTGGAGGAAGGGCTTCTCCCCCAGGACGTCGGAGAGCTCGGGGCGCAGCGTGGCGGAGGACCTCTCCCACCACGCGCCGGGGGTCTCGGCGGCGAGACCGCCGCTGTGGGTCAGGAGTTGAGCGATCGTCACCTCGCCGACGCCCGTTCCCTTGAGGTGCCGCTCCAGCGGATCGTCGAGCCCGAGCAGGCCCTCGTCCCGCAGCCGCATCACGAGCACGGCGGTGAACACCTTGGTGATCGAGCCGATCCTGAACTGGGTGTCCGCGTCGGGCGCGTGGCCGTCCACACAGCTGCGGGAGCCGCTCCACACCAGCGCTCCGTCGCGGACGACCGCCCCCACGAAGGAGGGCGTCCGCCCCTCGGACTGGGCCACCGCGACACGGTGCAGCAGAGCCCGCTCGGTCCCGGGCAACAAGGCTTCGAATGATGTCGTCATAGACCCCGTCCAACGCGATGCCGACCGCGGAACTTCCCGGTCGGATCAGGTCTGTGCCATGTCCACGAAGCGCGAGTAGTGACCCTGGAAGGCCACGGTGATCGTGGCCGTCGGGCCGTTACGGTGCTTGCCCACGATGATGTCCGCCTCGCCCGCGCGTGGGGACTCCTTCTCGTAGGCGTCCTCGCGGTGCAGCAGGATGACCATGTCGGCGTCCTGCTCGATCGAGCCGGACTCACGCAGGTCGGAGACCATCGGCTTCTTGTCGGTGCGCTGTTCGGGACCACGGTTCAGCTGGGAGAGCGCGATCACCGGCAGTTCCAGCTCCTTGGCGAGGAGCTTCAGGTTTCGCGACATGTCGGAGACCTCTTGCTGACGGCTCTCCTGCCGCTTGGAACCGCCCGACTGCATGAGCTGCAGATAGTCGATGATGACGAGCTTGAGGCCGTTGCGCTGCTTGAGCCGGCGGCACTTCGCGCGAATCTCCATCATCGACAGGTTCGGGGAGTCGTCGATGTACAGCGGGGCCTGGGAGACGTCCGGCATCCGGCGGGCCAGACGCGTCCAGTCCTCGTCGGTCATCGTGCCGGAGCGCATGTGGTGGAGCGCGACCCGGGCCTCGGCCGAGAGCAGACGCATCGCGATCTCGTTGCGGCCCATTTCGAGGGAGAAGATGACGCTGGGCAGGTTGTGCTTGATGGAGGCCGCACGGGCGAAGTCCAGGGCGAGCGTCGACTTACCCATGGCGGGACGGGCCGCGATGATGATCATCTGACCGGGGTGCAGTCCGTTGGTGAGCGAGTCGAGGTCGGTGAAGCCGGTGGGCACACCCGTCATCTCGCCGCTGCGGGAGCCGATCGCCTCGATCTCGTCGAGCGCCCCCTCCATGATGTCGCCGAGCGGCAGGTAGTCCTCGGTGGTGCGCTGCTCGGTGACCGCGTAGATCTCGGCCTGGGCCGAGTTCACGATCTCGTCGACGTCCCCGTCGGCCGCGTAGCCCATCTGCGTGATCTTGGTGCCGGCCTCCACGAGCCGGCGCAGGACCGCGCGCTCGTGGACGATCTCCGCGTAGTACGAGGCGTTGGCCGCGGTCGGTACCGACTGGACCAGGGTGTGGAGGTAGGAGGCGCCGCCGACACGGGTGATCTCGCCGCGCTTGGTGAGCTCGGCGCCGACCGTGATCGGGTCGGCCGGCTCGCCCTTGGCGTACAGGTCGAGGATCGCCGCGTAGACGGTCTCGTGCGCGGGCTTGTAGAAGTCGTTGCCCTTGATGATCTCCACGACGTCCGCGATGGCGTCCTTGGAGAGGAGCATGCCGCCGAGGACGGACTGCTCGGCGTCGAGGTCCTGCGGGGGGACGCGCTCGAAGCCGGAGAGCCCGCCGTCCCAGGGACCTTCGCCGCCCCGCTCGTGCTGGTCGTCGCGGCCGCGGCCACGGCCGCGCCCTTCGCCCCGGGTACGGGTGGGCAGTCGGTCGCTCGGTCCGCTGTCGGCCCAAGGGTCGTCCATGGGCTCGGGAACGCTCACCAAGCCACCTCCTCCCGTCCGCTCCGCGGACCTCGCCGTGCCACTCTTTCCTACGCCACGGCCTTGATCAAAGAGTGGCTTTGCGACCGCTTCTGACGCGTCGGGCGCCGGTCCACGGTAGGCCCGCCCGGGGCGACAGCCAATCTGGTTATCCACAGGCCCTGTGGGTGAAGGGCCAGATGCTGTGGAGAACTCCCCGGATCCTGTGCACGGAGCGGGGGACAGCCATGTGGACAAACTCATAGCGCACCCGGTCTCACACATCTGACCTGCGCTTTTCTCATCCACGGGCTGTGGGGGAGAAAAAGTTCTCCCCAGGGACCAAGATCAGAACAAACGGCCCACACCCGAAGCCCCACACCATCCAAAAGTAAGGATCACAGAGCCATTGCATCTCTTACCTGTGGAAGATTAGATTGAGCCCATGACCCAGGCCCCCGTGACCTCCAAGGCCGTCCGCCGACAGCACGACCGCGAGATCCTCTCCCTCGCCCTGCCGGCCTTCGGTGCTCTCGTCGCCGAGCCGCTGTTCCTCATGGTCGACAGCGCCATCGTCGGCCACCTCGGCACACCCCAGCTCGCGGGCCTCGCGATCGCCGCGGCGCTGCTCTCCACCGCCGTGAGCGTCTTCGTCTTCCTCGCCTACGCCACCACGGCCGCCGTCGCCCGGCGGGTGGGCGCGGGCGACCTCCCGGCCGCCATCCGGCAGGGCATGGACGGCATCTGGCTCGCGCTCCTCCTCGGCGCCGCCGTCGTCGCACTGACCCTGCCCACGGCGCCGTGGCTCGTCGATGTCTTCGGAGCCTCGGACACCGCCGCCCCGTACGCCGTCACCTACCTCAGGATCTCCGGCCTGGGGATCCCCGCCATGCTGGTGGTCCTGGCCGCCACCGGCGTCCTGCGCGGCCTCCAGGACACCCGTACCCCGCTCTACGTGGCGATCGCCGGCTTCGCGGCCAACGGCGCGCTCAACCTCGGCCTGGTCTACGGGGCCGGTCTCGGCATCGCCGGCTCCGCCTGGGGCACGGTCATCGCCCAGTGCGGCATGGCCGCCGCCTACCTGGTCGTGGTCGTACGGGGCGCCCGGCGCCACGGCGCCTCCCTCCGCCCCGACCCGGCCGGCATACGCGCCTCCGCCCAGGCCGGCGTCCCGCTCCTGGTCCGTACGCTCTCGCTCCGCGCGGTCCTGATGATCGCCACGGCCGTCGCCGCCCGGCTCGGGGACGCGGAGGTCGCCGCCCACCAGATCATCCTGTCCCTGTGGAGCCTGATGGCCTTCGCGCTCGACGCGATCGCCATAGCGGGCCAGGCCATCATCGGCCGCTACCTCGGCGCGGACGACGCCGACGGCGCACGGCAGGTCTGCCGCCGGATGGTCCAGTGGGGCGCGCTCTCCGGTGTGGTGCTCGGCGCGCTGCTCATCGTCACCCGCCCCCTGTTCGTCCCGCTCTTCACCGGCGACACCACCGTGCAGGACACCCTGCTCCCGGCCCTGCTCGTGGTCGCGGTCTCCCAGCCGATCTCCGGGGTCGTCTTCGTCCTCGACGGAGTCCTGATGGGCGCGGGAGACGGCCCCTATCTGGCCTGGGCGATGCTGCTCACACTGGCCGTCTTCGCCCCGGTCGCCCTCCTGGTCCCGACGCTGGGCGGCGGGCTGACGGCGCTCTGGTGGGCGATGACCCTGATGATGACGGTACGGATGGGAACCCTCTGGTTCCGGATGCGCTCCGGCCGCTGGATCGTCACGGGCGCCACGCGCTGACGCCGTACGTGTTTCACGTGAAAGCGGTGCCTGTTTCACGTGAAACGGGCGGAAGGAAAACAGCGGAAGGGCCGCACCCCGAGGGGTGCGGCCCTTCCTCACTGCTGAGCGCAGACTGCCAAGGGCAGCGTTACGCGGCGACGACCTCGACGCCGAGCTTCGCGGCAACCTCGGGGTGCAGGCGCACGGACACCTGGTGCGAGCCCAGGGTCTTGATCGGCGCACCGAGCTCGACGCGACGCTTGTCGACGTCGGGGCCACCCGCGGTCTTGATCGCCGAGGCGATGTCGGCCGGGGTCACGGAGCCGAAGAGACGGCCGGCGTCGCCGGAGCGAACGGCCAGGCGCACCTTCGTGCCCTCGAGCTGGGCCTTGATCTCGTTGGCCTGCTCGATGGTCGCGATCTCGTGGATCTTGCGGGCGCGGCGGATCTGCGCCACGTCCTTCTCGCCGCCCTTGGTCCAGCGGATCGCGAAACCGCGCGGGACCAGGTAGTTGCGAGCGTAGCCGTCCTTGACGTCGACGACGTCGCCAGCGGCACCGAGGCCGGAGACCTCGTGGGTGAGGATGATCTTCATTTTTCGGTCACCCTTCCCTTATCGCGCGGTGGACGTGTAGGGCAGCAGCGCCATCTCACGGCTGTTCTTGACGGCCGTGGCGACGTCACGCTGGTGCTGCGTGCAGTTGCCGGTAACGCGGCGGGCACGGATCTTGCCGCGGTCGGAAATGAACTTCCGCAGCATGTTCGTGTCCTTGTAGTCCACGTACGCGGTCTTGTCCTTGCAGAACGCGCAGACCTTCTTCTTAGGCTTGCGCACAGGCGGCTTCGCCATGGTGTTTCTCCTGTGTGATCAAGAAGTGGGAGTACGAGCTTCTTCCGGGGCGTGCCCTAGAAGGGGGGCTCGTCCGAGTAGCCGCCGCCGGAGTTTCCACCCCAGCCGCCACCGCCGCCGCCCTGCTGGCCGCCGCCGGAGGAGCCGCCGGTCGCCCACGGGTCGTCGGCGGGAGCACCGCCACCACCCTGCTGGCCACCGCCGCCGGAGTTTCCACCCCAGCCGCCACCGCCGCCGCCCTGCTGGCCGCCGCCGTATCCACCCTGGCCGCCGCGACCGGTGGTCTTGGTGACCTTGGCCGTGGCGTTCTTGAGGCTGGGGCCGACTTCCTCGACGTCCAGCTCGTAGACCGTGCGCTTGACGCCCTCACGGTCCTCGTAGGACCGCTGCTTCAGCCGGCCCTGCACGACGACGCGCATGCCTCGCTGGAGCGATTCCGCGACGTTCTCCGCCGCCTGACGCCAGACCGAGCAGGTCAGGAAGAGGCTCTCGCCGTCCTTCCACTCGTTGGTCTGACGGTCGAAGGTGCGGGGGGTGGACGCGATACGGAACTTCGCGACCGCCGCACCGGACGGGGTGAAGCGCAGCTCGGGGTCGTCGACAAGATTGCCGACGACCGTGATGACGGTCTCGCCTGCCATGGGGGAACCTCTCGGCGGGTTTGCTTCTGGCTGCTTTGCTGCTACTCGAACCCGATGACCTCTGAGCTAGAAGCTCAGTGGGTCTCGGGGCGGAGGACCTTGGTCCGGAGGACCGACTCGTTCAGGTTCATCTGGCGGTCGAGCTCCTTGACGACCGCAGGCTCGGCCTGCAGGTCGATGACCGAGTAGATGCCCTCGGGCTTCTTCTTGATCTCGTACGAGAGACGACGACGGCCCCAGGTGTCGACCTTCTCGACCTTTCCGTTGCCCTCACGGACGACGGAGAGGAAGTTCTCGATCAGGGGGGCGACAGCGCGCTCCTCCAGATCGGGGTCGAGGATGACCATCACCTCGTAGTGACGCATGTGGAACCCACCTCCTTTGGACTCAGCGGCCACGGTCGTTCCGTGGCAGGAGGGTCGTGATGCGTGAGCAACGGTATCCACCACCACTGACAGTCCCCCTCGGCGAGCGAGGAGCGCTGTCGGGAATCCCGGAGGGACCTGGGCAGACACCGGCGCAGCTGTACAGAGTACCCGCACATCCGCTTGCGGTTGAAATTCTCCGGCGAGGGGACGCAATCTGTACACAACGGATGTCGGCGGCGCTACGATGCGCCGCCTTCCGGCAGCTACGCCAGGAGGTGCCCCATGGCACAGGCAATGCGACCCGACCCCGGCCACTCTCTCTTCGCGACCGACGGCAAACCCCATCCGCTCCAGGACACCCTGATGGTGGTGACACTGGTGCTGGGGATCGTCTCGTTCACCACCGCGCAGTTCTACAACCTGCACCTGCTGAGTTCGTGGTCAGGCCTGATCGGCATCCTGACGGGGGCCTACGGCCAGTTCATCTCCGTGACGACCCGCGAGCGCTTCCTGATGATCCTCGGACTCGGAGCCTCGGCGGTCGGCTTCTACCTCGGCATGGCGCACGGAGGCCTCTTCGGCGGCGTCATCAGCTGAGGCCGGCGGCACGTCAGGGCACACACACCCATTCGGGGCGCTCCTCGGTCACAGTAGGCTTCGGCGCGAGAGCCGGAGCCCCTGACCGATGGGGACACACCTGCCGAGGAGCGCCCCGCATGAGCCTGACCCTGAGGACCATCAGCCGTGAGCAGCATCTGGCATTCATCCAGAGCCAGCCCTCGGCGAGCCACTGCCAGGTCCCGGCGTGGGCTGACGTGAAGACCGAGTGGCGCTCGGAGAACCTCGGCTGGTTCGACAAGTCCGGCGAGCTCGTCGGCGCCGGCCTGGTGCTCTACCGCCAGCTCCCGAAGATCAAGCGCTACCTCGCCTACCTGCCCGAGGGCCCGGTCATCAACTGGTACGCGCCCAACCTCGACGACTGGCTGCAGCCGATGCTGGCGCACCTCAAGCACCAGGGCGCCTTCTCGGTGAAGATGGGCCCGCCGGTCGTCATCCGCCGCTGGGACTCGGCCGCCATCAAGGCCGGCATCCAGGACCCGGACGTCAAGCGCCTCAAGGACGTCGAGGCCACCCACATCGAGCCGCGCGCCTTCGAGGTCGCGGACCGGCTGCGGAAGATGGGCTGGCAGCAGGGCGAGGACGGCGGCGCCGGCTTCGGCGACGTGCAGCCCCGCTACGTCTTCCAGGTCCCGCTGGCGAACCGCTCGCTCGACGACGTCCTCAAGGGCTTCAACCAGCTGTGGCGCCGCAACATCAAGAAGGCCGAGAAGGCCGGTGTCGAGGTCGTCCAGGGCGGTTACGAGGACCTGGCCGAGTGGCAGCGGCTGTACGAGATCACGGCCGTCCGCGACCACTTCCGGCCGCGCCCGCTCTCGTACTTCCAGCGCATGTGGACCGTCCTCAACAACGAGGACCCCAACCGCATGCGGCTCTACTTCGCGCGCCACAACGGGGTGAACCTCTCCGCCGCGACCATGCTCGTCGTCGGCGGGCACGTCTGGTACTCCTACGGCGCCTCCGACAACATCGGCCGCGAGGTCCGGCCCTCGAACGCGATGCAGTGGCGGATGCTGCGCGACGCGTACGCCATGGGTGCGACCGTCTACGACCTCCGGGGCATCTCGGACTCGCTCGACGAGACCGACCACCTCTTCGGGCTCATCCAGTTCAAGGTGGGCACGGGCGGCGAGGCCGTCGAGTACGTCGGCGAGTGGGACTTCCCACTGAACAAGCTGCTGCACAAGGCGCTCGACATCTACATGTCGCGCCGCTGACCGTTCCGTAGGCTTCGTAGTCTCGTACACACCTCCGACACACCGCTGCCATCAGAAAGGTTCCGGGCCGGCCATGGCGCTCTCCCTCTACGTCGACACCGCTCGCTGGCGGGCGCACCAGAAGACCGTCATCGACCAGTTCCCCGGTCTCATTCCGGTCTGCAAGGGCAACGGCTACGGCTTCGGGCACGAGCGCCTCGCGGACGAGGCGGCCCGGTTCGGCGCCGACATGCTCGCCGTGGGCACCACGTACGAAGCCGCGAAGATCAAGGACTGGTTCGGTGGCGACCTGCTGGTCCTCACCCCCTTCCGCCGGGGTGAGGAACCGGTTCCGCTGCCCGACCGGGTGATCCGTTCCGTCTCGTCCGTGGACGGCGTCCGCGCCCTGGTGGGCGCCCGGGTCGTGATCGAGTGCATGAGCTCGATGAAGCGGCACGGCGTGCACGAGGAGGAGCTCCAGCAGCTCCACTCCGCCATCGAGGACGTCCGCCTGGAGGGCTTCGCCCTCCACCTGCCCCTGGACCGCCCGGACGGCACCGACGCGGTCGAGGAGGTCATCGCCTGGATGGACCGGCTGCGGAACGCCCGGCTGCCGCTGCACACCATGTTCGTGAGCCACCTGCGGGCCGAGGAGCAGGCCCGGCTCCAGCAGCAGTTCCCGCAGACCCGCTTCCGCGCCCGGATCGGCACCCGGCTGTGGCTGGGCGACCACGAGGCCACGGAGTACCGGGGCGCCGTCCTCGACGTGACCCGGGTCGCCAAGGGCGACCGGTTCGGCTACCGCCAGCAGAAGGCCGCGTCGGACGGCTGGCTGGTCGTCGTCGCCGGCGGCACCTCCCACGGCGTGGGCCTGGAGGCCCCGAAGGCGATGCACGGCGTCATGCCGCGCGCCAAGGGCGTCGCCCGGGCGGGCCTCGCCACCGTCAACCGGAACCTCTCGCCCTTCGTCTGGGCCGGGAAGCAGCGCTGGTTCGCCGAGCCGCCGCACATGCAGGTGTCGATCCTGTTCGTGCCGGCCGACGCCGAGGAGCCCCGGGTGGGCGACGAGCTCGTGGCGCATCTGCGCCACACCACGACGCAGTTCGACCGGCTCGTCGAGCGCTGAGCCGACACGAGGCCGAAAAGCACTCGCCCCCGGGAGCAGGACTCCCGGGGCGAGTGCTTTTCGGTCACGTGCTCTTTCCGGTTACTCGGGGGCGCTCCAGGGGTCGTCGGTGGTGCCCCAGCGCACCCGCTGCCCCTCCGTCACGGCCGGGGCGGCGTGCCGGGCCGGATGGGCCGCCCTGCCCGCCACGACGACGTCCTCGGCGCCGTCCAGGACGCCGCCCGAGGGGTCGTCCGCGCCGTCCTGCCGGACCGGGTCCTTCTCGGGCGTCAGGATGTCCCGTACGACCATCGCGCACAGGTACAGCGTGCCGAGCAGGTGCAGGACGATCGCGAACTGGTAGCCGTCCACCGGAAGACCCTGCTTGTTGCCGCTGGTGGTGAAGGCCAGGTACATCCAGACGCCGACGAAGTACACGACCTCGCAGGCCTGCCAGACCAGGAAGTCGCGCCAGCGGGGACGGGCGAGCGCGGCCAGCGGGACCAGCCACAGCACGTACTGCGGCGAGTAGACCTTGTTGGTCAGCACGAACGCGGCGACGACCAGGAAGGCCAGCTGGACGAAGCGCGGCCTGCGGGGCGCCGTGAACGCCAGGAACGCGAGACCGGCCACCGCCGCCGCCATCAGCAGCAGCGCGTACAGATTGGCCCGGCCCGGCGTGATCACGTCACCCGTCCGCTGGCTGACGAGCAGCCAGATCGAGCCGAAGTCGACGTTCCGGTCCCGGCTGAACAGGTAGAACTGCTTCCACCCCTCCGGCGCGAGCAGCATCACGGGCAGGTTCACGACCAGCCACGCGCCGCACGCGCCGAGCACCGCGGTCCCGTACGCCCGCCACTTCCCGGCACGCCAGCAGAGCAGCAGCAGCGGGCAGAGGAGCAGTATCGGGTAGAACTTGGCGGCGGTGGCCAGGCCGAGCAGGATCCCGAAGGCCAGCGGCCGGCTCCGCGACCACATCAGGACGGCGGCGGCGGTCAGCGCGACGGCCAGTATGTCCCAGTTGATCGTGGCGGTGAGCGCGACCGAGGGCGCGAGCGCGACCAGGAGACCGTCCCAGGGGCGCAGGCGGTGCGTCCGGGCCACACAGACCGCGAGGACGGCCGCGCACACCATCAGCAGGCCCGCGTTGACCAGCCAGTACCACTGCTCCCGCTGCGTCATGTCGCCGCCGCCCGGCGTCAGCCAGGCCGCGACCTCCATGAAGAGACCGGTGAGGACCGGGTACTCCAGGAACGGTATGTCGCCGGCCAGCCGGTCGAAGTACGGGACCAGGCCGTCCGCGAAGCCCCGCCCGACGAAGAGGTGCGGGATGTCCGAGTAGCAGGCGTGGGTGTACTGGGAGGTCGTGCCCCGGAACCAGGCCCAGTTGTAGCAGGGCAGTTTCTGCACCATGCCGAGGGCGTACATGCCGAGGGCCACGAGCGCGATCACCCGCACCGGCGTCAGCTGCCCGGTGTCGGCCGCCGCCCGGCGGCCGTAGGGGCCGCCGATCAGCTCGCTGCCCGCGGCCGCCACCTTGTCCCGGTGGGTGGGGATGACCGTCTGCGAGCGGTCCTGCGGTGCGCTCGACTTCTGGAGGCTCGGCATGGGGGACATCCTGCCGTACGTCCCCGGGAAAACGGCGAGGGCCGCCGCGGCCGCTCCGTACGGAAGGTACGGGGCGGACGCGGCGGCCCTCAGGACGTGCCCGGCGATGTGCCCGGCGGCGGGATCAGGGGACCCAGTTCCCGCCCCCGGGTTTACCGTTCCCGCCTCCCGAGCTGGTGTCCGTCGGCGAGTCGGTCGGCGTCGGTGCCTCGGTGGTGGTGGGCGGCGTGGTGGTGGGCTGCCCGGTGTTGCCGCCCGGCTTGCCGTTGTTGTTGCAGTTCCAGTCCAGGACGTCACAGGTCGTCTTGCCCGGCTTCGGCGACTTGGTCGGCGTCGCCGGGGGCGTCGTCGTCGGAGTGGCCGGGGGAGTCGTCGTCGGCGTCGCCGACTCGGTGGGCGTCGGCGTGGCCGTCGGGCTCGGCGTGGGGCTCGCGGCGCCACCACCGAAGACGGGCTTGGCGCCCTCCAGCTTCTCCGGCTCGGGGAAGTCCTCGACCGGCATGTCCTTCACGGCATCCGCCATGTACTCCTGCCAGATCCGCGAGGGGAACGACGAACCGTGGATCTTCGGCTGGTTACCCGTGCCGTACATCTTCTGGAACTCGCGGCCCTTCTTCGACTCGTCGTCGTCGAAGCGGTACATGTCGATCGCGGTCGCCAGCTGCTTCGTGTAGCCCACGAACCAGGCGGACATGTTGTCGTCGGTCGTACCGGTCTTGCCGGCGACCGCCCGGCCCGGGATCCGTGCCTTGGTACCGGTACCCCGGGGGTCGTCCACGACGGACCGCAGCACGTCGGTAACGTTGCTGGCGATGGCCGGGCTGAAGGCCTGGTTGGTCTTCGCCTTGTGCTGGTTGATGACGACGCCGTCCTTCTTCACCTTCTCGACGGAGTAGGGGTCGTTCTGCTCCCCCTGGTTGGCGAAGGTGGCGTACGCGCCGGCCATGCGGATCGCGCTCGGGCTGGAGACACCGAGGGAGAAGGAGGGCACATTGGCCTTGACCAGGGATTCCTCGCGGAGCCCGGCGGCCATGGCGGCCTCACGCACCTTGTCGATGCCGACGTCCATGCCGAGCTGCACATACGGCGAGTTGGCCGACTTGATCATGGCGTAGCGCAGGGAGATGGGGCCGTAGCTGGCGTTCTCGTCGTTGCTCTGCTTCCACTCGTTCCCGTTGTCGTCGAGCCAGATGTCCCCGTTGTACTTGCGGATCGTCAGGTCGTTCTTGCCGTTGTAGAGGCTCTTGTCCGGGTCCAGGATCGTGCGCTCGGACTCGTCCTGGTCCGAGGGGCCCTTCGGGTCCCGGACGCCGTACTTCATCGAGGCGGCGAGCACGAAGGGCTTGAACGTCGATCCGACCTGGGCACCGGTGCTGTCGGCGTTGCTCCGGTAGTGCTTGGTGGCGTCGTAGCCGCCGTAGAGAGCGACGATCTTCCCGGTCGCCGTGTCGACGGAAGCGCCGCCGAACTGGACGTTCGTGTCCGTCTTCGGGCGCTTCTTCGGGTCGATGTTCTCCTTGATGACCTTCTTGATCGTCGCTTCCATCTTGTCCACCTTCGGCTTCTCGAAGGTGGTGTAGATCTCGTAGCCGCCGCGTGCCAGATCCTGCTCGGTGATGCCGAACTGGTTCTGCATGTTCACGTTGGCGGTGGAGACCAGGTAGCCGATCTGGCCGCCCAGGTTGGCGCTCTTCTTCGGCCCCTGCGTCTTGGGGAAGGTCGTGTACTTCGCCCGCTCCGCGGCCGAGAGATGATTGTCCTTCTGCATCTCGTCGAGGATCCACTTCCACCGCTCGGTCGCCCGCTTGGTGTTCGCCTCGCGCGTGGCCGCGGGGTCGATCTCGGGGTAGCCGGCGGGGTCGAAGTAGGTCGCGCCCTTCAGCACGGCGGCGAGCAGCGCCGACTGGCTGGGGTTGAGGTTCTTGGCGTCCGTGTTGAAGTAGGCGCGGGCCGCCGCCTGAATGCCGTACGCACCACGTCCGTAGTACGAGGTGTTCAGGTAGCCGGCCATGACCTCGTGCTTGTCGACGTCGTTGCCGACCTTCATGGCGATGAAGAGTTCCTTCACCTTCCGTGTGACGGTCTGCGACTGGTCGTCGAGGCGGTTGTTCTTCACGTACTGCTGGGTGATGGTCGAACCACCCTGGGTCTCGCCGCCCTTGGCCATGTTCCACACGGCGCGGGCGATACCCATGGGGTCGACACCGGAGTCCGTCCAGAAGGTCTTGTTCTCCGCCGAGACCACCGCGTCCTGCATGGACTGCGGGATCTGCTCGATGGGGACGATCTGGCGGTTGGTGCCACTGCCCGTCGCGACCATGCGCGACCCGTTGGCCCAGTAGTAGATGTTGTTCTGCGAGGTCGCCGTCTTGGCCGAGTCGGGGATCTCGACCTTCGAGTACGCGATCGTGGCAGCGCCCATCAGGCTCGCCACGAAGAACAGGAACGTGCCCGTCACGAGCTTCCACGACGGCAGCCAGCGGCGCCAGCCCCACTTGTTGTGGCGCGGGTAGTCGATGATCCGCTTCTTGCCCGGCGGGCGACCGCCGCCGGAGCCCCGCCCCGGACCACCGCCGCGACCGCCGCCACCGCCACCGCGCCGTCCCCCACCGGGACCGCCGGGACCACCTGGACCGGAATCGGCACCCCGCCGGCGGCTGCCGCGCTGGGCGGCCCGTCGGGCCTCCGCGCGACCGCCGTAAGGACGCTGCTCCTCTCCGTAGGAGGAGGGAGGTCCGTACGAGGCCGAAGGGGCCCCCGTACCGACGTCATGGGCCGGGGCCGACCTGCGGCCCATCGGCTGCTGGGCAGCGCGCCGTGCCGCCGCGCGGCCGCCCGTCGGCGGCTGCTGCGGCGGCATTTTGCGACGATGCTCGCTCATCGAACGACTACTCCTCGGGCAGGCGCGTACGCCTGGAAGCGGCAGTTGAGTTCCGGTCCCCCCGAAATGCGCACGGCGGGAACCCATCGGAGGTCCCCCCGTACCGCAGCCGGTCACCCGCAGCACTGACGCCCCAGGGCATCGCTCGGTTCCCGGTGATCTGCATGCCGCACAGACTACGCACGGCCAAAACCCGCCTAGAGCCGGACTTCACCCCAAATCGGGCAAGCCGATCGCTGTGAATTGACGATGTGATGCCGGTCACGGTGGTCCCGCTTGTCGAGACAGGGAGGCCGTTCTATCGTGCTGATGTATCGAGTCGATACATCAGCACGGCATAAGGGCCCCGAAAGCGGAGGAGGAGGCGACGGATGAGCAGACGCTCCGGCATCCTCGAGTTCGCCGTCCTCGGCCTGCTGCGCGAGGCCCCCATGCACGGGTACGAGCTGCGGAAGCGCCTCAACACCTCGCTGGGCGTCTTCCGGGCCTTCAGCTACGGGACTCTGTATCCCTGCCTCAAGACGCTGGTCGCCAACGGCTGGTTGATCGAGGAGCCGGGCAGCGCCCCCGAGGAGGCCCTCGCCGCTTCACTCGCAGGACGCCGGGCCAAGATCGTCTACCGGTTGACCCCGGCAGGTAAGGAGCACTTCGAGGAGCTCCTCTCCCACACCGGCCCGGACGCCTGGGAGGACGAGCACTTCGCGGCGCGCTTCGCCTTCTTCGGGCAGACCGAGCGCGAGGTGCGGATGCGCGTGCTCGAGGGCCGCCGCAGCCGGCTCGAGGAGCGCCTGGAGAAGATGCGCGCCTCCCTGGCCCGGACCCGCGAGCGCCTGGACGACTACACGCTTGAGCTGCAGCGCCACGGCATGGAGTCCGTGGAGCGCGAGGTGCGCTGGCTGAACGAGCTCATCGAGAGCGAGCGGGCAGGACGGGATCAGCGATCCGGCTCCGACGCCCCCGCTCCGCACGACAACGATTCTGGAGAAACGGGCGGCCTGCCCCGGCACGGGGGCAGTACCCGGCCGGATCCGTCCGACGACACCATCAAGTGAAGCCCTGCTCACAGCAGGGCTTCCACGATCACACAGGGAGCAACCGGAATGGGTTCGGTTCGCGTAGCCATCGTCGGCGTGGGCAACTGCGCCGCCTCGCTGGTGCAGGGCGTCGAGTACTACAAGGACGCCGACCCGGCGACCAAGGTGCCCGGCCTGATGCACGTCCAGTTCGGCGACTACCACGTCCGTGACGTCGAGTTCGTCGCCGCCTTCGACGTCGACGCGAAGAAGGTCGGCCTCGACCTCTCCGACGCCATCGGCGCCAGCGAGAACAACACCATCAAGATCTGCGACGTCCCGAACAAGGGCGTCACGGTCCAGCGCGGTCACACGCTCGACGGTCTCGGCAAGTACTACCGCCAGACCATCGAGGAGTCCGCCGAGGAGCCCGTCGACGTCGTCCAGATCCTCAAGGACCGCCAGGTCGACGTCCTCGTCTGCTACCTGCCCGTCGGTTCCGAGGAAGCGGCGAAGTTCTACGCCCAGTGCGCCATCGACGCCAAGGTCGCCTTCGTCAACGCCCTCCCGGTCTTCATCGCCGGCACCAAGGAGTGGGCGGACAAGTTCACCGAGGCGGGCGTCCCGATCGTCGGCGACGACATCAAGTCGCAGGTCGGCGCGACCATCACGCACCGTGTGATGGCGAAGCTGTTCGAGGACCGCGGTGTCCGTCTTGAGCGCACGATGCAGCTCAACGTCGGCGGCAACATGGACTTCAAGAACATGCTGGAGCGCGAGCGTCTGGAGTCCAAGAAGATCTCCAAGACGCAGGCCGTCACCTCGCAGATCCCGGACCGCGAGCTGGGCGACAAGAACGTCCACATCGGCCCGTCGGACTACGTGGCCTGGCTGGACGACCGCAAGTGGGCGTACGTGCGCCTGGAGGGTCGCGCCTTCGGCGACGTCCCGCTGAACCTGGAGTACAAGCTCGAGGTGTGGGACTCCCCGAACTCCGCGGGTGTCATCATCGACGCCCTGCGCGCCGCGAAGATCGCCAAGGACCGCGGCATCGGCGGCCCGATCCTCTCCGCGTCCTCGTACTTCATGAAGTCCCCGCCGGTCCAGTACTTCGACGACGAGGCCCTGGCCAACGTCGAGAAGTTCATCAAGGGTGAGGTCGAGCGCTAGAGCGCCGCACCACGCTTGTCGATCGAGGGTCCCCGAGGCACTGCCCGGGGGCCCTCTTCGTATGTGAGTCTTGCGCCATGTCCGTCGTACGTGATCTGCGCGTACTCCTGCGCCTGGCGAACTTCCGCCGCCTGCTCGCCGTCCGGCTGCTCTCGCAGTGCGCCGACGGCGTCTATCAGGTGGCCCTGGCCACGTACGTCGTCTTCTCCCCCGAGAAACAGACCTCCCCCGGCGCGATCGCCTCCGCCATGGCGGTGCTCCTGCTCCCGTACTCGCTCGTCGGACCCTTCGCCGGAGTGCTCCTCGACCGCTGGCAGCGCCGCCAGGTCTTCCTGTACGGGAACCTCCTGCGCGCCCTGCTCGCCTGCGGGACCACCGTCCTCGTCCTCGCCTCCGTACCGGACTGGCTCTTCTACGCCTCCGCCCTCTCCGTCACCGCCGTCAACCGCTTCGTCCTCGCGGGGCTCTCGGCCTGCCTGCCGCGTGTCGTCGACGAGGAGCGGCTCGTCATGGCGAACTCGGTCTCGCCCACCGCCGGCACCCTCGCCGCGACCCTCGGCGGCGGGCTCGCCTTCGGGGTCCGGCTCCTCGCCGACAACTCCGACGCGGTCGTCGTGGCCTTCGGCGCCGTCCTCTATCTCTGCGCCGCCCTCGCCTCCCTGCGGATGTCCCGGGAGCTCCTCGGCCCCGACCCCGACCTCGTGCCGCAACGCCTCGTCTCGGCGCTGAAGTCGACGGCCCAGGGTCTGGCCGCGGGGCTGCGCCACCTCGCCGAGCGCCGGCCCGCCGCCCGCGCGCTCGCCACGGTGGCCGTCATGCGCTTCTGCTACGGCGCCCTGCTCGTCACCGTGCTCATGCTCAGCCGCTACGCCTGGAGCTCCACGGATGCCGAGGGGATCGGCCTCCTCGGACTCGCCGTCGCCGCGTCGGGCGCGGGTTTCTTCGCTGCCGCCGTCCTCTCCCCCTGGGCGGTCGGACGCTTCGGCCCTTTCGGCTGGATGACCGTGTGCACGGCTGCGGCCGCCGTCCTCGTACCGGCGCTCGGCCTGCCCTTCACCCCGACCCCCTTCCTCGTCGCCGCCTTCGTCCTCGGGCTCATCACCCAGGGGGCCAAGATCGCGACGGACACGGTGGTCCAGACGGCCGTGGACGACTCCTACCGGGGCCGGGTCTTCTCGCTCTACGACGTCCTGTTCAACGTCGCCTTCGTGGGCGCGGCGGGCGTCGCGGCGCTGATGCTGCCGCCCGACGGCCGGTCGCCCCTACTCGTCGTGCTGGTGGCCGCGATCTACGGGGCGCTCGCCCTGGTCCTGCGCCGGGAACGACGGGAGGGGTGATGTTTCACGTGAAACACCACCCCTCCGGAGCGTCGATCGGGTCGCGTTCCACGTTTCACGTGAAACATCGGCCCGCCCTGGCATCGGCCCGGCTCAGTCGCGCGCGGCCCACCACTCCTTGAGCGCGGCGACGGCCTGGTCGTGCTCCATCGGCCCGTTCTCCAGCCGGAGCTCGAGCAGGAACTTGTATGCCTGGCCGATGGCCGGCCCCGGCCCGATGCCCAGGATCTCCTGGATCTGGTTGCCGTCGAGGTCGGGGCGGATCGCGTCCAGCTCCTCCTGCTCCTGGAGCTGGGCGATGCGGTCCTCCAGGCCGTCATAGGTCCGGGAGAGCGCTGCCGCCTTGCGCTTGTTCCGCGTGGTGCAGTCCGAGCGGGTCAGCTTGTGCAGCCGCGAGAGCAGCGGCCCGGCGTCACGGACGTAGCGCCGCACGGCCGAGTCGGTCCACTCGCCGTCTCCGTAGCCGTGGAAGCGGAGGTGCAGCTCCACGAGGCGCGAGACGTCCTTGATCATCTCGTTGGAGTACTTGAGCGCGGTCATGCGCTTCTTGGTCATCTTCGCGCCGACCACCTCGTGGTGGTGGAACGAGACCCGCCCGTCCTTCTCGAAGCGACGGGTGCGCGGCTTGCCGATGTCATGGAGCAGGGCAGCGAGACGCAGCACCAGGTCGGGGCCGTCCTCCTCCAGGTCGATCGCCTGGTCGAGCACGGTCAGCGAGTGCTCGTAGACGTCCTTGTGCCGGTGGTGCTCATCGCTCTCCAGGCGCAGCGCCGGCAGCTCGGGGAGCACGTGCTCGGCGAGGCCCGTGTCCACGAGGAGCCCGAGGCCCTTCCGGGGGTGCGCCGAGAGCAGCAGCTTGTTGAGTTCCTCACGGACGCGCTCGGCGGAGACGATCTCGATCCGGCCCGCCATCTCCTTCATCGCCGCCACGACCTCGGGGGCGACCTCGAAGTCCAGCTGGGCGGCGAACCGCGCGGCCCGCATCATCCGCAGGGGGTCGTCGGAGAAGGACTCCTCCGGCGTGCCCGGCGTGCGCAGAACCCGGGCGGCGAGGTCCTCGAGACCGCCGTACGGGTCGATGAACTCCTTCTCGGGGAGGGCCACGGCCATCGCGTTGACGGTGAAGTCACGCCGGACGAGGTCCTCGTCGATGGAGTCGCCGTAGGAGACCTCGGGCTTCCGGGAGGTCCGGTCGTACGCCTCCGAGCGGTACGTGGTCACCTCGATCTGGTAGCCCTCCTTCTGGGAGCCGACGGTCCCGAAGGCGATGCCGACCTCCCACACCGCGTCGGCCCACGGACGGACGATCTTCAGTACGTCCTCGGGGCGGGCGTCGGTGGTGAAGTCCAGGTCGTTGCCGAGCCGGCCGAGCAAGGCGTCCCGCACCGAGCCGCCGACCAGCGCGAGGCTGAACCCGGCCTCCTGGAAACGGCGGGCGAGGTCGTCGGCGACAGGGGACACACGCAGCAGTTCACTGACCGCGCGGCGTTGCACCTGGCTCAGTGCAGTCGGGGTGTCTTCGTTGGCGTTCGGCACAACAGAAAAGGGTACGTGCCCCGGCTCACCGCGACGTCCTCGTTTTCCCGGGGGCGAGGCGCCCGGCGGCCCGGTCGAAGATCGGCTGGAGCACTCCCCGGCACTTGCCCCCAGCGTGCATCGTTACCATGCCTGGACACAGCAACCGGGAACCACCGACACCACTGGTACCAGAGACAACGACGAGGACGGGCGAACGCGTGGCCGAGGCGGCAGACATCCAGGGAACCGGTCCCTCACCTGCCCGCCGATGGCTGCGGCGCACGATCACCGTCGCCTTCGGGGCGCCGCTCCTCGCCGGCCTGCTCCAGGCCCCGGTCGTCGCCTCCCCGGCGGTCGCCGAGGACGCCACCGGCTCCAGGACCGTCGATGTGTCGCTCGACACGCTGACCCCGAGCGCGCCGGTCGAGGGGGACACCGTCACCGTCACCGGCACGGTGACCAACCGGGGCAAGAAGACCGTCACCGACGCGACCGTGAACCTGCGCGTCGGACCGAGGATGACGAGCCGCAGCGAGATCGAGCAGGTCACGGGGCGCACCGGTTTCCGGAACGACAGCGACCCCGCACCCCTCGAAGACGCCCCCACCGTCAAGATCCCCCGGCTCGGCGCCGGTCTCAGCGCGGACTTCTCCCTGTCCGTGCCCGTCTCCGAGCTCGGGCTCGACGAGGAGGGCGTCTACCAGCTGGGCGTCTCCCTCACCGGGCAGACCTCGGACCGGCAGTACGACCGGGTGCTCGGCATCGAGCGGACCTTCCTGCCGTACGAGCCCGAGGCCGCCGAGAAGAAGACCCAGCTCACCTACCTCTGGCCGCTGATCGCCTCGGCGCACGTCTCGGCGGAGACGGCCACGGACGACCAGCAGACCCCGGTCTTCGAGAACGACGACCTGGCGGCCGAGCTGCGTCCGGGCGGGCGCCTGGACCAGCTGGTCGCACTGGGCAAGGACCTTCCGGTCACCTGGGTGGTCGACCCGGACCTGCTGGCCTCCGTCGACGCGATGGCGAACGGCTACCGCGTCAAGGACGGCGACCGGGACGTCCCCGGCAGGAACCAGGCCGTCGCCGAGCGGTGGCTGGACGCGCTGGAGAAGGCGGTCCAGGGACACAAGGTCGTCGCCCTTCCCTTCGCCGACCCCGACCTGGCCTCCCTGGCCCATCGGGGCAAGGACGTGCCCGGCTCCCTCGGACACCTCCAGTCGGCGACCGCCCTGGCGGGCATGACGGTCGAGACCGTCCTCCACGTGCCGGCGTCCACCGACTTCGCCTGGCCCGCCGACGGAGCCGTCGACCCCTCCATCGTGGCGGTCGCGACCTCGGCCGGCGCCGACAAGGTGATCGCCCGCAGCGACAGCGTCCGCGACGACCTCCCCTACACGCCCACGGCCGCCCGCCCGCTCGGCAACGGCAGCACCACGGCCGTGGTGAGCGACGCGCTCCTGTCCACCGCCTTCGAAGGGGACATGGTCCGCGCGGAGAACTCCACGCTCGCGGTCCAGGGGTTCCTCGCCCAGTCCCTCGCGATCACCCTGGAGCAGCCGGAGGACCAGCGCAGCATCGTGGTCGCCCCGCAGCGGATGCCGAGCGTCGCCCAGGCCCAGTCCATGGCGACCGCCCTGGAGGGCCTCTCCGGCAAGCGCTGGACGCAGCCGACCGACCTCCTCGCGGCCGCCGCGGCCAAGCCCGACCCGGACGCCTCCACCGCGGTGCCGAGCAGCTCCCGCTACCCGAAGAAGCTCCGCGACCGGGAGCTCCCGGTCCAGGCCTTCCGTGACATGAAGACCACGCGGGACGAGCTGGACGACTTCAAGGTCGTCCTGACCCAGCCGGAACGCGTCGTGACGCCGTTCGGCAACGCGATCGACCGCGAGATGTCGACCTCCTGGCGTGGCGAGGCCCGAGCGGCCGCGATCTACCGGAACAACGTCCTGGACTATCTGCAGACCCTCACCAAGGGCGTCCAGCTGGTCGACAAGTCGGACCTCACGCTCTCCGGCCGCAGCGCGACGATCCCCGTGACCGTCCAGAACAAGCTGCTCCAGGACGTGGACGACCTGGTGCTGCGCCTCACCTCCGCCAACAAGAACCGGCTGGAGCTGAACGGCGAGGGTTCGGCCGAGCTCCCGGTGAAGGTCGGCGGCGGACACAGCCAGTCGGTGAAGTTCACCGCCTCGGCCAACGTCAACGGCCAGGTGCCGATGACGGCCCAGCTCTACACCCAGGACGGCACCCCGTACGGGCAGCCGATGAACTTCACCGTGCGGGTCTCCGAGATCACTCCCACGGTGATGCTCGTGATCGCGGGCGGTGTCCTCCTCCTCGTCCTCGCCGGCATCCGCATGTACAGCCAGCGCAAGCGGGTGGCGGCACGGAACGCCGAGGCCGAGGCGGCCGAGGACGGCACGGTCGAGGAAGACCCCGCTTCGGAGCCCGGCCAGGACGAGCCCGGCCAGGACGCTCCGGGCGAGGAGGAACCCGGCGGGAACGAACCCGTGCAGCCGAGTGACCCGACACCGGACACACCGGACACCGGGTCCGAAAGCGGCGGCCCGTCGGGCCCGGGTGAGAAAGTGGACCGTTGAGCGATGTCGTGGCCGGTCGGCCGGGGACGATGAGGTGGGGTAACCATGAACGCGCCGTACGACGGTGACCGCGGCCAGGGCGCGGGCGGCCCGGCGCCGTCCGGTGGGACGCCCGCGGTGCCTCCCGGTGCCGGCCACCCGCCGGTGCAGCCCCCGCAGCAGGGCGCCCCTGGCCCGCAGGGACAGGACCCCTACGCGCAGAGCCCGTACGCCCAGGACCCCTACGTCCAGGACGCCTACGCCCACGACCCGTACCTGGCCCAGGACATGTCCGCGCAGGACCCGGTGACCGAGGCGCTCTACGACCGCGCCGCGCACCCGCCGCCCCCGCCCGGCACCTACCAGGACCCCCACGCGCTCTACCAGCAGCCGGCCACGCCGCAGCACGCCCCCGACCCCCGGGTGTGGGCGCAGACCCCGGCGCCCGAGCCGGACGGCCCCTCGCGCCACCTGCCGTACGGCGACGACGCCCGCACGGTCCAGTTCACCGGGGTCGACGACCTGGTGACCCACGCCGGCGAGGAGACGCCCGAGCCGGACGCGTTCGCGCACCTCTACCGGGACCAGCAGGCGCCCGGCCAGGTGCCCCCGCCCGCCCCGGAGCCGGACCCGCTGCCCGCGCCCGCCCCCAAGAAGGCGGGCCGTGCCTCCGGGCTGCTGAAGTCGAGCGCGGTGATGGCGGCCGGCACCCTGGTCTCCCGGCTGACCGGCTTCGTCCGCAGCCTGGTGATCACCGGTGCGCTCGGCGCCGCCCTGCTCGGTGACACCTTCACCATCGCCTACACCCTGCCGACGATGATCTACATCCTCACCGTCGGCGGCGGCCTCAACTCGGTCTTCGTCCCCCAGCTCGTCCGCTCGATGAAGAACGACGAGGACGGCGGCGAGGCCTATGCCAACCGCCTGCTGACCCTGGTCATGGTGGCGCTCGGCCTCATCGTGGCCCTGGCCGTCTTCGCGGCGCCGCTGCTGATCCGGCTGATGTCGAACACGATCGCCGACGACGCCGCGGCGAACAGCGTGGCCGTGACCTTCGCCCGCTACTGCCTGCCCACGATCTTCTTCATGGGCGTGCACGTGGTGATGGGGCAGATCCTCAACGCCCGCGGCAAGTTCGGCGCGATGATGTGGACCCCGGTCCTCAACAACATCGTCATGATCGTCACCTTCGGCCTGTTCATCTGGGTCTACGGCACCTCCGCCGAGTCCCACATGGGCGTGGAGACCATTCCTGACGAGGGCGTCCGACTGCTCGGCATCGGCACCCTGCTCGGCCTCGTCGTCCAGGCCCTGGCGATGATCCCGTACCTGCGCGAGACGGGCTTCCGCTTCCGGCCCCGCTTCGACTGGAAGGGCCACGGGCTCGGCAAGACGGTCAAGCTGGCCAAGTGGACCGTCCTCTTCGTCCTCGCCAACCAGGCGGGCGTCCTGGTCGTCACCCAGCTCGCCACCGCCGCCGGTGAGGAGTCCGGGAAGAACGGTGCCGGCTTCCTCGCCTACTCGAACGCCCAGCTGATCTGGGGCATGCCGCAGGCCATCATCACGGTCTCCGTGATGGCCGCGCTGCTGCCGCGGATCTCCCGCGCCGCCCACGACGACGACCCCGGCGCCGTCCGGGACGACATCTCGCAGGGCCTGCGGAACTCGGCCGTCGCGATCGTCCCGGTCTCCTTCGCCTTCCTGGCGCTCGGCGTCCCGATGTGCACCCTGCTCTACGCCTCCAGCGGCGTCGAGGCCGCCCAGGGCATGGGCTTCATCCTGATGGCCTTCGGCCTCGGCCTGATCCCCTACTCCGTCCAGTACGTCGTGCTCCGCGGCTTCTACGCCTACGAGGACACCCGGACGCCCTTCTACAACACGGTGATCGTCGCCGCCGTCAACGCGGCCGCCTCGGCGGTCTGCTACGTCGTGCTGCCCGCCCAGTGGGCCGTCGTCGGCATGGCCGCCTCGTACGGACTCGCCTACGCCGTCGGCGTCGGCATCGCGTGGCGCCGGCTCCGCAAGCGCCTGGGCGGCGACCTGGACGGCACCCATGTGATGCGCACCTACGCGCGCCTCTGCATGGCCTCCGTGCCCGCCGCGATCGTGGCCGGTGCCGTCGGTTTCGGCCTGCTGAAGCTCCTCGGCGAGGGCGCGCTCGGCTCGCTCGTCGCCCTGCTGGTCGGCGGGGTGGTGCTCCTCGGCGTCTTCTTCGTCGCGGCGAAGCGCATGCGGATCGCGGAACTGAACACCCTGGTCGGTATGGTCCGGGGACGTCTGGGACGCTGAACCGTCGGTTCCGCACAACCATCGGCGGGAACCGCGTGTCGTGCATAGCGTCCGACTGTGGGCACAATTGGCTTGGCTGTTGGATGTGGCGCAACGGATGGGGAGGCAGGAACGACGGTGGCGGAACGTAGCACGGCTGCCGTCGACGTGGCCGACAACAGCGGTGACGACCCGCTGACCGCCAAGGCGGACACGGCCGCGACCGACGGGGTGGCGGAAGAGCAGAAGACGGCGGAGAAGACCGCCGAGGCCACGGAGAACAAGGCGGTCGAACGACAGAGCGGCGAACAGCCCTCCATCACGGCACCCGAACTGCACAGCGGCCACAAACTGGCCAGACGCTACCGCCTGGAGGAGTGCGTCACCCGTCTGGACGGGTTCAGCAGCTGGCGTGCCGTCGACGAGAAACTGCGTCGTGCCGTCGGGGTCCACCTGCTGCCGGCCGACCACCCCAGAGCCCGGTCGGTCCTGGCCGCGGCCCGCTCCTCGGCCCTCCTCGGCGACCCCCGGTTCGTCCAGGTCCTCGACGCCGTCGAGGAGAACGACCTCGTGTACGTCGTGCACGAGTGGCTTCCCGACTCCACCGAGCTGACCGCGCTGCTCGCGGACGGCCCCCTGCAACCCCACGACGCGTACCAGCTCGTCAGCCAGGTCTCCCAGGCCATGGCCGCCGCCCACCGCGAGGGCCTCGCGCACCTCCGGCTGACCCCGAGCGCCGTCCTGCGCAGCTCCACCGGCCAGTACCGGATCCGCGGCCTGGCCGTGAACGCCGCCCTGCGCGGCATCACCGCCGAGCGTCCGCAGCGCACCGACACCGAGGCCATCGGCGCCCTGCTGTACGCCGCGCTCACCCAGCGCTGGCCGTACGAGAACGACGCCCACGGCCTCTCCGGCCTCCCCAAGGGCGTCGGGCTGCTCCCGCCGGACCAGGTCCGCGCGGGCGTCCACCGCGGCCTCTCCGAGATCGCCATGCGCGCCCTCGCCAACGACGGGGCCACCGCCTCGCGGCAGGAGCCGCCCTGCACCACTCCGGACGAACTGGCCAAGGCCGTGGCGGCGATGCCCCGCGTCCGGCCGCCGGAGCCGGAGTTCACCGCCCCGCCCGAGTACCAGCACACGACGTACCAGCAGGGCACCTACGGCCGCCCCCAGCCGCGCCCCGTGGTCACCCAGCCGGTCGTCGTCCCGCCGCCCCCGCTGCAGAGCCGCACGGGCAAGGCCCTGAAGTGGGCCGTCTCGGCCCTCCTCATCGCCGCCCTCGGCCTCGGCAGCTGGCAGATCGCGGACCGCCTCCTCGCCCCGGAGGGCAAGGACGAGCCGAAGAACGTCCAACCGACGCTCGACGACGAGAAGCCCAAGCCGCCGAAGCCGCTCGCCGTCGAAGGTGCCGAGGAGTACGCCCCCGACGGCAGGGCGCAGGACGCGAGCGAGGTCGCCAGCACGTACGACAGCGACAGCTCCACGTACTGGCGCACCAGGACCTTCCAGGACGGCCCTGTCCTCGCTCCCTACAAGCAGGGCGTCGGCATCGTCTACGACCTGGGCAGCGAGCAGAACGTGACGTCGGCGTCCATAGCGCTCCGCTACGGCGGTCCGAAGACGGCGATCACCCTGTACGCGGCGGACTCGCTGACGCCCTCGGGTTCCGTGGAGTCGATGAAGCGGATCGCCACGGTCGAGACCTCGGGCACGACGGCGAAGCCGGAGACCAAGACGCCGGTCAAGACGCGCTACGTGCTCCTCTGGCTGACGGCCGCGCCGTACGCCGAGGGTGACCAGTACTTCGGAGCCGGCTACAAGCAGGCCATCACGAACGTGTCCTTCCAGGGGACCGCCTCGTAGTCACCCCCTCGCACCACCCATGAGCGCCGAGCCCAGCTCGGCGCTCATTTACTTCCGGGCACGGACCGGATTGAATGCCTGCACGGCTGCCGAGCGAGGAGGGGAACCGTGGCGCCTCCGGCTGACGACCTCCGGACGGTGGCGGACGAGGAGCTCCTCGCCCGCCATGTCTCCGGGGACCCCGACGCCTTCGGTGAGCTCGTGCGGCGCCACCGCGACCGGCTGTGGGCGGTGGCGACTTAGTCATCGTCGACGGCCCCCTGATCCCCACCGACCACATCGCCGCCGACGAACCGTACTACTCGCGGAAGCACCGCCAGCATGGCATGAACGTGCAGGTCGTCTCCCGGCCCGACGGCACACCGCTCTGGTTCTCCCGCGCGACACCGGGCCGCACTCACGACCTGACCGCGGCCCGCGCCCACGGCATCGTCCAGGCCTGCCTCACCCGGCAGATCCTCGTCCTCGCGGACCGCGCTTACCAGGGCGTCGGCGCCACCGTCCGCACCCCGTACTACCGCCACTGTGAACAGCTCCCCCACTACCAGCAGTTCAACCGCGACCACGCCAGGCTGAGGGCCCCGGGCGAACGGGCCTTCGCGCAGTTGAAGTCCTGGCGTCTGCTCCGGCGAGCCAGATGCTCCGCCCGCCGCATCGGCATCCCCATCCAGGCCGTTCACACGCTGCTGACCTGCAGCTATTCAAGATGAAAACGACTCAATGCCTGGAATTCTGCTCAACCACAGCGGAAGCCTTGGACGCCGCCCGCTTGAAATATTTATCGATCTCTGCAAATTCGCTTGGGTGGCGCTTGATGTGCGCTTCTTGCAATTCAGATTCCACAGACAGCATCACAGACGGGAAGCGGGATTTCTTCTTGCAGCGAACATCCCGTTCAGCCGTCAATCGTTCAGCGGAGCTGATGTCCGCAGACTGCCAACGCGGATCGTTATTGGCTTCCCAGACGTCTTCGTACTTATAGCCGAAGGAAGTCATGCATACCCTCCAGTCAGCCATAGTCCGCACGACCCGAGAATCCTTGCTCGCGTCTACGAACGAGCGATGGTGGTACTGCAACAAATCTGTCCACTGCGACTTGAACCCGGCTGCACCGTAGACTTGCCTCTCGGCATACGGTTGACAGGCGTTCGCATCTCCCTCTTCTCCCGGTTTCAGGGCTTCACCCGAGACCCTGCCCGTGTATTCCTCAATCGCTTCGATGCTCGGCTTGACAGTTTTCTGCCCGACTCTTTCACGCTCCACGTCATCAACGAACTTGGGCGCGTGATAACCTGATTCTTTTGCCACGCCCAGGTCAATGACGCCGTAACGACGGGCATTCATCGGGCCGAATTTTCTGGCACCCACCTTCTCGGGAGGCGGCCACACAAATCCCCTTCTCACCATACAGGAATATGCCAGCAACTCCACCGCTCGATCGTTCACATCTGCTTGCTGCGGAGTCTCCACGTAAGCATCGAGAGGAAGCGTAATGTCTTCACCCGTTCGCACTTCACTCACACCTTGAGTAGCTACAGAAGCCTGAACGGATGGGGTGGGGGAAGCGGGATCGACATCCGAACTGGAGCATCCGGCCAGGAAGGGAGTCAGGAACCCGGCCAAGGCGACAGTGAATTTTCTCTTGATCATGATATAAAAATTGGGTCGGCGTCCCGGTTCAAGGGACGCCGACCCTACTCTCTCTTAGCCGTAGAGGGTGCCGCACGCAGCATTGAACTGGTGCGAGTTCATGTTGTCGTTGGCACTCTTCCCGTTAGCCAAGGTGACAGCGCGGAAGAATACCCCCTTATTGGGCCTAAGGGTAAAGCAAGGGCCCGCATAGTTGGAGTTATAGTAGAAAGCAATCCTGCTGTCCGGATCCATATTGATGGCGCCACTGACATTGGTCGTCACGCCATCGCCGCGATACAAGGCGAGGCTAGTTCCATCGTAGGTGATGTTCGCCCACGAAGTGCGCGAGTAAAAGTCGAACCGCTGCCTGCCACCAAAAAGTTGGCCCCCGTCTTCAAAGAGACAGACCTTGTCGTAGGCGTCTTCGACAACGCACTCAGGGGTAACGGCGGCAGCATTCGACGCAGAAGCAACAACACCGAATCCGGCTGGAATCGCCATCATCAGCGTGGCCGCGAAAGCGGACCTTATCTTCACAATCCCCTCCTCGAAAGATAACATCACGAACGTTTCCATACGCTTGTTCGATCGTCAAGATCAAAAACTGTCAAAATGAGGAGAAATCGACTAGGATGTCAATCTTTTCCCCCTAGGAAGATTGGTTTTCCAAGCCAGAGCAGCTTAAATAGGCGGGGGTGGCCCTATTGAGAAGGGAGGATCGCCATTGCTATCTGACGAGCCTCACGCGTCTCTTGCCGACCGGGAACTCCTGGCGCGTCACGTCGCCGGGGACCCGGACGCCTTCGGTGAGCTCGTGCGGCGCCACCGTGACCGGCTGTGGGCGGTGGCCCTGCGGACCCTGGGGGACCGCGAGGAGGCCGCTGACGCCGTTCAGGACGCCCTGATCTCCGCCTTCCGGGCAGCACACACCTTCCGCGGCCAGTCGGCCGTCACGACCTGGCTCCACCGCATCACGGTGAACGCCTGCCTCGACCGCGCGCGCAAGACCGCATCCCGCAGGACCTCGCCCGTCGACGACACCGACCGCTTCGAGCAGCTCCTGGGCCCTCACGAGTCGGCCGAGGCGCCCGTGGAGCGCCAGGACCTCCACCGGCAGCTGCTCGCCGCGCTCGCCACGATCCCCGAGGACCAGCGCGCCGCCCTCGTCCTCGTCGACATGCAGGGATACCCGGTCGCGGAGGCGGCCCGTATCCTCGGCGTCCCCACCGGGACCGTGAAGAGCCGCTGCGCGCGCGGGCGGGCACGCCTCCTTCCGATGGTCACTCATCTGCGCGCCGACACCGTGGGTAACGAGGCCGCCGAAGGGGGAAGGAACCGGACGCCGGGGACATCCGTCCCACCGGTGCCGGGGCCGACGGATACCGGACCGACAGATCCAGCTGCTGTGAAGGGCGGAGGTGGGCGCACGTGACTTCCACGGCCGGCAGGGCCGACACCACACAGCACCCGGACGTCTCGGAGATCTCCGATCTGACCGAGGGGCTGCTCTCGCCGACCCGTTCGGCAGCCGTACGACGGCACCTGGACGGCTGTCCCCTCTGTGCGGACGTACGGTCCTCCCTGGAGGAGATCCGGGGCCTCCTCGGCACCTTGCCGGGCCCTCCCCGCATGCCCGCCGAGATCGCCGGCCGGATCGACGCCGCCCTGGCCGCCGAGGCACTCCTCAACGCCACCTCTCCGGAGTCTCCGGAGAGCGACACCCCTGTTTCACGTGAAACATCGCGCTCCTCGCACGAGACTGCGCCTCCCGCCCCGGCCGCGGACCGCCCCGCCGGACGCCCTCGGGCGGGCACCGGCCCCGGCCGCCCCGGCAGGCCCCGCCGTCGCCGGATCGCACTGCTCTCCACGATCGGCGCCGCCTTCGCAGCAGTGGCGCTCGGCACGAGCCTGTACCTCAGCCAGGCGGGCAACCCGACCGCCAGCAGTTCGGCCGACGCCCAGAAGGCCGACACGCTCGCGAGCGCTCCCCTCAGCCCCTTCTCCGGCGCACCCGTCGAGGACCGCGTCCACGCCCTCCTGACCGAGAAGAGCGCGCCCAAGACCCCCCAGGGAGTCGGGCCCGAATCCATGTCCGCCCCGACCGGGGCCGACACCTCCCAGCGCAGCGGGGCCGGGGACGTTCCCCGCTGTGTGCTGGCCGGCACCGGCCGCACCGACGGGGTGCTCGGCTACGAACGGGGCGAATACCGGGGGACACCCGCCTATCTGCTCGTCCTGGCCGATCCGGCGGACAGCACACGGGTCCAGGCCTATGTGCTCGACGCCTCCTGCGCCGACAAGCCCACGGAGAGCGGCAGCCCGGCCGCCGACGTCCTGCTCAGCCAGACGTACCCTCGCTCCTGACCTCTCTCCACGACCGGCCACGGTGCCGCGCGGCGGTCTCGGGAATGCACGCCCCTTAGGATCCGTTGGGTGGGGTGAGAGCGACCGAGACAACCGCCCCCGTAGGCAGTGGCAGTCTGCAGAGACGAGGAAGAAACCCGTGAGCGACGTCCGTAACGTGATCATCATCGGCTCCGGGCCCGCGGGTTACACCGCTGCGCTCTACACGGCCCGAGCGTCGCTGAAGCCTCTGGTCTTCGAAGGCGCCGTCACCGCCGGTGGCGCCCTGATGAACACCACCGAGGTCGAGAACTTCCCCGGTTTCCGTGACGGGATCATGGGCCCGGACCTGATGGACAACATGCGGGCCCAGGCCGAGCGCTTCGGCGCCGAGCTGATCCCGGACGACGTCATCGCCGTGGACCTGACCGGTGACATCAAGACCGTCACCGACACCGCCGGCACCGTGCACCGCGCGAAGGCCGTGATCGTCACCACCGGTTCCCAGCACCGCAAGCTCGGCCTCCCCAACGAGGACGCGCTCTCCGGCCGCGGTGTCTCCTGGTGCGCCACCTGCGACGGGTTCTTCTTCAAGGACCAGGACATCGCCGTCGTCGGCGGCGGCGACACCGCGATCGAGGAGGCCACCTTCCTCTCACGCTTCGCCAAGTCCGTCACGATCGTCCACCGCCGCGACACCCTGCGCGCCTCCAAGGCCATGCAGGAGCGCGCCTTCGCCGACCCGAAGATCTCCTTCGCCTGGGACAGCGAGGTCACCGAGATCCACGGCGAGCAGAAGCTCAGCGGTCTGACCCTGCGCGACACGAAGACCGGTGCGACCCGCGAGCTCCCCGTCACCGGCCTCTTCATCGCCGTCGGCCACGACCCGCGGACCGAGCTCTTCAAGGGCCAGCTGGAGCTGGACGAGGAGGGCTACCTCAAGGTCGCCGCCCCGTCGACGCGCACGAACCTCACGGGCGTCTTCGGCGCCGGTGACGTCGTGGACCACACCTACCGTCAGGCCATCACGGCCGCCGGCACCGGCTGCTCCGCCGCGCTCGACGCCGAGCGCTTCCTGGCCGCCCTCGCCGACAGCGAGAAGCTGGCCGAGACCCCCGCGGTCTGACCCGCCTTCCCCTCCCCCTACCCCGAGAAGCAAAGGAGAGCGCCGTGGCCGGCACCCTCAGGAACGTGACCGACGCCGACTTCGACGAGGCCGTCCTCAAGAGCGACAAGCCCGTCCTCGTGGACTTCTGGGCTGCCTGGTGCGGCCCGTGCCGTCAGATCGCCCCGTCGCTGGAGGCCATCGCCGCCGAGCACGGCGAGATCGAGGTCGTGAAGCTCAACATCGACGAGAACCCGGCCACGGCTGCCAAGTACGGCGTCATGTCCATCCCGACGCTCAACGTCTACCAGGGCGGCGAGGTCGTGAAGACCATCGTCGGCGCCAAGCCGAAGGCCGCCATCCTGCGCGACCTGGAGGGCTTCGTCGAGCCCACCAAGGCCTGATGCTCCTCTGTTTCACGTGAAACGCTCATGTGAATGTTTCACGTGAAACACCAACGGCCCACCCCTTCCGGGGTGGGCCGTTTGCGTGTCCCGAGCCTAGAGAGGCCGCAGCGCCGGCTCCTTCTGCACGGCGCCGAGCAGACGGTCCAGGGCCATCTCGACGTCCTCCTTCCAGGAGAGCGTCGTCCTGAGCTCCAGCCTCAGCCGGGGGAAGGCGTGGTGCGGACGGACGGTCTTGAAGCCCACCGCGAGGAGATGGTCGGCCGGCAGCACACAGGCCGGCTCCTTCCAGCGGGCGTCCCCGAACGCCTCGATCGCCTTGAAGCCCCGCCTCATCACGTCCTTGGCCACGGTCTGCACCATCACCCGTCCCAGGCCCTGCCCCTGATAGCCCGGCATGATCCACGCCGTCATCAGCTGGACGGCGTCCGCCGCCACGGGGCTCGTCGGGAAGGCCGTCGAACGCGGCACATAGGCCGGGGGAGCGTAGAGGACATAGCCGACCGGCACCTCGTCGACATAGACCACCCGGCCGCAAGAACCCCATTCCAGGAGAACGGCCGAGATCCAGGCCTCCTTCTCCAGCTCCGGGCGCCCCGCCTTCACCGCCGCCTCACCGCTGACCGGGTCGAGCTCCCAGAAGACACAGGAGCGACACCGCTTGGGGAGATCCGGAAGGTTGTCCAGCGTGAGCGGTACGAGCCGACGCCCCACGGCTGCTCCTCGTTTCCCTCGCCATCGAGCACGCATACGCTTCTCGGAATCGTATCGATCGGGCGATCGGGGCGATACCGCTCATAGGCAAAGGGCGGGCCGCGTTCCGGTGAAGACCGGAGCACGGCCCGCCCTGGGCGGCCTCAGCGAGCGGGAGGGATCAGCTCTGCTCGGCGTTCTTGTGGTCCATGACCCGTCCCTCGCCGGGAGCCAGGGTCGAGAGGATCCGGTCCAGATCGTCCATCGAGGCGAACTCGACGACGATCTTGCCCTTCTTCTGTCCCAGGTCGACCTTCACCCGGGTCTCGAAGCGGTCCGAGAGCCGGGTGGCGAGATCCGTCAGCGCGGGCGAGACACGGCCGCCGGCACGCGGGCCCTTCGGCTTGACCGCCGACGCGGGCTCCTCGGAGCCCATGAGACTGACGATCTCCTCGACGCTGCGCACCGAGAGGCCTTCGGAGACGATCCGGTACGCCAGCTTGTCCTGGGCGTCCGGGTCCTCCACGCCGAGCAGGGCCCGCGCATGGCCGGCGGAGAGCACTCCGGCGGCGACCCGGCGCTGCACCGGCAGCGAGAGGCGCAGCAGACGCAGCGTGTTGGAGATCTGCGGGCGGGAGCGCCCGATCCGCTCCGCGAGCTGGTCATGGGTGCAGCCGAAGTCCTTGAGCAGCTGCTCGTAGGCGTGGGCCTCTTCGATCGCGTTCAGCTGGGCCCGGTGAAGGTTCTCCAAGAGGGCGTCCAGGAGCATCTTCTCGTCGTCGGTGTCCCGGACGATCGCCGGGATCCGCTCAAGGCCCGCCGTCGTCGAGGCCCGCAGACGACGCTCACCCATGACGAGCTCGTAGCGGTCGGCCTCGATCTTGCGCACGACCACGGGCTGGAGCAGGCCGACCTCCTTGATGGAGGTGACGAGCTCCGCCAGCGCGTCCTCGTCGAAGACCTCACGGGGCTGATGCCGGTTGGGAACGATGGCATCGATCGGAAGCTCGGTGAAGTAGGCACCGGCCGGAGGCTCCGGCAGGGCCACCGGCTCGGGCTCGTTCCACGTCGGCGACGACTCCGGGGCCTGCGGGCTCTGCGGCAGCGTCGCCAGCTTCGCGGCGGCCACCCCTCGCTCCACCTGCCGTTCCTGGGGAGCAGCAGGAATCAGGGCACCGAGCCCACGCCCCAATCCCCTACGTCGCTCGCTCACTGGATCCCCTCCGACATGCTGCGCTGGTTGTTCTGGTGCCCTACATGGGCGTGCTGCGGGTCGTAGTGCACGGCGACCCCCCGCAGTGCGATCTCACGGGCCGCTTCGAGGTACGACAGGGCGCCGCTGGAGCCCGGGTCGTACGTGAGGACCGTCTGCCCGTAGCTCGGCGCCTCCGAGATGCGGACGGACCTCGGAATGCTGGTCCGCAGCACCTCCTCGGCGAAGTGGCTGCGCACCTCGTCGGCGACCTGGGAGGCGAGCCTCGTCCTGCCGTCGTACATGGTGAGCAGGATCGTCGAGACGTGGAGCGCCGGGTTGAGGTGCCCCCGCACCAGGTCGACGTTCCGCAGGAGCTGTCCGAGCCCCTCCAGCGCGTAGTACTCGCACTGGATCGGGATCAGCACCTCCGCGCCCGCCACCATGGCGTTGACCGTGAGGAGGCCGAGCGAGGGCGGGCAGTCGATGAGGATGTAGTCCAGCGGCTGCTCATAGGCCTGGATCGCCCGCTGCAGACGGCTCTCGCGCGCCACAAGCGACACCAGCTCGATCTCCGCGCCGGCCAGGTCGATGGTCGCGGGGGCGCAGAAGAGGCCCTCGACGTCCATGACCGGCTGCACCACATCGGAGAGCGGCTTGCTGTCCACCAGGACGTCGTAGATCGAGGGGACCTCGGCGTGGTGGTCGATGCCGAGCGCCGTCGAGGCGTTGCCCTGCGGGTCCAGGTCGATGACCAGGACCCGGGCGCCGTGCAGTGCCAGGGAGGCGGCAAGGTTGACCGTCGTGGTCGTCTTGCCCACGCCGCCCTTCTGATTGGCGACCACCATGACGCGTGTCTGGGCCGGGCGGGGAAGTCCCTCACCGGCACGACCCAGCGCCTCTACTGCCAGCTGGGCAGCACGACCGATGGGGGTGTCGTCCATCGGGGGCGGTGTTTCACGTGAAACATCCTCCCCCACCGATTCGGTTCGGGGACCGGGGACCGGATCGGTCATCGGTCCCGCGATGTTGGCGTCGGACCGCAAGGATTCACTCTCCTCGGCTTCAGGCTCGCGATGAGGAGAGCCTGCCATGCTTTCGGGGTCGTGAACCAGCGAGGTCGGTGGTTCTGTGGGTGAATCCACCTCTGTGGACAACTCCGTAACCCTCGCGAGTGGCTTCACGCGGGGTCTACGGTCCCGGGGCGTGGCAGCCGCGCGACCGCGGCTGATGATCCCTTGCAGCAGTGAGCGACGTTTCACGTGAAACACCATGCCGCCGCCGCCCGGCCGGGACCGTTCGACACTCCGAAATGGTACGTATGGGACGCTCAGCGGCGTCGACGGGTCTTGCTCGTACGCGCGGCCTTGGCCCGCTTGGCCGCGAACCGCACGCCGCCGGGGCTCTCGCCGACCTCCACCCGGACGACCGTGGTCATCGGATCGACGATCCCCTCGCCCACCTGAAGCACCGAGGCCTCCACCACACCGAGCCGGGAGAGCGCGGCGCGAGCACCGTTGATCTCCTCCTCGGCGGTGTCGCCCTTGAGCGCCAGCATCTCTCCGTACGGACGCAGCAGGGGGACGCCCCAGCCGGCCAGTCGGTCGAGCGGGGCCACCGCGCGGGCGGTCACCACGTGCACGGGCGTGATCTTGCCGAGCATCTCCTCCGCGCGCCCCCGGACCACCGTCACGTGGTCGAGGCCGAGGAGCTCGACGACCTCCTGGAGGAAGTTCGTCCGGCGCAGGAGCGGCTCCAGGAGCGTGATCTTCAGATCGGGCCGGACCAGAGCCAGCGGGATGCCGGGCAGACCGGCGCCCGAGCCCACGTCGCAGACGGTGACGCCCTCGGGGACGACCTCCGAGAGGACGGCACAGTTCAGCAGGTGGCGCTCCCAGAGACGCGGGACCTCGCGCGGGCCGATCAGACCGCGCTTCACACCCGCGTCCGCGAGCAGCTCGGCGTACCGCACGGCCTCCGGGAAGTACTCACCGAAGACTGTCCGCGCCTGCTCCGGCGCCTCGGGGAGCTCCGCTGCCTCCGTCACGGGAACCGTCCTTCCGTACCGCACGACTCGCGTGCGAGCGCACTGTGGTGGCTGACTATCAAGGCTGACAAAGATCGGCCCCGCCTGCGAACAGACGGGGCCGACACTACGTGAGGGTTCAGGCCGGGAGCACGACGACGAAGCGCTGCGGCTCCTCGCCCTCGGACTCGCTGCGCAGACCGGCGGCGGCGATCGCGTCGTGCACGACCTTGCGCTCGAACGGCGTCATCGGGTCCAGCTTGACCGGCTGGCCGGTGGACTTCACCTCGGCCGCGGCCTTGGCGCCCAGCTCGGCGAGCTCGGCGCGCTTCTTGGCCCGGAAGCCGGCGATGTCGAGCATCAGACGGCTGCGGTCACCGGTCTCCCGGTGCACGGCAAGGCGCGTCAGCTCCTGGAGCGCCTCCAGGACCTCACCGTCGCGGCCCACGAGCTTCTGCAGGTCGCGGCTGCTGGAGTCGCTGATGATCGAGACCGCGGCCCGGTCCGCCTCGACGTCCATGTCGATGTCGCCGTCGAGGTCGGCGATGTCGAGCAGGCCCTCGAGGTAGTCGGCCGCGATCTCACCCTCCTGCTCCAGGCGGGTCAGGGTGTCGCCACCCTCGGCGGCGGCGGAGGTGGTGCCTTCCGTCACGGATGGACTCCTTCTTGCTTCTGGGAGGGCTTACTTCTTGGAGGACGGGTGCTTGGGCCGCTGCTGGCCCTTGCGCTGGCGGTTGCCGCCCGAGCTGGCGCGGCTGCGGCCGGAGGACTGACCCTGCGTGCCGCCCTTGGCGGGGGTCTCCGGCTTCTTCTCCAGCGAGGTCTTCGACTCGGTGTCCGAGGCGCTCTTCTCGGTGGTCTCCGCCGACTCCTCGGCCTCGGTGTCCTTCGCCTGCTGGGCCGTGCCGGCCTGGCGCTGGGCCTTGGTCTGGCGCTTGGGCTGCTGGCGCTTGGCGGCGGCACCGCCCTCGGCCTCGGCCACGATCGTGTCGCTCTTGATCACGGTGCCGTCCGCCTGGGCGGCGAAGCCGGCCTTGGAGAGGCCCGCGAAGAAGCGGCGCTCGTTCTCGTTGCGGTCACTGCCCTTGGCGACGATGACCTTGACGATGTTCTTCCGGCGGCGGCCCTTGACCTCACCGCTGTGCGTGACGCTCTTCAGCAGGCGCTGGAGGTAGGCGTCCTGGGCCTTGCTGCCCGGCGTCGGGTTCTGGTTGATCACGTACATCTGCTGGCCCATGGTCCACACGTTGGTGGTCAGCCAGTAGACGAGGACACCGACGGGGAAGTTGATGCCCATGCCGGCGAAGATCAGCGGGAAGATGTACATGAGCATCTTCTGCTGCTGCATGTACGGGGTCTTCACCGAGAGGTCGACGTTCTTCATCATCAGCTGGCGCTGGGTGAAGAACTGCGAGGCCGACATCATGATGATCATGACCGCGGTGACGATGCGCACGTCGGTGATCGAGGCACCGAGGGCCTGGACCTCGGCGGCGCTGTTCGTGAACTTGGCGGCCAGCGGGGCACCGAAGATGTGGGCCTGGCGGGCGCTCTCGAGCAGCGACTGGTTGATGACGCCGATGGTCTGGCCGTTGGCGATGGCCGACAGCACGTGGTACAGCGCGAAGAAGAACGGCGACTGCGCCAGGATGGGAAGGCACGAGGAGAGCGGGTTGGTGCCCGTCTCCTTGTACAGCTTCATCATCTCTTCGGACTGACGCTGCTTGTCGCTCTTGTAGCGCTCCTGGATCGCCTTCATCTTCGGCTGGAGCGCCTGCATGTTCCGCGTCGACTTGATCTGCTTCACGAAGAGCGGGATCAGGCAGATGCGGATCAGCACCACCAGGGACACGATGGACAGACCCCAGGCCCAGCCCGTGTCAGGGCCGAAGATCGCCCCGTACATCTTGTGGAACTGGACGATGACCCAGGAAACGGGCCAGGTGATGAAGCTGAACAGACTGGCAATCGTGTCCACTAATCAGGCTCCTTGAGCATTGGGCGAGGTCTCGGCGGCCGGGCTCGTCTCGGTGGGGGATCCGCCCTTGTCGCCGCGCAGCGCGTTCCGCAGCATCTCGTGCCAGCGGGGGCGCTTGCGCGGGGGGACGTGATCCACGCCGCCGGGCGACCACGGGTTGCACCGCAGGATGCGCCAGGCGGTCAGGGCCGTGCCCTTGATCGCGCCATGCCGGTCGATGGCCGTGAATCCGTAGTGGGAACACGACGGGTAGTACCGGCAGACGGGGCCCAGGAGAGGGCTGATCGTCCACTGGTACAGCTTGATGAGAGCCAGCAGCGGGTACTTCATCGCGTGCCCCCTCCCAGCAGCCGCTGGAGAGCGGCGTCCAGGTCTCGGGCCAGCTGTGCGTGGTCGGCGTCACCGGCTCCGGGCAACGCCCGTACGACCACCAGGCTACCGGGGGGCAGCTCGTCGATGCGGTCGCGGACGAGATGGCGCAGGCGTCGCTTCACCTGGTTGCGTACGACCGCACCGCCCACGGCCTTGCTCACGACGAAACCCGCACGCGTCGGGGGAGCGCTCTCCCCAGGCGCGTGCGGGTCCGTTGCACCGCTGCGTAGGTGGACGACGAGGAGCGGGCGACCGGCCCGGCGACCTCGGCGTACCGCGGTTGCGAAGTCCTCGCGCCGCCTCAGCCGATTCTCGGTAGGCAGCACGTCATGACCTGTTTAAGTGGATCAGGCGGACAGGCTCGCGCGACCCTTGGCACGGCGGTTCGCCAGGATGGCGCGGCCGGCACGGGTGCGCATGCGCAGGCGGAAGCCGTGGGTCTTCGCGCGACGACGGTTGTTCGGCTGGAAGGTGCGCTTGCTCACTCGGGGGCTCCAGAAATGATTCGTAGATGGCGGGACATCGCCTGGCTGTCACCGTGCGCCCACGAGTAGCTCGCAATACGCCCGAGTGCACCGCTACACGATCACTGACCGTGATCTTTGCCCATCGGAGGCAGGCGGCAGCAGCCATCGACAACTCGACCTGGTTACGGTACGCGCGGCTACGCCATCCGGTCAAACCGACCTGTCGCCACCCCCCATTGTGCACAGGCTGTGGACAACAACTTGAACCACGTCATCCGGCCCGACTACCGTGGACGGTCTCCGTAATCTTTTTCCGTTCTGTCCTCACCTGTCCCGGGCGGACCCGTCCTCACGGACTTCGACCCACTGTCCCCGAGAACCACACCATCGTGGGACCTGCGAGAAAGCGTGCCCTGTGGCTGACGTACCTGCTGATCTTGCCGCAGTGTGGCCGCGTGTCCTCGAGCAACTGCTCGCCGAGGGCCAGCAGGGGATCGAACCCAAGGACAAACAGTGGATCGAGCGCTGCCAGCCGCTCGCCCTGGTCGCGGACACGGCGCTGCTCGCCGTGCCCAACGAATGGGGCAAGCGGGTCCTGGAGGGCCGGCTCGCCCCGTTGATCAGCGAGACCCTCAGCCGTGAGTGCGGCCGGCCGATCCGGATCGCGATCACCGTCGACGACTCCGTCGGAGAGCCGACGCCCCCGGCGCCCCCGGTGCAGCAGCCGCAGCAGCCGCGCTACGACGAGCGCCCGCAGCCCGAGCCGTACGAGAAGTACGAGGGCTACGGCCACCGGCCGATGCCCGACGACGGCCTGCCCACCGCCCGACCGGCCTACCCGGACTACCAGCAGCCGCAGCGGCCCGACCCCGGCTCCTGGCCGCGCACCCAGGAGGACCTCTCCTGGCAGCAGCAGCGGCTCGGCGGCTACCAGGAGCGCGCCCCCTACACCGGCCCCAGCAGCCCGACGGGACCCGAGCAGTCCCGGGCGACCCGCTACGACGAGCCGGCCCGCGGCTACGAGCAGCAGCGGCCCGAGCGCGCCGAGCTGCCCGAGCCGCAGAACCACGTCCCCCGTCCCGGTCCCCGCCCCGGCGGTCCGGTCCCCGGGCCCGGCGGCGTGCCGGGCGGCGGTCACGGCTCCTCGTCCTCCGGGCAGGGCGCCGGCGGCCCGAACGAGCAGCACGCGCGCCTGAACCCCAAATACCTCTTCGACACCTTCGTCATCGGTTCCTCGAACCGCTTCGCGCACGCGGCCGCCGTCGCGGTCGCCGAGGCGCCGGCGAAGGCGTACAACCCGCTCTTCATCTACGGCGAGTCGGGCCTCGGCAAGACCCACCTGCTGCACGCGATCGGACACTACGCGCGGAGCCTCTACCCGGGCACGCGCGTGCGGTACGTGAGCTCCGAGGAGTTCACCAACGAGTTCATCAACTCGATCCGCGACGGCAAGGGCGACGCCTTCCGCAAGCGCTACCGCGACGTGGACATCCTGCTCGTCGACGACATCCAGTTCCTGGCGAGCAAGGAGTCGACGCAGGAGGAGTTCTTCCACACCTTCAACACCCTGCACAACGCGAACAAGCAGATCGTGCTCTCCTCGGACCGGCCGCCCAAGCAGCTGGTGACCCTGGAGGACCGGCTCCGCAACCGCTTCGAGTGGGGCCTCACCACCGACGTGCAGCCGCCCGAGCTGGAGACGCGCATCGCGATCCTCCGCAAGAAGGCGGTGCAGGAGCAGCTCAACGCCCCGCCGGAGGTACTGGAGTTCATCGCGTCCCGGATCTCGCGGAACATCCGCGAGCTGGAGGGCGCGCTGATCCGGGTGACGGCCTTCGCGAGCCTCAACCGGCAGCCGGTGGACCTCGGGCTGACCGAGATCGTCCTCAAGGACCTGATCCCCGGGGGCGAGGACAGCTCGCCGGAGATCACCGCTCCCGCCATCATGGCGGCCACTGCCGACTACTTCGGTCTGACGGTGGAGGACCTCTGTGGATCCTCGCGCAGCCGCGTCCTGGTGACGGCCCGACAGATCGCCATGTACCTGTGCCGCGAGCTCACGGACCTGTCGCTGCCGAAGATCGGCGCGCAGTTCGGCGGCCGCGACCACACGACGGTGATGCACGCGGACCGGAAGATCCGTGCCCTGATGGCGGAGCGGCGCTCCATCTACAACCAGGTCACCGAACTCACCAACCGCATCAAGAACGGCTGACGCGGGCCGCCAGGCCGGCTTCAGGGCCTCTCGAAGGGCGCTCAGGGACACCTCCCGGGGCGCCCTTCGGCGTTCCCGGAGGCCCCAACCGGCCCTGGCCGGCCCCCAACCGACCCCGGCCGACCCCGGCCGACTCCTGCCTGTGACCCCGGGCTGTTCGATTCCCCCGTTCCGGTGGCAGGTTCTCCACAGATTGCGGGATGATCTCCCGTCCACAGGGTGGGGACTGCCAAGTTATCCGGATTGTGTCCACAGGGCTGCCTGGTGACAGTTCATCACCCCAGGTCAGACCCTTGTGGAATTGTTGGCAAACGATTTCCACAGGCTGTGGATGAATCTTTCGTCCACAGGGTGTCCCGAAGGTTGTCCACCGGCTGCCCACAGGGAGGAGTCGGTTGCCCACAGCTTCTCCACACGGCTGTCCACTGTTCGGCAACGAAACACGTCTGCTCACTGGGACGAGTGAAAGCGGTCACACCAAGGGAGACGTTTGGGCTGTGGGGAACCTGGGGAAAGCTGGGGACAGCGCTGGGGAGAACTCCCCATGGCCTGTGTACCGGCTGTGCAGAACTTTCGGGTGTCCACAGATACCCCCGGTTGTCCACGGGTTCCACCCACAGGCGCGGTGGACAAAAAACCGGATCTGACCTGCGCAAACGACGTTATCCACGGTTTCCACAGGCCCTACTACTACTCCCACATAGAGTTAGCCCGGAATTCGCTTCGAAGTGGGACCTGTGCACAACTCGGCGCCGGAGCTCCGTCGCACTCTCGTCTCGACTTGACCCCGAGCCGCACCGAGTGTCGGTGGCGTACGTCAGACTGGTTCCCGCAGTCGACGAAGAGCCAGCAACAGCAGGAGGCGGTTCCGGTGAAGATCCGGGTGGAGCGCGATGTACTCGCGGAGGCGGTGGCCTGGGTGGCCCGCAGCCTCCCGGCCCGTCCGCCGGCGCCCGTGCTCGCGGGCCTTCTCCTGAAGGCCGAGGACGGAGCCCTGAGCTTCTCGAGCTTCGACTACGAGGTCTCCGCGCGGGTCTCGGTCGAGGCCGAGGTCGAGGAGGACGGCACCGTCCTCGTCTCCGGCCGGCTGCTCGCCGACATCTGCCGCGCCCTCCCCAACCGTCCCGTGGAGATCTCCACAGACGGTGTACGGGCGACCGTGGTCTGCGGCTCCTCCCGCTTCACTCTCCACACCCTGCCTGTGGAGGAGTACCCGGCGCTGCCGGAGATGCCCACCGCGACCGGCACGGTCCCCGGTGAGGTCTTCGCCTCCGCCGCCGCGCAGGTGGCCATCGCCGCCGGCCGTGACGACACGCTGCCCGTCCTCACCGGCGTGCGCATCGAGATCGAGGGCGACACGGTCACCCTGGCCTCCACCGACCGCTACCGCTTCGCGGTCCGCGAGTTCCTGTGGAAGCCGGAGTCCCCGGACGCCTCCGCGGTCGCCCTGGTGCCCGCGAAGACCCTCCTGGACACCGCCAAGGCGCTCACCAGCGGCGACACGGTGACCCTGGCGCTCTCGGGCTCCGGCAAGGGCGAGGGCCTCATCGGCTTCGAGGGGGCGGGCCGCCGCACCACCACCCGCCTCCTGGAGGGCGACCTCCCGAAGTACCGGACGCTCTTCCCCACCGAGTTCAACTCGGTCGCGGTGATCGAGACCGCCCCCTTCGTGGAGGCCGTGAAGCGTGTGGCCCTGGTGGCCGAGCGCAACACCCCGGTCCGGCTGAGCTTCGAGCAGGGCGTCCTCATCCTGGAGGCCGGCTCCAGCGACGATGCACAGGCTGTGGAGCGCGTGGACGCGCAGCTGGACGGCGACGACATCTCGATCGCCTTCAACCCGACCTTCCTGCTGGACGGCCTGAGCGCGATCGACTCCCCGGTCGCCCAGCTCTCCTTCACGACGTCGACCAAGCCGGCGCTGCTGAGCGGCAAGCCCGCGCTCGACGCCGAGGCGGACGAGGCCTACAAGTACCTGATCATGCCGGTGCGGCTCTCGGGCTGATGCCTGGCTGTTCGTGCCGGGGGTCCGGGGGCCCGCGGCGCCAGCCGCTGATGTCACCGGCCCGGGAAGACGCAGTATGCCGGTGCGGCTCTCCGGCTGATCAGCCGGAAACAGGGGCATCGCCTGAGCGGCTGACCCCACAGGTGTGCACCCGGGTCCGGGCGTAGGCTCGGACCCGGGTAAACCGCACACGACGCTTAAGGAATCTCTGATGGAGCTCGGTCTCGTCGGTCTCGGCAAGATGGGCGGCAACATGCGCGAGCGCATCCGCCGCGCAGGCCACACCGTCATCGGATACGACCGCAATCCGGACCTCGCCGATGTCCACAGCCTCGAAGAGCTTGTGAGCAAGCTCAAGGGTCCGCGCGTCGTGTGGGTCATGGTCCCGGCCGGTGCCGCGACCCAGTCCACCATCGACGAGCTGGCCGACCTGCTCTCCCCCGGCGACATCGTCGTGGACGGCGGGAACTCGCGCTGGACGGACGACGAGAAGCACGCCGAGGAGCTCGCCGCCAAGGGCATCGGCTTCGTCGACTGCGGCGTCTCCGGCGGCGTGTGGGGCCTGGAGAACGGCTACGCGCTGATGTACGGCGGCTCCGCCGAGGACGTGGCGAAGGTCCAGCCGATCTTCGACGCGCTCAAGCCCGAGGGCGAGTTCGGCTCGGTCCACGCGGGCAAGGTCGGCGCCGGCCACTTCGCGAAGATGGTCCACAACGGCATCGAGTACGCGATGATGCAGGCCTACGCCGAGGGCTGGGAGCTCCTGGAGAAGGTCGACTCCGTCACCGACGTGCGCGAGGTCTTCCGCTCCTGGCAGGAGGGCACGGTCATCCGCTCCTGGCTGCTCGACCTCGCGGTGAACGCGCTGGACGAGGACGAGCACCTGGACAAGCTGCGGGGCTACGCGTCGGACTCCGGCGAGGGCCGGTGGACGGTCGAGGCCGCCATCGACAACGCCGTCCCGCTGCCGGCGATCACCGCGTCGCTGTTCGCGCGGTTCGCCTCCCGTCAGGACGACTCCCCGCAGATGAAGATGATCGCCGCGCTGCGCAACCAGTTCGGTGGCCACGCGGTCGAGACGAAGAAGTAATCCACAGGCTGTGCACCCCGCGGTGCACAGCCGCCGGGGGAAGAAGGTCGGCGCCCACCATGCACGTCACGCATCTCTCGCTGGCCGACTTCCGCTCCTACGCCCGGGTCGAGGTCCCGCTCGACCCGGGCGTCACCGCTTTCGTGGGCGCAAACGGCCAGGGCAAGACCAATCTGGTCGAGGCCGTCGGCTATCTCGCGACCCTCGGCAGCCACCGCGTCGCCTCCGACGCCCCGCTCGTCCGGATGGGCGCCGAGCGGGCCGTCATCCGGGCCGCGGTCACCCAGGGCGAGCGCTCCCAGCTGATCGAGCTCGAACTCAACCCGGGCCGGGCCAACCGTGCCCGTATCAACAGGTCCTCGCAGGTCAGACCGCGTGATGTGCTCGGCATCGTGCGGACCGTGCTGTTCGCCCCCGAGGACCTGGCGCTGATCAAGGGCGACCCCGGCGAGCGCCGGCGCTTCCTCGACGAGCTGATCACGGCGCGCACGCCGCGCATGGCGGGCGTGCGCTCCGACTACGAGCGCGTGCTCAAGCAGCGCAACACGCTCCTGAAGTCGGCGGCGATGGCACGGCGGCACGGCGGCCGCGGCATGGACCTGTCCACCCTGGACGTCTGGGACCAGCACCTGGCCAGGGCGGGCGCCGAGCTGCTCGCCCAGCGGCTCGACCTCATCGGCGTCCTGCGGCCGCTCGCCGACAAGGCGTACGAGCAGCTCGCGCCCGGCGGCGGACCGATCCTCCTTGAGTACCGGCCTTCCGCGCCCGGCACCGGGCACACCCGCGAGGAGCTGTACGAGCAGCTGCTCGCCGCCCTCGCCGAGGTCCGCAAGCAGGAGATCGAGCGGGGCGTCACGCTCGTCGGACCCCACCGGGACGAGCTCCTCCTCAAGCTCGGCGACCTCCCCGCGAAGGGGTACGCCAGCCACGGCGAGTCCTGGTCGTACGCGCTGGCGCTGCGGCTCGCCTCGTACGACCTGCTGCGGGCCGAGGGCAACGAGCCGGTCCTCGTCCTCGACGACGTCTTCGCCGAACTGGACGCGCGGCGTCGCGAGCGGCTCGCGGAGCTGGTGGCGCCGGGCGAGCAGGTGCTCGTCACGGCGGCGGTGGACGACGACGTGCCGGGCGTGCTCACGGGCACCCGGTACGCGGTGTCCGGCGGAACGGTGGAACGGGTGTGACGGATGTGGCAGGTGTGACGGTATGAGCGAGGAAAACTCTCCACAGTCTGTGGACAGGCCCGCGGCGCCCGAGCCGTCGGGTGTGGACCTCGCCCGGGTCGCGCTGCGCGCCGCCAAGGAGCAGGCCCGCGCGAAGGGCGCCGCCGCCCAGCAGAAGAAGCAGGCCCGGCGCGGGGGCGGGCTGCGCTCCGGCGCGCGCGCCGACGGACGCGACCCGATGGCGCTCGGCGCCGCGATCAACCGGCTGATCACCGAGCGGGGCTGGGAGACCCCGGCGGCGGTCGGCGGCGTGATGGGGCGGTGGCCGCAGATCGTGGGCGAGGACCTCGCCAAGCACTGCGTACCGGTGAAGTTCGACGAGGAGCCGGACGCGCGGGTGCTGACGGTGCAGTGCGACTCGACGGCGTGGGCCACGCAGCTGCGGCTGCTTGCGCCTCGGCTCGTGGCCCGGCTGAACGAGGACCTCGGGCACGGGACCGTGCGGATGATCAAGGTGCTTGGGCCGGGGGGTCCCCGCCGGGGGTACGGGCCGCTTCGGGCGCCCGGCAGTGTGGGGCCCGGGGACACGTACGGGTAGCCGCGGTACGGGGCCTGGGGCCTCGGGGCGCGGGTCCAGGCGGAAGGGCGCCGCGCGGGTGGGCTGTGCCCACCCGTTCCGCCCTGCGGAACGATTGCCCACAGGGTCGTGGAACGCCTGCCAACAACAGGGCGGAGCGGGTGCCCACAGGCTGCTACCGCTCGAAGCGCTGGGTGGCCGTCTACGGCCTCTGGAGCCCCTATCCGGATATGGGGAGTCGTCTCGCTCCCGCCCAGGGCGGCACATGCGCATTCAGGTACCGGCAAACCCCCATGAGTGTCGGTGGTACCGGTAGACTGGGAGACAATCCCGCCACCCTGCGGAACATGTCGAACGACGCAGCCGCTCCGGTATGCCCGGAGAACGGCCTGTGCTGTGCCAGAAAGGGCGCTTCGTGGCCGATTCCGGCGACCCCAACGAGAACTCCCAGTACACCGCCAGCAATATCCAGGTCCTCGAGGGCCTGGATGCCGTGCGCAAGCGCCCTGGCATGTACATCGGCTCGACCGGCGAGCGCGGTCTGCACCACATGGTGCAGGAGGTCGTCGACAACTCGGTCGACGAAGCCCTGGCCGGCCATGCCGACACCATCGACGTGACGATCCTGGCCGACGGTGCCGTACGCGTCGTCGACAACGGCCGTGGCATCCCGGTGGGCATCGTGGCCTCCGAGGGCAAGCCGGCCGTCGAGGTCGTGCTGACCGTGCTGCACGCGGGCGGCAAGTTCGGCGGCGGCGGCTACGCCGTCTCCGGCGGTCTGCACGGTGTCGGCGTCTCGGTCGTGAACGCCCTGTCCACCAAGGTCTCCGTCGAGATCAAGACGGACGGATACCGCTGGACGCAGGACTACAAGATGGGCGCCCCGACCGCCCCCCTCGCCCAGCACGAGGAGACCTCGGAGACCGGCACGACGGTCACCTTCTGGGCCGACCCGGACATCTTCGAGACCACCGAGTACTCCTTCGAGACGCTCTCGCGGCGCTTCCAGGAGATGGCCTTCCTCAACAAGGGCCTGACGATCACGCTCACCGACGAGCGCGAGTCCGCGAAGGCGACCGTCGGCGCCGACGACCCGGACGCCGAGGCCACCGCCGAGGCCGCCGCGCGCACGGTCAGGTACCACTACGAGGGCGGCATCGTCGACTTCGTGAAGTACCTCAACTCGCGCAAGGGCGAGCTGATCCACCCCACCGTGATCGACCTCGACGCCGAGGACAAGGACAAGAACCTGTCCCTCGAGGTCGCGATGCAGTGGAACAGCGGCTACAGCGAGGGCGTGTACTCCTTCGCCAACATCATCCACACCCACGAGGGCGGCACGCACGAGGAGGGCTTCCGCGCTGCGCTGACCTCGCTGATCAACAAGTACGCGCGCGACAAGAAGCTGCTCCGCGAGAAGGACGACAACCTCACGGGTGACGACATCCGCGAGGGTCTGACGGCGATCATCTCGGTCAAGCTGAGCGAGCCGCAGTTCGAGGGCCAGACCAAGACCAAGCTGGGCAACACGGAGGTCAAGACCTTCGTCCAGAAGGCGGTCTACGAGCACCTCAACGACTGGCTGGACCGCAACCCGAACGAGGCCGCGGACATCGTCCGCAAGTCGATCCAGGCCGCCACCGCGCGCGTGGCCGCGCGCAAGGCGCGCGACCTGACCCGCCGCAAGGGCCTCCTGGAGTCGGCGTCCCTCCCGGGCAAGCTGTCCGACTGCCAGTCGAACGACCCGTCCAAGTGCGAGATCTTCATCGTCGAGGGTGACTCCGCCGGCGGCTCGGCCAAGTCCGGCCGCAACCCGATGTACCAGGCCATCCTGCCGATCCGCGGCAAGATCCTGAACGTCGAGAAGGCCCGCGTCGACAAGATCCTGCAGAACACCGAGGTCCAGGCGCTGATCTCCGCCTTCGGCACCGGTGTGCACGAGGACTTCGACATCGAGAAGCTCCGCTATCACAAGATCATCCTGATGGCGGACGCCGACGTCGACGGCCAGCACATCAACACCCTGCTGCTGACCTTCCTCTTCCGCTTCATGCGGCCGCTGGTCGAGGCCGGGCACGTCTACCTCTCCCGCCCGCCGCTCTACAAGATCAAGTGGGGTCGGGACGACTTCGAGTACGCGTACTCGGACCGGGAGCGGGACGCGCTCGTCGAGCTGGGCAAGCAGAACGGCAAGCGGATCAGGGAAGACTCGATCCAGCGCTTCAAGGGTCTCGGCGAGATGAACGCCGAGGAGCTGCGCGTCACCACCATGGACGTCGAGCACCGCGTGCTCGGCCAGGTCACCCTGGACGACGCCGCCCAGGCCGACGACCTGTTCTCGGTGCTGATGGGCGAGGACGTCGAGGCGCGCCGCTCGTTCATCCAGCGCAACGCCAAGGACGTTCGCTTCCTCGACATCTGAGTCGGTCTCAGCTGACCGTACGAAAGGACTGACGACCAGCAATGGCCGACGAAACCACTCCGACCACCGAAGAGCAGGAACCCGTGCTGCGGATCGAGCCCGTCGGGCTCGAGACCGAGATGCAGCGCTCGTACCTCGACTACGCGATGTCCGTCATCGTGTCCCGCGCGCTGCCCGACGTACGGGACGGCCTCAAGCCCGTCCACCGGCGCGTGCTGTACGCGATGTACGACGGCGGCTACCGGCCCGAGAAGGGCTTCTACAAGTGCGCCCGCGTCGTCGGCGACGTCATGGGTACGTACCACCCGCACGGCGACTCCTCGATCTACGACGCGCTCGTCCGCCTCGCCCAGCCCTGGTCGATGCGCCTGCCGCTCGTCGACTCCAACGGCAACTTCGGCTCCCCGGGCAACGACCCGGCCGCCGCCATGCGCTACACCGAGTGCAAGATGGCGCCGCTGTCGATGGAGATGCTCCGCGACATCGACGAGGAGACCGTCGACTTCACGGACAACTACGACGGCCGCAACCAGGAGCCGACGGTCCTCCCGGCCCGGTTCCCGAACCTGCTGGTCAACGGCTCCGCCGGCATCGCCGTCGGTATGGCCACCAACATCCCGCCGCACAACCTGCGCGAGGTCGCGGCCGGTGCCCAGTGGGCGCTTGAGCACCCCGACGCCAGCCACGAGGAGCTCCTCGACGCGCTGATCGAGCGGATCAAGGGCCCCGACTTCCCGACCGGCGCGCTCGTCGTCGGCCGCAAGGGCATCGAGGAGGCGTACCGCACCGGCCGTGGCTCCATCACGATGCGCGCGGTCGTCGAGGTCGAGGAGATCCAGAACCGCCAGTGCCTGGTGGTCACGGAGCTCCCGTACCAGACCAACCCGGACAACCTCGCGCAGAAGATCGCCGACCTGGTGAAGGACGGCAAGATCGGTGGCATCGCCGACGTCCGCGACGAGACCTCGTCCCGGACCGGCCAGCGCCTGGTCATCGTGCTCAAGCGCGACGCCGTCGCCAAGGTCGTCCTCAACAACCTGTACAAGCACACCGACCTGCAGACGAACTTCGGCGCGAACATGCTGGCGCTCGTCGACGGCGTGCCGCGCACCCTCTCGCTCGACGCGTTCATCCGCCACTGGGTGACGCACCAGATCGAGGTCATCGTCCGCCGGACGAAGTTCCGGCTGCGCAAGGCCGAGGAGCGCGCCCACATCCTGCGCGGTCTGCTCAAGGCCCTCGACGCGATCGACGAGGTCATCGCCCTCATCCGGCGCAGCGACACCGTCGAGGTCGCCCGCACGGGCCTGATGGACCTGCTCGCGATCGACGAGATCCAGGCCAACGCGATCCTGGAGATGCAGCTCCGCCGGCTCGCCGCCCTGGAGCGTCAGAAGATCGTCGCCGAGCACGACGAGCTCCAGGCGAAGATCGACGAGTACAACGCGATCCTGGCCTCGCCGGAGAAGCAGCGTGCGATCGTCAGCGAGGAACTGGCCGCGCTCGTCGAGAAGTTCGGCGACGACCGCCGCTCCAAGCTGGTGCCCTTCGACGGTGACATGTCCATCGAGGACCTGATCGCCGAGGAGGACATCGTCGTCACCATCACGCGTGGCGGCTATGTGAAGCGGACGAAGACCGAGGACTACCGCTCGCAGAAGCGCGGCGGCAAGGGCGTGCGCGGCACGAAGCTGAAGCAGGACGACATCGTCGACCACTTCTTCGTCTCCACCACCCACCACTGGCTGCTCTTCTTCACGAACAAGGGCCGGGTCTACCGGGCCAAGGCGTACGAGCTGCCGGACGCCGGCCGGGACGCGCGCGGCCAGCACGTGGCCAACCTGCTGGCCTTCCAGCCGGACGAGCAGATCGCCCAGATCCTGGCGATCCGCGACTACGAGGCCGCGCCGTACCTGGTGCTCGCCACCAAGGCCGGCCTGGTGAAGAAGACCGCGCTGAAGGACTACGACTCGCCCCGCTCGGGCGGTGTCATCGCGATCAACCTGCGGGAGCGCGAGGACGGCAGCGACGACGAGCTGATCGGCGCCGAGCTGGTCTCCTCCGAGGACGACCTGCTGCTCGTCTCCCGGAAGGCGCAGTCGATCCGCTTCACCGCGACCGACGACGCGCTGCGTCCGATGGGACGTGCCACCTCGGGCGTCAAGGGGATGAGTTTCCGCGAGGACGACGAGCTCCTCTCGATGAATGTCGTCCGGCCCGGTACGTTCGTCTTCACCGCGACCGACGGCGGGTACGCGAAGCGCACCCCCGTCGACGAGTACCGCGTCCAGGGTCGTGGCGGCCTCGGCATCAAGGCCGCCAAGATCGTGGAGGACCGCGGCTCGCTCGTGGGCGCGCTGGTGGTCGAGGAGACGGATGAGATCCTCGCCATCACGCTGTCCGGCGGTGTGATTCGTACGCGAGTCAACGAAGTCAGGGAGACCGGCCGTGACACCATGGGCGTCCAGCTGATCAACCTGGGCAAGCGCGATGCCGTCGTCGGCATCGCACGGAACGCCGAGGCGGGCAGCGAGGACGAGGACATCGAGGACGCCGAGGGCGTCGTCGAGTCGGTCGACTCGGTCGAGGCCGGAGCGGCCGAGGGCACGGAGCCCTCGGCCGGGGAGCACGAGGAGTAAGAGCGTGAGTGGAGCCACGGGCGCCGGATCGGCGGCTGCCGGAGCTTCTGCCGGTGCGGGAGCGAACGGCGCCCGTGGCCCCGCCACGGACTCCCAGGGGGTTGCGGTGACGGACACTCGGGGGCAGCAGCCCTCGTACGAGACCTACAACGGGCCGCTGCCCGGCGAGCGCCCCCAGGGGCAGCCGGGCGGGCCCTACCACCCGCCGCAGGCGTACGGCGCCCCCGCGGGCGGTACGCAGGGCGGGCAGACCGGGGCCGTGCGCCGGCCGCGGACCGGGGCGCGCACGACGCCCAGGACGCGCAAGGCGCGGCTGCGGGTGGCCAAGGCCGATCCGTGGTCGGTGATGAAGGTGAGCTTCCTGCTCTCCATCGCGCTGGGCATCTGCACGGTCGTGGCCGCGGCGGTGCTGTGGATGGTCATGGACGCCATGGGCGTCTTCTCGACGGTCGGCGGCACGATCAGCGAGGCCACGGGCTCGAACGAGTCCAACGGCTTCGACCTGCAGTCGTTCCTGTCGCTGCCGCGGGTGCTGATGTTCACCTCGGTGATCGCCGTGATCGACGTGGTCCTGATGACCGCCCTCGCGACGCTGGGCGCCTTCATCTACAACCTGTCGGCCGGTTTCGTGGGCGGTGTGGAGCTGACGCTGGCCGAGGACGAGTGACCTGCGAGGGGGCCGGGGAAGGAACCGATTTTGGGACTGGCCCCCACGTGCGCTAATGTTCAGGAGTCAGCGCGGCGGACACGAAAAACCGCAGAGCGCGGCGGGGCTATAGCTCAGTTGGTTAGAGCGCATCCCTGATAAGGATGAGGCCACAGGTTCAAATCCTGTTAGCCCCACAGATCGGATCGACCCGGATGGTACTCCATCCGGGTCGATCTGTTTGTGTGAGGTTTGAAGCAGGGGTGCGAAGACCGCACAGGTCACCGATCGGTATCGGTCGATGTGTAGAGTGGGCGTCAGAAGTCTCCTACGTCAACGAAAGACGAGGTCGCGCGGTGAAGAAGCTTCTCCTGGTCGCACTGGCCGCCATCGGCGGGCTCCTCGTGTACCGCCAGATCCAGGCGGATCGCGCCGAGCAGGATCTGTGGACGGAGGCGACCGACTCCGTGCCCGCAGGTTCCGGTGTCTGAGAGACACACACTCTGTGGGTGAAGCCCCGGCAGCGCATGAGCGCCGCCGGGGTTTCGCTGTTCCGGGGCCGTGACACGGGTCCCCTTGGATTCGCTAGAGCAACTCAATGGCTTGCTGAAGCAAAGTCGAGTGGTCGCGGACAAGGGGGACGCTTGGCGGACACCGGAGGTGCGGGCGGGGCAGGATGGACCGGCACCACGGCCGTCGCGGTGGGCGGCGGGGCGCCGGTGCTGCTCGCCGGAGTGCTGATCGCCCTCGGACGGGCGCGGCGCAGGGCGGGAAGGAACGGGAGGGACGCGTGAGCACGCAGGCCGGGAGGCGGACCGGGATCGGCCGGAGGGCGGGAGCCCTGATCGCGGCGGCCGCGGCGGTGGGTGCGGTGACGGCACTGCCCGTCCAGGCCCGGGCGGCCGAAGGCGCCGAGGGGGCGGCGGTGCCCCCGTACGCCTTCGACGGCTCGGCCCAGCGGATCCAGGGCGCCGCCTCCAGCCTGGACGCGAAGCCCCTGAAGACCGGCCAGACGTACCGGGACACCCTCAAGAAGGACGGCAAGGTCTACTACCGGGTCGACCTCGACACCAGACGGAACGCGTACGTGTCCGTGGTCGCCGTGCCGAAGCCGGGCGGGAAGGTCGAGTACGGCGACGGCTTCAAGGTGACCATGCAGGACGGCTCCGGCGCCGAATGCAGCTACCAGCAGGTCAACTTCGGGTCGGCCGACTACCCGCGCCCCCTCGCCGGGTACGCCCGCCGGATCGTCGACGCGGACAGTTCCAGCTGCCAGCAGGCGGGGGCCTTCTACGTGCTCGTCGAGCGCTCCTCGAAGGAGACCTCCAGCCCGGACGACTGGGGGCTCGAGATCCGCCACCTGTCCGAGCCGCCGCTGAAGAAGGCCGGGCCGACCGAGCTCCCGTCCGCCTGGCCCTCCGCCACGCCCCCGCCGCCCACGGGCGGCCCCAAGCCCCGGCAGGGCGGCTCCGGCATCCACGACGCCGCCTCGCTGACGCAGGGCGAATGGCGCTCCGACATCCGGCCCGGCCAGACGCTCTTCTACCGGGTGCCGGTCGACTGGGGACAGCAGCTCTTCACCACCGCCGAGCTCGGCAGCAGCTCCGCCTCCGACGCGTACGTCTCCAACGCGCTGGTGCTCTCCCTGGAGAACCCGGCGCTCGGCCACGTCGACGAGAACACCGTCACCTACGACGGGAAGCCCGCGACGGTGACGCTCGGTCCGCAGCGGCCGGTGGCCCACGAGAACCGCACCTCGTACGACGACGCCACCAACGGCATGCGGTTCGCCGGCTGGTACTACCTGTCGGCCACCCTCAACCCGACGGTCGCCAAGGACTACGGCGACAAGCCGGTGCCGCTGACGCTGCGGGTGAGCGTGATGAACAAGGCGAAGCCCGGTCCCGGGTACGACGGGGACCCCGGCCCCTTCACCGTGACCGCCGGTGACAAGGAGGCGGCCGCGAGCGGCTCCAGCGGCGCGCAGGTGGAGCAGGCCGCCGAGCGGAGCGGCTCCATGCGGATCGTCGCGGCGGCCGGCCTCGGCACCGGGACCGTACTGCTCCTGGGGCTCGGGGCCTGGACCCTGCTGGCCAGGCGCGGGGCCTAGAACCCTTCGGGCTCAGACCTGCGTCAGGGCCCAGAAGCCGACCGCGAGCGACACCAGCGCGAGCAGCAGCACCGGGACCGCGACCTTCGGGGGCGGTCCCGGCCGCCGTACCGGGGCGAGTGCCGTGGGGGCGGTGGGTGCCGTGGGTGCCGTGACGGGCGGAGGGGCGTACGGCTGCGCGGGGGCCGGTCCGTACCCCACCGGCCGGGTGACCGGCGGGGGCAGGTGGAAGCTGCCCGTCTCGGAGGGGCCGGGCACCGGCGGGGCCGCCGGGACGTGAGCGGTGGGCTGGTACGGCGGGTGCTGTGGCCGTACGGGCTGCGCCGTGGGCTGTACGGGCTGTGCTGTGGGCTGTACGGGCTGCTGTACGGCCTGTACGGCCTGTACGGGCTGCTGTACGGCCTGTATGGGCTGTTCCTGGGCCGGTACGGGCGCGGGCGCCGGTACCGACGCGGTGGGGCCTGTGGGGCTCGTGGGGGCCATGGGGCCCTCGGGGCCGAAGCCGGTCGGCAGCGGGCCCAGGTGGTCGAGGATCTCGACCGGCTCCTCGCCGGCCTCCGGCTCGGGCAGCATCTCGACGGCGGCGCTCAGCGCCTTCCGCGCTCCCGTGGCCGTCCGGAACCGGGCCTGCGGATCGGGCTGGAGCAGACCGGCCAGCACCTGCCACAGGGGCTCGGGGACGCCCTCGGGGGCGCCCGGGGTGCCGTGCGCGAGGAAGTGCTCGACCAGGGCCTGGGAGTCCGGCTTGACGCCCTTGAGCAGATAGAGCGCGACCAGGCCGACGGCGAACAGGTCGGCGGTGAAGTCCGGCTCGGCGCCGAGCAGCTGCTCGGGCGCGAAGTAACCGGGCGTCCCCACCACGTAGTCGGTCTCGGTGAGGCGGGGTTCGCCCTTGCGCATGGAGATGCCGAAGTCGGAGAGCCGCAGGTGCGGCCGCCCGGTGCCGGTGACCTCCATGAGGATGTTGGCGGGCTTGATGTCCCGGTGCACGACCCCCTCGGCGTGCACCGTGGCCAGGCCCGACAGCAGCTGGTCGAGCAGCGTGCAGACGAAGCGGGGCGGCAGCGGACCGTAGTCCCCGATGACGTGGGCCAGCGAGCCGCCGGCCACCAGGTCCATGGTGAACAGGACCTTGTCGTCGTCGGCGGCCCAGCTGGCCGGGGCGAGGACGTGCGGATGGTCGATCCGCAGCGCCTGCTCACGGACGAAGCGGAGCAGCGTGTGCGCATCGCTCTGCAGGAGAACCTTGGCCGCCACGTAGCGGCGCCGCCGGTGGTCCCAGGCGCGCCAGACGGCGCCCGCCCCGCCGCGTCCGATCGGGTCGACCAGCTCGTACCGACCAGCGAAGACCTCACCCATCGCGCTGCGCCCGCTCCCCGTCTGCGTCGTCTCTCCGCGGTCCCGGCCGGCTGCCGGGCCCGCGTCAGTTCTGGTGCGACTCGTAGTGGGCGACCGCGTCGGCCGTGCGCCCGGCGCCGTACACCCGGAGGAACTCTGCCAGCTCCGGGTGGGCTGGGGCGAGCGAGTCGGCGGCGTCGATGATGTCGCCGGCGGCCGCCACGGAGCGCAGCAGCGACTGGATCTCGCGGACCACGCGGCGCACGGTCGGCGCACCGGAACCGGTGGTGGTCTGACCCGAGCTGGTGAGGACGGAGCCGCCCTGCGACTTCTTGACCTCGTCCATCCGGTCGGTGGCCTCGGCGGCGCTGACGCTGCCGTCGGCGACCTGGACGGCGAGCTCCTGGAGGGCCTGGACGCGCTGGACGACGGCCGGGTTGCCGATCTTGGCCCGCTGGCCGCTCATCAGCTGGGACAGCATGGGCGCGGAGAGCCCGAGCACGGCCGCGAGCCTGGCCTGATTGAGCCCGAGATCGTCGATCAGGCGACGGAAGAGCGCCCCCAGCGGCTCTCCGTACCAACTGCGCTGAAGCTCTCTGGCTCTTGCCGTGGCTTCCTGCTGCGCTGCGTCCATTGCTTACTCCCCATCCCTTGGGTTCGCCACTGCGAACCCCGGTCAGCATCTTACGGAGAGTGGTCGCTGACCGGGAGTCCCAATCCTTTTGCCGGACATGGGGGGTGACCCGGTACGCTGTCCTCGTTCCGGGGCCTTAGCTCAGTTGGTAGAGCGCTGTCTTTGCATGGCAGATGTCAGGGGTTCGACTCCCCTAGGCTCCACCCGTGAAATGCCCCCCGACCTGTGGAAAGCCCAGGTCGGGGGGCATTTTTGGTGTGCGCGGGGGGTGTGGTCGCTGGACTCCGGCTCGGGGCTCGCTCGAGTGAACCGGTCATATGGCGATCCATGACGACGGCCCTGGGAGGCACGGACGAGGCGTGTCATCGTCGATACCGACATCGCTGGTCAGTCCCACCGATATCGAGTCACTCCGGGGGAGTTTCATGGATGTGGGGATTCTCGGGCCGCTCACGGTCCGTCTGAACGGACAGTCGATCGTTCCCAGTGCGGGCAAGCCGCGCCAACTGCTCGCGCTGCTCGCCATCAGAGCGGAGCGGGTGGTGACCGTGCCGACGCTGATGGAGGAGATCTGGGGGGACGCGATCCCCAAGAGCGCGGCCACCACGCTGCAGACGTACATCCTTCATCTGCGCCGGAAGGTGACCGCGGCGCTGCGTGCCGACGGGCCGGGCTGTGGGCCGGGCCGGGACGGGGACGCCAAGGAGGTGCTCACGACCTGCTTCGGGGGGTACCGGCTCGCCGTGCGTCCCGAGGACAGTGATCTGCGGGAGTTCCAGTCGCTCGCGGTCCGCGGATCGACGGCGCTCGAGGCGGGCGACCCGCGGGCCGCGTCCGTGACGCTGGAGCGGGCGCTCGGGCTCTGGCGGGGGCCCGCACTGGTGGACGTGCCGGTCGGGCGGGTTCTGGGGGTCGAGGTGCTCGGGATGGAGGAGCAGCGCACCCGGGTGCTCGAACAGCGGATCGAGGCGGATCTGCTGCTCGGACGGCACGCCTCGCTCCTGGCCGAGCTGCGGATGCTGGTCGCCCGGCATCCGATGAACGAGAACCTGGCCGCGCAGCTGATGACGGCGCTGTACCGGTCGGGCGGGGTGTGGCGGGCGCTCGAGGTGTTCCAGGAGCTGCGCAGGACCCTCATCGAGGAGCTGGGGGTGGAGCCCTCGCACCGTCTGCAGCGGCTGCACCAGGCGGTGCTCTCCGGTGAGCCCGGGCTTGAGCTGGAGTGGGAGCGGGCGCAGTACGCCGGCCCCTCTCTGATGCGCACCTGACGCGTACGGGTCCGGCCGGGTGTCAGACCAGCCAGCCGGACTCGTGCGCGATGCGCACCGCGTCGACGCGGTTGCGGGCGTTCAGCTTGGTGACGACCGAGGTCAGGTAGTTGCGGACGGTCCCCGTGGACAGGTGCAGCCGGGCGGCGATCTCCGGGGCCTCGTCGCCCGCGGCGGTGAGGCGGAGTACCTCCAGCTCCCGTTTGGTGAGCGGGCTCTCGGCGCCGTCCCAGGCCGCGAGGGCGAGCTGGAGGTCGATGGCGCGGTGACCGGCCGCGATCCGGCGGATGGCCTCGGCGAGGTCCTGGGGGGACGCGTCCTTCGGCAGGAAACCGGCCACCTTGGCGTCCAGTGCCCGTCGCAGGACTCCGGGGCGGCTGAGGCTCGTCAGGATGAGGGTGCGGCAGGAGGGGAGTTCCTCGGCGAGCAGTGCCGCCGCCGTCAGGCCGTCGATGCCGGGGAGCCCGATGTCGATGATCGCCACGTCGGGGCGGTGCTCCAGGGCGGTCGGGAGGATCCTGTCGCCGCGCTCGACCTGCGCGACCACCTCGAGGTCGTCCTCCAGGCCCAGCAGCGCCACCAGCGCGCCGCGGACCATGCCCATGTCCTCGGCCAGCAATATCCGTATCACTGTGGTCAATCCCCCCGTGGTTCGACTGTATTTAGACTACAATTGTTTATTTCTGTGCGGTCTCCTTCCGGTTAAGGGTGACTTTGTCAGGTCGAGCGGACAGCGGTGCGCGTGCGGTCATCCGGAACCAACCGTCGTCGCCCAGTTCGGTGGTGAGGCTGCCGCCGAGGCGGCCGAGGCGGTGGGTGAGGTTGCCCAGGCCGGTGCCGCCGGGCTCGTCCGCCCCCTGCCGGGGCAGGGGCCCCACACCACCGGGATGCCGGTCGGCGGGCTCCACGCCGTCGTTGTCGATACTGAGCGTGACCACGCCGTCCTCCTCCCCGCACCGGATCGTGCACCGGTGGACGTGGCTGTGCCGCAGCGCGTTGGTGACGGCCTCGCGCAGCACGGTGGCGAGCACCGTGTCGATCTGCGGCGGCAGCGGGGCCGTGTCGATGGCCGTCACCACCTTGATGCCTGCGGCCTCCAGCATCGAGCGGGTGGCGGCCGCCTCCTCACGCAGTGACATGTCGCGGTAGCCGGTCGCGACCTTGCGCACATCGGCGAGCGACTGGCGGGACAGGGCGAGGACGGAGTCGGTCTCCACCCTGGCGGGGGCCGGCATGTCCGGCACCAGCCGGCGGACCAGCTCGGTCTTCAGGGTGATCGCGGACAGGTTGTAGCCGAGCAGGTCGTGGAGGTCACGGGAGAAGCGGAGCCGCTCCTCGGCCACGGCCAGCCTGGCCAGGTCGGAACGCTGCGCGTGCAGGCGCGTCACCAGACCGGTCAGGCTGCTGAGACCGAACACCACGAGCCCGGTGACGAGGGTGGTCTCCAGTGTGTAGACGCTGTCGAAGAGGCCGCGGTCGGCGATGAACGCCGCGTACCCGTAGAGGGAGAGTCCGATCGCCACGTACAGCGGCCAGGCCGCCCGGGCCGGGAGGAGCAGGAGGACGGAGCCGGCCAGGAAGCCGCACATCGCTCCCCATGCCAGGTGGAACAGCGCGAGCGGTAAGAAGCAGAACACGGCCTGCAGGGTGAGCGTGGTGACGCGGCATGTGTACGAGCTCTGCCGGGCGTTCGGCCTGGAGTGCACGAGCTGGAGGCCGAATATCACGAGCAGGGCGAGGAAACCGGCGCCGCTCTCGCGGGGGGAGGCCCCGGCGTCGAGGATGTTCACGGCGGTGACCAGGGAGTATCCGGCCATCGTGGCCAGCAGGACCGAGCGTGCCAGGCGGGGGGCGGGCACGGTGGATCCGTCGTGGGGGAGGTGCGGCGCGGCGCCGTTCGGATCGTCGGACTGTCGTTCCGTCGAGTTCATCAGAGGTGACGACCTCTCTGTGGGGGAAGAGACACACCGGAAGGTACAACGATGCCGATCATGGAAATATCGGACCGCGCTGTCCGGGTCATCATCGGCTCCGACCTCGGTGAACGGTCTCCGAACAGCGGCGGTTCCCCGCCGCGGGGAGGGCGATGGCCGAGAGGGGAGGTCGGGCGTGGCCCGGCGTCCCGGTGTCAGACGAACAGCGGTACGGGGTTGAGGAGTTCGTACGGGGTGGGGGCGGCCAGCCGGCCCAGCGCGACCGGCACGTCGAAGAGACGGCCCGGCGCGAAACGTGGCCAGAACTGGCGCATGCCGGGAACGATGACCTTCATCACAGGAAGCCCGATGTCCGGTCGCGTCTGGTCCAGGACCAGGACCTCCAGACCCCGCTCGGCGGCGAGCGCGGTGAGCGCCGCCACATCGTCGGCGAGGTCCGCGCGCGGGGTGTACGGGTGGCTGCCGGGGCCGCTCGGGGCGAGCCGCGGGTCCGGCAGCAGATGGGGCTGGCCCGCGACGGTCGCGGTGCGCCACCAGGCCACCGCCTGGGGATCGTCCACGGTGTAGCCCGAGCCGTCCGGGCGCGCGTCGACGACCGCCGGCAGCAGCTGACCCATCTCGGTGAGCGCGCGGCGTACCGCGATGCGCGGGTCGGGATGGGCGCCGAAGCCGAACAGGACGTCCTCGGCGGGGCGGTCGGTGCGCCGGGACAGGGCGGCCACCACCGGGATGCCGAAGTCGGAGGTCAGGTCCAGGGCCCAGACCTCGCGGCCGAGCGAGCGGTAGCCCGCGCGCAGCGGCTCGATCCACGTGTCGCCCGCGGCGACGAAGGCGTCGAGATCGCAGGCGGGGGCGAGCGTGCGGTTGTACCACCACAGGGCCACCGCATCGCGTTCCACGAGTTCGAGGAAGCCCTGCACGAAGGCGTCCTCGCGGCTGGAACCGGCGGCGTTGCCGTTGGAGTCCGCGCGCAGCGGGGCCGCGGGGTCGGCGTCGAAGTAGAGGAGGGAAGTGGGCAGCAGCCGCTGGGTGTTCCCGGTGAGCGACCACACGGGGGTCCAGTCGAGCGGCGCCTCCTCGTCGAAGGGGCGGCCGACGTACTGGAAGGGCGAGCCGGCCGCGTTCCAGACGTCCCGCTCACGCAACTGCCGGGGGTCGTACAGCCGCACCGCGTCCGGGTGGACGGCGGCGGGGCCGAGCGCGCGGTAGCTGTCGCGGACCACGGGCTCGTCGCCGTGCCGCGAGCCGCTGTACCGCTCGACGGCCTCGCACAGGGCGCTGACCGTGGCCTCCTCGGCCGTGAGGCCCTTGCCGCCGCTGAGCGCGCGCAGCCCTGCGCTGTGCCCGTCCAGGGTCGACGCCCGCATCGCCAGGTTGTGCCCGGACAGGAAGCTGTGGGTGAAGGCGGGGCTGCGCGGGTCGCGCCGCACCTCGCGTACGACGCCGGTGACGCGGCCGACCAGATGGCCGTACCGCTCCAGCATCTGACGGGGGGACAGGGAGCGGTGGCCGTTTCCGCCGTCCGTCGCCTTGGGGCGGGGCCGGGGGACGAAGGGCTCGCGCACCCGGGCGCCCACGAGTCCGGGGTCGCCGCAGGCCGGGCACTGGGGGCGGCGGGTCACCGGATGCAGCTCACCGGCGAGGGTGAGGGCGTCGAAGGTGTGGATGGCGTCGCGGGTGGGGCCCGGCACGCCGGCCAGCCACTTGGCGGTCTCCAGGACGGCGGTGTGCAGGCCGGCCGCCCGGTTCGCGGCGATCGAGGCGTCGGGGCGGGACACCGGGGCCGTACTGCCCAGCACACGGTGCAGGGGCGCCTCGGAGCCGCGCTGGAGGCGCAGGCGTTCGGCGAGGCAGTGCCAGCAGGGGCCGTCGCCGGGACGCAGGACGGGGCCGGTCCACGCCTCGGGTCCGCCGGGACTGGCGAGGATCCAGGGTCGGCCGGCCGCCCGCTGTCGCGCGTCGACGCCGGCGAGCCGGGGGTCCAGGTAGTCGGCGCAGAGCACCAGGGTGAGGTCGGCGTCCTCCGCTTCCGCGGTGGGGGGCGCGAGGACGAACCCGGAGGCGGTGCAGGCGTCCCGTGCCTCTTCCGGGGAGACCGGGCCGTCGAGGACGACGAGCCGTACGACCGCCGTGGCGGGCGGAGCCGTCGCTCCGGCCAGGTCCCAGAAGGCCTCGGCGGAAGGATCGGGGGCGGTGGGCGCGCTCGGGGACGGGTGGGCGTGTGCGCGCAGGAGGTGCGCGGACCAGAGTTCGGCGAGCGCGCGGCGCAGGTCCTCCGGGTCGGTACCGGTGGCGGCGGCCTCCCGCAGCACCTGGTCCGGGGTGCGGCTGCCGTCGAGCAGGGGGGCCAGGGCCTCGGCCGGGGCGCCGCGCACGGCGCGGACGCCCCGTGCGGAGACGAGGTAGACCGCCTCGCCGGGCACGACGAGGCTGCGCAGATGGCTGCGCCAGCCGATCCGCGGTCCGCCGTCCACGGCCACCGGTCCCCCCTGCTCGTGCACCGGGGTGTCAGGCCGCGACGGCCTCGGCCGGCTCGGGAGCCAGGACGCAGAGGGTGAACAGCGCCGCCGCGTCGGCGGGGATCGTGTCCAGGTCCTCGATCGACAGCGTGGCCGGGGACTCCTCGGGGGCCGCGGTGAGGACGGCGGCCCAGGCGGGGTTCTCGGCGAGGACGTGGTTCATGGGGGTTCCTTCCAGGAGCCTTCGAGTCTTCACAAGAGGACGTTCGAACGGTGGGCGCGGTTGACGCAGCGCCTCGCTGGATTGTGCGAACACCTGATGATCGCCGACCAGTGCTCCCGTCACGAATCGGATGTGACGGATTCACATCCCCCCGCGCGCGCGGACCATGTCGGCGATGGCGACCGTCACGTCGTGGGGGGTGGGCAGCCCCGCGATCTCCCTGCTCAGCTCCTCGGTCCTGGCCTTGTAGGACGGGTCTTCGAGCAGCTCCCGGCACATCTTGGCGACGTTCTCGGGGGAGTCGTCCTGTCCCGCCGTCAGCATGATCGCGGCGCCGTACTCCGCGAGCCGGGCCGACATCCCCACCTGCTTCGGCATCGCCGGGATCAGCAGCTGGGGGACGCCGCACACGATCGCGTGCAGCATCGTGTTGCCGCCGGCCCGGTGCACGAGCAGGTCGCAGGTGCGCAGCACGACGTCGAGCGGCAGCCAGCCCGCCCGTACGTTCTCCGGAAGGTCGCCCAGGGCGTCCGCGATCTCCTGCGGCGCCGCGATGAGCAGCTCCACGTCGAGCCCGGCGACCTTCTCCACCAGGGCGGACAGGGCGTCGGCCTCGTAGTCGGCGGTCACCCGGCTGCCGGCCGAGACCAGGACGCGCGGCCGGTCGCCGCTCCTGGAGTACATCCAGGGTTCGAGCGCCCGCTGGGTGTTGAAGGGCACGTACCCCATGAACTGTGCGGGCCCCGCGTCCGGGCGGCGGGCGCCGGGCGGGCAGATCTCCACGTACATGTCCGGGTCGGGGATCGCGGGCAGGCCCATCTCCTCCAGCTCCGGCGCCAGTTCGGCGGCGGCGGACAGGTCGATGATGGACGGCTCGCCCATGTTGAGGGCGTGCCGCACCCAGGGCAGGCCGAAGCGGTGGGCGACGAGCGGGGCGGCGTACGAGAGGGCTCCGGCGACCAGGACGTCGGGCCGCCAGCGCTCGACCAGCGGGACGAGGCCTTCCATGCTGCCCAGGGCGAGGCGGGCCATGCCCCGGCCGTTGAACAGGTTCCGCTCGTGGGGGTCCTTGGGGATCTCCAGCGGATTGCCGTGCCGGTCGCGCTGCATGAAGTCGTACATGGTGCGCGAGGTGATCGGGGCGCCGGGCAGGCCCGTCGCGGCGACCAGCGGCATCACGTTCTCCGTGGCCCCGACGATCACCTCGTGGCCGGCGTTGCGCGCCGCGAGCGCCAGCGGGGTGATGGGGAAGACCGCCCCCGCGCTTCCTCCGGACACAAAAAGGAATCTCATGGCCGCGGACGCTAGGGAGCGGGGGTCGAGCGCTCCTGGAGCGCTCCTCGAAGGGGTACGGGGGCGGGCGCGGTCGAGGGGCTCTGTAGTCGGGCCCTAGCCGGGCGCCGCACGATTCCCCTTGACCTCCAGTGCGCTAGAGGTTTCATCCTGGTCCGGACGCAGCGGCCACCCCTCCCGACGTCCCTTCCGAATCCGAAGGAAGAAACTCCCGATGACAGACACAGCGAAGCCGGATTCCCCCGCGCCCGATTCCGGTGCCGACGCCGGGACGGTGGACAAGCGCAGGATCCGGCTGATCATGACGGGTCTGCTGCTCGGCCTGTTCATGGCCGCGCTCGACCAGACGATCATCTCCGCGGCGCTGCGTACCATCGCCGACGACCTGGACGGTCTCTCGGAGCAGGCCTGGGCGAACACCTCGTACATGATCACCTCGGTGATCACGACGGCGCTCTACGGCAAGCTCTCGGACATCTACGGCCGCCGGCCCGTCTACGTCAGCGCCGTCGGCATCTTCATCCTCGGCTCCGTGCTCTCCGGCCTCGCCCAGTCCATGACGACGCTCGCCGTGTTCCGCGGCATCCAGGGCCTCGGCGCCGGCGGTCTGATGAGTCTCGCCTTCGCGATCCTCACCGACCTGGTGCCGCTGACCGAACGCAGCCGCTACCAGGCGTGGTTCGGCGCGGTCTTCGGCGTCTCGGCCGTCATCGGCCCCGTCGCGGGCGGCTTCTTCGCCGGGCTCGACTCCTTCCTCGGCGCGACCGGCTGGCGCTGGGCCTTCTTCGTCAACGTGCCGATCGGCCTGGCCGCCGCGCTCCTCATCGGCACGCTGGTGCGCGTCCAGCCGAACCGCACCCGGCACAAGTTCGACATCGCGGGCCTGCTCGCGCTGATCGCCTGCCTGCTGCCGCTGCTCTTCGCGGTCGAACAGGGCCCGAAGTGGGGCTGGACCGACCAGGGAACGCTTCTGCTGTTCGGTCTGGGCGCGGTCGGCCTGGTGCTGTTCCTGCTGGCGCAGAAGCGGGCGGCCGACGCGGCCCTGCTGCCCACGCCGATGTTCCGCAACCCGCTCTTCTCCGTCTACAACGGCGTCAACGTCCTCATCGGCGCCGCCGTGTTCGGCGCGCTGTCCGTCCTGCCGCTGTACTTCCAGATGGTCAAGGGCCTGTCCCCCACCGAGGCCGGCCTGATGATGCTGCCTCAGACGCTGGGCATCGTCGTGGCGGGCCGGATCGCCGGTCCGTACGTCACCAAGACCGGCCGCTACAAGGTGGTCCTGCTGACCGGCCTCGTCCTGATGGTCGCCGCGACCCTCTGGTTCGGGACGCTCACCGTGGACACCTCGCTGTGGCTGACGGGCGTCGCCGCCGGACTGATGGGCTTCGGAATCGGCCTGTGCTGGCAGGTCATGCTCATCGCGATCCAGACGGGTGTCGCGCCTCAGTACATGGGCGCCGGCATGGGCTCGTTCACCTTCTTCCGGCAGATCGGGGGCACCGCCGGCATCGCCGTCTTCCTGTCGATGTTCTTCGGCGCGGTCGGCGAGAAGGTCGCCGCCGCCTACCGCGACGCCGCCTCCGACCCCGCCTTCGCGGCGGCCCTGAACGACCCGTCCGTGACCGGGCAGGCAGCCAACAAGGTGCTGCTCGGGGCCCGGGACGGTGCCGTACCGATGGACGACAGCTCCTTCCTCGACCACGCCGACCCGCGGCTCGCCAAGCCGTTCCTGGAGGGCCTGGCCGAGGCGATGCAGACCGTCTTCGTGGTCAGCGCGGTCATGCTGCTGATCGCCCTCGTCCTCGCGGCCGTGCCGAAGGAGAAGCGCCGTGAGCCCGCCGCCGGTGCGCCGGGCGGCGCCAAGGAGCAGGGGAAGCAGCCCGCGGGCAAGAACTGACCGATCACCGCGCCGGGACCTCGGGGCCAGCACCCCGGGACCCCCGCCGCGCACCCGCGTGCCGCCCGCCCCACCGGCGGGCGAGCACGCCCCCGTACGGACGCGCGCCATTCCCCCGTCGCGCGCGTCCACGAAGGGGGCCGGCCCGTGCCGGCCCCCTTCTCCGTGTTCGCCCGGGCACGCTCGTACGGGAAGGTCCCGCGCCGGGTCCAGCTGGATTGGACCGGCCCTCTAGGTCGGCTTCGCAGAATCGTCCCCGTAACCGAGGCAAGGGCCCAAGGCGGGAGTGAAGGGTTGCCATGAAGGCACTGATTCTGTCCGGAGGGATGGGGACCAGACTGCGTCCCTTCACCTATTCCATGCCCAAACAGCTGGTGCCCGTCGCCAACAAGCCGATCCTGACGCACTGCCTGGAGAACGTCCGCGCCATCGGCGTCGAGGACGTCGCCGTCGTCGTCGGCGACCGCGCCGAGGACATCCGCGCCGTCGTCGGAGACGGCTCCGCCTACGGGCTGAACGTCACCTACCTCCAGCAGGAGGCCCCGCTCGGCCTGGCGCACGCCGTCGCCATCGCCGAGGAGTTCCTCGGCGACGAGGACTTCGTGATGTACCTGGGCGACAACGTCCTCGCCGACGGGATCGCCGAGCCCGCCCGCGATTTCCTGGCCGACCGTCCCGCCGCCCGGCTGCTGCTCACCAAGGTGGACGACCCGCGCGCCTACGGCGTCGCCGAGGTCGACGCCGAGGGCCGGGTCCGCGCGCTGGTCGAGAAGCCGCAGCAGCCGCGCAGCGACCTCGCCGTGATCGGCGTGTACTTCTTCACCGCCGCCGTGCACGAGGCGGTCCGCGCCATCGAGCCGAGCGCCCGGGGCGAGCTGGAGATCACCGACGCGATCCAGTACCTGGTGGAACGCGGCGACCGCGTCGTCGCCGGCGAGTACTCCGGCTACTGGAAGGACACCGGCAGCCCCGACGACCTGCTCGACTGCAACCGGGTGCTGCTGCGCGGACTCCACCCCGGTGTCCGGGGCGAGGTCGACGCGGCCAGCACCCTCGAAGGGCACGTGGTCGTCGAGGCCGGGGCCCTCGTGGAGCGCTCGCACCTCGTCGGCCCGCTCGTGGTGGGGGCGGGCAGCGTCGTGCGCGACAGCGAGCTCGGCCCGTACACCGCCCTCGGCCGCGACTGCGTGCTCGAGGACGCCGGCATCCGCGACTCGATCGTCCTCGACGGCGTGTCCATCCAGGGCGTGCGCGGCCTGTCCGGCTCGCTCATCGGCCGCTCGGCCGACGTGCGCGGCGGCGAGGCCACCGGCCGCCGGCTCATCATCGGCGACCACACCCGGGCGGAGGTGGCCGCATGAGGCTCCTGGTCACCGGCGCCGCCGGGTTCATCGGCTCGCACTACGTCCGCCAGATCCTCGCGGGCGCCTACCCCGAGACCGAGGACGTCCACGTCACGGTCGTCGACCGGCTCACCTACGCGGGCCGCCGCGACAACCTCCCCGAGGAGCACGGCCGGCTCGACTTCGTCCGGGGCGACATCTGCGACCGGGGCCTCCTCGACCGCGTCCTCCCGGGCCACGACGCGATCGTGCACTTCGCGGCCGAGTCCCACGTCGACCGCTCCCTCACCGGCCCCGGCGAGTTCGTCCGTACGAACGTCATGGGCACCCAGCAGCTGCTCGACGCCGCCCTGCACACCGGGGTGGACCGGGTCCTGCACGTCTCCACCGACGAGGTGTACGGCTCGGTGGACAGCGGCACCTGGACCGAGGACAGCCCGCTGCTGCCCAACTCGCCCTACGCCGCGTCCAAGGCCTCCAGCGACCTGATCGCCCGGGCCTACCACCGTACGCACGGGCTCGACGTCCGCGTCACCCGCTGCTCCAACAACTACGGGCCCCGTCAGCACCCCGAGAAGCTCATCCCCCACTTCGTGACGCGGCTGCTGACCGGCCGGAAGGTCCCGCTGTACGGCGACGGCCGCAACGTGCGCGAATGGCTGCACGTGGACGACCACTGCCGGGCCCTGCACCTGGTCCTCACCAAGGGCCGGGCCGGCGAGATCTACAACATCGGCGGCGGCAGCGGCATGAGCAACCGCGAGATGACCGCCCGCCTGCTCGACCTCCTGGGCGCGGACTGGGACATGGTGCGCCATGTCGAGGACCGCCTCGGACACGACTTCCGCTACGCGATCGACGACTCCAAGATCCGCGATGAGCTGGGTTACGCGCCTCGCTGGTCGATCGAGAGCGGACTGGGGGCGGTCGTGGACTGGTACCGCGACCACCCCGAATTCTGGCGCGCCCCCGTCTCCTGACAACGGGACGCCGTGTGCCGTCGGTCGGCACCGGCGCGCCTTCCGCACCATCCACCCAGCCGCCGGCACCCGGCCGGCGGAACACCGTCGACGAGAACGGAACCCCATCACCATGTCCGCACTGCGCAGCCGTGCCCGCACCGCCGCGATCGCCGTCCCGCTGGCCCTGGCCGGTGTCGCGGCCACCACGTCCGGCGCCCAGGCCGCTCCGGTGAAGACCTACTTCGACTGCCGGGTCGGCACCGTGACCGGCCTCGCCTACTCCGTCTACGTGGACGCAGTGGCCCCTGAGACCGTCCGCCCGGGGGCGACCTTCGACGTCACCCTCGACCCGGCCCCGATCACCCCGAACCCGGCCTACAACAAGGAGGTCAAGAACGTCGCCCTGCAGTTCAAGCTGCCGGCCGGCGCGACGGTCGTCTCCTACCAGGTCGCCGACGGCGGCGCCGCGGGCACCCCGGAGCTGCAGATAGACGGCACCAAGGCCGTGCTGCGCGCCGCCGGCCCGTACGTCGCCAACACCCCGTTCGACCTGCCCAAGATCACCATCAAGCTGAAGGCCCCCTCCACCCGGACCACCCTGGAGACCCGCTTCGGCGGCACCTCGCACGACGACCCGGGCTTCAGCTGGACCTTCCTCTCCCCGAACTGGAACGGCGAGGCCCAGCTCGCCTGCTGGCCCGACCAGCCGATCGCGCTCGCCAAGACGCTCGTCAAGTAGCGGTTCCGCGCGTGCGCCGCGCCGGCCGGTCCCCGAACGGGGCCGGCCGGCGCGTTTTCGGTGCACGGACCTCGAGCGCGCTTGACCTCCAGCGCACTCGAGGTTGCAGCCTGAGAGGTATTACCGGAAGTGGGGAGAGAGCGTCCGTGAAGATCGAGATCTGGTCCGACATCATGTGCCCGTGGTGCTACATCGGCAAAGCGCGCCTCGACAAGGCGGTCGCGCGCCTGGAGGACCGTGAGGCCCAGGTGGTGTGGCGAAGCTTCGAACTCCGTCCCGACCAGCCCCGTACGCCCGGTGCTACGCTCGGCGAGATGATGCGGGAGAAGCTCGGACTCCAACCCGGGGAGACGGTCGAGCTGTTCGAGAAGATCCGGATCCTGGGCGAGGCCGAGGGGCTCGACATCCGCCTCACCGGCGTACGCCCCGTGAACTCCTTCGACGCGCAGCGCCTGGTGCACCTGGCGGCCGAGGACGGTCTCTCGCACCGGATGAAGAGCGAGCTGTTCCGCACCTATCTGACGGAACAGCAGAACGTGGCGGACCACGAGGTCCTGCTGCGCACCGCGACCGCCGCCGGGCTCGACGCCGACCGCGTCACGGAGGTCCTGGCGACGGACGCCTACGGCGAGGACGTACGCGAGGACGAGCGGCTCGCTGTCCGCCGCGGGGTCACCGGCGTTCCGACGATCTTCGTCGACGGCGTACGGGTCACCACCGGCGTCCCCTCGGTGGACCAGCTGCACCAGGCCCTGGTGGAGGCCGGCTGACATGACCGTCGCCCGGCCCGCGTACCACCTCACCGAGCTCACCGTCGGACAGCTGTCGGCACGCAGCGGCGTCGCGGTCACGGCCCTGCACTTCTACGAGTCCAAGGGGCTCATCAAGAGCCGCCGCACGCCCGGCAACCAGCGCCGCTACACCCGGGACACGCTGCGCCGCATCTCGGTGATCCGGGTCGCCCAGCGCATGGGCATCCCCCTGAGCACGGTCGCCGACGCGCTGGCCGAGCTGCCCGAGGGGCGCACGCCCAACCGGGACGACTGGGCGCGGCTCTCGCAGCGCTGGCGCGCGGATCTCAACGCGCGCATCGAGCAGCTCCTCGCGCTGCGCGACGGCCTGGAGGACTGCATCGGCTGCGGCTGTCTCTCGGTACGGGACTGCCCGCTGACGAACCCGTACGACGAGCTCGGCGAGGAGGGCCCCGGGCCGCGCAGGCTCCTGCGCGAGCCGACGGGGGCGGCGGCCCGCGGCCGCCGGCACCGCGCCCCCACGGCGGACCCGTGCGGCGGCACGAGCCCCAGCTGCCAGGACGGCCCGCAGGACTGAGGGGAACGGGGCGGGCGCGGGACCGGGGCGGCGGGTGCTGGAGCGGGCGCGGGCGCGGGACCGGGGTGGTGAGGGCGCCCGCGGCGGCGGGCGCCGACCGGGGTGGTGAGGGCGCCCGCGGCGGCGGGCGCCGACCGGGGTCAGTTCGCGGGCTGCGGCGGGTGGAGTTCGCGGGCGTACGACTCGGCCGCGGCGGAGAAGGCCAGCACCACGTGGCCGGACGCCGTGTGCGCGTCCCGCCAGTGGCGCTGGAGCGGGGCCGCGTCCTGGTGGGCGCGGGTCCCCGCGGAGGCGAACAGGCGGTCCACGGCGGACGTGGCGAGTTCGGCCGCGAGCGCGCAGTCCCGGCCGCTGCGGGCCACGTCGAAGGCGGTGACCTCTCCGCTGTCGGCGGCACGGGCCGCCGCCTCCAGGAGCAGCGCCGCCGCGTCCGCCTCGCCCGCCGCGCGGCCGAGGACGACCGCCGCCGCACTGTCCAGACCGCCGGACGCCGAGGTGTGGCGGGGTGCCGTGCCCTCCCGCCAGGCCGCCAGGGCGGCCCGCGCGGCGCCGAGGACAGGGGCCGCGAAGCACAGCCCGTTGACGGCCTTGAGGGGCACACGGTGGCAGGGCGCGTCCCCGCCCTCGGCGACACCGCCGGCGATGGCGTCACGGGTGAAGGTCAGCTCGTCCGGCACGAACACCCCCTCCACCGACAGCGTGTTGCTGCCGGTCCCGCGCATCCCGACCGACGACCACGTGTCCTCGGTGCGCCAGTCGCCGCGCGGCACGGCGAAGAACCGGGCGGTCGGCCGGTCCTCGGTCGTCATCGCGCACACCAGCGCCCAGTCCGCGTAGTCCACGACGCTCACGTACGGCCAGGTGCCGCCGATCCGCCAGCCGCCCTCCTCACGCCGGGCCCGGCCCAGCGGCATGAGCGCGCCCACGATCAGGGCGTCCGGGCCCCCTGCCCAGATCCGCCGCTGTCCCTCCTCGGGAAGGTAGGCGGCCATCCGGCCGAGGGAGGCGGTCAGCGACGCCGCCCAGGCGGCCGAGGTGCAGCCCTCGCCGACCACGGACACCGCCCGCACGATCTCCTCGAAGGTCCCGGACCCGCCGCCGTGCCGACGCGGTACGAAATGGCGCGCGAAACCGGCGTCCAGCATGGACCGCACCACCTCCGGGGCGAGCCGGCGATCACGCTCGGCGTCCCGCGCGTGCTCCGCGGCGATCTTCGCGACACCGGCGGCCGCGACCACCACGGCCGCGGAATCGATGCGGGACGACGTCTGCCGTGCCGTCAACTGCTGAGTCGGCATCCTGGTCTGCTCCTTGTGAGTGCCTGCGGCCGGTGCCGGTCGCCCGGTCCTGTGCTCCTCGCGCCAGCCTCACGCGGACCGCTCGAGCGGGACTACAGGCCGCCCTGGAAGGCTCGGGCCCCGGCAGCAGCCCTGAAGGAAGGCCCTGACATGGCATCCCGTCCCCGCTCCGCGCCGTGTGTGCTCGTCCTCGGCGGCAGCGGATTCGTCGGAGGGCATGTGTGCGCCGCGTTCCTGGCCGCCGGCTGGGAGGTGCACGCCTGGTCCCGGCGCGCCCGGGCACCCAGAGGGGTCACGGCGCACACCGTCGACCTGGTGCGGGCCGGGCCGGGACGGCTGACGGACGAACTGGCCGCGCTGGCGCCGCGGGTGGTGGTCAACGCCGCCGGCGCGGTGTGGGGCGCGAGCGAGGAGGAGATGGCCCGGGCCAACGAGGAAGCGGTGCTCCGGCTCATGACGGCCGTGACCGCTCTGGGAGCCCTCGCGCCCCGGTTCGTCCAGCTCGGCAGCGTGCACGAGCACGCGGCGACGACCGTCTACGGCCGTACGAAGGCGGCGGCCACCGCGTGTGTGACGGCGGCGGGCGGTACGGTGCTGCGGCTGCCGAACCTGCTGGGTCCGGGCACCCCCGAGGGCAGTTTCCTGGGCGGGGTCGCCGCGCGGCTCGCCCGGGCCGCGCGCACCGGCGAAGCCGTGACCGTGACGACCCTCGCGGTGCGCGAGCGCCGTGAGTTCCTCGACGTACGGGACGCCGCCGACGCCGTGCTCGCGTCCACCGCGCCGCCCGCCGCCTCGCGGACGGGCGGCCGGTCCCTCGATCTGGGCACGGGCCGCCCGGTCGACGTACGGGAGCTCCTCGACACGCTCATCCGGCTCAGCGGGGTGCCCGCGCGCGTGGAGGAGCGCCTCCCGGAGCCGGGTCACACACCGCCCGGCGGCCTGTCCGGGGTGGAGCCGGGACCGTCCCACGAGGTCGCCGGGGAGCTCCTCGGCTGGCGGGCGGTGCGCGACCCGGAGGAATCGCTGCGGGGGCTGTGGGAGGCGGTGGCCGGGGCTTCCAGCGGGCTTCCAGCGGGGCTCGAGCAGGGGCCCAGCGGCGGGCTAGCGACCGGCTAGTCGGCGGCTAGCGGACGGCCCCAGGGTGACGGGGTCCGCGGTGGCACGTCCGCGCCGCGCTCCCTGTCAGCCCAGCGAAAGGCCAGTGGATCCGATGGACGCGGAGAAGACGCACATCCTGGCGAAGGTGCGCGAGTACCACCGGGCCACGGAGGACCTGGAGTTCGTGCCGGGAGTGACGCCGGTGCAGCCGGCGGGCGCGACACTCGACGCGAACGACCGGGTGGCGCTCGTCGAGGCGGCGCTCGACCTGCGGATCGCGGCCGGGCCCAGCAGCCGGCGCTTCGAGCGCGACTTCGCCCGCTACTTCGGCCTGCGCAAGGCGCACATGACCAACTCCGGTTCGTCGGCGAACCTCCTCGCCCTGACCTCGCTCACCTCCCACACGCTGGGCGAGCGCAGACTGCGCCCCGGTGACGAGGTGATCACCGTGGCGGCCGGATTCCCGACGACGGTCAACCCGATCATCCAGAACGGCCTGGTCCCCGTCTTCGTCGACGTCGAGCTCGGTACGTACAACACGACCGCGGAGCGGGTCCTCGCCGCGGTCGGCCCGCGGACGAAGGCGATCATGATCGCGCACGCGCTGGGCAACCCCTTCCCGGTGGCCGACATCGCCGCGATCGCCGCCGAACACGGCCTGTACCTCGTGGAGGACAACTGCGACGCGGTCGGCTCGTACCACCGCGGCCGGCTGACCGGCACCTTCGGCGATCTGACGACGACCAGCTTCTACCCGGCGCACCACATCACCACGGGCGAGGGCGGCTGCGTCCTGACCCGGAACCTGGCGCTGGCGCGGATCGTGGAGCAGCTGCGGGACTGGGGCCGGGACTGCTGGTGCGAGCCGGGCCAGGACAACACCTGCTTCAAACGCTTCGACTACCAGCTGGGGACGCTGCCGCACGGCTACGACCACAAGTACATCTTCACGCACCTCGGCTACAACCTGAAGGCCACCGACATCCAGGCGGCGCTCGGCGTCAGCCAGCTGACCAGGCTCGACTCGTTCGGCAAGGCCCGCCGGGCCAACTGGCAGCGGATGTACGAGGGGCTCGCGGAGGTCCCCGGGCTGCTGCTGCCCCGGGCGACGGAGCACAGCGACCCCAGCTGGTTCGGTTTCGTGCTCACCGTGCTGCCCGACGCGCCGTTCACCCGGCGCGATCTGGAGGGCTTCCTGGCCTCCCGGGCCATCGGCACCCGGCGGCTGTTCGGCGGCAATCTGACGCGCCACCCTGCCTACCAGGGCCGTGAGTTCCGGGTGGTGGGCGAGCTGGCCAACTCCGACGTCATCACCGAGCACACCCTGTGGGTGGGCGTCCACCCGAGCCTGACGGACGCGATGATCGACCATGTGACGGGCAGCATCCGGGAGTTCGCCGCCTCGGCGCGGTGAGCCGTACGGGGCCCGGTCCCGCGGGTTCAGCCCAGGCGGCGGACGGCCTCCGCGAAGATCTCGGGTACGGCGGGCAGCGCGTCGAGCAGGGCCAGATAGCGGGCGCGTCCCTCCGCGAGCCGGGCGCGCTCCCCGGGGTCGTTCAGGACGGCGTCGACGGCCGCCACCATCCCGTCGGTGTCGAGGAGTTCGGCCTGCCGGAAGGTGCCGGTCAGAGGGTTGTCCGCGAGCAGCGGCCGGACGACGGAGTTCCAGCGCAGCGGCCACATGCTGTACGGGGCGAGGGCGTCCGGCTCCTCGGTGTGCGGGCCGCTGTGGCCGACGTGCACGGCGGGCAGGTCCGAGAAGACCGAGCGGACCAGTGCCGAGGCGGGTACGTGCAGCGAGAGCACGGCGTCCGAGGCGTCCAGGAGGTCCTGGTAGCGGTCGGGCGGGCAGGACGGCACCCGGAGGGTGCGCTCGGCGGGCAGCCCTTCGAGACCGTCCAGGTCGGGCCCGACGACCAGGAAGCGGGTGGTGTCGGGCAGCCGGCGCAGCGCGGCGGCGACCCGCTCGGGCACCCGCCGGGCGAGGCCGCGCGTCACCGGGTCCTCGACCGACTGGGCGTGGCGTTGCCAGCCCGAGACGGACAGGGAGAGCAGCCGGTCCTCCTCGCGCAGTCCGAGGGCGGACCGCACGGTGCGGCGCGCCCCGGCGCCGGGGCGGGGCAGCGGACGCATGAACGGGTAGACCAGGGCACGGCTGCCGGGGCCCGGGTCGGGGCGGGCCCAGGGCGCGGGCCGCAGCGCGACCGGCATGCCGAGGATCCGCCGGTCCACCTCCAGGCCGAGCCCGAAGTGGTCGACGCGGAAGTCGGTGTTCTCCCACTCGTACAGGTCGAGCGGGATCACCGGGACGCCGAGCTGCTCCACGAACCAGGGGTCGGTGCGGTAGACGCGGTGCATCATCAGCCAGTACGAGAGGTAGTCGCTGAGCACGATCACGTCGGGCCGCTCGGCCCGTACGGTGTCCTCGACGACCGCGCGGACACCCGTACCCATCGACGCGTCGATGACGGTGCCGGGCACGCCGGCGGCCTTGAGCTGCGGTGCGTTGTGGGTGTCCACCACGAAGTGGGCGGTGATGCCGGCGGGTGCCAGGAGCCGGGCCAGGCCCAGACCCGTGGTGACCTCGCCGTGGGTGCCGACGACCGGCGCGAGGAACAGCAGCTTCATGGTGTCCCGTTCTTTCGGTGGGCCCCGGCGGGCGCGGTGCCGGGCCAGCGGGGGAGGATGCCGCGCTCCAGAGCGGTGCGCAGCGACGGTGCCCGGGCGTCCTTCTCGGACAGCAGGGGCGGTTCCTCATGGCCCCAGGGCAGTGCCAGTTCGGGGTCGAGCGGGTCGATCTCGAACTGGGTGCCCGGGACGTGCGCGGTCGACAGGGCGTAGGAGATGCAGGTGTCGTCGGTGAGGGCGAGGAAGCCGTGGCCGAGACCTTCGGTGACGTGTACGGCCATCCCGTTCTCGGGGGTGAGCAGGGTGCTCGCGCTCTGCCCGAAGGTCGGCGAGCCGACCCGTAGGTCCACCACCATGTCGCGCAGCGCGCCGCGCACGCAGGTGACGTACTTCGCCTGACCGGGCGGGATGAGCACGCCGTGGATGCCGCGCAGGGTGTTGCGGCGCGAGGTCGAGTAGTTGATCTGCCGTACCTCGAAGGGGCGCCCGACGGCCTCGCCCACCAGGTCGGTGCGGAGCGACTCGAAGAACGTGCCGCGCGGATCGGGCCACTGGTGCGGGGTGATCACGTAGGAGCCCGGGACCTGCGGGATCTCTCGGATGTCCATGTCCGTCGTCCGTTCCTCCGCTCAGACCTTCACGAGGTGGGCGGTCCGGCGGATCTCGTCCACCAGCCGGGCCTGGCGCACCACGGCTGCCGCGTCGCCCGCGTCGCCCGCGTCGGCCGCGCCGCCCGTGCGCCGGTGCCGTACGGACTCGGCGAAGGCGGCGACCGCGGTGGCCGCCTGGTCGTGGGCGGGCAGGACGCGTTCCTCGGCGCCGCCCGCACGCTCGATCCGCAGCACCGGGCGGTGCCCCGCCGGCGGGGAGTAGGCGCGGTCGAGGGCCAGGCTGCCCTCGCTGCCGAGCAGCCGCCAGCCCGCCGTGTACCCGTGCTCCATGCCGAAGACCAGCTGGGCACTCGCCCCCGTGGCGGGATCGCCGAGCAGCGCGCTGCCGCCGAGGTCGACGCCGCGCGCGGTGTCGTGGCGCAGGACGGCGCCGTGCACGCGCAGCTCGGGTCCGAGCAGCAGGGAGGCCAGCCGGACCGGGTACACGCCGATGTCGAGAAGGGCCCCGCCGTCCAGGTCGGCGCGGTAGCGGATGTCGTCGGCGGGGCGCGGCGGGATCGTGAACGAGGCGTGCAGCGCCCGTACCTCGCCGACCGCCCCCTGGGCCACCAGGTCCCGTACGGACGTGTACGCGCTGTGGTGGACGAACAGGTAGTTCTCGGCGAGGACGACACCGTGCTCGCGGGCGAGGCCGAGCAGCCGGACGGTGTCGTCGGCCCGTGCGGTGAGCGGCTTCTCGGCCAGGACGTGCTTGCCCGCGCGCAGCGCGCGCTCGGTCCACCGGGCGTGCAGGGCGACCGGCAGCGGTACGTACACGGCGTCCACGTCGGACCGTTCGAGCAGGGCGTCGTATCCCACGACGGCCGCGCAGCCGAAGGTGTCGGCGGCGGCCCGGGCCTTGTCGGCGGTGCGGCTGGCGATCGCCGTCACGACCGTGTGGGGGGAGGCCTCGAAGGCGGGCAGCATGCGGCGCAGCGCGATGTCGGCACAGCCCGCCACACCGATCCTCAGCGCGCTCACCGGGACGCCCCGTGGCCGGGCAGGGTACGGACGCACGCCAGGAGGGTGCGGGCCTCGACGTCGACGAGGTTGCCGATCCGGCCTGCCCGGGTGAGCTGGCGGACCGTCATCCAGGTGTAGTCCTCGGGGACGTCCAGGGGGATGTCGGTCCCGTCGACCACCAGGTAGCGGTTCTCCGCGTGGTAGAACCGGCCGCCCTCCTCGGAGTGCACGGTGTCGAACAGCACCTGCTCGGGCCGGGCGGCCAGCACGGCGTCCAGGTACGGCGGCCGCCGCGCGGACTCGGCGAGATTGCCCGGGTTGCACTGCACGCTGGGCCCGATCTCGGCGACGTCGAAGGTGCCCGCCTCCGCACGGGCCTGCACCAGCAGATGGCGCTCCCCGCGGATCTCCTTGCTCACGAAGGCGATGACCCCGCGTCCTGCCGGGGCCAGCATCGGCTGGGACCAGGAGGGCACCTCGCGGCTGTCGGCCTCGACGTCGACGCCGATGATCCGGAAGTACCGGCCCGCCTCGTGGGCGATCTCGCCGCGCCGGTCGTCGCGGTGCCAGCCGCCGACCCGCCTCAGCGGGATCGTCGTGCGCTCGGAGCGGTGACGCATCTTGGCCCCGGTGAACCAGTGCAGCAGCGTCGCGGTGTCGTGCAGCGGCTGCTCCGACGCCCGCCCCGGGAGCGGAGCCTCGCCGGAGCCGTCGCCGGTCACCTCGTCGGGCAGCCCCGCGAGCACCGTGCGTGAGTCCATGTTGACGAGGTTGTCGACCCGCAGCAGCTCCGCCATCACCGGGCGCGGCACCCAGCAGAAGTCCTCGTGGACCGGGACGTCGGCGGTCGTCTCGACGACGATGTTGCGGTTGCGCTTGCCCAGGAACCACGAGCCCTGCTCGCTCTGCAGGGCGTCGTAGTGGACCCGGTCCGCGGCGCCCGGGGTGAGGAAATGGTCGATGTAGCGGACGGCGGCGCCCCGGTGCACTCGCGTGTAGTTGCTGAAGGTGGCCTGCACGGTCGGCGAGAGCTGGAGCGTGGTGATGTTGCCCGGCTCCATCTTGGCCTGCATCAGCAGATGGGGGACCCCGTCGAACCGCTTGAGCAGCACGCCGAGGATGCCGGTCTCCGGCTGCCGGATGATCGGCTGCGTCCAGGCCGGTGCGTCCGGGGCGGCCGGCTCGAACCGCAGGCCCTCGATCGAGAAGAACCGGCCGCTGCGGTGCCGGACGTCGCCCGTGGCGGAGTCGGTGTACCAGCCGTCCAGGTCGTGCAGGGGGGTCGGGGTGATGCGGTACCGGTGGGCGGCGCTCCGGCCGGCGAACCAGGAGTGGAAGCCGGCCGCGTCCTCGATGTGCGTCACGCCGCCACCTCGTCGGCGACCGACAGCGCGCCCACGGTGAGACGCAGCCCCTGTCCGTGCGGACGGTCGCAGATCAGCGCCAGGCCGGGCACGAGCGTCGTGGACCGCACGGGGCCGAGCGGGCCCGGGGTCACCGAGTCCGGTCGTACCCCCTCCGGCAGGCCCTGGCCGAGGTGTTCCACGGAGAACACCTCGGTGCCGTCGAGGAACCAGCGGGCCACGGCCTCCGCCGTGTCCACCACGAGTGCGCAGCGGTGTGTGTCCAGGGGGCCGCGCGGGGCGAGCGGCACGCTGTACGAGAAGCCGCCCCGTGTGCCGTCCGGGCCGGGCACGCGGCCGTACAGCGCCCACACCCGGCCGCCGGTCAGCGCGAAGTCCAGGATCAGACCGGCGTCACGGTCCAGTACGACGAGGGCGCCCGCCCCGTCCGGTACGTCGTCCGCCGCCTCCCCCAGCGGCTCGGCCGAGAGCGTCGCGGACACGGTCAGCGTGGCGCCCCCGGTCGGGCACCCGGGGCCGAAGGCGGCCCAGCGCAGATGGTCGAGGGGCTCATTGCCGGGCGGCACCACGAAGGCCGGCTGCCCGGTACCCGGGGCCGTACCGGTCGGCTCCACCACCAGGCCGGCGTCCGTGGCGCGCGTGATGCCGTCCCCGGCCGTCAGCGCGCCGGCGGGCCGCAGCGACCAGGGGCCGTCGGGCCGGGCTCGCAGCCCTTCGGTGAAGTCGTCGTGGAAGAGGATCGTCATGGCGTTCTCCGTGCGATGAGCCGGGCGGGGACAGGGGACGACGGGGGCGGCCCTGTTTCACGTGAAACAGGGGCTCGTTTCACGTGAAACGAGACCTTCACGTGAAACGAGACCGGAGTCAGCCGGTGGCCAGGCCGGAGCGTTCCAGGGCCCGGGCGGCCGCTTCGACGATGGCCAGACGGCCCTCCAGGCCGGTCGCGGCGGCCGAGACCATCACCCCGAGGGTGGTCACGCCCGCGTCCGCGTAGGCGCGCATCCGGTCCGCGATCCGGTCGACGGGGCCGATCAGCGCCGTTCGGTCGATGAAACCGAGCGGGAGCGCCGCGCCGGCGCCCGCGCGGTCGCCGGCCGCGAGCCGGTCGAGGAAGGCGGCGACCTCGGCCTCGTACCCCATCGAACGGGCCATCGCGCAGTAGAAGTTGCGCTCGGGGTCGCCGATGCCCATGAGGTACACGTACTGGCCGCGCAGCGTGTCCGCCGCCTGGCCCGCGGTGTCCGCGACGGCGGTGGGCAGGCTGGGCAGCACCTCGAATCCGCTCAGGTCGTCCGTGCCCCGGCCCTTGCGGATCTCCGCGACGGCCCGGGTGACGGCCTCCGGGGAGGTGAAGACCCCGAGCCAGCCGTCCGCGATCTCGCCCGCGAGCCGTAGGTTGCGCGGGCCGACCGCCGCGAGCAGCACCGGCAGCCGGCCGGGGGGCCGCTCGGTCAGCAGGTGCAGGGGGGCGGGTCCGCCGACCTCGAAGTGCGTGCCCCGGTGGGTGACGGGCTCGCCGTCCAGGGCGCGGCGGACGATGTCGACGTACTCCCGGGTGCGTTCGAGCGGCTGCGTGAACTCGACGCCGTACCAGCCCACCGACACATCGGGGTTGGACACTCCGAGGCCGAGCCGGAAGCGGCCGCCGCTCAGCGAGTCGAGCGTGGCGGCGGTCAGGGCGGCCATGGCCGGCGGGCGGCCGGGGATCTGCATCACGCCCGAGATCAGGGCGATGCGTTCGGTCACCCCCGCCACGAGGCCCAGCACACTGGCCGCGTCGGAGCGGTAGCCCTCGGGGGCCAGCGCGGCGGCGTAGCCCAGCCGTTCGGCGGCGCGGGCGAGTTCACCGGCACCTTGGTGGACGAGGTTCACGGCGAGCCGCACGGTGGAACTCCTCGGAGAGACGGGGGTGGACGGTTCAGAGCAGGTGGGCGCCGCCGTCCACCAGCAGGACCTGCCCGGTGGTGTACGTGGCGCGGAGCAGCCCCAGGACGGCTTCCGCGACGTCCTCGGGGCGGCCCGTGCGGCGCAGCGGAGTGGTCTGCCGGACGTGCTCGGCGATCGGAGCGAAGAAGTCGCTGTTCTGTGTCCAGGGCGTCTCGATCAGTCCGGGAGCGACCGCGTTGACCCGGACGGCCGGACCCACCGTGTTCGCGAGGAGCCGGGTCATGTGCTCGATGGCCGCCTTGCTCACGGCGTACGGGATCGAGCTGCCGGCCGGGCGGCTGCCCGCGATGGAGGACACGTTGACCACGGCGCCGGCGCCCGAGCGGGACAGGTGCGGCATCGCGGCGACGGTGGTCTGCCAGGTCCCGATCACGTTGAGGTCGAGGATCTCCCGCCACACCTCGGGCGTGGCGGCGGTCAGGTCGGCGTGCGGGATGGCGCGGGTGCGTCCGGCGTTGTTGACCAGGACGTCCAGCCGGCCGTAGTGCGTGACGGCCGTGTCGACGAGGCGGCGCGCGTCCGCCTCGTCGGAGACGTCCGCCCGGACGTAGAGGGCGTCGGGCAGCGCGGCGGCCGTCTTCTCGCCCTCCTCCACGGAGCGGGCGGAGTTGACGACCACGCGGTAGCCCGCGGCGGCCAGCCGCTGGGCGACGGTCTGCCCGATGCCGGAGGAGGAGCCGGTGACCAGCGCGACGGGTGCCACGGCCGCCACGCGTGCGACGGGGGCGGGCGCCGTGTCCGGTGTCGTGGGGGCTTCGGCGGCCATCAGTAGTTGCCCAGCCCGCCGCAGACGTTGAGCGCCTGCGCGGTGACCGCCGCCGCGTCGTCCGCCACCAGGTACTCGACCATCGCCGCGACCTCGCGGGTCTCGACGTACCGGCCCATCGGCACCCGGGCGGTGATGCGGTCGAAGGTCTCCTGCTCGGACACCTGCCAGATGCCGGCGTAGTGCTCGCGCACCTTCTCGGCCATCGGGGTCTCCACGAAGCCGGGGCACACGGCGTTCACGGTGATGCCGGTGCGGGCCAGCTCCAGGCCGAGGGCCTTGGTCAGACCGACGACACCGTGCTTGGACGCCGAGTACGGCACCGCGTGCACCACGCCCTGCTTGCCGCCCGTGGACGCGATGTTGATGATCCGGCCGCGCTTCTTGGCCAGCATCCCACCGGCGCCCAGCACCTCCTTCGTCATGAGGAAGACGCTCGTCAGGTTGGTGTTGATGACGTCGAGCCACAGCTCGTCGGGGATCTCGGCGGTGGCGCCGCCGCCGCTGCGGCCGGCGTTGTTCACCAGGATGTCGACCGTTCCGTACCGTTGGACGGCCGCCGCCACATAGGCGCGGATCTGCGCCGGGTCCGCCACGTCGCACACCGTGCCGTCCACGTCGAGGCCCTCGGCCTGGAGCTCCTTGACCGTCTCCGTGAGCCGCGCCTCGTCCCGGGCGCAGAGGAAGGTGCGCGCGCCGAGTGCGGCGAGCCGCCTGGCGATCGCCAGACCGATGCCGCTGGTGGCACCGGTCACCAGCGCCACCGGCTTCGCCGGAGCGTCGGCCTCGGCCGTGTCCGTGGCTGTCTGCGTCGTCATGCTGCTCGTCTCCCTTGGGTTCCTCGGGCGGGTGCACGGCGGGGTCGCGGGGCGTCCCGCCGTCCACCCGAGAGCGTGGCCGCGGCCCCTTGAGCGGGGCTGGAAGGCGGCTCGCGGGCGCCCGCGAGCGCACCATCGGCCCACGAGCCGCCCTCAAGCCGGGCGGGGGAGTGTGCCGCTGTGTCAGAGAGGTACGGCGGGCGAAAGGAGCCCCACGCGATGCCCAGCAGCACAGGAGGACGACGGTGACCCGACGCGTAGTGATCACCGGGGTCGGGGTGCGCGCCCCTGGCGGCTCGGGGACGAAGGAGTTCTGGGACCTGCTCACCGCGGGCCGCTCGGCCACCCGGCCCATCAGCTTCTTCGACGCCGCTCCGTTCCGGTCCCGGATCGCGGGCGAGGTCGACTTCGACGCGCGGGCCGAGGGCTTCTCGCCGCGCGAGGTCCGGCGCATGGACCGCGCCACCCAGTTCGCCGTCGCCTGCACCCGGGAGGCGCTCGCCGACAGCGGCCTGGAGACGGGCGCGCTCGATCCCTCCCGGATCGGCGTCGCCCTGGGCAGTGCCGTCGCCTCCGCGACCAGCCTGGAGAACGAGTACCTCGTGATGGCGGACGCCGGCCGTGAGTGGGTGGTGGATCCGGCGCACCTGTCGCCGTACATGTTCGACTACCTCAGCCCGGGGGTCATGGCCGCCGAGGTCGCCTGGGCGGCCGGCGCCGAGGGGCCGGTCACCATGGTGTCCGACGGCTGCACCTCGGGTCTGGACTCGGTCGGCTACGCCGTCCAGCTGATCCGCGAGGGCAGTGTGGACGTGGCGGTCGCGGGTGCGGCCGACACCCCCGTCTCCCCGATCGTCGTCGCCTGCTTCGACGCCATCAAGGCGACGACTCCCCGCAACGACGACCCGGAGCACGCCTCCCGGCCCTTCGACGGCACCCGCAACGGCTTCGTCCTCGCCGAGGGCGCCGCCATGTTCGTCCTCGAGGAGTACGAGGCCGCCAAGCGGCGCGGGGCGCACATCTACGCCGAGGTCGGCGGCTATGCCACGCGCTGCAACGCGTACCACATGACGGGTCTGAAGAAGGACGGCCGCGAGATGGCCGAGTCCATCCGGGCGGCCCTCGACGAGGCCCGTCTCGACCGCACCGCCGTCGACTACGTCAACGCGCACGGCTCCGGCACGAAGCAGAACGACCGCCACGAGACGGCCGCGTTCAAGCGCAGCCTCGGCGACCAGGCGTACGCGGTGCCCGTCAGCTCCATCAAGTCCATGGTGGGCCACTCGCTCGGTGCGATCGGCTCCATCGAGATCGCCGCGTCGATCCTGGCCATCGAGCACAACGTCGTCCCGCCGACGGCGAACCTGCACAACCCCGACCCCGAGTGCGACCTGGACTACGTGCCGCTCACCGCGCGTGAGCTGCGCGTCGACACCGTCCTCACGGTGGGCAGCGGCTTCGGCGGGTTCCAGAGCGCGATGGTCCTGCACCGCCCGGAGGTGGCCGCATGAGCACGCCGTCGAGCGCCGGGGCCGGTGCCTCGGGACAGCGGATCGTCGTCACCGGTCTCGGCGTCACCGCGCCCGGCGGCATCGGCACCGAGCGTTACTGGAAGGCCCTGCTGACCGGCGAGAACGGCATCGGCGAGCTGTCCCGGTTCGACGCCTCGCACTACCCGTCCCGGCTGGCGGGCCAGATCGACGACTTCGAGGCCTCCGATCACCTGCCCGGCCGGCTGCTGCCGCAGACCGACGTGTCCACCCGTTACGCGCTCGTCGCCGCGGACTGGGCGCTCGCCGACGCGGGCGTGGGCCCCGACGCGGGCTTCGAGGACTACGACCTCGGTGTCGTCACCTCCACCGCGCAGGGCGGCTTCGACTTCACCCACCGGGAGTTCCACAAGTTGTGGAGCCAGGGACCCCAGTACGTCAGCGTGTACGAGTCGTTCGCCTGGTTCTACGCCGTCAACACCGGTCAGATCTCCATCCGCAACACCATGCGCGGCCCCAGCGCCGCGCTGGTCGGGGAGCAGGCCGGCGGCCTCGACGCGATCGGACACGCCTGCCGCACGGTCCGCCGCGGCACCCGTCTCGTGCTCACCGGCGGCGTCGACTCCGCGCTCGACCCCTGGGGGTACGCCTCCCAGCTCGCCGGCGGCCTGGTCAGCACGGTCGCCGACCCGGAGCGCGCCTACCTGCCCTTCGACGCCGAAGCCTCCGGCCACGTGCCCGGCGAGGGCGGCGCCGTGCTCATCGTCGAGAACGCCGACTCGGCGCGCGAGCGCGGCGTCGAGCGGATCTACGGCGAGATCGCCGGCTATGCCGCGACCTTCGACCCGGCGCCCGGCTCCGGCCGGCCGCCCGCCCTCGGCCGCGCCGCCGAACTCGCCCTCGCGCAGGCGGGTCTGACGCCCGCCGACGTCTCCGTGGTGTTCGCCGACGGCGCGGGTGTCCCGGACCTCGACCGGGCCGAGGCCGAGGCGATCAGCCGGCTCTTCGGACCGCACGGCGTTCCCGTGACCGCGCCCAAGGCCCTCACCGGGCGCCTGTGCGCGGGCGGCGGTCCCACCGATCTCGTGGCCGCCCTGCTCGCCCTGCGCGACCAGGTGATCCCCGCGACCGGCCGGACCGCGCGGGTGCCGGACGCCTACCGGCTCGACCTGGTGACCGGGCAGCCCCGCGAGGCCGCCCTGAGCACCGCCCTGGTTCTGGCCCGAGGCCGCCACGGCTTCAACTCGGCCGTCGTCCTCACCACCCACCGACCCTGAACCCAAGGAGCCCCACGATGGCACGACTGACCCTCGACGCACTGCGCACCATCCTCGTCGCCTGCGCCGGAGAGGACGACAGCGCCGACCTCTCCGGCGACATCCTCGACATCACGTTCGAGGACCTCGGCTACGACTCCCTGGCCCTCATGGAGAGCGCCGCCCGCATCGAGCGGGAGTTCGGCGTCACCCTCGACGACGACGACGTCAACGAGGCGCTCACCCCGCGTCTCCTGCTCGACCTCGTCAACGGTTCGGAAGTGCGGGCCGCCTGACGCGACCTCACCACCGGTCGGCCGGTCGGCCGGCCCCGGGGGCACGGCCAGCACCACCCGTGCGCGAGGTGCCCCCGGGGCATCCCGGCGACGCCGCCCCCGTACGAATCCCCCGTCCAAGGAGTACGCCCCATGGCCCGCACCGCCGCTCTCCCCTCCCCGACCGTCCACCGCAGCGAGCACTCCGTGACGGTGGCCGCGCCCGCCGAGACGCTGTACGCCCTCGTCGCCGATGTGACGCGGTGGCCCGCCGTGTTCGAGCCGACCGTGCACGTGCGGCACCTCGCCCGGGAGGGCCGGACCGAACGGTTCGAGATCTGGGCCGAGGTGAACGGCGAGATCGCGCACTGGCGCTCGCGCCGCGTCCTCGATCCGCGGCGGTTGTACGTGTCCTTCCGCCAGGAGCACAGCAGGCCGCCCGTCACGTCGATGTCCGGCGGCTGGCTCTTCCGGCGGCTGGCCGACAGCCGCACCGAGATCGTGCTGCGCCACCGGTTCACGGTCGCCGGCGACGACCCGGCCGCCGCAGCCCGGATCGAGGAGGCCCTCGACCGCAACAGCGCCCGCGAACTGGGAGCCCTCGCGGCGCTCGCGGAGACCGGCCACCCCGTGGACGACCTGGTCTTCTCGTTCACCGACACGATCCCGCTCACCGGAGCCGCCCACGACGCCTACACCTTCGTCGAGCGCGCCGAACGCTGGGCGGAGCTGCTGCCGCACGTCGCCCGCGTCACGCTGACCGAGCCCGAACCGGGCCTGCAGTGGCTGGAGATGGACACCGTCACGGCCGACGGCTCGGCCCACACCACGCGCTCGGCGCGGATCTGCCGCGCGCCGGAGTGGATCGCGTACAAGCAGCAGCGCACCCCCCGGCTGCTGTCCGGCCACAGCGGCGAGTGGACGTTCGCGCAGACCCCGCAGGGGGCGGTGGCGACCGCACGTCACACGGTCGCCGTCGATCCGACGGGCATCACCGAGGTGCTCGGCCCCGAGGCCACACTCGACGACGCCCGTACGTACGTTCGCGAAGCTCTCGGCCGCAACAGTCTGACGACCCTGCGCCACGCGGCCGGGGCGTCCGACGCGGCGGAGACGGCGGAAGCGGCCGAGGCCGGCTGACCGCCGCGCCCGGGATCAGGGCGCGTCACTCCCCTGAGAGCCCGCCGCCAGCGCCACGCGGCGGGCTCGCAGGCGCACCCCCTGACCGTACGCCGCCGCGGCGAGCAGCCCGATGCCGACGGTCAGCCGGTCCGGAGCCACCTCGGTGCGCGGACCCGGCGTGGAGCGCTCCAGGCGGTGGCCGTACCGGGCGTCGAGCTCCAGGCCCGTACGGTCCACCGCGAACACCTCCTCGCCCGCGAGCAGCCAGCGGGCCCGTCCCGCCGACGCGTCCACCTCGACCGCACAGTGATGCCACGCCTCCGGAGTGCGCGGCGCCACCGGAACGGCGTACGCGAACGAGCCGTGGGTCCCACCGGGGCGTGGCAGACGTTCGTACAGCGCCCACACGAACCCGTTCGTCAGCGCGAAGTCGAAGGCCAGGCCCGAGACCATGTCCACGCAGATCAGCGCGGCCATCGCGCACGCGGGGCCGTCCCCCTCCGGGTGCCGGTCCGCCGAAAGGACACGCGCCGACAGGTCCGCCTCCGCCCGGAACGGCCCGGGCCCGCGCGCCTCCGGCTCCGCGAACGCGGCCCACCGCAGATGCGGCTCCTGCTGCCCCGCCGGCACCCGGGTGAACGCGGGCCGCTCCCCGCGCCCCGTGCCGTACCCCGACGCCACGCACAGCCCGTCGCCGTCGCCGGGCGTCCACACCCGGGCGTCGCCCTGCGCGAGCCACGGCAGCGGTCGCAGCCGCCAGCGGGCCACCCGCCCCGGCGCGGCCCAGTCCTCGCGGAAATCGTCCTCGAACAGCATGCCCGGCTCCTGTCTCGGCTCGGTGACGAGGGGGTGTGACGGAGCGAGGTTCGTCGCCCCGGCTCAAGCCGCAGTGGAGGCCCCTTCGAGCCCGCCCGGCGAGGGTGACGCCACCGACCGTCCCGCGCTCCGGAGGAACCGATGACCGCCACCGCCGTCCGTACCGAGGTCTACGCCCAGGTCCAGCACTTCTACGCCCACCAGATGCAGGCCCTCGACGGGGGCCGCTTCGCCGACTACGCGGCCACCTTCACCGAGGACGGCACCTTCCAGCACTCCCCCGGCGTACAGCCGGCGGTGGGTCGGGCCGGGATCGTCGCCGAACTGGTGGAGTTCCACAAGCGCTTCGAGGGCGACCCGGTCCAGCGCCGCCACTGGTTCAACCACATCGCCCTGGAGCCGCAGGCCGACGGCTCGCTGCGCTCCACCGTGTACGCCCTCGTCGTCACCGTCCGGCCGGGTGGAAAGCCCGAGATCGCGCCCAGCTGCGTCGTCCACGACGTCCTGCTCGTCACCGACGAGGGGGTACGGACCCGCTCCCGCATGATCACCCACGACCAGCTGGTCTGACCGGCCGCGCCGCCGTGCGGACACCACGGGGCCGAGGCCCGGACCCCGGCCGCGATCCCCGCCCCGGCCCAGAGCCGGCCCCGAGCCCCGGCCCCGAGCCGACCCCCCGACCCGGGCGGCCGTTGCTCGTGCACGGCACCGTCGAGGACTGGGCGCGGGCCGCCGCATCCCGCCGGGCCCCGCCGCATCCCGGTGACACCGCCCGCCTGCGGGCCCTGCGCGACGACCGGCTGCGCCGCCGCTTCCTGGCCTCCCGGCTGCTGCTGCGCACCACACTCGGCGCGCTCGCGGACCGCGACCCCGACGGGATCGTGCTCGCCCGCACCGCACTGGGCCGCCCCTACGCCCCCGACCTGCCGGAGCTGGACTTCAGCCTCAGCCACACCGGCTCCCTGCTGGCCGTCGCGGTCGTCCGCGGCGGCCGGGTCGGCGTGGACGCGGAACGGCCCGGCCGCCCCATGTCCGTACTGGAGCACCGGATGTGCACACCCCATGAACGTGCCGGACTCGACGCACGAGGGCTGCGCGGCACGGCGCGCGACGCGGAGCTGCTGCGCCTGTGGACCCTCAAGGAGGCCTACGCCAAGGCGCTGGGCACCGGACTTCGGCACCCGCCCCGCACCTTCGGCCTCGACCCGGCGGACCCGGCCGGCAGGCCCACGCTGCCCGGCACCCTGAGCACCGCCACCCGCACACTGCCCGACGGGACGGTGGTCGGCGTGGTCAGCGCGATCGGGTTCGAGCGGGGCTCCAGCCGCTCAGCCGACGATGAGCCAGTTCCATGATGTCGAGGAGGAGACCCACATGACCGGAATCACCGCCGGCGCCGTCCGGACCGAGCTGACGGAGGTCGCCGACGGGGTGTTCGCCCACGTCCAGCCGGACGGGGGCTGGTGCCTGAACAACGCCGGTCTCGTCGTCTCGGGCGACCGCGCCGCGCTCGTGGACACCGCGGCCACCGAGGCGCGCGCCAGGACCCTGCGCGAGGTGGTGCTCCGGGTCGCCCCGGCCGCCCCACAGGTCCTGGTCAACACCCACTTCCACGGCGACCACACCTTCGGCAACTTCGTCTTCCCGGAGTCCCTCGTCGTCGGCCACGAGCGCACCCGTACGGAGATGACCGAGACGGGCCTGCACATGACCGGCCTGTGGCCGGACGTGGAGTGGGGCGACCTGCGGCTCGTCCCGCCGGCGCTGACCTTCCGCGACCGGCTCACCCTGCACATCGGCGAGAAGACGGCCGAGCTGCTGCACCTGGGCCCGGCGCACACCAGCAACGACACGGTGCTCTGGCTGCCGGCCGAACGGGTGCTGTTCACCGGCGACCTGGTGATGAACGGGGTGACGCCGTTCTGCCCCATGGGCTCGGTCGCCGGCTCCCTCGAAGCCCTGGACACGATGCGCGCCCTCGCCCCGGAGGTGGTCGTCCCCGGCCACGGCCCGGTCGCGGGCCCCGGCGTGTTCGACGAGACCGAGGGCTATCTGCGCCTGCTCCAGGACCTCGCCGAGCAGGGGCTCGCCGAGTCCCTCGACCCGGTCGAACTGGCCCGCCGCACCGACCTGGGCGAGTACGCGCGCTGGCTCGACGCCGAGCGGCTCGTCCCCAACCTCTTCCGCGCGTACGCCGAGAAACAGGGCGAGCCCCGCGGTTCCCACGTGGACATGAGCGAACTCTTCGCCCGCATGATCGACTACCACGGCGGCCTGCCCACCTGCCACGCCTGAGCGCCCGGCGGGTTCCCCGCCCGGCCGCCCCGGGCGGGGAACCCGCCGCCGCCCGGTCACGTGCCCGCGGCGATCTGTGCCGGTGCCGCGGCGGCCGACAAGGAGTCCCACGCGGCGAAGGCCCCCCGCCGGTAAAGCAGCGGGCGGGCCTCCTCGCGTAACAGAACCCGCTCCATGCGGCCGATCAGCAGCCGGTGGTCACCGGCGACCAGGCTCCGCTCCAGCGTGCACTCCGCGTGGCCCAGCACCCCGTCGAGCAGCACCGGGCACGCGGGCACGGAATCGCCGCGCCGCCACGCCACACCGTCGAACTTCCGGTCCGAGCGCCCCGCGAAGGTACGAGCGAGCTCCTCGCCCCCCTCGGCGTCGAGCAGATGCAGCGCGAAGGCCTCCGCGCCGAGCACCGCGGGCAGCGTCCGGGAGCCCTCGTCCACGCAGACCAGCAGCTGGGGCGGGTCGAGGGACACCGCGCTGAACGCGGTGCAGGTGAAGCCGAGTGGTCTGCCGTCAGGGCCGGCCGTGGTCACCACCGCGACGGCCGCCGGTACGGATCCGAAGAAGTCGCGGAATGCCTCGGGCCCCAAAGCCATGCCTCTCACCGCCGTCGTCTCGCACATGCGCAGCACCGGGGCGGACCCCCGGGGCTCTGACAGCGTCTGCGGGAGGTCTGGAGGCCGTCTGGACTCCCGCTGGAGAAGCAGATGCCCGGCCCTGGGCCGGACGGGTGGTGTTCATCGGAAGAACGGCGCGACGACGGCGTCGGTCCGCGGAAAACGGGCCCACATCCAGATCATGAGAAAAGTACGTAAAGCGCGCAACCCGAAATGAACCATCCGAGAACATCACGAAAGTGAGGGGCCATGGCCACCGCCAGGGTCAAGCAGTTCTGGACCGCCTTCATCTCCGTCCTCTTCGCCCTGCTCGCCTCCGTCGGTCTGGCGAACACCGCCGCCGCGGCCGGGCAGCCCGCCGTCCAGCAGCCCGAGGAGCCGGCCGCGCCCGCCGCCGCCACCGCCCCCGTCGCCGGGGAGCGCGCCCTCGTCTCCGTACCGGCACAGCGGGCGCATCGGTGGCCGCTCGTCGGGGACCGCTCCCTGCCGCCCACCATCAAGCAGCGCATCGCCGCCGAGGCCCACGGTTCCTCGCCCTCCGCTCGGCAGCGGTCCTCGTCGACCGCCGGCGTCGAGAGCGACCCGGCGGCGCTGACGGAGCTGGCGCTCGCCGCCACCGCGGCGGCGTAGGGAGCGGGGAGCCGACGACGCGTACTCCCCACACCCCACACGCAGCACCTCACACGCAGTTCCTCACGCACAGGACCCCGGCAGGACCCCGGCAGGAGCCGGTGAGGGTCCCGGCAGACCCCGGCAGGAGCCGGTGAGGGCCCCAGCAGGTCCCAGCAGGACCTAGCCAGGAGTCAGAAGAACCCCAGCAGAACCCCAGCAGGACCCCAGCAGGACCCCAGCAGAACCCCAACAGAACCCCAGCAGGACCCCAGCAGGACCCCAGCAGGACCCGGTAGGACCCCAGCAGGACCTCGGCAGGACCTCGGCAGGAGTGGCGGTCGGTCAGCGGCGCTCGTCGCGTTCGGCGGCTTCTGCGGCGGCCGCGGCATCGGCCTCGGTCTCCGCCTCCGCATCGAGGGAGGCCCCACTGCCGTCGACGGACGACGGCGAGGAGCCCTCGTCCATCTCGGTGGGCGCGGGAGGCTCGACCAGCCAGTCGGGATTGGCCTGCTTGTCCCACCACTTCCAGGCGGCGAACGCGCCGCCGACCAGTACGCCGAGGACGACGAGTCCCTTGGCGAGGCGTCCGGCCCTGACCCGACGCTCGTGCTTCTTCACGATCTTCCGGATTTCCTTCGGCGTCACCTGACCGCGCAGCGCGGCCCAGGCGGCAGTGGAACGCGACCCGGCCTCCTCGAGGACGGGACCGGTCGCGGCGACCGCGCTCTCGACGCGCGGAACGGTGTAGTCGGCCGCCTGACGGGCGGCCTGGCGGGTCTTGACCGCCGCACGGTGTGCGGCCGCGTCGACCCGCGGCGGTACGTGCGGCGCGACATACGAGTCGTACTGCGCGCGAGCCTGTGTACGGGCCGCGGACGCGGCCTTCGAGACCTTCGGCGCGAGCACCGCCCGCGCCTCGTGTGCGTAGTGCGTGGCCTGGTCCCTGGCCGAGCCGGCGTACGGCGCCACCACTTCCGCGGCGTGCAGGACGCTCTCCTTCGCCGAACCTGTCGCGGCGCGCACGCTGTCCATGCGGGTCACGGGATTCCTCCTCCTCGGTGGCGATGTCGGTTTTTCACCTTTCCATCCTTTTCGGAATCATGCCCGCCGGAGCGGCGTCCGGCATGCGGGGCTGGCATCCGGGGCATGCGAGGATCGGACACGCCAGAGACAGACGTGACATGACGCGAGTCGGCGCGATTCGACGCGATTCCATCCGAGACGACGCGAGCCGCCGCCGGACGACGCGGCACGACGCGACACGACGTGGGACGGAAGGCGACCGACCGTGGCCGAGCAGCTGTACGCGATCCTCAAGACGAGCCTGGGTGACATCACGGTGCGGCTGATGCCGTTCCACGCTCCGAAGACGGTCCGGAACTTCGTCGAACTCGCCTCCGGCGAGCGCGAGTGGACGCACCCCGCCACCGGCACGGTCTCCTCGGACCCGCTCTACGACGGAACGGTCTTCCACCGGGTCATCAAGGGCTTCATGATCCAGGGCGGCGACCCGCTGGGGAACGGCACGGGCGGACCGGGCTACGAGTTCGCCGACGAGTTCCACCCGGAGCTCTTCTTCGACCGGCCCTACCTGCTGGCCATGGCCAACGCCGGCCCGGGCACCAACGGCTCGCAGTTCTTCATCACCGTCGGCCCGGCGACCTGGCTGAACCGCAAGCACACCATCTTCGGCGAGGTCGCCGACCAGGAGAGCCGGAAGGTCGTCGACGCGATCGCGGCCACCCCGACCGACCCGCACACCGAGCGGCCGCTCCAGGACGTCGTCGTCGAGTCCGTGGTGATCGAGAAGCGCTGAGGCGGAAGGGACGGAACCTCCCATGGACACGCAGCCCGGTCTGCTGCGCTGCTACCGCCACCCGGAGGCCGAGACGGGCGTCCGCTGCGCCCGCTGCGAGCGGCCCATCTGTCCGCAGTGCATGATCCCCGCGTCCGTCGGCTTCCAGTGCCCCGAGTGCGTGCGGAACGGCTCGGGCACCGGTCACGCCGCCGGCGCCAACCAGCCCCGGACGCTCGCGGGCGGCCGGGTGGCGGCGGACGGGCGCCTCGTCACCAAGATCCTCATGGCGATCAACCTGGCGCTGTTCATCGCCGTGCAGGTGGTGGGCGACCGGCTCCTCGACGACCTCGCGCTCATCGGCGGCGGCCACGTGGTCCTCCCGAACGGTGAGCCGGTCGGGGTCGCGGACGGCGAGTGGTACCGCCTGCTGACCTCCGCCTTCCTCCACCAGGAGCTCCCGCACTTCCTCTTCAACATGCTGGGCCTGTGGATGATCGGCGGGATCGTCGAGCCCGAGCTGGGGAGGATCCGGTACGCGGCCCTCTGTCTGCTCTCCGCGCTCTCCGGCTCCACGCTGGCCTATCTGCTCTCCCCGCACACCCAGTTCTCGCTCGGCGCCTCCGGCATGGTCTACGGCCTGATCGGCGCCTGGATCGTGCTGGCCCGGCGCAGGCGGCAGGACATGCGTCCGGCACTCCTGTTCGTGGCGCTGAACCTGCTCATCACGTTCACCCGTCCGGGGATCTCCTGGGAGGCGCACATCGGCGGTCTGGTGGCCGGCGTCCTGGTGACGTACGCGATGGTGCACGCGCCGCGGGCCCGGCGGGACCTCGTGCAGTACGGGGCCTGTGGATTGGTGCTCCTGATCGACCTGGGGATCGTGCTCGCCCGTTCGGCAGCGCTCACCTGAGCACAGGGACCTGTGGAAGAGCTTCTCCGTAAGCTTTCCCCAGAGTTATCCACAGTGTGTGGCGAATCCTTCCCGCTCTGTGGGGAAAGACAAAGCCCCTCGCCTCTGACCTGGTGTTTCTCCAGGGAGGCGAGGGGCTTTGTGTGTTCTGCCGAGGGTGATTCCGGTCATACCGCCGTCAACCCCGTGTGAGTTATCCACAGATCTTCGTAAGTTATCCAGTGCTGTGCACAACGCTGTGGATAAGCTCGGGGGTGAGCTTGACGAGGGCCTGTCGCGACCGCTAGATCGCCCGGAGCACGGCTCCTCGGGCTACTTCCACTGCGTGGAGACGCCGAAGCCGGCCGCGATGAAGCCGAAGCCCACCACGATGTTCCAGTTCCGGATCGCCTCGACCGGCATGGAGCCGTCGGTGACGTAGAAGACCACGATCCACACAAGACCGATGGCGAACAGCGCCAGCATCACCGGCGCCACCCAGCCGCGGTTGGTCAGCTTGATGTTGGTGGCCTGCTTGGCGGGCGGAGGCGTGAAGTCGGCCTTCTTGCGGATCCGTGACTTCGGCACGAGGGACTCTCCTGTCGATGCGCTGCGTGACCGCGCAGGGAACTGTGGCTGGCGCCGGGATGTGACGAAGGAGGACGACTGCGTCCCCCAGGCGTCCGTTAGCGTAGTGGTTCCGCGGCACCGAAGGGGATCAGGGTACGTTGAGCAATTCCGCCGACACTCCCGAAGGGCCGGGCCGCACCACGAGGTGGCGCCCCGTCCGGGTGCTCACCCTTGCCGTTTTCGCCCTCGCCGGACTGATCTTCGTCACGAGCTTCAACACGGCCAAGGGCACCAACCTCCGGACGGACGCCTCGCTCCTCAGGCTGTCCGACCTCATCGAGGAACGCAGCCACAAGAACGCCGGCCTCGACGAGTCCACTGCCGCCCTCCGCGCCCGGGTCGACTCCCTCGCCGCCCGCGACGACGGCTCCACGCGCGCGGAGGACAAGGAACTCGACGCGCTCGAAGCGAAGGCGGGCACCACCGAGGTCTCCGGCTCCGGCCTCACCGTCACCCTCGACGACGCCCCGCCGAACGCCCAGGCCGCCCCCGGCTACCCCGAACCGCAGGCCAACGACCTGGTCATCCACCAGCAGGACCTCCAGGCCGTCGTCAACGCCCTCTGGCGGGGCGGCGCCGAGGGCATCCGGGTCATGGACCAGCGGCTCATCTCCACCAGCGCCGTGCGCTGCGTCGGCAACACCCTGATCCTCCAGGGCCGCGTCTACTCCCCGCCGTACAAGATCACCGCTGTCGGTGACCAGGGGAAGCTGACCAAGGCGCTCGCCGCCTCCCCCGCGCTCCAGAACTACCAGCTGTACGTCAAGGCGTACGGACTCGGCTGGAAAGTCGACGAGCACAGGGCGGTGACTCTTCCGGGGTACTCGGGCACAGTGGACCTCCACTACGCGAAGCCGGTGAGCTGACAGCGGGAGGGCCGCTTGCGTCTCGTCGTGAGGACCCTCAGCGAGCTGTGCCTGACCGTCGGCACCCTCATCGTCCTCTTCGTCGTGTACGTCCTGTACTGGACCGGCGTCCAGGCCGACAGCGCCAGCGCCGCCCAGATCGACACCCTCCAGCGCGAGTGGGCCGACCTGCCGGTCGCCGCCGCACCCGACCCCGCACCCGGCCCGGCACCCGACCCCGCGCGCGTACCGAAGCCGAAGCCGAAGCCGTACGTCACCGGCAAGGGCATCGCCGTGATGTACGTCCCCCGGCTCGGCCGCGACTGGAAGTGGCCCGTCCTCGAAGGCACCGGCCCCGACATCCTCAAGAAGGGCCTCGGGCACTACACCCGCACCACCACGCTCGGCGGCACCGGGAACTTCGCCGTCGCCGGCCACCGCCGCACCCACGGCGACCCCTTCAAGGACTTCCCGCGGCTGCGCCCCGGCGACGCGATCGTCCTCACCGACGGGACGACCTGGTTCACGTACCGGATCGACCGCGGGCCCTACCGGACCGTCCCCGGCGACACCGCCGTCGTCGACCCCGTCCCCAGGAAGTCCGGCTTCCACGGGCCCGGCCGCTACCTCACCCTCACCACCTGCGACCCCGAGTGGGGCAGCAGCCACCGGTTGATCGTGTGGGCGCACCTCGACGCCACCCGCCCGGTGACCGACGGTCGTCCACAGGCTTTGGACAGCTGACCCCTCACGGCCCCCTCGCCCCGTACTCTGGTCCCCGTAACGAACGGAAGGGGCGGTCCACGTCATGTACGGCTGGATCTGGCGGCATCTGCCGGGCAACGCGTGGGTACGGGCGCTGATCTCGATCGTGCTGGTCCTCGCGGTCGTCTACGTCCTCTTCCAGTACGTGTTCCCCTGGGCGGAGCCTCTGCTTCCGTTCAACGATGTGACGGTGGACGGCCAGTGAGCGCGCGAATTCTCGTCGTCGACAACTACGACAGCTTCGTCTTCAACCTCGTTCAGTACCTCTACCAGCTCGGTGCCGAGTGCGAAGTGCTCCGCAACGACGAGGTGGAGCTCAGCCACGCGCAGGACGGCTTCGACGGCGTGCTGCTGTCGCCCGGGCCGGGCGCGCCCGAGCAGGCCGGCGTGTGCATCGACATGGTGCGCCACTGCGCCGACACCGGTGTGCCCGTCTTCGGCGTCTGCCTCGGCATGCAGTCGATGGCCGTGGCGTACGGCGGCGTCGTCGACCGTGCGCCCGAGCTGCTGCACGGCAAGACCTCCCTCGTCACGCACGAGGGCCAGGGCGTCTTCGCGGGCCTCCCCTCGCCGTTCACCGCGACCCGCTACCACTCGCTGGCCGCCGAGCCCGCCGCCCTGCCGACCGAGCTCGAGGTCACCGCGCGGACCGAGGACGGCATCATCATGGGGCTGCGCCACCGTGAACTCCCGGTCGAGGGCGTGCAGTTCCACCCCGAGTCGGTCCTCACGGAGCACGGGCACCTGATGCTGGCCAACTGGCTGGAGCAGTGCGGCGACAAGGGGGCGGTCGGCCGGTCGGCGGGGCTCGCGCCGGTGGTGGGCAAGGCCGTCGCGTGACGACGGGCTCGCCGTGGTTCCGGCCGACGAACGGACCGGAGCCCGAGCCGATACCCGGTGACCCGTACGCGCCGTCCGCAGAACCGTACGTACCGGCCGAGCAGTACGTACCGGCGGATCAGTACGTACCGGCCGAGCAGTACGGGGCCGGGGAACCGTACGCGCCCGCCGAGCCGTACGCGCCCGCACCCGAGCCGTACGCGCCCGCACCCGAGCCGTACGCGCCGCCTGCCGAGCCGTACGTCCCCGCGGACCCGTACACGCCCGCGCCCGAGCCCTCGTACGCGTACGAGGGCCCCTACGAGCCCTCCTACGGCCCGTACGAGGCGGAGGAGCCCCCGCAGGCCCCGCAGGCCCCACAGGCCCCGCGGGACGGGACGATGCCCCTCCCGGTCGTGGAGGGGGGCTCCGAGCCGTCTCCGCCGTCCCCGGGGCCGGGGAGGGCCGAGCGCCGGCGCGCCGCCAAGGGCGGCCGGGGCAAGGGCCGGGGCGCGGCCCCCGCCGCCCCCGCGACTCCCGCTGCCGAGGGGCGGCCCCTCTCCCGCGTCGAGGCCCGGCGGGCCGCCCGCGCCGCCAAGGAGAGCGTCGGCGTCGTCGCCAGCCGCGTCGTCGGGGAACTCTTCATCACCTTCGGCGTCGTCATGCTGCTCTTCGTCACCTACCAGCTGTGGTGGACGAACGTCCGGGCCGGGCAGGAGACGGACCGGGCCAAGGAGCAGATCGAGGACACCTGGTCCAAGGGCGGGGACACCAGCGAGCCCGAGGCCTTCGAGCCCGGCAAGGGCTTCGCCATCATGTACATCCCCAAGCTGGACGTCGTCGTCCCCATCGCCGAGGGCATCAGCAAGACCAAGGTCCTCGACAAGGGCATGGTCGGCCACTACGGCGAGGGCAAGCTCAAGACGGCCATGCCCGCCGACAAGCAGGGCAACTTCGCGGTGGCCGGCCACCGCAACACGCACGGCGAACCGTTCCGGTACATCAACCAGTTGAAGCCCGGGGACCCGATCGTCGTCGAGACCCAGAGCGCGTACTACACGTACGAGATGGCCAGCATCCTGCCGCAGACCTCGCCCTCCAACGTCTCGGTGATCGACCCCGTACCGAAGCAGTCCGGCTTCAAGGGCCCCGGCAGGTACATCACTTTGACCACCTGCACGCCGGAGTTCACCAGCACGTACCGCATGATCGTGTGGGGCAAGCTGGTCGAGGAACGCCCGCGCAGCAAGGGAAAGCCGAAAGCGCTCGTAGGCTGAGCCCCCACACCTCCGGACGGGACGACGGGACGACCTAGTGGCACGCGCGCGCAACCGGATCGCCGGGCTCATCAGCCTCATCGGCGAACTCCTCATCACGGCGGGCCTGGTGCTCGGCCTCTTCGTCGTCTACTCCCTGTGGTGGACCAACGTCCTCGCCGACCGGGCCGCCGACAAGGACGGCGCCCAGGTCCGCGGCCAGTGGGCCGACCAGGGCCCGGGGGCGCTCGACACCAAGGACGGCATCGGCTTCCTCCACGTCCCCGCCATGCAGAACGGCGAGGTCCTGGTGAAGCAGGGCACCGGCACCGACGTCCTCAACCACGGCGTCGCCGGCTACTACACCGACCCGATCAAGTCCGGGCTGCCGCAGGACAAGCAGGGCAACTTCACGCTCGCCGCGCACCGGGACGGGCACGGCGCCAAGTTCCACAACATCCACAAGGTGAAGACCGGGGACGCGATCGTCTTCGAGACCAAGGACACCTGGTACGTCTACAAGGTCTACAAGACCCTGCCCGAGACCACGAAGTACAACGTGGACGTCCTCCAGCCCGTCCCGAAGGAATCCGGCAAGACCAAGCCCGGCCGCTACATCACCCTGACCACCTGCACCCCCATGTACACCTCGGACTACCGCTACATCGTCTGGGGCGAACTGGTGCGCACGGAGAAGGTCGACCGCGACCGCACGCCTCCGGCGGAACTGCGCTGAGCTTCGGGCCCCGATCTTCGGGCGCCGATCTTCGGGCACAGACGGGAGAGCCCCGGCATCCAGTGCGGATGCCGGGGCTCTCCCGTTGGTGCGTGCCGGTGCGTGCCGGTGCGTGCCGGTGCGTGCTGGGCGTCAGCCGAAGAAGCCGCCGCCGGGGTTTCCGTTGTTGTTGTCCCCGCCGCCGCCTCCGCCGCCCATCGTGGTGACGGTGACCGGCTGGTTGGTGGGGATCGTCGAACCCTCCGGAGGGTTCGTGCCGAGGACGAAGGCGTCCTCCTTGTCGGAGCCCACCTGGACGACCTGCAGACCCAGGGCCTGGAGCTGGTCCCGGACGTCCTTGAACTTCTTGCCGGCCAGGCCCGTGGGGATCTGGACCGTCTGCTGCTGCGGTCCCTTGGAGACCTTCAGCGTGATCTGGACGTCCTTCGGCTGGTTCGACGGGCCCTGCGGGGTCTGGTCGATGACGGTGCCCGCGGGCTGATCCGAGTCGACCTCCTCCTTGGTCACGTTCGTGAAGCCGATCGCGTTCAGCTGCTGGATGGCCTGGTCGACGTTGCGGGTCTTGACGTCGGGAAGCTCCGACAGCTGCTTCTTCGCGACCGTGATCGTGATCTCGGAGTTCTTCTCGGCCTTGGTGCCGCCCTCAGGGTTCTGCCGCAGGACCGTGCCGGGGTCCTGGTCGGACTCCTCCTGCTCGACCTTGACCTTGAAGCCCTTGTCCTTGAGGCTCTGCTCGGCCCGCTCCTGGGACTGCTCCATGACGTCCGGGACCTCGACGAGCGGGGCGCCCTCGGAGACGTACACCTGGATCGTGCCGTCGGTTTCCATCTTCGCGCCGGGGCCCGCGGCCGGGTCCTGGCGGCAGATGGCGTCCTTGGGCTGGTCGCAGCGCTCGGTGCCGGCCTGCTGGACCTTCACCTGGGCGTTCTTCGCCAGGTCCTGCGCCCCCTGCATGGTCTGGCCGACCAGCTGCGGGACGCTGACCTGCTGCTTGCCGTCCTTCTTGTCGAAGATCGAGACACCGATGAAGATCGCGCCGACGAGTACCAGGACGCCCGCGATGGCCAGCAGGATCGTCGAGGTGTTCGACTTCTTCTGGCCACCGCCGCGGCGGCGGTCCGGGCGGTCGTCGTAGCCGTAGCCGTCGTCCGGGGCGACCGGCGGCATCATCGAGGTCTGGCCGGCCGGGTCGGCCTGGCGCAGCGCGGTGGTCGGCTGGTCCTCCGGCGGATAGCCGTAGCCCCCGCCGTACGCGGGCGCGCCCGCCATGCCCATGCCCATGCCCATCGCGGCGGCGGCCGCGACCGGCTGACCGTCGAGGCAGGCCTCGATGTCCGCGCGCATCTCGTCGGCGGACTGGTAGCGGTAGTCGGGGTCCTTGACCAGTGCCTTCAGGACGATGGCGTCCATCTCGGGCGTGATCTCGGGGTCGAAGTTGCTCGGCGGCTGCGGTTCCTCGCGGACGTGCTGGTACGCGACCGCGACCGGGGAGTCGCCGATGAACGGGGGCCGGACGGTGAGCAGCTCGTAGAGCAGGCAGCCCGTGGAGTACAGGTCGGAGCGGGCGTCGACCTGCTCGCCCTTGGCCTGCTCGGGGGAGAGGTACTGGGCCGTGCCGATCACCGCGGAGGTCTGCGTCATGGTCATGCCGGAGTCGCCCATGGCGCGCGCGATGCCGAAGTCCATGACCTTGACCTGGCCGGTGCGCGTCAGCATGACGTTCGCCGGCTTGATGTCACGGTGCACGATGCCGGCGCGGTGCGAGTACTCCAGCGCCTGGAGGATGCCGACCGTCATCTCGAGGGTGCGCTCGGGCAGCAGCTTGCGCCCGGAGTGCAGCAGCTCACGCAGGGTCGACCCGTCGACGTACTCCATCACGATGTACGGGATGGAGACCTGGTCGACGTAGTCCTCGCCGGTGTCGTAGACCGCGACGATCGCCGGGTGGTTCAGCGAGGCGGCGGACTGTGCCTCACGGCGGAACCGGGCCTGGAAGGACGGATCGCGGGCCAGGTCGGCCCGCAGCGTCTTCACGGCGACGGTGCGGCCGAGCCGGGTGTCCTGGGCGAGGTACACCTCGGCCATGCCACCACGGCCGAGCACCGGGCCCAGCTCGTACCGGCCGCCGAGGCGACGCGGCTCTTCCATAGCTAATCCAGCCCTCTCCGTCTGTCCCGACCGCACCCATGGGTGGTCCGGCGGTGTGTGCTGTTCGCGCATACGCTACCGGCCCCGGGAAGGCGATCCGCCCGGGGCCGGTAGCTGATACCTGACCGGTACCTGGCTCGTACGGGGTCTGGGGGTCAGCCCCGGGTCTTGATGACCGCCTTCATCACGGCCTTGGCGATCGGGGCGGCCAGGCCGCCACCGGTGATGTCCTCACGGTCGGTGCCCGCCGAGTCCTCGACGACGACGGCGACCGCGACCGGGGAGCCCTCGGAGGTCTTCGCGTACGAGATGAACCAGGCGTACGGGCGCTTGGCGTTCTTCTCGCCGTGCTGGGCCGTACCCGTCTTGCCGCCGACCTTCACGCCGTCCATGTTCAGGTCGGCGTTGCCGCCGGTGCCCTTCGTGACGACGCTCTCCATCATCTGCTGGAGCTTCTGGGCGGTCTCCGGCGAGACCGGGCGGCTCAGCTCCTCCGGCTCGTTCTGCTTGATGACGTCGAGGTTCGGGGCCCGCAGCTGGTCGATCATGTACGGCTTCATCAGCTTGCCGTCGTTGGCGATCGCCGCTGTGACCATCGCCATCTGCAGCGGGGTGGTCGCGGTGTTGAACTGGCCGATCGACGAGAGCGCGTTGCCACCGCGGTCCGAGTTCTTGTCGAACACGGAGGCGGAGGAGCGGACCGGGGTGAACTGCTCGGCGTTGAAACCGAACTTCTCCGCCATCTCGACCATCTTGTCGCGGCCGACGTCGTCGCCGAGCTTCGCGAAGACCGAGTTGCAGGAGATCTCGAGGGCGTGGATGAGGCTGGTGTTCGCGCAGCCGTGGGCGTGGTTGACCATCTCCCGGTTGGAGAGCGGGATCTTCCAGCCCTCGGGGGTGTCGGTCGGCGCGTTGATGTCGGTGACCTTGCCGTTCTCCAGGGCCGCGGCGGCGGTGACGACCTTGAAGACGGAGCCGGGGGGGTAGATCTCGCGCAGTGCCCGGTTCTGCATCGGCTTGCTCTTGGACTCGTTCAGCGAGACCCAGGCCTTCTCGTCGTCGCTGCCGGCGATGGTCGACGGGTCGTACGACGGGGTGGACGCGAGCGCGAGGATCTTGCCGGTCTTCGGCTCGATCGCGACGACGGCGCCGGTCTTGTCGCCGAGGCCCTCGAAGGCGGCCTTCTGCGCGGCGCCGCTGAGGGTGGTGACGACGTCGCCGCCCTTCTTCTTCTCGCCGGTGAACATGGAGAGGGTGCGGTCGAAGAACAGCCGGTCGTCGTTGCCGGTGAGGATGCCGTCCTCGATCTTCTCGATCTGGTTGGCGTCGTACACCTGCGAGGCGTACCCGGTGACGGGGGCCCACATGGGGCCGTTCACATAGGTGCGCTTGTACTTGTAGTAGTTGCCGCCGGAGTCGACGGAGCTGGTGATCGGCTTGCCGTCGACGATGATGTTGCCGCGCGGGTTCGCGTACCGCTCGATCCGGACACGGGTGTTCTTGGGGTGCGCGTTCAGCTCGTCGGCACGGACGAACTGGATCCAGTTGTCCCGCAGGAGCAGGGCGAGGACGAGCAGGCCGCAGAAGATCGCGACCCGCCGCAGCGGCTTGTTCACGGACGGACCACCTGGGTCATCTCGGCGTCGGGGTTCGGGGCGGGGGCGGGCGCGGGACGGCGCGCGGTGTCGCTGATCCGGATCAGGATGCCGATCAGGGCCCAGTTGGCGATCACGGAGGAACCGCCGTACGCGAGGAACGGCATGGTCATACCGGTGAGCGGGATGAGGCCCATCACACCGCCGGCGACGACGAAGATCTGGAGCGCGAAGGCGCCGGACATGCCCATCGCGAGCAGCTTGCCGAAGGGGTCGCGGGCGGCGAGGGCGGTGCGGACACCGCGCTCGATGATCAGCCCGTAGAAGAGCAGGAAGACCATCACACCGGTGAGGCCGAGCTCCTCGCCGACCGTGGCGAAGATGAAGTCGGAGTTCGCGGCGAAGCCGATGAGGTCCGAGCTGCCCTGTCCCAGGCCGGCGCCGAGGATGCCGCCGGAGCCGAAGGACATCAGCACCTGGGTCATCTGGTCACAGGCGGCGACCTTCTCCGCACAGGCGAACGGGTCGGACCAGGCGTCCACACGGGCTTGGACGTGGCCCGCGAAGGAAGCCACGCTGACGGCGCCCGCGACGGCCATGAGCAGACCCATCACGATCCAGCTGGTCCGCTCCGTCGCCACGTACAGCATGATCACGAACATGCCGAAGAACAGCAGCGACGTACCGAGGTCGTTCTCGAAGACCAGGATGAGGAGGCTGACCGCCCAGATCGTGATGATCGGGCCGAGGTCACGGCCGCGCGGCAGGTAGAGCCCCATGAAGCGGCGGCTGGCCAGGGCCAGGGCGTCCCGCTTCACCATCAGATAGCCGGAGAAGAAGATCGCCAGGACCAGCTTGGCGAACTCACCGGGCTGGATGGAGAAGCCACCGATGTGGATCCAGATCTTGGCGCCGAAGACGTCCGCGCCGAGACCCGGCACGAGCGGCAGCAGCAGCAGGACGAGCGCCGCCATCATCGAGATGTACGTGTAGCGCTGCAGGACACGGTGGTCCTTGAGCAGCAGCAGCACGCCCACGAACATGGCGATGCCGACCGCCGAGTACAGCATCTGCTTGGGGGCGTCGGGGCTGAAGCTGCCGAAGTCCCGGATGGACTTGGCGATCAGCCGCGGCGACTGGTCGAGACGCCAGATCAGCACCAGACCCATGCCGTTCAGCAGGGTCGCGAGCGGCAGCAGCAGCGGGTCCGCGTACGGGGCCCACTTCCGCACCACCAGGTGCGCGACGCCCGCGAGGAGGGTCAGGCCGAGGCCGTACCCGAGCATTCCGGCCGGGACCTTGCCGTCGATGGCCAGGCCCACGTTGAGGTACGCGAACACCGGGATGACGACGGCGAACGCGAGCAGCGCCAGCTCGGTGTTGCGGCGGCTCGGCGCCTCGATCGCGCCGATGGTGGTCGTGTTGGTGACAACGCTCATGGTGGTGAAAGGCCCCCTACGGGTGCTTACTGCTTGCCGCAGTTCGAGGCCAGCTTCTGCTCCTCCGCGGTGAGGGTGGGACCCGGGGACGGAGCGGCTGTGGTGGGCTTGGAGGTCGGGGTGGCGGTGCCCGCGGGCTGCTGGGTGGCCGGCGGCTTGCTCGCCTGGTCGGCGGCCTTCTCGGCGGCGGCGTGACGCTGCTCGGCCTTCTTGCAGGCCGAGGCCTGCACAGCCAGCTCGGCGATCTTCGTCTCGGCCTTGCCGAGGCTGCCGCCCGCGATCGTGTCCTCGACCTGCTTCCGCTGGTAGGCGGGGAGGTACTTGAGTTCGATCTCGGGGTGGTCCTTCTCGACCTTCGAGAGCGACACCCACGCCAGGTCCTGGCTGATGCCCTGGTACAGCGCCACGTGCTGGTCCTTGGACCCCACGTAGTACTGCGTCTGCGTCCAGCGCCAGGCGCCGTACAGGCCGCCGCCGATGACGCCGAGGGTGAGGACGAGGAAGAAGGAGCGCTTGAGCCACTTGCGGCCGGTGCGCGGCTTGACGAAGTCGTCGTCCGTGTACGAGTCGAAGGAGCCCTGCGGGGGCATGCCGCCGTAGCCGTGGTCGCCGCCGCTGCCGGGCGGGCCGAAGCCGCCGGCGGGGGGCTGCTGGTGCGGCGCGGGGCGGCCGAGGCCGGAGGCACGGCCGGCGGGGGTCTGCATCGCCCCGCCGTCGTTCAGCTGGGCCTGGTTCTCGGCGACGGCGCCCACGATGACCGGGGTGTCGCTGAGGTGACCGGCGAGGGTGTCGCCGCCGTCGACGTCGAGGACGTCGGCGACGATCACCGTGATGTTGTCGGGGCCGCCGCCGCGCAGCGCGAGCTGGATCAGCTCCTGCACGGTCTCGTGCGGGCCCTGGTAGCTGGCGAGGGTGTCCTCGAGGGTCTGGTGGGAGACCACGCCGGACAGGCCGTCGGAGCAGATCAGGTAGCGGTCGCCGGCCCGGACCTCGCGGATGGAGAGGTCGGGTTCGACGTGGTCGCCGCTGCCGAGCGCGCGCATGAGGAGCGAGCGCTGCGGGTGGGTGGTGGCCTCTTCCTCGGTGATCCGGCCCTCGTCGACGAGGCGCTGGACCCAGGTGTGGTCCTGGGTGATCTGGGTGAGGACGCCGTCGCGCAGCAGGTAGGCGCGCGAGTCGCCGACGTGCACGAGACCGAGCCGCTGGCCGGTCCACAGGAGGGCGGTGAGCGTGGTGCCCATGCCCTCCAGCTGCGGGTCCTCCTCGACCATCATCCGCAGCTGGTCGTTGGCGCGCTGCACCGCCGTACCGAGCGAGGTGAGGATGTCGGAGCCGGGGACGTCGTCGTCGAGCGTGACGAGCGTGGAGATCACCTCGGAGGAGGCGACCTCGCCGGCGGCCTGGCCGCCCATGCCGTCGGCGATGGCGAGCAGCCGGGGCCCGGCGTAGCCCGAGTCCTCGTTGCCCTCGCGGATCATGCCCTTGTGCGAGCCCGCGGCGAATCGCAGGGACAGAGTCATGCCCACCTGCCCTGTCGACGCTGCATCGGGGTACAGCCGGTCTCGACCCACACTGCCCACCCTCCGGTCGCTCCGTTCACGCCGGCCCCGCCGGTCGCTCCGGTCGCTTCAGTCGCTCCGGTCGGGAGCGCGGCACGGCCTTTGACGGGGCTCGTCCCGGCTCGCTCGCTCCGCTCGCTCATTTTCGTACTACTTCCGCAGCTCGATGACGGTCTTGCCGATGCGGATCGGCGCGCCCAGCGGAATCGGTGTGGCGGTGGTGAGGCGGGCCCGGTCGAGATAGGTGCCGTTCGTGGACCCGAGGTCCTCGACGATCCACTGGCCGTCCCGGTCCGGGTAGATCCGGGCGTGGCGGCTGGAGGCGTAGTCGTCGTCGAGGACGATCGTCGAGTCGTGCGCCCGGCCCAGCGTGATCGTCTGGCCCTGGAGGGCGACGGTCGTGCCGGTGAGGGTGCCCTCGGAGACGACCAGCTTGGTCGGGGCGCCGCGGCGCTGGCGGCCTCCCGCGTTCTGCTGGCCGCGCTGCTGCGGAGGCGCGGCGGCCTGGCGCGCGTTCTGCTGGGGTCGCGCCTCCTGGCGCCGCGAACCGCGCTGGGTGACCCGCGTACCGAAGAGGTCGCTGCGGATGACCTGGACGGCCACGATGACGAACAGCCACAGAACGGCCAGGAAACCCAACCGCATGACCGTCAGGGTCAGCTCTGACATTGCCCCCGCTTCACCCTTCGGCTTGCCGGTAAACGATGGTGGTGCTGCCCACGACGATCCGCGAGCCGTCGCGGAGCGTAGCGCGGGTGGTGTGCTGCCCGTCCACCACGATGCCGTTGGTGGATCCCAGATCCTGGATCGTCGAGGGCGTTCCGGTCCGGATCTCGCAGTGCCGGCGGGAGACGCCGGGATCGTCGATCCTCACGTCCGCGTCGGTGCTGCGGCCGAGGACCAGGGTCGGGCGGGAGATCTGGTGGCGGGTGCCGTTGATCTCGATCCAGCGGCGCACCGGGGTGCCCGCTCCGGCGTGGGTGCCGGGGCCGGGCATGGATCCGGGGCCGCCCGCCGGGCGTCCGGCGGGCGCCGTCGGCCGGTGGCCGGGCGCGCCGGGAGGCGGAGAGGCGGGCATGGGCGGGGCGCCGGCCGGGGGGTACCCGTAGCCGCCGCGGCCCTGCTGCTGGTGCTGCTGCTGTCCCGGGGAGGGCGGCTGCGGCTGTGACGTACTCGACGCCAGCGTGCGGCTGCGGACGCGGTACAGGCCGGTGTCGAGGTCCTCGGCCTTCTCCAGGTGGACCTTGATCGGGCCCATGAAGGTGTACCGCTGCTGCTTCGCGTAGTCCCTGACCAGGCCGGCGAGCTCGTCGCCGAGCTGGCCCGAGTAGGGGCTGAGACGCTCGTAGTCCGGCGTGCTCAGCTCCACGATGAAGTCGTTGGGGACGACGGTCCGCTCGCGGTTCCAGATCGTCGCGTTGTTGTCGCACTCGCGCTGGAGCGCGCCGGCGATCTCGACGGGCTGGACCTCGGACTTGAAGACCTTGGCGAAGGTGCCGTTGACCAGACCTTCGAGACGCTGCTCGAAACGCTTCAGGACTCCCATGGGGCACCTCCTCCGTCGTTGTCGCCCTGGTACTGCTTACTGATCGTATCCACGCGTCGGGAAATCGGCTGGTTCCCCTTCTCTGCCCTGTGGACGAGTGTCACCTCTCACAGGCTTTCCCCACGGATCGTAGAGGCGGCCTGTGGACAGTGTCCCGCACCCGGCTGTGGGAGCGGAGGCGCGGGCCGGGGTTCCGGGGCGGTCCGTCCCCTTCCTCCCTCCTTCTCCCCTCCTTCTCTCCTCCTTCGCGCTTCCTTCTTCTCTCCTCCGGCCTCGGGTCCCTCCCCTCCTCGCTCCTCCTCTCCTCCCCCTCTCCTTGTTCTCCGGGAGCGGGGGCGAAACAACGGATGTGAATCCACGGTCTGCGACGTGCTAATCTTCAGATGTCGCCAGGCGCTCCCACTGAAAAGTGAGAGGGCAGGGAGACCACCCAATGCGCGGGTGGCGGAATAGGCAGACGCGCTGGATTCAGGTTCCAGTGCCCGCAAGGGCGTGGGGGTTCAACTCCCCCCTCGCGCACCAGACGGAAGCCCCGTAGGTCATCAACCTACGGGGCTTCCGCGTGTGTTGGCCTGGATGTGAGCCTTCCCACGTCGGCGCGGAGGACGCGCGACTTTTGTCTTCGGGGGGCGAGACGAAAGAGAGGCGTCCGGGGTTGTGGGCGCTGCCTAGGGTTCGAGCGTGGACGCTATGTCGAAGTCGGGGGGCTGGACCGCACGGGAGCTCGGAGCCAGGGCTGCCGCCTGGTGGAACTGGTTCGTGATGCCCGGGCAGTGGTCGCGGCAGAGGATCACCGGTGAGGTGGCCCTCGCCGTGGTCCTCGCGCTGCTCGCCGCGGGCGCCGAGGAACTCATGGGCGGCGAGGGATGGCGGCTGGCCGCAGCCGCCGCGGGCGCGGCCGTGCTGTCGCTGGCGCGGCGCAGACTCCCCGCGGGCGTGCTCGTCCTGACCGCCGGCATCGCACCCTTCCTGCCTGGCCTCGGGCCCCTGCTCATCGTGCTCGGCTGGTCGTCCGGCCGGTACGTGGCCAGCGCCGGGCGGGCACTGGCCGCGTTCGTCGCCGCCTTCGTCCTGAACGTCGGCGGGATGCTCCTGGAGACCTGGGACCGGCAGCGGCTGCTCACCGTCGCCTTCATGGCGACCCTCTACTACCTGGGCACCACGCTGGCTCCCGGGCTCGCCCACCGCTACTGGACCCAGCGGCGGACCCTGCTGCACGCGCTCCAGGAGCGCAACGCGCAACTGCTGCGCGAGCGGAACATGGTGGTCTGGCAGGCCAGGCTGCGCGAGCGGCAGCGGATCGCCCAGGACATGCACGACAGCCTCGGGCACCAGCTGGCGCTGATCGCCGTCCACACGGGGGCTCTCGAAGTGGACCGTGAACTGGGCGAGCGGCAGCGCGAGGTGGTCGGCGTCCTGCGGAACGCCTCGGTGACCGCCATGCAGGAGCTGCGGGAGGTCGTCGGGATACTCCGGGACGGGGTCGCGGCGGAGGACGGTACGGCGGCCGCGCCCGCGCCGGCCGGGGACGAGACGGGGCGGGCCGCACGCGGGACCGCCGGCATCGAGGGGCTCGTGGCGGCGGCCCGGGCGGCAGGCACCTCGGTCGGGCTGCGGCGGCTCGGGGAGGAGAGACCACTGGCGCCGGCCGCCGACCACGCCGCGTACAGGATCGTGCAGGAGGCCCTGACCAACGCCTACAAGCACGCACCCGGGACGCCGATCGGCGTCGAGCTGCGCTACGAGCCGGACACCTTCGTCGTGGAGGTCGTCAACGGCAAGCCGGTGGACGGACCGGTGGAGGACGTGGTGAGTGGCGGCCAGGGGCTGGCCGGGCTCGTCGAGCGGGCCCGGCTGGTGGGCGGCATGTGCCATGCGGGGCCGGCCGACGACGGCGGGTTCCGGGTGGCCGGGATGCTGCCGTACGGGGCGGCGCCGGTCGCCGAGATCGCGCCTTTGGTCGATGCGGCCGACGACTTCCGGCAGCAGACCACGAAGCCGTTGGTGGGCGATGGTCGTCCGGTCGCGGTCGGACCGGCCGACTGGACGTTCACGGAGCGGGAGCTGGCCATGGCGGTGCGTGGGGGCAAGGGCGGGAGCACGGGCGGGGGGATCGTGATCGGCTGCGGAATCGCGTTCGTGGTGGTCCTCCTGTTGGTGGTGGCGGGAGGCTTCGGCCTCTTCTTCCTCATGGGCTCGTCGGTGAGTGACGGAATGATGATCGACCCCGCCCAGTACGAGGCGGTGAAGGTCGGGATGACCGAGAAGGAGGTCCGGGACCGGCTGCCCTCGGGCGACGCCATAGACATCACAGGGCTGGACGGCCCGGGACCCGCACGGCCCGCGGGAGCCGACTGCCTGGTGCTGATGTCCTCGGACATGGGCGACACCGCCTACGACGAGGATCCCGTTTTCCGGTTCTGCTTCAAGGACGGCAAGCTGATCGAGAAGAAGTCGTACGCGGTCAAGCAGCGTTAGCGCTGAGCGGCCCGTACCGGGCGCGGGGGAGAAGCAGTGGCAGGGCAGCCCATCAGGGTCGTGATCGCCGACGACGAGCCTCTGATCAGGGCCGGGATCCGGATGATCCTCATCTCCGACCCGGAGATCGAGGTCGTCGCGGAGGCCGCCAACGGGCGGGAGGCGGTCGAGGCCGCCCGGGCGCACGCCGCGGACGTGGTGCTCCTCGACATCCAGATGCCGGTGCTCGACGGCCTCTCCGCCCTGCCGGAGCTGCGCCGGGCCGCGCCCGCGGCCCGGGTGATCGTCCTGACGACCTTCGGTGAGCGGGAGAACGTGCTGCGGGCCCTGGAGCACGGGGGTGCCGGGTTCCTGCTCAAGGACACGGCGCCCGCCGAGCTGATCCGGGCGGTGCGGGCGGCCGCGGCGGGGGACGCGTATCTGTCGCCCGCGGCGACCCGGCACGTGGTGGAGCGGCTGGCCATGGGCCGCGAGGTGGCGCGCGCCGAGGAGGCGCGGACGCGGGTGGCGGCGCTCAGCGAGAAGGAGCGGGACGTCCTGGCACTGCTCGGCGAGGGACTCTCCAACGCGGACGCCGGAAAGCGGCTGCACATGAGCGAGGGCACGGTGAAGACGTACGTGAGCCGGATCCTGTCCAAGCTGCACTGCGAGAACCGGGTGCAGGCGGCGCTGCTCGCGCGGGACGCGGGGCTGTAGCGGGGCTGTAGAGGCTCGGGCTCTTTGGGGGAAGAGCCCCGGGCGAGGTTCAGTTCGGCGGGGTGCCGGGGGCGGGGTTCGTGGCCGCGGAGTTGTAGTGCAGCAGGTACGCGGCGAAGCGGGCGAGGTCCTCGGCCGACCAGTCCTCCAGGCGCTGCTGGAAGGCGGCCATGCGGCTCGTCTGGGCCGCGGCGAGGACCTTGGTGCCGGCCTCGGTGGGGTGCAGGACCTGCACCCGGTGGTCCTCGGGGGCCGGGCGGCGCTCGACGAAGCCGAGCTTCTCCAGGCCGGCGATCTGGCGGCTGACCGTCGACTTGTCCAGGAGGTAGTGGGCCGCGAGGTCGGTGGCCCGGCAGCCGCGCTGCTCCTCGATGTGGGCGAGGAGCGTGTACGAGACGAGCGGGAGCTCGGGGTGGACCCGGGCCGCCGCGGCCCGGGCCCGACGGGCGAAGGCCGTCAGCTCGCGCTGGATGACGTCCACGGATGCCTCACGGGGTGGCTGTGCGCCGCCGATCATCGTGCGCTCCCTACTGCTGTCGTCCGGGTGCGGGGTGCACCGTGCGGACATTCGGTTGTATAGTACAACGGTTCTTTAGTTGTAAAAGCCAACCATGGAGGTCTCGGTGTCCGCAGGACCGAACACCAGCGGTGCGTTGCGGCATGTCCTCGGACATCTGCTCACCCCCCTGTTGATGTGCATCGGCATGGGGCTCGCCTACCTCGGTGCCTTCCACGCGCCCGAACCCCACGACCTGCGCGTCGACGTCGTCGGCTCCGACCCCACCACACAGGTCCTCGCGCAGACGCTCCAGAACAAGGGCGCCGGCGCCCTCGACGTCCGTACCGTCACCGACCGGGACACGGCCGTCTCCGCACTGCGCGAACAGCGCAGCTTCGGCGCCTACATCCCCGGCGAGAAGCCCGAACTGCTCGTCGCCTCCGGCTCCTCCGACACCAGCGCCATGGCGGTCGAGAAGGTGTTCACCAAGGTCGCCGCCGCCCAGGACGCACCGCTCGAAGTCACCGACATCGCCCCCACCGCCTCCGGCGACCCCACGGGCCAGGGCGTCTTCTTCCTGCTCGTCGCCCTCAGCATCGGCGCGTACGCCTCGGTCGCCGTCATCGGCGGAGCCGGCGCCGTCCTGCCCATGCGGATCAGGGCCCTCCTCGCCGCCGGCATGTCGCTCGTCGTCAGCCTCATCGGCACCCTCTTCGCCGGACCGGTCTTCCACCTCGTCGACCAGGGACTCGGCGGCGTGTGGGCGATGTCCTGGCTGTACGCGGCGGGCATCCTCGCCGTCGGCGTCGGCCTGCACACCTTCCTGCGCCGCTGGACCACGCTCGGCGTGATGGTGCTCTTCGTCATGCTCAACTTCACGAGCTCCGGCGGCATCTACCGCCCCGAGCTCCAGCCCGGCTTCTTCGGCTCGCTGCACGCCTTCTGGAACGGCGCGGGCTTCGTCGAAGGCGTGCGCGGCCACGTCTACTTCGACGGCCACGGGGTGGGCGGGCACGTCCTCGTCCTCGCCCTCTGGCTCCTCGCCGGCGCCGTGCTCGTCGTCCTCGCCGGGCTCACGGAGGCACGACGGAGGAAGGCGGGCGCCGTGACCACGGCGCCGACCGGTTCCGATGCCCGGGCCGAGGCTGCCCGGACCGAGGCCGAAGCCGAGGAGGAGATGGAGGAGGCCGTCGCGGTCTGAGGACCGGGCCGACTCGACCCGAGGGCGGGACCCGGAGGTTGTCCACAGGCGTTGCCCACAGGGGGAGACGGTCGATCGGGAACGGCGGTACGGTCGGGGCCGGATGATGTTGGACAACGCATCGGGGGAGGGCGTCCCATGGACGAGAACCGGGCCGTCGTGCCAGGACAGCGCGGCACGGACGGAGGGCAGGACGGGGCGCGCGTCCCGCACGTGCCGGGGTTCGCGCGCCGCACCGCGCCCGGCACCGGGGTCTCCCCCAAGGACCGCGGCAAGCAGCTGCGCGAGCGCGTCCCCCGCTCCTCGCACGACCGGCCGGCCCTCGCCGCCGACCGTCCGGACGCCGTGCGCGCCGTCGAGGAATCGAGCCGGGGCCGGGTCCCCGAGCTCACGCCGATACGGGTCGGCAGGATGGCGGCGAGCCCCTTCGCCTTCCTGCGCGGCTCCGCCGGACTGATGGCCCAGGACCTCGCCGGGACGCCCGTCACCGGGATAGCCGCCCAGATATGCGGCGACGCGCACGCCGCCAACTTCGGCCTCTACGGGGACGCCCGCGGCCGGCTCGTCATGGACCTCAACGACTTCGACGAGACCGTCGTCGGCCCCTGGGAGTGGGACCTCAAGAGGCTCGCCACCTCCCTCGTCCTCGCCGGACGGGAAGTGGGAGCGGACGAGGACGTGTGCCGGGCCGCCGCCTTCGACACCGTCGGCGCCTACCGGCGCACCATGCGCCTGCTCGCCCGACTGCCCGCCCACGACGCCTGGAACGCGATCGCCGACGAGGAACTCGTCTCGCACACCGACGCCCGCGACCTCCTCGGCACCCTGGAGCGGGTCTCCGCCAAGGCCCGCAACAACACGAGCGCCCGGTTCGCCGCCCGGTCGACCGAGGCCGTGACGGACGCCGAGGGCGGCGGCCGCAGGTTCGTGGACGCTCCCCCGGTGCTGCGCAGGGTCCCGGACGCCGAGGCCGCCGAGGTCGCCGCCTCCCTCGGCGCGTACCTGGAGACCGTGTCCGAGGACAGACTGCCGCTCCTCGCCCGGTACGCCGTCCACGACGTGGCCTTCCGGGTGGTCGGCACCGGCAGCGTCGGCACCCGCTCCTATGTGGTCCTGCTCCTCGACCACCGGGGCGAGCCCCTGGTGCTCCAGGTGAAGGAGGCCCGGCCGTCGGCCCTGCTGCCCCATCTGCCGGCCGCCGGCTTCACCGTGCCGGACACCGGCCACGAGGGACGGCGCGTGGTGCTCGGACAGAAGCGGATGCAGGTCGTCAGCGACATCCTGCTGGGCTGGACCACGGTCGAGGGGCGCCCGTTCCAGGTGCGCCAGTTCCGCAACCGCAAGGGCAGCGTGGATCCCGCCGCCCTCACCGCGGAGCAGCTCGACGACTACGGGCGGATGACCGGCGCCCTGCTCGCCCGTGCGCACGCCCACAGCGCCGACCCGCGCCTGATATCCGGCTACTGCGGCAAGAACGAGGAGCTCGACGAGGCCGTCGCCTCCTTCGCCGTCACCTACGCGGACCGCACCACCGCCGACCACGCCGACCTCCTCTCGGCCGTCCGCACGGGTCGCATAGCGGCGGAACTGGGCGTCTGACGTCCGCCGCGCGCGGAGCGTGCGGGCGGGGCGGGAGCGTGCGGGTGGGGGAGCTGAAGGGGGAGGGGCGGGAGGGGGAGGGAGGGGGGAGGCCCCCCCGAGAGGACCGTAGGCTGAGTGGGACGAGGCGGAACGAGGACTTGGGCGGCGTGGACGTGAGCGTGGACCAGGGTGTGAACGAGGGACCCGGGGACGAGCGGCCCGAGGCCGACCAGTCCGGGGACCAGCAGGCTGCGGGCCCGCAGGCCGGGGACGAGCGGCCCGAGGCCGACCGGTCCGGAGACGAGCAGGCGACGGGGCAGCAGGTCGGGGACCAGCAGGCTGCGGGTCCCCAGGGCGGGGACGAGCAGGTCGCGGGTCCGCAGGCCGGGGGCGAGCAGGTCGCAGGTCCCCAGGGCGGGGACGAGCGGCCTGAGGCTCGGTTGGAGCAGGCTGTGCGGGTGGCCGAGCAGGCGTTGATCGAGTTCGAGATCGCCGTCGAGACCTTCCGGGTCGAGGTGGAGAACTTCTCGCGGCTGCACCACCAGAAGCTCGGGCCGATGTACGCGCGGCTCGACGAGCTCGACGCGCGGATCGCCGAGGCGCGGGCGGCGCGTACCGGGGACCCCGAGGACCTGCGGCGGGCGCAGGAGGCGCGGGCCGCGGTGCTGCCGATGCCCGGCGTGGACGAGCTGTTCCACGACTGGATCGACGGCGACGGCCTCTCCCCCGAAGCCGCCGCGATGCTCACCGACCGGCCGGTGCAGCCGCCGAAGCGGGTCCGTCCCGGTGAGGAGGCCCGCAGGCTCTACCGCGAGCTGGCCCGCAAGGCCCACCCCGACCTGGCCCGCGAGGAGGAGGAGCGGAAGCGGCGCGAGGAGTTCATCACGCGGGTGAACGCCGCCTACGCCCGGGGCGACGAGGCGCTGCTGCGCGAGCTGTCCGCGGAGTGGGAGGCCGGTCCTGTGCCGGCCGAGGAGCGGCTCAGCGAGAGCGAGGAGCTGTACGCGCGCCTGGAGTGGCTGGCCGAGCGCAAGGACATGCTGTCGGCGGTGGCGCGCGAGCTGGAGGAGAGTGCGATCGGCGCGATGCTGCGGATGGCGCCGGACGACCCGGACCAGCTCCTGGAGGAGATCGCCGAGCAGCTGCTCGCGCAGGTCGCCGAGCGGGAGACCGAGCTGGCGGGGCTGGTGCAGTAGGTTTTCAGTACCACCCGAAGGGCTCGGGCGGTACTGGACGAAAGAAGGCGCCTCCCATGAATTTCTCCCCGCTGCCCTCGGTGGACGCGGCTTCCGTGCCGGCCGATGCCCTGGTGCTGGACGTCAGGGAGGACGACGAGTGGAAGGCCGGTCACGTCGAGGGCGCGCTGCACGTGCCGATGAGCGACTTCGTGGCCCGCTTCGGTGAGGTGACGGAGGCGGTGGCCGAGCACGGTCGCGCCTATGTGATGTGCCGGGTGGGCGGCCGTTCGGCGCAGGTCACGCAGTACCTGGTGCAGCAGGGCTTCGACGCCGTGAACGTGGACGGCGGGATGATGGCCTGGGACGGTGCCGGGCGTCCGATGGTCGCGGAGAGCGGCAGCCCGGCGTTCGTCCTCTGAGGGACGTCTGAGACGTCAGCCGAGGGGGTGGGCGGCCAGCAGGTCGCCGAGGGCCTCCTCGTGGGCCGCGGCGGGGCCGAGGGACAGTTCGAGGTGCTTGGCCCAGGCGTGGTAGCGGTGCAGCGGGTAGTCGGTGTCGGCGCCGAAGCCGCCGTGCAGGTGCTGGGCGGTCTGCACCACGCGTCGTACGCCTTCGGAGGCCCAGATCTTCGCGACGGCGATGTCCCCCGCCACGGGGAGCGCTCCGTCCGCGTCACTGGAGAGGCGCCAGGCGGCCTGCCAGAGGGTGGCCTCCATGGCGCGCAGGTCGATGTAGCGGTCGGCGGTCTGGACGGCGACGGCCTGGAACGTGGCCACGGGGTGGCCGAACTGCTCGCGTTTTCCGGTGTATTGGCTCGTCATGGCGAGGACGGCCTCGCCGAGGCCGAGGGCGAGCGCGCAGGTTCCGGTGGTGAGGGTGTCGCGCAGCCGTTCCCAGGCGCCGGCGGTGTCGATGACGTCCGTGGCGTCGAGGCGTACGGCGTCGAGGCGCAGTTCGGCGAGGAGTTCGCCGCTGGTGGAGTACTGGGCGGTGAGGGCGAGGCCCTCGTGGGTGCGGGGTAGCAGGGCGAGGATCGTGTCGCCTTCGGTGGTGTGGGCCGGTACGGCGATGAGGTCGGCCGTGTGGGCCCAGGGGACGGCGGTCTGGAGGCCGTCGAGGATCCAGTCGGTTCCGTCGCGGCGCGCGGTGACGGCCCGGTCGGCGGGTTCGTGGCCGGTGCGTCCCTGGGAGGCGGCGGTGAGGACGAGTTCGCCGCGGGCGATACGGGGGAGGAGCGCGGCGGCCGTACGGGGGTGGGCGTACCGCTCGACGGTCAGGGCGACGGCGCTGGTCTCCAGAAGCGGGACGCGGGCGAGGACGCGGGCGGACTCGCGCAGGACGAGGCAGAGGGCGACGGGGTCGAGTCCGGTGCCGCCGTGCTCGGGGGCCAGGGTGAGGCCGAGGAGGTCGGCGGCGGCGAGCCGGGACCAGAGCGGCCGGTCGAGGTCCTCGGCCACGGCGCCCGGGGTGAGGGCGGGGCTCGGGACCGCGTCGGGCGTGACGTCCTTGAAGACCGCCTTGGCCGCCTCGACGGCCGCCTGCTGCTCTTCGGTGAAGGTGAAGTCCACGGTGCTGCCTTCCCGTTGCCGACGCCTGTCTCTCTGTCTGACGGATCGTCAAGATAGAACAGGTTCTAGGGGAAGGGAATGGTGGCGCCGCACTTCGTCGGCGCCACCGTTCAGGCAGCGGTTCTCAGCTCCGGCAGCGGTTCTCAGCGGTCGAAGTCCAACTCCACGTCCGGGGTGGCCGGATGGGACTGGCAGGCCAGGACGTATCCGGCTTCGGTCTCCTCCGGCTCCAGGGCGAAGTTCCTGTCCATCCGCACCTCTCCGCCGACGAGGAAGGCACGGCAGGTGCCGCACACCCCGCCCTTGCAGGCGTACGGGGCGTCCGCGCGGGCGCGGAGCACCGTGTCGAGGAGGGTTTCGCCCCGCTCCACCGGCCAGGTGCCGGACCGGCCGTGCAGGGTCGCGGTCAGGGTGGCGTGCGCCGGGGCGTCGGCCGCGGGGGCCGGGGCGGGCGCGGAGCCGTCGTCGACGTGGAAGATCTCCTGGTGGATCCTGCCGCGGTCGACGCCCAGGCCGCGCAGTGCCTGCTCGGCGCCCTGGACGAGTCCGAAGGGGCCGCAGAGGAACCAGCCGTCGATCGTGTCGACCGGAAGCATCGCGGGCAGCAGTGCGGCGAGCCGTTCGCGGTCGAGGCGGCCGGACGGCAGTCCCGCCTGCTGCTCCTCCCGGGAGAGCACGGTGATCAGCTGGAAGCGGTCCGGGTAGCGGTCCTTGAGGTCGGCGACCTCGTCGAGGAACATCGTGGACGCGGCGGTGCGGTCGCTGCGGATCAGGCAGAACCGGGCCTCCGGCTCGCGGGCGAGCAGGGTGGCCGCCATCGACAGGACCGGGGTGATGCCGCTGCCGCCGACGATGGCGGCGAAGTGGCCGGGGCGCGGGGTGAGCGAGAAGCGGCCCATCGGTTCCATGACCTCGACGAGGTCGCCGACGGCCAGTTCCTTGAGCGCGTACGTGGAGAACGAGCCGCCGTCGACGAGCCGGATGCCGACGCGCAGGACGGGGGGCTCGCCGGCCGGGGAGGCGGGGGCGCAGATCGAGTAGGTGCGCCGGATCTCCTCCCCCTGCTCGCCGGTGCGGCGCAGGGCGAGGTGCTGGCCGGGGAGGTGCCGGTACGCCTCGTGGAGTTCGGGCGGGACCGCGAAGGTGACGGCCACGGAGTCGTCCGTGAGCCGGTCGACCTCGCTCACCCTGAGGGGATGGAATCCGGCCCGTCCGGCGGCTGAGGACTCCATCTACAACTCCTTGAAGTGGTCGAACGGTTCGCGGCAGGCGGTGCAGCGGCGCAGTGCCTTGCACGCGGTGGAGGAGAAGCGGCTCAGGAGCTCGGTGTCGGTGGATCCGCAGTGGGGGCAGCGGATGGCCAGGGTGAGCGGCACGGGGCCGTCGGCGGGTCCCTGGGGGCGTGGCGGGGCGATGCCGAACTCGGTGAGTTTGCGCCGCCCTTCCTCGCTGATGTCGTCGGTGGACCAGGCGGGGGCGAGGACGGTGACGACGGAGACGTCCGGCACGCCGTGCTCGTGGAGGGCCTGCTCGATGTCGGAGGCCATGGCCTCGATGGCGGGGCAGCCCGTGTAGGTGGGGGTGAGGGAGACCTCGACCCGGCCGGGGCCGAGGACCTGCACGCCCCGCATGACGCCGAGTTCCTCCAGGGTGAGGACGGGCAGCTCGGGATCGGGGACGGAGCCGGCGATGCGGCTCAGTTCCTCCTCCAGGGCCGTCATGGTCACCATGTCGCCCCCGGGTGGCTGCGGTGCAGGTGCTGCATCTCGGCGAGCATCCGTCCGAAGGGTTCGGTGTGCAGGCCCTGTCGGCCGGCGCCCGCGCTCCAGGCGCCGGTGCGGGGTCCGGAGGGGACGGTGAGGGTGGCGCGGCCGAGGACGTCGGTGACCGAGTCCAGCCAGGTGGTCTCCAGGGCCGGGAGGTCCACGTCGAGGCCGTCGACGGGCTGGAACAGTTCGCCGGTGTACCGCCAGAGGGCGTCGCAGGCGCGCTGCATCCGCTGGTGGCTCTCGGGGGTGCCGTCGCCGAGGCGGAGGGTCCAGTGCTCGGCGTGGTCCTGGTGGTAGGCGACCTCCTTGACGGCCTTGGCCGCGAGGCCGGCGAAGGGGCCGTCGCCGGAGGCCAGCTGCCCGTACAGGAGGCGCTGGTAGGTGGAGAAGTAGAGCTGCCGGGCGATGGTGTGGGCGAAGTCGCCGTTCGGCTGCTCGACCAGCTGGCTGTTGCGGAAGGAGCGCTCCTCGCGGAGGTAGGCCAGTTCGTCCTCGTCGCCGACGAGGGAGAGCAGGACCCGGGCCTGGCCGAGGAGGTCGAGGGCGATGTTGGCCAGGGCGACCTCCTCCTCCAGGACGGGGGCGGAGCCGGCCCACTCCCCCAGGCGGTGGGAGAGGACGAGGGCGTCGTCGCCGAGGGCGAGCGCCGCGGCCGTCGAAACGGTGGTCTCGGTGGTCACAGGTGCTTCACCCCTTCCGGGATCTCGTAGAAGGTCGGGTGGCGGTAGGGCTTGTCCGCGGCCGGCTCGAAGAAGGGGTCCTTCTCGTCGGGCGAGGAGGCGGTGATCGCCGCCGAGGGGACGACCCAGATCGACACGCCTTCGGACCGGCGGGTGTACAGGTCGCGGGCGTTGCGCAGGGCCATCTCCGCGTCGGGTGCGTGGAGACTGCCCGCGTGGGTGTGGGACAGTCCGCGGCGGGAGCGCACGAACACCTCCCACAGCGGCCAACCGTCGGTCGTCATGCCTGTGCCTCCCCGTGCTTTCCGGTGTGCTTCTCCGCGTAGGCCGCCGCCGCTTCCCTGACCCAGGCGCCGTCCTCGTGGGCCTGGCGCCGCTTGCTCAGCCGCTGGTCGTTGCAGGGGCCGTTCCCCTTGAGGACGTCCCAGAACTCGGTCCAGTCGATCGGGCCGAAGTCGTAGTGCCCGCGCTCCTCGTTCCACCGGATGTCGGGGTCGGGGAGGGTGAGGCCGAGGGCCTCGGCCTGCGGTACGGCGATGTCGACGAAGCGCTGGCGCAGTTCGTCGTTGGTGTGGCGCTTGATCTTCCAGGCCATCGCCTGGGCGGTGTGCGTCGACTCGTCGTCCGGCGGGCCGAACATCATGAGCGAGGGCCACCACCAGCGGTTCACCGCGTCCTGCGCCATGGCGTGCTGGGCCTCGGTGCCGTTCGACAGGGCGAGCAGTGCCTCGTATCCCTGGCGCTGGTGGAAGGACTCCTCCTTGCAGACTCGGACCATCGCGCGGGCGTACGGGCCGTAGGAGCAGCGGCAGAGGGGGACCTGGTTGGTGATGGCGGCACCGTCTACCAGCCAGCCGATCGCGCCGACGTCGGCCCAGGTCAGCGTGGGGTAGTTGAAGATCGAGGAGTACTTCTGGCGGCCGGAGTGGAGCTTGTCGAGCAGCTCGTCGCGGCTGGTGCCGAGGGTCTCCGCCGCGCTGTACAGGTACAGGCCGTGGCCGGCCTCGTCCTGGACCTTGGCCATGAGGATCGCCTTGCGCCGCAGGGAGGGCGCCCGGGTGATCCAGTTGGCCTCGGGCTGCATGCCGATGATCTCGGAGTGGGCGTGCTGCGCGATCTGCCGGACGAGCGAGGCCCGGTAGTCCTCGGGCATCCAGTCGCGCGGCTCGATGCGCTCGTCGGCGGCGACGGCGGCGTCGAACACGGCCTCGTAGGCGGCCTGCTCCGCCGCCACGGCCGCGTCCGACGCGCCGGGCGTGCCCGTGGTCCCTGTCGTCCCTGCCGTCACTGCGGTCATCAGACTCCCTACCGACCGATCGTTCGGTTGAATGACTTCAATGGTGGGTCGGCGGCCCGTATGGTGTCAACCCTGTGGATAACCGAGGCGGGTCGATCGGGATCGGGGCGGGATGGACGCGTACGTCGAAAAGGACGCGGTCGAGGTGAGCGGCGAGGGGCGGAGACCCTCCGAGGACCCGGCGGTCACTCCTCCCGAGACCCCGGGCACCGCTGCCGGGGCCGAGGCGGCCGAGGCGGCAGGGGCGGTTGAGAGGGCCGAGGCGGCCGGGGCGATCGATGGACCCAAGGGATCCGAGGCCCGTTCCGGCGTCGGGATCATGGCGCTCTCGCTGCCCTACCAGGTCGTCGTCGCCGTGGCGCTCGCCGTCGTCGGCGTGTTCGCCTGCGTCCACCTGGCGATGGTGTTCCTGCACGTGGCGCCGTCCAACACGCTGACCAAGCGGCACGGCGAGGCCGTCGACGACTGGATCTATCCCGAGTTCGAGCAGAACTGGAAGCTCTTCGCGCCCAATCCGCTCCAGACGAACATCGCCGTCGAGGTCCGCGCCGAGCTCGTCACCGCCGACGGCGGCCGCCGCACCACCGACTGGATCGACCTCACCGCCCAGGACATCGAGGCCGTACGGCACAACCCGATGCCCAGCCACGCGCAGCAGAACCAGCTCCGCAGGGCCGTGGACTTCTACCTCAACACGCACAATGACGGCGGCCGCCCCAACGGGCTGCGCGGCACCCTCTCGGAGCAGTACATGCGCCGCATCGCGATGCTCAGGCTCGACGCCCTCGAAGGCCCCGACGGACGCGCGATCGGCGCCGACGCGCGGCGCATCCAGCTCCGCACCGTCTCCCGGCCGGTCCCCGCCCCCCGGTGGAGCACCGAGAAGACGCGGTCCACCCCCTCCTACCGCGACTTCCCGTGGTGGATCGTCACCGAAGCCGACCGGACCACCGGCGCCGGCGCGAGCCGCACGGAGGCGGGCCGATGAGCACCTCCCCCGCCACGCCGCCGATGAGCACCTCCCCCGCCACGCCCGCGCGTGCCCGCGAGCCCTTCGACCGCCGGCTCGCCCGCGCCGTGCAGGCCGTCACGGGCCGCTCCCTCGCCCCGTACCAGAGCGCGATCGTACGGATCGGCTTCTCGCTGACCTGGCTGATCTTCCTGCTGCGCGAGCTGCCGCACCGCCACCTGCTGTACGGCCCCGACAGCCCCTGGTCCTTCGAGATGGCGCAGCGGCTGATCGCCGACAACCGGGCCTTCACCGTGCTCCTGTGGTCGGACGGCCGGGTCTGGTTCGAGCTCGTCTACGGGCTCGCCGTGCTCTCCGCCGCCCTGCTCCTGGTGGGCTGGCGCACCCGGGCCGTGTCCGTGGTCTTCATGGTCGGGGTGCTCTCGCTGCTGAACCGCGCCGTCTTCGTGGGCGACGGCGGCGACAACGTCCTCCACCTCGCCTCGATCTACCTCGTTTTCACCCGCTGCGGCCAGGTGTGGTCCCTCGACGCCCGGCGGGCGGCCCGCGAGGCCCGTGCGGCCCGCGCCGGGGAGAGCCCGCGCCGCGATGTCGTCGGACCGCTGCTGTGGACCGTGCTCGGCGGCTTCCTCCTCGCCGCCACCTGGTTCGGCGACGTCAGTGGCGAGTGGTGGGTGCTGGTGCTGCTGTGGGTGCTGTGGCTCGGGAACGGCCTGTGGTGGCTGGTCCGCCGGGTCGCGCCCGGGGAGCCGCGCATCCTGCTCGACGCCCTCGCCAACCTCGCGCACAACGCCACCCTCGTCGTGCTCATGGCGGAGGTCTGCCTGATCTACTCCACGGCCGGCTGGTACAAGATCCAGGGCTCGCGCTGGGAGGACGGCACCGCCCTGTTCTACCCGCTCCACCTGGACTACTTCTCGCCCTGGCCGGCCCTCTCCGAGCTGCTCGGCGCCAGCGGGATCATGGTGATGCTGCTGACCTACGGCACGGTGATCGCCCAGGTCGCCTTCCCCTTCACGCTCTTCAACCGCAAGGTCAAGAACGTCCTCCTCGTCGTGATGATGGCGGAGCACGCCGGCATCGCGGTCCTCCTCGGACTGCCGGTCTTCTCGCTGGCGATGATCTCCGCCGACGCCGTGTTCCTGCCGACGGCGTTCCTGGTGTGGCTGGGAACCCGGGCGGCCCGGGGCAGGGACCGGCTGCTGCGCCGGACACCCGCCGAGGCGCCCGCCGAGTCGCTGCCCGAGCAGCGCCGTACGGGTGAGGAGCACGGTCCCCGTACCCTCGTCGGGTGAGCACCACCGAAGAACAGTCCGAGCCGGTCCAGTACGACGAGGGCTTCGGCCCCGAGATCGGCGTCGGGCCGCACCCGGAGCCGTGGCCGCGGGACGAGCGGTACGACCCCGAGCTGCTCGCCGGCGGCGACCGGCGCAATGTCGTCGACCGCTACCGGTACTGGACGCGCGAGGCGGTCGTCGCCGACCTGGACACCCGGCGGCACGACTTCCACGTGGCGGTGGAGAACTGGGGCCACGACTTCAACATCGGCTCGGTGGTGCGGACCGCCAACGCCTTCCTGGCGAAGGAGGTCCACATCGTGGGCCGGCGCCGCTGGAACCGGCGGGGCGCCATGGTCACCGACCGCTACCAGCACGTCCGGCACCACCCGGACACCGCGTCGCTGACCTCGTGGGCGGCGGCCGAGGGCATCCCGGTCATCGGGATCGACAACCTGCCGGGCGCCGTCCCGCTGGAGCGGACCGTGCTGCCGCGCCGCTGTGTGCTGCTCTTCGGACAGGAGGGCCCGGGGCTCACCGAGGAGGCCCGCGCCCACGTGGAGATGGTCTGCTCGATCGCCCAGTTCGGCTCGACCCGGTCGATCAACGCGGGCGCGGCCGCCGCGATCGCCATGCACGCCTGGGTGCAGCGGTACGCGGAGATCGAGGCCTAGGAGGCCTAGGAGGAATCGTGGAGGCCCCGGAGGGCCTCCACGAGACCGTGGATCAGGCCTGGCGGCGGACCTCCACCACCCGGAAGCGGTTGGAGACGAAGGCGCCGTCGCACAGCGCGGCGTTCGCCGCCGGGTTGCCGCCGGAGCCGTGGAAGTCGGAGAACGCGGCCGTCTGGTTCACGTACACCCCGCCCGTGAGGTTCAGCGAGAGCTGGGCCGACTCCTCCAGGCAGACCTCCTCCACCGCGCGCTCGGTGTCCGCCGAGGTCGTGTAGGCGCCGACCGTCATGGCGCCCTTCTCCCGGACCGTGCGGCGCAGCAGCTCCAGGGCGTCGGCGGTGGAGTCCACCGAGACCGCGAAGGAGACCGGGCCGAAGCACTCCGAGAAGTACGCGGCCTGGGCGTCCGGCTTGGAGCCGTCCAGCTTCACGATGACCGGCGTGCGGACCACGGCGTCCGGGTACTCCGGGTTGACCACCTCGCGGGAGGCCAGCGCGACCTCGCCGAGCCCGGCGGCGGCCTCGAGGCGCGCCTTCACGTCCGGGTTGACCAGGGCGCCGAGCAGCCCGTTCGCCCGGGCGTCGTCGCCGAGCAGGCCGCCGACCGCCGCCGCGAGGTCGGCGACGACCTCGTCGTACGACTTGGGGCCCTGGTCGGTGGTGATGCCGTCGCGGGGGATCAGCAGGTTCTGCGGGGTGGTGCACATCTGGCCGCTGTACAGGGACAGCGAGAAGGCCAGGTTGGCCAGCATCCCCTTGTAGTTGTCGGTGGAGTCGACGACGACCGTGTTGACGCCGGCCTTCTCCGTGTACACCTGGGCCTGCCGGGCGTTGTCCTCCAGCCAGTCGCCGAAGGCGGTGGATCCGGTGTAGTCGATGATCCGGATCTCGGGGCGGACGGCCAGGGTCTTCGCGATGCCCTCACCGGGGCGCTCGACGGCGAGCGCGACCAGGTTCGGGTCGAAGCCGGCCTCGGCGAGCACCTCGCGGGCGACCTGCACCGTGAGCGCGAGCGGCAGGACCGCGCGCGGGTGCGGCTTGACCAGGACCGGGTTGCCGGTGGCGAGGGAGGCGAACAGGCCCGGGTAGCCGTTCCACGTGGGGAAGGTGTTGCAGCCGATGACCAGGGCGATGCCGCGGCCGACCGGGGTGAACTCCTTGCTGAGCTCCAGGGGGTCGCGCTTGCCCTGCGGCTTGGACCAGCCGGCCCGCCCGGCGGGCGTGCGGGTCTGCTCCTCGTACGCGTACGCCACGGCCTCGAGGCCGCGGTCCTGGGCGTGCGGGCCGCCGGCCTGGAACGCCATCATGAACGCCTGGCCGCTGGTGTGCATGACGGCGTGGGCGAACTCGTGGGTGCGGGCGGAGATCCGGGCGAGGATCTCCAGGCAGACCAGGGCGCGGGTCTCGGCGCCGGCGTCCCGCCAGGCGCCCATGCCCGCGCGCATCGCGGGGAGCAGCACGTCGAGGTCGGCGTGCGGGTACTCGATGCCGAGCGAGGGGCCGTACGGCGAGATCTCGCCGCCGGTCCAGCCGTCGGTGCCGGGCTGGTCGAGGTCGAAGCGGGTGTTCAGCGCGGACTGGTGGGCGGCGAGGCCCGCGGCCGCGTCGAGAGAGCCGTCCGCGCCGTACGCCTTCGGGTGCTCGGGGTACGGCGACCAGTAGGCGCGGGTGCGGATGGTGTCGAGCGCCTGGTCGAGTGTGGACCGGTGCTTCTCGGCCAGACGGTCGGTGGTCAGCTGAGCGGTGGCCATCGATGGACCAACTCCTCGTCGAGCTGGGCAGGGAGACGCGTACGGAGTTAGAGTAACCGAACGATCGGTCGGGACAAGGGGGTCCGTCGATCCTGTGGAAAACCCATCGGGGAGGATCACTCCTATGAGCGCCGACGTGAGCACCAACGTGACCGTCAGGGGGAGCGACGACGTGACCGCCCGTGAGACCGCCGCCGAGGGGCAGGACGGCGCCGCCGTCGGGCCCGACCGCACCGTCGCCGTCGTCGGCACCGGCACCATGGGCCAGGGCATCGCCCAGGTCGCGCTGGTCGCAGGCCACCCCGTGCGCCTCTACGACAGCGCTCCCGGCCGGGCCGCCGAGGCCGTCGCAGCCCTCACCGCCCGCCTGGACCGGCTCGTGGAGAAGGGCCGCCTCGACGCCGCCGCGCGGGAGGCCGCCGTCGGCCGGCTGCACGCGGCCGAGGACCCCGCCGAGCTCGCGGACGCCGCGCTGGTGATCGAGGCGATCGTCGAGGACCTGGCGGTCAAGCAGCGGCTCTTCGCCGACCTGGAGAAGATCGTCGGCGACGACACCGTCCTCGCCACGAACACCTCCTCCCTCTCCGTCACCGCCATCGCCGGGGGACTCCGGCTGCCCGGCCGGTTCGTCGGACTGCACTTCTTCAACCCGGCGCCGCTGCTCCCCCTCGTCGAGGTCGTCAGCGGCTTCGCCACCGACCCGGACGTCGCCACGCGCGCGTACGAGACGGTCAAGGGCTGGGGCAAGACGCCGGTGCGCTGCGCGGACACCCCCGGCTTCATCGTGAACCGGGTCGCCCGCCCCTTCTACGCCGAGGCGCTCCGGGTCTTCGAGGAGGGCGCGGCAGACCCCGCCACCATCGACGCGGCCCTGCGCGAGTGCGGGGGCTTCCGCATGGGGCCCTTCGAGCTGACCGACCTCATCGGCCAGGACGTGAACGAGGCCGTCACCCGGTCGGTGTGGGAGTCCTTCCACCAGGACCCCAAGTTCACCCCCTCGCTCGCGCAGCGCCGGCTCGTCGAGTCGGGACGCCTCGGCCGCAAGTCGGGGCACGGCTGGTTCTCGTACGCGGAGGGCGCGGAGCGGCCGGAGCCGCACACGGCGGCGCCGGCGGAGGCGCCGAAGCGGATCGTCGTCGAGGGGGACCTGGGCCCCGGCGAGCCGCTGGTGGCCCTCTTCGAGGAGGCCGGGATCGCCGTCCGGCGCAAGAAGGGCGACGGGCACATCGTGCTGCCGGGCGGCGGCCTGCTGATGCTCGCGGACGGCGAGAGTTCCTTCGAGTTCTTCCCCGACGAGATCGTCTACTTCGACCTCGCCCTCGACTACGCGCGCGCGAGCCGGATGGTCCTGTCCACGGGGCGGCGCACCGCGCCCGAGACCCTCGCCGAGGCCGTGGGCCTCTTCCAGGCGCTGGGCAAGCAGGTCTCCGTGATCGGCGACGTGCCCGGCATGATCGTGGCCCGTACGGTCGCCATGCTGGCCGACCTCGCCGCCGACGCGGTCGACCGGGGGGTCGCGACCGCCGAGGACGTGGACACGGCGATGCGGCTCGGGGTCAACTATCCGGCCGGCCCCCTGGAGTGGGCCGAGAAGCTGGGGCCCCGGCGGGTCTGCGACCTGCTCAGGGCGCTGCACGAGCGCTATCCGACGGGCCGGTACGGGCCGAGCCAGGCCGTCGCCCGTCGGTGTGCCGAGGCCGATGAGGAGGACTCCCGATGACCACGGCCAAGCGCGACACCTACACCCCCGAGACGCTGCTCTCGGTCGCCGTCCAGGTCTTCAACGAGCGCGGCTACGACGGCACGTCGATGGAGCACCTGTCCAAGGCGGCCGGGATCTCGAAGTCCTCGATCTACCACCACGTCTCCGGCAAGGAGGAGCTGCTGCGGCGGGCGGTCAGCCGGGCGCTCGACGGGCTCTTCGCGGTGCTCGACGAGCCGGGGGCCGGGCGCGGCAAGGCCGTCGAGCGGGTCGAGTACGTCACGCGCCGCACCGTCGAGGTGCTGATAGCGGAGCTGCCGTACGTGACGCTGCTGCTGCGGGTGCGGGGCAACACCGCCACCGAGCGGTGGGCGATGGAGCGGCGCCGCGAGTTCGACCACAAGGTGGCCGATCTGCTGAAGGCCGCGGCCGCCGAGGGCGACCTGCGGGCCGATGTGGACATCCGGCTCGCGACCCGGCTCCTCTTCGGCATGATCAACTCGCTGGTGGAGTGGTACCGGCCGCATCCGGGAGCGACGGCGGAGGGGGAGCAGCTCGCCGAGACGGTCGCCCACCTGGCCTTCGACGGGCTCCGTACGGCCCGCTGAGAGCCGTGCCGGCCTCGTACCGGCCCCTGAATCCGCCGCTGCCCCCCGTACGGCCTACGGGGGGCTTCGTCGTCCCCTCGTACGGCCCGTGAGGGCTCAGCGTCCCGGGTCCCGGTGGTCCGGGTCCAGGTCCGTCTCCTCGAAGACCAGCAGGGTCCGGGTGGAGAGCACCTCGGGGATCGACTGGAGCTTGGTGAGCACCAGCTCGCGCAGGGTCCGGTTGTCGGGCGTGTGGACGAGCAGCAGGACGTCGAAATCGCCGCTGACCAGGGCGATGTGTGCGGCTCCCGGCAGGGCCTGGAGCTGCTCGCGCACGGTCCTCCAGGAGTTCTGGACGATCTTGAGCGTGATGTAGGCGGAGGCGCCGTGCCCCGCCCGCTCGTGGTTCACGCGCGCGCTGAACCCGCGGATCACCCCGTCGTCGATGAGCCGGTTGATGCGCGCGTACGCGTTGGCCCGGGAGACGTGCACCCGCTCGGCCACGGAGCGGACCGAGGCGCGGCCGTCCGTCTGCAGGATGCGCAGGATGTCGCGGTCGATGGCGTCCAGCGGGCGTGCCGGGGCTCCTGGGATCACCGGTGCCGGCGCCGGTGCGACGACCCGCTCCCAGTCCTCGGCCATTTGTTCATCCGCCATGTGCCCCCGCCTCTCTCCGGTGGACGACCTGCCCTTATCCCAGGCTGTGGAGAACCGTTTGTCCACAGGCTGGAGGTGCCTGTAGCCAAAATGCCTCCACGACCGAACAATCGGTAGGTGAGGCGCGCCACACTCGCGCCACCCGCCTTCGGGTCTTATGCCCGCTCCCACGAGGAGGTGGACTCGTTGCAACAGCGCAGTTCGACAGTCCAAGAGCCGCCCGGTGCCGTTCCCGCCTACCGGCCCACCCCGCCGCCCGCCTGGCAGCCGCGCACGGACCCCGCGCCGCTGCTGCCCGAGGCCGAGCCGCTGCGCGTGCTCGGCACGGACGCGGTGGCCGACGCCGACCCCGCGCTGCTGCTCCGGCTCTACGCGGAGCTGATCCGCGGCCGCCGGTACAACACGCAGGCCACCGCCCTCACCAAGCAGGGCCGGCTCGCCGTGTACCCGTCCACCACCGGCCAGGAGGCGTGCGAGATCGCCGCCGCCCTCGCCCTGGAGGAGCGGGACTGGCTCTTCCCCTCGTACCGCGACACCCTCGCCGCCGTCGCCCGGGGCCTCGACCCCGTCCAGGCCCTGACCCTGCTGCGCGGCGACTGGCACACCGGGTACGACCCGCACGAGCACCGCATCGCGCCGCTCTGCACCCCGCTCGCCACCCAGCTCCCGCACGCCGTGGGCCTCGCCCACGCCGCCCGCCTCAAGGGCGACGACGTCGTCGCCCTCGCCATGGTCGGCGACGGCGGCACCAGCGAGGGCGACTTCCACGAGGCGCTGAACTTCGCCGCCGTCTGGCAGGCCCCCGTGGTCTTCCTCGTCCAGAACAACGGCTTCGCGATCTCCGTGCCGCTCGCCAAGCAGACCGCGGCCCCCTCCCTCGCCCACAAGGCCGTCGGATACGGGATGCCGGGCCGGCTCGTCGACGGCAACGACGCGGTCGCCGTCCACCAGGTGCTCACCGAGGCCGTGGCCCGCGCCCGGCGCGGCGGCGGCCCCACCCTCGTCGAGGCCGTCACCTACCGGATCGACGCCCACACCAACGCCGACGACGCCACCCGCTACCGGGCGGCCGGCGAGGTCGAGGCCTGGCGGGCGCACGACCCGATCCTGCTGCTCGAACGGGAACTGACGGAGCGTGGCCTGCTCGACGAGGACGGCAGGCGCGCGGCGGCCGAGGCCGCCGAGACGATGGCGGCGGAGCTGCGCGAACGGATGAACGCCGACCCGGTGCTCGACCCGATGGAGCTCTTCTCCCACGTCTACGCGGAGCAGACCACGCAGCTGCGTGAACAGGCGGCGCAGCTGCGCGCCGAGCTCGAAGCCGAGGGTGAGGCGTGATGACGACCGCGACGACCGGCACCGCGGCGGCCAAGGCCGGCGGGAACGCCGCGAAGCCGAAGCCCGCCACGATGGCGCAGGCGCTCCAGCGCGCCATGCGCGACGCGATGGCCGAGGACCCGACCGTCCATGTGATGGGCGAGGACGTCGGCACTCTCGGCGGCGTCTTCCGGGTCACCGACGGGCTCGCCAAGGAGTTCGGCGAGGACCGCTGCACCGACACCCCGCTGGCCGAGGCGGGCATCCTCGGCGCGGCCGTCGGCATGGCCATGTACGGTCTGCGGCCGGTCGTGGAGATGCAGTTCGACGCGTTCGCGTACCCGGCGTTCGAGCAGCTGCTCTCGCACGTGGCGAAGATGCGGAACCGGACGCGCGGCGCGATGCCGATGCCGATCGTCATCCGCGTCCCGTACGGCGGCGGGATCGGCGGCGTCGAGCACCACAGCGACTCCTCCGAGGCCTACTACATGGCCACGCCTGGGCTGCACGTCGTCACCCCGGCGACCGTCGAGGACGCGTACGGGCTGCTGCGCGCGGCCATCGCCTCCGACGACCCGGTGGTCTTCCTGGAGCCCAAGCGGCTCTACTGGTCCAAGTCCGACTGGTCCCCCGAGGCGCCCGCGCCCGTCGAGCCGATCGGCAAGGCCGTCGTGCGGCGCCGGGGCACCGGCGCCACCCTGATCACCTACGGTCCCTCGGTGCCGGTCTGCCTGGAGGCGGCGGAGGCCGCGCAGGCGGAGGGCTGGGACCTGGAGGTCGTCGACCTGCGCTCGCTCGTGCCGTTCGACGACGAGACCGTCTGCGCCTCCGTGCGGCGCACCGGCCGCGCGGTCGTCGTCCACGAGTCGACCGGCTTCGGCGGCCCCGGCGCGGAGATCGCCGCGCGCGTGACCGAGCGCTGCTTCCACCACCTGGAGGCGCCGGTGCTGCGGGTCGCGGGCTTCGACATCCCGTATCCGCCGCCGATGCTGGAGCGGCACCATCTGCCGGGCGTGGACCGGGTCCTGGACGCGGTCGCGCGACTGCAGTGGGAGGCGGGCAGCTGATGGCACAGGTCCTTGAGTTCAAGCTGCCCGACCTCGGTGAGGGCCTCACCGAGGCCGAGATCGTGCGCTGGCTGGTCGCCGTCGGCGACGTCGTCGCCATCGACCAGCCGGTCGTCGAGGTCGAGACGGCCAAGGCGATGGTCGAGGTGCCCTGCCCGTACGGCGGTGTCGTCACCGCCCGGTACGGCGAGGAGGGCACCGAACTGCCCGTCGGCGCACCGCTCCTGACGGTCGCCGTGGGCGGCACGGGCGCGCCGGAGGAGCTCACCGAGGCCGCTCCCGAAGCGGCGCCGAAGGCATCCGCCGAGGCCGTCTCCTCCGAGTACTCGGGCAACGTGCTCGTCGGCTACGGCACGGCCGGGCCCGCCGCCCGGCGCCGCCGGGTGCGGCACACGAGCCCGGCGGCCGCGCAGGCCCCGGCTGCTCCTGCTCCGGCTGCTGCTGCTCCGGCTCCTGTCGCCGCTCCGGCGGTCGCCCACGAGGGGCCCGTGCCCGTCATCTCGCCGCTCGTGCGGAAGCTGGCCCGCGACCGGGGCCTCGACCTGCGGGAGGTGCGCGGATCCGGGCCCGAGGGGCTGATCCTGCGTGCCGACGTGGAGCTGGCCCTCGCGGCCCTGGAGCGGCCGGTCGCCGCCCCGGCGCCCGCGCCCGCGTCTGCGCCCGCGTCTGCTGTCGCGGCACCGGCCGGTGAGCGGGTTCCGCTGCGCGGGGTCCGTGGCGCGGTGGCGGACAAGCTGTCCCGCAGCCGTACGGAGATCCCCGACGCGACCTGCTGGGTCGACGCCGACGCGACCGAGCTGATGGCGGCCCGCGCGGCGATGAACGCGGCCGGCGGGCCGAAGATCTCGCTGCTCGCGCTCCTCGCGCGGATCTGCGTCCACGCGCTGGCCCGGTTCCCCGAGCTCAACTCCACCGTGGACACGGCCGCCCGGGAGATCGTCCGGCTGCCGTCCGTGCACCTCGGCTTCGCCGCCCAGACCCCGCGCGGGCTTGTCGTCCCCGTGGTCAAGGACGCGGGGACCCGGACCGCCGAGTCGCTGACGGCCGAGTTCGCCCGGCTGACGGAGGCGGCCCGGCAGGGCGCGATCACCCCGGCCGATCTGACCGGCGGCACGTTCACCCTCAACAACTACGGGGTGTTCGGGGTCGACGGCTCCACGCCGATCATCAACCACCCCGAGGCGGCCATGCTCGGGGTCGGCCGGATCATCCCCAAGCCCTGGGTCCACCAGGGCGAACTGGCCGTCCGTCAGGTCGTGCAGCTCTCGCTCACCTTCGACCACCGCGTCTGCGACGGCGGCACGGCGGGCGGCTTCCTGCGGTACGTGGCGGACTGCGTCGAGCAGCCGGCGGTCCTGCTCCGCACGGTCTGACACGGACGCTCCGAGACGGACGCTCCGAGACGGACGCTCCGACGGGGACGGTCCGACGCGGACAGTCCGACACCGCCCGGCCGTACCGGACCCCCACCCGGTGCGGCCGGGCGTCTGTCGTGCGGCCGTCCCCGGTCCGGCGGCCGGGCGTCTGCCGGTGCGGCCGTCCCCGATCCGGCCCTTCCCCGGCGCGGTCGTCCGCCGCCGCAGTCGTCCCGTGCCTTCCCGTGCCTTCGTCCCTCCCCCTCCGTCTCAGCAAGGGAGACCCGACCGTCGGTGGCGGGGTTCGGCGACATACTGCTGGGGTGACCACCGCATACGACGTCGTCGTGCTCGCCGGGGGCGCCGCTCGGCGGCTCGGCGGCTCCGACAAGCCCGGGGTACGGATCGGGGGGCGGACCCTCCTCGACCGGGTGCTCTCGGCCTGTCCCGGCGCAGGCCGGACCGTGGTCGTCGCCGACCCCCGGCCGACCGTCCGCCCCGTCCGCTGGACCAGGGAGGACCCGCCCGGCGGCGGCCCCCTGGCCGCCCTCGGCGCCGGGGTGCGGGAGACCGGCGCCGACGTCCTCCTCGTCCTCTCCGCCGACCTGCCCTTCCTGGACCAGGACACCGTCCGGCGCCTCCTCGAGGCACTCGACGCGGATTCCGGCACCGAGGCCGCGCTTCTCACCGACGCCGAGGGGCGGGACCAGCCGCTCGTCGCCGCGTACCGCCGCACCCCGCTCCTGCGCGAACTGGCCCTCGTCGCAGAGCGGCGAGGCGGCACCCTCGCCGGCGGGCCGCTGCGGCTCCTCACCGGGGCACTGAGGCTCACCCGGGTCGCCGCGGGCCCCCTCGCCTCCTTCGACTGCGACACCTGGGAGGACATCGCCACGGCCCGGGCCCGCATCAGGGAGCATGGGACCGTGCTGGACGAATGGATCACCGCAGTCAAGAACGAACTGGGCATCGAGCTGGACGTCGACACCGGCGTGCTCCTCGACCTCGCCCGTGACGCCGCCCACGGCGTGGCCCGCCCCGCCGCGCCCCTGACCACCTTCCTGGTCGGCTACGCGGCGGCCCGCGCGGGCACCGAGGGCGGACCGGAGGCCGTCGCCGAGGCCGCCCGCAAGGCCGCCGCGCTCGCCCAGCGCTGGGCCGCCGAACAGGACGGCGAGCAGCCCGCCGAGCAGCCCGCCGAAAAAGCCACCGAGTAGGACGAGGCCGGATGACCCTGAAGGAGCCCGCCCCCGTGGCCCCGGGAGCCGCCGCCGGTGCGAAGGCCGGGCCGCCGCACCGCGCCACCGCCTGGCCCGAGGCCCGGGCCGCCGCCGTCCGCGCCGGGACCGCCGCACGGACCGGCCGCGAGCCCCGGCGCCTCCCGCTCGGGCAGGCCCTCGGCCAGGTCCTGGCCGAGCCGCTCCTCGCCCTCACCGACCTGCCCTCCTTCGACACCTCCGCCATGGACGGCTGGGCGGTCGCGGGCCCGGGCCCCTGGACCGTCCGCGCCGAGGCCCCCGTCCTCGCCGGTCACGCGCCCGCCGCCGCGCTGAACGACGGCGAGGCCGTACGGATCGCCACCGGCGCCCCCGTCCCGCCCGGGACCACCGCCGTCATCCGTAGCGAGCACTCCCGTACCGAGCGGGCCGAGGCCGCGGGTCTCGTGCTGCATGCCCTGCGTGACGTGGTCGCCGGGCAGGACATCCGGCCCCGGGGGCAGGAGTGCCGCTCCGGTGACGAGCTGCTTCCCGCCGACACCCCCGTGACCCCCGCCGTCCTGGGTCTCGCCGCGGCCGCCGGCTACGACGAGCTCCCCGTACCGCCGCGGCCCCGGGTGGAGGTCCTCGTCCTCGGCGACGAGCTCCTCACGGCCGGACTCCCCCACGGGGGACTCATCCGTGACGCCCTCGGCCCGATGCTCGGCCCCTGGCTGTCCGCGCTCGGCGCCGAGGTGCTCGCCACCCGGCGGATCGGCGACGACGCCGAGGAGCTGTACGCGGCCGTCACCGGCTCCGCCGCCGACCTGGTCGTCACCACCGGGGGCACCGCCGCCGGGCCCGTCGACCACCTCCACCGCGTCCTCGACAAGGCGGGCGCCACGCTCCTCGTCGACGGGGTGAAGGTCCGCCCCGGCCACCCCATGCTCCTCGCGGCCCTCGGCGGCCACCGCCACCTCGTCGGCCTGCCCGGCAACCCGCTCGCCGCCGTCTCCGGGCTCCTCACGCTGGCCGAGCCGCTCCTCGCCGCCCTCACCCGCACTCCGCTCTCCGAGGGCCGCGCCCCCGTCCTCGACGAGGTGCACGGGCATCCGTACGACACCCGGCTCGTCCCGGTCGTCCGCCGGGGCGAGCGGCTCGTTCCGCTGCACTACAACGGGCCGGCCATGCTCCGGGGCATCGCCGTCGCGGACGGCATGGCCGTCGTCCCGCCCGGCGGCGCCCGGCCCGGCCAGGAGCTGGACGTCCTCGACCTTCCCTGGCCACCGGCCCCGGGCGCCGTACCGGCTCAGGGAGCGTGTTTCACGTGAAACTTCCCAGCCGTGACGTGATGGCCCGCGAGGCGGACGAGCGGGTCTCGGGCTCACGGGTCCAGCTGCCCCGCCGGGTCGTCGAGAAGCCGCTGCGTCAGGTCGGCAAACGGCTGCTCATGGCGCTCGGCGTGCTGCTCGTGACGGTCCTCATCGTCTACGTCGACCGCGACGGCTATCACGACAACGCCGACGAGACGGTCGACTTCCTCGACTGCGTCTACTACGCGACCGTGACGCTCTCCACCACCGGATACGGCGACATCGTCCCGTACAGCGACTCGGCGCGGCTCGCCAACATCCTCCTCGTCACGCCCCTGCGCGTGCTGTTCCTGATCATCCTGGTCGGCACGACTCTCGAGGTCCTCACCGAGCGGACCCGGGAGGAGTTCCGGCTGAACCGCTGGAGGTCCACCTTGCGCGACCACACCGTCATCGTCGGTTTCGGGACGAAGGGGCGGTCCGCGATCCAGACGCTCTGCGCGACCGGGCTGCGCAAGGACCAGATCGTCATCGTCGACCCCTCCACCAAGGTGATCGAGACGGCGAACGCGGACGGGTTCGTCGGCGTCATCGGCGACGCCACCCGCAGTGACGTGCTGCTCCGCGCCGAGGTGCAGCGGGCCCGGCAGATCGTCATCGCCACCCAGCGCGACGACACGGCCGTCCTCGTCACCCTGACGGCGCGCCAGCTCAACAAGGGCGCGAAGATCGTCGCCGCGGTCCGCGAGGAGGAGAACGCGCCGCTGCTCCGCCAGTCCGGCGCGGACGCGGTCATCACCAGCGCCAGCGCCGCCGGGCGCCTGCTCGGCCTGTCCGTGCTCAGCCCCAGCGCCGGCACGGTGATGGAGGACCTCATCCAGCAGGGCTCGGGCCTCGACCTCGTGGAGCGGCCGGTGACCAAGAGCGAGGTCGGCAAGAGCGTGCGGGAGACCGGCGACCTGGTGGTGAGCGTGCTCCGCGGCCACCGGCTGCTCGGTTACGACGACCCCGCGGCCAGCCCGCTCCAGCTCACCGACCGGGTGATCACCATCGTGCGCGCCGCGCCGGTGACCCCGCTCTCCACGCCACCGGAGGACTGACCCCGCGGGACCGGGCCCGGGGACCACGGCCGGAGTAGCCTCGCCGCCATGTATGCGATCACGATTCCGGAACCCGGTGGGCCCGAGGCCCTCGTCTGGGCCGAGGTGCCCGATCCCGTACCCGGCGAGGGCGAGGTCCTCGTCGAGGTGGTGGCGAGCGCGGTCAACCGCGCCGATCTGCTCCAGCGCCAGGGCTTCTACGACCCGCCGCCGGGCAGCTCCCCGTACCCCGGTCTGGAGTGCGCGGGCCGGATCGCCGCGCTCGGCCCGGGGGTCTCCGGCTGGACCGTCGGCGACGAGGTGTGCGCGCTGCTCGCCGGCGGCGGCTACGCCGAGAAGGTCGTGGTCCCGGCCGGCCAGCTGCTGCCGGTCCCGGAGGGCGTCGACCTGACCACGGCCGCCGCGCTTCCCGAGGTGGCCTGCACCGTCTGGTCCAACATCTTCATGCTCGCCCACCTGCGGCCGGGCGAGACGCTGCTCGTGCACGGCGGGGCGAGCGGCATCGGCACGATGGCGATCCAGCTGGCGAAGGCGGTCGGCGCGAAGGTGGCGGTCACCGCCGGAGGACCCGAGAAGCTGGCGCGCTGCGCCGAGCTCGGCGCGGACATTCTCATCGACTACCGCGAGCAGGACTTCGTCGAGGAGCTGGCGAAGGCGACGGACGGGGCGGGCGCGGACGTCATCCTGGACATCGTGGGCGCCAAGTACCTGGAGCGGAACGTGAAGGCGCTCGCCGTGAACGGCCGCCTGGTCGTCATCGGCCTCCAGGGCGGGGTGAAGGGCGAGCTGAACCTCGGGGCGCTGCTCGCGAAGCGCGCCGCCGTCCTGGCGACCACGCTGCGGTCCCGTCCGGCGCAGGAGAAGGCGGCGATCGTCGCGGCCGTACGGGAGCACGTCTGGCCGCTGATCGGCGCGGGCACGGTCCGGCCGGTCGTCGACCGCACGGTGCCGATGCCGGAGGCCGCCGAGGGCCACCGGGCGCTTGAGGACGGCCGTCACGTCGGCAAGGTGCTGCTGCTCGTCCCGCGGGGCTGAGACGCGAAGGCCCTGCATGCAGGGTTGAGACGCGAGGCCCGTCCCGCAGGACTGAGACGCGAAGGCCCGGCACGCGGGGCTGGGACGCGAAAACTCGTCCCGCAGGACTGGAACGCGAAGGCCCGGCACGCCGTCCGTGCCGGGCCTTCGTGCGTACGTGACCTACAGGTACGGTCCCGAGCGGACCGCGTGGCCGTGGCCGTGGTCGTCGTCATCGTCGTGCGGCGCGCCCGGAGGCAGTGCACGGCGCATCTGCTCCAGCTGGGCGCGGGCCGCCATCTGCTGCGCGAACAGAGCCGTCTGGATGCCGTGGAACAGGCCTTCGAGCCAGCCCACGAGCTGCGCCTGCGCGATGCGCAGCTCCGCCTCGGAGGGAATCGCCTCGTCGGTGAACGGCAGGGAGAGCCGCTCCAGTTCCTCGACGAGCTCGGGTGCGAGCCCGTCCTCCAGCTCCTTCACGGAGCTGGCGTGGATGTCCTTGAGCCTGACCCGGCTCGCCTCGTCCAGAGGGGCCGCCCGTACTTCCTCCAGGAGCTGCTTGATCATGCTGCCGATCCGCATGACCTTCGCAGGCTGCTCGACCATTTCCGTCACCGGGACCTCGCGGGGTTCGTCGTCGCCCTGAGCGCCGCTGAGGGCCATCCCGTCCTGTCCCACGATGAGGACCTGGGGGCTCTCCTGCGACCTGTCATTCCTCGGCATCTCCATGCCGCCATTCTCTCGTACACACGCGTCACCACAGGGTGTGCCCCTGTACGGGGGTGATCCACCCTCGTACAGGGGCACGGGACGGGAACGAAGACCGTCAGGTCGCCGCGCGCCGGGCCAGCGCGCCGCGCGAGCGGGTCACCAGGGCGGCGAGGAGCGCGGCGCCGAGCGGGACGGCGACGAGCAGGCCGGCCAGGGTCTCCCAGGGGATGACGATCGGCACGTCGGGCGGGGTGAGGTCGGCGGTCCAGCCCTCGGCGACGCTCTGCTCGTAGTAGCGGAGCTCCTCGCGCTGCTCGGTGAGCCGGAGTCCGATCGCGGGCAGCAGTCCGGCGGCCGAGCCGAGGATCACGCCCATCGCGGCGACGACTCCGCACTGGAATCCGCTGAGCGTGCGGCGGACCCGGGGCGGGGCGCCCACGGCGGCGAGCGTCTTCAGATCGGCCTCGGCGTCGGCCTGGGCGAGCCCGGTGGCGATGCCGGCGGCGCCGATGGTGACCAGGCCCGCGAAGATGGCCAGCGAGAGCAGGATGATGCCGTACTCGTTGACGAACCCTTCTTCCAGGTGCAGTTCGACGTTGCTGCCGAGCTTGGCGAGGTCGCTGTCGAGCTTCTGGCGCTGCTCGCCGTCCGGGAGCCGGTCGGTGCTGGCGTACACGCCCATCGGCACCGTGGAGAGGCCGGCGGCCTTGGCGGTGGCCCGGGTCATGAGGGCCTGGACGCCGTAGGACTTCTTGTCGCCGGGCACCAGGTAGGCGGGCACGGAGCTGACCTTGCCGGGCGCGGGGCGGCCCAGCTCGGAGGCCTTGTCGGCGGCGGCGATGTCGGTGATCTGCTTGATCCCGACGGCGCCGTTCCTGTCGACCAGGGCGCGGTTGAAGGCGACGATCTTCCCGTCGGCGAGGGCCTTCACGGTCGCGGGGTCGTCGACGCCGAGGACCTGGAGGAGCTTGGCGTCACCGACGAGCAGGCCGCCGTCGGAGACCCACATCCCGCCGCTCGCGGACTCCTTGCACCGCCAGTCGTCGGTGAGCATCTTCCGCCGCTGCTCGGGCGTGTACTGCGCCGCGGGGTTGCCGCCGCCCGGGGCCGTCACGTTGAGCGGGCACTCGTTCGCCGGGGGGACGACGACCTCGTAGCGGCCGCAGCCCGGGTCGCCGCCCCAGGGCGGGCAGCCGGGCTTGCCGACCGATACGCGCTCGACGTCGGCGCGGACGTCGACGGAGAAGTCGCGCTGGACGGCCTCGCGGACGGCGGGGACGTCCCGGCCGCCCTCCTCCTGGACGAAGGCGGCGGCCACGCCGTACGGCAGCGTGGCCTCGTAGCCGGCCCTGTTCTGGGCCTCGCGGCCGGCCATGTACGTGGTGACGGCGACCGTGCCGGCGACGGCGGCGAGGACGGCGGCGACGGCGGGTGCCGTACGGCCCCGGTTGCGGACGGCGTCCCGCAGCGCGAGGCGCGGGGAGAGCGGCAGCCAGCGGCCGGTGCGCCCGAACAGGCCCACCAGGGTCGGGGTCATGGCGACGACGCCCAGCTCGGCGAGGGCGGAGCCGGCGGCCACGAGGGCGACCTGCTCGGAGACCATCGAGCCGAAGAGGGCGACCGCGCCGCCGATGAGCAGGGCCACCAGGCCGATCACGGGCAGCACCCGGCTGCTGCGGCGGACCCCGCGCCGGCCGGTGAGCGAGGCGAGGACGGTCTGCCGGGAGGCGGTGAAGGCGGGGACGATCGCGGCGAGCAGACCGGTCAGGACCGCGAGCAGCGCGATGCCGAGGAGTTCGAGGGGCCGGATGTCGAAGGCCCCGAACCGCTGGCCCATGGTGTCTTCCAGGACCGGCTGCAGCACCAGGGTCAGGATCAGCGCGAGGACGATGCCGGTGACGGCCGCGGCGAGGCCGATGACCAGGCCGCCGCTCAGCACGATGGCCCGGATGTGGCTGCGGGCACCGCCGTTGGCCCCGACCAGACCGAGCTGGCGGCGCGAGCGGCGGGCGCCGACCGCGAACGCGGGCCCGGCGAGGAGGCAGATCTCCAGCATCGCCAGGCCGACGACGGTGGCGAGGGAGGCGAGGTCGGCGGCACTGGCGGCCTGGCTGGACTCGTAACCGCCGAAGCCCTCCTTCTGGAAGAGCGGGACCTCGGACTTGGCCGGCGGGTCGAGGAGCACCGCGCGCGAGACGACGGTGACACCCTTGGTGTTGATCTCCTTGACGGTGTTCCACGTGAAACCACCGGGGCGGCGCACCAGGTACGAGACGGAGTCCTGGGGTGCCGGCACGCCGGCCTTCTCGACCGCCTTCCCGTACGGGGCGAGGAAGGCCCCCGGCAGCGCGTTGACCTGGTCGGCGTCGAGCGAGTCGGGAAGTTCGTAGGAGCCGACGATCCGGTACGGGCGGTCGAAATTGCGGGCGGAAAGGGTCGAGCCGACCGACAGACCGCTGCTCTCCAGGAAGTGCGAGGTCGCCATGACCTCGTCGTCCTTCTCCGGGTGACGCCCCTCCAGGAGCGTCATGATGCCGCGGGCGATCGGATCGGAGGCCTTGAGCTCACGCACCTCGGTCATGAGCAGACCGTGGGTGGTCGTCAGCTTGGCGGAACCCGTGCGGTCCGTGAGGACGGTGGAGCCCGCGGGGATGGCCTTGGTGACGTCGATGGAGCCGCTCGGCCACGGCTCGTCCTTGTAGTCCTTGACCGGCGTGCTCCCCTCGCCGGCCGGGTCCTGGAAGATCGGGACGCCGCCGACGGTGGCGTCCTTGAAGCGGGCGTCGGCCGCGCCGATCGACCGCTCCACCCGCTCGGCGGGGGAGAGTTCGGAGCTGCGGTAGGTCAGATCGAGGGCACTGACGCCCAGGATGGGCAGCGCGATCATCGCGAGGACGAGGGCGCTGCGGCCCTTGGAACGCCAGGCGTCGCGGCGGGCTATGCGGATCGCGGCACGCCAGGAGTGGAGCCAGGTCTTCACGCCTCGGCCACCTGACCCGACAGGAGCGAATCGGCCTCGCTGCGCACGGTCTGGTCGACGATGGCACCGTCCCGGAGGAACACGACCCGGTCGGCCCAGGCCGCGAACCGCGGCTCGTGGGTGACGAGGACACCGGCGGCGCCCGCGTCGCAGCGGGAGCGGAGCAGGGCGAGCACGGACTCGCCGGTCTCGGAGTCCAGGGCGCCGGTCGGCTCGTCGGCGAGGACGAGACGGCGGTCGCCGACCAGGGCGCGGGCGATGGCCACGCGCTGCTGCTGGCCGCCGGACATCTCGTCGGGGAAGCGGTCGGCGAGGTGGCCGAGCCCCATCTCCTCCAGGGCGGAGAGGGCCTCGACGCGGGCCTTGCGGGCGGAGGTCCCGTCCAGCTCGCGGGGCAGGGCGACGTTCTCGGCGGCGGTGAGGGCCGGGATGAGGTTGTAGTCCTGGAAGACGTATCCGATGCTGCGGCGGCGCAGGGCCGCGAGCTGCTTGACGCTCGCGGTGGTGATGTCGGTGTCCTCGACGATCACCCGGCCCGAGGTGGGGGTGTCCAGGCCGCCCGCGATGGTGAGCAGCGTGGACTTGCCGGAGCCCGAGGGGCCCATGACGGCGACGAGTTCACCGGGGTACACGGCGAGGTCGATGCCGCGCAGGGCGTGCACCTCGGTGGCGCCCGCGCCGTGGACGCGGGTCAGGTTCTGGAGTTGCAGCACGGGCTGCTGTGCGGTCATGGAGGGGTCCCCCCGTTTTCGGCCGTACGCGGCGGTCGGGCCGGGTACGGGAGCGTGCGGTGGAAGGTGGTGCGTCAGCGGTACGGGCGGGGCGCGCGCGTGCGGTCGGCGCACCCCGGGCGTACCGGTGGTCGAAGTGCGGCGCTACGAGGCCGGGGTGCCCGGAGCGGCCGGGGCCACCGGGGCGGTCGAAGAGGCCGGGGCCGCCGGGGCGGCTGCGGCGGTTCGCGTCCCCGAGGTCGTCCCCGCGGCGGCCGTCCCCGACAGGCGGATCAGCCGGGACTCGCAGTGGTCCAGCCAGCGGGCCTCCGCCTCGGTCTGGAAGATCAGCTGCTCCAGGACGAGCAGCCAGGCCACGTCGTCCCGCTCCCGCGCCCCGCCGCCCTCGACGGCGAGCAGGGCCTGCGCCTTGAGCCGGGTGTAGTCCTGCATCGCCTTCACGGTGTGCCGGCGCTGGGACTGGATGACGTCGCGGATGTCGACGCCGGGCGCGCCCACGGCCATGGCGAGCTTGATGGCCAGCTCGTCGCGGGCGGGGCTGGTGCGGTCCACCGGCTTCTCGAACCAGGTCCTGAGCTCGGCGCGGCCGCTGTCGGTGATCGCGTAGAGGGTGTGCCCGGCCGCGTCCTCGCCGCCCTGGGCGACCATGCCGTCGCGTTCGAGCCGGTTGAGGGTCGTGTAGACCTGGCCGACGTTGAGTGGCCAGGTGGAGCCGGTGCGGGACTCGAACTCCGTACGGAGCTGGGAGCCGTAGCGAGGGCCGCGTTCGAGGAGGGCGAGGAGCCCGTGGCGGATCGACATACTCAGTATGTATACCCGGTATGCCGACGTGGACAACCGTCCTGAGACGGAAGCCTCAGGTCCGACTCAAGGGGGACCCGGCGGTCCTGGTGGAGGTCAGCGGCGGCGCATCCGGAGCCCGAGGAAGCCGATGCCGAGCCCCATCAGGGCCAGCCCCACGCCTAGGGTGAGGACGGGAATCCGCTGGTCGACGAGGGCGGGCGAGGCCTCGGCCGAAAGGCCGGGCGCCGCGGCGGGCAGGCTGGCGGGCGCCGCCTCGGGCGGCGCCGGATCCTCCTCGCGTACCGGTTCGTCCATCCCCTCGGCGGTCTGGCGCTCGCGCGAGCTTGTAGCGGTTTCGGTACGAGAGGGGTGGGGCGGGGGCGCCGAGGCGGTCGCGGAGGGAGTCGCGGACTCCGGGCGTCCGGGGTGGGGCCGCCCTTCGCCGGCGGGCCGGCCCGCGAGGGAGGCGGAGCCGCTCGGGGCGGGGGCGTCGGAGGGCTCGGCGCTCGGCGCGGGCGGGGTGGAAGCCGCCCCGGTGCCGGTGGGCGCGGGCGCGGGGGAGGCGGGGGCGGCGGTGCCTGCCGGGGAGGCGGCGGTGCCTCCCGGAGAAGGGGACGGAGGGGCGGACCCGGAAGGGGAGCCGGCCGGCGCGGTCGCCGAGGGCGCGGCGGGGGACGGGCTCGCCGCGGGCGTCGGAGCCGTGGTGCCCACCGAGGTGCCGGGCGCCTCCGCCGCGTACCCGACGGACGTGGACCCGACGCGCGCGTGCCTGACGGACGTGGACCCGACCGACGCGGACCCGACCGACGCGGACCCGACGGGCGCGTGCCCGACGGGCGTGGACCCGACCGACGCGGACCTGACGGGTGCGTACCCGGCGGGCGTGGAGTCGGCGGTCGTGGCCCCGGGGTGCGCGTGCCCGATCTGCGCGTGCCCGAGAGGCGCGTACCCGATCTGCGCGTGCCCGGCCTGCGCGTACCCGAGAGGCGCGGCGTACAAGGCGCAAGCGCAGGTGAACGCGCAGGTGAGCGCGGGGCGCAGGGCCCTCGCGCGTGCCCTGCGGAGTGTTGGAGTCACCGGGTGACCCCCTCCCGTACCGAGCCGGCGAGATGTTCAACTCAGCGTCACATACCGGAAGATTTCCGGCATCCGGGACGGGGCAGGGGGCGTACGGCGGTCCTCGTGACTACCGCGGCACTACTGCGGCGGGTTGCCCGTCGAGATCTTCAGGGTGAACTCGGCGTCCTCGTCGGTGATGTCCTCACCGGCCGGCGGGTACTGCTCCAGGACCGTGCCCTCGCCGTACGTGGACTCGTCCACCGGGGTCTGGGTCATGAGCTTCCACCCGGCCTCCTGGATGCAGGCCTTCACCGACTGGATGTTCTTGTAGGTGAAGTTCGGGACCTCGAACTTGGTGGGGTCGTCGGCCGACTCCGAAGGCTGCGTGCACTTCTTCGTGTCGATCGTCTTGGTCAGGTCGGGGCCCTTGTGCCCGGGCGCCGCCGACTGGCTCTCCTGCGTCTGCGTGCCGCCGGTGCCGCCCGCCTGCGAGTTCGGGTCGTCCTTCAGGTTGAGCGCCACGATCAGTCCGCCGATCGCGAGCAGCGCGACGGCGATCGCGCCGACGAGCACCGGGGTGTTCCGGCGGGAGCCGGAGCCCGGGCCGCCGGTGGCGACGGGAGCGGGCATGGGCGCCGGCGTCGGGGCGTACGGCGCGGGGGCCGGGGTGGGGGCGTACGGGGCGGGCGTCGGCGCCTGCTGCGGGTAGCCGTACGACGGGGCGGGCGCCGGGGTCGCCGGGCCGTACGGGCCGGGCTGCGGCGTCGGCGGCAGGTAGGGCTGCTGCACCCCGTGCGCGGCCGGCGGCGGGGTCTGGCCGATGGGCGGGAAGACCGCCGAGCCGACGCCCGCGCCGCTGCTGACCGGACCGCCCTGGACGATCACCGGCGCGCTCGTCTGGCCGGCCGAGAGCACCCGCAGGCACTCGTCGCGCATGGCCGCGGCGCTGGGGAACCGCTCGTTCGGGTTCTTCCGCAGGGCGCGGGCGACGAGGGCGTCCATCGCCGGGGTCACCGAGCGGTTGACGGAGGACGGGGCGACCGGCTCCTCCTGCACGTGCGCGTAGGCGATGGCGAGCGGGGAGTCGGCGTCGAAGGGGAGACGGCCCGTCAGCAGCTGGAAGAGCATGATGCCGACCGAATAGAGGTCGGAGCGGGCGTCCACCGCGCGGCCGAGGGCCTGCTCGGGGGAGAGGTACTGCGGGGTGCCGACGACCATGCCGGTCTGCGTCATCGAGGTGACGCCGGACTGCATGGCCCGCGCGATGCCGAAGTCCATGACCTTGACCACGCCGCGCTTGGTCGTCATCACGTTGCCCGGCTTGATGTCGCGGTGGACCAGGCCCATCTCGTGGCTGACTTCCAGGGCGGCGAGCACGTCGGCCGTGACCTTCAGCGCCTTGTCGGCCGGCATCGCGCCGTACTGCTGGACGTCGGCGGCGAGGACCGAGCCGAGCGGCTGCCCCTCCACGTACTCCATGACGATGTACGGCATGACGGCGCCGTCGAGGGTGTCCTCGCCGGTGTCGAAGACCGAGACGATGTTCGTGTGCGACAGCTTCGCGACGGCCTGCGCCTCGCGCCGGAACCGCTCGCGGAAGGACTGTTCCCGGCCGAGTTCCGTGTGCAGCGTCTTGATGGCGACCTGCCGGTCGAGGGCGCTGTCGTACGCCAGGTACACCGACGCCATGCCGCCCTCGCCGAGAAGGTCGCGCAGCTGGTACCGGCCGCCCGCGACCGAACCGCCCGCATAGCGGCCCTGTGCGCCGTCCTGGCTCATCTGTGCTTCCCCCTACGCGCGCGTGGCGGCGTCGATGCCGGATTTTCCTGGCGCAAGTCTGCCGTAGGGCAGTGACACGTCAAGCCGCGCCCCGGTTCGGTACCCGTTCCGTGACCCTCCGCACAGGGAGCGATTCCACCCGGCCGGAGGAAACCCGTCGAATTTGCACAGGTGTACGTCGAGGGGGTTGGATGGCCGGTCCATCTCGGACCGGGGTGTCGCACGGAGCCTGTAGCGTGACGACTGGACACGGCACGACAGACGACGGCGAGGACTGATGGCACCCGAATCCGGAGCAGGTAACGGTGTGCCGGACGCGTCGGCGGAATCCTGGGGCGAGGGCGGCGTCGTCGGCGACGGCCGCTACCGCCTGACGCACCGCCTGGGCCGGGGCGGCATGGCGGAGGTCTTCGCCGCCGAGGACGTACGGCTCGGCCGCACCGTGGCCGTCAAGCTGCTGCGCGCCGATCTCGCCGAGGACCCGGTCTCCAAGGCGCGCTTCACCCGCGAGGCACAGTCCGTCGCCGGGCTCAACCACCACGCCATCGTCGCCGTGTACGACTCCGGCGAGGACCTCGTGGGCGGCCGGCCCGTGCCGTACATCGTGATGGAGCTGGTCGAGGGCCGCACCATCCGTGACCTGCTGCTCAGCGCCGAGGCGCCGGGTCCCGAGCAGGCGCTCATCATCGTCTCCGGGGTCCTGGAGGCGCTGGCGTACTCGCACCAGCACGGCATCGTGCACCGCGACATCAAGCCGGCGAACGTGATCATCACGCACAGTGGTGCGGTGAAGGTCATGGACTTCGGCATCGCGCGCGCCCTGCACGGCGCGCAGTCGACGATGACCCAGACCGGCATGGTCATGGGCACCCCGCAGTACCTCTCCCCCGAGCAGGCGCTCGGCAAGGCGGTCGACCACCGCTCCGACCTGTACGCGACGGGCTGCCTGCTCTACGAACTGCTCGCGCTGCGGCCCCCGTTCACCGGCGAGACCCCGCTGTCCGTCGTGTACCAGCACGTCCAGGACGCGCCGATCCCGCCGTCCGACGTCACGGGGTCCGTGCCGCCGGAGCTCGACGGCCTGGTGATGCGCTCGCTCGCGAAGGACCCGGACGACCGGTTCCAGAGCGCCGAGGAGATGCGCGGGCTCATCCAGTACGCCCTGCAGATGCTCCAGCAGCAGGGCGGCCACACCGGCATGTGGAACACCGGGCCGGTCGAGGTGCACGACGGCGGGCACACCCCGGGCGGCGGCATGGCCGCGACGACCGCGATGGGCCACCCGATGCACGGCGAGACCGCGCAGGGCCCGATACTCCCGCCGATGAACCCGGACGACGGCGGGTACGGCGGCTACGACGGCGGCACGGGCGGCACCGGCGGCTACGGCCAGAACGGGTACGGCGCGCAGAACGGCGGCAACGGCGGCCGGGGCAAGGTGTTGCTGCTCGTGGCGCTCGCGCTGGTCGCGGTCGTCGCCGGAGTCGTGTACGCGGTCAGCAAGGCGGGCGACCCGGGCGGCGGCGGTGGTGGCGTGACGCCGACGAAGACCGTCACCAACTCGCCGTCGACGGCCTCCGAGGAGCCCACTCCCTCCGAGGAGCCCACCCAGGAGCACACCGAGGAGCCGGGCACGTCGACGGGCGGCTCGACCGAGCAGCCGTGGACCCCGCCGACGACGCAGGCGCCGACCCAGTCCACGGGCATGCCGACGACCGAGACGCCGACGCAGCCGACGACCACGCCGCCGACGGAGTCCACGGACACGCCGACGGAGCCGACGAACGAGCCGACCACCGAGACCCCGACGGAGCCGACGAGCGAGCCGACCGACGCCACGGTGGGCGGCGCCGGCGGCCCGGACACCCCGACGACGGGCACGGGCACCGAGACCGGCTGACCGCCGCCCCCGTCCTTCGTCGCCTTCGCCGTGCTCAGCCGGCGAAGGCGTCGCGGACCGCCGCGTACTCGCGCGTCCACCAGACCGCCAGGGCCGACACCGCGGGGAACTGCGGGTCGGCCCTCCGGTCGTGCAGCTGGTAGCGCCAGCGCAGCGTCCAGAAGTCGTTGAGCCGCTCCCACCACACCCGGTGCGCCGCCGCCGCCAGCTCGGCGCCGTCGGCGCCCGTCGCCCGCCGGTACGCGCGCGCGTAGGCCCGTACCTTCTCCAGGGCCAGCTCCCCCTCCGGCCGTACGAAGAAGATCGCGGCGGCCCTGACCGCCTCCTCGGCCCTGGGGCGGACCCCGAGCCGGTCCCAGTCGACGATCGCGGCGGGCTCCGCGCCCCGGTACAGCAGGTTCAGCGGGTGGAAGTCCCCGTGCACCCAGCCGGCCGCGGAGGCGGGCGGCGGCCGGTGGTGGGCGTGCTGGGCGAGCAGCCTGCGCCGCTCCCTCAGCCGGTGCTCGGCGAGCGCGTCGAAGCTGTCGCGGGGGCGGTGGGCGCGGGCGAGGCGGAGCAGTTCCTCGATGGCGCGGAAGGTGTCCTCGGGGTGGGCGCTCGCGTGGTCGCCGCCCGGCGGCGGGGACTCCATGACCTGCTCCAGGCAGGTGTGGACGCGGCCGAGGAGGGTGCCGAGGCGGCGGGAGCAGCCGGTGGACAGCTGGGCGCCGTCGCGGTGGCGGCCGTCGACCCAGGGGTGCAGGGCGTAGCAGTGGCCGCCGACGAGGGCGACCGTGCGGCCCCGGCTGTCGGGGAGCGGCGGGGCCACGGGCAGGCCGAGGGCGTGCAGGCGCTGGGTGGCCCGGTGCTGGCGGGTGATGGTGGCCCGGTCGGAGGTGGGGGCGTCCAGGTGCTGCTTGAGGAAGTAGGCCCCGCGGGTGGTGGAGAGCCGGTAGCCGCGGTTGAGCAGGCCCTCGGTGACGGGGACGCAGGAGAGGGGCTCGCCGACGTCCGTGTAGCGGCGCAGGAGGGGGCGGACGGGCGGAGCGTGGGATACAGATGAGCGCGGCACTCCGCAGATGTTAGATCACGCTGCGTGGTGGAGGTGTCGCTCCGCGGAACGGTCCTCGGGCCGCTCGCCGGAACGGTCCTCGGGCCGCTCGCCGTAGTCGAGCTCGTGGACCGTCACGAACTGCGGTTCGATCCGCAGGAACACCGGGGTGAAGGGCTCGCCGTCCACCCGTACGGGCTCGGGGCCGAAGGCCGCCCGCTCCTCCTCCGTCGGCTCGACGATCTCGGCGGTGCCGGTGAACTGCACGGACCAGATGCGCTCGGCCCCGGAGTCGCAGTTGTCCGCGCCGTACGCGACGACGCTGCCGTTGCACGCGCGGTGGTAGCCGAGGCCGCGGTGCATCCGGAGCAGGACCCGGCCGCCGGCCACGACGTGGCGGGCGGGGGCGACGAACGGCATCGCCCGCATGCTCGTCGCCACCCGGCCGTACGCCACGCGGCCGAGCAGCTCGATGGCGCGGACCTCGTCGGCGGACGCGGCGCGGACTTCGTCGGCGGACACGGCGGGGACCTCGGCGGTGGACATGGCCTCGGCGGTGGGCATGTCTTCGTCGGTGGACATGGATTCCACTCTCCGCCACCCGCACCGTGTCGGAAAAGGGGCCCCTGCCCCGGTTCGAAAGGGACGTAGGTCCCGAAACCGGGCCGGGCCGGGGCGGGTCCCGGGGATGCCCCCGGGACCGGGCCCGTCAGTGGCGCTCGGCCTGGAGCCTGGCCACGTACGCCGCGGCCTGCGAGCGCCGCTCCATGCCCAGCTTCGACAGCAGGCTGGAGACGTAGTTCTTGATGGTCTTCTCCGCGAGGTGGAGCCGCTCGCCGATGACCCGGTTGGTCAGGCCCTCGCCGATCAGGTCCAGGATCTTGCGCTCCTGCTCCGTCAGGTTGGCGAGCCTGTCGTCGCCCTTCGGGTTGTTGCCGTCGCGCAGCCGCTCCAGGACCCGGGCGGTGGCCACCGGGTCGAGCAGCGACTTGCCGGCCGCCACGTCCCGCACGGCGTTCAGGAGTTCGTTGCCCCGGATGGCCTTGAGCACGTAACCCGAGGCCCCGGCCATGATCGCGTCGAAGAGCGCCTCGTCGTCCGCGTACGAGGTCAGCATCAGGCACTTGATCGACTCGTCCTGCGAGCGGATCTCCCGGCACACCTCGACCCCGCTGCCGTCCGGCAGCCGGACGTCGAGCACGGCGACGTCGGGGCGGGTCGCGGGGATCCTGACCAGCGCGTCCGCGGCCGTCCCGGCCTCGCCGACCACCTCGATGTCGGCCTCCACGGAGAGCAGCTCGTGGACGCCGCGCCGGACGACTTCGTGGTCGTCCAGCAGAAATACCGTGATTTTTCCTTGTTCGCGCACCCGGTCAGTCTCACATATTGGCTCTTCCCGCGCCCGGGGTGCGCGGGATAACGTGCCGGGTGTTCCGGCGGCCCTCCGAAGCCGTTGCCGACGCGCTGACCAGCCGCTGTTCCCTCTTTTCTCGATTTACTTGGAAATCCAAGCAAAATCGCAGGTCAAGTGGGGTTTCGCGGGAATGCCGTGCTGTGGGTAACGTGCCTATGACAGGGCGCTCGCCGGGGCACCTGTCACGCCCGACCCCGGCCGCGTCGCACCCACCCCGTGCGAAGGGTACGGATAAGGCGGAGAGCCGCACTGGCCTTGCCCGGCGAACCCGGAGGCCGGACCGACGGAGGAGCACGCACGTGACCGTGGAGAGCACTGCCGCGCGCAAGACGACGCGACGCAGCAGCGGCACCAAGCGCACCGCAAGCGCGAGCACCAGCACCACCAAGAAGACGAGCACGCGCGCCGAGGCGGGGCCCGTGGAGCCCGAGCTCGTCCAGCTGCTGACGCCTGAGGGAGAGCGCGTCCAGCACCCCGATTACGACATCGACCTGAGCGTCGAGGAGCTGCGCGGTCTGTACCGCGACATGGTCCTCACCCGTCGCTTCGACGCCGAGGCGACCGCCCTCCAGCGGCAGGGCGAGCTGGGCCTGTGGGCCTCGCTGCTCGGCCAGGAGGCCGCCCAGATCGGCTCCGGCCGGGCCCTGCGGGACGACGACTACGTCTTCCCGACCTATCGCGAGCACGGCGTCGCCTGGTGCCGTGGGGTCGACCCGACGAATCTGCTGGGAATGTTCCGCGGCGTGAACAACGGCGGCTGGGATCCCAACAGCAACAATTTCCACCTGTACACGATCGTCCTCGGCTCGCAGACCCTGCACGCCACCGGTTATGCCATGGGCATCGCCAAGGACGGCGCGGATTCCGCCGTACTCGCGTACTTCGGCGACGGGGCCTCCAGCCAGGGCGACGTCAACGAGTCGTTCGTCTTCTCCGCGGTCTACAACGCCCCGGTCGTGTTCTTCTGCCAGAACAACCAGTGGGCGATCTCCGAGCCCATCGAGAAGCAGACCCGCGTCCCGCTCTACCAGCGCGCCCGCGGCTTCGGCTTCCCCGGCGTCCGCGTCGACGGCAACGACGTCCTCGCCTGCCTGGCCGTGACCCGCTCCGCCCTGGAGCGCGCCCGCCGCGGCGAGGGCCCGACGCTCATCGAGGCCTTCACCTACCGGATGGCCGCCCACACCACCTCCGACGACCCGACCCGCTACCGCCGCGACGCGGAGCGCGAGGCGTGGGAGGCCAAGGACCCGATCCTGCGCCTCAAGGCGTACCTGGAGAACGAGGGCCACGCCGACGCGGCCTTCTTCGAGGAGCTGGAGGCGGAGAGCGAGGCCCTCGGCAAGCACGTCCGCGAGGTCGTCCGCGCCATGCCCGTCCCGGACCACATGGCGATGTTCGACCACACGTACGCGGACGGGCACGCGCTCGTCGACGAGGAGCGTGCGCAGTTCGCCGCCTACCAGGCGTCCTTCGAGGGCGGAGAGGCCGAGTAATCATGGCTGTTCAGAAGCTTCCCCTGGCGAAGGCGCTCAACGAGTCGCTGCGCAAGGCCCTGGAGACCGACCCCAAGGTCGTCGTCATGGGCCTGGACGTCGGCAAGCTCGGCGGTGTCTTCCGGATCACCGACGGTCTGCAGAAGGACTTCGGCGAGGACCGGGTCGTCGACACCCCGCTCGCCGAGTCCGGCATCGTCGGCACCGCGATCGGCCTCGCCCTGCGCGGCTACCGGCCGGTCGTGGAGATCCAGTTCGACGGCTTCGTCTTCCCGGCGTACGACCAGATCGTCACCCAGCTGGCGAAGATGCGGGCCCGTTCGCTCGGCACGGTGAAGATGCCGGTCGTCATCCGCATCCCGTACGGCGGCGGCATCGGCGCCGTCGAGCACCACTCCGAGTCCCCCGAGTCGCTCTTCGCGCACGTCGCGGGCCTCAAGGTCGTCACCCCGGCGAACTCCTCCGACGCCTACTGGATGCTCCAGCAGGCGATCCAGAGCGACGACCCGGTCATCTTCTTCGAGCCCAAGCGCCGCTACTGGGACAAGGGCGAGGTCGACACCGAGGCCATCCCCGGCGAACTGCACAAGGCCCGTGTCGCCCGCGAGGGCACGGACCTCACCCTCGTCGCCTACGGCCCGATGGTGAAGACCTGCCTGGAGGCCGCCGCCGCCGCGGCCGAGGAGGGCAAGTCGATCGAGGTCGTGGACCTGCGCTCGATCTCCCCGCTCGACTTCGACACCATCCAGGCCTCGGTCGAGAAGACCCGCCGCCTGGTCGTCGTCCACGAGGCGCCGGTGTTCTTCGGCTCCGGTGCGGAGATCGCCGCCCGGATCACCGAGCGTTGCTTCTACCACCTGGAGGCCCCCGTCCTGCGGGTCGGCGGCTACCACGCGCCGTACCCGCCGGCGCGCCTGGAGGAGGAGTACCTGCCGGGCCTGGACCGCGTGCTCGACGCCGTCGACCGCTCGCTGGCGTACTGAGGAGAGCACGACCATGACGATCCGCGAATTCAAGATGCCCGACGTGGGCGAGGGCCTGACCGAGGCCGAGATCCTCAAGTGGTACGTCCAGCCCGGTGACACCGTCACCGACGGGCAGGTCGTCTGCGAGGTCGAGACGGCCAAGGCCGCGGTCGAGCTGCCGATCCCCTTCGACGGCACGGTCCACGAGCTGCTGTTCCCCGAGGGCACCACGGTCGACGTCGGCCAGGTCATCATCTCGGTGAACGTCGGCGGCGGCGCCGAGCCCGAGGCCCCGGCGGCGCCCGCCGCGGCCGCCGCCCCCGCGCAGGAGCCGGTGGCCGAGCCGGCCGCCGAGCCGGAGGGCCGCCAGCCGGTCCTCGTCGGCTACGGCGTGGCCGCGTCCTCCACCAAGCGCCGGGCCCGCAGGACGACGGCCGCCCCGGCCGCCGCTCAGGCCGCCCCGGCCGCACCCGTCGCGGCCCCCGTCGCGGTCCCCGAGCAGCTCAACGGCCACGGCCCCGTGACCGGCGACCGGCCGCTGGCCAAGCCGCCGGTGCGCAAGCTCGCCAAGGACCTCGGCGTCGACCTGGCGACGGTCACCCCGACCGGCCCGGACGGGATCATCACCCGCGAGGACGTCCACGCGGCGGCCGCCCCGGCGCCCGCCCCGGCCGTCGAGGCCCCGGCGCCCGTGGCGGCCCCCGCCCCGGTCGCGGCTCCGGTCCAGGCGGCGCCCGCCGCCGTGTCGGACGCCCGGGAGACCCGTATCCCCATCAAGGGCGTACGGAAGGCCACGGCGGCGGCGATGGTCGGCTCGGCCTTCACCGCGCCGCACGTCACCGAGTTCGTGACCTTCGACATCACGCGCACGATGAAGCTGGTCGAGGAGCTCAAGTCCGACAAGGACATGGCGGGCCTGCGGGTCAACCCGCTCCTGATCATCGCCAAGGCCGTCCTGGTCGCGGTCAAGCGCAACCCGGACATCAACGCGGCCTGGGACGAGGCGAACCAGGAGATCGTCCTCAAGCACTACGTGAACCTGGGCATCGCCGCGGCCACCCCGCGCGGTCTGATCGTGCCGAACATCAAGGACGCGCACGCCCAGACCCTGCCCGAGCTCTCGCGGTCCCTGAGCGAGCTCGTCGCCACCGCCCGCGAGGGCAAGACGACCCCGGCGGCGATGCAGGGCGGCACCTTCACCATCACCAACGTCGGCGTCTTCGGCGTCGACACCGGTACGCCGATCCTGAACCCCGGCGAGTCCGCGATCCTCGCGGTCGGCGCGATCAAGCTCCAGCCGTGGGTCCACAAGGGCAAGGTGAAGCCGCGCCAGGTCACCACGCTGGCCCTCTCCTTCGACCACCGCCTGGTCGACGGCGAGCTCGGCTCCAAGTTCCTGGCGGACGTCGCCGCGATCCTGGAGAACCCGAAGAGGCTCATCACCTGGGCCTGACGCCCCATGTGACCGTTTCACGTGAAACATCCGGTGGTGGCACCAGCCGCCACCGGATGTTTGTTTTCGGCTCCCGTAAGGAGTCCAAGATGCGGACGCGGCTGTCTGTTGCACCCCTGTTGTATCTATGCTGTGCGCATGCCATCAGCGCCAGCCGGTCCCGCCCCCCTGCCCACGAAGCAGCCCCCCGCCGCCGACCGCGTCTACATGCACGTCAAGCAGGCCGTGCTCGACCGGCGTTACGAGGGAGGGACCCTCCTCACCGAGGGCGAACTCGCCCAGGCCGTCGGGGTGTCCCGCACCCCCGTCCGCGAGGCGCTGCTCAAGCTGGAGATGGAAGGGCTCCTCAAGCTCTACCCGAAGAAGGGCGCCCTCGTCCTCGCCGTCTCCGCGCAGGAGATCGCCGACGTCGTCGAGACCCGGCTGCTCGTCGAGGAGTTCGCCGTCCGCCGGGCCGTGCCCGCGCCCGCCGCCCTGATCGCCCGCCTCGAAGAGCTCCTGGAGGAGCAGAAGCGGCGCGCCGAGGCGGGGGACCTCGCCGAGGTCGCCGTCACCGACCGCTGCTTCCACGCCGAGATCGTCAAGCACGCCGGCAACCAGATCCTCGCCCGCCTCTACGACCAGCTCCGCGACCGCCAGTTGCGCATGGGCGTCGCCGTGATGCAGTCCCAGCCGGACCGCGTCGCCAAGAACATCACCGAGCACGCCGAGATCCTCGACCGCATCAAGGCCGGCGACGTCGAGGGCGCCGCTACTTGCGTCCGCCAGCACCTCAGCTGGGTCAAGGTCCTGGTCCGGGGTGAGGCCCGGTGAGCGCCCCGTCCCTGCCCGGAGACCCGCCCGGCGGGAAGCGCGCCGCCCTCGTCTGGGGCGTCGGCGTCGCCGTCTACTTCGTCGCCGTCATCTTCCGCACGTCCCTGGGCGTCGCCGGACTCGACGCCGCCGACCGCTTCGACGTCAACGCCTCCGCGCTCTCCACCTTCTCCATACTTCAGCTGCTCGTCTACGCGGGCATGCAGATACCCGTCGGCCTCATGGTCGACCGGCTCGGCACCAAGAAGGTCCTCGCCCTCGGCGTCGTCCTCTTCACCGCCGGCCAGCTGGGCTTCGCGCTCTCCCCCTCGTACGGCACGGCCCTCGCCTCCCGCGCCCTCCTCGGCTGCGGCGACGCCATGACCTTCATCAGCGTCCTGCGGCTCGGCAGCCGCTGGTTCCCCGCCCGCCGCGGCCCGCTCATCGGCCAGGTCGCCGCCCTCTTCGGCATGGCCGGCAACCTCGTCTCCACCGTCTTCATCGCCCGCGCCCTGCACGGCCTCGGCTGGACGACCACCTTCGTCGGCAGCTCCCTCGCCGGCGTCGTCGTCCTCGTCCTGCTGCTGCTCCTCCTCAAGGACCACCCCGAGGGGTACGAGCCGGAGCCGGCCTCGCACGCGGGCGCCGCCTTCGTCCGCCGCCAGATCGCCGAGTCCTGGCGCGAGCCCGGCACCCGGCTCGGCATGTGGGTGCACTTCACCACCCAGTTCCCGGCCATGGTGTTCCTGCTGCTCTGGGGCCTGCCGTACCTCGTCGAGGCGCAGGGCCTGTCCCGGCCCACCGCGGGGACGCTGCTCACCCTGGTCGTCCTGTCGAACATGGTCGTCGGCCTCGCGTACGGGCAGATCATCGCCCGCCACCACGCGGCCCGTGCCCCGCTCGCCCTCGGTACGGTCGCGGCCACCGCCCTGCTGTGGGGGACCACCCTCGCGTACCCCGGCCACGCACCGATGTGGCTGCTCGTCACCCTCTGCCTGGTCCTCGGCGCCTGCGGACCGGCCTCGATGATCGGCTTCGACTTCGCCCGCCCGGCCAACCCGCCGGAGCGTCAGGGCACCGCCTCCGGCATCGTCAACATGGGCGGTTTCGTCGCCTCGATGACGACGCTGCTCGCCGTGGGCGTGCTGCTCGACGCGACCGGCGACGACTACCGGATCGCGTTCTCCTCGGTCTTCGTCCTGGAGGCCCTCGGCGTCGTGCAGATCCTCCGCCTCAAGGCCCGCACCCACCGCAGGGAGCGGGAGCGGCTCGTCGCGAGCCGCGTCGAGGCCGTGCACGTGCCCGTCTGACAGGTCCCGCGTCGAGGCCGTGCACGTGCCCGTCTGACAGGTCCCGCGTCGAGGCCGTGCGCGTACCCGTCTGGCAGGTCCCGCGTCGAGGCCGTGCGCGTGCCCGTCTGACAGGTCAGCGGGGCGTCACCGCGAAGTTGTCCAGGATCGCCGCCGCGAGGCCCTCGTCGCCCTCGATCTTGACCCGGTCGGCCACCTCGGCCGGCCGGACCCGGCCGCAGGCGAGGCGTACGAACGTCTCCCAGTCCGTCGCGAGGGTCACCGCGGGGCCGAGGGACGGCGCCCCGTCGATCGAACCGCGCCCCTCCGCGTCGACCCGTACCGTCCGCAGGAACTCCACAGGACCGGTCACGTCGAGCACCACCGCCGAGGACGCGGGCGCCCCCGCGTCCTGCGCGATCACCTTCGGCAGCGCCTCCAGGAGCACGTCCCGGGCCACGAGCGCACCCGCCGAGTCCAGGTTGCCCGGCACGCCGAGCGCCGTCCGCAGGTCCTGCTCGTGCACCCACACGTCGAAGGCACGGTCCCGGTAGCCGAGTTCGAGGGTCTGCTCGGCGCCGAGGGGAGCGCGGATCAGATGCTCGGGGGAGCGGCTCTCGTTGCGGAGCTGCCGGGCCCGCCGGATGAGGATGTACTCCAGCTCCGAGGTCATCTCCGGGGCGGTGTGGTGCCGCCGCACATCGACCTGGACCTCCATGTAGCGGGCGAAGTCACTGCGCACGTGGTACAGGTCGCGGGGCAGGGAGTGGATCGGCCGAGGGTCGCCGAGCATCTCCGTCTCCATGCCGATCACGTGGGACACGATGTCCCGCACCGACCAGCCGATGCACGGGGTCGGCCGGTTCCATTCGCCCTCCACGAGGGGCTGTACCAGCTCGGCTATCGCCTCGATGGAATGGGTCCAGGCGTCGGCGTAGTTCTGGAGGCTGGGATGGACGGTCACGGGACCCCTCGGCGGTTCTTCGGTGCGCGGGCTGAAAACACGACTGGGTGGGAGGCTCGGACGCTAAGTTACGCTGCCCGAAGGCACCCCGGCAGTGCTTTCGTGTGACGATCGTAGGCCGGTGTTGACGGCTCGAATGCCAGGACGGTGGTAGTGTGCGCGCCTCGCTGATCCAGATCGCGGTAGACCCGGACGAACCGGTCGAAGCACGTCGCGCCCGCGTGGCGCGGCTCGTACGGGAGGAATCCGGCCGCGCCGACCTCGTGGTCCTTCCGGAACTGTGGACCGTCGGGGCCTTCGCCTCCGACCTCTTCGCCGCCGAGTCCGAACCGCTGAACGGCCCCACCCACCGGGCCATGGCGGCCGCCGCCCGCGACGCCGGGGTCTGGCTGCACGCCGGCTCCTTCGTCGAGGCGGAGGGCGGCGCCCTCTACAACACCTCGCTCCTCCTCTCCCCCGACGGCGAACTCGCCGCCTCCTACCGCAAGATCCACCGCTTCGGCTTCGACAAGGGCGAGGCCGTCCTCATGGCCGCCGGCGAGGACCTCGTCACCGTCGACCTGCCGCTCCTCACCGTCGGCGTCGCCACCTGCTACGACCTGCGCTTCCCCGAGCTCTTCCGCGGCCTCGTCGACGCCGGCGCCCAGGCCTTCGTCGTCCCGGCCGGCTGGCCCGCCCTCCGCCGTGCCCACTGGACGCTCCTCGCGCGGGCCCGGGCCGTCGAGAACCAGGCGTACGTCCTCGCCTGCGGCACCGCCGGCACCCACGCGGGCGTGGAGCAGGCCGGGCACTCGATCGTCGTCGACCCCTGGGGCGAGACCCTCGCGGAGGCCGGTCCCGACGAGGAGATCCTGCGGGTCGTCCTCGACCCGGCGAAGGTCAGGGCCACCCGGGAACAGTTCCCGGCACTGAAGGACCGGGTCCTGGGGATCGCGGCACCGCGCCGGACCGGCCGCGTCTCGTGAACGACACGGCCCTCGCCGCCTTCGCCGAGCTCTTCGGCCCGCCGCCCGAGGCGCCCGCCCCGCCCGTCGACTGGGACGCCGTCGAGGAGTGGCTGGGCCTCCGCCTGCCCGCCGACTACAAAGCGATCGCCACCGCGTACGGCCCGCTCGACATCGGCGAACGGCTCTGGCTGCACACGCCGTTCGACCGGGCCGGCGGCTGGTTCGACTACGGCGCCTTCGTCGAGGAGGGCCGCCGGGCCGCCCCCGGTGTCCTCCCCTTCGGCGCCACCCGCGCGTCCGACACCCTGTTCTGGGACACGACGGCCTCCGACGACCCCGACCAGTGGCCCGTCGTCGTCCACGTGCAGAACCTCGCGAACGCCGGCAAGGACCCCTGGCGCCGCCCCGGCACCACCCTCCTGCCCACCCTCGCCGGCTTCGTCTCCGACGGCCTGCGCCCCGCCCTCGCCCGCAGCGGCCTCGCCGGCGACGAGGCGTACGCCTGGACCCCGCCGGCCCGCCGGCCGGAACCGACCCCCGCACAGCGGGCCGCGCTCGTCTCCGGTGCCACCGGCTTCGACACCCTCACCGCCCTGCTTCCGCCGCCCGCCGAGCCGTACCTCGGCGAGCAGAGCTGGGAGTGGCTGTACGAGCGTCTCGGCACCCGCCTCCCCACCGAGTACGTCCGCCTGATGGAGACGTACGGCGGAGGCGAGTGGGTCCAGTGGCTGCGCTTCAGGGCCCCGCTGGGCACCGGGCAGTACGACCTCGCCCCCTGGGCCGAGTGGTACGGCGACACCTACCGCGGCCACCGTGCCGACTTCCCCCAGTACAACCCGCTGGCCGCCTGGCCCGAACCCGGCGGCTTCCTGCCCTTCGCCGACTCCATCGACGGCGACCAGCTGTGCTGGCTCACCGAGGGCGACACCCCCGACGACTGGCCCCTGATCGTCGTCCCGCGCCACGCCGGCCAGGGCCCACCGCTCACCGGCACCCTCACCGGGACCCTGCTCGCCTGGCTGCGCGGCGAACTCCGCACGGAAGGCCTCCCCGGCCTCGTACGCCCCCACGAGGACCCGCTGGACGTCATCGCCTTCGAGCCGTACGGGGGAAAGAAGGAGACCGACTAGGGCCCGTCTGACCATTCGCGTCGGATCAGGCCGGGCGGGCCGGACCCGACGGGAACGGTCGGACAGGTGCTAGGACGCGGCCAGCTCCGCCGCGTCCGGCAGCAGCGCCGTCAGCTCCTGCCAGATCCGCTTCGCGGCGACCCGACGCAGCCGGAACGGGTCGCCCTCCGAGGCGGCGCCCTCCGCCATCGGTTCGGCGGGGAGCTCCCGCAGCCAGTAGCCGAGCGGCCCGCAGTCCCAGGCCGCCGCCGCGCGCGCGACCACGCCCTGCGCGCCCTCCTGGGCGCCCTGCCAGGCGGCCGTCATGCGCCACTGGGACCGCAGCTCCACGATCAGCTCCGCGAGCCGCGGGGCGATCTCGACGCCTCCCGCGGCGCGCAGCGCCTCCGCGACCAGGACCCGCTCGTCCGCGCCCGGCGTCGAGGAGGCCTTCTCCAGGGCCGCGAGCCCCGCCTCCAGGACGCCCGTCGTCGTCTCCACGACCTCCTCGGCCGCGTCCCCGTCCGACTGGCGCAGGGCGATCAGGTCGGCGAGCGTCCACACCACGGTCCTCGGCTCCACGAGCCGGTACTCCGCCTCCTCCTGGCCCGGCCAGGTCTCGTGGCAGACGACGTGCTCGTCGCCGATCAGCATCCCGTGGTGCAGGACGCCCTGCCGGCCGCCCGCCTCGAGGGAGACGATCACGGACGGATGGACCAGGGTCTTCATCAGCGGCAGCAGGAGCGCGGACAGCTCCCCCGCCTCGTTGGCGAGCCCGGCGTCCCGCAGCCGCGCCGCCGCGGCCGCCAGGGACTCGGGGACCTGCTGACCGGTCGCCAGCTGGGCGAGGACGAAGACCTCGTCGTCGCTCAGCCGGAAGCGGGATCGGGTCACGTCGAAGGAAGGCATGAATCGCTCAATCGTCAGAGAGGTCGGAAGGTCAGTACTGGGACTCGGTCCAGAAATGGGTCACGCGGGAGATGCCGGCCTTCACCGCGCCGAGCTGCGTCAGGGTGGAGCGGTCGACGCCCGCGAAGACCAGGGCGAGCGACAGGTCCCCGCCCTCGGCCCGCCCGTCGACGTGCACGGAGAGCCTGCGGTTCTTGCCGCGCCCGCCCTCGCGGACGGTGATCCGGACGCCGGGGTCCTCGTCGTCCGCGGCGCGGCTCAGGACGTAGCCGTGCTTGTCGAGGGCCGTGAGCCGGTAGTGGTCGCCCGCGTACCGCATCGCCAGGGCACGCTGCTCCAGGGTCGCGCCGAAACGGTTCCGCTCCACGTACACGACCCGGTCGCCGACCCGCAGCGTGGACCGGTTCAGGCCCGGCAGCTTCATCCCCTCGACGTGCATCCCGCGCGCCTCGAAGGAGGCGGTCGGCAGCTGCCCGCCGCGCACCTCCGAGACGAGCGACTCGGGAGAGGTGCGGGGGAGGGGACAGGTCAGCGTGATCTCGCCGAACTCCGGCGAGACGCCCTTCCAGCCGGCCCGGTAGTCGTGCCGGTTGCCCTCCTTCCACGCCTGGAGGTCGAACGGCGTGACGTGCGTGTGCATCTCTTTCAGGCTCCTGCTCAGTCGAAGGGGTTCAGTGCGCTGCCGAGCTTCTTCGCGCCGTCCTTGATGCCGTTCCCGATGTCGGACGCCTTGTCGCCGACCCAGTCCCCGGCCGCCTCCAGACCCTTCCCGATCGCCTCGTGGTTGTCCCAGATCAGCGCCGCGCCGTACGCCACGCCCGTACCGACCGCGAGGCCGAGGGTGACCGGGTTCGGGGCCACGGTCAGCGCCGTCATCGAGGCGCTGAAGGCGGTACCGGTGAGGTCCGTGGCGAACTTCGCCGGATCCGCCTTGATCATGTCCGTGTTGTACGTGGCGAGGTTGGCCACGCCGTACGCGGTGGCCGCGACACCGCCGACGACACCGGCGCCGCGCAGGAAGCCCGCCGCCTTGGCCGCGTTGGCGAGGCCGCCGTTCTGGGCGACCTTCAGCAGGTTGGCCTCGGCGGCCGTCGGCATGAAGAAGGCGCCGTTGCGCATGAACCCGCCGTACATGGCGGCCTCGTCGGAGCCGGTGATCGCGGTCGCGAGACCCGGCGGGACCTTGCTGAGCAGGCTGCCCGGAGCCGCCCCGGCGAGCCGCATGTTGAACTGCTTCGACAGGAAGGTGCCGGGCGCGGTCGGGTGCACGAACGGCGGCCGGAGCGCCTTGGACAGCTTGTACGAGTACAGGCCCGCGGTCGTCAGGGCGCTCGCGAACGCGCCCGCCGTGATGGTCCCCTCCGTGAACTTCTGGACCAGGTCGGCGAGTTCCTTGTTGCCGGTGAGCTTGGCGATGCCGTCGTGCTGGAGGCGCTTGACGTAGTCGTCGAGCGTCTCGTCGTCCTTCATCTTCAGCCAGGCCAGGTTCATCCGGTCGTCCTTGGCCTTGTCGTCGGCCGCGGAGACCTTGCCCGCGTCACCGTTGAAGCCGGTGCCGAGCGTCTCGTCGTTCTTGTTGCCGTAGCCGTCCTTGACCACGGCCTCCAGGTCCTTCTTCAGGTCCTGGTCGGCGACGTCCATGGCCTTGACGCAGCTGTCGAGGTGCTCGGCCCAGGCGACCTCGGCGTCCCGGACGCTCTTCGCGCCGTCCGGGTCGTGGTGCAGGGCGCTGCGCTCCTGGGGAGTGAGCCGCTCGTAGTCGTACGCGACCCGCCCCTCCTCGGAGACCTTCATGCCCGCCTTGATCGCGTCGGCGCGGGCGTTCTCCAGCTGCTTCTTCAGCTCCACGAACTGCTCGTGGGCGTTCCGCAGCAGCGTCGCCGTGGCCTTGGCCTGGATCTGCGCCGCCTGGTACTCGTACCGCGTGGCGGTGAAGTTGGTGTGGGCGGCGGTCGCGCTCTCGCCCAGCCAGGCCTGCGAGGTGGGCAGGGACTGCACGCTCTCCCCGTAGCGCTCCTCCACCTTGCCCAGCTCGCCCGCCATCTCGTCCCACTTGTCGGCGGCGGTGGCGAGCTTGCCCAGATCGGTCGTCATGATCTCGGAGTACGTCAGCACGGTCCGCCCCCTCAGTACTTCGTGATGCCGGAGGCCGGCTGGACCCCCGCGATACGGGCCCGGGTGTCGAGCTCCTGCTGGCCGAAGGTGCCGGCCGTGGCGCGCAGGGCGGCCTTCTCGGACGCGAGCCGGCCCAGGAGCGTCTTGACCTGCTTGTCCCAGGTGGCCTCGACGGTCTTCAGACCGGCAGCCGTCTCCCAGCCGGCGAAGCCGCCGACGGCCGCCGTGGTGGCGGCGTCCGCCCACTTGGCGGCCTTGTCCGTGTTCGGCTCCAGCTCGGTCTCGATGGTGTTGGCCGCGGCCCGCTTCTTTGCTGGTGCAGTGGCGAGATTGGGCTGACCGCCCGCCGCACCGCCGCCACCGCCGCCGTCGAGCTGGTTCAACCTCATGTCGACGGCGGCCTGTTCCGGTGCGGCAGACCGTATGCCGGCCCACTCCTCGTCAAAGCCCATAGCGCAGTGCCCCCATCGAAGAATGCCCATCACTTTGCAGGTGCATCGTATGTTTCCGTGGGGATCGTGCGGGGCGCAAGGTCAAACGGTGATTCCCCGCAGGGACGCGCGCCCCGCGGGGAGTTCCGGTGCGTACTCCGCCCAGGCGGCCGCCAGTCTCCGTACCGCCTCCGTCAGCACCTCCGGGGCCGCCAGGAAGTGCAGCCGCAGATGGCGGAGGCTGCCGCCGAGCGCGTCGGTCGTGGCGCCCGGGAGGACGGCCACCCCGTGGCGGAGGGCGAGCTGTGCGAAGGAGACGCCGTCGCCGTGGGGGAGCCGCACCCACAGGGTCTGCCCGCCGGCCGTCGGGGCGCACGACCAGGACGGCAGCAGCCGGGCCAGCTCGGCCCGCAGATGGTCGTGGCCCGCGCGGACCGCCCGCAGCCGGGCCGCGAGGAGCGGCCCGTACCCGTCGAGCAGCCGGACCGCCGCCAGCTGCGACGGCACGTCGCTGCCCAGGTCGTGCAGGGCCTTCAGCCGGGCGAGGCGGTCGATCAGCGGCGCCGGGCCGCGCACCCAGCCGATCCGCAGCCCGCCCCACACCACCTTGCTCAGCGAACCGACGCCGATGACGTCGCCGTACGAGGCGAGGGGAGCATGGCCGGTGTCCGCTTCCGCGTCGAAGGCGAGGTCGGCGAGGACCTCGTCGTCCACCAGCGGCACGCCCAGCGCGTTCGCCGCCTCGACGAGACGGCGGCCGGCGAGCGGCGGCAGGACCGCCCCCGTCGGGTTCTGGAACCGGCCGATCACATAGGCCAGGGCCGGCCGGTGACGTTCCATCACCCGCACCGCCTCCGCCACGTCCACTCCGTCCGGCCCCACCGCCACCGGCAGCGGCACGGCCGCCGCCTCCCGGAACAGATCCAGCGCCCCCGGATACGTCGGCGCCTCCACGAGCACCCCGTCGCCCGGTGCGAGCAGGAGCCGGGCGAGCAGCGAAAGGGCCTGCTGTGCGCCGGTGGTGACCAGGATCTGCCCCGGCCCGGTCGGCACGCCCCGCGCCGTGTACCGCGCCGCGACCGCAGCCCGCAGGGACCCGATCCCCGCCGGGTGGTAGCCGAGGTCCCCGTGCGGGAGCACGAGACCGCGGTACGTCTCCGCCAGCTCGGCCGGCGGCCGGTCCGGGGCGGCGCAGCTCAGCAGGATCACGTCGTCCGGCGCCTCGAGGAGGTGCAGGAAGAGCGGGTTGGAAGTCTCCTTCACCCGCGAGGTCTCCTTCACCCGCGGGGCGTCCTTCACCCGCGGGGCGTCCGGCACGAGGGCGGCCGCCGCCCCGTGCTCCCCCAGGGCCAGCGCGGGCGCCGCCACCCGGGTCCCGCTGCCCTGGCGCCGCACCAGCCGGCCTTCCTGCCGGAGCGTCTCGTACGCGGCGACCACCGTCGTACGGCCCACGGCCAGGGCCTGCGCGAGCCGCCGGTCCGGCGGCAGGAGCGTGCCCGACGGCAGCGCGCCCTCGTCGATCAGCCGGCGCAGCCGGGCGGCGAGCAGCAGATACAGCGGCCCGCGCCCGGCGGACCAGCGGCCGAGCCGGGCGACGAGGTCGTCGAGGGACAGGGGCGGAGGTGACGCGTCGATTGGCTCCATCGGCGAACCAATCTGCCGGGATTGGACCTGTGAGGGCAAGTTCCCCGTCCACACACTGAGTTCATGACCGACTCCCCGCGCCCCGAGACCCTCGCCGTCCACCCGCCCCACGTCGAGGTCACGGGCAGCAGGCCCCTCGGCGTCCCCCTCCACCAGGGGCACGTCTTCGCCTTCGACTCGGCCGACGCCCTCGCCGAGGGCTTCACCTCCCCGGACGCCTTCCTCTACGCCCGCCTCGGCAACCCCACCGTCCGCACCCTGGAGGACGCCGTCGCCCGCCTGGAGGGCGGGACCGCCGCCCAGTCCTTCGCCTCCGGCATGGGCGCCATCAACGCCGTCCTCCTCGGCCTGCTCGGCAGCGGCGACCACGTCATCGCCCAGACCTGCCTGTACGGCGGCACGTACGCGGTCCTCACCGACCTCGCCGCCCGCTGGGGCGTCGACGTCACGTACATCTCCGGCACCGACCCGGAGGAGGTGCGGGCGGCCCTGCGCCCCGAGACCCGCCTCCTCCACCTGGAGACCATCGCCAACCCCACCACCCGCGTCGTCGACGTCCCCGCGCTCGCCGCCGTCGCCACCGAAGCCGGGGTCCCGGTGGTCGTCGACAACACCTTCGCCTCCCCGCTGCTCTGCCGCCCCCTCGACCACGGCGCCGACATCGTCGTCCACTCCGCCACCAAGTACCTGGCCGGGCACGCGGACGTCCTCGGCGGCATCGCCGTCTTCAAGACCCCCGAGCTGTACGGCCGCGTCCGCCACCACGCCGTCGAACAGGGCGCGTCCACCGACCCGTTCGCCGCCTGGCTGACCCTGCGCGGCATGCAGACCCTGTCCCTGCGCATGGAACGCCAGTGCGCGAGCGCCGCCGAGCTCGCCGCCCGGCTCGAAGCGCACCCGGCGGTCGAGGCCGTCCGCCACCCGGCCCTCGCGAGCCACCCGGACCGGGAGATCGCCGCGCGCCTGCTGCCCGGGGGCGGCGGCGGGGTCGTCTCGGTGGACCTCGCGGGCGGCCGGGAGGCGGGCCGCACCTTCGTCGAGGCGGTACGGCTCGCCTCCCTCAGCGTCTCCCTCGGCGACGTGAAGACGCTGGTGATGCACCCGGCGTCCACCTCCCACCACCAGCTCGACGCGGCGGCCCTCGCGGCGGCCGGCATCGGCGCGGGCACGGTCCGTCTTTCGGTCGGCATCGAGCACGTGGAGGACCTGTGGGCGGACCTGGAGCAGGCACTCGCGAAGGCCGGCTGAGCGGGGTCAGTCCTCCCGCTCCCGCTCCGCCATCCGGATGACGCACACGGCGACCGCGATCTGCAGCGCCGCGTCCGCGTCCTCACGGACCACGTTCACCGCGTACGTCTCGCGGACGTGGAACCACTGCCGGGAGATGTGCGCCAGGAGCTCGCCCTCGTACTCGACGGTGAACTCCCGGTCCAGGACGCGGCCGCTGACGTCCAGTTCGGTGCCGTCGACGAGCGTCACCCGGTAGTGGTTGCGGAGCAGGGAGAGCCGCTTGCGGCGGACGGTCGCGAGCGGCCGCTCGTCCCGCTCGATCGTCATCGCGTCCCGGAGGCTGAACATCTTCTGCCGCAGGGTCACGAGGACCCGCCCGTCGGGGTCCTTCAGCTCCAGGGTGTCGCGCAGCCGCAGGGCCTTGCCGTCGACGAGGAAGGCGTGCCGGCCCCGCTCGTCCTCGATCCAGTAGTCGTCGCCGATCGCGAACATCTTGTCCCGTACGAGATATTTCACGGCCCTATGTCTGCCCCGGTCGCCCGGCTTCTCACCCGAAGTACCGGGTGAACGGGTCCGGCGTCGCGCCGAGCATCGATCCGAACGGCGCGTCGAGCTGATGGATCAGCAGCACGGTGAAGGCGATGAACCCGGACAGGCCCATCACCATCACCACGTGCGTCGTACTCCTCCTGATCCCGAAGAGGAACATGAACGCCAGCGTCAGCGCACCGCCGATCAGCAGACCCGTCCACAGCACCGGGGAGAGCCGCTCCTGCGCCGCCGCCTCCCGGCCCCGCCGCGCGTCGTCGACGTAACCGAGCTGGGCCAGCACCTCCTGGGCCGCGATCTGCTCCGGCACCCTGGCCGAGTCCCCCACCTCACCCGCCCTCCGGACCTGTTCGAGCAACCGCCAGCCGGACGGGTCGAGCGGCTCGCGCTCCGCCATCGCCGGCCACTCGACGCCGACGACGTGATCGGCGTACGTACGGGCCGCTTCCCGCAGCGGCTGCCGCTGGGCGGCGGGGAGCGCGTCCGCGAGGAGGTACGTCTGGTGCAGGGCGCTCGCCTCGGCCTGGACGTTGTCGGCGGCGTCGGACCGGGTGTCCCAGACGGACACCAGACAGAGTCCGAGCACCACCGCGTAGAGGACCGACACCATCATGGCGATGTACTCGGCGACGTCCTCGCGCGGCTCCTCGTCCTCGCCCGCCGGGAAGAGCCTGGTCTTGGCGAAGACGGCGAGGGCGGCGACGAGCGCGACACCGAGGACGACGAAGAGCGTCTCGAACAGGTCCACGGTCAGTGCCCCCGGTTGCCGAGCAGAGCCGCCGCGATCGCCGCCGGGATCAGGAGCAGCAGCAACATCGCCACGACCCCGAACTCATGCGCCTCCCGCGCCCGCCGCCGCAACCGCCCGAGAAACCCCTCGTCGTCCCGCGCGGCAGAGGTGGTGGTGCGGGGCACAGCCTCCGATACGCCGGCCACGTCCGGCACGGCGCGCGGCGGGGCCACGCGGGCGGGGGCGGGGGCGGTGGAGGCACCGGCGGCCCGGGACGGGGCGGGAGGGACGGCGGCGGGCGGGATGCCACCGGGCGGGATGCCACCGGGCGGGGCGGGGGCTTGCGGGGCGGTGCCCGGAAGACCGGGGGCCCCGGGCGCGGCTCCAGCGGCCCCGGCAGCACCAGTGGCTCCAGCAGCTCCAGCAGCACTGGCTGCACCGGCAGTTCCGGCTGCACTGGCGGCCCCCGATGCTCCGGCAGCACCAGCCACTCCTGCTGACCCAGCCGCTCCTGCCACCCCAGCAGCCCCTCCAGCCCCTCCAGCACCCACAACCCCACCAACCCCGGCAGCACCCCCGCCAACCGCCCCAGCGGCAGCCCCACCCACCCCAACAGCTCCACCCACCCCACCAGCCCCGCCCGAACCGGCCCCCGCTCCCCCCGCCGCCGCCCGTGGCGAGGCGATCGTGAAAGTGGCGGAGGAGCGCGCGGTGAGCGTCGGTGCGGGAGCGAGCCGGCCCCCGGCGTCATAGGTCGCGACCCGGTCGCTGCCGGTGGCGAGTCCGGTGCTCCGGTGGGTGCCGGGCGGACGCCGGACGGTGGCCGTGCAGCGGGCGGAGGCGCCCGGGGCGAGCAGGGCCACGGTCCCGTCGCAGTTCACGGCCCCGGGGCCGAGCCGCAGGGCGGGGTCCTCGACGCGTACGGCGTGGACGGGCCGGTTGCCCCGGTTGGTGACGGTGTACGTGACGGTCGCGGTCCCGGCGGGGGCCACGCCGACGGCCCGCCCGGCCCGCCCCGCTCCACCGGCCCCGACCGAGACGCGCTCGGCGAGCGCGAGGCCTCCGGCGACCCCGGTGTACCCGGAGCGGGCGGTGGCGTGCATCCGCAGCCCGAGGGACGGGACGTCCCCCTCGGCCCGCGCGGTGGCGAGGCGCGCCCCGGGCAGGGCCGGGAAACGGGCGACGCACTCCATCTCCCCGAGCGCGGCGAGCGGCCGCCGGGGGCACGGTACGGACCCGCCGGGGACGCCCGGGTCGACGACCCGCACCCCGTACAGATGGGCCTCGCTCCGGTTCACGAGCCGGTACCGCTTCACGATCTGCGCCCCGACCCGTACGGCCGCCGCCGGCGTCCCGCTGTCGGCCCGCCCGTTCACGGTCACGGTCATCCGGAGCCCCCCGTCCCCGACGCCACCGGCCCAGGCGCCGGCGCCGGGCAGCAGGAGCAGCACCGCCATCAGCAGCCCACCGCTCACCCGACGGAGGTAATAGTCCGATGATCTGCCCGCACGCGTCATGCGCCCCATGCCACCGCCCGCCCCCGGCCCACCCCCGCCCAGGACACGCCCCGTCCCCCCACCCGGCCCCCACTTTCCACCCGTACGGCACCCTTGAACCATGAACGACTCCGCGCCCACCCCCGCGCCCCGCCGTGCCCGTGTCCGCGCCCCCGAGCTGATCGGCAAGGGCGGCTGGCTGAACACGGGTGGAGAAGAACCCACCCTCGCCGACCTGCGAGGAAAGATCGTTCTGCTCGATTTTTGGACGTTCTGCTGCATCAACTGCCTGCACGTCCTCGACGAGCTCCGGGACCTGGAGGAGAAGCACCGCGACACGCTCGTGATCGTCGGGGTGCACTCGCCGAAGTTCGTGCACGAGGCCGAGCACCAGGCCGTCGTCGACGCCGTCGAGCGGTACGAGGTGCACCACCCCGTGCTCGACGACCCGGAGCTCGCGACCTGGAAGCAGTACGCCGTGCGCGCGTGGCCGACGCTCGTCGTGATCGACCCCGAGGGGTACGTCGTCGCCCAGCACGCCGGTGAGGGGCACGCCAACGCCATCCGGACGCTCGTCGAGGAGCTGGAGGCCGAGCACGAGGCCAAGGGGACGCTGCGGCGCGGCGACGGGCCGTACGTGGCGCCGGAGCCGGTCGCGACCGATCTCCGTTTCCCCGGGAAGGCCGTCGTCCTCGGCAACGGGAACTTCCTCGTCTCCGACACCACCCGGCACCAGCTCGTCGAGCTCGCCGAGGACGGCGAGACCGTCGTGCGGCGGATCGGCGAGGGGGTCTTCCGGGAGCCGCAGGGGCTCGCGCTCCTCCCCGGCGGGAAGGTCGTCGTCGCCGACACCGTGAACCATGCGTTGCGGACGTACGACCCCGAGAGCGGCGTGATCGAGCTCGTCGCCGGGACCGGCAAGCAGTGGTGGCAGGGGTCCCCGACCTCCGGGCCCGCCCTCGACGTCGACCTGTCCTCGCCGTGGGACGTCGCCTGGTGGCAGGGCAAGGTGTGGATCGCCATGGCCGGTGTGCACCAGCTGTGGACGTACGACCCGGAGACGAAGACCGTCGAGGTCGCCGCCGGGACGACCAACGAGGGGCTCGTCGACGGGCCCGCCGCCGAGGCCTGGTTCGCGCAGCCCTCCGGGCTCGCCGCCACCGAGGACCGGCTGTGGATCGCCGACTCCGAGACCAGCGCCGTGCGGTACATCGACACCGAAGGCGTCGTGCACACCGCCGTCGGCACCGGCCTCTTCGACTTCGGCCACCGCGACGGCGCCGCCGAGCAGGCACTCCTCCAGCACCCGCTGGGCGTGACCGCCCTGCCCGACGGCTCGGTCGCCGTCTCCGACACGTACAACCACGCCCTGCGCCGCTTCGATCCGGCGACGGGCGAGGTGACCACCCTCGCCACCGATCTGCGCGAGCCCAGCGACGCCGTGCTCGTCGGCGGCGACATCGTCGTCGTCGAGTCCGCCCGGCACCGGCTGACCCGGCTGCGGCTGCCCGAGGAGGCCGTCCAGGTCGAGTCCGCCGCCTACCGGACGCAGCGCGAGGCCACCGAGGTCGCGCCCGGCCGGCTCCGGCTCGACGTCGTCTTCCAGGCGCCGACCGGGCAGAAGCTGGACGAGCGGTACGGGCCTTCCACCCGGCTCCTGGTGTCCTCGACGCCGCCCGAGCTGCTGCTCGGCGGCGAGGGGACCGGTACCGATCTCTTCCGGGAGCTCGAACTGAACCCGGACGTGACCGAGGGCGTGCTGCACGTCTCCGCCATGGCCGCGTCCTGCGACGACGACCCGGCCAACGAGTACCCGGCCTGCCACGTCCACCAGCAGGACTGGGGCGTCCCGGTGAAGGTCACGGCAGAGGGTGTGTCCCGTCTCCCGCTGATCCTCGCCGGCATGGACGAGCAGGCCTAACGCACGATCCCCTGGTTCCTGGACGGGCGCCCCGCGGCCCCGTCCAGGCACCCCTCCACCCAGGCCGCCGGGTCGTGCACGGCCCGGTCGCCGCCCATCCCCCGCCGCTCCATGTCGGCGCACTCGCCCTCGCGCAGGGCGCGCCACTTCACGATCCGTACGGCTTGCAGATAGCCGCCCTCGTACGCGATGTCCGTGCCCCACGGGGGCCGTTCGTCGTAGCGCGCGATCACGGCTCCCCCCGCCGCCGTGGCGAGCACCACGGCGGCGGCGAGGACGGCGAAGAACTTGCCCCGGGGCGGGCCCTCATGACGTTCCATGAGGGCGACGCTGCCAGCCGGGACCTTTCGCGGATGTTTCCGCCTGTGCTCCTCAGCCCTCCAGGAACGCCACCAGCGCGTTCGCCAGGAGGTACGGGTCGTCCGCGCCGCACAGTTCGCGGGCGCTGTGCATGGAGAGGATCGCGACGCCGATGTCGACGGTCGAGATGCCGTGCCGGGCGGCGGTGATCGGGCCGATCGTGGTGCCGCAGGGCATGTCGTTGCTGGAGACGAAGGACTGCCAGGGCACCCCCGCCTTCTCGCAGGCGGCGGCGAAGACCGCGCGGCCGCTGCCGTCGGTGGCGTACCGCTGGTTGACGTTCACCTTGAGGATCGGGCCGCCGTTGACGCGCGGGTGGTGCGTCGGGTCGTGGCGCTCCGCGTAGTTGGGGTGGACGGCGTGGCCGGTGTCGGAGGAGAGGCAGACGGTGCCGGCGAAGGCGCGGGCCCGGTCCTCGTAGGAACCGCCGCGGGCGTAGACGGAGCGCTCGAGGACGTTGCCGAGGAGGGGGCCCTGGGCGCCGGTGTCGGCCTCGGAGCCGTTCTCCTCGTGGTCGAAGGCGGCGAGGACCGGGATGTACGGGAGGTCGTCGCGGCCCGCGAGGGAGGCGAGCGCGGCGGTGGCGGCGTGCACGGACAGCAGGTTGTCCATGCGCGGTCCGGCGAGGAGTTCGCGGTCGCGGCCCAGGTAGGCGGGGGCGTCGACGGCGTGGACCATGAGGTCCCAGCCGGTGACGTCCTCGGCGTCGACGCCTGCCTCGGCGGCGACGAACTCGATCAGGTCGCCCTCGTGGACCTGGCCGATGCCCCAGATGGGCTGCATGTGGCGCTGGCGGTCGAGCTTGAGGCCGTCGTTGACCTGGCGGTCGAGGTGGATGGCGAGCTGCGGGACGCGCAGCAGCGGCCGGTCGACGTTGACGAGGTGGTGGCTGCCGTCGCGGAGGGTGAGGCGGCCGGCGAGGCCGAGGTCGCGGTCGAGCCAGGTGTTGAGGAGGGTTCCGCCGTAGATCTCGACGGCGACCTGGCGCCAGCCCTGGGCGCCCATGTCGGGCTGCGGCTTGACGCGCAGGTTGGGGGAGTCGGTGTGGGCGCCGACGATCCGGTACGGGGTGTGGGCGGCGGCGCCCTCCGGCACGTACCAGGCGATGATCGCGCCGCCGCGGATCACGTACTTCCCGCCGGCCGTCCCGTCCCAGGCCGCGGTCTCCTCGACCCTGCGGAAGCCGACCTTCTCGAGCCTCTCGGCGGCGCTCGCCACCGCGTGGTACGGCGAGGGGGAGGCCGTCAGGAAGGCCATCAGGTCGTCGGTGTGTCCGCGGTCGAAGGGGCCGGCGGTGGGACGGGAAGCTGCGCTGCTCATGGGTTCACCATACGCAGGGACCGGAATGCGAAGACGGGACCCCGAAAAGTGGGACGGGGGACGGGAATCCCGGGAACCTCCGGTGTGCTCCGCCGGTCATCGGCGCAGGGCCTCCACCGGCTGGATGCGGGCGGCCCGCCAGGCCGGGTAGATCCCGGCGACCACCCCGGTGACCAGGCCGATCAGCGGGGCGGCGACGACGGTGCCGGTGTGCAGGACGGGCGTCCAGTCGCGCAGCCAGGCGACCAGGACCACGGTGACCGAGCCGATGCTCGTGCCGACCAGGCCGCCGAGGGCGCCGAGGAAGCCGGACTCGGTGAGGAACTGGGCAGTGACGTGGCGCCCCCGGGCGCCGAGGGCCCGCCGCAGGCCGATCTCCCCGGTGCGTTCCAGTACGGAGACGAGCGTGGTGTTCGCGATGCCGACCGCGCCGATGAACAGGCAGATCGCGGCGAGCAGCAGGAACAGCTGGTCCAGGTCGGAGGTGACGGAGGAGCGCAGGGTGCGCGGGTCGGGCGGCGCCGCGGCCTGGAGGTAGTCGGGGTGGTCGGGGCGGAGCGCCACCGGTATCTCGGCGGCGATCTGGGGGGCGGCGCCGAGGTCGGTGGCGACGATCATGCGGGAGTCCTGGGTGGGCTCGCCCCACAGGCCGCGGGCGACGGTGTCCGGCACGAGCACGGACATCAGCATCTCGGGGCGCCGCCGGACGTCGTCGATGACGCCGGCGACGGTGAACGGCTGGTCGCCGATGAAGAGCGTCGGGGAGGTCTCCAGGGTGGAGATGCCGAGCCGGGCGGCGATGCCGCTGCCGATGACGGCGACGGGCTGGCGGGCCTTCGCGTGGTACGCGTCGTACAGCCGGCCCTCCGCGAGCCGGGGCATCACCGCCTGGAGGGCGCCCGGGGAGACGGCGGTCACCTCGATGTTCGCGCCTCCCGTGCCCGCCGCGTCGCTCACCGGCGACGAGCGCACGGTGGGCGCGCCCGTCGGGGGCCGCACCGGCCAGAACACGCCGGCGTGCCGGACCCCGCGGAGCCGTTCGACGCGCGGTCCGGCGTCCTCGGGGAAGCCGGGGGCGGCGAAGGGGTCCTTGGTGCGGGCCACGTCCTCGACGGTCACCTCGGTGGCGGTGAGCACGTTGAAGCGGGCGTCGATCTGCGAGGACGCGGTCGCGGTGAGGCCGAGGACCGCGACGAAGGTGCCGACGCCGAGGACGGTGCCGAGGGCGGTGAGCGTGGCGCGGCCGGGGCGCTGGAGGATGCCGGCGAAGGCCTCGGCGAGGAGGTCGCGCAGGGGGAAGGAGGTCGGCTCGACGACCCGGGCCCTGGAGCGGCTCGTACGGAATCCGTTGGTACGGGGCGGCCCGTCCGGTCGGGTCACGCGGGGACCGCCTGTTCGCTCAGGACGCCGTCGCGTACGGCGATCGTGCGCAGCCCCCGGGCCGCGACCTCGGGGTCGTGGGTGATGAGGAGGACGGTCATGCCCTCGCCGTGGAGTTCGGCGAGGAGCCGCAGCACGGTGGCGGCGTTGGCCGAGTCCAGGTTTCCGGTCGGTTCGTCGCACAGCAGCAGGGAGGGCCGTCCGACGAGGGCGCGGGCGATGGCGACCCGCTGGCGTTCGCCGCCGGACATCCGGCTGGGCAGTGCGTCCGTGCGGTGGCCGAGCCCGACCCGCCGCAGCGCCTCCCGGGCGAGGCCGGGCCGTGCGGCGCGGGGCGCTCCCCCGTACACGAGGGCGAGCGACACGTTCTCCAGGGCGCTGCGGTGCGGCATGAGGTGGAAGGACTGGAAGACGAAGCCGATGCGGCGGCCGCGCAGGGCCGTGCGGTCGGTGTCCCGCAGGGTGCCGGTGTCGATGCCGTCGAGGAGGTAGCTGCCGGCGGTGGGCGAGTCGAGCAGGCCGACGATGTTCAGGAAGGTCGACTTGCCGGAGCCGGAGGGGCCGACGACGGTGACGAAGTCGCCCCGGTGGACGGTGAGGTCGCAGGGGCGCAGGGCTTCGACGGGCGGCGGCCCGGGGTAGGTGAGCGCGACCTGCCGGAACTCGATGACGGGTGCTTCCTGTGGTGCGGGGTCGGGCTCCGGTGGCGTCATGGCGTTCCTTCCTGCTGCCGTACGCCGGTCAGGACGCGCTCGCCCGCGGTGAGGGTGCCGGGGGCGACGGGGACGACCTGCACGTAGCCGTCGCCGGTCGCGCCGAGCCGTACGGGGAGCCTGCGGCGCGGGCCCTCGCCGTCCTGGCCGGTGACGACGGTGACGACGGTGGAGCCGTCGGGCGCGGCGGAGACGGCGGTCACCGGGACCACGAGGACGGCGCCGTCGGTGGCGCTGGACTCGACGGTCAGCCGGACGTCCTGGCCGGCGAGGTCGGCGGTCAGCCGGCTGTCGGGGGCGACGATCATCAGATAGCCGGAGCCCTGGGGGCCGGAGCCGCCGCCGGTGCCGGCGTTCTGGCCGCTTCCCGCGGCGGCGGCGCCGGATCCGGTGCCGGAGCGGGCGACGGTGGGGGTGCCGGCGACGGACCGGACCCGGGCGGTGGCCTCGGCGCCGGTGAGTTCGGACAGGATCCGCACCTTCTGGTCCGGGCGGACGAGGCTCTTCTGGGAGGCCTGGAGGTAGCCGTGGACGACGAGTTCGCCGGAGGTCACGGTCATCACGGAGCCGGAGACCTGGGCTCCGACCCGGGCGGAGAGGCTCTCCACGCGGGCCGGGAAGCGCTCAAGGAAGACCACTTCGGAGGCCGGGACCATCGCCCCGGCCGTGCTCTCGGCCGTGGCGAGGTCCTCGCGCGCGGTGGCGAGGTCCTCCCGGGCCCGGGCGAGGGCCTTGCGGAGCCCGGAGAGATCGGCCTCGCTCCCGCCGGAGCCGCCGGGGCCGCCGGGGCCGCCGGGGCCGCCGGGGCCGCCGGGGCCGCCGGGGCCGCCGGAGCCGCCGGAGCCGCCGGAGCCGCCGGAGCCGCTCGCGCCGCCCGAACCACCCTGACCGCCCGTGCCGCCGGAGCCGCCCGCGCCGCTTCCGCCGGTCGCGGTGGCTCCGGTCCCGCCGGTCGCGGAGGTGCTCGCGTCCGGTTCGGCCGAGGCCTCGGCGGCCGCTTCGGCAGCGGCCGCCTCGGCGCGCTCCAGGGCCTCCCGGGCGTCCTCGACCGCCCGCTGCCGCGACTTGACCTGCTCCTTCGCCGCCTTCACCGCCGAGTCCGCGCCGCCCGCCTCCGTACCGCCGGCCGCCACCGGTTCGTACCCGACCGCCCGGTAGAGCTCCTCCACGGCGTCCTTGGTCCCGGAGCCGTACGTCCCCCGGGCGTCGGGCGAGGTGGAGTGGCCGAGCGAGGCCAGGGCCTTCTGGAGCTGGGCCACGTCGGCGCCCTCGGCGCCCGGCTTGAGGTCCCGGTAGACGGGCAGTGCTCCCGGGAGCGCGATGACGGGCCGCCCGGAGACCTCGATGAGGACCCGGCCGGCCGCGACGGAACCGCCCGTCTGCAGGGGCGTCTTGGTGACGGTCGGCGGCCCGCCGCCCTCGGCGCCCGCACCGCCGGCCGGGGCGATGTCGACGCTCTGCCCGGCGACGACCTTGCCGCGCAGCACGACGGTGGACTTCAGGACCCGCTTCTCGACGGGTGCGGTCAGCACGTCGGGGCGTGGCGGCTTCGAGTCGGCCGCGGCCTGGGCGGGCGACCTGACGACGAAGGAGGCGCCGACGCCCGCGCCGGTCAGGACGACGGCGCCGACGGTCACGGCGATCACCCACCGACGCGCCCGCGAGGCCCCGCCGGGGGCGGCCGCGGGCGCGGCCGCCTCCTCGGCGGGTGCGAGGAGGAGGGAGTCGTCGTGCTCGGGTTCCGGTATCGGTGTCTGGGTCATCAGTGGTCCGCGAGGGCCTTCTGCGCGTTGGCGAGGTAGCCCTTGTTCCAGGCCTCCACGGTCTTGAACTGTTCGGCCCGGCTGTCGATCTCGCTCTGCTGGAGCGGCTTCACCACGGCGTACCAGGCCTGTTCGAGTCCGGCTTCCGCGTTGCAGGCGCTGTCGGCGACCGCGACCTTCTTCTCCTCCTCGGTGGCGGCCGCGGCCATGGGGCTGCCGTCGGAGGGCCGGTCGCCGCCCGAGCTGCCCTTGCCGGAGAAGCGGGCGACCGGTTCCTGCGGCTGGGAGAAGAGGAAACCGCTCTTCTTCATGCAGGTGCTCCACTTGCCGATGGCGGCGATGAGCCGGTTGTCGGCCTGGGCCTTCTGGGCGGCGGTGTTGGCGGCCTCGTCGACCGGGCTGGGCACGGGGAGCTGGGGGAGGCCCTTGGCCATGGTGCGGGAGGCCTCGCCCTTGCAGCCGCCCTCGGGGACGGCCTGCCCCGCCACCGTACGGGCGCCGGTGCCGACGCGTACGGCCTCCTCGGCCTCGCTGCCGGACTTGCCGTCGCCCGTGTCGTCGCCGCCGGCCGTGGCGGGCTTGGGCGAGCGGTAGCCGTAGGAGGCGGCCTGGGCGGCGGGGATCATCCGGTACTCGGAGTCGCGGGCGGGCTTGTTCTCCTCGACGGCGTTCTTGGGCGCGTAGTCGAAGCCGTACCGCTTCATGCAGGCGGAGATCAGCAGCTCGCTCGCCCGCTGGATGGTCTTGACGTCCTCGGCCGAGCCGCGCATGTACGCGGTGAGGGGGAGCGGCTGGTCGACCGGGCCGGCGTCCGCCGGGGCCTTGGAGCCGCCGGGTGCCTGGGCGTTCGTCTTGGAGTCCTGGCCCTGGGGGGCGTCGCCGGAGCCGCCGCAGCCGGTGAGGGTGAGGGCGGTGGCGAGGACGAGGACGGGGAGGGCGGCGGCGCGGAGCGCGGGCCGGCGGGACGGGGTCTTCATGGTGTGCTCCAGTACGAGAGGGAAAGCGTCTTCGGCAGAGCGAGAGGTACGGAAGAGCGAGAGGTACGAACCGGTGTCGGCGGTGGAGCGACTGCGGCGCGGCGACCGCGGCGCGGCGTCGGCGGTGGGGCGTCAACCGCTCGTCTTCGCACCGGCGTTGATCCGTCGGGCGTGGGCGAGGCGGGCGTCCCGGTCGGCCTTCGCCGCCGCGAGTTCCGTGCCGTGCCCGCGCATGAGGCTGCGCTCGATCTCGCTCTCGACGCGGTGCCAGAGGGCGACGAGCCCGGTCTTCTCCTTGCAGGCCACGTCGGCGACGGCGGTGGCGCGCTCCCGCTCGTCGGCGGGCGGATTGCGGGGGAAGGACGGGTCGTTGGCCGGTTCGAGCGGCGTCCTGTACGTGAATCCGCGCTGTTTCATGCAGGCCGCCCAGTCGGCCGTCGCGGCGGTCACCCGGGGGTCCTGCTGGGAGTCCCGGTACGCCTGCGCGTAGAGGGCCGATCCGATCCGGGTCGGGTCGCGGTTGTCGTTCCGCCCGGCCAGGGTGCGGCGGGCCTCGCCGAGGCAGCCTCCCTCGGGCACCTTCCTGCCGTGGTGCGTGGTCAGGAGGGGCTGGTCGGAGATGCGCTGGGGGGTGCCGTTCCGGTCGTAGGTGACGCCGCCGGTGATGAGCGCCACGGTGGTCGGGTCGGGCAGCGGCCGGCTGCCGTGGTCCGTGGCGATGAGGGCGGGCGGGAGGCGGTAGCCGTACTTGCGTGCCCAGTCGGGATCGGTGACGCCGTACGGGCCTTCCGGGGGCGGCTGCGCCGAGGAGCTGCCCGCCGGGGACCGGTAGGTGACCCCGAACCCGCGCAGGCAGGTGGTGACGAGGGCCTGTTCGGCGGCGTACAGCTCGGCGTGGTCGGCGCCGCTGAGCCGGTACGGGTCGAGGGGCATGGGCAGCGGTTCGGGGACGTGTTCCACGGCCTCCGCGCGCGTCGATGCACTGGCCGGGACGTCCGGGGCGCCGGATCCGGCGCTGGAGCAGGCGCTGAGGGACAGCGGGCCCACGGCGAGTAACAGGCAGGCAAGGGGGCGGGAGGGGCGGCGTGACGTCATGGCTCCGCTCGGCGGGGTCGTCCGGACGATCCGGCGGTGGGGGCGGGTGCCCGCCCGTGACGGACGGGCACCCTGGTGACGGGTTGTGCCGGGTTCCGGGCCGCTGTGGACGCGGCCCGGTTCTACCACCAGGAGTGCGAGGCGTTCTGGTTGTAGACGTTGTCGAACACGCCGTCCTGGGAGTTGGCCGGGAGGGTGTCCGAACGGCCGCTGTACGTACCGAAGTTGTAGTCGCGGTTGTACCAGACCGTCACGTTGTGGCTCGGGTCGATGTTCTTGGCGCCGGCCGCGTTGTTCTTGACGGACTGCCCCTGGCCGTTGCCGCTGCTCAGGAAGGCGTCGTCGACCAGGTTCGGGTCGTTGCCGTAGAAGTCGGAGAGGGAGCCCCCGAAGTTGCTGTTGAAGTAGTAGCAGAGCTCTCCGGTGTTGCAGGCGCCGTCGCGGTCGGCGGCGTTGGCCGGAGCAGCCAGGGTGAGGCCGAGGCCCACCGCGGCGACGGTGGAGAGCAGTGCGGCGCTGATGCGCTTGGACATGAGTGTCTCTTCCTGCCGTGTCTCTCGTCGGATGGTGGCCCCTGGGGCGCGCGGCGGTCGTGGATGCCATGGATTCCATGGACGCCGTGACTGCCTCCTGGGGCGGAAGAGAACGTAACAAGCGCTTGAAATAAGGAAGTTGGGGTTCCGTCCGGTTCTGTTCGCGCGTCGGCCTTGCCGTTCCGGACCGGCCGGGAAACGCGTGTGTTTCCGGCCGGGCGGACATGTGGGGGAGCGGAGTCCGATTGGTTCGTCCACTGCCCGGCATCCGGGATTCCGCCGTTTTTGTCGCCCGAGGCATCCAGACAGTCATGTCCGCGTCACCGCCGGGAGCCGACGTTGGCCTGATCGGCGGTCTTGTTCGTGGCGGGATCGACCCACTGCTGCCAGCGCGGGCTGGTCGCCACGGTCGTCAGGGTGTCCGTGGAGAGCTCGGTCCCGGTCGCGGTGACCACCACCCTGGTGCCGTCGGTCCGCAGCAGGTCCACGGTCAGCGCCCCGCGCGCGTTCGTGTCGTCCCGGTGCGTCAACAGGACGGATCCGTCCGGGAGTTTGGAGATCCGGCAGTCGTCGGCCGCCTTGTCGCGGGGGCAGGAGTAGTGGCGTTCGAGGTCGCCCCGCGCGGACTGGTGCGAGGGGTCGGCCGTCGGGGCCCCGTCCTTCTTCCGCGGCCGCCCCTTGGACGCGGGATCAGCGGGGGCGGTGGCCTTCCGCTCGGCGGGCAGGCGGGCGTAGTCCCCCTGGAGCCACACCGCGACCGTGCCCGCCTCCGCCCCGGCGCCCAGGGGCAGCAGGGCGTACGTCTGGACGGAGCCGGACGCGGGGTCGCTGTCCAGCACCTCGGCCCGGTCGGTCGGGGGCCGCCCCGGGAGCAGCTCGGCCAGCAGGACGGCCGTGGCGGCCCCGCTGATCGGCTCCCGGCCGGCCGGCGCGCCGGCGCCCGGCCCGGCGAACTCGGGCACGGCGACGGTCACGGTCCCGGCCGTGCCCCCGGGCAGCCCGGGGGAGCCGGTGGTCAGGACGGCGGTGGTCGTCAGCGCGATCGCCGCCGTGCAGGCCGCGCCCCAGGCGGCGGCCCGGCGCCGGCGGCGGCGCCGGACGCCCCGGGCGGCGCCCTCGGTGACCAGGGCCTCGGTGTTCAGGGGGAGCCGGGCCATCGCCCGGTCCATGGTCCGGGTCAGCTCCCGCCCGTAGGCGGTCTCATCGTCGTACGAGCCCATGGGGCGTACCGTCCTTCCCGGAGTCGTTGCCGTCGTTGCCGTTTCCCGTACCGGGGCCGCCCCCGGAGCCGTCCTCGCCGAGGCGGGTGCGCAGCCGGGTGAGGGCGCGGGCGGCGCGCACCCGGACGCTGCCCTCGCTCATCCGCAGGGCGTCCGCGGTCTCCCGGACGCTGCGGTCCTCCCAGTACCGGAGCACGACCACGGCCCGGTCCTTCGCGGGCAGCTCGGCCAGCGCGGAGAGGAGCGTGAGCCGTAAGGCGCTGTCGTGTTCGGGGGCGATGCCGTCGGGCAGCGCGGCGGTGGGGTGTTCGGCGGTGCGGCGCAGCCGGCGGTGGGAGAAGTAGGTCCGCATGAGGACCGTGCGGGCGTAGGCGTCGGCGTTGTCGGCGCGGCGCACCCGGGACCACGAGGTGAAGAGCTTGCCGAGGGCGGTCTGCGCCAGGTCCTCGGCCAGGTGCCAGTCGCCGCACATGAGCAGCGCCGTACGGAACAGGCGCGGGCCCATGGCGCGGGCGAAGTCGTGGAAGCCCTCGGGCTCCGCGCCGCCGCTCGCTCTCGTCATCGCCTTCACACAGAGGAAGACTCGCGGGCCCACCGCTCGCGTTACACCCGTGCCGGAACTTTTTTCCCGCCCCCGTTTCCCCGCCCCTGTTTCCCCGCCCCTGTTTCCCCGCCCCCGTTTCCCCGCCCCGTTTCCCAGCTCCCCCGGGAACGCAGAACGGCCCGCCCCCCTCCCCGGGGACGGGCCGTGCCCTGCGGAACGAGGTGCGTCTTAGAACGCGGCCTCGTCCAGGTCCATCAGCGAGCCGTCGACGGCCTCGGCCAGCGCGCGCTCGGCGGAGACGCCCGGCAGGACGTTGGCGGCGAAGAACTTCGCGGCCGCGATCTTGCCCTGGTAGAAGGCGACGTCCTTGCCCGTGGCGCCGGCGGCCAGCTTCTCCGCGGCGACGGCCGCACCCTTGAGCAGCAGGTAGCCGACGACGACGTCGCCGGAGGCGAGCAGCAGGCGGGTGGTGTTGAGGCCGACCTTGTAGATGTTCTTGACGTCCTCGCCGGTGACGGTGAGGTCGGTGATCATCTTGCCGACGATGCCCTCCAGGTCGACGGCGGCCTTGGCGAGCGCGTCGCGGGCGCCGGCCAGCTCCTCGCCGCCGGTGCCGACCGCGAGGAACTTCTTGATCTCCTCGGACAGCGCGTTCAGGGAGGCGCCCTGGTCGCGGACGATCTTGCGGAAGAAGAAGTCCTGGCCCTGGATGGCCGTGGTGCCCTCGTAGAGGGTGTCGATCTTGGCGTCCCGGATGTACTGCTCGATCGGGTACTCCTGGAGGAAGCCGGAGCCGCCGAAGGTCTGGAGCGACTGCGCGAGCTGCTCGTAGCCCTTCTCGGAGCCGTAGCCCTTGACGATCGGCAGCAGCAGGTCGTTGAGGCCGTGCAGGGCCTTCGCGTCCTCGCCGGCCGCTTCCTTGATCGCGATCTCGTCCTGCACGGAGGCCGTGTAGAGGACGAGGGAGCGCATGCCCTCGGCGTACGCCTTCTGCGTCATCAGCGAGCGGCGGACGTCGGGGTGGTGCGTGATGGTGACCTTGGGGGCGGCCTTGTCCATGAAGTTCGCCAGGTCGGTGCCCTGGACGCGCTCCTTGGCGTACTCCAGGGCGTTGAGGTAGCCCGTGGAGAGGGTGGAGATCGCCTTCGTGCCGACCATCATGCGGGCGAACTCGATGATGAGGAACATCTGGCGGATGCCGTCGTGCTTGTCGCCGATCAGCCAGCCCTTGGCGGGGTGCTGGTCGCCGAAGGTCATCTCGCAGGTGTTGGAGGCCTTGAGGCCCATCTTGTGCTCGACGTTGGTGGCGTAGACGCCGTTGCGGGCGCCCAGCTCGCCGGTCTCCCAGTCGAACTCGTACTTCGGGACGAGGAAGAGGCTCAGGCCCTTGGTGCCGGGGCCCGCACCCTCGGGGCGGGCGAGGACGTAGTGGAGGATGTTCTCCTCCATGTCGTGCTCACCGGAGGTGATGAAGCGCTTGACGCCCTCGATGTGCCAGGAGCCGTCCTCCTGCTGGATGGCCTTCGTGCGGCCGGCGCCGACGTCCGAGCCCGCGTCGGGCTCGGTGAGGACCATGGTGGAGCCCCAGCGCTTCTCGACGGCGATCTGCGCGACCTTCTTCTGCGCCTCGTTGCCCTCGTTGTAGAGGATGCCGGCGAAGGCCGGGCCGGAGGAGTACATCCAGATGGCCGGGTTCGAGCCGAGGAGCAGCTCCGCGTACGCCCAGATCAGGGAGCGGGGGGAGACGGTGCCGCCGATCTCCTCCGGGATGCCCAGACGCCAGTACTCGGACTCCATGAAGGCGTTGTACGACTTCTTGAAGGTGGCCGGGACCGGGGCGGTGTTGGTCTCCGGGTCGAAGACCGGCGGGTTGCGGTCGGCGTCGGCGAAGGACTCCGCGAGCTCGTTCTCGGCGAGACGGCGGATCTCGTCGAGGATGCTCTTGGCGGTGTCGACGTCCATCTCCTCGAACGGACCGGTGCCGTACACCTTGTCGCGGCCGAGGACCTCGAAGAGGTTGAACTCGATGTCGCGGAGATTCGACTTGTAGTGCCCCATGGCGACGGCTCCGTAAGGCTCGGGGAGGGAGGTTCCTCGTACACGTACCAGCGAGTAGCAACACGCTCTCTCCGATGATGCTACCCACCGGTAATAAGAAGCAACCCCTATCCGGCCATCTGTGACGTCCCCGACGTCAATCCCGGCCGTCAAGGGGGCGGGGGACTCGCCCGCGCAGGGGTGGAATCCTCCGGCGGTACGGCGGCATCCGTGACGAATCCGCTACTTTCGGTCATGGAGCGCCCGGGATCCCGGACGGGCGGCCACCCCCCGACCCATGGGGTCGCGCCCCGGCAGGGGTCCTGCCGGGGCGGCGCGCTCGATAGTCTTGGCCCCATGTACGGCTACGAGCAGAACCCGGGTGCCCAGCAGCAGTACGCGCCGCCCCAGCAGGGGCAGTACGCCCCGCCGCAGGCCGGAATGCCGGGCGGCATGCAGGCCGGGATGCAGGGCGGTGGGTACGCCCAGCAGCCGCCGCTCTACCCGGAGCCCTCGCCGCCCTCCCTCGCCGACGCCGTACGCGCCTTCACGACCGGCACCCTGGCCCCCGAGGACTTCCAGCAGATCTTCGCGACCTCCAAGGTCTACTGCCCGCGCGGCGACAACCCCGGCTTCCTGGCCCTGCACAACACCCAGCAGCCGGTCATCCCGATGTTCACCTCGCTCAAGGAGCTGCGGCGGTACGCGGGCAAGGAGTCGAAGTACTTCGTGATCACCGGCGCCGAGGTGATCGACCTGCTGCCGACCGGCTACGGCTTCGTCCTCGACATGGAGGGCGACCACCGCATGGTCTTCGACGCGAAGGCCGTGGAGCAGATGGTCGACTACGCGATGCGGCGGATGTACGGCTGAGCCGTACGGCTGACGGAAGCGCGGACGCGCGGACGCGCGCACGCGGCCGCACGGACGTGCACGGGCGGGCCCGGCACCCCTTCGGGGGGGCGCCGGGCCCGCCCGTTCCTCGTGCGGCCTACTCCGCCTCCGCCGCGACGAGGTTCCCGTACTGCGCGGCGTCGAGCAGTCCGGCCGGCACGCCGGTGCCGGACGTCTCGATCTCGATGATCCAGCCGTCGCCGTACGGGTCGGAGTTGATCAGGTCGGGGTCACTGTCGAGCTCGGGGTTCTTGGCCGTCACCCGGCCGGAGACGGGCGCGTACAGCTCGCTCACCGACTTGACCGACTCCAGGGTGCCGAACACCTCCCCCGCCGTGACGTCGCGGCCCACCTCCGGGACGTCCACGAAGACGATGTCGCCGAGCTGCCTCTGTGCGAAGTCGGTGATGCCGACGCGCACGCGCCGGTCGCCCGCCACCTCCACCCACTCGTGGTCCTTCGAGTACTTCAGGTGCTCCGGGTAGTGCGACATGCGGGCTCCTTCAGGGGCCGTCGGGGTGCCGGGAGGTCTGCCCGGCGGAGACAGCGTGCCCGAGTGGCCGGGGGTGCGGGGGCGTGGCTCACTCGGACGGGTGGGCGGCTTTCGGCCGTCCGGACGGGACGCCCGGGAATGACGCGGAACGGTTCCGCGTTCCGGGTGGCAGAAAGTTCAGCGTTCAACTAAAGTGGACGTACAAGGTCGCACCCAAGGAGGTCCGGTCATGCCCGCTGTGACTGTCGAGAACCCGCTCACCCTGCCGCGCGTCGCCGCCACCGCCGACGCCGTCTCCCGCCCCGTCCTCGCCGTCACCACGGCCCCCCAGGGCTTCGAGGGCGAGGGCTTCCCGGTGCGCCGCGCGTTCGCCGGGATCAACTACCAGTACCTCGACCCGTTCATCATGATGGACCAGATGGGTGAGGTGGAGTACGCGCCCGGCGAGCCCAAGGGCACGCCCTGGCACCCCCACCGCGGCTTCGAGACCGTCACCTACATCATCGACGGCATCTTCGACCACCAGGACTCCAACGGCGGCGGCGGCACCATCACCAACGGCGACACCCAGTGGATGACCGCCGGCTCCGGCCTCCTCCACATCGAGGCCCCGCCGGAGTCCCTCGTCGTCAGCGGCGGCCTCTTCCACGGCCTCCAGCTGTGGGTGAACCTGCCCGCGAGCGACAAGATGATGGCCCCCCGCTACCAGGACATCCGCGGCGGCCAGGTCCAGCTCCTCACCACCCCCGACGGCGGCGCGCTGCTCCGCGTCATCGCCGGCGAGCTCGACGGCCACGACGGCCCCGGCATCACCCACACCCCGATCACGATGATCCACGCCACCCTGCGCCCCGGCGCCGAGATCAACCTGCCCTGGCGCGAGGACTTCAACGGCCTCGCGTACGTGCTCGCCGGCCGCGGCACCGTCGGCACCGACCGGCGCCCGATCCACATGGGCCAGACCGCCGTCTTCGGCAAGGGCGGCGCGCTCACCGTCCGCGCCGACGAGAAGCAGGACGGGAACACCCCGGACCTGGAGGTCGTCCTCCTCGGCGGGCAGCCGATCCGCGAGCCCATGGCCCACTACGGCCCGTTCGTCATGAACACCCAGGCCGAACTCCGCCAGGCCTTCGAGGACTTCCAGGCGGGCCGCCTCGGCACGATCCCGGCGGTCCACGGGATGGGCGAGTAGGCACGTAACGCCTGATGACGGGCCGTCACCCGTACGGCCCGTCAGCACACGACGACACGCCGACGGGCGTGGTCCGGTGAGGAGGTGCAGACCAGCCGAGCGCCCCTCCTCCCCGAACCCGCCCTCCGGTTCGCCGCCTGGTGCGTCGTCCTGCTGCTCGCCGCCGGGGTCGCCGCCGTCTTCATCTGGCTCTGCGTCCTCTTCAAGCCGGCCGTCACCCCCGTCCTCCTCGCGATCCTCGGCACCGCCCTCCTCGGGCCGCTCCACCGGCGCCTGCTGCGGATGAAGGTGCGCAGAGGCCTCGCCGCGGCGCTCACCGTCGTCGCCGTCCTCGTGGTCGTCGGCGGCGCCACGTACATCGTCGTCGTCGCCCTCGTCGAGACCGGCGACCAGATCATCGCCTCGCTCCGGCAGGCCGCCTCCGACATCGCCGACCACCTCGGCGCCGCCGGCACCTCCCTCGACGACCTCGCCGGGAACGCCGAGAAACTCCTCAGGGAGTTCGGCGGCACCGCCGCCTCCGGAGTCATCAGCGGCCTCAGCGTCGTCGGCCAGATGCTCGCCACCGGCGTCCTCGCCCTGTTCCTCATTTTCTTCTTCCTCAAGGACTCCGACCGGGCCGCCGGCGCCCTGCGCTCCCTCGCCCCCCGCGGCACCGGCGACCTCGTCGAGGCCATGGCGCGCCGCGCCTTCGAGGCCGTCGAGGGCTTCATGCGCGGCACCACCTTCATCGCCCTCGTCGACGCCGTCCTCATCGGCATCGGCCTGGTCGTCCTCGACGTGCCCGGCGCGGTGGGTCTTGCGGCGCTCGTCTTCGTGACGGCCTACATCCCCTACCTCGGGGCCTTCCTCTCCGGCGCGATCGCCGTCCTCGTCGCCCTCGCCGACCGCGGCTTCGCCATCGCGCTGTGGGTGCTCGGCGTCGTCCTGGCCGTCCAGGTCGTCGAGGGCCACGTCCTCCAGCCCCTCGTCCAGAGCAGGACCGTGCAGATGCACCCGGCGGTGGTGATGCTGGCGATCACCGCGGGGGCGTCCGTCGCGGGCGTCCTGGGCATGCTGCTCGCCGTACCGCTGACGGCGGCGGCGACGGGGATCCTGGGGGTGCTGCGCACGAGGTACGGGGCACCACCGGCGCCCGTGGACGAGGCGTAGGACCTGCCCGGCGGATCAGGGGCGGACAGCCTGTCGGACAAGTCTGCCGGACAAGTCTGCCGGACAAGTCTGCCGGGCAAGCCTGTCGGACAGGCTCAGGCCGCCGCCATCCCACCCGCCTCGAACGAGGCCAGGAGCTGTTCGAGCGCCGCCTGGTCGGGGCCGACGAACGGATCGGCGTCCGGGGCGGCCGCGATCGTGTCGAGCATCTGCCGCGTCATCCGTACGGCCGGAGGCAGGTGCGTGCACAGCACGATCTCCGGGTTCATCTCCGCCAGCGGGGCGAGCGACGCCCGGTACTTCTCCGCGTCCACCAGATGCACCCACGGGCTGTCGATCGTCGCCCAGAGCAGCTGCGCCCGCCGCAGCTCCTCCGGCTTCAGGTCGCTCGCGTGCCCGCTCTCGGCGAGCTCGGCGCTCGGCATCGGGCCGCCGAAGCAGTCGGAGCTGAAGCAGATCCGGGTCCGGTCGTCGTAGAAGCCGACGGTGGCGGGGTTGTCGAAGAGCGGCGGCCGGAAGGCGTGCAGGGTGCGGTCGCCGACGTCGAGGGACTGGCCCGGATTGAGGAAGTACACCCGGTCCATGGGCAGCGCCCGCTCGGTCGTCATGATGCCGAAGCCGAGGAACGTCGTGACCACGCGCGCGCGTGGGGCGGCGTCGAGCAGGTCGAAGATGCCGCCGGTGTGGTCCCGGTCGGGGTGGGTGAGCCAGATCCAGCGGACGTCGGCCGGGTCCATGACCCCGCCGAGCGCGGCGACGAAGTCGCGGTCCTCGACCGAGAGCCCGGTGTCGACGACGACGGGCTCGGCGGCGGTGAGGACGTAGGCGTTGGCGGGGACGTGCCCGATGCCCGGGACGTCGAGGCTGTCGGCGATCACCGTGGTGTCACTGCCGACCTTGTGGGTGTCCATGGCGCGCTCCGTGGTCCCCCACGCGCGACCGTACGAAACCAGTCTGCGCCGGGGTAGGGGGACGCGCGCGGGCGCGGGCCCGCAACGGACTAGCTGCAGCAGCCGCCCTCGGACTCCGGTTCGTTCAGTTCGAACCAGATCGCCTTGCCCTCGCCCCGCGGATCGACCCCCCACGCGTCCGCCAGCATCTCCATCAGGACCAGTCCGCGCCCGCTCGACGCCATCTCGCCCGGGTGCCGCTTGTGCGGCAGTTCGTCGCTCCCGTCGGAGACCTCCACGCGCAGCCGCCGCGCCTTCTCGCCGCACGCCACCTCGGCCACCAGGAGCGCGTCGCCGTCCGTGTGGACGAGGACGTTCGTGACCATCTCGGAGACCATCAGGACCGCCGCGTCGAGCTGGTCCTCGTCCGACCAGTCGTGCAGCAGCTGCCGGACCTGCTCGCGCGCCTCGGCGATCCGTTCCGGTTCGGCCTGGGCGATGGACATCAGGGTGCGGCGCGGGGCCTCCACGATCCGCCCGGCGGGCCGGCGGGAGAGCAGCAGCACCGCGATGTCGTCCTCGCGGCGGTCGGCGAGCGGGCCCGTCGTGTGGTGCGAGCCGGGCCCGTGGACGGCCTCCACGAGCGCGTCGGCGAGCCCCTCCAGGTCCTCGCCGTCGTGGGACTCCAGGAGCGTCCGTACCCGCTCCCAGCCGCTGTCCAGGTCGTGCCCGCCGGTCTCCAGGAGCCCGTCGGTGCAGATCATCAGCGTCTCGCCGGGGTCCAGGGTGAGCCGGGTGGTGGGGTAGTCGGTGTCGGGGTCGATGCCGAGCGGAAGGCCACCGGCCGTGGGCCTGAGCAGAACCGTTCCGTCGTTCATCCGTACCGCCGGATCCGGATGCCCCGCCCGCGCGATGTCGACGATCCCCGTCTCCAGGTCGACCTCCAGGTAGAGACAGGTCGCGAAACGCGGACCGCCGCCGTTCCCGTCCCCGTCGTCCCCGTCCGTGATCCCGTACAGGAAGCGGGAGGCGCGCGAGAGCACCGCGTCCGGCCGGTGGCCCTCGGAGGCGTACGCGCGCAGGGCGATCCGCAGCTGCCCCATGAGACCGGCGGCCCGCACGTCGTGCCCCTGCACGTCGCCGATGACGAGGGCGATCCGGCCCGGGCCGCGCCCGCCGGTGCGGGAGGAGCCGCCGGGCAGCCGGATCATGTCGTACCAGTCGCCGCCGACCTGGAGCCCGCCGCCGGTCGGCACGTACCGCGCGGCGACCTGGATGCCGGGGATGCCGGGGCCGAGGACCGGCATCATCGTCCGCTGGAGGCCGAGCGACAGCTCGCGCTCGGACTCGGCCACGCCCGCGCGTGCGAGGGCCTGCGCGAGCATCCGCGCGACCGTCGTGAGCACCGAACGCTCGTCGGGCGTGAACGCCACCGGGTGCTTGAAGGCCGCCATCCAGGCCCCCATCGTCCGCCCGGCGACGACGAGCGGCACGAAGGCCCAGGAGCGGCGCCCGAAGCGCTGCGCGAGCGGCCAGGTCATGGGGAACCGCCGCAGGTACTCCTCCGGCGTCGGCAGATAGATGGCACGCCCGGTCCGTACGACCTCCGCCGCCGGATAGTCCGTGTCGAGGGACATCGACGAGAACGGCCCCTCGTCGCCCTCGCTGTGCCCGTGGTGGCCTATGACCGTCAGCCGGTCGCCCGCCACGCCGAAGACGGCGAGCCCGTCGGGCGAGAAACCGGGCATCGACAGGGACGCGGCCACCCGCAGCACCTCGGCCGTCGACCGCGCCTCGGCGAGCGCCCGCCCCGCGTCGAGCAGGAAGGCCTCCCGGGAGCGGCGCCAGTCGCCGGTGATGGGGGTGCGGGAGGCGGTGCCCGGCGGCTGCTCGGCGACCTCCTGGAGCGTGCCGACCAGCTGGTAGTCGTTCCCCTCGATGAGCGGCTTCGACCTGCTCCGTACGGTACGGAGCACCCGCCCCTGCTCGTCCATGATCCGCAGCCGGGCCTCGGCGAGGGTGCCCTCGGCGACGGCGAGGTTGACCACCCCGTCGATCTCGTTCCAGTCGACCGGATGAAAACGCGACCGTACGGCCGCCTCGGTGAGTCGCACGGGCTCGGCGGGCAGCCCGAGCAGCCGGGCGGCCTCGGCGTCGAGCGAGACGATCCCGGACGCGTTGTCCCAGCGCCACAGGCCCGTCGCGATCGCGGCCAGGACGTCCTCGGTGCGCATTGCCCCACTTTATGAAGATCGGACAGCAGGTCGCCACCGAGAGTATTCGAAATGGGATCCCGGCCCGGCCGGTACTCTGGGTGGGTCTGCCCTCGTGTCCTGTGACATCCGTGACAGCGGTCACGACCGGCCGGCGCCCCACGACCCAAGATCCCGAAGACTGGATGAACGACGATGCATCGGTACAGGTCCCACACCTGCGGCGAGCTCCGCGCCTCTGACGTCGGCACCGACGTCCGGCTGAGCGGCTGGCTGCACAATCGGCGCGACCTGGGCGGCATCCTCTTCATCGATCTGCGCGACCACTACGGCATCACGCAGCTCGTCGCCCGGCCCGGCACCCCCGCCGCCGAGGTCCTCGACAAGCTGACCAAGGAGACCGTCGTCCGCGTCGACGGCAAGGTCGTCTCCCGTGGCGCCGACAACGTCAACCCGGAGCTCGCGACCGGCGAGATCGAGATCGAGGCCGCCGAGGTCGAGGTCCTGGGCGCCGCCAAGCAGATCCCCTTCACCATCAACACCGACGACGGTGTGAACGAGGAGCGGCGCCTGGAGTACCGCTTCCTCGACCTGCGCCGCGAGCGCATGCACCGCAACATCATGCTGCGCTCCGCCGTCATCGCCTCCATCCGCTCCAAGATGGTGGCCCTCGGCTTCAACGAGATGGCGACCCCGATCCTCGCCGCGACCTCCCCCGAGGGCGCCCGCGACTTCGTCGTCCCGTCCCGCCTGAACCCGGGCAAGTTCTACGCGCTGCCGCAGGCGCCGCAGCAGTTCAAGCAGCTGCTGATGATCTCCGGCTTCGACCGGTACTTCCAGATCGCGCCCTGCTTCCGCGACGAGGACGCCCGCGCCGACCGCTCGCCGGGCGAGTTCTACCAGCTCGACGTCGAGATGAGCTTCGTCGAGCAGGAGGACGTCTTCCAGCCGATCGAGAAGCTCATGACGGAGCTCTTCGAGGAGTTCGGCGGCGGCCGCCACGTCACCTCCCCCTTCCCGCGCATCCCGTTCCGCGAGTCGATGCTGAAGTACGGCAACGACAAGCCGGACCTGCGCACCGACCTCGAACTCGTCGACATCTCCGACGTCTTCGAGGCCTCGGAGTTCAAGGCCTTCGCCGGCAAGCACGTCCGCGCGCTCGCCGTCCCGAACACGGGCGACCAGCCGCGCAAGTTCTTCGACTCCCTCGGCGACTTCGCGGTCTCCCTCGGTGCGAAGGGCCTGGCCTGGGTCCGCGTCGGCGAGGACAACGCCCTCACCGGCCCCATCGCCAAGTTCCTCACCGAAGAGAACGTCAAGGTCCTCACCGAGCGCCTCGGCCTGAAGCCCGGCCACGCGATCTTCTTCGGCGCCGGCGAGTTCGACGAGGTCTCCAAGATCATGGGCCCGGTCCGGGTCGAGGCCGCCAAGCGCGCCGGCCAGTTCGAGGAGAACGTCTTCCGCTTCGCGTGGATCGTCGACTTCCCGATGTACGAGCGGGACGAGGAGACCGGCAAGATCGACTTCTCGCACAACCCGTTCTCCATGCCGCAGGGCGGCCTCGAGGCCCTGGAGACCCAGGACCCGCTGGACATCCTCGGCTGGCAGTACGACATCGTCTGCAACGGCATCGAGCTCTCCTCCGGCGCCATCCGGAACCACGAGCCCGAGATCATGTTCAAGGCCTTCGAGATCGCCGGCTACTCCCGCGAGACCGTCGAGCACGAGTTCGCCGGCATGCTCCGCGCCTTCGAGTACGGCGCCCCGCCGCACGGTGGCATCGCCCCGGGCGTCGACCGCATCGTCATGCTCCTCGCCGACGAGCCCAACATCCGCGAGATCATCGCCTTCCCGCTCAACGGCAACGGCCAGGACCTCCTCATGGGCGCCCCGACCGAGCTGGACGAGTCCCGCCTGCGCGAGCTGAACATCCAGCTCCGCAAGCCGGTCGAGAAGAAGACCACGGAGGACCGCCCGATCACGGAGGCGGTCCACCCGGAGGCGGGCCGCTAAGCCCCCTGCTCGCAACGAAAGGCCCGGAACCTCACGAAGGTTCCGGGCCTTTCTCGTGACCCAGGTGGTCGAACAGTCCGTGGCACGGACATCCACCTCCGCCTCGACAGATTGCGGCCACCAACCGCTTCGCCGTTATGAGGCCCCCGGGCCCTCGGCCGGGAAGTGATGCACGACGATCCACTTCTCGTCATCTTCCGTGGATACAGCACACATCACTCGGCCGTTTGTCGAAACGGCCAGGAATGCGGCGTCACCGGTGCCAGACGCGATGCGCGAAGGTAGATTCGATCCGGAGTTGTCCTTCACGCGAACCCATCCGATTTCGTGCCCGCGTGCGCCTGGAGCCAGGATGTAGAACTCCCTGTCGCCTGATACCAGGTGACTGGATTCTGCCTGGATCGCCCATTGGCGGTCCAGCTCTGCTGCGGCGTCAGGCAGCGAATCGCTGATCGACACCTTGGGCTCTACTTCAACTCCGTTCACGGCGTAGATCGCCGACATGACCCCAGGAAATCCGGCTGGTACTGCTTGATCCAGAATAGTGAGACCGCTCTTCTCGAGCTCCTGTTGCCACTCTGGTCTGGCAGATTCTTCATTCCCCGTTGTAGAAGAAATGGTGATCCCCGCCTTCCTTGTTTATCTTGAGGTACCTCTCCATGTTTTCAGGATAGCCGTTTGTGCCGTCGGGGCGTATCACCTTTTGATTGTCCCATCCGAAGTTCACGAAGGATCTATCGCTAGGTTTCTTCGGCTTTCCTGCGTGGAAGTGCGTTCCAGCGGGGTCGTGTGTGTGCTCCACGATTACGCGGGATCCATTTTCGGTCTCGAACTGTCTGAAATGACCCCAGTGAGCTCGGTCGCTTGAATAAATATACCCAGGGACATGCTTGAGGTTCTTGTCGCCGACCACGGTCCATTCGGCCAGTGGGGATTCACCGTATGGAACACCAGCAGCTTCGAAGGCTGCTCGTTCTGCGTCGACTCTCTTCTCGAACGGGTTTGAAAGCTCGCCCTTCGGAGGGCACCCGTCGGGCGCAAGGCCCAGCGGGTCGCTCCACGTGTGCGGATTGTGGACGTAAGTTGCCGGGTTGGGGGCCGGGGCGAGGCCTAGAGGGTCCGGGGAGAGGTAGCGGGCCGATTCCGGGTCGTAGTAGCGGAAGTGGTTGTAGTGGAGGCCCGATTCCGGGTCGAAGTATTGGCCCGGGAAGCGGAGTGGGGTGTAGGCCGTTGCGTCGCGGGTCCATGTGGTCGTGCCCCAGAGCGTTGCGCGGGTGCGCCAGGCCACGTCGCCCGACTCGGAGACCAGTTCCGTCGGGGTGCCGACCAGGTCGGTGACGATGGCGAAGAAGCGCTCGTCGGTGGAGTCCGGGACCGTGCGGCGTTCCGTCTGGGCCAGGGGGCGCAGGCCTGCGTGGTCCCAGGTGAGGGTGATGTCCTCGGTCGTCTGCTCGCAGAGAGTGGCGCCGTCCCAGGTGAAGTGGACTGTCTCGAAAGGGGACTGCTTCGATATTCGGCGGCCCAGGGGGTCGTACCCGTAGCGCCACACCGTGCCGTCCGGTGTCGTCACCGAGGTCAGGCGGTCTTCCGCGTCCCACTCGTAGCGCCAGGTGTCGGGCTTGCGGGAGAGGCGGGTCTTCTGGCGTAGGACGATCCGGCCCTGGGCGTCGTGTTCATAGCGGACGGAGCCCGCGGTCGTGATCCGCGTCCCTGTATACGCACGTGCCCCCGTCGACGAGTGGGACGGGTGCGTCGACGGCCAGGACGCCTCCGTCTGGTTGCCGGCGTCGTCGTAGGCGTACCGCTCCGTCCAGTTGTGGGCGTGGACGGCCAGCACTCGTCCCGCCTGGTCCAGGTCGAAGCGGCGGGCGCCAGAGAGTTCGTCCGTGATGCCGATGAGGCCGCCGTCCGCGCGGTACGTGTACGCGCGGTGCTGAAGACGGCGGCCCGAACCGCCCGTGACCTCCTGCGCGGTGAGGCGGCCCATCGTGTCGAACGAGGACGACAGGTTCGCGAAGTCGCCTATTCGGCGGGATGTTTCGCGGCCCAGGGCGTCGTGAGTGAAGGACAATGTTCGGCCCGACGAGGTCAGTTCGGTACGGCGGCCCGCCGCGTCGTACGACCACGTGCTCTTCGAACCACCCGGTGTCGTCCGCCCTGTACGGCGCCCCACGGCGTCGTACTCGAACGAGAGCGTGCGGCCGTTCACGGTCTCCGAGACGAGGCGGCCGTAGCGGTCCCGGAGGCGCGCCAGCGTCGCGTCCGGGCCGGTCGCGGTCGCCAGCTGGTCGAAGACGTCGTACTCGTACGTGCTGACCGCACCTTCGGCGTCCTTGCGGACTATGCGGCCCAGGCTGTCGCGCTCGAAGCTGATCTCCTGCCCGAGGCCGTTCGTGCGGGAGGTGAGTCGGCCCGACTCGTCGTACGCGTAGCCCAGAGTCCGGTCGTCGAAGTCCGTCTCCTCGACCAGTCGGCCCGCCGCGTCGTACGCGTAGTCCCACGTCAGGCCCTGGGGATTGGTCACCCTCGTCAGGCGCAGGTTCGAGTCGTGGGCGAACTCGTAGCGGACCCCGTCCGGGCCCGTGCGGGAGGTCAGCAGGTCGAAGTCGGTGTACGTGAAGCTCGTCGTGCCGCCCAGCGCGTCCGTGTGGCTGAGGCAGTTGCCCTCGCCGTCGTACGTCCAGGACTCCACCGTCCCGTCTGGGGCAGTGCGTTTCGATGGCTGGCCTTCGACCGTCCACTCCAGGCGTGTGACCGCGCCCAGGGGGTCCGTGACCTGGACCGTGCGGCCGAAGGCGTCGTAGGAGTAGCGGGTGACCGCGCCCAGTGGGTCGGTGACCTCGACAGGGAGGCCGCGGGCGTCCACGACCAGTCGCGTCGTGGCGCCCAGTGGGTCCGTCATCGACGTCAGCCGGCCCGACTCGTCGTACGCGAACTCCGTCCGGGCGCCCGAAGGGGCCGTCACCGACGTGCGGTTGCCGCGTTCGTCGAAGGTCTGGCGGGTGACGTTGCCGTCGGTGCCGGTGAGGCGTATCGGGAAGCCGTGCTCGTCGTACTCCGCCCGTGCCTGTCGTCCGTCCGGGCGTTCCAGTACCGTCGGCCGGCCCTGGTCGTCGTAGGTGGTGCGGGCGGTGTGGCCCAGCGGGTCCGTCCGCGACAGCAGGCGGTTGTGGCGGTCGTACGCGTAGCGGGTGACCCCACCCAGGGCGTCGATCTCGGCGACCACCTGCGCGCGGTCGTTGATCAGGTGGCGTTCGGTGTGACCCAGGCCGTCGGTGAGGGTGGTGATGCGGAGGCCGGTGGCCGGGTCCACGTCGTCCCAGGTGAACGTCGCTTCCAGGTGGCCGTTCGTGCCCGACTGGTACGTGCAGCGGTCCTGGTCGTCGTAGACGTAGTCGAAGCGGCTTCCGTTGGTGTCCGTCCACGAGGTGATGCGGCCGTGCTCGTCGCAGCCGAAGAGGAGGGGTCTGCCCGAGGAGTTGGTGACCTCGGTCAGGTGGCCGTCCGTGTAGCCGTAGCGCAGGATCTCCTGGTCCGCGAGGTGAAGGGCGGTCACATGCCCTTCGCTCGTCGTGAGCTTCAGGTGATACCCGCCGTGGTGGACGATCGCCGTCGGGGCGCCCGACTCGTCGTACTCGAATGCGATCCAGCGGCCGTTGCGGTCGTCCATCTGGGCCAGGAGCGCGAGTTCGTCGCTGTGGTCGGTGAAGTGCCGGACTGTGCCGCTGTCGGGGTCCGTGATCGTGTAGCCGTCCTCCACCCGGTCCAGCGGCCACTGCCGGCCGTGCGTGGGCATGACCGGGACGCCCGGCGCCGGATGCGGATAGGCCAGGAGGCTGCCCTCGTCGCAGCTGAAGACGACGCCTTCCGAATCGATCTCCAGCCTCTGGTCCACCGTGCTCGACCACGTCGGACCGAACCAGCGCCCCGAGCGGCGCGAGGAGTCGAACGTGCGCCGGAACACGAGGGGCAGCGAACCGGGCAGCGCGATGTCGGTCTGCGGCAGCAGCATCCGGCCCGTCGCGATGTCGATCGGGTCCTTCTTGCACTTCGTCTCGCGGCCCGTCTTGCCGGCGGTGTGCGGATCCTTCCCCTGATCCCCGCGGACACCGCCCGGCTTCTTCACCTCCGGCAGGTGCTTCGTGCCGTTCTTCACCGCGGCGCGTACGCCTCCGCGCACCAGGCCGGTGCCCTTCGAGCCGATCAGCTCCGGCAGGAGCCGGCCGAGGAACTCCGACGGGTCGCCCTTCGCCGAGTCCCAGGCGTTCTTCAGCGCCCTGTCCGGGTTCGCGACCGTGGACACCAGGCCGGCGAGCGTCATGTTGACGCCCTTGTAGTACTCCGCCGGGTGGGTCATGTTGTATACGTCGGTCGGGTTGACCGAGCGGACGAAGTCGACCAGGCCGGCCCCGCCCTTGACGACGCCACCGCTGAAGTGGGCCAGCTCGATGCTCGTGCCGACGCCGTAGTCCATCAGCTCGGCCTTGACCCGCTCGCGCCCCGTCGGCTCCTTGGGCGCATGGGCGAGGGCCGCACCGACCGCCGCCTTCGCCGACTCCGCGGCCTCGTCGCGCGCCTTCCGCGCGTCGTTCAGGATCTCCTGGGCGCGCTTCCGCTTGGCCGTGCCGGGGTCGGAGAAATCCCCGGGGTCGGGGAGCGGGCTGTCGGTGCTGCTCGCCGCCTTGTAGGCGGCGACCTTCTTCTCGTACGTCTCGGTGGCCGCCTTGGAGTCCGCATCGCCCTCCTTGTACAGGGCTATCGCCTCGCGCGCCTTGCCCTGCGCGCTCACGATCGCGTGGGAGTACGTCTCCAGCGCCCTGGCCGCGTTCTCCATCGCGTCGGCGGCCTGCAGCCAGTCGGTCGGCAGGGTCTCGAACGCCGACCGGAACGCGTCCGCCGCCGCGCCCTTCCAGTGACCGGCGTCCAGCTTCTTCATCCCGCCGCCGACGAGGTCGAACGCCCTCTGGAAGTCCCGGAGGTTCTTCACCGACTCGGCGATCTTCTCCGGCTTGCCGTGGACGAGCTCGTCCGCCTGCTCCGTCTGCCCGAGCTGCTGCTCCCCGACCTCTGCGCCCAGGGAGGAAGCGGTCTTGTCACCCCAGTCCTCGACCGCGTCCGCCCAGTCGTGCGTACCCGCGGCGTCGAGGATCCGACCGGTCATGTCGGTCGCCTGGTCGACGCCCTCGCCGAGGAACTCCTTGCCCTTGTCGATGCCGGCGCCTATGCCGTCGCCGATCTTGTCGATCCCCTTGTCGACCCAACCGCCCCAGTCCACCATCAGCGGCCGTCCCCCCAACGCGGCTGATCAGCCTGCTCGATGGTCGCCTTGTTCGGGCGGAACTCGGCCTTGAGCTTCTCGCCCACGACGTCGTCGCCGGTGTTCTTCCAGGTCTGCTCGACCTCTTCCTGAGCCTTCCTGAACGACTCCTCGCTCCCGTCCGCGTTGTCCCACGCGTGCTGGTCGCGGATGGTCTCCCAGCTCATCTCCTTGACCTCGTCCTCGGACAGGTGCGGGTTGCCGTTGACGGCGTTCGCGACGATCTTGATCGAGTCCTTGACGTACCGCTCGTGCTCCGCGAACGATCCCGCGGACAGGCCGACCCCGACGGCGAACTGGTTCCCCCGCATGGTCAGCGCGCGGACGCCCCACTCCCAGCGCTCGCAGAACGTCTTGAACCGCGACGTCAGGCCGCCGTGCCCCAGCTCCAGACCGGACAGGGCGAGATCCGAGAACCCCCGGCCCGCCGACGCCTCGCCGATCATCCCGAGATCCTTCAGCTCGGCATGCGCCAGGTCGATGCCCTTCGCTATCGCCGCCAGCGCATCCGCCGGCACCGCGAGATGTGGCTCGTTCCCGCTCATCGTGTCCCCGCCCCCGTCTCCGTACCCCCGAGATCGACCGCCACCGCGTCCGGGACGACCCCCGCCACCGGCGGAAACAGCACCCCGTCCGCGCTGCCCGCGTCCAGCGCGACCCCGCCGGGACCCGGCAGCATCGGCACCATCACGTCGAGAAGCCGCGCGCCGAGGATCGTCCGGTACGTCCACTCCCGCTCGGCGTCCCCGCGCGCCACCGCGAACCGCGCCAGCGCCTCCTCGTCCGAGAACGCGCAGATCCACCGCACCCCGTTGAAGTCCGCGGTCCAGAGACTCTCGTGGTCGTCGAACGGCACGAGCACGGCGGTACGCCGGAATTCGCCGAGCAATCGCGCAAAGTCGCGCCGGGCCGTTGCCGCTGCCTCGTCGGCCGGTTCCGGCTCCGGTGCGGGTTTCGGCTGTACGGTCGCCACCGGCGCGTTTGCCAACTCCGCCAGCCGTGACAGCTGGTGAGTCTCCGGTCTGTCGTCCCCCTGCTCAGTCACTCACGCAGGCTGGCATGCGAACATTCGCGCGAGCAACGAGGAATGACCCACCCTGTCAGGTCGTCGGTGTGCAGGTGGCGCATGTGCCCGGTTCGGGGGCTCGGTAGGCGCGGTCGCAGGTGTCGCAGTTCTGGAGGGGGTGGCGGACGCCCGGGTCCGCCGGCCGGAAGGGTGGCAGGGGCGGGAGATGGGCGTTCAGGCGGTGAGCCAGGAGGGCGGCCGGGCGGCGGAGTTCTTCCTGGGGCAGGGCGAAGGTCAGGATCTGGCGTACGGCCTCTGGGCTGACCTCGCGTTCCAGCCAGGTGGCGACGCCCGGGGCCAGGTGGTCCACGTCGGTGGCGGAGAGGTACAGGCGCGGGTCGTCGCGGCGCAGGTCGCTGAGGATCCCGAGTGCCGTCGCCAGGAGGTCCGGGGCCGGGTAGGCGGGCTGCGGGACGGCGGGGAGTGCCTTGCGCTGGGGTTCCGGGTGGCGGGTGGGCAGCTGGGGCTTCGCCGGTGGCTCTTCGGCGGCCCTCCGGCCCGGGTTGTTGCGCGAGACCGTACGGGTGACCATCCGCCCGTCCGCCAGGCGCTCTCGTGTCCGGCTCAGATAGCCGTGGGCCTCCAGCTCGTTCAGCGCGTCGCTGATCCGCTTCCTCCCCTCTGGGAACTTCCTCTCGAGGGTCTTGATGCTGATGCAAGCCCCGGTGGGCAGCGACTGGATGTGCGCGGCGAGGCCGATGGCGGTCAACGACAGCTCGGGGTGTTGGGCGAGGTGGTTGCCGATCACCGTGAAGCGGCGGATGTGGCGGTCGTTGTCGTGCATGACGCCTCCGGAGCGGGCGCATGTACGCGCCTTGGGGTGGGTTTTCGCGCCGTTACGGGACGGGGCGGAGGTGCGCGCGTTAGTGTTTCGAGTATCCACGGGAAGGTTGCTTCTTCCTTGTGGTCAGGCCCTCGTCTTGGGATTGCCGTCCCAGCGAGGGCCGACGCATGTCTGGTGGCATATGCCGGTCGAGCCGAGCGTAAAGCAGGCAACCCCTCCCGAATCCAGCCCAGTTGGTGACTTTCACTCGCACGAGTGAGCGTCCGGCCCGGGAGGGAAAGGGTGGGGTTTGGTGGGGGTTCTTTCTCCCCGGTGGTCCTTTGGAAGACCGGCCGCCGCACCGAACCCCCCATTCCGGGAGTTCGGTGGGGCGGGTCGTTTCCGCTGGTCAGAGATGCGGCAGGTCGAGTTCAGCCCATACGGTCTTCCGGGGTACGGGTCCCGGCTCGACGCCCCACCGGTCGGCGAGCGCCTCGACGAGGAGGAGGCCGCGACCGAGTCGGCGGGGAAGGTCGGTGCCCCGGGTGTCCGTGACCTCGATCCGGAGGACGTCCACGTGCACCCGAAGCGCGAGCCGGAAGCTCCGCCCCGTGACCCGGCCGTGTGTGGCGGCGTTCGCGGCGAGTTCGGCGACGACGTGTTCGGCGGACTCGACGACGCCGTACGGGAGTTCCCGGGTCCGCAGCCACTCGAGGGCGAGCAGTCGGGCGAGCCTCGCTCCGCGTGGCGTGGGTGACAGCAGCACCCGGAAGTCGTGGGTCGGTACGGGTACTTGGGTGGTGTTCTTCTGATTCACGTCACCGAGCGTGGTCGCTGCTGGCTAGCGTGAACAGTGACGACACCGATGCGTAGGGTCACTGTCCGGGGCTTGTCCACTGCTGTCCGGCCTGTCCGAACCCGTACGCAGGGTAAGGGTGTTGCGGCGATCGGACAGCCGGAGGAAGGGCGCGCATGTCGGTGGACGAAGGAGTACGGAACCTCAAGAGCGAGGCGGACGAGCCGGGGTGGGAGGTCGACCCGGACGACGACTGGGGACTGGCCGTCATCGCTACCGTGGGACGGCAGTTGAGGCTGCGGAGGGAAGCGGTGGGGATGCGGGCCGCCGAGTTCGGGATCGCGGTCGGGTACGGCGAGGACCTCGTCTACAAGATCGAGGGCGGGAAGCGGATCCCCCGGCCCGAGTACCTGGACAAGGCGGACGAGGTCCTGGACGCGGGCGGGCTGATCGCGGCGATGAAGGACGACGTGGCGAAGGTCCGGTACCCGAAGAAGGTCCGGGAGCTGGCCAAGCTTGAGGAACGGTCGGTCGAGATCGGGGTGTACGAGTGCATCAGCATCAACGGCCTGTTGCAGACTCCTGAGCACGCCCGAGCCCTGTTCGAGGCTCGACAGCCGGCGTACTCGGAGAGCGAGGTGGAACGGCTGGTTGCCGCCCGCATGGCGCGACTGTCGGTCCTCGGGCGATCCCCTGCGCCGTCGCTCAGCTTCGTCCAGGAAGAGGCGACGCTGAGGCGCAGGGTTGGCGGCACAATGGTGTGGCGGCAACAGCTCGAACGCCTGCTGGAGGTGGGACGCATGAATCACGTCACGCTCCAGGTGATGCCGACGCAAAGTGAGGCTCACCCCGGCCTCAGCGGGAGGATCGAGCTGCTCAAGTTCGAGGACGGCACAGCGGTGGGAAGGTCTGACGGTGCGTTCAACGGGCGCCCGACCTACGAGCCGAAACAGCTGAGGATCCTTGAGCTGAGGTATGGCACCATCCGGGCTCAGGCACTCCCGCCAGGGGAGTCCCTGGCCCTTATCGAGCGACTGCTGGGAGAAACATGATCCGCAAGGCCTCCGCCGGGGACGTCTCCGAACTGGCGTGGTTCAAGAGCAGCTACAGCAGCGGTCCCGAGGGCGACTCCTGCGTGGAGATCGCCACCACCCCCGCCACCGTCCACGTTCGCGACTCCAAGAACATCGGCGGGCCGCAGCTCGCGCTCACGCCCGGCGCGTGGGCCGGTTTCGTCTCGTACGCCGTCGGCTGCTGACCCACAGCGGTTGGCGGGGGACGGGCCATGGGAATGGTCGAGGGGCTCTGGAAGGCCGGCGAGATGCCGCTCCGTGACGGGCTGTACCGGCCGGACGGCTCCGCCCTGGAGCTGCATGTCGACGGTCCGGGGGCGTACCACCCGGATGCGGGACAGCCGATTCCCTTCCGTATCGGAGAGCCGTTCGATGTGGCCCAGGCCATCGAGGAGTACGGCATCGACGGGGTGGACACCTGGTTCGAGAGCCCGCTGCCGGACGGATCGGGGTGGGTGTCCGGCGGGGGCGGTGGGATGGGCAACATCGGTTACCTCGCCCGTCTCCACGCCGACCGCTCGTTGCGGTGGGTCGCCGTGATGTTCCACTCCAACCCGTTCGTCGGCGTGCGCTACGAGGGCAGGAGCGCCGTCTTCACCAACGACTGGGGAAACCGGCTGGCGCTCGACCTCACGAGCCCTGCTCTCGGCTGACGCCGCCCGGGTCCCGGCCGGAACCGGCGACCCCCGAACCTGAACCTCGCGTCAGGGTGGCCGTCTCACCCGCCTGGGTGAAGGCCGGGGATTCCCGGACCCCGGGTCGCTGGCATATGCCAGCGTGCCTGTCATGGCGACAGCGACGAACCCGGTCACGCGGACTGGGGAACACGTACCGTGGAAGGCACCACCGATCCGGGAGGAGTCTGCCGTGAGCGTCCTGACTCAAGAGGGGTTCGAAGAACTCGCTCGTGCCGGCGAACACGTGGACGAGTCCCTGCGTCTGGAGTTCATCGACGGGAAGATCGGGGAGAAGGCTGTGCCGGGCGGTGACCACGGGCGGATCATCGAGTGGCTGACGCGTCTGTGCATTCAGGCGAACACGGAGTGGTGGCTGTACCCCGATCAGGGGCTGAGGGTCGAGACGTACCGCAAGGGCAATGCCCGTCCCGACGGCTGTCTCGCACCGAGCGGCACGTTCGTCGGCCAGGGGGAGTGGGCGAGTGCCGACGGTGTCCTGATGGTCGTCGAGGTCACCTCCGGCGACTCGGACACCGGCCACCGCGACCGCGTCGAGAAGCCGCGCGCCTACGCCGAGACCGGTATCCCCGTGTACCTGCTGGTCGACAGGACCACCTGTGAGGTCAAGGTCCATTCGCAGCCGGACGGGGAGCGGTACGAGATGGTGGCGACCGTGCCCTTCGGCAAGACGGTCACCCTGCCGGAGCCGGTGGGGATGGAGCTCGACACGGAGCCGCTGAAGAACTGGGTTCGCTGAGGTTTTTCGCGCGGGCTGTCACACATCCCGTCCCGCCTCCGTCAGTGCAGTGTCCGGCTCGGTCGAGGCGGATACGGAAGGCAGCTGAAGGAGCCGTCGAGATGTTCGCCGAGATGTCCACCACCGCCATCGTCGTCACCGCCGTCGCCGCGTTCATGGCCGGGTTCTCCGGAGCCTCGATCTTCTTCAGGGCCAAGTTCGTCGTCGAGCCGCTCGCCCAGTACGGGGTGCCGCGGGCGATGTGGAACTGGCTCGGGGCCGCCAAGGCCGCCGGAGCCGTCGGGCTCATCGTCGGGTTCTACGTCCCCGTCATCGGGACCCTCGCCGCGATCGGGCTCATCCTGTACTTCGCCGGGGCCGTGATCACCGTGATCCGCGCCCGCGCCTACGGCCACGCCCCCTTCCCGCTGATCTACATGGCGCCCGCCGTCGCCGCCCTCGTCCTCACCTGGTGACCTGGGAGCGCAAGAAGGCCGCCGGCCCCTGTCGACCAGGGGCGGCGGCCTTCTTCGTACCTCAGTACGTCAGTCCTTCTTCGGGTCCTCCAGGCGCGGGAACAGCACCGCGCCCTTCGTCACCGTCGCACCCGCCGGGAGCTGGCCCCACGTGCCGGAGGACTGCACCGGCTGCGCGGCCAGGGCGCCCAGGGACGCCTCGGCGCCCAGCGAGTCCCAGAGGGCCTGCGAGGTCTCCGGCATGATCGGGTTGAGCAGGACGGCGACGGCGCGGAGCGACTCCGCGGCCGTGTAGAGGATCGTCGCCAGGCGGGCCCGGCCCTCCTCCGACCCCGCTGCGTCAGCAGAATCATCGAATGCAGTCTTGGCCACCTTCCACGGCTCCTGCTCCGTGATGTAGCCGTTGACCTGCTTCACGAAGTCGAAGATCGCCAGGATGCCGCCCTGGAAGTCCAGCTCCTCGCCGATCTTCGCGTCGGCCGCCGCGACCGCCTTCGCCAGGCCCTCGTGGACCGCCTTCTCCGCGTCGCCGTCGGCCGTCGACGCCGGCAGCTCGCCGCCGAAGTACTTGCCGACCATCGCCGCCACACGGGAGGCGAGGTTGCCGTAGTCGTTCGCCAGCTCGCTCGTGTAGCGGGCGGTGAAGTCCTCCCACGAGAAGGAGCCGTCCTGGCCGAACGCGATCGCCCGCAGGAAGTACCAGCGGTACGCGTCCACGCCGAAGTGCGAGGTCAGGTCCTGCGGCTTGATGCCCGTCAGGTTCGACTTCGACATCTTCTCGCCGCCGACCATCAGCCAGCCGTTGGCCGCGACCCGGCCGGGAACCGGCAGGCCCTGCGCCATCAGCATCGCCGGCCAGATGATCGCGTGGAAGCGGAGGATGTCCTTGCCGATGAGGTGGACGTTCGCCGGGAAGGTCTCGTCGAACTTCTCCGGGTTCTCGTTGTAGCCGACGGCCGTCGCGTAGTTCAGGAGCGCGTCGATCCACACGTAGATCACGTGCTTGTCGTCCCACGGGACCGGCACGCCCCAGTCGAACGTCGAGCGCGAGATCGAGAGGTCCTCAAGGCCCTGCTTGACGAAGTTCAGCACCTCGTTGCGCGCCGACTCCGGCTGGATGAAGCCCGGGTTCGCCTCGTAGAACTCGATGAGCTTCGGGCCGTACTCGCTCAGCTTGAAGAAGTAGTTCTCCTCCTTGAGGATCTCCACCGGCTTCTTGTGGACGGCGCACAGCTTCGTGCCGTCCTCGGCCTCGATGAGATCGCCCGGGAGCTTGTACTCCTCGCAGCCCACGCAGTACGGGCCTTCGTACCCGCCCTTGTAGATCTCGCCCTTGTCGTACAGGTCCTGCACGAACTCCTGCACGCGGTCGGTGTGACGCTTCTGCGTGGTGCGGATGAAGTCGTCGTTCGCGATGTTCAGGTGCTCCCAGAGGGGCTTCCACGCCTCCTCGACGAGCTTGTCGCACCACTCCTGGGGCGTGACCCCGTTCGCCTCGGCAGTGCGCATGATCTTCTGACCGTGCTCGTCCGTGCCGGTGAGGTACCACACCTTCTCGCCGCGCTGACGGTGCCAGCGCGTGAGCACGTCGCCTGCGACGGTCGTGTAGGCGTGGCCCAGGTGAGGAGCGTCGTTGACGTAGTAGATGGGGGTCGTGACGTAGAACGCCTTCGCCCCCTGCTTCTCGGATCCAGTGGCCGCCATGGTCGAAATCCTAACGGTCGGACGAAGATCCACTCACATCGATGGGCCTGGGGGAGGGCCCGGGGAGGGCCGGGGGAGGATGGGCCGCATGCGTGTACTCGTTGCCGAGGACGAGCGGGACCTCGCCGCGCTCCTCGCCACCGGCCTGCGACGGGCCGGGTTCGCCGTCGACATCGTGCACGACGGGGGCGAGGCCCTGGAGCGGCTCGGCCTGTACGCGTACGACGTGCTCGTCCTCGACCGTGATCTGCCCCGCGTCCACGGCGACGACGTGGCCCGGCGGCTCGTCGGGGCCGGTTCCCCCACCCGGATCCTCATGCTCACCGCCTCCGCCGCCGTCGAGGACCGCGTCGAAGGCCTCGACCTCGGCGCCGACGACTACCTCGGCAAGCCCTTCGACTTCCCCGAGCTGGTCTCCCGCGTCCGCGCGCTCCGGCGGCGCTCCGCCCGGCCCGCCCTGCCGCCCCTCCTCGCACGCGACGGGCTCGTCGTGGACACCGTCCGGCGGACCGCCGTCCGCGACGGGCGGGACCTCGACCTCTCCCCCAAGGAGTTCTCCGTCCTCCAGATCCTCCTGGAGGCCGACGGCGCCGTCGTCTCCGCCGAGGAGCTCCTCGAACGCGCCTGGGACGCCCACGCCGACCCCTTCACCGGGGCCGTACGCGTCTGCATGAGCAAGCTGCGCGGGAAGCTCGGGGAACCGGGGCTCGTCCGGACCGTGCAGGGCGTGGGGTACGTCCTGTGAGCCGGCCCGGGCTTCTCGGCGCCGGGTCCACCATCCGTACCCGCATCGCGCTCGTCTACGGCGGTGTCTTCCTCGTCCTCGGCGCCGTCCTGCTGCTCGTGGTGAACCTGCTGGTCAGAGCCGGTACGGACGCCGACGCAGATGCGATTGTGGCCCGCGCGGACGACGTCGCCGTCGTCGAGGCGTACCGGATCGGCGACGACGTCAGCCGGGCCGCCGGCGAGCAGATGCTCATGTGGTCCTGCATGGCCCTGCTCGTCATCGCCTGCGGTGCGGTCGTGGTGGGGTGGTGGACGGCGGGGCGCGTCCTGCGGCCCGTCCACGAGATGACCGCCCGGGCGCGGAGCCTCTCCGGTCTCGACGAACGTCTGGCCGTGCGCGGGCCCGACGACGAGCTCAAGGAGCTCGGCGACACGATCGACGCGCTCCTCGGACGCCTGGAGACCGCCTTCGACAGCCAGCGCCGGTTCATCGCCAACGCCTCCCACGAGCTGCGGACCCCGCTCGCCACCCAGCGCGCCGCGATCCAGATCGGGCTCGACGAGGACTGCGAGGTCCGGCAGGTCCTCCTCGACGCCAACCGGCGCAGCGAGCGCCTCATCGACGGGCTGCTCCTCCTCGCGCGGAGCGAGCGCGGGCTCGCGGAGCGGGAGGACGTGCGGCTCGGGGACGTCGTCGCCGAGGAGTACGTGCACGCGTGCGTGGCGGGCGACGGCGGCGTCGTACGGGGGAGCCGGGTGCTGCTCGCGCACCTCGTACGGAACCTCGTCGCGAACGCGGTCGCGTACAACGTGCCGGGGGGCGACGTGGACGTACGGGTCGAGGACGGGGTCCTGACCGTCGTCAACACGGGACCGGTGGTGGCGGAGGGCGACGTCGACGGGCTCTTCGAACCCTTCCGGCGGGGAGAGGGGCGGGACCGGATGGGGCCCGGCGCGGGGCTCGGGCTCTCCATCGTGCGGTCGATCGCCGTCGCGCACGGCGGTGCGGTGCGGGCCGTGGCGCGGGGCGAGGGGGAGGGCGGCGGGCTGGTGGTGACGGTGACCCTGCCGGTCACCGTCACCCCCGCCGCCGGTTCCTAGAGCTCCAGGCCGGAGAGCAGACCCCGGTAGAAGGCCGCGTGCGCCGTCTCGACGGGGGTCGCGCCCGCGAAGTACGCCGCCGTACGGGGGGTGCCGTCGAGCTTCCGGAGGTAGTCGAAGGCCTTGTTGTCCTCCTCGCCCCAGACCACGAACCGCCAGTGCAGCGGGCGGTCGGCGGCCTCGGCGAGCGCCTGCGTGGCGGCCGTCTTCGACTCCGGCGCGCCGTCCGTCTGGAACACGACGAGCGCCGGGCGGGCCGGGTCGCTCTTCTCGTGGTGGGCGAGGACCTCTTCGACGGCCCGGTGGTAGTTGGTACGGCCCAGGCGGCCGAGCGTGCCGTTGACCTCGTCGATGCGGGTGGGGGTGAGGTCGGCGGGAGTCAGGTCGACCGTGCCGTCGATGTCCGTCGAGAAGAACACCGTCGTGACGGTGGCGTCCTCGTCGAGGTGCGCCGCGAGCGCGGTGACCTGCTCGGCGAGGCGCTGCACGGAACCGTCCTTGAAGTACCCGCGCATCGACCCGGACCGGTCGACGACGAGGTACACGGCGGCCCGCGCCCCGGAGAGCCCCTGCTTCTTGAGCTGCGCCCCGGCGGCCTTGTACGCGTCGACGAGGTGCGGCGCGGCGGCCTTGAGGGCGGGGAGGGGGAGGGCGGGGGCGACCTTCTCGGCCGGGGCCTCGTCGGTCGGGACCTCGGGGGTCTGGGCCTCGTCGGCCGGGGCCGCGGGGGTCTGGGCCTCGTCGGCCGGAGCCGCGGGGGTCTGCGCCTCGTCGGCCGGGGCCTCGGGGGTCTGGTCCTCGTCGGCCTGGTCGGCCGGGACCTCGTCGGCCTGCGCCTCCGGCTCGGGGGCGACGTCGGCCGCCGGCTCCGCCGCCGCGACGGCGACCGGCTCCGCCGGGGCGGTGGCCTCGGCCTGCGGCTCGTCGGCAGCGTCCGCTTCCGGCTCCGCCGGGGTCGTGTCGTCCGCGACGACGGCCGCCTCCGCCTCGGGCGTCTCGTCGGTCGCTTCGGCGGCGGGCGCCTCCGCCTCCTGCTGCCCGGTGGCGACTTCGGACGCGTCCGCGTCCGTGCCGACGGCCGTCTCCGGCTCCGCCGGGACTGCGGCCTCGGCCTGCGGCTCGTCCGCAGCGTCGGTCTCCGGCTCCGCCGGCTCGTCGGTCGCTTCGGCGGCGGGCGCCGCCGCCTCCTCCTGCTCCTCCGGAGCGAGCTCGGACGCGTCCGCGTCCGCGTCCACCGAGACGGCCGCCTCCGGCTCCGCCGGGTCCGTGTCGTCCGCGACGACGGCCGCCTCCGGCTCCGCCGGGTCCGTGTCGTCCGCGACGACGGCCGCCTCCGGCTCCGACGCGTCCTGCTGCTCCGCAGCGGTCTCCGACGCGTCCGCGTCCACCGCCAGGACCGTCTCCGGCTCCGCCGGGGCGGTGGCCGCGTCCTCCGGCTCGGAAGCCGGTGCCGCATCCGTCTCCCCGGCTTCGGCCGTCCTCGCCTTCGGGATCTGCGGGTTGTCGAAGGACGCCGCCACCAGGTCGTCCGCCGCGCGGCGCGCCGCCGCCTCCGGGGTGACCGGGGCCGCCGAGGCCGCCGCCTCCGGGGCCTCCGGGGTCGTCGCCTCCGGGGTGTCCGAGGTCCCCGCCGGGGTCGAGGCCGCCGCCTCCGGGGTCTCACGCGTCTGGGGCGGGACGGAGGTTGCCGGGGATTCCTCGCGGTCCCGGCCGAACACCTTGCGCAGCATGCTCCGAATACCCATGGGCGAACCCTTTCGCATGAGTGGGGGTGCAGTGTGAATGTCCGTACTGGGCGTTTCGGGACGTTCATCCCTGGCCAGGGCGGACACGTAAGGTTAGCGGCCGCCCCCGCCCCCTCCGGTGACCCGGTCGCCCCCGGTCGTCGTGCGTTCATGCGGCATTCACTCCGGTGCCGTCTCCGTGCGGATCCGTACACCTAGCGTTGCCGTCGAAGGGATCCGGGAGGGGGAGTCACTCCACTCCCAGGCCCTCCCTGAATCTGGTGAACTGCTCCTCCGGGTCCCCCGTGTACGCCCACGGCACCCACGCCGCCCGCGTGCCGAGCAGTCCCATCAGCTCCCGCGCGATCTCCACCTGGCCCGCGTAACAGGCCGCGTGCGCGAGGAAGTTGAGGTCCGCGACCTCCTCCGGTGCCACCGGCTGCCCGGGCTCGCGGCCGCCGATCCAGCGCGCGTGGGTGCGGCGCAGTTCCGTCACCGCCAGTTCGTGCTTCCAGTGCTGGTCGAAGCCGCGCACCGGGCCCCGGCCGAGTGCCCCGTCCGCGATGTACCGGTATTCCTCGACCCGGGCCACCTGCACCAGGACCGGCAGCGGGGAGCCGGGCGGTGCCACGCCCGCCGCGTCGCGGGCGAAGTCGTACATGCTGCCGTGCGTGCCGTGCCACCGCGCCGACCAGTAGCGCAGCACCTGGATGTGGCCCTCGGTGTTGTACGGGTCGCGGCGCCGCAATTCGTCGAACCAGTGGCGCAGTTCCCGGCGCGGTACTCCGCCCTCGTAGAGGCGTGCCACCGAGAGCATCGAGATCCACGGCATCGGGTCGGCCGGTGCCGCCTCGGCCGCGCCCCGGCAGGCGTCGACGGCGGCGTCGATCCGGCCCCGGTCGAGGGTGGCGCCCCGACCGGCCGCGATGGCCGCGTCGAAGACCCGTACCACCTCGGTCGCGGCCCGCAGCACGGCCGCGTCGGGGTTGCCGGGCTCGGCGGCCCGCCAGGTCTCGACGGTGGAGCTGCCCGCGGCGGCGTGCGAGAGGAGCCGCAGCCGGTGGGTGCGGCGCGTCCAGTCCGTACCGGTGGCGGCGAGCAGGTCCCGTACGCCCTGCCAGCGGCCGATGACGATGTCGTGGCGCGCCTCGGTCAGCGCCCGGTCCCCGAAGTCCGGGTCGAAGTCGGGCGTGAAGCGCTCCTGACGCGCCGGGCGCGCGGAGCGGCGGCGTACGGCCATCGGGGGCCTCCTTCGGGTTCGGCTGCCGTAGGAAGAAGTCGCTGCGTACGTACAGTCCCTGCGTACGTACGGTCGTGGCGTACGTACGGTCGCGGCGTACGTACAGGTGCGCTCAGAAGTCCGTCGCGTAGTTCTTGTCGCGGGCTCCCGCACGCGGGCTCGTGGCCGGGCCCGAGCCCTCCGCCGCCTCCAGGGCGCGGACGGCGTCCAGGCGGGCGGGGCGGTAGTAGTCGCTGCCCTTGCGCCAGTACACGAGCAGCGGGACGACGCCGAGGAGCAGTCCGCCGAGGCCGATGGTGACGGCGGTCCTGGAGAGTTCGCCGATCGACTCGACGAAGGCCCAGAGCATGAACGCCGAGCCGAGCAGCGGCCACAGACCGCCGAGGACGAAGTTCGGCACGGAGCGGAACAGGACCGCCTTGTAGGCGACGATCGCGGCGATGCCCGCGAGGCCGTAGTAGAACGCGATCTGGAGGCCGATCGCGGCGACGGCGTCGCTGAGGATGCGCTGCACGGAGCCGGCGGCCGCGGCCGCGCCGAACATCAGGAGGGCGGCGCCGCCGACGGCGGCGATCGCGACCCACGGGGTGTTCCAGCGGCGGTGCACGAGGCCGAGCGCGGCCGGCAGGGTCCGGTCGCGGCCCATCGCGAAGAGCGAGCGGGTCACCTGGAGGAGGGTGGTCTCCAGGGTGGCGACGGTGGAGAGGAGGACGGCCACGACGAGCAGCTTGCCGCCGACGCCGGGCCAGATCTCCTGGCCGAGGACGGCGAGGACGTTGGGTCCGGCGTCGCGGATCTCCTCGGCGCTCAGCAGCACGTTGACGGCGACCGTGAAGGCCTCGAAGAGGAGGAAGACGAAGCCGACGCCGACGAGCGCGGCGAGCCCGGCGGTGCGGCGGCTGTTCCGGGTCTCCTCGCTGAGGTTGCTGGTGACGTCCCAGCCCCAGTAGTAGAACGCGGCGATCAGCGCCCCGGCGGCGAAGGTGTCGGGCCCGTGGAAGTGGTCGAGGGCGAACCAGGACCAGTCGAAGGCGGTCGCCCGGCCCCGGTGCACGACGGCGGCCAGGACGAAGGCGAGCAGGATCAGCATCTCCACGCCGGACATCACGAGCTGCGCCCGTACGGTGAGCCGGGCGCCGCCCAGGACGACGAGCAGCATCATCAGGAACCAGCCGGCGCCGACGGCCGCCGCGAGCGGGGTCGAGTCGGCGAGCCCGGGGCTGATCAGGGAGAGCGTGAGGGTGCCGGCGGGCAGCGAACCGGCCACCATGAACACGGTGGCGGCGAAGACGAGCGCCCAGCCGGAGAGGAAGCCGAGGAAGGGGTGGAGGGTGCGGCCCACCCAGGAGTACCCGGCCCCGGCGTTGACGTCGATCCGGCCGAGGCGGGCGTACGCGAGGACGATGCCGAGCATCGGTATCGCGCAGTACAGCAGGGCGGCGGGTCCGGCGAGGCCGACCGCGCCGAAGAGGACGGCGGTCGTCGCGGCCAGCGAATAGGCGGGGGCGCTGCCGGCGACGGCCATCACGATCGTGTCGAAGGTACCGAGGACGTTGGGCTGGAGCCCTCTGTTCGTGGTGGTGCGCATGGCGGGTCCTCGGTGGCGGGAGGTGAGGCAGGGCGTGGGTGGTGCTGCGGCACGGCGAAGCGGACCGCACGCCGGGCCGGTTGCCGACGGCGGCGGACGCGGATCACGGTGAATCGAGCGCATCGTAGTCGCCCGGGTGGTTTCCGGTAACGGCAGTGGGGAGGTTCCGTTTCTGTGACCGCCGGTAAGTCCTCCCGTACGCCCCCGGAAGGGGGTTTACCGCAGGTCGGGACCGGCGATGGCGCGGGCCGCGCCGACCTCCTGGCGGAGCGGCGCCAGGACTCCGTTCTCGTCGCCCGGAAGCTCCGCGCGGACCTCCACGAGGGTGTCCGTGCCGCGCAGTCCGTCCGCGAGCTCCCGCAACTCCCGTTCCACGGCGGCGACCTCCGCCGGATCGGGCGCGGGCGCACCGTGGTCGACCCGGATCCTGGCCGCGGTCGTCGCGTCCACGATCCGCTCCGCGGCGACGACCAGCGGCCACCAGGCGGCGGCGCGGGCGCCGGTGGGCGGCGGTTCGGTCAGGGCGCGCTGGAACTCGGAGCGGACGGTGGACAGATCGCGGTAGAGCTTCCGCCGGGCCCGCAGCCGCCCGCTCTGGTCCTCTTCGCTGCCGAAGGCACGCCCCACGTACGCGGCGGTGTCGGCGACCGCGTCCGCGAGCCGGTCCCCGATCCGGGCGTGCCAGGACTCGGGCCACAGCAGATAGCCGGCGACCAGCGCGATGCCGCAGCCGATGAGCGAGTCGTACAGGCGGGGCAGGACGAGGTCGAAGCCCTGGTGGTTGAGCAGGTCGGAGAGGAGCAGGATGACCGGGGTGATGGCCGCGGTCTGGAAGGCGTACCCCTTCGCGGAGGAGGCGGGGATCAGCGCCGCGAGCACGCACATCACCGGCACGTCCCACCAGCCGCGCGGCACCGCGGACAGCACGAGGGCGGCGAGGAGGAGCCCGGCGGCGGTGCCGGCGGCGCGGAGCACGGCCCGGGAGAAGACCGAGCCGAAGTCGGGCTTCATGACGAAGGTGACGGTGAGCGCGACCCAGTACGAGCGGGGGACGGGGATGAGGGACACCAGGGCCTGGGCGAGGCCGATGCAGAGCGCGAGCCGCAGGCCGTACCGCCAGGACGCCTCCGAGAACAGGACGGCGCGGGTCGCCCGACGGGCCCGGACGCGGAGGGCGGCGGGGCGGCCGAGGCGGTCGTCGACGTTGTACGGGTCGGGGTCGGCCTTGAGGACGACGGCCGCCGCGTGCCGCAGGGCATGGTCCACGGCCCTCTCGGCGGGCCGCTCGGGCGTCGGCAGATCGAGTACGGGTGCCCCGGTGCGGCCCTCCTCGACGGAGTCGGCGAGCTCCCGCACGGCCGCCGGGATCGCGGGGGACAGCGGCCCGAAGAGCTGTGCCCGCAGGTGGGCGGCGGGGGCGGCCTCGACGAGCGGGATGAGGACGTTGAGCTGGGCGAGGATCCGCACGAGGGAGCTCGCCCGGCCGTGCTGGCGGGCCCGGCGGGCGAGCACCAGGTCGTAGGACTGGTTGAGGGAGGCGGTGACGGCCTGCCGCTTCTCGTCGTACGCGTCGGTGCCGGTGGCCTCGTACAGCTCGGCGACGGCGCGGTAGGTGGCGGCCACGGCCTCCCGCTCGGGCGCGGCGCGGCGCATGGGCCAGCCGAGGAGGGTGAGCGCGAGCACGAACAGCCCGCCGAGGGTGAGGAGGAGGGGCGCCTTCCACCACGGGTCGGGCATCGGGAGCCCCGCACCGACGACGGCGTTGAGGAGCAGGAGCAGCCCGGACACGGAGGCGACGGCGCCGATCGAGGAGATCATCCCGGAGACCAGCGCGATGAGGGTGAGGACGATGACCGCGACCCATCCCTCCCCGAAGACGAGGGTCCCGAGGGTCACCCCGAGGGCGCCGAACAGCTGCGGCACCGCGATGTTGAAGACCCGCATCCGGTAGGCGTCGGCGGTGTCCCCGATGACCCCGGACAGCGCCCCCATGGACACGAGCGCGCCGTACGCGGTCTGGTGCGTCGCCATTCCGACGGCGAGTGGCGCGGAGAGGGCGACGGATGCCCGGAGGACGGCCGCCCAGGGGATCGGTGCGGGGGCGGGCCTGAGACCGGCGGTCAGCCAGGCGGGTGGGGTGAGGAGAGGGGGCCGAGCCATGCGACCAACGTACGCCGCGCGCCGCTGCGCCCCGCTGCGGGCTGCACCCCGCCGGGGCGGTGCCCACCCGCCCGGACGGCGCCGCCCCCGTTGTGGGCCTGCGCCCCCGCGCGTTGTGGGCAATCGTTCCGCTGGGGCGGAACGGGTGGGCACAACGGACGGCGCCCTTAGCGGCGCCCGAGCTCCCCGCGCCTGAACCCGCACCCCGTGTGCGCCGCGCGGTCGGTGCGGGTCAGGGCGCGGAACGCCTAGGCCCGGCTGGGGGCACCGTCCCGTGTGCCCACCCGTCCCGCCCTGCGGGACGATTGCCCACACGGCAGCGGGCGCGGGCCCACACGGCGGCGGGGCACCGCCCGCCCGGGCGGGGGCAAGGCCCAGCAGGGTGCGGGCCTGCACGGGCGGTGGGCGCGGGCCCGTGCCCGCCGGGGGTCAGTTGCGGTAGGACTCGACCTCTGCGGCCGGGCGGAGGGTCGCCTCGTCCGGGTCCTCCCCGAACTCGGCCTTCGCGCGCCGCTGCCGCAGCAGGTCCCAGCACTGGTCGAGGCGTACCTCCAGGGCGGCGAGGCGGGCGCGTTCCTCGGGGGCGAGTCCGCCGGTGCCCGCGCGCTCCCGCAGGGCGCGTTCCTCCTCGACGAGGGCGCCGATGTCGTCCAGGATCTCCTCGTTCTCCATGCCTTACAGCGTGGCCGATCAGCGCGCGCCGCGCAGGTCGAGATCGGTGAGGACCGCCCGGTGGTCGGAGCCGGCGAGGGCGGGGAAGCGGATGCCGGCGACGCTGAAGTCGTCGCTGACCAGGACGTGGTCGATCTGGACGTACGGGGGGACGGGGCCCTCCGTGGGCCAGGTGGGGGTGCGGCTCGTGCGCGCCAGCCGGGCGGCGTCCTGGAGGTGGCCGCGGTCCAGGATGGCGCGGAAGGCGGCGTGGTCCTGGGAGGCGTTGAAGTCTCCGGCGAGCAGGAACGGCTCGTCGTACGGGCGGCCGGCGGCCACGTCCTCGATCCGGCCCAGCTCCCGTTTCCACGCGTCCACCTGGCCCGGCAGCGGCGGCAGCGGGTGGGCGAGTTGGAGGCGTACGGGCAGTCCGGCGATCTCGGCGGTGGCGCCCGGCATGCCCATGGCCGCCGGGATCACCCCCTCGTCGCGCACGCGCAGCGGATAGGCGCTGAGCAGGACGGAGCCGGCGGAGCCGTCGGCGTCGACGGAGGCGTGGTGGGGGAGTTCGGTGGCGAAGGTGCTGGTGAGGGCGTGTCCGCAGGCGCGGTCGCATTCGGAGACGAACACCAGCTGGGGACGTTCGCGTCGGATCGTGTCGATCAGCGCCCCGGTCGCCTCGCCGAACTCGATGTTGGCGGCGAGGACGCGGACCCGGGCGAGGGGCAGGCCGTAGGAGGTGACGAGCTGCGGCATGTACGGCAGGGCGCTCCAGGCGGTCGTGGCGAGGACGACGAAGGCCAGGAGGGACAGGGTGCGGCGGTGGGCGATGACGGCGAGCAGCGCTCCGAGGGCGGCGGGGACCGTCAGCCAGGGGAGGAAGGAGAGCAGCTGCGGTACGGGGGTGACCGCGTCCGTGTCCAGGATGCGGCAGCCCGCGATCGTGGCGGGCACGATCAGGAGCAGCCCTCCGGCCCAGGCCGCCGTGCGGCGCCTGGGCCGGAGGGGCAGCGGTTCGTCCACGCGCCTCAGTGTCGCAGGGCCTGCGAGATCTCCGCCTCGGCTTCGCCCGAGAGGGTCCGGTTGCTGCGTGCCGTACCGGTCTTGGACTTGCCGGGTTCGACGTCGTTGATGTTCAGGACGACCGCGTCGAGGAAGTTTCCGTCCGCGTCGCGGAAGTTGACCAGGATCGTGTAGTCGGCCTTCTTGTCCTTGGGGTTGGTCGCGGTGATCTCCGCGACCGTGCGGTCCCCGTCGGTGCTCGTCGGTCCGGCCTTGACGTCGCCTTTGGCGTTCACCCCGCCCTTGATCTCGTTCATCTTGTCCTGGGCGGCCGAGGCGATGGCCGCGGTGGCGGAGGAGACGATCTCGCCCGTCTTCTCCTTGGTGTTGTCGCAGCCGGTGAAGAGGACGAGGAGGGTGGCGGCGGTGAGGGCGATTCCCGTCGTACGTCTCATCTGCCCGCTCCTCAGAACGTCTCGCCCCGGCCGTACGCGTCGTCCGTGGCCAGCGCCCAGATCACGAAGATCGAGATGGCCATGGAGAAGAGCGCCCACCACGGCTGGTAGGGCAGGAAGAGGAACTGGAAGAGGACGTTGAGGGAGGCGAGGGAGATACCGGCGATCCGGCCCCACTCGGCGCCCTTGAGGATGCCGAAGCCGGCGATGGCGACGATGACGCCGAGGATCAGGTGGATCCAGCCCCAGGTGGTGAGGTTGAACTTGAAGACGTAGTCGCCGATGCGGGTGTAGACGTCGTCCTCGGCTATGCCGGCGATGCCCTGGAAGATGTCCATGAAGCCGGTGACCAGCATGAGGACGCCGGCGAAGAGGGTGCCGCCGGCGGCCCAGGCGCCGGAGCTGCTCGACCTGGTGCCCGGCTGGTTGCCCGTCTGGCGGGGTGCGGTGTTCTGGCTCATGGCCCCATCGTCGGAGCGTTCGTACGGTTCCGAACTTTCAACTGGGCCGAACGAGTGAGCGAAGGAAGGCGTCGAGGGCCGCGTCGAACTCCTCGGGGCGTTCCAGGTTGGGCAGGTGGGCGGCCCGTTCGATCACGGTGAGCGTGGAGTCGGGGAGCAGCGCGTGCATCTCCTCCGCGTCCGCCACCGGGGTGTACGTGTCGTCCCGGCCGACGACGACGAGCGCGGGCACCGCGACCTTCGTGAGCGTCTCCCGGTAGTCGGGGCGCTCGGCCCGGCCGCGCAGGGCGGCGGCCGCGGCGACCGGGTCGGTGGCGCACATCATGCGGTGGACGTGGGGCGCGGCGTGCGTGTTGTACGGGGCGACCATCCGGTCGAGGACCTCGTCGGCGTACCCGCGCATGCCCTCCCGCAGGAGCCGGTCGGCCATGGCGTTCCGGGCCTTCCTGCCGTCCTCGGTCTCGGCGGCGGGGAAGGTGTCGGCGAGGACGAGGCCCCGGACCCGTTCGGGGTGGCGGCGGACGAGCTCCATGGCGATCTGACCGCCCATGGAGAGGCCTGTGAGGACGCAGTCCTGGACGTCGAGTGCGTCGAGGAGGGCGACGAGGTCCTCGGCGAAGTCGCCGAGGAGGGTCGCGCCGGTCGTGGCTCCCAGGGGCGTGGCGCCGTATCCCCGCAGGTCGGGGGCGATGACCCGGTATCCGGTGCGGGAGAAGCGGTCGATCTGCGGCTGCCACATGGTGTGGTCGAAGGGATGGCCGTGGACGAGGAGGAGAGCGGGGCCGGTGCCCCGGTCCTCGTAGAAGGTGGGCATGACGGCAGGCTAGGCAACCCCAACTGCTCGGTGCAATAAGATCTTTGCTCTCGGTGCAATGAGGGGGACTGGTGGAGGAGTACCGGAGGATCGCCGACCGGGTCGAGGCGGCCGTACGGGACGGGCGGCTGCGCCCCGGCGACCGGCTGCCGCCCCAGCGCGTCTTCGCCCGCCGCCACGGGATCGCGAACTCCACGTCCATCCGCGTGTACGGAGAACTCGCCCGCCGCGGACTGGTCGTCGGCGAGGTCGGGCGCGGCACCTTCGTCCGGGCCGCGCCCCCACTGCCCGGACCCGCACTCGCCGAGGCGACCGGCGCCGCGCCCGTCGACCTCCAGCTCAACTACCCGGCGGCCGAAGGCCAGTCGGAGCTGATGGCCCGCGCGCTCGCGGCACTCGCCCGGCCCGACGTGCTCGCCGAGGCCGTCTCCCGGCCGGCCGCCGCGACCGGCACGGCCGAGGCCCGGGAGGCCGCGGTGGCCGTCCTCGCCCGGCCCGGCTGGACACCGGACCCCGACGGCGTCCTCTTCGCCGGGAACGGCCGCCAGGCCATCGCCGCCGCGCTCTCCGCCCTCGTCCCGCCCGGCGGCCGGCTCGGCGTCGAAGCGCTCACGTATCCCCTGGTCAAAGCGGTCGCGGAACGGCTCGGCATCCGGCTGGTCCCGCTCGCCCTCGACGCGGAGGGGGTACGGCCGGAGGCCCTGGAAGCCGCGCACCGGGGCGGGCCCCTCTCCGCCGTCTACCTCCAGCCCACCCTCCACAACCCGCTCTCCACGACCGCGGGGGAGGAACGGCGGGCCGAACTCGCCGCACTCCTCCGTCGCCTCGACCTGACGGCCGTCGAGGACACCACCTGGGCCTTCCTCCTCCCCGACGCGCCCGACACGCCCGCGCCGCTCGCCGCGCACGCCCCCGAGCGGGTCCTCCTCGTCGACAGCCTCTCCAAGCGGCTCGCCCCCGGACTGACCGTCGGCTACGTCGTGGTGCCGGCCCGGCTCCGTACCGTTGTCGCCGACGCCCTGCGCTCCGGCGCCTGGACCGCCGGCGGGCTCGCGCTCGCCGCCGCCACCCGCTGGACCGGGGACGGTACGGTCGCGGAGGCGGTCGCGCTCAAGCGGGCGGACACGGAGGCCCGGCACGCCCTGGTCCGGCGCCGACTGGCCGGCCAGACCCTCCGCACCTCCCCGCACGCGTACTACTGCTGGTGGGAGCTGCCCGCGCCCTGGCGCGCGGAGACCTTCACGGCGGCGGCGGCCGCACGCGCGGGCGTGGCGGTCACGCCGGGAAGCGCCTTCGCCGTGGGCCGTGGCGTGGCGTTCGACGCGGTCCGCGTGGGCCTCGCGTCCCCGCCCCGGCCGGTCCTCGACGCGGCCCTGGCCCGCCTGGCGACGGTGGCCGCCGAGGGGCCTTGATCCAGTTGCGGGGCGCCGGGCGCGGGTGTGCCCTGGAGGGTGCGGGACCCGGAACCAGGGGGGCCAGAGACGAGGAGCTCCTGCCATGGCCGCACACGCAGCGGCGCCGACCAGGCGCCGGATCAGCACGCACGGCTGGGGACTCCCGGTCACGATCGGCGTCCTGTACGGCTTCTACGCGGAGGTGAACGCCCGCGACGGCGGCGCGCTCAGCTGGGGACAGTTCTGGCTGGGCCTCATCTCGGCGGTCGTCCTCGCCGTCGCGCTGTACGCCCTCAGGCGCTACGGCCGCGCCCTGCCGCGCGAGGCCAGGGGTGCGGCGTGGGGCGCGCTCGCCGGGATCGCGGTCGGGTTCCTCTACAGCCTGACGGACGCGAGCGTGTACGCGTCGACGCTGCTGGGGCTGATCGTGGGGGTGTGCGTGGGCGGCGCCGCGTACTACCTCTTCTACACGCACGAGGACGCCACGGGCCACCCGGCCCCGTGGTGACCCCACCGCCCCGCCGTTGTGGGCAATCGTTCCGCAGGGCGGAACGGGTGGGCACAACGGACCCGCGCCCTGCCGGCGCCTGAGGCTTCCGCGCCTGGACCCGCACCCCGTGCACGGCGCTCGGTCGGTGCGGGTCCAGGCGCGGGACGCGGAGGCGCCGCTGAAGCGCGCCGTCCCGTGTGCCCACCCGTCCCGCCCTGCGGGACGATTGCCCACACGGCAGCGGGCGCGGGCCCACACGGGGCGCGGGGCGAAGCCCAGCCGGGCGCGGGCCCGCGCGGTGCGGGCCCGCGCCGCGTGGTGGTCAGTCCAGGCGCAGGTCTGCCAGTTGCTTCTCGAAGGGGACGATCTCGTCCTCGTCCGAGCGCCGCGCCGGCCGCCCCGCCACCGTGTCCGCGAACTCGTTGCCCGCCCGGGTGATCCGCGCCGGCAGCCCCTCCGTGTACTCGTCGCCGCCCGAGCCCCAGTCCTCCGAGGCCGCGTAGACGGCGGTGGGGACGACGAGGGCTCGCAGGTAGGCGAAGAGCGGGCGCAGGGCGTGGTCCAGGACCAGGGAGTGGCGGGCCGTGCCGCCGGTCGCGCCGATGAGCACCGGCGTACCGCTCAGCGCGGTCGGGTCGATCAGGTCGAAGAAGGACTTGAACAGGCCGCTGTAGGAGGCGGTGAAGACGGGGGTGACGGCGATGACGCCGTCCGCCGCCGTCACCTTCTCGATCGCCTCCTCCAGCGCCGCCGACGGGAAGCCCGTCACGAAGTTCTTCGCGATGTCGACGGCCAGGTCGCGCAGTTCGACGACCTCGACGTCGACGGCGTACTCCTGCTCGGCCAGCCGGTACCGGGCCGCCTGGAGCAGCCGGTCGGCGAGCAGCCGGGTGGAGGACGGGGCGCTCAGTCCGGCGGACACGGCGACCAGCTTCAGCGTCTGCATGGCGTCAGATCTCCTTGGAAGCGACGACGGCGGGGTGGAGGGGGGCCGTCTCCGGGACTCCGGCCGGCCGCAGGTTCGCGAACTCCTTGCGCAGCACCGGGACGACCTCCTCGCCGAGGATGTCGAGCTGCTCCAGGACCGTCTTGAGGGGCAGTCCGGCGTGGTCGAGGAGGAACAGCTGGCGCTGGTAGTCGCCGACGTACTCGCGGAAGGACAGGGTGCGTTCGATGACCTCCTGCGGGGAGCCGACGGTCAGCGGGGTCTCGCGGCTGAACTCCTCCAGGCTCGGACCGTGGCCGTAGACCGGCGCGTTGTCGAAGTACGGGCGGAACTCCCGTACCGCGTCCTGCGAGTTCTTGCGCATGAACACCTGGCCGCCGAGGCCGACGATGGCCTGCTCCTCGGTGCCGTGGCCGTAGTGCGCGTACCGCTGGCGGTAGAGCCGGACCATCTTCTCGGTGTGCTGCTTGGGCCAGAAGATGTGGTTCGCGAAGAAGCCGTCACCGTAGTAGGCCGCCTGCTCGGCGATCTCCGGGGAGCGGATGGAGCCGTGCCAGACGAACGGCGGGACGCCGTCGAGCGGGCGCGGGGTGGACGTGAAGCCCTGGAGGGCGCTGCGGAACTTGCCCTCCCAGTCGACGACGTCCTCCCTCCACAGCTTGTGGAGGAGCGCGTAGTTCTCGATGGCGAGCGGGATGCCCTGGCGGATGTCCTGGCCGAACCACGGGTAGACCGGGCCGGTGTTGCCGCGGCCCATCATCAGGTCCACGCGGCCGTCGGCGAGGTGCTGGAGGGTCGCGTAGTCCTCGGCGATCTTCACCGGGTCGTTGGTGGTGATCAGCGTCGTGGACGTGGACAGGATCAGGTTCTCCGTGCGGGCGGCTATGTGCCCGAGGAGGGTCGTCGGGGAGGACGGCACGAACGGCGGGTTGTGGTGCTCGCCGGTCGCGAAGACGTCGAGCCCGACCTCCTCGGCCTTGAGCGCGATCGCGACGGTGTTCTTGATGCGCTCGTGCTCGGTGGGGGTGCGGCCGGTGGTGGGGTCGGTCGTCACGTCACCGACGGTGAAGATCCCGAACTGCATCGTGCTCACCTCTCGCGTTCCTGGCTAGTGGTTGAAGCTTAAACTATTTCTTCGAACGGCGCGACCCCCTCCTCTATTCCGGCCCGTACCCTGGAGCGCATGACCGAGAAGACGGCGCACGACAACGAGCGGTGGAAGGAGCGGGGCGTGATGCTCCGCGTCTTCGTGTACGTCTTCGCGACGCACGCCTTCGCGGGCTTCGTCTGGCTGCTCTTCTACGTCGGGCAGAACGCCCAGAAGTGAGGGCCGCCACACACCGCCCACCTGCGGCCCTCACGTAGAGTCGCCCGCGTGAACGCTGCGATATCGGTGGTGTCGGTCGTCGGAATCGGCGCGGACGGCTGGGACGGGCTCCCCGAGAGCTCCCGCCGCGTCCTGCGCACCGCCGAGGTCCTCATCGGCGCCCCCCGCCAGCTGGGCCTCCTCCCCGCCACCGACTGTCCCGGTGAGCGGATCACCTGGCCCTCCCCCCTCCGCCCCGCCGTCCCCGGCCTGCTCGCCGCCCACGAGGGCCGCACGGTCGCCGTCCTCGCCAGCGGAGACCCCAGCTTCCACGGCATCGCCCGCACCCTCGCGGAGGCGGGTGCTGCCCTCGACGTCCACCCGCACCCGTCCTCCGTCTCGTACGCCTGCGCCCGCCTCGGCTGGCCCCTGGAGGCGACCGAGACGGTCTCGCTCGTCGCCCGCCCCCTCGCCGCGCTCTCCGCCGCCCTCCACGACGGCCGCCGCCTCCTCGTCCTCAGCGAAGGCGCCGACACGGCCGCGCGGGTCGCGGACCTGCTCCGTACGACCGGCTGGGGCGGCACCCGGATCCGCGTCCTCGAACAGCTCGGCGGCCCCGCCGAGCGGCTCCTCGACGGGACCGCCGCCGACTGGCCCCACGAGCGCACCGACGCCCTCAACGTCCTCGCCCTCGACTGCGTACGCGACCCGGACGCGCTCCGGCTCGGCGCCGTGCCCGGCCTGCCCGACGAGGTGTACGAGCACGACGGCCAGCTCACCAAGCGGTACGTGCGCGCCGCCACCCTCGCCGCCCTCGCCCCCGCCCCCGGCGAACTCCTCTGGGACGTCGGCGGCGGCTCCGGCTCCATCGGCATCGAATGGATGCGGAGCCACCGCTCCTGCCGGGCGATCGTCGTCGAGAAGTCCCCGGAGCGGGCCGCCCGCATCGCCCGCAACGCCGACGCGCTCGGCACACCGGCCCTGAAGGTCGTCACGGGCCCGGCGCCTGCGGTCCTTGCCGGCCTGGAGACGCCGTCCGCGATCTTCATCGGCGGCGGCCTCACCGCCCCCGGCCTCCTCGACACCTGCTGGGACGCCCTGCCGCCCGGCGGCCGGCTCGTCGCCAACACCGTGACGCTGGAATCCGAGGCGCTCCTCGCCCGGTGGTACGGCCGCCACGGCGGCGAACTGATCCGGCTCGCCGTCGCCACCGCCGTGCCCGTGGGCGGCTTCACCGGCTGGCGCCAGGCCATGCCCGTCACCCAGTGGTCCGTAACGAAGGGTTGTACCGACTCATGACCGTCTACTTCATCGGCGCGGGCCCCGGCGCGGCCGACCTGATCACCGTGCGCGGCGCGCGGACCCTCGCCAAGTGCGGGGTCTGCCTCTACGCCGGTTCGCTCGTCCCCACCGAGCTCCTCGCCGAGTGCCCGCCGGACGCGAAGCTCGTCGACACGGCGAAGATGGACCTCGACCAGATCGTCGCCGAGATCGTCGCCGCCCACGAGGCCGGGCAGGACGTGGCCCGGCTGCACTCCGGCGACCCCTCGGTCTTCAGCGCGGTCGCCGAGCAGATGCGCCGCCTGGACGCGGCCGGCATCCCGTACGAGGTCGTGCCCGGCGTCCCGGCCTTCGCGGCGGCGGCGGCCGCGCTCAAGCGGGAGCTCACCGTCCCCACGGTCGGCCAGACGGTCATCCTCACCCGCATCGCCCAGCAGGCCACCCCGATGCCGGAGGGCGAGGACCTCGCCACCCTCGGCCGCAGCGGCGCCCTGCTCGTCCTCCACCTGGGCGCCCGCTACGTCGACCGGATCGTCTCCGAGCTCGTCCCCCACTACGGCGCCGACTGCCCGGCCGCCGTCGTCGCGATGGCGAGCCGCCCGGACGAGGTGGTCCTGCGCGGCACCCTCGACGACATCGCGGAGCAGGTGAAGACGGCGGGCATCACGAAGACGGCCGTCATCATCGTGGGCCGCACGCTGGCGGCGTCGGAGTTCCGCGACAGCCACCTGTACGACCCGGCGCGGGACCGCCACACCTGCTGACGCGCGGGACCGCCACACCTGCTGACGCACGACACGACGGAAGCCGGACCCTTGCGGGGGTCCGGCCTCCGTGGAGTCGCTGCCTACGGCTCAGGCGTTGGGCCGCTTGCCGTGGTTCGCCTTCTTCTTCTTGCGGGCCCGCTTCTTGTTGCCGCGCTTCGCCATGGGACTCCCTCTCGCTCGGGGACTCTGTCTGGGCAAGAGCCTAGGTTCGGGGCCGCGGGGCCGCATGTCGGTGCCAGGGGCTTGAATGGCCCCGTGACCGTTTACGACGTGGCCCGGGCGCTGCCGGGCATCGAGGAACTGCGCGACCACAGCCGAGGGCTCGCGATGCTGGACGCCGTGCTCTGCCCGGAGTGGGAGAGCCGTTACTACTCCTTCGACGCGCACTGGTCGGAGACCGAGCAGCTGGCGTCCATGAAGGACGGTCAGGGAGACGAGTACACGATCGTCCTCTCGCCGACGGGGGCGTTCGCCCGCGTCTTCGCCCACGAGTCGATGCTGAGCCCGTTCGGGGAGCTCACGGATGGGCAGACCTGGCCGGGGGTGCTCGACGGGGTGCCGGAGGCGTTCGCCGAGTACCTGACGGAGCCCGCGTTCACGGACGAGGACGGGGTGCACGTGACCACGGCCTGCCTGTGGCGCGAGCCGACGGACACGGCCTGGCACACGGGCACGGTCGAGTACCCCGACGCGGGCGACGACCGCGAGGACCCGGACGGCTCCGGCCGCCTCCTCCACCTGCTCGTGGACCGCTCGGCGGAGGCGTACGCCGAATGGGCGTCGGACTACTACGAGACCCCGGTCGACCTGGAAGCCGTACGCCACGTCCTGGCCCTGCGCCCCCTCACGCCCGAGGTCGTCGCGACCCTCAACCCGGAGGTGGAGCTCGCCGACCTGGCCGAGGACATCGCGGAGATCGGCTACCCGACGGCCTGACGGTCCGCGGCCGCCCACTCCGGCGCCAGCACCGACATCACCGTCGCGTCCACCCGCTCCCCCTCCCACAGCAGCGCGCCCCGCAGGACGCCCTCCGCGCGGAAGCCCGCCTTCTCGTAGGCGCGGCGGGCGCGGGGGTTGAAGGCGTAGACCTCCAGCCAGATCCGGTAGAGGCCGAGCGCCTCGAAGGCGTGGCCGACGATCAGCCGGGTCGCCTCCGTGCCGAGGCCCCGGCCGACGGCGTCCGGGACGAAGGCGATCCGGAAGGCGCAGCTCTCGTTGTCGGGGTCCCATTCGTTGAGGACGGCCTCGCCGACGACCCGTCCCGTGGCCCGCTCGACCACGGCGAGGTCGAGCCGGTCGTCCTGCGCGCCCCGCGAGCCGTACCACTTGAGGAGCGCCGCCTCGTCGTGCGCGACGTGGCTGCCGGTCAGCCGGGTGACCTCCGGGTCCTCGAACAGCGGCAGCAGAGCGGGCACGTCCGCCTCGGTGACGGGGCGGAGGACCACCAGGTCGCCGGTGAGGGTGGGCTTGTGCGAGAAGTCGGTCATCCCGGAAGTCTCGGCCCTCGTCACGGCCGCTGTCGCCCGGATTACGACCCCGCCGGGCCCTTGGGCTCCGACCGCCCCACGACCGTCCCCGCCCGGTCGATGCAGATCACGTCCACCGCGACCGGCGCGCCCCGCAGGACGGCCAGGGCCTCGTCGCGGGCGCGGGCGGCGACCAGGTCGCCCAGGGGGACGGCGGCGGCCTCGCAGAGGCGGAGGGCGGCGAGGCCCGTGTTGGCGTCGGCGATCTCCGACGCCAGCGCATCCGACGCGCCGCCCGTGCGGGCCAGGTCGGCGAGGAAGGCCTTGTCGACCTGGGAGCGGGCCGAGTGGAGGTCCAGGTGGCCGGCGGCGAGCTTGGAGAGCTTGGCGAAGCCGCCGCAGATGGTGAGCCGGTCGACGGGATGGCGGCGGATGTACTTCAGCACCGCGCCCGCGAAGTCGCCCATGTCGAGGAGGGCGATCTCCGGAAGGTCGTAGATCCCGGTGACGGTCCGCTCGGATGTGGAGCCCGTACAACCGGCCACGTGGGTCAGACCGCCCGCGCGGGCCACGTCGACGCCCCGGCGGATCGAGTCGATCCACGCCGAGCAGGAGTACGGGACGACGACGCCGGTCGTGCCGAGGATCGACAGGCCGCCGAGGATGCCGATGCGGGGGTTCCAGGTGGAGCGGGCGATCTCGGCGCCGTTGTCGACGGAGACGGTGACCTCGACGTCGCCGGGGGCGTCGTGCGCGGCGGCGACGGCGGCGACGTGCTCGCGCATGAGCTGCCGGGGCACGGGGTTGATGGCGGGTTCGCCGACGTCGAGGGGGAGACCGGGGAGGGTGACGGTGCCGACGCCCTCGCCCGCGCGGAAGACCACGCCCGAACCCGGCGGCAGGAGCCGTACCGTCGAACGGATCACGGCCCCGTGCGTGACGTCCGGGTCGTCGCCCGCGTCCTTGACGACGGCGGCCATGGCGGAGCCGCCCGACAGGGACTCGGCGGTCAGCGCGAAGGACGGCGTCTGGCCCTTCGGCAGGGTGATCGTCACCGGGTCGGGGAAGTCGCCGGTGAGCAGCGCGGTGTACGCGGCGGTCGTGGCCGCCGTCGCGCAGGCACCGGTCGTCCAGCCCGGGCGGAGGCCGGTGTGCTTGAGTTGGGCCTCACGCCCGCCGCCTGTACTCACGAAGAGGCTCCTGTGCACGTACTCATTCTCGGCGGGACCACCGAGGCCCGCGCCCTCGCCGGACTGCTGCACGACCGGGTCCGGGTCACCAGCTCCCTCGCGGGACGGGTGGCGAGCCCGCGGCTGCCGGCGGGCGAGGTCCGGATCGGGGGGTTCGGGGGGCCGGAGGGGCTTGCCGCATGGGTGCGGGAGCAGGCCGTGGACGCGGTCATCGACGCCACCCATCCCTTCGCCGAGCGGATCAGCTTCAACGCGGCCCGGGCGGCCGCCACCGCCCATGTTCCCCTGCTGGCCCTGCGCCGCCCAGGCTGGGTCCCGGTCGACGGCGACGACTGGCACCCGGTCGCGTCCCTGGAGGAGGCGGCCCGGGCCCTGGACGGCCTAGGCGACCGCGTCTTCCTGACGACCGGCCGCATGGGCCTGGCGGCCTTCGCGGCCTGCCCGCAGTGGTTCCTGGTCCGCTCGGTGGACGCCCCGGACGCCCCGATGCCGGCCCGCACCGAGATCCTCCTCGACCGGGGCCCGTTCACCCTGGACGGCGAACGCGAACTCCTGGCCCGGCACCGGATCGACGTGGTGGTGACGAAGGACAGCGGCGGCGCGGCGACCGCCCCGAAACTGACGGCGGCCCGCGAGGCGGGCGTCCCGGTGGTCGTGGTCCGCCGCCCGCCGGTCCCGGAGGGAGTGCAGACGGCGGCCTCCCCGGAGGAGGCCGCCGCCTGGGTGTTCGGTCCGGGAGGGGCTCAGACCCGGTCTTCGTAGACGGTGTACCACGCGTAGGTGCCGGCCACGCTGCCGTCGGCCCGCAGAGCTTCGAGCAGGTAGAAGTACGTGCTGCCGGGGGTCGCGGTGGTGTCGGTCCACCACGTCCCGGACGCGGGCACCTGGATCAGCCCGGCGTGCTGGGGCTCGTACGCCTTCGTGGCCTCGTTCCAGCGGCTCATCCGGTAGCCGGTGACCGTCTCGCACGCGGTGACGGTGGCGGCGCAGCCCCAGTGGATGGACGGCTGGTAGGGGGCAGCGGTCCGCGAGTTGTGACCGATGGAGCCGAGCTCCCACGCGGTGGTGACCTGTACGGACGGCCGGACGTCGAGCTCGGTGGCCGTGACCTTGACGACGGCCGGGTCGGACGGCGGGAGATGGTTGTCCCAGCGGTCGTTGGCGACGACCGCGTACACGTAGGTCTCACCGTCCGGCAGGCCGCCGCAGAGGTCCGCGAGCGGCTCGCGCGTGTTCCGGCTGCTGCATGAGGTCGAGGAGAGCCACTTGACGCTGCCGTCGGCCTGCGGGGCGCCCGTCCAGACGCTGTAGGCGTAGGCGGCGTCGTCCAGGTCGTCCGCGGTCGAGGCGTTCCAGCGCACCAGTACACCGTCGGCGCGCGGGGTGGCCGTCACGCCCGTGACCGGGCCGGGCGCGACCCGGTCGCCGGTGCGGACGGTGAGCGGGGCGGAGAGCGCCGACTCGTTGCCGTACGGGTCCACCGCCATGACGGCATAGGTGTAGTACGCGCCGGCGCTCGTGTCGAGGTCGACGCAGCGGCCGTGGTTGCTGTCGAAGTCGCTGCCCTCCGCGCAGGTCACGCGGGTGAGCGCGGCCTGGTCGAGGGTGCTGCCGGGCGAGCGGTAGACGCGGTAGGTGCCGCCGTTGGCGAAGTCCGTATCGAAGAAGTCGGGGGCGTCCCAGTAGACGTTGGTCGCGCTGACCTCGACGTACGAGTTCAGGCCGGTCGGGGGTGCCGGCGGCGTCCGGTCGACCCGGTCGCCGCTCGCGGTGGCGGAGTACGCCGACGGGTTGCCGGCCGCGTCATAGGCCCGGACGCGGTAGTAGCGCGGTACGCCGATGGCGCTCGTCATGTCCTGGTGGGACGGCTTGATGACCGATGCGAGCAGGGTGTACGGACCCGTCGCCTGGTCGGCCGCCTCCACGTCGTAGCGGACCGCGTCGGGCACCGCCCGCCAGCTGAGGGCGTTGATCAGGGCACCGGTGTCGACGGCGAGGCCGGACGGGGCGGCCGGTCCGGTCCGGTCGACCGTGCCGATGGTCTGATCGTTGCTGCCGGCCGACTCGTTGCCCGCCTTGTCGCGGGCCCGTACCTCGTAGACGTACTCCTGACCCGTGGGCGGCGGGACGTCGGCGTACGTCCTGGAGGTCAGGGGGGTCGTGCCGCTGATCCGGGTCCACGTGGTCGACGTGCTCAGCCGTCGGTACACGCTGTACCCGGCGAGGTCCATCTCCTTGTTCGCGGTCCAGTTCACTCTGGTCTTCAGGTCGCCCGACCAGTCGTACCAGCCGCCGAAACCGGTGGGCGCGAGCGGGCGCACCTTGTCGACGGTCGCCGAAGTGACGGGCGCGTAGGTGACCTTGACGTTCGCCGCGCCCGTCCAGGTCGCGTAGTGCACGACGATGGTGTGGCGGCCGGACGGGATCGTGAGGTTGACCGTCTTCTTCTGGGTGGTGGTGGTGTTCTTCCAGAGGTCGATCTTGCGGACGCCGTCGAGGCTGACGCGGATGCCGTCCTGGGCTTCGGCGGTGAAGGTGAAGGGGCCGCCGGAGCCGAAGTCGCGGGTGAGTGTCCAGCGGACGCCGAAGTTGTCCTTGGGCAGGGTGACGCCGGCGGGGTCGCCGTAGCCGTAGTTCTCGGCGATGGCGGAGTCGCAGGTGGTCAGCTTCGGGGTGCCGGTGAGGGTGGTGTTGGCGTAGTACTCCGCCTTCCACGCGGGGGAGGCGCAGGTGACGGCCGCGGCCGCCGGGGTGGCGGTCAGCAGACCGCCGGTGGCGGTGAGGGCGGCGGTGGTGGCCAGCGCGCTCAGTCGGGTACGAGTCGTCACGGGGGGTGCTCAGCTTCCGCTCGGCGTGCCGAGTTCGGTGACCTCGACCCAGTTCAGGTCCGGGTCGTTCCAGTAGATCTGGTTGTTCGAGGTGTCGATGGCGATCACGCTGTAGAGCACGTGCTCGCCGTCCGCCGCGCTCTGGTGGAGGTAGGAGGAGGCCGCGGACGTCAGGTACTCGACGCGGTGGGCGATCCAGACGAGGTTGCCGTCGCCGTCGTCGACCTGCTCGGCCTTGTAGACCTCGTACAGCTTGACGTCGGGCTCGGGGTTGGGCGCCCACTCCAGGAGCACGCCGTCCTCGCGCGGGGTCGCCCTGAGGCCGGCGACGGGGGCGGGGGCGGTGTAGTCGTCGTGGGTGGCGGTGACGGCGGTGCGGGCCGAGGCGTTGCCGGCGGGGTCGACGGCCGAGACCCAGTACGTGTAGCCGGTCTTCTCGGCGGCGGCGGTGTCCGTCCACGTGGTGGCCGTGACGTCGGTCGCGACCTGGGTGACGGGGTCGGTGCTGCCCGTGCGGTGACGGTGGACGGTGTACTTCGCGGCGCCCGGGACCGGCTGCCAGGCGAGGACGACGCCGGTGGCGTCGTCGGTCGCGGTCACGCCGGTCGGGGCGGCGGTCGGGGTCCTGTCCACGGACACGGCCGTCAGGTCGGCGGAGCCGTAGGACTCGTTGCCGGCCTTGTCGACGGCGCGGAGCTCGTACAGGTACGTCTGGCCGGTGGGCGGCGGGGAGTTGACGTACGAGGTGGTCGTGACGAGGGACGTGGCGCTGCTGACCTTCGTCCAGGTGGTGGAGGTGCTCAGCCGGCGGTAGACGCGGTAGCCGGCGAGGTCCATCTCCTTGTTGGCGGCCCACTTCAGGGTGGCCTTGTTGAGGGTCTTGTCGTACGCGACCGTGGCACCGGTCGGCGCGAGCGGGCGGACCTTGTCGACGGTGGCCGAAGTGACGGGCGCGTACGTGAACTTGACGTTCGCCGTGCCCGTCCACGCCACGTAGTCGACCCGGAGCGTGTGCCGGCCCGCCGGGATCGTGAGGTTGACCGTCTTCTTCTGGGTGGTGGTGACGTTCTTCCAGAGGTCGATCTTCCGGACGCCGTCGAGGTGGACGCGGATGCCGTCCTGCGTCTCGGCGGCGAAGGAGAACGGGCCGCCGGAGCCGAAGTCTCGGGTCACCGACCAGCGGACGGAGAAGTTGTCCTTGGGCAGGGTGACGCCGGCCGGGTCGCCGAGACCGTAGTTCTCGGCGATCGCGCTGTCGCAGGCGGTCAGCTTCGGGGTGCCCGTGAGGGTGGTGTTGGCGTAGTACTGCGCCGTCCACACGGGGGACGCGCAGGTGACGGCCGCTGCGGCCGGGGTGGCGGTGAGCAGTCCGCCGGAGGCGGCGAGGGCGGCGGTGGTGGCCAGGGCGCTCAGCCGGGTACGAGTCATCACAGGGGGAGGGCCCTTTCCGGACCTATGTGAAGCATGTGAAACAGGGGAACGCCTGTGTGACTCGCGAGGTGGGGGGAGGGTTGTGCCCTCGCCCCCACCCCTTCATGTCAGCCGTACCTGCGCGGCGTCCACGTGATCGTGCGGCCGTCACCCCGTTCGACCGCCCGCGTCTGCGAGGAGCCGATCAGGAGGAGGGTGCGCATGTCGACCTCCGTCGGGTCCAGGGTCTTCAAGGACAGGATCCGGACCGACTGCTCCGGGCCGCCGACGTCGCGGGCGACGACCACCGGGGTCTCCGGGGCGCGGAGTTCGAGGAGGAGGTCGCGGGCCGCCGCCACCTGGTGGGTGCGGGACTTGGAGCCCGGGTTGTAGAGGGCGATGACCAGGTCCGCGGAGGCCGCCGCGCGGAGGCGGGCCTCGATGACGTCCCAGGGCTTGAGCCGGTCGGAGAGGGAGATCGTCGCGTAGTCGTGGCCGAGCGGGGCGCCCGCCGCCGCTGCCGCCGCGTTCGCCGCCGTCACCCCCGGGAGGACCCGTACGGGCACGTCCGCGTACTCCGGTTCGCAGGCGACCTCCAGGACCGCCGTCGCCATGGCGAAGACGCCCGGGTCGCCGCCCGAGACGACCGCGACCTTGCGGCCGCGCCGGGCCAGGTCGAGGGCGAACTCGGCGCGCTCGGACTCGACCTTGTTGTCGGAGCCGTGGCGGATCTGACCGGGGCGGAGGACGGGGACCCGGTCCAGGTAGGTGGTGTAGCCGACGAGGACGTCGGCGTTGACGAGCGCGCCGCGCGACTCGGGGGTGAGCCAGGGTGCCCCGGCCGGGCCGGTGCCGACGACGGTGACCTCGCCCGTCTCCCGTACGGGAGGCTCCTGGTCGATACGGGAGGGGAGCACCGCGACGGAGAAGTACGGGACCGACGACGGGTCCACCTCCGTCAGCTTCTCCGTGCGCTCGCCCGTCATGAACGCGCGCTCCACGTAGCGGGCGTCGTCCAGGCGGCCCGCCCGCTCCAGGGCCCGCTTCACCGTCGGGAAGGTGCGGCCCAGCTTCATCACGACCGCCGAGTCCGTGCCCGCCAGGCGGGCCGTCAGCTCGTCCTCCGGCAGGGTGCCGGGGATGATCGTGAGGACCTCCTCCGCCTCGCACAGCGGCTCGCCGAGCCGGGCGGCGGCGGCGCTCACCGAGGTGACGCCGGGGATGACGGTCGTGTCGTAGCGGTCGGCCAGCCGCTTGTGCATGTGCTGGTACGAGCCGTAGAACAGCGGGTCGCCCTCGGCGAGGACGGCGACCGTGCGGCCGGCGTCCAGATGGGCGGCGAGGCGGGCCGAGGCCTCCTCGTAGAAGTCGTTCAGGGCGCCCCGGTAGCCGCCCGGGTGGTCCGTGGTCTCCACCGTGAGCGGGTACATCAGCCGCTCCTCGATGTGGTCCTCGCGGATGTGCTCGGCGGCGATGGAGCGGGCTATCGAACGGCCGTGGCGGGCCGAGTGGTACGCGATCACGTCGGCGGCCGCGATCGCCTTCACGGCGGCGACCGTCATCAGGTTCGGGTCGCCGGGGCCGAGGCCCACCCCGTACAGCTTGCCGGTCACGGTGCTCATGCCTGGATCTCCGCTTCGTGGGCGAGGGCGTTGATCGCGGCGGCCGTCATCGCGCTGCCGCCGCGCCGGCCCCGTACGACCAGGTAGTCGAGGCCGAGGGTGTTCTCGGCCAGCGCGTCCTTCGACTCGGCGGCGCCGATGAAGCCGACCGGGATGCCGAGGACGGCGGCGGGCTTCCCCGCGCCCTTCGCGACCATCTCCAGGAGGTGGAAGAGGGCCGTCGGCGCGTTGCCGATGGCGACGACGGAGCCTTCGAGGCGGTCCCGCCACAGTTCGAGGGCGGCGGCCGAGCGGGTGGTGCCGAGCTCGGCGGCCAGGCCCGGGACGGCCGGGTCGGAGAGGGCGCACAGCACCTCGTTGTCGGCGGGCAGCCGCTTGCGGGTGACCCCGCTGGCGACCATCTGCGCGTCGCAGAGGATGGGCGCGCCGGCCTGGAGGGCGGCGCGGGCGCTCGCGACGACGCCGGGGGAGTACGCGATGTCCTGCACGAGGTCGGTCATGCCGCAGGCGTGGATCATCCGGACCGCCACCTGGGCGACGTCTGCGGGCAGGCCCGCGAGGTCCGCCTCGGCGCGGATCGTGGCAAAGGACCGGCGGTAGATCTCCGTCCCGTCCTTCTCGTAGTCGAACATCCTGGTGCTCTCGCTCATCTCGTGTGGGTCGGCAGGCTGCGGGCCGTGGTCACTGCTTCGGGCAGGGCGGTACGGGGGGTGGGGACGCCGTCCACCAGGTAGGTGTCGTCGCCGGTGGCGAGGACGTCGACCCAGGTGCCGTGCGGATGGCCGCAGCGGCGCTCGCACCCGGAGTAGTGGACGGGCAGGCCCCCTCGGCGGACGAGGCCGGCGTCCGTCCGCACGTCGGCGAGGGACTTGGCGCAGCCGGGCCGCCCGGTGCAGGCGCTGACCCCGACCGAGGGCAGCTCGGGGCGGGTGACCAGGCCGTACGTCTCCAGGGCGGGCAGTCGGTCGGCGCGGGCCCCGACGACGACCGCTCCGCGCCAGGGCGTGAGCCGGAGCTCCTCGACCCCCTCGGCCAGGGCCCGCAGCTGGGCGGCCGTCAGCCGGCCGAGCGGGGCCAGGACGTGCAGGGCCCGGTCGCCGAGCACCCCGGGCGCGGGCGGCGGGCACACGGGAAGCGGCGGTACGGGCAGGGATACGGGCTCCGCCGCGATCCCGGCCCGCGCGAGGGCCCCGGCCCAGTCGGGCACGTGCTCCTCGGGCAGCTCGCGGGGCCGCCAGGCCCCGTTCCCGGCGGCCTCGGCGGCGTCGAGGAACGCGAGGGCGGCGGCGAGGGCGGCGCGGACGGCGTCGGCGGCGGCCACCCAGAACACCCGCGGGCCGAGCCGCAGCAGAGCCGACCCGCCCTCCCCTGCGATCAAGCTCACATCGCCGCCGAGCCCGGCGACGTCCCCGCGCCCGTCGTCCAGGACGAACAGGAACCGTCCCGAAAGGGACGCCGCCCGGGGCTCGGCACAGAGCGCGGTGTCCAGTGCGCGCGCCCACAACTGCACGTCCGCGTACCCGAGTCCGTCGAGTCCCGCGCCGGGCGAGGCCACGATGTTGCGGACGCGCTCGTGGGTGGGGGAGGGCAGCAGGCCGGCGGTGGAGAGGAGCGCGGCGAGCTCGGCCCCGCAGTCGTCGCCGAGGCCGCGCAGCTCGGCGTTGCCGCGCGAGGTGATGCTGATCCGTCCGTCGCCCAGGGTCTCGGCGGCGGCCGCGAGCGTTTCCGCCTGACTGGCCGTCAGGCGCCCTGCGGGCAGGCGCAGTCGGGCCAGGCGTCCGTCGTCGGCGGGGTGCAGGCGCAGCGCCCCGGGGCAGGCGTCGCCACGGTCCCGTACGCGAGCTTCGCCCGGTTCGGGCGTCGGGGGTGGGGTGGGCGGCATGGCGGCGAGCATACCCACGGGGAACCGGCTGACCACCGGGTGTGATCCGGCCGACTCTCCGGCCGGACACCGGGTGTGATCCGGCCGACGTCGGAGCCGGCCACCGGGTGTGATCCGCTCGGCGTCCCCGTCGGTCACGGAGGTGCGATCCGCTCGGCGCCCCCGTCGGCCATGGGGTGCGACCCGTCGGCCACGGGGGGTGTGATCCGGCCGACGCCCCCGCTCCCTGGGGCCCGCCCGCGCCACGATCTAGGATGCAGATCGGCATGGGGTCCCAGGACCCCGGGGAGGAAGCCCGGTGAGAATCCGGCGCGGTCCCGCCACTGTGAGCCCGTACCAGCCATGGCACGGGTGAGTCAGGAACTCCCTTCCCCAAGCTCTCGGCTTCGCTCGAGCGAGGGGAGGCCCCAACCCACACGACCACCCGGGGCGCGGACAACCCCGAGGAAGGCCTGAGCTCGCCATGCTCCTGCTGCTGTCGCACTCCGACACCGACCTGCTCAGCGCCCGTGCGGCCGGAGGGCCGGTGGAGTACCGCTTCGCCAACCCCTCCCGGCTTCCGCTCGCCGACCTCCCGGACCTGCTCGACGGCGTCGACCTGGTCCTCGTCCGGCTCCTCGGCGGCGTCCGCTCCTGGCAGGAGGGCCTCGACGCGGTCCTCGCCGCCGGAAAGCCGGTCGTCGTGCTCAGCGGCGAACAGGCCCCCGACGCCCAGCTCATGGAGGCCTCCACCGTCCCCGTCGGCGTCGCCACCGAGGCGCACGCCTATCTGGCGCACGGCGGCCCGGCCAACCTGGAGCAGCTGGCCCGCTTCCTCTCCGACACCGTCCTGCTCACCGGCCACGGCTTCGAGGCCCCGGCCGCCGCCCCCACCTGGGGCCCCCTCGAGCGGACGCCCAAGGCCGACGTGACCGGCCCGACCGTCGCCGTGCTCTACTACCGCGCCCACCACATGAGCGGGAACACCGCCTTCGTCGACGCCCTGTGCGGCGCGATCGAGGACGCCGGGGCCCGCGCCCTCCCGCTGTACGTGGCGTCCCTGCGCGCCCCCGAGGCCGAGCTCGTCTCCGTACTGCGCGGAGCCGACGCGATCGTCACGACCGTCCTCGCCGCCGGTGGCACCAAGCCCGCCGAGGCGCAGGCCGGAGGCGACGAGGAGGCCTGGGACGCGGGCGCGCTCGCCGCGCTCGACGTGCCGATCCTCCAGGCCCTGTGCCTGACGGGTTCGCGGTCCGCGTGGGAGGAGAACGACGAGGGCCTGTCCCCGCTCGACGCCGCCAGCCAGGTCGCCGTGCCCGAGTTCGACGGCCGGCTCATCACCGTCCCCTTCTCCTTCAAGGAGATCGACGAGGACGGTCTGCCCGCGTACGTCGCCGACGCCGAGCGCGCGGCCCGCGTCGCCGGGATCGCCGTCCGGCACGCCCGGCTCCGTCACATCCCGAACGCCGAGAAGAAGCTGGCGCTCGTCCTCTCCGCGTACCCGACGAAGCACTCCCGCATCGGCAACGCGGTCGGCCTCGACACCCCCGCCTCCGCCGTCGCCCTGCTGCGGCGGCTCATCGCCGAGGGGTACGACTTCGGGCCCGAGGCGGACCTCCCCGGCATCGTCTCCGGCGACGGCGACGAGCTGATCTACGCCCTCATCGAGGCCGGCGGCCACGACCAGGACTGGCTGACCGAGGAGCAGCTCGCGAAGAACCCGGTCCGCATCCCGGCCGCCGACTACAAGCGCTGGTACGCCACCCTGCCCGCCGAGCTCCGCGAGCAGGTGGAGGAGCACTGGGGCCCGGCGCCCGGCGAGATGTTCCTCGACCGCTCCCGCAACCCGGAGGGCGACATCGTCCTCGCCGCCCTGCGGCGCGGGAACCTCCTGGTCCTCATCCAGCCGCCGCGCGGCTTCGGCGAGAACCCGATCGCGATCTACCACGACCCCGATCTCCCGCCGTCCCACCACTACCTGGCCGCCTACCGCTGGATCGCCGCCCGTACCGAGGACGGCGGCTTCGGCGCCGACGCCATGGTCCACCTGGGCAAGCACGGCAACCTGGAGTGGCTGCCCGGCAAGAACGCCGGCCTGTCCGCCGCCTGCGGTCCCGACGCGGCCCTCGGCGACATCCCGCTGATCTACCCGTTCCTCGTCAACGACCCGGGCGAGGGCACCCAGGCCAAGCGGCGCGTCCACGCGACCCTCGTCGACCACCTGGTGCCGCCGATGGCCCGCGCCGACTCGTACGGCGACATCGCGCGCCTGGAGCAGCTGCTCGACGAGTACGCGCAGATCAGCTCGATGGACCCGGCGAAGCTCCCGGCGATCCGCGCCCAGATCTGGACCCTGATCCAGGCCGCCAAGCTCGACCACGACCTCGGTCTGGAGGAGCGCCCGGAGGACGACGGCTTCGACGACTTCCTGCTGCACGTCGACGGCTGGCTGTGCGAGGTCAAGGACGCCCAGATCAGGGACGGTCTGCACGTCCTCGGCGGCGCGCCGGAGGGCGAGGCCCGGGTCAACCTGGTCCTCTCGATCCTCCGCGCCCGCCAGATCTGGGGCGGTACGCAGGCGCTGCCCGGTCTGCGCGAGGCCCTGGGCCTGGACGAGTCGGCCGCGACCCGCACCACCGCCGACGAGGCGGAGGCGAAGGCCCGCGAGCTGGTGGAGGCGATGGAGGCGGCCGGCTGGGACGTGGCGGCCATCCCCACGTCGTACGGCCCCGAGGTCCAGGCGGTCCTCCGCTTCGCCTGCGAGCAGGTCGTGCCGCGTCTCGCCGCCACCACCGACGAGCTCGCGCACGCCGTGCACGCGCTCAACGGCGGCTTCGTCCCGGCCGGCCCGTCCGGCTCCCCGCTCCGTGGCCTGGTCAACGTCCTGCCGACCGGCCGCAACTTCTACTCGGTCGACCCGAAGGCCGTGCCGTCCCGGCTCGCCTGGGAGACGGGCCAGGCGCTCGCGGACTCGCTCCTGGAGCGCTACCGCACCGACAACGGCGATTGGCCGACCTCCGTAGGCCTCTCCCTCTGGGGCACCAGCGCGATGCGCACCGCCGGCGACGACGTCGCCGAGGCGCTCGCCCTGCTCGGCGTCCGCCCCCTGTGGGACGAGGCCTCGCGCCGCGTGAACGGCCTGGAGCCGATCCCGCTCGCCGAGCTCGGCCGCCCGCGCGTCGACGTGACGCTGCGCATCTCGGGCTTCTTCCGGGACGCGTTCCCGCACGTCATCGGCCTCCTCGACGACGCGGTACGGCTGGTCGCCTCCCTGGACGAACCGGCGGAGGACAACTACGTACGGGCGCACGCGCAGGCCGACCTCGCCGAGCACGGCGACGAACGGCGCGCCACCACCCGCATCTTCGGCTCCCGGCCCGGCACGTACGGCGCGGGCATCCTCCAGCTGATCGACTCGCGGGACTGGCGCACGGACGCCGACCTCGCGGAGGTCTACACGGTCTGGGGCGGCTACGCCTACGGCCGTGGTCTCGAAGGCCGCCCGGCGCGGGAGGAGATGGAGACCGCGTACAAGCGGATCGCCGTCGCCGCGAAGAACACGGACACCCGCGAGCACGACATCGCGGACTCCGACGACTACTTCCAGTACCACGGCGGCATGGTCGCGACCGTCCGCGCGCTCACGGGCACGGCACCCGAGGCGTACATCGGCGACTCGACCCGCCCGGAGACCGTCCGCACCCGCACGCTCGTCGAGGAGACCTCGCGGGTCTTCCGGGCGCGGGTGGTCAACCCGCGCTGGATCGAGGCGATGCGCCGCCACGGCTACAAGGGCGCGTTCGAGCTGGCGGCGACCGTCGACTACCTCTTCGGGTACGACGCGACGACCGGTGTCGTGGCCGACTGGATGTACGACAAGCTCACCCAGGAGTACGTCCTCGACGAGACGAACCAGGCCTTCCTGAAGGAGGCCAACCCGTGGGCCCTGCACGGCATCGCGGAGCGGCTCCTGGAGGCGGAGTCGCGCGGGATGTGGGAGAAGCCGGACCCGGAGACGCTGGCGGCCCTCCGCCAGGTGTTCCTGGAGACGGAGGGCGACCTGGAGGACGACGAGTAGCCCCTCGCCCCCGCCCGGGCGCCACCCCGCCCATGGGCCCGCGCCCGTCCGGGCGTCGCCCCCGCCCGTGGGCCCGCGCCCGTGCTAGGCGCGGCCCTTCGCCGCCCGCCGTGTGGCCCCGCGCCCGGGCGGGCGGTGCCCACCCCCGTGTGGGCAATCGTCCCGCAGGGCGGGACGGGTGGGCACACGGGACGGCGCCCCCAGCCGGGCCTAGGCTCCTGCGCCTGGACCCGCACCACCGCCGCGGCGCACTCCCGGTGCGGGTTCGGGCGCGGAAGCCTCTGGCGCCGGCAAGGGCGCGGGTCCGTTGTGCCCACCCGTTCCGCCCCAGCGGAACGATTGCCCACAACGGGGGCGGCACTAGGCGCCCTCCGGGCGGGCGGGTGCCACCCCGGCGGGGCGCAGGTCAGCAATGGGTGGGGGTAGTTCGAGGGTGCGGGCGTGGAAGCCCGCTCGGAGGCGACGGTCGTGGCTGACGATCACCAGCGTCCCCCGATAGGCCGCCAGCGCGGCCTCCAGTTCTTCCACCAGGCCCGGCGCCAGGTGGTTGGTCGGCTCGTCCAGGAGCAGCAGGTCGGCCGGCGCGGTCACGAGCCGCGCCAGCTCCAGCCTGCGGCGCTGGCCGGCCGACAGTCGGGACACCGGGACCGTCAGGTCCCGGGCGGCGAAGAGTCCGAGGGAAAGCAACTCCTCCGCGCGCTCCTCGCCGAAGGCCTCGCTCACCGTACGGGGGTCGGTGGGCGGGGCCATGTCCTGCCGGAGCAGGCCCACCCGGGCGGGTACGGTCACCGTGCCCGCGTCCGGGGCGAGTTCGCCCGCCAGGACCCGGAGGAGGGTGGTCTTGCCGGCGCCGTTGGGGCCGGTCACGAGGAGCCGTTCGCCCGGGTCGAGGTGGAGGGCGTCGAGGTGGAGCCGGCCGTCGACGCGTATCCCGGTCAGGTCGACCGCCGCGCCCTCGCCCACCAGGTCCGCGCGGAAGCGCAGCGGCTCCGGTGGTGGCGGGACGGGCGCGTCGGTGAGCCGGGCGAGTCTCTCGCGGGCGGAGCGGATGCGGCTCATCGCGCCGTGCGCCCGTGACCGGGCCCGGAAGGCGCCCGCCCCGCTGAACGCGGCCGGGGCCTTGCGGGGGATCGCGGAGAACCGGTCGATGTGTGTGTCGGCGAGGGCCCGGTGGCGGGCGAGTTCGGCCTTCCACTCCTCGTACTCCCGCTGTCTGCGGGCCCGTTCGGAGGCGCGTCCGGCGAGGTAGCCGCCGTAGCCGTCGCCGTACCGCCGCACGGTGTGGCGGTCCTCGTCGACCTCCAGGACGGCGGTGGCGACCCGGTCGAGGAAGGTCCGGTCGTGGGAGACGGCCACGACCGTGCCCCGGTGGGCACGCAGCCGCTCCTCCAGCCAGGTCACGGCCTCGTCGTCGAGGTCGTTGGTCGGCTCGTCGAGCAGCAGCAGTTCGGGTTCGGCGGCGAGGACGGCGGCGAGGGCGAGCCGGGAGCGCTGTCCGCCGGAGAGCGTTCCGAGCGGCCGGTCGCGGTCGAGCGGTCCCGGCTCGCCGAGTCGCCGCAGGGTGGTCTCGACGCGCCGGTCGGCCCCGGCGCCGCCCCGGGCCTCGTAGGCGGCGAGCAGTCCGGCGTATCCGGCGAGGTCGCCGGTGGCGGCGAGTTCGGCCTCGGCCGTACGGATCGCCCGCTCCAGCTTCCGTACCTCCGCGAGCGCGTGGTCGACGGCGTCGCCGACGGTCGCGTCCGCGGGGAGGTCGAGGCTCTGGGCGAGGTGGCCGAGGCCGCCGGGGGCGTCGACGGTCACGGTGCCGTTGTCGGGGGTCTCCAGGCCGGCGAGGAGCCGGAGGAGGGTGGACTTCCCGGAGCCGTTGTCGCCGACGACGCCGAGGCGTTCGCCGGGGCGGACGGTGAGGGAGACCCGGTCGAGCACGGTCCGGTGCTGCACGTACCGGTCGTCGTGGCGCTTGGTGACGTCGGCGAATCGGGCACGGAACAAGGGCGACCTCCTGCCGTCGGGGACACGGACGCGAGACGTGGCGTCTCGTTCGGATGACGGTACGGCACGCCGGGAGGTCTGGCAAGACGATACGTCTCGTATCGCTAGCCGAGCAGTCGGCCGGGCGGTCAGGCGGAGGCTATGCGCAGGACCAGCGCCGCCGCCGCGATCAGGGTGAGCACCGCCGCCGGTGCCAGCTCGAAGTCCTTCACGCGCAGGTGGGAGATGACGGCGCCGGCGAAGTAGAGCGCCAGGCCCACCGCCGCGGCCTCGCCGAGGAGCGGGACGAAGAGCCCCGCGAGCAGGCCGAGCGCGCCCGCCGCCTTCGCGGTCGCGAGCCACGGCAGCGCGCCCTCCGTCACGCCCACCTTGGTCATGCTGCCGACGACCTGCGGGTTCTTGGTGAACGTCATGAAGGCGGAGCCGAGGGAGGCGAGGGCGAGTAGGCCCGCGACGACGGCATAGGTGATGAACATGGAGGTGCTCCAACGGTCTGGGGACGACAACCGTTGAAGAGTAACAACGATTTACATGGCTCCACAATTGCGTTGTTGTTACGGTGGACGGCATGGCAGCACTCCCGACCGATCGCCTCGGCTTCCTCCTCTCCTTCCGCGGGGAGCTCACCGGCGCGCGCATCCGCGCCGCCCTGGGCGTCGCCGGACTGCACCCGAGGAACGCGATGACGCTGATGCAGCTCGCGCCCGGGGCGATGAGCCAGCGGGACCTGGCCGCCGCGATGGAGATCGACCCCAGCCAACTCGTCGCGATCCTCAACGAGTTGGAGGCCGACGGGCTCGCCGAGCGGCGGCGCGACCCGGCCGACCGGCGCCGCCACATCGTGGAGATCACCGAGGCCGGCGCGGCGGCCCTGGGGCGGATCGACACGGCCGTGGGCGAGGCCGAGCGCGAGCTCTTCGGCGATCTGACGGAGGCCGAACAGGCCGTGCTGCGCGGACTGTTGGACCGGGTCGTGGTCGACCCGGCCCACCACGAGTGCGGAGAGTAGAAAATTCGCCGATCTTTTTCGGCGAACCCCGATGAGTTCCGGTCGGGCCGGGCGTCTACCTCCATGAACGCCACACCACGGAGGAGATCACCATGGCCGAGACCGACACCCGCACCCTGGAGACCGTCGGCGCGACCCTGCGCTACGACGTGCGCCCCGGCACCGGGCCCGACGAGCGCCCCCTGCTGATGATCGGCTCCCCCATGGACGCGACCGGCTTCACCACGCTCGCCTCCCACTTCGCCGACCGGACCGTCGTCACGTACGACCCGCGCGGGGTGGCCCGCAGCGAGCGCACCGACGGCGCGGCCGAGACGCTCCCCGAGGAGCACGCCGACGACCTGGTCCGGCTGATCGAGGCGCTCGGCGCCGGGCCCGTGGACGTCTTCGCGAGCAGCGGCGGCGCGGTCAACGCCCTCGCCCTGGTGGCCCGGCGCGGCGACCTGGTGCACACCCTCGTCGCCCACGAGCCGCCGACGGCCCAGGTCGTCCCGGACCGGGAGGCGGCGCTCGCGATGTGCGCGGACGTCCACGCGACCTACCTGCGGGACGGCTGGGGCCCGGCGATGGCCAAGTTCCTGGCGCTGACGATGCGGAAGGGCGAGATCCCGGCGGACTGGGACCAGGAGCCCGCCCCCGCCCCGGCGGCGTTCGGCCTGCCCGCCGAGGACGACGGCTCGCGCGCCGACCCGCTGCTCGGGCAGAACATGCGCGGCTGCACGTCCTACCGCCCCGACTTCGAGGCCCTGCGCGCCGCGCCGACCCGGATCGTCGTCGCCGCGGGCAAGGAGTCCGAGGACACGTTCTGCGCGCGGGCGGCGGTCGGCGTCGCCGAGGGCCTCGGCACCCCGGTCGCCGTCTTCCCGAGCCACCACGGCGGCTTCCTGGGCGACGGTTTCGGAATGCCGGGCGCCCCGGCGGAGTTCGCCGAGGCGCTGCGGGCGGTCCTGGAGGGCTGACGCGCTACTTCTTCGCGGCGGCGGCCTTCACGGCCGCCGCCGCGTCGACGTTCCCGAGGCCCAGTTTGAGGAGCTGCCCCGGGTTGGCGGCCGTGTCGCGGATCGTCCGCATGATCGCGGCCGGGTCCAGGCCCTGGTGGTGCAGGAGCGCGGCGACGGCGGAGACGTACGGCGAGGCCATCGAGGTCCCGGACAGCCTCCCGTACCCCGAGGAGTTCTTCGGGGTCTCCTTCGTCGTGTACGTCGGGAGGGTCGAGAGGATGTCGACGCCCGGGGCCGACACGGCGTTCTGCGCGCCGAAGTTGGTGAAGGAGGCGGGCCGCCCGTTCTGGTCGGCCGCGTTGACGACCAGGACCGGGGTGTCGGTCTCGTACGGCTGGAGGGCGGTGGAGTCGTTGCCCGCGGCGGCGACGACGACCGCGCCCTTGCCGTTGGCGTGCGTGATGGCCTGGTTGAGGACGCCGCCCTTGAGGAGACGGGCCATCAGGCCGGACTCGCCGAGGGAGAGGTTGATGACGTCGGCGCCGTGGTCGGCGGCCCAGACGATGCCCTTGCCGATGTTCCCGTCGCTGCCGCTGCCGTCGGCGCCGAGCACCCGGACCGGCATGATCTTGGCGCCGGGCGCGCCGCCCGCGACGTCGATGCCGTTGTCGGTGTGGGCGGCGGCGATGCCGGCGACGTGGGTGCCGTGGCCGTTGAGATCCTTGGGCTCGTCGTCGCCGTCGACGAAGTCGTAGCCGGCGACGAGCCGGCCCTTGAGGTCGGGGTGGTCGAGGTCGACGCCGGTGTCGACGACGGCGATGACGGTGTCCTCGCCCTTGGAGGTGGACCAGGCGTCCGGCAGGTTCAGCGCGTCGATGCCCCATTGCTGGCCGCGCAGCGGGTCCGGCTCGCTGTCGTCGCCGCAGCCGGTGACGAGCCCGGCGGTGAGGGCGGCGAAGGCGGTGAAGGCGGCAAGAGTGGTCGGCCGACGGCGCATGAAGATCTCCCCATTCGTATGCATTCGTCTGCGTTCGACCCAGTGAACAGCCGGTTCGGGTGCCTCGCATCTCGAAGATCGTCCGCCCTCAACTCTCATTGTTCTAGTAGAGTGCGAACAAGGGAGGTTTTCATGAACCGTGCCACACCTCGTCTCCGCGCGCTCGCCGCGCTGCCCTTCGCCCTCGTACTCGCCGCACACCTGCTGCTGCTCGCCCTCTGGTACGACCGGCTCCCCGACCCCCTCGCCACCCACTTCGGCGGCGGGGGCGACGCGGACGGCTTCACCGGCCGGGCCGCTTTCCTCGCGGTGAGCACGGCCCTGATCCTCGGCCTCGGCGCCGGCTGGACGCTCCTCGTCCGCCGCACCGCCCTCTGGGGCGCCTGGGCGACCGCCGGCTTCACCGGTGCGCTCCTCGCCCTCCTCGTACGGGACAACCTGGACGCCGTCGACGCGGCGCGGGTGGAGTCCCCGCTGGTCAACCTCACGGTCGCGGCGGGCGTCGCGGGCGTGTTCGCCGCCGCGGGCCGGGCCCTGACCCGACTGGTCCCGCCGACGGACGCCGAGGCCCCTGCCGTGGACGGCGGGCCACGCCTCCCGCTCGGCGCGAGCGAGGTCGCCGGCTGGACCCGTGCCACCGGCTCCCGGCCGCTCACCGCGCTCGCGGTGCTCGCCCTCGTCGCGGGCCCGGTCGCCCTGCTCCTCGCGCCCTGGCCGGCCGCCCTGCTCGGCCTCCTGGGCCTCGTCATCGGCGTACCCGGACTCGCCCTCGCCCGGGTCAGGGTCACGGTCGACCGCCGCGGCCTCACGGTCCGGCCCTCGTTCGCCGCCCGGCCCCGTCTCCGCGTCCCGCTCGACGAGGTCGCGGGCGCGGACGTCCGGGACGTCGACGCCGTCGCCGACTTCGGAGGCTGGGGCTACCGGGTCCGGGCCCACCGGACGGGCGTCGTGCTGCGGTCCGGCGAGGCCCTCGTCGTACGGCGGACCGGCGGGCGCGAGTTCGCCGTCACCGTGCCCGACGCGCGGACCGCCGCCGCCCTCCTCAACACCCTCGCCGAGCGGCATGGGAAGGTCTGACCGTGCTCTTCCGTGTCGACCCGGCCTCCGCCGTCCCCCTCGGCGACCAGATCGCCGCCTGCGTCCGGGGAGCCCTCGCCGACGGCTCCGCCGCCCCCGGCGAACGCCTCCCGGCCGCGCGGGAACTCGCCGACTCCCTCGGCGTCAACGTCCACACCGTCCTCCGCGGCTACCAGCGGCTCCGCGAGGAGGGCCTCATCGAACTCCGCCGGGGCCGGGGCGCCCTGATCGTCCCGGGCGCCACCGCACCCGACCGCGCCCGCCTGATCGCCCGCCTGCGCGAGGCGGCGAGCGAGGCCCGCGAACTGGGCCTGACGGAAGCGGAGTTCCTGGACCTGGCCCGTACGAGCCTGGGCTGAGCCCCTCGGCGGGGGCTCAGCCCAACTGCCGCACCGGCGCCCCCGCGAGGAACGCCTCGATGTCCTCCACCGCCTCGCCGAAGTACCGCCCGTAGTTCCCCTCCGTCACATAGCCCAGATGGGGGAGCGCCAGGACGTTCGGCAGCGTCCGCAGCGGGTCGTCGGCGGGCAGCGGCTCCGTCTCGTACACGTCGAGGCCCGCCCCCGCGATCCACCCCTCGCGCAGCGCCCGCAGCAGCGCCCCGCCGTCGACGAGACCCGCCCGGGAGGTGTTGACGAGGTACGCGGACGGGCGCATCGCCCGCAGTTCGGGCTCCCCGACCAGGCCCCGGGTGCGGTCGGAGAGCACCAGGTGCAGCGAGACGAAGTCGCTGGTCGCGAACAGGTCCCGCTTGTCCTTCGCGAGCCGTGCGCCGTGCTCGGCGGCCCGCTCCTCCGTCAGGTTCGGGCTCCACGCGGCGACCTCCATGCCGAAGGCGAGCCCGATCCGGGCCACCTTGGCGCCGATCTTCCCGAGGCCGACGAGGCCGAGCGTCCGGCCGGCGAGGTCGGAGCCGACGGTCGACTGCCACGGCCCGCCCTCCCGCAGCGCCCGCGCCTCCGCCGGTACGTGCCGGGCGAGGCCGAGGAGGAGCGCCCAGGTCAGTTCGGTGGGCGGCTCGGAACTGCTGGCGGTGCCGCAGACGGTGACGCCCCGCTCCTCGCAGGCGGCGAGGTCGATCGAGGCGTTGCGCATGCCGGAGGTGATCAGGAGCCGGAGCCGGGGGAGGCGGGCGAGGAGCTCCGCGTCGACCGGGGTCCGCTCCCGCATGACCACGAGGATCTCGCAGTCCTCGACGGCGGCGACGAGCGCGTCCCGGTCCGTCAGGTGCTCGCGCAGCACGCGGACGTCCACGCGGTCGGCGAGCGGGCTCCAGTCGGCGGAGGTGAGGGCGACGCCCTGGTAGTCGTCGAGTACGGCACAGCGCAGCTTCATGACCGCATGATCGCGGATCGGGTCCGCGGACCCGGCACGTATGCCACACCCAGGGCGACAAGGACAGCGGCCGTGCGGAGAATTATCCAGAATTGTCCCTTCGAAAGGGCTGGTGACATGGACGCTGCCGGTGCCAATGGCGACGAACTCTCCGCACTGCGGGCCCGGGTGGCCGCGCTGGAAGCGGAGAAGGCGACCGCCAGACCACCCCACCACCGCGTCCGCTCCTTCTTCTCCGCCCTGCTCATCGTCATCGGCTGCGTCCTCGTCCCGCTCGGCATCGTCTCCACCTGGACCGCGGACCTCATCGGCGACACCGACCGCTACGTGCAGACGGTCAAGCCGCTCGCCTCGGACCCGGACATCCAGGCCGCCGTCGCCAACCGGGTGACGAACGCCGTCATGGAGCACATCGACCTGCAGTCCCTCCTGGAGGGCGTCGCGCCCGACCAGCGGCCCCTGGCGGCCAAGGCCCTCGGCAAGCTGGGCGGCTCCCTGGAGAGCGCGGTCGGCAGCTTCGTCCACGAGCGGGCGCAGGACGTCGTCGCCTCCCCGGCCTTCCAGACGATCTGGACCGACGCCAACCGGGCCATCCACACCTCCCTCGACCGCGCCCTGACCGGCAGCGACGAGGGGGCCGTGAAGATCGAGACGAACACGGTCACCATCGACCTGGCGCCCGTGATCGACCGGGTGAAGCAACGGCTCGTCGACTCCGGCCTGGACGTCGCCGCCAAGATCCCCGAGATCCACACCGACTTCACCGTGGTCAAGTCCGAGGACATCGGCAAGGTGAAGACCGGCTTCGCGCTGCTCCAGACGATGGGCGTGTGGCTGCCGGTCATCGCGATCCTGCTCGTCGCCGGCGGTGTGCTGCTCGCGGGGCGGCGCCGCCGCACCCTGGTCGCCGCGGGACTCGGCGTCGCCTTCGCGGCGATCGTCCTCGGCGTGGCCCTCACCGTCTTCCGTACGGTCTATCTGAACGCCCTGCCCGCCAACGTCTCCCCGGGCGCGGCGAGTTCCATCTACGACACCCTGATCCGCTTCCTCCGCACCTCGGTACGGGTGTACGCGACCCTGGGCATCGTCGTCGCCCTCGCCGCCTGGCTCTCCGGCCCCAGCCGCCCCGCCGTCCTCGTCCGGGGCTTCTGGCACTCCGGGATCGACGCGAGCCGGTCCTTCGCCGACCACGCGGGCATGCGCCTCGGCCCGGTGGGCCCGTTCGTCCAGCGCTACCGCACCTGGATCACCTGGATCCTCGTCGCCGGGGCGGCCGCCGCCGTCGTCTTCTGGCCCCACCCCACCGCCTGGGTCATCGTGGGGGTCGTTCTCGTCCTGCTCCTCGTGCTCGCGGTGGTGGCCTTCCTGGCGGAGGGGCCGGCGGAGTCCGAGGAACCCAAGGCCTCTCAGGCCCGATAGCCCCGCCCCGGTACGAGCGCCGCCCCCGCCAGGAGCCCGACCGCGATCGTCGTGACGATCGTGACGAAGTCCATGAGGTCGTGGAAGCCGTGCAGGACGTGGCCGCCCGCCAGGGAGGTGAGCGCCCGCAGGCCCAGCGAGCCGACGGTGAGGGTGAAGAAGCCGCCCAGGAAGAGGACGAGCCTGGGCGGCCGCCCGACCGGCCGGGACAGCAGGTCCGCCGCGACGGCGAGGGCCGTCGCGGCGACGAAGGTGCCGGCGACCTCGCCGACCAGGGCCGTGCCCGCCGCCTGGACGCCGAGCGACAGGTACACGAGCCCCGTCACCCAGCCCGCGAGCCGCCACGGCACCCCGAAGGCCAGGAACAGGCCCGCAGTGAAGACGGCCCAGCTCCCGACGATCACCCACCGGGACAGGTCCGCGTCCTGCGCCGTGTCGAGGAGCGCGCTCGTCGGCGTGCCGGTGACGGCCACGCCCAGGAGGACGCCCACGTACAGCTGGAGGAGCAGGACGAGGGCGTAGACGAGGCGGACGGCGCCGGTCGACAGGAAGCCGCCGACGAGTTCGGCGGTGGCCGCGCTCAGCAGGTCGCCGGGCACGAAGAAGAACAGCGCCGGAAGCATGATCAGCACCGGTCCGCCGTGGTCCTGGCCCGGCTGGAGCAGCCCCAGGGTCACCAGCGAGACCAGGGAGGCGGCGAGCAGCGGCAGGACGCGGGCGAGGCGCGGCCGCCGGTCCGACAGGACGGTCAGTGTCGCGACCAGGGCGGCGAGGAGGGCGGTGCTGCCGATCTCGTACCAGGTCGGCTGCACGGCGGGCGCGAAGCCGACGGAGAACAGCACGATGCCGACGCCCCGGGCCCAGCGCGGCGCGGTGGCGGGCAGCGTCTCGACCCGCCGCAGGCCGGCCATCGCCTCGGGCAGGGGCGGCCGGGTGTCCCGTACGCGCTCGACGAACTCCTTGAGGGCGACGGCCCGGTCGAGCCGGGCGACGTCGGGGAAGGCGGTGACGGTCGAGGTGAGCGTGCGGCCCCCGGCGGTCACGGAGAGCACGGCGCCGTCCGCGACGAGCACGGTCTCGGCACGGCCGCCGTACGTACGGGCGACGCCCCGGACGACCCGGTCGACGCCCTCGGCGCCCTCCCCGCTGAACGTCAGCATGAACCGCGTGAGTTCACGGAGGAAGTCGTGCAGGGCGCCGGGGCCGTGCCCGGGGTCGGCGTAGGGCCCGTGCCCAGGGGCGGCGTGGGGACCGTGGCCGGGACCGGCGTCGGGACCGCGCCCGGGACCAGGACCGCGCCCAGGACCAGGACCAGGGCCGGGATCGAGGGCGTGCTCGGGCTCGGGCTCGGGGCCGCCCGTCACCGGCGGACGGTGTCGTCGGTCTTGAGGTCCTTCAGGTCTTCGTCGAAGTCGTCGAGCTTGTCCGGGCAGTAGACCTGGAGGACGATCCGCTCGGCCTGGACGGCCCTGGTGTCGGAGATGACGGGCCGCATGCCGGGGCCCGTGGCGCCGTTGGCCTGCTGGATCTTCCACAGCGCCGTGTTGAGGGCGCCGCCCGGGTCCTCGCAGACCGGGCCGCCGTCGGTGCCGAGCAGCTGCTGGACGGTGTCGGTGTCGGGGGAGGGGTATCCGGCCTTCACCAGCTCCTCCTGGAGCTGCTCGGACTTGGCGTGCGTCTCGTTGTTCTTCTTCACGCTCGCGTACCGGATGACTCCGGTGACGGCGAGGCCGACGAGGAGCACGATCGCGCCCCAGTAGATCCACTTGTGCTCGGAGGCGAAACGGGTGGGGCTCATGCCCGGTCTCCCTCGCTCGAAGCGCCGGGGGCGGCGGTGGCGGTGGCGGTGCGCCAGTCCGGCTTGCGGAACCTCAGGAAGAGCCACGGGATCAGGAAGCCGAGGACGAGCAGGCCGCAGGCGATGAAGAGGACGTACGACCAGACGCTGCCGCCGCCGAACTGGGAGGGCGGTACGAATCCGATGGCGAGCGCCGCGAGCGAGGCGAGCAGACCCACGGTGCACACCAGGCCCAGGGCGGGCACCCGGTAGCCGCGGGGGTGGTCGGGCCGGGTCTTCCGCAGCCGCATCGCGGCGGCGAACATCAGCAGGTACACGATGAGGTACACCTGCGTGGTGATCGTGGAGAAGATCCAGTAGACGCTCGACACGTTCGGGATGAGCGCGTACATCAGGGCGATGGCCGAGGTCACGATGCCCTGGGTGACCAGGATGTTCTGCTGGATGCCGAACTTGTTGAGCTTCTGCAGGAACGGCGGCAGGTAGCCCTCCTGGCGGGAGATCTCCAGGAGGCCCTTGGACGGCCCGGCGAGCCAGGTCAGCATGCCGGCCAGGGAGGCGGAGATCAGCATGACGGCGGCGATCGGGGTCATCCAGCCGACGTCGAAGTACGAGAAGAAGGCGTCGAAGGCCTGCATCACGCCGGCGGTGAGGCTGAGCTGATCGGCCGGCACGACCCAGCTGATGGCCAGGGCGGGCAGGATGAAGATCAGCAGGACGAGGCCCATCGCCAGGAACATCGACTTCGGGTACTCCTTCGCCGGGTTCTTCAGCGAGGAGACGTGCACCGCGTTCATCTCCATGCCGGAGTACGACAGGAAGTTGTTGACGATCAGGACCAGGCTGGCGAGTCCGGTCCACTCCGGCAGCAGGTGACCGGCGTCCATCGGCGCGGCGGACGGGTTGCCCTGTCCGAGGAAGACCATGCCGAGGACGACGAGGATCGTGCCGGGCACGAGCGTGCCGATGATGAGACCCCAACTGGACAGTCCCGCCAGGGCCTTGGTGCCGCGCGAGGAGACCCAGACGCCGGTCCAGTACAGGACCATGATGACGATCGCCGTGTAGACGCCGTTGGAGGCGAGGGACGGATCGATGACGTACGCGATGGTCGAGGCCACGAAGGCCAGCAGGCTCGGATAGTAGAAGATCGTCATCGCGAACTGGCACCAGACCGCGAGGAATCCGAGCGGCTTGGAGAGGCCCTCGGCGACCCAGCGGTAGACGCCGCCGCTCCAGCCGGAGGCGAGCTCCGCAGACACCAGGGCGGTCGGCAGCAGGAACACGATCGCCGGGACGAGGTAGAGGAAGACGCAGGCCAGGCCGTAGACGGCCATCGTCGGCGCGGCCCGCAGGCTCGCGACCGACGCGGTCGTCATCAGGGCGAGCGTCACCCAGGTCATGGTGCTGGGCGCGGCGGTCTGCACCGCGGCCCGCGGCCTGGGGACTTCGGCCGGTGTGTCGATGCTGCTCAAGGGGCCCTCCCGCACGTACGTAGGACGTCGGTTCAGCCTTGAACGGCCCTGGGGGCCCGGCAACCGGTATCGGCCGTACGGGGGACGGGCCTTGGCCACCCGTCAGGGCGTACGTGTCCCCCGTGCCCCAGAGGTGCACGGGGCCTCAGGGCGTACGGCTGAAGGAGCGGCGGTACGCGCGCGGGGGCACGCCGCGGCGGCGGACGAACTGGGCGCGGAGCACCGCCGCGCTGCCGAAGCCGACCGCGCGGGCGATCTCCTCCACCGGGAGCTCCGTCGTCTCCAGGAGCTCCTCGGCGCGGCTCAGGCGCAGCCCGAGCAGCCAGGCGTGCGGGGTCGTGCCGGTCGAGGCCGCGAACCGGCGGGCGAAGGAACGGCGGCTCATCAGCGCCCTGCGGGCCAGCTCGGCGACGGGCAGCGGCTCGTGGAGGTTCTCCCGGGCCCAGGCGAGGACCTCGGTGAGCCGCTCGTCCCGGCTGTCCTCGGGCACGGGCGTCGCCAGGTACTGGGCCTGGCCGCCGTCGCGGTGGGACGGCAGCACCAGGTCCCGCGCGATGGCGTTCGCCGTGGTCGCCCCGTACTCCCGCCGCAGCAGGTGCAGGCACAGGTCGAAGCCGGCGGCGGCGCCCGCGCCGGTGACGACCGTGCCCTGGTCGACGTAGAGGGCGTCGGGCTCGACGGTGACCTCCGGATGCCGTTCCGCGAGGAGCCCGGCGAACCGCCAGTGGGTGGTGGCCCGCCGCCCGTCGAGCAGCCCGGCCGCGGCGAGCGCGAACGCCCCGACGCAGTGGGCCGCGACCAGCGCCCCGCGCGCGTGCGCGGCGGCCAGCGCGTCGAGCACGGCGGGGGCCGGGGGCGTACGGAAATCGGCCCACGGCAGGGCGATCACCAGGTCGGCGCCGGCCAGGCGGTCCAGGCCGTGGTCGACCACCAGCGGCAGCCCGACATCGGTGCGGACCCGGCCGGGCCGGTCGGTGCAGAGCGCGAAGTCGAAGGCGGGCAGGCCCTGTCCGCGCGCGTCGAACACCTCGGAGACGATCCCGGCACCGAGCATGCCGACGCCGTGCGGGGCGTAGGCGGCGACGGTGGGAAAGGGCACGAGCGGAGTGTGGCACACGGGGTGGCACGATTCCCGCGATCAGTGGCAGCACGGCCACTCGTGAAGGTCCCCGCCCCGCAGAAGACTTGGGGCATGACGACGACGCAGAACACCCGCACCGACGCCCCCCGCACCCGCACCGCCGCCCACACGATCCTGACCACCGGCTACACCCTCTCCACCGGACCCGGGGTCGCCGCCACCGTCTCGTACGTCCACGACGGCGACCGGCACGTGATCGTCGACCCCGGCATGGTCGCCGGCCGCGACCGGATCCTCGGACCGCTCGCCGCGCTCGGCCTCGGCCCCGACGACATCACCGACGTCGTGCTGAGCCACCACCACCCCGACAACACCATGAACGTCGGCCTCTTCGGCCGGGCCCGCGTCCACGACCACAAGGCGATCTACCAGGACGACCAGTGGACCGACCGCGACGCCGAGGGCCACGAGCTCACCCCGTCGCTGCGCCTGATCCGTACCCCCGGCCACAGCCCCGAGGACATCACCCTCCTCGCCGGCACCGGCGAGGGCGTCGTCGCCTTCGTGGGCGACCTCTGGTGGCGGCCCGACGGCCCCGTCGAGGACCCGGTCGCCCCCGACCGCACGGTCCTGCGGGACTCGCGCCTCCGCGTCCTCGCCGCCGCCGACGTCATCGTCCCCGGCCACGGCCCCGCCTTCCCGGCGGACGACACCGCGCCCCTCTAGAAGCCGCTCCCTGATCCGGCCCGATCGGCGAGACGCCCCTTAGAATCGGCTTCCATGTCGATCCCTGACGAGCTGCTCGTCGACGTCGCCGCCACCGTGGAGTCCGGGCGGAGCAATCAGATGTCCCTCACCGTGGTCGCGGGGGGAGTGGTCATCACCGGGCGCCTCGCACCGGAAGCCCTGTGGAGACAGCGCGTGTCGGAGGTCCTGACGGACTCGGCGCAGCTGGGCGAGTTCTCCGGCGTCTTCTCCCCCGTACGGGAGGAGCTGAAGACCGTGGAGCCCCCCACCCACCTCCACTTCCACCTCGCCCGCATCCTCCAGGGCACGGTGGGCATGCCCGAGACCGGCGGGATGTACCGCGTCGCGATCGCGGACGTCAGCGCCTGGACCGTGGGGGACTTCAGCTACTCCGACAGCTGACGGCCGGCCGGCGGCCGGCCGGGGGCACGCCCGTCACTTGACCCCCGACACCACGAGGAACGGCGGGTGCCCGGCCTCCGCCGGATCGCTCCCCAGCTGCGCCGACCGGTGGGTGAGGACGGGCTCGTGGAGGTCCAGGTCGGTGAACCCGGCCTTGCCGAGGACGTCGAGGTACGTCTGGCACGGCCAGTGGTGGTCGACCAGCTCCAGCGGGGCCTCGCCACCGGGCCGCTCCCGGCGCGACCGCCGCCGCTCGCCCTTCGTGTAGACGCGCCCCGGCTCGCCGCTGCGGAAGGTGGAGAACCGGATGCCCGTGGTGCGGGGGTTGGCGTCCAGCACGGCGAACCGGCCACCGGGGCGCAGCACGCGGTGCGCCTCGGCGGCGATCTCGTGCAGGTCGGCGATGTCTCCGGTGGTGGTGAAGACGAAGCAGGCCATGGCGGCGTCGACGGAACCGTCGGCGAGGAGGCCGAGACCGCCGTCGTCGCTCAGCCGGTAGTCGATCCGCGGGTGCGGGCGCCGCTCACGGGCGATCTCCAGCATGCGGGACGAGCGGTCGACGGCCACCACGCGCGCGTCGGAGGCCTCGACGACACGGGTGGCGACCTTGCCGGGCCCGCAGCCGTAGTCCAGGACCGTACGGACGGCGGAGGAGCCGATGCCGAGGGCGTGGAAGACGGCCGGGTAGCCGATGAGGCGCTCGGGGAGGTCGTCGTAGGACTCGAAGGCGTCGGCGTCGGCGTCGGCAGCGAAGGCATCGGCGGCGGCGTCGGAGGCGGCGGCGTCCTGTCGGTCGGAGCGGCTGATGGTGCGAGGGGTCATGTGGTGAAGGCCTTCCCGTGATGATCCACTTCGTCCGGAACGTACTGGTCGTGGGAGCCGCAGGACAGGGCCTCGGCGGCCCCCTCACCCGGGTGGGTCAACGGTCGCGGCCGCTGCCGGGCGCCCTGCCCGGCCCCGTGGGTTGATGAGAGGACTGTCGACGAGACCGCTGATCGAAGGGGAAACTGTGGCGCTCCATGAGATGAAGGCCCCGAAGAGTGCCGACGCGGCCACCGACGTGTTCGCGTCGGCGCTGAGCGAGCGGGTCCTGCCGAAGCACCGGATGCCGGAAGAGCCGAACATCCCCGCGGTCGTCTACGCGATGCTTCACAACGAGCTGCTGCTCGACGGCAACTCGGCGCAGAACCTCGCGACGTTCTGCACGACGTGGACGGACGACGAGGTCCGCCGGCTGATGGACGAGTGCCTCGACAAGAACATGATCGACAAGGACGAGTACCCGCAGACCGCCGAGATCGAGTCGCGGTGCGTGAACATCCTGGCCGACCTGTGGAACGCCCCCGGGAGCGCGACCGGCGAGGGCACCGCGATCGGCTGCTCCACCACCGGCTCCAGCGAGGCCGCCATGCTGGGCGGCCTGGCCCTGAAGTGGCGGTGGCGGGAGAAGCGCCGCAAGGAGGGCAAGCCGACGGACCGGCCGAACCTCGTCTGCGGGCCCGTGCAGATCTGCTGGGACAAGTTCGCCCGCTACTTCGACGTCGAGCTGCGTCAGATCCCGCTGGAGCCGGGCGCCACCGGCCTGCGGCCGCACCAGCTGAAGGAGTACGTCGACGAGAACACCATCGGCGTCGTCGCGATCCTCGGCGTCACCTACACCTGCGACTACGAGCCGGTCGCCGAGCTGGCCGCGGAACTCGACCGGATCCAGCAGGAGACGGGGCTCGACGTCCCGATCCACGTCGACGCGGCGAGCGGCGGCTTCGTCGCCCCGTTCCTCCACCGGGACCTCGTCTGGGACTTCCGGCTGCCGCGGGTCTCCTCCATCAACGCCTCCGGCCACAAGTTCGGCCTCGCGCCGCTCGGCGTGGGCTGGGCGGTGTGGCGGACCGCCGACCTGCTGCCGGAGGACCTCGTCTTCCGGGTGAGCTACCTGGGCGGCGACATGCCGACGTTCGCCCTGAACTTCTCCCGCCCCGGCGGCGAGATCGTCGCCCAGTACTACAACTTCCTGCGTCTGGGGCGGGTCGGCTACCGGCGCGTCCAGGAGGCGTGCGCGCTGACCGCCCAGTACCTCGCCGAACAGATCGCGGAGATGGGCCCGTTCACGCTGCTCTACGACGGGCAGGGCGGGCTGCCCGCCGTCTCGTACACCCTCACCGACCCGGAGGGCGCGGGCTTCAGCCTGTACGACCTCTCCGACCAGCTCCGGATGCGCGGCTGGCAGGTCCCCTCCTACCCGCTGCCCCCCGACCGGCAGGAGACCGTCATCCAGCGCGTCCTGATCCGGCACGGCATCGGCCGCGACGAGGTCGACCTCCTGGCCCAGGACATCCGCCGCTGCCTGGAACGCCTGGAGAAGGGCGTGCCGTCGGACGCCGACCGCGCGGGATTCCACCACTGAGGGGAGGTCGTCCGACACCGATCAGGATTCGAGAAGCGTGGAACCGGGGCCCGGAACTAGCGTGAGGTCCATGGACATCACCATTCACACCAGCGCCCTTCCGCACGACGACCCGGACGCCTCCCTGGCCTTCTACCGGGACGCCCTCGACTTCGAGGTCCGCAGCGACGTCGGCCAGGGGAAGATGCGGTGGATCACGGTCGGACCGGCGGGACAGCCGGACACCTCGATCCTCCTCGCGCCGCCGGCGGTCGACCCGGGCGTCACCGAGGACGAGCGCCGCACGATCGCCGAGATGATGGCCAAGGGCACGTACGGCTGGATCCTGCTCGCCACCCCGAACCTCGACGCCGTCTTCGAGAAGGTCCGGGCCGCGGACGCCGAGGTCGTGCAGGAGCCGACGGAGCAGCCGTACGGCATCCGCGACTGCGCGTTCCGCGACCCGGCGGGCAATCTGATCCGCATCCAGGAAGTCCGCTAGATGTGCCGCCCGGGCTGGGCGCAGGCGCGCGTCACGGACCGGCGCCTGCGCGACTTCACCCGCATGCGCCGCGTCCGCGACCGCATCGACCGTGAGTACGCGCGCCCGCTGGACGTCCTGGAACTGGCACGGGCCGCGAACCTGCCGCCGGCCCTCCTGAGCCGCCAGTTCCGCCTCGCGTACGGGGCCTCCCCGTACGACTACCTCCTGGCCCGCCGCGCGGAACGCGCGAGGACGCTGCGGCTGCACGGCGCGCGGTCCTGACCACCGAAACGACGACGAGGGGAACCCACCATGACCGCGAACGGCAAGTCCTACGACGGCTTCACGGACGACGAGCGGGACGCGATGAAGGAGCACGCCAAGGAGCTGAAGGCGGCGAAGCGGCGCGGGGCGAAGGCGGACACCGAGCCCGAGGTGCTCGCGAAGATCGCCGAGATGGAGGACGCGGACCGGGTCCTCGCCGAGCGCGTCCACGCCCTCGTCAAGGAGCACGCCCCGGCCCTCACCGCGAAGCTCTGGTACGGCATGCCGGCCTACGCGCGGGACGGCAAGGTCGTCTGCTTCTTCCAGAGCGCCCAGAAGTTCAAGTCCCGTTACGCCACCCTGGGGTTCAGCGACCAGGCCGCCCTCGACGAGGACACCCTGTGGCCCACCTCGTACGCCCTCACGGCCCTGAACCCGGCGACGGAGAAGCGCATCGCGGCCCTCATCGAGCAGGCGGCGGGCTGACCGGTTCCGGAAGCGGGGCCCGGGGCCCGAGCCCGTCATCACCATCGGCGACGGGCTCGAAGGTGGCCCAGCCGGATCGTATGGAATTGGCCTGTGTGAGAGGGCAACTGCGCACTACCGTAGGCGCAATGACAACAAGATCTCCTTCGGCCGACCGGCCCGCGACCGCGCCCGCGACCGTGGCCCTGGCCGAGGCGCCGATGCGTCAGGCCCGTAACTCCGCCGCCCTGTGGACCGCGACCGGCCGAAGCCGGGGGCACGAGGTCGTCCGGCGCCGCGGGTTCGTCGCGGTCGACGGCGGCGAGCGTGCCGGTCTGCGGGTCCTGGTCCAGGAGCCCGACCTCGACCCGGGCGAACTCGCCGAGCTGAGCGAGCTGGTGCGCCGGGCCGCGGGCCCGGTGAACGCCGAGGACCCGTTCAGCTCGACCGACCTGAGCCACCTGGGCATGCGGAACTGGCAGATGCCGGTCATGCTGCGCGCGCCCGGGCCCGTCGGCGAACCGGCGCTGGACGTGATCGAGGTGCGGCGGCCCGAGGACCTCCAGGCGGCCGAGCGGATCGTGATCGAGGGCTTCGAGCTGGACGGATTCGAGCCCTACCGTCCCGGCGAGCTGTTCCCGGCGGCGCTGATCGAGCAGCCGGGCGTGGACGTGTTCCTCGCCCTGGTCGACGGCGTGGCCGCGGGGGCCGCCGTCAGCGTCGTGGACGACGGTGTCGGCAGCCACTACTGGGTCGGTACTTCGCCGGCCTTCCGGTCGCGTGGCGTGGGGCGGGCCGTCATGCTCGGCGCCCTCGCCCACCTGGCGGACCTGCCGGTCACCCTCACCGCCTCGAAGCTGGGCAGGCCGCTGTACGAGTCCCTGGGCTACACCGTCGCGGCGCCCTCGACCTGGTGGGCCTCTCAGTGACACCGCTGCGGTAAAGCCCGCCGGCCGGCCTGTGCTTCCCCCCCCCCGGAGCCGGCCTCGACCGCACCGGCCGTGGGCACCGGCACGTAGGGGCACGCTCCCGGCTCAGGGGGGCGGGTCAGGTCGTGGTCCGCTTCCCGTCCGTGTCGCAGGGCAGGGTGCTCGCGGGGTGGTCCGTGGCGAAGTCCTCGGCGATGTCGTCGGCGGTCTGCTGCATCGCGTCGCCCGTGATCCGGATCCGGCCGGAGAAGGGGCTGTCGATGTCCTCGATCAGCAGCAGGGATCCGGTGAACAGCGCCGCCAGCACGCACAGCAGGACGAGGTGCGCGGGTCTGCGGTTGTGGGGCAGGCCGAAGGCGAACGCTCCGACGGTGGCGGCGAGGGCCACGACCATGAACCAGTAGACGAACGGGGGAATGGCGGGGCTCGCTTCCGAGACCCGGGTCTGCCGGGCCTTGGAGCGTTCGTCGTCGGCTTGGACGAGGAGCGGGAAGGTGGCGTCCTTCTTGTGGGCGAGCTCCTTGAAGTGGGTGCGGAACTCGGTGGACCACGTCGACGCGAGCGGGGACTTCGCGCCGCCCTCGGCCATGAGGGGCCATTCGGCGGCCTCGATGGCCCGCGAGTAGCAGACGGCGGACGCCTGGAGCCGCTCGCGCTGCGGCTCCGGGGCGTAGTCGGCCACCTCGTAGAGCTGGTCGACCCGGCCGGCCTCGGCCTCGACGGCCGCGGAGGCGGAACCGTACGACTCGGCCGCCACGACGATGACGAAGGCGACCAGCAGGACGGCGAGCGTCTCCAGGGGGCTGATCAGGTCGCCGACGGACGCTTCTTCGTCGTCGCCGGTGCGGCGCCGGCGATGGAGGTGGTGGGCGATCAGGCCCACGGCGAGCGCCGCGAGGATCGCCACGACGGTGATGATCATGGACGTGGTCATGGTCATGGCCTAGGGGAGATCGGGTGGGCGGACACCCCGCCGGCACCGGCCCGCCACGGGATGGCGCGCGGCGGGCTTACGAGGGGAGCTCGATGTACTCGAAGACGGAGCCGTCCGGATGCCGGGCGATCATGCGGTGGCCGTTGGGGCCGGGGGCCGGGCCGTCGAGGATCCGGCCGCCCGCCCGGTGCAGGGCGGTCGTCACCGGGTTCAGGCTGCGGACCACGAGGGTGGCGCGACGGTCGGAGAACTCCGCGGCCTTGTCCCCGGAGAGCAGGAGAAAAGGGCTGACGGAGGCGAGGTGGACCCCGGCGTACTGGAAGGTCGAGGCGTCTTCGGCTCCCCCCAGCTCCTGGTAGAAGGGGACGGCGGTGGCGAGTTCCGGCACGGTGACGCGGGCGATCACTTTGACGATGTTGCTCACGTGGGGCTCCGTTGTGGGGGTGACATTGCGTGGGTGACGTCCGGTGCGGTGATCACCAGGTGAGGGGCAGGGCGTGCAGTCCGTAGGTGACGTTCGACCTGCGGAACGGGACTTCGTCGTACGGAACGGCGCAGCGCATGTCGGGGAACCTGCGCAGCAGGGCGGGAAGCGCCACGCGCAGTTCGAGTTGGGCCAGCGGGGTGCCGACGCAGTGATGGACGCCGTGCCCGTAGGCCAGGTGCGTGCGGGGCGGGCGGGTGAGATCGAGGGTGTCGGGGGCCTCGATGCCCTCGGGATCCCAGTTGGCCGACGGCAGGGAGACGAGCACCTGCTCGCCGGCCCGGAGCAGGACGTCGCCGACGCGCACGTCCTCGGTGGCGGTGCGCAGTTCGCCGTGGTGCGGGATGGTGACGTACCGGACCAGCTCGTCGATGGCCGAGTCGCACAGTTCCGGCCGGTCGCGCAGGACGTCCGCCTGGTCGGGGTGGTGGAGCAGCGCGAGCACGCCCAGACCCAGCATGTGCGCGGTCGTCTCGTGGCCGGCGACCAGCAACAGGTTCCCGATGCCGACGAGTTCCTCGTCGGTGACGGAGTCCCCGGACTCGCGGATGACGCGGCCGAGCAGATCGTCCCCGGGGTTCCGCCGTTTGCCGCGGACCACCTCGCGCATGCCCGCCCGGAGCGCGTCGCGTGCCTCGATGAGCTCGGGCAGCGGCGACATGACGTCGGTCATGACCCGGGTGTGTCCGGCGAAGTCGTACGTGCCCTCCGTCGGCAGCCCCAGGATGGCGCAGATGATCCGGGACGGGACGGGCAGGGCGAAGGCCGCCATCAGGTCGACGGGATGGGGAGCGGCGGCCATGACCTCCAGGTGCTCCTCCACCACCGCCTCGACGTACGGCTGGAGCCGGCGCATGCGGCGGGTCGTGAACTCCCGGGTCACCAGGGCCCGCAGCCGTGTGTGCTCGGGCGGGTCCTCCTCGATGAACGTACCCGGCTGGCGGGACTGCAGTGCCTCGCTCAGCCCCTGGTCCTGTGACGGGGGCACCACCACGCCGATGGGCGTGAGCCGGCTGCTGAACCGCGGGTCGGCGAGGACCTGGCGGGCGTCGGCGAACCGGGTGACCAGCCACGCCTCCGACCCGCCGGTGAGCCGGATCCGGGACACGGGTTCCTCACGGCGCAGCCGGGCGAGCTCCGGGTCCGGAGCGAACGGGCACGCCGGGTCCCTGCGGTAGGGCAGGGGCGCCAGGTCGTCCTGGACCTGCGCGCTCACCCGGTCGCTCCTTCGCGGCCGCGGGTCGCCGAGGGCACCGGCACCGTCCACCGGCAGCCGCGTTCCGCCAGTTCGACGTCGGCGCTGATGCCGAGGTGCGCGGCGGTGCGCTGATGGAGGTCGACGCAGAACTCGCACGGCCGGTCCAGGGTCAGGGTGACCCCCCGCTGCGCGGCCTGTTCCCGGTAGTCGAAGATGCCGCAGCGCCGTACGTCGAGTTCGGTCGTCTCCGCCGAGGTGCGGGTCTCGGTGTCGGAGCCGTAGACACCCAGCATCGCGCGCAGCCCGGAGAGCAGGTCCCTGGACTGGTCGTCCGTGTCGGGCAGTCGGTGCCGCATCGCGTCGGAGTTGATCCTGGCCACGTGCTCGGTCCATTCCGGCAGGTTCTCCCGCCCCATGTACCGCTCGATGGCGGCCTGGGTCCGGAAGTACACCCCGAGGACGAACTCGGCCTTCTCCTTGTCGGTCATCGTGCCGCCGGTCATCGTGTTCTCGACCACGACCGTTCCTTTCACGGTGTCAGGGCTCATGGCGTCAGGGCAGGTTGGGCGGTGAGCCGTTCGATCTGGCTCAGGGACTCCTTGACCGCCTCGTGCAGGGGAGGCGGAAGGCAGCCGTGCAGCGCGGGATCGTCCAGGTCGACGAGCCGGGAGAGCTTCCATCCCACGTAGGCGCCCATGGAGGCCAGCGGCGGCAGGGCGGACACCGTCCGCACGGCGACGTGGTGCTCGGCGAAGAGGGGATCGAGCCGCCGGGCGAGGTCCTCTTCCCACGCGAGGGTCGTCTCGCGGTCGGTGATCACCAGGCACACGACCGAATCGCCCTTGATCACGAGCATGTAGTTGAGTGCGACGGGCGCGCCGGCGTCCTGGGACGCCCACAGCACCGCCTCGCACTCCTCCTGCCGCACACCGTCCCGGGCCAGCTTCACCGCGTCCTGCTGTCGGCCCAGCGGACGCAGCACCGGGGTGCGGACGCCGCACGGACAGGGAACGCCCCCGATCTCCACGAGATCACCCGTCCGGTAGCGCACCAGTGGGCGTGACGGCAGGTCCAGCGTGGTCACCACCAACTCACCGGCATCCGCCCGGCCTTCTTCGACCGGCCGTGTGCCCGCCTCGTCGTGCACTTCGAGGAGGTAGCTCTGGGGCTGTGTGTGCAGCTCACCGAATTCGCATGTCACCGCGACGGTCCCGGTCTCCGAGCTGCCGAAGGTGGCGACGCGGGCGGTGGCGCCGGTGAGGCCTTCGAGGTGCCGGAGGAAGCTGGCGCCGGTCTGCTCGGCGATCAGCAGGAGCTTGGCGAAGTCGGGCGCCGTCTCCCCCTTCGACAGGGCGAACTGCAAGAGCTCGGTGAGCCGGGAAGGAGCACCCACATAGGTGTTGATGCCCAACTCCCGCACGATGCGCAGCACCCGTGAGTAGTCGCCGGTGACCTGATCCACCCACAGCCGGACCGACGTCAGACCCAGATATTCGAGAACCTTCTCGAACTGGTACCCGGCCGGCGCGAAGGGCCCGTTGATCAGAATGAGGGCCGAATCCCCCTCCTCCAGTACGCGCCCCCACATCTCACCGATGTTTACGGTGTTGATGATGAGGTCGTCGACGGCCTTGGGGGCGGCGACCGGGTCCCCGGTCGTCCCCGAGGACTCGTAGTAGTGCAGGAAATGCCGCATCGGCCGCGTCAACGCCCCCCGAGGGGATTTGCGCAGAGCCGAACGTGAAAGAAGCGGAATGGTGGGAAAGAATTCACCCAACAGGCGACCCGGAGTCTCCCTGAGCATTCTCCGGACGAATTCCCCGTCGCTCCATTCCCTCAGGTTCTCGCCGTGGATTTCGGAGCGGGCGGCCTCTTGCAGAACCCGCACCAATTTTCTCGCCCGAAGTTCCGGAAGATCGCTCCGACCAGCCAGTGTCGAACGTACGTCGGCCAGGTGGACCTGCATGAGATCCGAGGCCGCGACGGCGGACGTGCCATCACGCATAAGCAGCATGGGCCTTACCTCCTGCCGGGAATCTAGAGCATGGGGGCGGTCGGAATGCAAATCGCTACCGGCGGCCGCGAGATGGGATGCAGGCGTAATGTAAGGACGTCGCACTGTCACCTCTCGTGATCATCCGACGGTGAATGGCGGCCATGAAAACAACTAATAAGGAAAGGGGATGTGGAGTCTGTCTTATCGGTATCGTCGCGTCCTGTTTTGTTTGGCTGAAAAACCGGCGACGGCGTTTCATGGAGTCGATTCCCGGTTAGCTAGCCTCGGGGGCTGAGGGCGGTCAGGTGTTTTCGTATTCACCGAAATCGCCGCTCTCGCTCCGCCCCAAAACCCCGAGCAAAAGGAGAGCCCCATGGCCACTGCCACCGCCGACCCGTTGGCCCGCAAGTACCAGCGCGTCTTCCAGCACCTCGACGCCGACGGCAACGGGTACATCGAGCAGTCCGACTTCGCCTCCTTCGTCGACCGCCTGGCGAAGGAGTACAAGCTGCCGAAGAAGGACCAGAAGGTCCGCGCGATCACGGCGGCGTTCGACATGCTCTGGAACGAGCTGGTACGCCACGCGGACACGAACCACGACAACCGCATCTCGGAGGAGGAGTACATCGCGTCGGTCCGCCTGACCGTCGACGACACCACCCGCTTCAACGCGACCGATGCCCTCGCCAACGCCCTGTTCGACATCATGGACGTCAACGGGGACGGCCAGATCAGCAAGGACGAGTTCATCCGACTGCAGCAGAACGTCTGGGGCATCAGCGCCCCCGACGCGATCGACACCTTCATCGCCCTCGACACGGACGGGGACGGCGGCCTGTCCCGCCAGGAGTGCGTGAAGGGCTGCCGGCAGTACTTCAACTCCAACAGCCTCGACGAGCCGGGCAGCTGGTTCTTCGGCCGATTCTGATCTCGTCCGGGCACTGAGCCCGGCACGGTCCGGACGACGACGAAGGCCCAGGTCGCTGACCTGGGCCTTCGTACGAAGAGCGGATGACGGGAACCGAACCCGCGCCACGAGCTGGGGAATCACCCGGTACTTGGGCGCTCGGACACTTTCTGACCGGCACGTTGTGGCCCGGCCGCCGACGTTCCGTCGCTCACTGCCCGCTGGGCGCGAGGGTGCCGTTCGGGCTGTACTGCGTGAACCGGGGTGTGGCGTCCTCGGGGACGGGGTCACTCCCGGTGATCCAGAGGCGGGACGCGCGTTCGGCGGGGTGCCACAGCGCTGCGTACCCGTCGGGTCCGGTGACGCGTACGTCCGCTTCGACGGCCCAGGCGTCGGTGCCGCCCTTCCACAGCTGGAGGGAGGCCGGGCGGCCGAAGCCCGCGGGCACGCCGATGACGTACGTGTCCCGGATGCCCGCCTCGAAGTCGTTGTGGTCGGGCGTGTCCAGTGCGGTCCATGGGGAAGTGCGGCCGGACTCGTCGGTGAGCCGTGCCTGGACGTCGCTGTCGGTCCCCGCCCCCGCGGTGTTCGCCGTCGCCACGGTCACTTCGTAGGCGGCCGGGCCCGTCCGCGTCGGCCGGGGAACACCCGGGGCGGATGACGTGGGGCCTGGCGGGGGTGCCGCGGCGGTACGTCCGGTCGCGGCGGTCAGCACGGCGCCGATCGCGAGACCGCCCACGGCGCAGGCCGCGAGCGCGGCTCCGACCCACACACCCCGGCGGGGCCTGACGCGCGGTGCCCGGCGTGCGGCGGGGGCGGGCGGCGGCGGGGTGCCCGGGGCGGCGTCGATCGCGGGGAGCGGCCGGGTGTCCGTGACATCCCCACCGCCACGCCACGGCTCCGCACCCGCAGGCCCGGGCACGGTGTGCGGGAGGAGCTCGGTCGCCTCCGGATCCCACAACGCGTCCTGCTCGCCGGACGCACGGCCGTCCCATGCCACCGTTCTGTCCCCCCCGTCCTCCGCCTGTACGGACCGCCGGGCACCCTAGACCAACCCTCTTCGCGACGATCGCGGTGATCAGCAGGCGGACACGCCGCACTGTTCGATACACCACCGGCTGCGCCCCGTCCCCGCCGACGCGCACGACCGCCTGGACCCGGCCGCGCTGCGTGCCGCGGTCACCGCCGACCTGCTGCCCTTCTGCACTGTCACCACGCTGGGCACCACCGCCACCGGCGCCGTCGACCCGCTCGAACCGGTCACGGCCCTGTGCCGGCGCACCGGGATGTGGCACCACGCCGACGGCGCCTGGGGCGGGCTCGGCGCCACCGTCGCCGTACGGGGGCGCACCGTCCTGCGCGCCTGCCTGTGCAACTACCGCACCACCACGGACGACCTCGACCTGCTCATCGGCGAAGTCCTCCATGCCGCCGATGCCGACGAGCCGCCACGCCCTCGGTGACCACCCACGGCACCCCCCTGCGAGCATGCCCGTCGCCGCACGACGTCGCCGCACGACGCCGGCCACTGCGGCGGACCTCGCCCGGCAGGACCTGAAGGCACGGTCGGGGTACGAGGTGCGGACGCCTGTCCTCACACCCTGACTGCCCACCGGGCGGCACAGGCCGCGCCGGACTCATCGGGGAGACGCCGATTCCGATGCCGGGCTCGGACCGCCTTCGGCCGGAGCGCAGCAGGCACCGGCTCCGCAGCAGACGCCGCCTCCGCAGCAGGTGCCGACCTCGCAGCAGGCGTCCGATGAGGGTGTGCAGGCCCCGGCGGCGGGCTTGACGGCCCGGACGACGGCGGAGTGCATGCCGTCGGCGACGGGGTGGGTCGGGGTGATCGCGATGTCCGTGAATCCGGCGGCCTCGAGTCCGTTGCGGTACTCGGTGAAGGAGAGGGCGCCGGCGATGCAGCCGACGTGGTCCCCGCGCTCGGCCCGCTGCTCGGGAGTGAGGGTGTCGTCGGCGACGACGTCGGAGACGCCGATCCGTCCGCCGGGCTTGAGGACCCGGTAGGTCTCGGCGAAGACGGCGGGCTTGTCGGTGGACAGGTTGATCACGCAGTTCGAGATCACCACGTCGATCGTCGAAGCGGGCAGCGGGATGGCCTCGATGGTGCCCTTGAGGAACTCGACGTTCGTCGCGCCGGCCCTGGCGGCGTTGGCGAGGGCGAGGGCGAGCATCTCCTCGGTCATGTCCAGGCCGTATGCCCTGCCGGTGGGGCCGACGCGACGGGCGGAGAGGAGGACGTCGATGCCTCCGCCCGAGCCGAGGTCCAGGACGCGTTCGCCTTCGTTCAGGTCGGCGACGGCGGTGGGGTTGCCGCAGCCCAGGGAGGCGGCGACGGCCTCGGCGGGCAGGGTCTCGCGTTCGTCGGCGGCGTAGAGGACGGAGCCGAAGTTCTCGTCGACCTCGACGGCCTGCGGCCCGCAGCAGGCGGTGCCGCCCTCGGTGACCTGGACGGCTGCCGCGGCGTAGCGGCGGCGGACGGTCTCGCGCAGGTCGGTGGACTGCTCGCTCATGACGACGACTCCCAAAGGGCGGAGGCCGCCCTGTCCGTCGAGGACAGGACCAGCCTGCTTCGAAGTTCTTCTATGCAAGCTTGCGCCGTGAATTGAAAGACGTCAATATAGAGGAATGTCGAAACAAGAGCTCGTGGTGCTCGGCCAGGACGCCGACGGCTGCTGCGGCCGGCTGGCCGCGGCTCCGCTGGACGAGGACCGGGCCGCCGACCTGGCGAAGGTGTTCAAGGCCCTGGGAGACCCGGTCCGGCTGCGGCTGCTGTCGATGATCGCCTCGCGGGACGGGGGCGAGGTCTGCGTGTGCGAGCTGACGCCGGCCTTCGAGCTCTCCCAGCCGACGATCTCCCATCACCTCAAGCTGCTGCGGCAGGCCGGCCTGGTCGACTGCGAACGCCGCGGCACCTGGGTCTACTACTGGGTCCTGCCCGCGGCCCTGGAGCGCCTCGCCGCCGTCCTCAAGTCCCCGCAGGCCGCCGGGGCGACGGCGTGAGCGCGGACCCGGTGCCGCTGAGACGCCGTGCGGCGGCCGAGGCGGTCGGGACCGCGCTGCTGGTGGCGGTCGTGGTCGGCTCCGGCATCCAGGCCACGGAGCTGTCGAAGGACGTCGGCATCCAGCTGCTGGCCAACTGCCTGGCCACCGTGTTCGGACTCGGCGTGCTGATCGCGGTGTTCGGCCCGGTCTCCGGCGCCCACTTCAACCCCGCGGTCACGCTCGCCGCCTGGCTTGCCGGCCGCCGCTCCGGCGACGGACCGTCCCTGCGGGAGGCGGCCGCGTACCTGCCCGCCCAGATCGGCGGCGCGATCACCGGCTCGCTGCTGGCCAACGCGATGTTCGGCCGGACCGTGCTGGCGTTCTCCGCCCACGACCGCTCCGCTCCCCACCTGTGGCTGGGCGAACTCGTCGCCACGGCCGGTCTGCTGCTGGTGGCGTTCGGCCTGAACCGGGCCGGCCGGGCGAACCTGGCCCCGGCGGTGGTGGCCGCGTTCATCGGCGCGGCCTACTGGTTCACCTCCTCCACCTCCTTCGCGAACCCAGCGGTCACCATCGGCCGGGCCTTCACCGACTCCTTCGCCGGAATCGCGCCCGCTTCCGTCCCTGCCTTCATCGCCGCCCAGCTCCTCGGCGCCGGCGCCGGCCTGGGCCTGCTCACCCTCGTCTTCGGCCCGTCCGCCCGCCGGGCAGCCGAGCCGTCCACCCGGCGGGCAGCAGACCCGTCCGCCCGCCGGGCAGCCGACCCGTCCGCGCCGATCGCCGCCGCCCCCGCCGCCCGCTGAATCCGCTGGAGCCCCCTGCCGTGAACCCGTCCCCCGCGCGCCCGTCGGTGCTGTTCGTCTGCGTCCACAACGCCGGCCGCTCGCAGATGGGCGCCGCCTTCCTCGCACACCTCGGCGGGGGCCGCGTCGAGGTCCGCTCCGCCGGCTCCGCCCCGGCCGACACCGTCAACCCCGCCGTGGTCGAGGCCATGAACGAGGTCGGCATCGACATCTCCGCCGAGACCCCCAAGGTGCTCACCGTCGAGGCCGTCCAGGCATCCGACGTCGTGATCACCATGGGCTGCGGCGACGCCTGCCCGTACTTCCCCGGCAAGCGCTACCTCGACTGGACCCTCGACGACCCCGCCGGGCAGGGAGTCGCCGCCGTCCGGCCCATCCGCGACCAGATCGAACAACGCGTCCGCGGCCTCCTCGACGAGCTCGGGATCCCGGCAGCCGGGTGACGAGCAGTCAACTGCCGCCCCTGGGACGGTGATTGGCCGCCGACCTCCGGGCGGCGGACGCGCGAGTCCGTGGCAGCCCGCGACGCGGGTCGCTTCTGCCGCTTCGGCTCCCTTGTCGTCCGTTGTTCACCGCCTCTACCGGCACGTTGTGGCACGCGCTTTCGGACGGCGTGCGCGAGCGGGAGGCCGCCCCGACCGGCATGTGATCCAGTGCACATCGGCGGGAGCGATGAGTCTTCTCCGTGCCGCCGGTCATATGGGCGACCACAACGAAGCGAGGAAGGCCCCGCCATGACCGACATGCTCACCGCACCCCGCCACGTCCTTTCCGTCGCGCCCACCGCGCGACCCGTGGCGCGGTGGGCCCTGGCCGGCGGTGTGGTGGCGGGGCCGCTGTTCCTGGCGGTCGGACTCGCCCAGGGCTTCGCGCGGGACGGCTTCGACTTCACCCGGAACGCGATCAGCCAGCTCGCCCTCGGCGAGGCGGGCTGGATCCAGACGGCGAGCTTCCTGCTCACCGGTGCGCTGCTGCTCGTCGGCGCGACCGGCCTGCGGCGGGCGCTGCGCGGTGGCCCGGGCGGGACGTGGGGTCCGGCCCTCGTCGGCGTCTTCGGGGCCTCCTTCTGGGTCGCGGCGGCCTTCCCGGCCGATGCCGGAGCGGGCTTTCCCGTCGGGGCGCCCGAGGCGACCGTGATGAGCGGGCACGGCGCCGTCCACATGTTCGGCGGGATGATCGGCTACCTCGCCCTGTGCGCCGCGTTCTTCGTCCTGGCTCGCCCGCTCGCCGCCCGGGGGCTCCGCCGCTGGGCCGTCGCGTCCCGCGTCGTGCCCGTGGCCGTCCTCGCCGGTTTCATGACCTCGGCCGCCTCCGTCCTGGCGTTCACCGTCGGCGCCGGCCTCGGCCTGCTGTGGCTGAGCGTGGTGACGGCCCGCCTGGCCGACCGCTAGACGACCGCCGTTCCCGCCGTCATCATCGACACGATCAAGATCATCACGATACGAAACGGGGCATCCATGACCGACGCAGTGAAGGGTCCCGCCAGTTACTTCCCGTCCATCGAGAAGAAGTACGGCCGCCCGATCGCCGAATGGAAGGACCTCATCCGCTCCTCCCCGCTGACCAAGCACATGGAGCTGGTCAACTGGCTCAAGTCCGAGCACGGCCTCGGCCACGGCCACGCCAACGCCCTCGTCGCCCACACCCTCGCCGAGGACAGCGGCAAGTGATCAGGTGGGGTGCCGGGGGTGCGGCGTTCCTCGGCCGGCCCGAGCGGATCAGCAGCTGACCTGACGCCGCATGAGGTCCCGTACGGCACGCGAACGGCACGCCGACCCTGAAAGATCCGGACGACGACGAAGCCCCAGGTCCGGGCCGGGTTCCAGGCTCAGGCCCTGCACGGCCCCGACTGCCTCGCGTGTGCGAAAGGCGGGTCAGGGCTGGAGGGGGACGGCGGAAGGGACTCGGGAACGGACCGCGGCCCGGGCACGCGGGTGGGCGTGTCCGGGCCGAGCGGGTGGGCCGTCGGTGTCAGGCGGCGAGGGTCTCGTGCAGGGCGTCGAGGCCGTCGGCGTAGATGCCGGTGAACAGGTCGACGACTTCCTGCTCGGTGGCGCCCTTGGGGTTGAAGCGTCCGGACCACTGGACCTCGGCGACGTCGTCGCGGCCCGGGACCGTGTGGACCCGGAGGGTGGAGACGTATCCGTCGACGGGGAACGGCGCTTCGAGGATGGCGTAGCTGTAGTGGCGCTCCGCCTCGTCGAAGCCGACCAGGCGCTCGATGATGACGTCGCCGTCGGGGTTGGTCAGGCGGCGGACCCGGCCGCCTTCGAGCGCGGTGCTCTCGGGGATGTACGGGAGCCAGTCCGGGAGGGCGTCGAAGCCGCCGATGAGGTTCCAGACCTGCTGCGGAGTGGCGGGGACGACGCGGGAGACGGACGTGGAAGCCATGGCGGTGCTCCTGTTCCTGTGTGTGGGGGTCAGGCGTTGTTCGGGAGCGGGGCGGCCGGGCTGACGAGTCCGGCGGCGCGCAGGTCGGTCCAGAACGTGGCCGGGACGGTCTCGTTCAGGGCCGCGGTGTCCTCGGCGATGCGGCTGGGCCGGGTGGCGCCGGGGATGACGGCGGCGGACGCCGGGTGGGCGAGGGAGAACTGCAGGGCGGCGGCCTTGATGCTCACGGCGTGCTTCTCGGCCAGCGCCTTCAGCTTCCCGACGCGCTCGACGATCTCGGCCGGGGCCTGCTGGTACTCGAAGTGGGTGCCGCCGGCGAGGATGCCGGAGCTGTACGGGCCGCCGACGACCATGTCGACGCCCTGCTCCTGCGCCATGGGGAGCAGGCGGGTGAGGGCGTGCTCGTGGTCGAGGAGGGTGTAGCGGCCGGCGAGGAGGAAGCCGTCGGGCTGCGGCTCGTCGAGGGCGAGGGTCAGCTCGATGGGCTCGGTCTTGTTGACGCCGAGACCCCAGGCCTTGATGACGCCTTCGTCGCGCAGCCGGGACAGGACGCGGAAGGCGCCGGTGCGGGCCTCCTCGAACTTCTGCAGCCAGGCGTCGCCGTGGAAGTCCTGGGCGATGTCGTGGACCCAGACGATGTCGAGCCGGTCGGTGCCCAGGCGCTTGAGGCTGCCCTCGATGGAGCGCTCGGTGGCGTCGGCGGTCCACTCGTGGAGGATCCTGTTCGGGTTGCCGTGCTCGAACAGGCCGCCCTTCTCGCCGAAGTCGGGGACGTCCGTCTCGTGCTCGTCGAGGACGACCCGGCCGACCTTGGTGGACAGGACGTACTCGTCGCGGGGCTTGCCGGCGAGGACCTCACCGAGCCGCTCCTCGGCGAGGCCGGCGCCGTAGAAGGGGGCGGTGTCGTAGAAGCGGATGCCGTGGTCCCAGGCGGCCTCGACGGTGGCGCGGGCCTCGTCGTCGGGGATGGCGCGGAACATGTTGCCGAGCGGGGCGGTGCCGAAGCCGAGGCGACCGGGAAGGATGTCCTTGAGCGACATGGGGAGTGCCTTTGCGGGATGTGGGGGGAGAGGAGGCCGGAGCGACCTCCTGCGAACGCCGCACCTGGATGCAAGCGCGGCTTACACGTGAAGACGATACTTGCACACGCCGACTAATGCAAAGGCTGCCTTCACGCGTTCGCTTCCTAAGTGGCTCGTCCCCGTCCGCACACGTCCGTCAGGCCGTGCGGCGGAGGGCGGCCGGGGCGTACGCCCAGAGCCGGTCGGCCGTGTCCGGGGCGGCGAAAGCGCTGGCGTGCGGGGCCGACGGAACCGGGTAACGTCTTTGTCTGTTCTTCCGGACGCCGATCTGCGGGTGAGAGCGTGAGGGGCTCCTGCTGACGCCCTTCGACGTCGCCGCCCGTCCCTCATCGATGAATCCGTAGATCACTTCACCTCATCACCTGGAGAACCCGTGACCGATAGCAAGAACATCAACAACCCCGTGGGCCAGGGCGGTGGCCAGCGCAAGAGGCTGTCTCGCGCCGAACGCCAGAACAACGGTCCGCACCGCAACCTCGACCGCCAGGGCGCCGCCGACCGGAAGGCCGAGCTGGTGCGCAAGATGCGCGAGAAGACCGGCGCGGCCGAAGGCACCGGACAGGCGGGCGACGACACCGCACAGAGCTGACCCACCGCCGCCGCAGGGGCCGGCGCCGCACGGGGCCGGCCCGAGCCGCGCAGGATGCCCGAGGCCGGTTCCACCGCGGTGGTGCGCGGGTGGTGCGGGACTCCGGAACAGGCTGACCCAACGACGAAGCCCCAGGTCGCTGACCTGGGGCTTCGTTCAAGAGCGGATGACGGGAATCGAACCCGCTCCATAAGCTTGGGAATCACCCGGTACTTGAGCCCACAGAAGGCCGTGACCTGTGGAGATGCGCCTCTTACAGGGTGCTGGTTGGGTCAGTGGAAGGCCCCAGTTGTCCGCAGGTGACCGCCCTGACCGGCACGTAGTGGCACGCACTGTTCGGGGCTCGTGCCCTACGCCGAAATCCACTGTGCGGATCTTCCTCGGACTGCTGGGATGGGTGCATGAGTCTCACGCATGCCGGGGCGGCCGAGGTCGTCGTACCGGTCCTGGTCCGTGATCTGACGTCCGCTGATCTGCCGGCCTGTGCCTGGTCGGGCTCAACCACCCATCTGGCGCAGGTGGCGCGGGAGCTGGAGCGTGCGGCTGCCGGTGAGGTGGACTACCTGGCCGTCTGCACTCCGGCCGGTCTTCCGGTGGCGATCGGCGGCGTCGACTACCAGGTGGCGGTCGGCGCGGGCACGCTGTGGCAGCTCGGGGTGCTGCCCGCGCTGCAGTCGTGCGGGCTGGGCACCGTCCTGATCCGGGCCGCGGAGGACCGCATCAGATCGCGTGGACTGTTTCGTGCGGAGCTCGGGGTGGAGGAGAGCAATCCACGGGCCCGGGCGCTGTACGAGCGACTGGGGTACGTGGCCTACGGCCGTGAGCCCGACGCCTGGGACGTGGAGGCGCCGGACGGTTCGCTGCGCCGGTACGAGACGATGTGCACGCTGATGCGCAAGGACTTGTCGTAGGGGGAGGGTCATGGCCTTGGAGGTGTGGACTTCGGTCCTCTCGCTCACGGGTGTCGCGCTCGGCGGCGGTCTGACGGCGCTCTCCCAGCGCGCCACCCAGCGGTCCGCAGAACGGTCGGAGGAACGGCGGCGGAGGGCCGCCACCGAGGAGGCGCGCCGCGCCGAACAGCTGCAGGCGATCAAGGACTTCATCGCCTGCGCCCAGGAAGCCGAACGAGCGGCCTACAGCCGTCCCGATCCATGGGGCGGTGACGACGACGGCTGGAGCGGACCTGCCGCCGCCACCATGACCGCACTCTGGGTCGCCGAGCGGCACCTCGTGCTGCTCTGCGATCCGAACCTGCACGCCCCGGTCCACGCGTATGGCCGTGCGCTCAACCAGGCGGTGTGGCGCGAGATCGGCGACATCGAGGTCAACGAGCACCTGGAGGAGCACAAGGCCGCTTTCATGACCGCAGCCCGCGCAAGCCTGTCCTCCCCGTAGGGCTGGGCGACGTCCCCGGGGAGCGAGGGCAGGTACGCGGCTGGGAAGGGTCAGGCCGATCGGGCGTCGACGTAGTCAGTGAGGATGCAGCCGTCGACGAGTGCTTTCTGAGTGGTGGGGTTCGGCGGGGCCATGCGTCTCGCGATGCGAGAAGGCGGCCTGTCCGTGTGGTGCGTGTGGTGCACCAAGGGGCCTCCGGCCAGGGCGTTCGCGCGAGTTGGGACACGTGGAGGGCACGGCGAGCTTGAGAGATCTAGACAACGGCGAAGGCCCAGGTCTCTGACCTGGGCCTTCGTATCTGAGTGGATGACGGGAATCGAACCCGCGCTATGAGCTTGGGAATCACCCGGCACTTGAGCCCTCATCTAGCCGCTGACCTGTGGGAACGTCTGCCGAGAAGAGTCTTGTGCCCTCCCCTGGCGGACTCCTGATGTCCGCTGTTCACCGCCCCTACTGGCACGTTGTGGCACGGTCTTTCGGTTGTCCGGCCGCGGCGGGCCGACTGCTCCGGCCTGTTGCCTCGAGCCGTGTCGGTCAGGCGGATTCGAGGAGGGGGCGGATCTCGACGGTCTCCGGGGTGGGCAGGCTCCTGGCCAGTTCGAGGGCTTCCGCGCGGTCGGCCACGTCGACGACGAACCAGCCGCCGAGGGTCTCCTCACCGGTGTGCGCGGGTCCGTCGGTCACCGTCGTCGTCCCGTCGGCCGCGGTGCGCACGGTCGCGGGGGCGGTGTGCTCGGTCTCCAGGGCGTCACCGCCGACCAGTTTCCCGGCCGCGGCGAGGCCGCCGATCCAGCCTTCGTACTCCTTGCGGTACGCGGCCCGGTCGGCCTGGATCCGGCGGCGGGACTCGTCCGTCTCGAAGATCACGAGTGCGTATTTCATGGATGCTCCTCTCCTGCCGCCGTGTGGCGGCCGCTGTCAACTCGGCGGAGTGGGACGGGGTGGTCAGGTGGTGACGCGGGCGAGCGCGCCGGTCTCGAGCGCGGTCCACAGGGCGCCGTCGGGGCCGATGGCGATGCCGTGGGGTTCGGAGCGGGGGGTGGGGAGGTCGTGGACGGTGAGGGAGCCGTCGGGGGTGAGGGCGCCGACGCGGTTGCCTCCCCATTCGGTGAACCACACGGTGCCGTCGCCGTCGACGGTGACGGCGTGCGGCCGTGCGGTGCGATCGGGCAACGGGAACTCGGTGATCCGCCCGCCGGGGGTGATTCGCCCGATCTGCCCGGCGGCGATCTCGGTGAACCACAGCGCTCCGTCGTGGCCCGCGGCGATTCCCACTGGTGCGGCCTCCTCGGTCGGAAGGGGGTGGAGGACGATCTCACCGTCCATGCCGATCCGGCCGATGGCGTTGGCCTGGTTGAGGGTGAACCACATCCCGCCGTCGTCGCCGGCGGTGATCGCGGACGGGAAGGCGCCGGTCACGGGGAGCGGGAACTCGGTGACGCGGCCGTCGACGGTGATGCGGCCGATGCGGTCGGCGGCGGTCTCGGTGAACCACAGCGCGCCGTCGGGGCCCGCCGCGATGCCGAACGGCCCGCAGCCGGGAGTGGGCAGGGCGAACTCGGTGACGGTGCCGTCGGTGGTGATGCGTCCGATCCGGTCCGCCCGGTACTCGGTGAACCACAGGGCGCCGTCCGGGCCGGGGGTGATGACGGTCGGTCCGCAGTCGGGGTCGAGCCGGTGGCTCGTCGGTTCCCCGCCGGGGACGAGCCGGCCGATCCGGCCGCCGTGGACGAGGGTGAACCACAGGGCGTGGTCCGGGCCTGTGGTGAGGGCGTAGGGTCCGGCCGTGGGGTCGGCCACCGTGCGCTCTTCGATGGACACCTGGGTCACACGGTTCAAAGGGACTTGTCCAATCCGTGTTCGGTGGCGATGCGGGCGATGTCGGCCGGGGTGCCGGCCATGATGGTGCGGGCGTGTTCGGTGACCAGGTCCGCTGGCCACTCCCACCAGGCGGCGCGTTGCAGCCGTTCGACGTCGGCGTCGTCGTAGCGCCGGCGGATCGGCCGGGCCGGGTTGCCGCCGACGATCGTGTACGGCGGGACGTCGGCCGTGACCACCGCGCCGGCCGCGATGATCGCGCCGTCCCCGATGCGTACGCCGGGCATGACCGTCGCCCCGTAGCCGAACCAGACGTCGTTGCCCACGACCGTGTCACCGCGACTGGGCATGGCGGTGACGATGTCCAGGGTCTGCTCGGCCCAGCGGCCGCCGAACATGGTGAACGGGTAGGTGGACACCCCCATGGTGGGATGCTCGGCCCCGGCCATCAGGAAGGTGGTCCCCGTGGCGAGCGCGCAGTACCTGCCGATGACCAGGCGCTCGGGCCCGTAGGCGTAGAGGACGTTGCGGTGCTCGAAGTCCGTGGCGCCGTCGGGATCGTCGTAGTAGGTGTACTCGCCCACGGTGATGTTCGGCGAGGTGACCAGGGGCTTGAGGAACACCACCCGGTCGTGCGCGGGCAGGGGGTGAACGGTGGTCGGGTCAGGCGACAGGATGCTGCTCCTTGAGAGGGGGAGAAACGGAACGCGACGGAAACGGCTCCGCGAACGACTTCGGTCCGGCCGGGACGGGGGGAAACACCACCCGCACGACGCCGACGGCGCCCACGGGGCGCGGGCAGCCGCCGGGGACCGCACCCCACGAGGGGGCGCGGTCCCCGGGGCACGTGGTTACGAGGGCCAGCCGCCGTACGGCACGGTGATGAGTTCCATGGCATGGCCCGCCGGGTCCATGAAGTACACGCCGCGGCCGCCGTCGTTGTGGTTGACAGTGCCGGGCTGCTTCCGGTGGGGGTCGGCGTAGTGCTCGATGCCGCGCTCTCTGATCTGCGCGTACGCCGCTTCGAACTCTTCCTCGGAGACCAGGAAGGCGTAGTGCTGGGGGGTGATGCTGTCCGCGGGGACGGTGGCGAAGTCCAGCGTGACGCCGTTGCCCAGGCCGACCGCGATGAACGGGCCCCACTCGGCGGTGATCTCAAGATTGAGAAGGTCCGCGAAGAACTCAGCGGACTCCCGGTTGTCCCGGGCGTGAACGATCGTGTGATTCAACTCGACTGACAAGGAATGCCTCCGAGGGCATGTCCCGACACCTCCATGTCTCACCCAGCCGGTGACCGACACGCGATGTTGCCGTAGATCATATCTCCATCTACCCGGCGGGTCAAGGGCAGTTGAAGCGGGCTGCGGCCGTGCCGGTGGAGGCGAGGAAGCGCTGGTTCTTGCCTTCGTGGTGGCGGTGCGAGTGACGGCATCCGACTGGTCGGTATGCCGAGCCGTGGACCAGGTCGACCCGAACACGTGACTCCGACGGTCCGGGCGACGTGGGGCAATGCGGTGCGTCCCGCGCCCTCGGAGCGAGAGGCCCAGGCAACGACGAAGCCCCAGGTCGCTGACCTGGGGCTTCGTAGAAGAGCGGATGACGGGAATCGAACCCGCGCTATAAGCTTGGGAATCCCCCGGCACTTAGACCTGAAAAAGGCATCTGACCTGCGGAAACGGGAACTCTTGGTAGGGCTCTCGATTGCCTTCCGGCGTCTGCTGTTGACCGCTGTTCACCGCCCCTACTGGCACGTTGTGGCACGGGCCCCTCTCGTACCGAGAGGAGAGGGAGGCCGGCCACAGGGTTGAATCAGCCGGACAGCGTCGTCGCCACCGACTGGAACCAGGCGCCGTGGGAGAACGGCTCGGGCGGGCCGACCTCCATGCCGAGTTCGGCGGCGGCCAGGGCGTAGTCGCCCTCGTCCAGGGGGAGAGCGAGCAGTTCGTGGAGTTCGCCCACGAGCCGGGCCACCAGTTGGGGGTGGGTGGTGGCGGCGTAGTCGGCGACGGCGGCCTCGTGGTCGGGGAACTCGTCGACGATGTCCTGCGAGAACCAGCCCCCGAGCAGCTGAGCGGTCTCCGGGAAGCGCGCGTGCCACTCCCAGTGCGTCTGCGGGGACGTCGGCTCCGGGACGTCGCCTTCCTCGATGCTCTTCTTCAGGTGGTCGGCCAGCACCGTCAGCCAGCCGCCGATCTCCGACTGGGGCATCCCGGTGTCGGGGATCGCGTAGAACTCGCCCAGCTCCAGCCGAACCCGCCCCGGAGGGTTGCGGCTGTACTCGCGCAGCTGGCGCTCCGCCTCCGCGATGGCCGAGGGGCGGGTGTGCCAGGTGTGACGGAGGTACGCGTCGAGGGCGCGGCTGCGCCGCTCCGGGGTGTCGTCGGCGGGCTGCCCCAGGTACGCGCGCATCACCTGGTCGAGCTCGCCGTACCGGCGGTCGTGTTCGAGGGGCTTCATGGACATGTGCGTGCGGCCCCTACAGGTAGAACGGGACGGTGGTGTGGACGACGAAGCCGTGCGGGCTCGACGGCTCGCGGCGCAGCACCACGCGCGCCGCGCGGACGTCGACGGGCCCGCGGCCCGCCAGCAGCTCGGCTTCCAGCTGGACCCGCCCGACAGGTTCCTCGCGGGACGGCCAGGCGGCCTCGATGGTGAGGCGGGCCCGGGTGTTCTGGGCGAGCCAGCGGTGGATGACCTGCTCGTTGGCGTTCACCACCTGCTGGGTGGCCCAGCGGGCGGTGTCCCGGTCGGGGTAGGTAGCGGAACGGGTCAGCATGGTCACCTTCCTTCAGGACATCGGAGCGGTGGATTTCCGGTTGCTCCGGTGTGCTTCTCAGTTCGCGTTGAACGACCAGAAGACCCCGACCTCGTCCGCGCTCACGGCGATCAGCCCGAGATCCATCATGTGGTCGGTGAAGGCCCGGCCGCCGGCGAGTTCGTCGGCGAGGAAGTCCGGCGAGGTGGAGTTCCGGGCCAGGTCCGAAGAGGTGCGGAAGACGGCGTCGCCACCGAACCTGTCGAGCACGCTCCGGGCGTCGGCCAGTACGTCGTCCCGGTCGGCTCGCGTCCGGATCGGGTGGGCCTCGAAGAACCACTCCTGGGCCAGAGAGGCGAGCAGCTCGGCGGCGGCCTCGGCTGTGATCGGGTACGTCCAGGCGTGCACCTGCTCGGTGGTGAGCGGCAGGAACGGATAGGAAGGACGGATGTTCTCGCGTTCCTCTCCGTCGACATCCCAGTCCAGGGTCTGCCAGCGCCGAGGGTCGGTGACCGACCGGTCCATGACGGCCAGGACGTCCTGTGCCCAGTCGTCGTGCCGCCGGGGTCCCGTCATCGCGAACGTGTACACGTCGTCGAGAAGCCGCTCCAGCGCGGCGCCCCAGGCCGTGCCGTCGGCGTTGTGGATGCTGTCGTCGGGGTGCATTCGGCTTCCGCTCGGTCGATCAGGGGGCGGGCATGGACGTGTAGATGATGTAGGGCGGATCGAGCCTGGAATCGTACTTCAGGACCGTTTTCACGTTCTTGACGTCGACCGCCTTCGCCGCGAGCCCGTTGTCCTTGTAGCCGGTCCCCGGGATGTCGTGGCCCGGGTTGTTCGGATCGGGAGTGCCGATCTTTCCCACATACCTGCCGCTGACCTCGCCGTTGGGGGCCGGACTCGTGAACTCCTGAGTCTTTCCCTCCGGGGGGTTGGTGGCCAACCACGCGTCGATCTCGGACTGCCTGGTCCGCAGATTGTGCTCTGTCAGCCGCTGCGCGCTGGCCATGTCCTTGAAGGACGACGAGCCACCGATCCTGGGCCTCCGCTGTTCCGGCCAGTCGTTGCGGTCCTGGGCCTGATCGCGCAGGCGTTGAGCGAGCTGTTCGTCGGTCTTGCCGACGTGCTTGTCCAGGGTGTGCCCGCCGCCCAGGTACTCGCTGCTCGCCAGGTCGAACGCGTGATTGCCCTGTGGGCCGGCCTCGGTCCACTGCTGCTCGTGCTTGAACTCGTTCAGGGCCCGGGCGCCGAAGCCGTGGGCCCGTGCGACGCCGGCCTCGAACTTGGGGGCGCTCAGGAGCGCCTCGTCCAGAGGCCCCTTCAACGCCTCCATGCGGGTGGTCAGGCCCTCCAGGATGCCGGTGTACGTGTTGACGATCCGGTTCAGTTTGGCCGTGTCGAAGTTCAGCACGGTCTTGACGTCGAACGACAGGATCAGGCCCGCGCCCTTGCCGATCACTGACGTGACCTTGCCGAGGAGATCCTTGGGATTCTTGGGCTTGGCCAGGTCGTCGATGATCTCCTTGGCCGCCTTCCGCATGGCGCGGTGGAGTTCCTCCGCGACATCGCGGTTCAGGTCGACGGCGGCCTCGGCGTACTCGCGCAGGATGGTGGCGATGTTGTCGGCCGTGTCCTTGAGTACAGCCATGACGGGTTCACTGCCGGTCGGAACATAGGGGGTTCCCGGACCGGAATTGGCGGTCTGTGCCCACTGGTAGCCGTGAAGCGACCGTCCCCAGGCCGTCCCGCCCCACAAGGCGCTGCAGAACGTCCGCATGGCGGCTTCCCAGTCGGCCTGCTGGTGGTTGGTGATGGCGCCCACCGTCTGGGTGAGCTGGTCCGCCCCCGTCGTGGCGACGATGGAGACGTTCATCCAGCTGTGGCACAGGGAGTTGAGGTAGTGCTGCTGCGGGAACGGGTGGACGTCCGCCACCCTGCCGACCCGGAACACGTGCTTGCACAGCGGCTGGAGGACGTCCCGGACGATCTCCGGTATGCCCTCCATCAGGCCGCGCAGGAAGTCGTCGACGCCGTCGTCGTCACCCCACTTGATGTCCGGTATCCCACCGAACTTCGGAGCCTGGTCGATGACGGCGGGGCGTGGGCGCTGCTCGGCCGTCGTTCCCGGCTTGGGATGGGCCGCCGCGTCCGCCTGGGTGTAGGCGTTGGCGGTCTCCGTGAACCCGACGGCGACGCCGCCGACGCTGAGCACGGACTTGCCCCAGACCTCCAGCCAGCGGTCGCCGATCTTCTTGTACGCCTGGGCGAACTTCTGGGCCTCACTGCCCGCGCCTCCGGCGTCGGGGTACTCGCGCAGCTCCTCCAGGAGCTTGTGGGCACCGCGCACGAGGAAGTCCTGCTGTGCGGCGACCCGTCCGGAGACCGACCAGAGGTCGCTCGGCTTGACGTCGATGGCGCCGCTGCCGCCCGGGGACTGGGCGGGGGTGGACGGGCCGGCCATCAGGCGCCGCCTCCCCAGCCTTCGAGTACGGACCGGTTGGCCGCGGCGTAGTTGAGGTGCCCCTTGACCACGACCTCGTGCAGCCAGGCCTGGGCGGCCTTGAGGTCGTCGGCGGAGTGGCTCCACTTGTCCAGCTCGTCGATGAAGGCCTCGCGGGCCTCGCCGTCCCAGCTCAGGACGACTTTGGCGGCTCGCCCGTACAGCGTGTCCAGCTTCTCGCTGAGGGCGCGGAGAATCTCCTCCAGGTCCCCCGAAAGGCGTTGCAGAGTGGCGAAGTCGACGGTGATCCGGTCTTCGTCCGACATGGTGCAGATCCCCCGTGGTTCAGACGTCCAGAATGCGGCTCTGCGGATGGCCGGCATCCGACCCGGTGCCTGGCGTGGGTGCCTGGTCGGGCACGGCGAGGGCGCGGGCGGCGGCGGACACGTCCTCGCCCTCCTGCATTCGCCTGATCCGGGCCAGGGTGTCGAGCTCCCGCTCGGTGAAGCCGTCGCGCGAGGCGCGCATGGCCGCTTCGAGGAGGACCATCACCTGGCGGATGCGCACGGCGTCCTCGGCGACACCACGGTGCAGCGAGCGGTACGCGGTGGCAGTGGGCCCCTGCCAGCCCGCGGCGACCCTGTCGACGACCTCGTCCATACGGCGGGTCTGCTGCTCCAGATATCGCTGCATCTCGTCGAGGTCGTCTGCCAGCCTGGTGAGCCCGTCCTCCGAGACGTCCAGATCGGCGTTGCGCATCCTGAGCCCCCGCTCGTCGCGTCGTTCGTACACATGTTCCTGGCGCGACTGCTCACCCTAGCGGCGGGTCCTGGCGATCGGGGGCGGGAGCCGTGAGGAGGCTGAATAACGACGAAGCCCCAGGTCACTGACCTGGGGCTTCGTTCAAGAGCGGATGACGGGAATCGAACCCGCGCTATAAGCTTGGGAATCACCCGGCATTTGGGCACGTCCAGGGCCTCTGGCCTGCGGAAACAGTCTTCGTAGCAGGTGGGTTGGGATGCCCCGTTCGAGCCCCTGTTGACCGCTGCGTACCGCCCCTACTGGCACGTTGTGGCACGGCCTCCCGCAGAGTCTCAGGGGAGGCGGGCCTTCGTTGAAAATGTGTGGCGCGGTTGCAGCGTCGACCAGCCCGTCGCAGTGGCCGCGGGGGCCGGGGGCTGGTCCACCAGCAGCGGGAAGGCGCCATACGGGGTGGCGGCATGGTTCGCGGGTTTGTCGGCAATTGCAACCGCGTGCAGTTCCCGCGGAACCTGGTCCTTCGCGAACGCGGCTACGCACCCGCGCAACACCCGCGTCGCTCATTCCGCTCGGCCGCCGTCGGAGGCTCCTGTCGTCGGATGGCCAATGCCGAGGGGCTCGGCATGGAGGGGGACGGGTCTGTCGCCGTGGTGCATCGACGTACTTCGGCCCAGTGGATGCGGCAGGTACTCCCTACGACGGACGTGGTGGAGCAGACGGCGGAGAGAAGGGGGCCGTCAGCGGTTCCCGGGGCAGTCCTCCCCCGGACGCTGTTTCTCGGAGCCGGAGGCCCTTTCAATGACTCGACGCATCATGGTCGGCATCGTCGCGGTGGCGCTGATCACACTGGGCCCGCAGGCGACGCCGGCCGGCGCCGCCCGAGCCACGTGCTTCGGCGTCCCCGCAACGCTGACAGGAGTAGGCGTGATCACCGGCACGCCCGGCAACGATGTGATCGTCGGCTCGTCCGGTGCCGACACCATCGACGGTCTCGGCGGCAACGACATCATCTGCGGTCTCGGCGGCGACGACCGGCTCATCGGCGGACTCGGCAACGACCGGATCGACGGCGGCAGCGGGAACGACGTCATGCGCGGCGACGTCGCCGCCGAGAGCGGAGACGCCAAGGGGGGCGGTAACGACGTGCTGCTCGGCGGCGCCGGTGACGACGACATGGTCGGCGACTCGCTGACTGCGAGCGGCAACGCCGAGGGCGGCGGTAACGACGTGCTCGACGGCGGGAGCGGCGACGACTTCATGGTCGGCGACTCGGAGAGCGACGGCGACGGTGACGCCAAGGGGGGCGGAAACGACCGTCTTTACGGCCGCGACGGCAACGACAGGCACATGACCGGCGACAGCGTCGCCTTCGGAGGCGACGCCGAGGGCGGCGGCAACGACCTGCTGGACGGCGGCAACGGCAACGACGGTCTCCTCGGGGACTCGGCCTCGCCTTTCGGGGGAGCGGCCACAGGCGCCGGCGATGACATCCTGCGAGGCGGCGCCGGCGCGCGCGACAACCTGGTCGGCGACAGCGAGGGCGTCACCGCGGCCTACGGCAACGGTGGCGACGACCTGCTGGACATGGGTGCCGACGGCGGCTTCTTCGCCCTGGGGGACCACAACATCGGCGACCCGGACGGCGGCGGACAGGCCTTCGGCGCGGGCAACGACACCATCATCGGTGGCAGCTCGGCGGAGATCCTCGTCGGCGATAGCTCGGTCGTGAACGCGTCCACGACCGTGGCCGGCAATGACGTGATCGACGGCCGGGGCGGCGACGACTACGTCTTCGGTGACAACGTCAACTTTGACGGGGATGCGACCGTCGGGACGGCAGGAGGCAGGGACCGGCTCCGCGGCGGCGCTGGTGACGACGCGATCTTCGCAGGTCCCGCCGACGACACCCTCGACGGCGGACCGGACAGCGACACCTGCGACGGAGAAGCCGGGACCGCTGACGTCGCTGCGAACTGTGAGTCCGTCGTCGGCGTTCCGTAGCGGATCCGAGCCGCACGTCCGGCCCGGAGCGAGCGCGAGCACTCGTTCCGGTACCTGACAGCTGCGGCCGCTGGGGCCCTTCGCCGGCCACACGAACCCTGGTCGACTTTCCTGCGTGGGATCCCTCTCCCGCGCCGAGACCGGCACTGCCCCCATGGAGCAGGTACTGACCGCGCTGGTGAACGACTACATCCCGTTCGCCCAGCTGTGGAACCTCGTCTACGTCGAACCGGACGTCCTGGGTGTGCCCGGGGCCGGCGTCCGGGCCGATGTCGTCTTCGACCGGACCGTCTCGCTCGTCGAACGAGGCCAGGCGTCGGGCCTGCTGCGCAAGGACATGCCGACCACCTGGCTCGCCTCGACCTTCTGCGGTCTGTCCGAGACCGCATGGGAACCGACCCTCGAAGGGCATACGGGCCCCGCCGGGCCCCGGACTTCATCACGGCGATCTTGCTGCGTGGCGCCATCGCTTGACCCTCCCCTGAGACCGCCCGTCATGCCTCGTCCGAGGACGGTGCAAGCTCGACCGGCGTCCCGCGCACCACCACATAGCCCCCGAACGCCACGATCGCCTCGGCCTGGAGGAACGCCGTGCCATCGAGCAGGCATCCGATCGGCGGCGACCCCGGAGCCGAGTTGCGAAATCCGGCCAGCGCGAACAAGGTCGCGGCCATCCATCCCATCGCGGGCCACACTGGTCCCTGACACGTCCCCCGACGACCGGAGCTCCGACCGCGACCGTCAGGGTCGGCGCCCACATGACCATGAGAAGGTCTGGTGTCAGGCAGGCGAGGTGATGCGCCGCGTGCCCTCCCGAGCCGGGCATCCCCGCGAGTTGAGGCACGCGGAGGGCACGGCATGGCCTGACGGGTCTGGACAACGACGAAGGCCCAGGTCGCTGACCTGGGCCTTCGTTCAAGAGCGGATGACGGGAATCGAACCCGCGCTATAAGCTTGGGAAGCTCATGTTCTACCATTAAACTACATCCGCACAGCGGCCGGGTGATCCGTTCCGCATCGTTGCACACTGTACCCCATGCGCCACTCGAGGCGAAGCTCATGCCTTCGGGTGTGCGGAGTGCCGCGTGGAGGGCGCCCCCTTCATCCCCTAATGTGGCTGATCGTCCACCACATGTGTAGGGGAAGGGACTTGATGGCTTCGATGGAGCGCACCGTCGTCCGTTGTGCCGAAGGGCATGTGTTCAGTACCGCCTCGTTCCCGCTTCAGCAGCTCGGGGCCGGGCGGATCGGGCCCGGGCGGCTCATCCGGTGTCCGCGGTGTGCGCGGTTGCGGCACGCGGTGCCGGTGGAGGTCGGGCGGCGCTGAGCCGTGAGGTGCCGGGGCGCGGGTGCCTGCCGATTGGGGCAGGTCCGCGCCCTCTGCGTATCGTGGGGGACGTGCTTCTCTCAGACAAGGACATCCGGGCCGAGATCGATGCCGGACGGGTGCGCATCGACCCGTACGACGAATCCATGGTGCAGCCCTCGAGCATCGACGTGAGGCTTGACCGCTTCTTCCGGGTGTTCGAGAACCACCGCTACCCGCACATCGACCCCGCCGTCGAGCAGCTCGACCTGACGCGCGAGGTCGAGCCGGAGGGCGACGAGGCGTTCATCCTGCACCCGGGCGAGTTCGTGCTCGCCTCGACCTACGAGGTCATCACCCTGCCGGACGACATCGCCTCGAGGCTGGAAGGGAAGAGCTCCCTGGGGCGGCTGGGGCTCGTCACGCACTCGACCGCCGGGTTCATCGACCCCGGTTTCTCGGGGCACGTGACCCTGGAGCTGTCGAACCTCGCCACCCTGCCGATCAAGCTCTGGCCGGGGATGAAGATCGGCCAGCTGTGCATGTTCCGGCTGAGCTCGCCCGCCGAGTTCCCGTACGGGAGCGAGCGGTACGGCTCGCGGTACCAGGGCCAGCGGGGGCCGACGGCCTCCCGCTCCTACATGAACTTCCATCGGACCCAGGTGTGAGGCGGTCGCAGGCATGAGTGAAGTACGCGAGAACCTGACGTACGAGGGCTTCGGCACCGCCGTCCGCGAGCTGGCGCAGACCATCGCCGACGACGGCTACGAGCCCGACATCGTGCTCTCCATCGCCCGCGGCGGCGTCTTCGTCGCCGGCGGTCTGGCCTACGCCCTGGACTGCAAGAACATTCACCTGGTGAATGTGGAGTTCTACACGGGCGTCGGGACCACGCTGGAGATGCCGGTCATGCTGGCGCCCGTGCCCGACGCGATCGATTTCAGCGACAAGAAGGTGCTCATCACCGACGACGTCGCCGACACCGGCAAGACGCTCAAGCTCGTCCACGACTTCTGCGTCGACCACGTCGCCGAGGTCCGCTCCGCGGTCATCTACGAGAAGTCCCACTCCCTCGTGAAGTGCGAGTACGTGTGGAAGAAGACCGATGAGTGGATCAACTTCCCCTGGTCGGTCGAGCCGCCTGTTGTGAAGCGCGAGGGTCAGGTTCTCGACGCCTGACGGTCTTTGCGCGAAAGCGTGAAAGCGCGAAAGCGCGAAAGCGTTAAAGGGAGAAGGGGGCGACTCGCCGGCATCGTGCGAGTCGCCCCCTTCATCCGTGGGCCGAAAGGTCAGTCCCAGACTCAGTCCCAGACGTAGAGGCCCCAGCCCGCGGACTCGCGGAGGCAGTAGTAGGACGAGTAGCCGTGGCGGACGTAGTACGCGCCGCCGCCCTTGCACGCCGTCTCGGAGCTGTACCAGTCGATGAAGTGCATCGACGTGGTCGACGTGGGCGACGTGGTCGACGTGGTGGCGGCGGAAGCGGTGCTCGACAGAGCCCCCGGTATTCCGAAAGCGGCGAGCGCGGCCGCGAACACCGCAATGCGAGAGAACTTGCCGGACATGGAACCCCTCGGATGAGTCGAGCTCGAATGCTTTGAGAATCGATCCGTGCGGTGGAGCGGGGTCGATCTTGGTTGCGTGATTGCGACCATGTCAACGCCATGGGTGAGGGCGGTGATCGGAATGGCTTCTTACCGTCATTCATGGCCGGTACCCGATACTTGCGGAGCAAGAGGAGGAGCCCCCGTCGCATGCGACGGGGGCTCCTCCGGGTTCGTACGGGACCGCTACAGCGTGCCCAGCTTGATCAGGCTCAGCAGGGCCACCAGCTGGATCGCCGACGCGCCCAGCGCCTTCGGCCACGGCAGGTCGTGCGAGCGGCTCACCATCACCGTGAACAGGGCGCCCGCCGCCAGCCAGGTCGCCCAGCCGAGGACCTGGACCAGGCCGTTCTCGGCGCCGAGGAAGGCCGCGAAGACCAGGCGGGGCGTGTCCGTGATCGACATGATCAGCATCGACAGGCCGACCGTGGGCTGCCAGGCGCCGTCGCCGCCCAGCTGGCGCGCGAGGGTGTGGGTCACCGCGCCCAGGATCAGGCCGCCGAGCACGAAGGCGAGGGCCGTGATCAGGGCGGCCGAGACCGTCGGGTCGAGCGTCTCCTTGCCGTCCTTCTCGAAGCCGAAGATCGCGAGGACCCCGTAGAGGAACGTGACGATCAGCGCCGGGCCCCAGACGGCGTGGTCCCGCGCCTGCAGGAACGTGTCCGCAGGGCGGAGCACGATGCCGCTGAGCAGCTGCTTCCAGGGGAGGCGGGGGCCCGTCGGTACGGGGGCGGGCGCCGGGCCGCCCTGGGCGTACGGGTCGTCGACGCTGAACATCTGGGTGTGGCCCGGGTTGTTCGCCGCCGCCGCGTGCTGCTGGTGCCCCGGCTGGCCGCCGTAGGGGTCGCCGAAGTACTCCGGCTCCCCGTAGGGCTGCTGCTGGCCCGCCTGCTGACCGTAGGACTGCTGACCCGCCTGCTGGCCGTAGGGCCGACGCCCCTGCTGGCCGTACCCGTGCTGCTGCTGACGCCCCTGCTGCCCGTACTGCTGCCCCTGCGGCTGCTGCTGCTGCCACTGCTGCTGCGGGTACGGCGGCGGGGCCGCGTTGTGCCCGTACGGCGCCTGCTGCGGTTGTTGTTGCGGGTGCTGCGGGGGGCGGTTGTCCCGGCCGCGTCCGTTCCTGAATCCAGCCACGTCGTCGAACGTACCCGCTTTCGACGTGCGGGCGCTCCCCAGGTCCGGCCTTGCCACTGACCTGTGACATCCCCTAGGGGGCCTCCGGAGGAAAAAGGGGCCGCCCCGCGCGCACGGCGCGGGGCGGCCCCTCTCACGTCAGGTCCGGGTTCAGACGGCCGGCTCCGGCTCCTCGGCCGCCGGCTCCTCCTCCGGCTCGACCGGGGTCTTCACCGAGTCCAGGAGCAGCTGGGCCACGTCCACGACCGTGACGGACTCCTTGGCCTTGCCCTCGTTCTTCTTGCCGTTGACCGAGTCGGTCAGCATGACGAGGCAGAACGGGCAGGCGGTGGAGACGATGTCCGGGTTGAGGGACAGGGCCTCGTCGACGCGCTCGTTGTTGATGCGCTTGCCGATCCGCTCCTCCATCCACATCCGGGCACCACCGGCGCCGCAGCAGAAGCCGCGCTCCTTGTGGCGGTGCATCTCCTGCTGGCGCAGGCCGGGGACGGCGGACATGATCTCGCGCGGCGGCGTGTAGACCTTGTTGTGCCGGCCCAGGTAGCAGGGGTCGTGGTAGGTGATGAGGCCCTCGACCGGGGTCACCGGGATCAGCTTGCCCTCGTCGATGAGGTGCTGGAGCAGCTGGGTGTGGTGGATGACCTCGTACTCGCCGCCGAGCTGCGGGTACTCGTTGGCGATGGTGTTGAAGCAGTGCGGGCAGGTCGAGACGATCTTCTTCGCCGACTTCGGCTTCTTCGTCGACTCGTCCTCGTCGTCCTCGCCGAACGCCATGTTCAGCATGGCGACGTTCTCGGCGCCGAGCTGCTGGAACAGCGGCTCGTTGCCCAGGCGGCGCGGGGAGTCACCCGTGCACTTCTCCTCGCCGCCCATGATCGCGAACTTGACGCCCGCGATGTGGAGCAGCTCGGCGAAGGCCTTCGTCGTCTTCTTGGCGCGGTCCTCCAGGGCGCCGGCGCAGCCGACCCAGTAGAGGTAGTCGACCTCGGTGAGGTCCTCGACGTCCTTGCCGACGATCGGGACCTCGAAGTCGACCTCCTTGGTCCACTCGACGCGCTGCTTCTTCGCCAGGCCCCAGGGGTTGCCCTTCTTCTCCAGGTTCTTGAGCATCGTGCCCGCCTCGGACGGGAACGCGGACTCGATCATCACCTGGTAGCGGCGCATGTCGACGATGTGGTCGATGTGCTCGATGTCGACCGGGCACTGCTCGACGCAGGCGCCGCAGGTGGTGCAGGACCACAGGACGTCGGGGTCGATGACGCCGTTCTCCTCGGCGGTGCCGATGAGGGGGCGCTCGGCCTCGGCGAGGGCGGCGGCGGGGACGTCCTTGAGCTGCTCCTCCGTGGCCTTCTCGTTGCCCTCCATGTCCTTGCCGCCGCCCGCGAGCAGGTACGGCGCCTTGGCGTGGGCGTGGTCCCGGAGGGACATGATCAGGAGCTTGGGGGAGAGCGGCTTGCCCGTGTTCCAGGCGGGGCACTGCGACTGGCAGCGGCCGCACTCGGTGCAGGTGGAGAAGTCGAGGATGCCCTTCCAGGAGAACTGCTCGACCTGGGAGACGCCGAAGACGGCGTCCTCGGCCGGGTCCTCCCAGTCGATCTCCTTGCCGGCCGTCGTCATCGGCTGCAGCGGGCCGAGGGCGGTGGAGCCGTCGGCGTTGCGCTTGAACCAGATGTTCGGGAAGCCGAGGAAGCGGTGCCAGGCGACGCCCATGTTGGTGTTGAGGGAGACCGTGATCATCCAGGTGAAGGACGTGACGATCTTCAGCGCCGCGAAGAAGTAGGTGAGGTACTGGATCGTGCTCAGGTCCAGGCCGTCGAGCAGCGCGATCAGCGGGTACGAGGCGAAGAAGCCCGGCTCCCAGCCCGTCACGTGGTGCTGGACGCCCTCGAGGGCGCGGAGCGTCATGATGCAGACGCCGACGATCAGGATGACGGCCTCGACGAAGTACGCCTGGCCGGTCTTGGATCCGGCAAAGCGGGACTTGCGGCCCGCCTTGGTCGGCTTGCTCAGCTGGCGGATGACGATGAGCGTCACGATGCCGAGGACCGTCATGAGGCCGAGGAACTCGGTGAAGATCTCGTACGGCAGCCAGTCGCCGATGATCGGGATCAGCCAGTCGGCCTGGAAGAGCTGGCCGAAGGCGTTCACGATGGTGAGGAGCAGCGAGAAGAAGCCCACCGCGACGAACCAGTGCGCGAAGCCGACGATGCCCCAACGGTTCATGCGCGTGTGGCCGAGGAACTCCTTGACCAGCGTGATGGTGCGGGCCTTGGGGTCTCCGGTGCGCGTGCCGGCGGGTACCGGCTGGCCGAGCCGCACGAAGCGGTAGATCTGCACGATGGCGCGGCCGAACAGCGCGACGGCCACCACCGTGATGGCGATCGACACGATGATCGCGGCGAGTTGCATGACGGGCTCCTCGGGCGGGCCTACTAAGCGGTAACTTATTGAGTTCCTGCTGAGATTACCCGGTCACGGCGCCGCGCTGTAGCGGCGCTCGCGGTGATATGTGTCGCTCAGGCAAACCTTGCCGCGCGACGTCTGCGTACTGCTGGAAGCGTACGCGCCAGGATCAGCAGATCCATCCCCAGCCAGTGGTGGTCCACATAGTGGAGATCGAGCAGTTCGCGCTCCTCCCACGGCAGCTCCGAGCGGCCGCTGATCTGCCACGGTCCGGTCAGTCCCGGACGTACGGAGAGCCGGCGGCGGCCCTCGCCCGCGCACTCGCGGTGGGTCGGGGCCAGCGGGCACGGTCCGACGAGCGACATCCGGCCCACGACCACGTGCAGCAGCAGCGGCAGCGCGGCCAGCGGGCCCTTCGTGCGGAAGGTCAGCATCGTGAAGGGCCGCCCCTCCAGACCGGCCACCGTCCGGCGGCGCAGCACCGCGCCGCTGCCGCCGAGGGTGACGGAGAGGGCGGTCCAGGCGATCAGGGGTGAGAGCGCGAGGAGCAGGACGAGCCCGCCCGCCACGTCGAACGCGCGCTTCGCCGTCATGCGCTCACACCCTTCGGCGGTGATCCTGGGACAGGGATGCGGGATATGTCCTGACTATGTCCGGACCCTTTCATGCGAACCAGGTCAAACGGGGGATCGGCACGCCCTTTGAGTGGACCGGCTGGCGAAGAGTTGAGTCGCCTCCACTCAGGTCTGTTGACGGGATGCGCTTCCTCATGCATCCTTGAGTCAGTTCCACTCAAGTCAGTCAGCTGGAGGAATCGAAATGGCACGTGCGGTCGGCATCGACCTGGGCACGACTAACTCCGTCGTCAGCGTTCTGGAAGGCGGCGAGCCCACCGTCATCACCAACGCCGAGGGCGCCAGGACCACGCCGTCCGTCGTCGCCTTCGCGAAGAACGGCGAGGTGCTCGTCGGCGAGGTGGCCAAGCGTCAGGCCGTCACCAACGTCGACAGGACCATCCGGTCGGTCAAGCGCCACATGGGCACCGACTGGAAGATCGACATCGACGGCAAGAGCTTCAACCCGCAGCAGATGAGCGCCTTCATCCTGCAGAAGCTCAAGCGCGACGCCGAGGCGTACCTGGGCGAGAAGGTCGTCGACGCGGTCATCACCGTTCCGGCGTACTTCAACGACTCCGAGCGTCAGGCCACCAAGGAGGCCGGTGAGATCGCGGGCCTCAACGTCCTGCGCATCGTCAACGAGCCGACCGCGGCCGCCCTGGCCTACGGCCTCGACAAGGACGACCAGACGATCCTCGTCTTCGACCTCGGTGGCGGCACCTTCGACGTGTCCCTCCTGGAGATCGGCGACGGCGTCGTCGAGGTGAAGGCCACCAACGGTGACAACCACCTCGGTGGTGACGACTGGGACCAGCGCGTCGTCGACTACCTGGTGACGCAGTTCCAGAACGGTCACGGCGTGGACCTGGCCAAGGACAAGATGGCTCTCCAGCGTCTCCGCGAGGCCGCGGAGAAGGCGAAGATCGAGCTCTCGTCCTCGACCGAGACCTCCATCAACCTGCCGTACATCACGGCCTCCGCCGAGGGCCCGCTGCACCTGGACGAGAAGCTCACGCGCGCCCAGTTCCAGCAGCTCACCTCGGACCTGCTCGAGCGCTGCAAGGTGCCGTTCCACAACGTCATCAAGGACGCGGGCATCAACCTCTCCGAGATCGACCACGTCGTTCTCGTCGGTGGTTCGACCCGCATGCCGGCCGTCGCCGAGCTCGTCAAGGAGCTGACCGGCGGCCAGGAGGCCAACAAGGGCGTCAACCCGGACGAGGTCGTCGCCATCGGCGCCGCGCTCCAGGCCGGTGTCCTCAAGGGTGAGGTCAAGGACGTCCTGCTCCTCGACGTGACCCCGCTGTCCCTCGGCATCGAGACCAAGGGCGGCATCATGACCAAGCTCATCGAGCGCAACACCACGATCCCGACCAAGCGGTCCGAGATCTTCACGACGGCCGAGGACAACCAGCCGTCCGTGCAGATCCAGGTCTACCAGGGCGAGCGCGAGATCGCGGCGTACAACAAGAAGCTCGGCATGTTCGAGCTGACCGGTCTGCCGCCGGCCCCGCGTGGCGTCCCGCAGATCGAGGTCGCCTTCGACATCGACGCCAACGGCATCATGCACGTGACCGCGAAGGACCTGGGCACGGGCAAGGAGCAGAAGATGACCGTCACCGGCGGCTCCTCGCTGCCGAAGGACGAGGTCGACCGGATGCGCCAGGAGGCCGAGCAGTACGCGGAGGAGGACCACCGCCGCCGCGAGGCCGCCGAGTCCCGCAACCAGGGCGAGCAGCTCGTCTACCAGACGGAGAAGTTCCTCAAGGACAACGAGGACAAGGTCCCCGGTGACGTCAAGGCCGAGGTCGAGGCCGCGCTCGTCGAGCTGAAGGAGAAGCTCAAGGGCGAGGACACCGCCGAGATCCGCACCGCCACCGAGAAGGTCGCGGCCGTCTCGCAGAAGCTCGGCCAGGCGCTGTACGCCGACGCCCAGGCCGCCGGCGGCGACGCCGGTCAGGCCCCGAAGGCCGACGACGACGTCGTCGACGCCGAGATCGTCGACGACGAGAAGCCGAAGGGTGGCCAGGCGTGACCGAGGAGACCCCGGGCTTCGAGGAGGAGCCCGACGTCCCCTCCGGCGCCACCCCTGACGACGCCGCCGAGGCCGTCGAGAACTCCGCCGAGGAGGACGCGACGGCCCCGGCCGGGGACGCTACGGACGTAGCCCTGCTGGCGCAGCTGGACCAGGCCCGTACCGCGCTCACCGAGCGCACGGGCGACCTCCAGCGGCTCCAGGCCGAGTACCAGAACTACCGCCGCCGCGTGGAGCGGGACCGGGTCACGGTCAAGGAGATCGCCGTCGCGAGCCTCCTGTCCGAGCTCCTTCCCGTGCTCGACGACGTCGGCCGGGCCCGGGACCACGGCGAGCTCGTGGGCGGGTTCAAGTCGGTGGCCGAATCGCTGGAGACCGTCGTCGCCAAGATGGGTCTGCAGCAGTTCGGCAAGGAGGGCGAGCCCTTCGACCCGACGATCCACGAGGCCCTGATGCACTCGTACGCGCCGGACGTCACCGAGACGACCTGCGTGGCGATCCTGCAGCCGGGGTACCGGATCGGCGAGCGGACCATCCGGCCCGCCCGCGTGGCCGTCGCCGAGCCCCAGCCCGGGGCGCAGGCGAAGGCCGAGGAGTCGGAAGACCCCGGCAAGTCGGACAAGTCCGAGAAGGACAGCGAGTAACAGCCGTACCCGTGCGCGGGAGGAGGGACGTCGATGAGCACGAAGGACTTCGTCGAGAAGGACTACTACAAGGTTCTCGGCGTCCCCAAGGACGCCACCGAGGCCGAGATCAAGAAGGCGTACCGGAAGCTCGCCCGCGAGAACCATCCGGACGCCAACAAGGGTGACGCGAGCGCCGAGTCGCGCTTCAAGGAGATCTCCGAGGCGAACGACGTCCTCGGCGACCCCAAGAAGCGCAAGGAGTACGACGACGCCCGCGCCCTCTTCGGGAACGGCGGCTTCCGGGCCGGCGGCCCCGGCGGCGGCTCGTTCAACTTCGACCTGGGCGACCTCTTCGGAGGCGCCCAGGGCGGGGCCGGCGGCTTCGGCGGCGGCGGGATCGGGGACGTCTTCGGCGGCCTGTTCAACCGCGGCGGGGGCGCCACCCGCACCCAGCCGCGGCGCGGCCAGGACATCGAGTCCGAGGTGACGCTCAGCTTCACCGAGGCCATCGAGGGCGCGACCGTACCGCTGCGGATGTCCAGCCAGCAGCCGTGCACGGCGTGCTCGGGCACCGGCGACAAGAACGGCACCCCCCGGGTGTGCCCGACCTGCGTCGGCACCGGGCAGGTCTCGCGCGGCAGCGGCGGCGGCTTCTCGCTCACCGACCCCTGCGTGGACTGCAAGGGCCGCGGCCTCATCGCCGAGAACCCCTGCGAGGTCTGCAAGGGCAGCGGGCGGGCCAAGTCCTCCCGCACCATGCAGGTCCGCATCCCGGCGGGCGTCAGCGACAACCAGAAGATCCGTCTCCGCGGCAAGGGGGCGCCGGGCGAGCGCGGCGGGCAGAACGGCGACCTGTACGTCGTCGTGCACGTCGACGAGCACCCGGTCTTCGGCCGCAGGGACGACAACCTCACCGTCACGGTGCCGGTCTCCTTCACGGAGGCGGCGCTCGGCGGCGAGATCAAGGTGCCGACCCTCGGCGGCCCCGCGGTCACCCTCAAGCTGCCCGCGGGCACCCCGAACGGCCGGACCATGCGCGCCCGGGGCAAGGGCGCGGTCCGCAAGGACGGCACGCGCGGCGACCTCCTCGTGACGGTCGAGGTGGCGGTGCCGAAGGAGCTGGACGACAAGGCACGTGAGGCCCTGGAGACCTTCCGCGAGGCGACCGCCTCCGAGGACCCGCGGGCCGAGCTGTTCCAGGCCGCGAAGGGAGCGTGACCCGGTGAGACGCAATCCGTACGAACTGACCGACGAGTCGCCGGTGTACGTCATCTCGGTGGCGGCCCAGCTCTCCGGTCTGCACCCGCAGACCCTGCGTCAGTACGACCGCCTCGGCCTGGTCTCCCCGGACCGCACGGCCGGACGGGGCCGCCGCTACTCGGCCCGTGACATCGAGCTGCTCCGCCAGGTGCAGCAGCTGTCGCAGGACGAGGGCATCAACCTGGCCGGAATCAAGCGGATCATCGAACTGGAGAACCAGGTCGCGGCGCTTCAGGCACGGGTGTCCGAACTGTCGGCGGCGGTCGAGGGCGCGGCGGCGACGATGCGCCAGCGCGAGGCCCAGGTGCACGCCTCGTACCGCCGGGACCTGGTGCCGTACACCGACGTGCAGCAGGCGAGCGCGCTCGTGGTGTGGCGCCCGAAGCGCGGCGAGTAGCTCCTCGTACAGAGGTACAGAGGTACAGAGATACAGAGGCCATGAGGCCCCCTCCACCGTCGGTGGAGGGGGCCTCTGCCGCTTCTTCGCCGTTTCTTCAGCTGTCCCGTTCGAGGATTCCGGACTGGGCGATCAGATAGCCGAGCTGCGCCCGGCTCCCGCTGCCGAGGGCGGCGGCGAGCTTGGCGATGTGCGCCCGGCAGGTCCGCACGTTCATCCCGAGCCGGCGGGCGATGGCCTCGTCGACGTGGCCCTCGACGAGGAGCTTGGCGATGGAGCGCTGGACGCCGCCGATGCCGTCGGTCTTCACGTCGTACGGGATCTCCTCCCGTATCGGCACCGCCAGCTGCCAGAACTGGTCGAAGACGCCGCCGAGGTAGGCGACCAGGCCCGGGTGGCGCAGCTCCAGGGCGACCTGGCGGTCGCTGCGGGCCGGGATGAAGGCGACCTCGCGGTCGACGATGATCAGCCGGTCGATGATCTCTTCGAGGGTGCGGACCTGGACCTCGGGGCCGACGTGCTCCAGATAGGTCAGGGTGAGCTCGGTGTGGCGCGCGGTGTGCTGGTAGAGCGTGCGCATGCTGATGCCGCGGCCGAGGAGCGGGGAGACGCGGTCCAGGGCCTCGCTGAGGGCCTGCGCGGGGCGACCGCCGCCCGGCTGCACGGTGAGGAGTTCGCTGCGGCAGTTGGCCACGACGCGGTCGAGGGTCGAGTTGATGCGGTCGATGCCCTCGAGGACGGTGATGGCGTGTGTGGTGGGGGAGTCGTGGGCGCTGATGGCCATGAACGGCTCGAAAGCGTCCGACAGGGCGACGGTGCGCCGCCGGCGGTCGAGTATCTCCCGTTCGATGGGCTGGAGCAGCTGGGCGAGGGCCGCGGAGGGGGGCACCGGGCGCAGCCACTGCGCGTCGTCCGGGTCGGGGTGGAGCAGGGAGAGGTCGAGGAGGCACGGCGCCTCGACCGCTTCTGACCGGGGTATTCGCCCGGTCCGCAGAGCGGCCGCGTACAGCTCGGAGCCCGCTTCGCACAGTTCGGCATGCGAATGAGGGTGACCTGTTTGGTCCGCTTGTTTCCGCATATGTACACCCCCAGGCTCCTGCATCTCAGGAACATGATGCCTGGGTTTGGTGGTGCGGGCGCAGAGAGTAAGCCATCGTCTTACTCGCGGGGGTTGGAATCCAGACGTTGCCTTCAAGTGAGGTTGCTCGGTGATGATGAAGAAGCTCATACGTGCGGCGGCCGGAGTCGCCTTCATCGCGGCTGCCACGGTGGGTGCGGGAATTGTGCTCGACCCGGGCTGGAGCTCGGAGCCGGCGCAGGTCCAGGCCGCTCCGCTCGACCCGGGCTGGCACCTGACCGCGGCCTCCCTGCTGCCCGGCGACCCGGGCTGGAGCGTGGCTCCGGCGCAGGACCCCGGCTGGAGCTAGTCGGGCGCATGAATGTTCCCGATGACCCCAGGTTCCGTCGGGAGATGGCCTCGGCCTATCGCTCCGGTTGGCACTTCGTCGATCTCGCCACGGCCATCCCCCACCGTGGTGACTCGCTGAAGGTCACGCTCTTCGGAGAGCCGATCGTCGTCGCCCGCGAACAGGACGAAGACGTCCGCGCGTACCGCTGTCTGCGCCGTCCCCGAGGCGCTCCGCAGCCCATCCGCTGTGCCATCCGGTACGGCATGATCTTCGTCAACCTCGACCAGCGCGACCACCAGCTGATCGAGCCAGAGGCCATCACCGCCACCCCCCGCAGTGCCTGAGCGATTCCCCCGTCGTTGTAGATCGCTCCGGCACTTCCCCCACACAGCGGCGCCATCGCGGACCTGAAACGCGATGGCGCCGCTGTGCGTTCCCATGTCCGCGGCCGGCGGGTGTCAGGCGCGGCCCATCGCCCGGGTGAGGGCGATCTCGATGACGACCCGGTCCGGGTTCGGCGACGGCGTGCGGCCGTAGCGCTCGGCGTAGCGGGCGACGGCGTCCGCGACCGTCTCCGCCTCCGTACGGATGCGGGCGACACCCTCCAGGGTGGCCCAGCGCCCCTTGTCGACCTGGCAGACCGCGACCCGCGCGCCGTCCGCGCCCGCCGCCAGGACGTTGGCGACCTTCCGGCTGTTCTTGTTGGTGATCACGCGCGCGTACCCGCCCTCGGGGTCGTACGTGACGCCGACCGCGACGACGTGCGGCGTGCCGTCCGGGCGCGGGGTGGTCAGGGTGCACATGTGGTACTCGCGCCAGAAGCTCAGGTACGAGTCGGAGGGGTTCCTCGGGTCTGTGGCCATGCCCGGAAACTACCCGGGGCGGGACTCCCTCCGATACCTTGAGCGGGATCGACTCAACTTTGTGTACCCTGGAGAAGTCATAGAAGGAGAGGACCCACGAGAATCCAGGAGGAGCACCGCACGTGGACGCCGAACTGACCAACCGGAGCCGGGACGCGATCAACGCGGCGAGCAGCCGCGCCGTGTCCGAGGGGCACGCCGACCTGACCCCCGCCCACCTGCTGCTCGCGCTGCTGACGGGTCAGGACAACGACAACGTCATCGACCTGCTCGCCGCCGTCGACGCCGACCAGGCCGCCGTCCGGGCCGGCGCGGAGCGGCTGCTCGCCTCCCTGCCGAGCATCACGGGGTCCACGGTCGCGCCGCCGCAGCCCAACCGCGAGTTCCTCGCCGTCCTCGCCGACGCCGACCAGCGGGCCAAGGAGCTCGGCGACGACTACCTGTCCACCGAGCACCTCCTCATCGGCATCGCCGCCAAGGGCGGCCGGGCCGGTGAGATCCTCGACGCGCAGGGCGCGAGCGCATCGAAGCTGCTCGACGCGTTCGAGAAGAGCAGGGGAGGACGCCGGGTGACCACACCCGACCCGGAGGGGCAGTACAAGGCGCTGGAGAAGTTCGGCACGGACTTCACCGCCGCCGCGCGCGAGGGCAAGCTGGACCCGGTCATCGGCCGCGACCACGAGATCCGGCGCGTCGTCCAGGTGCTGTCCCGCCGCACCAAGAACAACCCGGTCCTCATCGGCGAGCCCGGCGTCGGCAAGACCGCCGTCGTCGAGGGCCTCGCCCAGCGGATCGTGAAGGGCGACGTCCCCGAGTCCCTGAAGAACAAGCGGCTGGTCTCGCTCGACCTCGGCGCGATGGTCGCCGGCGCGAAGTACCGCGGCGAGTTCGAGGAGCGCCTGAAGACCGTCCTCTCCGAGATCAAGGAGAGCGACGGCCAGATCATCACCTTCATCGACGAGCTGCACACGGTCGTCGGCGCGGGCGCCGGCGGCGACTCCGCCATGGACGCCGGCAACATGCTCAAGCCGATGCTGGCCCGCGGCGAGCTGCGGATGGTCGGCGCGACCACCCTCGACGAGTACCGCGAGCGGATCGAGAAGGACCCCGCCCTGGAGCGCCGCTTCCAGCAGGTCCTGGTCGCCGAGCCGACCGTCGAGGACACCATCGCGATCCTCCGCGGCCTCAAGGGCCGGTACGAGGCCCACCACAAGGTGCAGATCAACGACTCCGCGCTGGTGGCCGCCGCGACCCTCTCCGACCGGTACATCACCTCCCGCTTCCTCCCCGACAAGGCCATCGACCTCGTCGACGAGGCCGCCTCCCGGCTCCGCATGGAGATCGACTCCTCGCCCGTCGAGATCGACGAGCTCCAGCGCTCCGTGGACCGGCTCCGCATGGAGGAGCTGGCCCTGAAGAACGAGACGGACGCGGCGAGCAAGCAGCGCCTGGAGAAGCTGCGGCGCGACCTCGCCGACCGCGAGGAGGAGCTGCGCGGCCTGACCGCCCGCTGGGAGAAGGAGAAGCAGTCCCTCAACCGGGTCGGCGAGCTGAAGGAGCGCCTCGACGAGACCCGCGGCCGCGCCGAGCGCGCGCAGCGCGACGGCGACTTCGACACCGCCTCCAAGCTGCTGTACGGGGAGATCCCCGGCCTGGAGCGGGAGCTGGAGGCCGCCACCGAGGCGGAGGCCCAGCAGGAGGCCTCGAAGGACACGATGGTCAAGGAGGAGGTCGGCCCCGACGACATCGCGGACGTGGTCGGCTCCTGGACCGGCATCCCCGCCGGACGCCTCCTGGAGGGCGAGACGCAGAAGCTCCTCCGCATGGAGGCCGAGCTCGGCAAGCGGCTCATCGGCCAGTCCGAGGCCGTGCAGGCCGTCTCCGACGCGGTGCGCCGCACCCGCGCCGGGATCGCCGACCCCGACCGGCCCACCGGCTCCTTCCTCTTCCTCGGCCCGACCGGCGTCGGCAAGACCGAGCTGGCGAAGGCGCTCGCGGACTTCCTCTTCGACGACGAGCGGGCCATGGTCCGCATCGACATGTCGGAGTACGGCGAGAAGCACTCCGTCGCCCGTCTGGTCGGCGCGCCCCCCGGCTACGTCGGCTACGAGGAGGGCGGCCAGCTCACGGAGGCGGTCCGCCGCCGCCCGTACAGCGTGGTCCTGCTCGACGAGGTGGAGAAGGCGCACCCGGAGGTCTTCGACGTCCTGCTCCAGGTCCTCGACGACGGCCGCCTCACGGACGGCCAGGGCCGCACGGTCGACTTCCGCAACACGATCCTGATCCTCACGTCGAACCTGGGCAGCCAGTTCCTGGTCGAGCCGCTGACCTCGGAGGACGTGAAGAAGCAGCAGGTCCTGGAGGTCGTGCGGGCGAGCTTCAAGCCCGAGTTCCTCAACCGGCTCGACGACCTGGTCGTCTTCTCGGCGCTCGACCGGACCGAGCTGAGCCGGATCGCGCAGCTCCAGATCGACCGGCTCGCGAAGCGCCTCGCCGAGCGGCGCCTCACCCTGGACGTCACCCCGGAGGCCCTGGAGTGGCTCGCCGAGGAGGGCAACGACCCCGCGTACGGCGCCCGGCCGCTGCGCCGCCTGATCCAGACGGCGATCGGCGACCGGCTCGCCAAGGAGATCCTCGCGGGCGAGGTCGTGGACGGCGACACGGTCCGGGTGGACCGCTTCGAGGACGGGCTGATCGTCGGGGCGGCGACACGCTGAAGGACATGAGGGGGACGAGGGCGGTCCCGCCGCCCCCGTCCCCGTCCTCGTACGGCCGGGGCGCGCGGGATCGTGTCCGCCGGCAGCGGATCTCGCCGTTTCCGGTCCGGCGGGGCTTGCCACGTACCGCCCGGCATGGGGGAGGATGGCGAGCATCCGTACGAAGGGAAATAACGGTGAGCATCGACCCGTCCTCGATTCCGAATTTCGGGGGCCAGCCCCAGCCTCAGGCCGCAGGACCGGCGGGCCCCGTCGTCCCCGACCAGGACCTCGTCAAGCAGCTCCTCGAGCAGATGGAACTCAAGTACGTCGTCGACGACGAGGGTGACCTCGCGGCGCCGTGGGAGGAGTTCCGCACGTACTTCATGTTCCGCGGCGAGGGCGAGCAGCAGGTCTTCTCGGTGCGGACGTTCTACGACCGCCCGCACGCCGCCGACGACCGCGCGAGGATCCTCGACGCGATCGACGACTGGAACCGCCGCACCCTGTGGCCCAAGGTGTACACGCACCTGCACGAGGAGGAGGACGGCTCCGCCACCCTCCGCCTCATCGGCGAGGCGCAGATGCTGATCGGCACCGGCGTCGCCCTGGAGCACTTCGTGTCCTCCACGGTCAGCTGGGTCCGCGCCTCCATCGAGTTCGACAAGTGGATCGTCGAGCAGTTCGGCCTTGAGTCCCCCGAGGAGAAGGCCGCGGGCGACGAGGAGGCGTAAGCCCTCCCCGTGCCCCTGGCGGCTCAGATCGCCATGCGCGCGAGCGTCAGGGCGTACGCCCCGTAGCAGCACGACAGCCCGGCCAGGGCCGCGACCACCAGGATCGCGGCCCTCGGCCGGGCTTTCGTCAGTGCCGCCGCGAGCGGCAGCAGCAGCGGGAAGGCCGGCAGCAGGAAGCGCGGTTTCGACTCGAAGAAGCCCGAGCCGCCGACGGCGATGACCACGAGCACCGTCGTGTAGGCGAGGACGGGCAGCGGCAGCCGTTCCCCGCACACGAGGAGCGCGAAGAGCAGGACCGCCGCGCCGGTGATGAGCAGTGCCATCGCGAACCCGAACTGCGTGGGGCCGCCGAGCATGTCCCGTACGAAGACGAGGGACCCCCTGCCGAGGTCGAAGCGGGAGGTCCAGCCGGACTGCACGGCGAAGTAGCCGCCGAGCGGATCGTTTCTCCGGACGCCCACCCAGAGCACGTACGAGAGCCAGCCCGCCGGCGCGAGCAGGCCCGCCGCCCAGACGCGCGGCCCCGACCGGCCGCGGGTCCGCCACAGCTCGCCCACGACGGCGGCCAGGACGGCGGCGGCGACCGCGACCCCGTTCGGCCGGGTGAGCCCGGCGAGGCTCGCGAGGACGGCCGCCGCCGGCCAGCGCCGGGTGAGCAGCGCGTACAGCGCCCAGGCGGCGAACGCGGTCATCACCGGCTCCGTGTACGCCATGGTCAGCACGACCGAGTGCGGCAGCAGGCCCCACAGGAGGACGAGCACGGTGGCGGTCCTGCGCCCGCGCAGCCGCTCCCCGACGAGGTAGACGCCCCAGGCGGCGGCCCCGGCGGCCGTCCAGGAGAGCAGCAGCCCGGCGGTGCCCCCGGTGACGGGGAGGACGGTGGTCACGGCCCGCACGAGCGCCGGGTAGAGCGGGAAGAAGGCCAGGTCGTTCAGGACCATGCCGTGGGCGCCGTGGAGGACGCGCCCGTAGCCGTGCGCGGCGATCCCGGCGTACCACCCGGAGTCCCAGGAGGTCGCGAGGAGCGCCCGGGGCGAGCGGCCGGAGTGCCGGGCCCACAGGGTGAGGACGAGCAGACCGGTGAGCCGGGCGGCGGCGAAGAGCCCGAGCGCGGGCACCGCCCGGCGCAGCGCGCTCCGGGGCGCCGGGCGGTCACGGGGGCCGCTCCGGACCGCGGCCGGGGGCACCGGGCGGTCGAGGGTCTCGGCGGACAGGGTGCACCTCCGGGCGAGGGAAACCGATCATTACCCGGTTAATCGGTCTACCCGACGATCGGCCCGGCACCCGGCGGGCGCGCGCGGACGCACCCCCATCCGGGTGAACGTCCCGTGGGCCTGGCGTCCTGACCCGTGGGGTCAGGACGCCAGGCGAAGCAGCCGGCCGGCCGCCTCCTGGAGGACGTCGTCCTGCTTGCAGAAGGTGAAGCGGACCTGGCTGCGGCCGGCTTCGGGATCGTCGTAGAAGACGGAGTTGGGGATGGCGACGACGCCGCAGCGTTCGGGGAGGGTGCGGCAGAAGGCGTAGGCGTCCTTCTCGCCGAAGGGGGTGATGTCGGTGGTGATGAAGTACGTGCCCTGGGGCTGATGGACGTCGAACCCGGCCGCGCGCAGGCCGTCGCCGAGCAGGTCGCGCTTGCGCCGCAGGTCGGCGCGGAAACCGTCGAAGTACGCGTCCGGCAGGCGGAGCGCCTCGGCGATCGCGTACTGGAAGGGGCCTGCGCTGACGTACGTCAGGTACTGCTTCGCGGTGCGGACGGCGGCGATGAGCGGGGCGGCCGCCATGGCCCAGCCCACCTTCCATCCGGTGAAGGAGAAGGTCTTGCCGGCGGACGAGATGGAGACGGTGCGCTCGCGCATGCCGGGGAACGTGGCGATCGGGACGTGCACGGCGTCGTCGAACGCCAGATGTTCGTACACCTCGTCCGTGACGACGAGCAGGTCGTGCTCGACGGCGAGCGCGGCGATGGCGCTCTGCTCTTCGGCGGTGAGAACCGTCCCCGTCGGGTTGTGCGGGGTGTTGAGGAGGAGGAGACGGGTCCGCGGGGTGATCTTGGACCGCAGCTCGTCCAGGTCCGGGCGGAACGACGGGGCGCGCAGCGTGAGCGGTACGCGCTTCGCTCCGGCCATCGCGATGCAGGCGGCGTAGGAGTCGTAGAAGGGCTCGAAGGCGATGACTTCGTCCCCCGGCTCCAGAAGGGCCAGCAGGGTGGCGGCGATGGCCTCGGTCGCGCCCGCGGTGACCAGGACCTCGGTGTCCGGGTCGAGGCTCAGGTCGTAGAAGCGGCGCTGGTGGTCGGAGATCGCGGCGCGCAGTTCCGGGATGCCGGGGCCGGGCGGGTACTGGTTGCCGCGCCCTTCGCGCAGGGCGCGGACGGCGGCCTCACGGATCTCCTCGGGGCCGTCGGTGTCGGGGAAGCCCTGACCCAGGTTGATCGCGCCCGTCGCGGTCGCCAGCGCCGACATCTCCGCGAAGATCGTCGTCCCGAGTCCGTCCAGCCTTCGGTTCAGCAGCGGCCTGGCGTTCACGTCTCCACCGTCCTCACTCGGATCCCCATGGATGCTCCGGGGACCATCCTGACGCATGGCCGTCCGTCGCCCGGCGCGGTTGTGGGATCGCGGGGGCGCGAGTGGGGCGCAGGTGCATGTCGTCCGGCTCCGGATCCCGTTCCAGGACGGCACCGGCCTTCGCAGAGATGTCGCGCAGGAGCGCGTCCTTCAGGTCGTGCAGGGTCACGACCTCGGAGACCAGCTGTCGCGCGACGGCGTGCAGCGGGTCGGCCACGGCGTGGAAGTCGGCGCGGGTGGCGGAGTCGGGCCAGGTGACGTCCAGACGGGAGAGGGCTCGTGCGGAGATCTCCCGGGCGTTCCGTCCCTGGGCCTCCCGCAGGATGTCGCCGCTCCGGCTCCTCAGCTCGTGGAGCAGCCACCAGCAGTCCGCGTCGTCCACGGGCCGCACCGCCACGACACCTCTGGTGGGTGTCGCCGGGTGCTGCGTCACCGCGATGTGCGCGCCGTCGGGGCGGGTGCTCAGCATGAAGGTGCCGGGCGGCCACGTCCCCGGGGCATCCGCCGGGCCGCGCAGGCGGAACCGCTCCACATGGGGCACCGTGAGGCCGAAGAGGTCGGTCGGGGTGATCGCGTCGACGCCGGGCCCCTCCGCACGAGGGGCGAGCGAACGCGCGGAACCCGTACCCGTCTTCGCCCTGGCGACTTCGCGAAGCGGCCGCGTCCCCCATGCCGCGGTCGTGGAGGACCAGTCGTCGTGGATCGCGTCGGCCAGCTCCACCGCGCTGCGCGCGGCCTCCCCGCGGAGGGCGATCAACTCCTCCAGGAGGCCGAAGGCCCGGTGGTACGTGGCGATCACGTCCGGCGGAGGGAGCGGGAACCGCATGTGGCGGAGCGTGTCCAGGCTCACGGTGGGCTCGACGTGTGCCGTCACGTCCTCGTCGATCCGGGCCTTCGCCGTGGGCGTCTGCAGCCAGATGCGAAGCCATCTCACGAGGTGCGGGGCCGCGCGGATGATGCCGATCGACCTGGTCGCGGTCCATCCCGCGTACTCGGCGGTCACGACCGCCGTGTCGCCCGTCCGCCTCACGAGTACGACGGCCAGATCGCCTTCCTCGAGGGTCGCCCGGGTGGGGGGACCGCCCCCCGGGCCACGCCCGCCGGTTCGAGGTGACTGGATCCTTCCGTCCCGGACGTGCGTCGAGCTCACGATGCCCGCCTGTTCGGGCGCGTCGTCGTCGAGGACGCCGGACGTGGTGAAGACGTCCTTCGGAGGGAATGCGGCGAGGGTGGTCGCCTGCCATGCCTCGGTGCTGATGCGGTCGCTGTGGGGCGCCGAGGCCATGGTGTTGATGCGGTCGCTGTGGGGCTCCGGGGCCATCAGATCTCCTCCAGTACGTCCAGGAGCCGCGACTCGAGTTCGTGCCCGCGGCTGAGCTTCTCGACCAGTTCGTGCTTGAGCCGGTCGATCCGGCTCAGCGTGTCGTGTTCGAGACCGGGGGAAGCCGCGGCGTACGAGGTGGGCATGAGTTCGTGCCGGCGCCGGGCGATCTCCTCCGTCGTGCAGCTGCGGGACCAGCCGGGCTCGTCGAGGTAGGGCACGGTCGCGTCAGCGTCCGCCACGGTGCCACGCCAAGCCGCCAGGGTGTCCAGGATCCGCTCGGAGTGTGTGTCGCCCAGCCGCCGTGCGCTCGACCTGGCGACACGCTCGAAGGCCCGCCGCGCGTTGATGAACAGCACGTGCCCCCGGCGGTCGACAGTGCCCCAGTCGCGTCGTGCGCGCTTGTCCTTGTTCAGCACCCAGAGGCAGGCGGTGGCATCGGTGTGGCCGAACACGCGGGGCGGCAGCGCGATCACACACTCCACGAGGTCGTCTCGCATCAGCCGCTCGCGCAGCCTTCGGGTGGCGGGCTGGGGGCTCTTGGCCACGCTGTCCGCCATCAGAAAGGCCGCCCGGCCCGCCGGAGCGAGCGCGTGCGCGATGTGCTGGATCCATGCGGCGTTGCCGGATCCCCTGGGCGGAGGCTCCTCCGGCCATCGGGGATCGGAGGGGAGGGGGTGACGCTGCCCGCTGCCCCTGCCCCTTTCGCCCTCCGGCGTCCAGTCGTGCTGATTGAAGGGAAGGTTGGCCAGGATGATGTCGTAGGGGTCGCGCTCCGGCTCCGCGAGGCTGTCCCCGGGAGGGAGGATGCGCGCCTCGATGCTCCGCACGGCCAGGTTCATGCGGGCGATCTGTGAGGTGGGGGCGTGCTGCTCCTTGCCCCGCAGGGTCAGGGCGGGGGTCAGCCCGATGCGTTCCTGGACGTAGCGGTGACTCTCGACCAGCAGCCCGCCCGAACCGCATACGGGATCCAGCAGGCGGTGCCCGTCCTGCGGGGCGGCGGCGCCCACCATGAGGCGGGCCACGTCGCCGGGCGTGAAGTAGTGGTTTCCGCGGGCCTGCTCGGCCGAGAGGTCGGCCAGGCACAGGTCGAGCAGCGCTCCGGGCTTCCGGACGGAGCTGATCGCCAGGATGAGACCCCGGAGCGGATCGTCGGCGCCGGGAGGAAGAGCGGGGACCCCGCCTCTTGTGCCCGTGTCGTCGAGACCGGCGCCGGTCTCGGGGAGCCCATGGGCGAGGCACCGGCTCACAGCGGGTCCGAGTCGCGCACCACGGTCCGCCGCCAGGCCCCGCAGCCACGGCCACGCGGGAACGCTCGACCCGGGAGCGGCGTGCGGGGTCCGGCTCAGGTAGAGCAGTCCGATGACGAGACGGGCCGCGTCATGGGCGTTCATCAGACGGGAGAGGCGTGCCCGGTGACCGCGCACCTCCGTGTAGACCTCGCGTGTGGCGGAGTCCTCCGTACGCGCGCTTCCGCGGTGGGTTCCCCTGTCGCTCACGAGCCCACCACACCCAGGCAGATCATGACCCCGAGGACGAGCGTCAGAGCGCTGGCGAAGGTCGTCGCTCCGGTCCTGAACGCCACCGTGGGCTTCCCGCCGTCGACCACAGCCACGAGGCTGCCGGCGAGGGCGGCCACCAGTGCCATGAGGACCGCGATGATCACGTACATCGACTTGTGCTGCATGTGCTTCCTTTCCGAGGCCGAGGGGATCTCGAAGAGCCCGAGCGGGTCACGCGATCCCCGGTGTCGGGTACGACGGTAGAAGACGGGGCGTACGAGGCGCTTGGTGCACGGCGTTTGGGATTTCTCTAGGCGCGCGCCCGGACATGACGGCCCGACAGGGAGTGCACGCTCTTTGGGATACGGATGCTCGACGCGGGTGCCGGTCCGTGCCGGCGGGGCTGTGCGGAGGAGTGAGCGGCATCGGCCGGCTCCGGTCGATGACCGCCGTCCGGGGCCAAGCTCTGGACTTGCTCAAGTGCGCTTTGACGGGTGACCGGAGCGGGGATCGCCCTGGCATGGACATCGCATTCTTCATCCTCGGGATCGCGGCCGTGCTCGCGTTCGGGGTGTGGCTCATCGCGAGCGGGATGAGCGGGATGAGCGGGACGAAGCGCGGGAGCCGCGGGGGTGTCGGCGGTGACAGTTGGTGGGCCGGTTCGTCCTCCTCCTCGTCCTCCTCCTCCTCCTCGTCCTCCTCGTCCTCCTCGTCCTGCTCCTCGTCCTCTTCGTTCTCCTGCTCCAGCTCCTCGTGTTCGAGCTCGTCCTGCTCGTCGTCCAGCTGCTCCAGCTGTTCCAGCTCCTCGTCGTGCAGCTGAAGCTCTGAACTCGCTCAAGTCCGCTTTGGCGGGAGGTCGCAGGGGGCATCCCCCTCGCACAGAAGAACGGGGGTAGTACAGATGGAAATCGTGATCTTCATCGTCTTCGCGCTGGTGGTCATCGGACTGTTCTCCGGCAGCAAGAAGTCGGGGGGCCGCAAGCGGCGCGGCGGGCGCAAGGGCCGGAGCGGCGGCAGCTGGGCCGACGGCGGTGGCGGGGGCGGCTGTGGCAGCAGCTCCTGCGGTTCGGGCGGTTCCTGCGGGTCCGGTTGTGGTGGCGGAGGCTGCGGCGGCGGCAGCTGATTGAACAAGTGAGCTGTTGGGGCCCCGAAGGGGTTGGAAAACACGGCAAGTTGGGTAAAAACGCTGCGAGTCGCCCGGCGCACATGGTTCTCTCGCTCCTGACAGAGACAGCCCTCGGACCGTGTGTGGACCCGAGCCGGCGATCCCCCACTCCCGCAGAACCTTCTCCGGGGCGCCCCCGGCCCACCCGTCAAACCGTGTTTGCGGAGCCGACCCATGCTCACCACCCTGAAAACCTCCTACACCGATACGCGCGCGTCCGATCTGGCCTGGGCCCTCGGGCGCGAGCCGCTGCCCGCGCTCGCCGTCCTCGATCTCGAACTCTCCGGAGCCAAGCTGCAGTTGAGGCTGCTCGGCGCCTCCCACCAGGTCCTCCTGGAGGAGGAGGGGCGCCATTGCTCGGAGACCGTGGCCTGCATGCCCGGCAGCAGCACCCCGCTCCCGCTCGGCGTCTCCAAGCGCGTCGGCGAATGGGAGTACGAATTCGCGGCGTGCGTCGAGACGATGTCGCAGGGCTCCTTCGCGGGCCGTGCGCAGGAGCTGCTCGCGCTCGTCGCCGACCATCCCAACGGGCTCGCGGGGACCTTCCCCGGCTCCCCGTACGCCTTCACGGCGATGCTCGCGCAGCGTCACGAGGGCCAGGTGCGGTGGCGCACCTGGCACGCCTACCCGCAGGAGGGGCAGTTGGTGGTGACCAGGACCCGAATCGGCGCACGTATGCCCGCAACGCTCTGATGCGCCCTCTCGGCGCCCCATGTGCACTCGTGTGGGTGACAAGGGGTGTGACAGTCGTGACGTAGCGTTACGGCATGATCGAGCCGACCGTGACCATGCCACCCAAGAGGGTGCGCCGGCCGCCCGCGCGGCGGCCCGTGCGGCCGCCTCGCGAGGCGGTGCGGTTCCCGGTCCTCGCGGTCGTCTTCGTCTGCGCCGCCTGCGGCCTGGTCTACGAGCTCGAACTGGTCGCCCTCGCCTCCTACTTGATCGGCGACTCGGTCACCCAGGCCTCCGTCGTGCTCTCCGTGATGGTCTTCGCGATGGGGGTGGGCTCGCTCCTCGCCAAGCGGCTGCGCTGCCGTGCCGCCGTCGGCTTCGGCCTGGTCGAGGCCGGGCTCGCGCTGATCGGCGGCTGCTCGGCGATGGTGCTGTACGCGGCCTTCGCCTGGCTCGGCGAATCGCGGTACGTGCTCGTGGCGTTCTCGCTCGCGATCGGCGTGCTCATCGGCGCCGAGATCCCGCTCCTGATGTCGCTCATACAGGGGGCGGGACGGGCCTCCTCCCGTGCCTCTTCCCGGGGCTCCTCCGGGGTTTCCTCCCGTGACTCCTCCCGGGTTTCCTCTCGTGACTCCTCGCGGGTTTCCTCCGCGGCGGAGGCCCCTGCCGGGGACGGCCCCTCCGGGCGGCCCGGGCGGCAGGCCACGCTCGGGGAGCAGGACGACGCCGCCGGGACGGTCGCCGACCTCTTCGCCGCCGACTACGTCGGCGCGCTCGTCGGCGGCCTCGCCTTCCCGTTCCTGCTGCTGCCCTGGCTCGGCCAGCTCACCGGCGCGCTCGTCACCGGCGCGGTCAACGCGGTCGCGGGCGGCGGTCTCGTCCTCTGGGTGTTCCGCCGCGACCTGACGGACCGGTCCCGCGCCCTGCTCGTCGCCGTGAACCTGTGCGTCCTGACCGTCCTCGCCACCGCGACCGTCCTCGTCGACGACTTCGAACAGGCCGCGCGCCGGGCCGTGTACGGGGAGCGGGTGCGGGTCGCCGTCCACACCGACCTCCAGGAGGTCGTGGTGACCGGGGGCCGCGAGGAACCGCCCGACCTGTTCCTCGACGGCCGCCTCCGGGTGTCCGGCCGGGACGAGTACCGCTACCACGAGGCCCTCGTCCACCCCGCGATGAACGGCGCGCACGCGCGCGTGCTGATCGTCGGCGGCGGCGACGGCATGGCCGCCCGCGAGGCCCTGCGCTACGACGGGGTCGGCTCCGTCACCGTCGTCGAGCTCGACCCGGGGGTCGTCCGCCTCGCCCGTACGGACCCGGCGCTCGCCACGCTCAACGCGCAGGCCTTCCGCGACCCGCGCGTCCACGTGGTCTACGCGGACGCGTTCAACTGGCTGAGGGGCGCAGCCGATCGTCTGCAGGAACGGTACGACGTGGTGATCTCCGATCTGCCCGACCCCGGGATCACCCCCAGCACCAAGCTCTACTCGGAGGAGTTCTACGGTCTGGTGGCCCGGGTGCTCACGGAGTCCGGACGGTTCGTCGTGCACGCCGGCTCGGTCACCGGCCGGCCCCGCACCTACTGGACCGTCGACGCCACCCTGCACGCCGCCGGGTTCGCGACCCGCCCCTACAGCGCGTGCGGCCGCACCCCCGGCTTCGCCGCAGGACCCGACCGCACCAGCGGCGCGGAGCGGGGGCCGGAGGACTGGGGCTTCCTCCTGGCCGCACGGGGCGACCGGCCGCCCGCGCTCCGCCTCGCCCCCGACGTGCCCCGGCTGCGCTCGCTCGGCGCCGGGACCCTGGAGAGCGCGGCGCGCCGCGCCGAACGCACCCGAGGCGCCGAACCGCCGCCCTCGACCCTGGTGCACCCCCGGTACGGGGCCTGACCCGCCCGCCGGGCGAGTCAGCTTGCTGTGCGCACCGGTACGGGGCCGACTCGCCCGCCGGGCGCGCCGGTACGGGCCTGACCCGCCCGCCGGGTGCAAACAGGCGACGCCGTGCCCCCGCCTGAGTAGGCTCGGCTTCCATGGAGCATGAGGTGTTCGTCCCCGTCCCGGCCGAAGCCCTGCGCGCGACGCTCACGGACCCGGCCCGCGTGGTGCGCTGCGTGCCCGGTCTCCAGCGGGACGCCGACGCGGAGGCGGGCCCCCTCACGGGCCGGCTGAAGGTGCGGGTCGGCGGCAACACCATCACGTACCGGGGCGCCCTGCGCGTCGTCGAGCGGGACGGTGCCATCACCTACGAGGGCGAGGGCACGGAGGTCCGGGGCAAGGGCTCGGCCGAACTGTCCCTCACCGTCGTCCTCACCCCGCTGGCCGAGGGCACCAGCCTCAGCTTCACCGGCGCCCTCACGGCGGCCGGCCGGCTCGCCGACGCGACGGACGAGGCGCGCTCCACGGCGGGCGCCAAGCTCCTCGACAAGTTCGTGGAGGCCCTGGCCGCGCTGGCGGAGGAGCCCGCGTCGCCCGAAGAGGCCACCGACGACGACGGGGTCGACGACGGGGTGGAGGAGCCCTCCGGCCGGAGCGCCGTCTTCGACGTGCCGTTGCCGCCGGCCTCCCTCGACCCGCTCCTCGACGAGGAGTTCGGCGAGGGCCTGGGCGAGGACTTCGGCGAGACCCCGATCGAGTTCCCCGCCCCGCAGCCCGCCGCCGAGGCCGCCCACGCCCGCCGGACCATGATCGGGCGGAGCGCCGAGGAGGTCGACCACGCCCCGCCGCGCGGCCGGTACGCCCCCGTCCCCGCGCCCGAGACGACGAGCGCGGGCGCCACCCTGCGCTGGATCGCCCCGGCCGCGGCCCTCGCGCTCGCCTCCGCCGTCGTCGTCGGCCGGGCCCTGCGCCGCCGCCGCTGAAACGGTCCGGCCAGGCCCTAGGCTCGGTACGTGAGCATGCAGACGCGACTGACGGCGGGCGACGCCGAGTTGACCATCAACCCCGACCACGGCTGCCGGATCGAGAGCCTGCGCATCGCCGGCACCGAGGTCCTGCGCCAGGGCGAGCGGTACGGAAGCTTCCCGATGGTGCCCTGGTGCGGGCGGACCGAGAACGGCCGCTTCCGCAACGGCGCCACCCTGCACCAGCTGCCGGTCAACGCGCCCCCGCACGCCATCCACGGCACCGTCCGCGACCTCGCCTGGAAGACCGCCCGGACCTCCGCGACCGAGGCCGTGTTCACCTGCGAGCTCGGCGACCCCTGGCCGTACAAGGGCAGGGTCACCCAGGTCTTCGAGCTGTCCGAGGACTCCCTCACCCTCCGCTTCGGCGTCGAGACCTATGACGACTCCTTCCCGGCGCAGGCCGGCTGGCACCCCTGGTTCCTGCGCAACCTCGGGCAGGGCGGTCAGGACGTACGGATCGACTTCACGCCCGCCTGGCAGGAGGAGCGCGGCGACGACCACCTCCCCACCGGCCGCCGCATCGACCCCCTTCCCGGCCCCTGGGACGACTGCTTCGGCATGCCCGACGGCGTCGACGTCACCCTCACCTGGCCGGAGGAGCTGGAGCTGAAGGTCGCCAGCCGCGCCGAGTGGGTCGTGATCTACGACGAGCCGGCGGAGGCGGTCTGCGTCGAGCCGCAGTCCGGCCCGCCGAACGGGCTCAACACCCATCCGCGCCTGGTCACCCCGATCGACCCCCTGGAGGTCGAGAGCGTCTGGACCTGGCGGCGGCTTTAAGCTCAGTGGCATGACTGACGTACGCGCTGAGCTGCTCCAGCAGATCAAGGACAAGGCCGTGGTGCACGGCAAGGTGACCCTCTCCTCGGGTCTGGAAGCCGACTACTACGTGGACCTGCGCCGGATCACGCTGGACGGTGCGGCTTCGCCGCTGGTCGGCCAGGTCATGCTCGAACTGACCAAGGACCTCGACTTCGACGCGGTCGGCGGCCTGACCCTTGGCGCCGACCCGGTCGCGACGTCGATGCTGCACGCCGCCGCGGCGCGGGGCGAGCGGCTCGACGCCTTCGTCGTCCGCAAGGCCGCCAAGGCCCACGGGATGCAGCGTCAGGTCGAGGGCCCGGACATCAAGGGCCGTCGCGTCCTGATCGTCGAGGACACCTCCACCACCGGCGGCTCGCCGCTGACCGCCGTCGAGGCGGCGCGCGCGGCCGGCGCCGAGGTCGTCGCCGTGGCCACGATCGTGGACCGGGCCACCGGAGCCGGCGAGAAGATCAGCGGCACGGCGGGCGTTCCGTACCTCTACGCGTACGCGCTGGACGAGCTCGGCCTGGCGTAACCGCCGCGAAGTCGTGACTTAGGTCCGGGACCCCGCCCGGAAGGGTCCTGACCTGCGTTTTTGTCGAGGGGCGCGGTGTTTCACGTGAAACACCGCGCCCCTCGTCCTGTCACGCCCGTGGGAGCCCGCACAAGAGTCTGGAAAGATGGGCCGCGACGATGACGTCGCCCCTAGGTCAGGGACAGCAACGCACACACCCCGCACATCACAAGGAGCGGACGAATGCCCATCGCAACCCCCGAGGTCTACAACGAGATGCTCGACCGGGCGAAGGCAGGCAAGTTCGCCTACCCGGCCATCAACGTGACCTCGTCCCAGACCCTGCACGCTGCGCTGCGCGGCTTCGCGGAGGCCGAGAGCGACGGCATCATCCAGATCTCGACCGGCGGTGCCGAGTTCCTGGGCGGTCAGTACAACAAGGACATGGTCACGGGCGCCGTCGCCCTGGCCGAGTTCGCGCACATCGTCGCCGCGAAGTACGACATCACGGTCGCCCTCCACACCGACCACTGCCCGAAGGACAAGCTGGACGGCTACGTCCGTCCGCTGCTCGAGGTCTCCGCCGAGCGCGTCGCCAAGGGCCTGAACCCGCTGTTCCAGTCCCACATGTGGGACGGCTCCGCCGAGACCCTCGCCGACAACCTGGCCATCGGCCAGGAGCTGCTCGCGAAGGCCGCCGCCGCCAAGATCATCCTCGAGGTCGAGATCACCCCGACCGGCGGCGAGGAGGACGGCGTCAGCCACGAGATCAACGACGAGCTGTACACCACCGTCGAGGACGCCATCCGCACCGCCGAGGCCCTCGGCCTGGGCGAGAAGGGCCGCTACCTCCTCGCCGCGTCCTTCGGCAACGTCCACGGCGTCTACAAGCCGGGCAACGTCGTGCTCCGCCCCGAGCTCCTCAAGGACCTCCAGGCCGGCGTCGCCGCCAAGTTCGGCAAGGCCGACCCGTTCGACTTCGTCTTCCACGGCGGCTCGGGCTCGACGGCCGAGGAGATCGCCACCGCGCTGGAGAACGGCGTCGTGAAGATGAACCTCGACACCGACACCCAGTACGCCTTCACCCGCCCGGTCGTGGACCACATGTTCCGCAACTACGACGGTGTCCTGAAGGTCGACGGCGAGGTCGGCAAGAAGTCCACCTACGACCCGCGCACCTGGGGCAAGCTGGCCGAGGCCGGCATGGCCGCCCGCGTCGGCGAGGCCTGTGTCGCGCTGCGCTCGGCCGGCACGAAGCTGAAGTAAGCCTGTGAACGACGGGCCCGGTCACCCCTTGGGGTGCCGGGCCCTCGTCATGTCTGGAGGATGACCGCATGGCGTACGACTTCGACCGGGAGATAGACCGGCACGGGACCTGGTCCGTCCAGTGGGACGGCATCGCGGACCGCTTCGGCGTGCCCGACCTGCTGCCCTTCACCATCTCCGACATGGACTTCGCCTCCCCGCCGGAGATCCTCGCCGCCCTGCGCGAGCGCGTCGACCACGGCGTCTTCGGCTACACGGACTGGCGGCTCGGGGAGTTCCGGGAGGCGATCCGCCACTGGTACGCGAGCCGGTACGGCGCCGAGATCGACCCCGGGGCCCTGGTGTACGCGCCCTCCGTGCTCTCCCAGCTCTCGCAGCTCCTCCAGATGTGGACCGACCCCGGCGACGGCGTGGTCGTCCACACCCCCACGTACGACGGCTTCCGCAAGGCCGTCACCGGGCTCGGGCGCGAGCTGCGGGGCGTCCCGGTCGGCGCCCCGGAGGCCCTGGAGCGGGAGCTGGCCCGCCCGGACAGCCGGATGCTGCTGCTCTGCTCCCCGCACAACCCGACCGGCCGGGTGTGGACGGCGGAGGAGCTCACCGCCTTCGCCGAGCTGGCTGAGCGGCACGGCGCGGCCGTCGTCAGCGACGAGATCCACGCCGACCTGACGACCGACGGCCACCGGCACGTCCCCTGGACCCGGATCGCCGAGCCGGGCCGTGGCCGCCGCTGGGCCCTGGTCACCTCCGGCACCAAGGCCTTCAATTTTCCGGCGCTCTCCGGCTCGTACGGCATCGTCGGCGACCCCGACGAGCGCGAGGCCTTCGTGCGGCGCATGGAGACCGGCGAGGGGCTCGCCTCGCCCGCCGTGCTCTCCCTGACCGCCCACATCGCCGCGTACCGGCAGGGCGCCCCCTGGCTGGACGAGCTGCGCGGATACGTGGCGGGGACGATGGACATGCTCCGGAAGCGCCTCGCGGACGGGCTTCCGGAGGTCGACTGGGCGCCCCCGCAGGCCGGCTACCTGGCCTGGATCGACCTGCGGCCGCTCGGCATCGACGAGACCCGGCTCCAGGAGGAGCTCGTGGCGGTGGAGAAGGTCGCGATCATGCCGGGCGGGGTGTACGGCACGCCCGGCTTCGTCCGGCTGAACGTCGGCTGCCCCCGGAGCAAGGCCGAGCGGGGCGTGGACGCGCTGGTCAGGGCGGCGAACCGGTTGCGCACGGCCTGACGGGGCACGGCGAACCGGCTGCGTACGACCTGAGCCGTCGAGCGGGCGGAAGACCGGGCTTCGCGCTGAGCCGTCGGGGGGCGGAAGACCGGGCTTCGCGGGACCATGCAGACATGGGTGCGGGTGCGGATGCGGGTACGGGCGTGCGGGACGTGCGGATGGCCTCGGGGAGCGGCCGGTGGATCGTGTTCACCACCGTCCTCGGGTCCGGGATGGCGCTGCTCGACTCGACCGTCGTCAACGTAGCCCTGCCGCACATCGGCGAGGACCTGGGCGCCGACCTCGCCGTCCTCCAGTGGACGGTCAACGCCTACATGCTGACCCTGGCCGGGCTGATCCTGCTCGGCGGCTCGCTCGGCGACCGGTTCGGGCGGCGGAAGGTCTTCGTCGTCGGCGTGGTGTGGTTCGCCCTGGCCTCCCTGCTGTGCGGGCTCGCCCCGAACGCCGGGGTGCTGATCGCGGCCCGTGCCCTCCAGGGCGTCGGCGGGGCGCTGCTCACGCCCGGCTCGCTCGCGCTGATCCAGGCGAGCTTCCACCCGGACGACCGGGCGCGGGCGGTCGGGCTCTGGTCGGGCTTCGGCGGGGTGGGTGCGGCGATCGGGCCGTTCGTGGGCGGCTGGCTGGTGGACGGGCCCGGCTGGCGGTGGGTGTTCCTGCTGAACGTGCCGCTCGCCGCGCTCTGCGTGCCGGTCGCCCTGCGGCACGTGCCGGAGTCGCGGGACGAGACCGCGCACGGCCGCTTCGACGTGCTCGGCGCGGTCCTGGGCGCGGCGGCGCTCGCGCTCGTCACGTACGCGCTGATCGGCGCGGCCTGGTGGGCCGGGGCGGCCGGGGTGGTGGTCGGTGCCGGGTTCGTGGTGGTGGAGCGGCGGCGCGGGGAGCGGGCGATGGTGCCGCCGTCGATCTTCCGCTCGCGCCTCTTCACCGCGGTCAACCTGGTCACGCTGTGCGTGTACGCGGCGTTCGGCGGCTTCTTCTTCCTGGCCGCCCTCCAGCTCCAGGTGGTCGCCGGCTACTCGGCGCTCGGCGCCGGTGTGGCGCTGCTGCCGACGACCGTGCTGATGCTGCTGCTGTCCGCGAAGTCCGGGGAGCTGGGGGAGAGGATCGGGCCCCGGATCCCGCTCACGGTGGGGCCGCTGCTGTGCGCCGGCGGGATGCTGCTGATGCTGCGGGTCGGGGAGGACGCCTCGTACGTGACGGACGTGCTGCCGGCGATGCTCGTCCTCGGGCTCGGCATGACGACCCTCGTGGCCCCGCTGACCGCGACCGTCCTCGCCTCGGTGGACGTGTCCCGGGCGGGCCTGGCGAGCGGCATCAACAACGCCGCCGCCCGCGCGGCCGGGCTGATCGCGGTGGCCGCGCTGCCGCTGCTCGCCGGGATGGGCCCGGAGGCGTACCGCTCGGCGGAGGAGTTCGGGGCGACGTTCCGGCGGGCGATGCCGATGTGCGCGGGGATCCTGGTGGTGGGCGCGGTCCTCGCCTGGACGACGATGCGGACCCCGGCCGGGGCGGCGGGCTGCCACCCGGAGTGCAAGGTCCACTGCGGGGTGCAGGCCCCGCCGCTCGACCCCGGGCAGCGGGACGCGGCCCCTGGTGCGGGGTCCTGAGGCAGACTGGGCCCATGGCCATCCACGAGAACCTCCTGGGGGGACCGGCCCCCACCCACCTGCCCGACGACCCGGGTCCGCGCGAGCTGCTCGCGAACGGAACGGCGCCGGCGGACGTCGCCGCGAAGTACCCGACCTCCTCGCTCGCCTGGGCCCGGCTCGCCGACGACGCCTACGAGCGCGGCGCGGTCGTCGAGTCGTACGCCTACGCCCGCACCGGCTACCACCGCGGCCTCGACGCGCTGCGCCGCAACGGCTGGAAGGGCCACGGCCCGGTGCCGTGGGAGCACGAGCCGAACCGCGGCTTCCTGCGCGCGCTGCACGCCCTGGCCCGGGCGGCCGGCGACATCGGCGAGAAGGACGAGTACGAGCGCTGCACGACCTTCCTGCGGGACTCCTCGGAGACCGCGGCGGAGACGCTCGGCTGACGCTTCCCGATCATGACGGGGCGCCCTTTCCTCCCGCGCGGGGGGAGAGGGCGTCCCTGTTGATCGAACTCCGATTCGTGTCATGATGCGCTTGGGACGTGCGCGAAGGAGCGCGCCTCCCGAGGGGACCGGAGCTCCCGTGGCGCGCCGCAGAGCGCGCGCGGTGGAGCGGACCGCTACCCGGTAGCACGTATCGAGGAGACAGAAATGTCCACCTTCCCCGATGCCTCCGGAGCCGGATCGGTCGTCGACGCACCGAACCTCGACTTCGCGGGCACGACGCCGTACGAGGACTACGTCCAGGCGGACGTCCTCACCCACCTCCAGCACCTCCGCTCGGACGACCCCGGCGAGATGGTCTTCCTGGTCACCACCCAGGTCATGGAGCTGTGGTTCACGGTGATCGTCCACGAGTGGGAGACCGCGAGCCGCGCCCTGCGCGAGGACCGCGTCCCCGTCGCGATGGACGCGCTCAAGCGCTCCGTGCGCGAGCTGGAGGCGCTCAACCACTCCTGGCGTCCGCTCGCCCAGCTCACCCCGGGCCAGTTCAACGCCTACCGGGCGGCGCTCGGCGAGGGCTCCGGCTTCCAGTCGGCGATGTACCGGCGGATGGAGTTCCTGCTCGGCGAGAAGTCCGCGTCCATGCTGGTCCCGCACCGGGGCGCGCCCCGCGTCCACGCCGAGCTGGAGAAGGCGCTGCACGAGCCGAGCCTGTACGACGAGGTCCTCGGGCTCCTCGCCCGGCGCGGCCTGCCCGTCCCGCAGGAGGTCCTCGGCCGTGACCTGGCGCAGCGGTACGAGCCCTCGCCCGAGGTCGAGGCGGTCTGGGCCGGGATCTACGCGGACGCCGACCAGAACGGCGAGCTCGTCCGGCTCGGCGAGGCCCTGAGCGACGTCGCCGAACTGGTCTGGCGCTGGCGCAACGACCACCTGGTGGCGACCCGGCGCGCGATGGGCGCGAAGACCGGCACCGGCGGCTCCGCCGGCGTGGCCTGGCTGGAGAAGCGGGCCCAGAAGAACGTGTTCCCCGAGCTCTGGACGGCCCGCAGCCATGTCTGACGACCTCCTGAAGCGGGCCGCCGAGCCCGAAGCCGCCGACGGCCTCCGCAAGCGGGCCCTGGAACTCGACGCCGCCGACGGCCTCCGCAGGCGGGCCCTGGAACTCGACGCTGCCGACGCACTGGCCGGGCACCGCGAGAAGTTCGCCCTCGACGAGGGGACCGTCTACCTCGACGGCAACTCGCTGGGCGCGCTGCCCGCACACGTCCCGGCCCGCATGGCCGACGTCATCACCCGCGAGTGGGGCGAGCTGCGCATCCGCTCCTGGGACGAGTCCGGCTGGTGGACCGCGCCCGAGCGGATCGGCGACCGGATCGCCCCGATCGTAGGCGCCGCCCCGGGGCAGATCGTGGTCGGCGACTCGACGAGCGTGAACGTCTTCAAGGCGGTCGTCGCGGCCGCCCGGATCAACGGCGACGACCGGAACGAGATCCTCGTCGACGCGACGACCTTTCCCACGGACGGGTACATCGCGCGGTCCGCGGCGCGGATGACGGGTCACGAGATCGTGGCATGCGACCCGGCCGACATGGCGGCCGCGGTGAGCGACCGCACGGCCCTCGCGCTCGTCAACCACGTCGACTACCGCACGGGCCGGCTCAACGACCTGCCCGGGCTCACCGCCGCGCTCCACGCGGCGGGCGCGCTCGCCGTCTGGGACCTGTGCCACAGCGCGGGCGCCCTGCCCGTCGGCCTGGACGCGCACGGGGTCGACCTGGCCGTCGGCTGCACCTACAAGTACCTGAACGGCGGCCCCGGTTCGCCCGCGTACCTGTACGTCGCCGAGCGCCACCAGGCGGCCTTCGACTCGCCGCTGCCCGGCTGGAACTCGCACACGGACCCGTTCGCGATGACCCCCGGCTACGAGGCGGCGCCGGGCGCGCTCAAGGGCCGGGTCGGCACGCCCGACATCCTCTCCATGCTGGCCCTGGAAGCGGCGCTCGACGTCTGGGACGGGGTCGCGATCGAGGACGTGCGGGCCAAGTCCCTCGCCCTGACGGACTTCTTCCTGGAGTGCGTGCGGGCGTACGTCCCCGAGGGCCGAGTCACCTCCGTGACCCCCGGGGAGCACGGCGAGCGCGGCAGCCAGGTGGCGCTGCGCTGCGCGGACGCGCCCGCCGTCATGACCGAGCTGATCAAGCGCGGGATCGTCGGGGACCTGCGCCGTCCGGACATCCTGCGGTTCGGCTTCACGCCGCTGTACGTGGGCTTCGCGGACGCGGAGCGGGCGGCGAGGGTCCTCGCGGAGGTTCTTCGGTAGCTCGTCGACAGGTCGGATGATCACCTGATCTGCGAGGGGTCCGGTGCTGGTACCGTCCCCGCAGGTCAGGCCAATTCGGCCGCGTACCCGAGAGGTTGGAACAGCATGCCGGACCCCGCCGCGCGCGATGCCGCCGAAGAGGCGTCGGCCTTCTCGCACCCGGCCGTCGCCCCGGACGCCACCGCCGCGTACGGCGACCACCCGGACCAGGTGGTCGACTTCTACGCCCCGCGCGACGGGCGCACCCGGGCGCCGCTCGTCGTCGCCCTGCACGGCGGCGCCTGGCGGGCCCCGTACGACCGGCAGCACCTGACTCCGTTCGTGGACTTCCTGGCCCGCCGGGGCTTCGCCGTGGCGAGCGTCGAGTACCGGCGCGGCCCCGGCCTCCCCCACCAGGGCGGTACGGCTCCGGTGGCCGGGCGCTGGCCGGAGACCTTCGACGACGTGGCGGCCGCCCTGGACGCCGTACCGGACCTGGCCGCCGCGCACCTCCCGCAGGCCGACCCGAGGCGGACCGTCCTCACCGGCCACTCGGCGGGCGGCCACCTCGCGCTGTGGGCCGCCGCCCGGCACGTCCTGCCGGCCGGCTCCCCGTGGCGGCTCCCCGCCCCGCCGGAGCTGCGCGGGGTCGTCGCCCTCGCCCCGATCTCCCACTTCGCGCGGGCGGTGGAGCTCGGGGTGTGCGGCGGCGCGGTCACGGAACTCCTGGGCGGCGAGGCGAAGTACGAGGAACGGGCCGCCTCCACGGACCCGTCCGTCCTCCTCCCGACCGGCATCGCGACCACCGTCGTCCAGGGCCGCGAGGACATCGTCGTCCCGTACGCCGTGGCCGAGGCGTACGCGGAGGCGGCGGCGAAGGCGGGCGAGGAGGTCGGCCTCACGCTCCTGGAGGGGATCGGCCACTTCCCGCTGATCGACCCGGCGGCGGACGCGTGCGCGGTGGTGGCGGAGGAGATCGCCCAGCTGGCCTGGTGAACGGCCGGACCGGAATCCCGAATTCCCCGGGCTTCCCGTACAACCCTTCGAACCGATCGCGAGTCTGATCGGGCGCGCACCGTCGTGTCCGATCTTCCTCGTGGGGGTTTCACCTTGCAGCTCCGCACCACCGGCACCCGTCTCGCCACGGCCGTCACGGTCGCCCTCGCCGCCACCGCCCTCGGCGCCGGCACCCTGGCGACCGCCCCGGCGGCCTTCGCGGCGACGCCGGCCGCCGTCTCGGCCCCGACCGAGACGGCCGACACCGCCCTTCCCGTCTTCCCGAAGGGCAGCGACCTCGGAGGCGCGGCCACCTCCGGCTTCCTCAGCTACTCCTTCCAACAGGACGGGACGAGGGACCTGCTGTGGACGCCGTACGACGGCAGTGCCGCGATCTCGCTCCAGGCCCCCGAGGGCTGGTCCCTGGGGGCCGGTGACGTGGTCGTCCTCGGCGACGCCAACTGGATCGTCCAGATGCGTCAGCTCACCCTGCGGAACATGGCCGACCCGGCCGCGCCGACGGTGTCCATCGACCTCGGCGCGCTGAACGGCAACTACGTGGCCGTGCTGAGCCCGACGAGCGTGCTGGCGCAGATCACCAACGCCGACGGCACGGCGGAACTGCACGTCGTGACCAAGGACGGCGCCACGACAACCACCCGCAAGATCGAGGGTCTGCCCGCGGACGCCACCGACTTCTTCGGCTCGCAGGCCCACGACGGCCAGGTCTTCGTCGGGTACGAGACGGGGCCGGCGGACAAGCGGGTCGGCGGCCGGGCCATGGTCGACCTGACGGCCGGGACGGTCACGGCGACGTACGCCGCTCCCGAGTCCGGGTACGGCTTCGGCGGTCTGGGCTTCTCCGCCTCGCACGTGACCTGGTTCGGCTACAGGTCCGGTACCGGCGACTACATCACGTCCGTCGACCGCAAGACGGGCGAGCAGAAAGAGACCGTCCTGGGCACTCACGAGGGCGAGTGGTACCACCCGCTCGTGGGCGAGTGGCTGGTCTACGGCAACGCCGATCAACTCGCCAAGGCCCGCAACCTGACCACCGACGAGACCGTCGACCTCGGCGTCTCGGCCTCGCGCGCGCAGTCCGCGGCCGACGGCAGCGCGCTGATGCTCGGCACCCGGGCCGCGGACGGCGAGGGACTGTTCCGCGTCGTGGCCGGTGCGGACGGCGCCCCGACCGTCACCAAGGTCGCGGAGCTGGGCGCCCCGGTGGTCGGGCAGCGGCTGGCGATCGAGCAGTCCAGCGTCCCCGACGCGGTGAACCTCGACCAGACCGGCGGCAAGGTGACCCTGGGCTGGACGCTGTCGCGTACCGACGCCGTCGTGGACGTCACCCTCACGCACACGGCCACCGGCAAGGAGTTCAAGAAGCGCCTGACCGCCCCCGCGAGCGGCAACCTGTTCTCCTTCGACTGGGACGGCGTCATCGCAGGGGTGGACGCGCCGAACGGCACCTACGGCGTGGAGGCCGAGGCGACGCTGCTCAGCGGCACCGGCACGCCCGCCTACGAGGGCTGGCTCATGAACGTCTCCCGCACGGCCAACCCACACGACTACACGAACAACGGCTCCACCGACGTCCTCGCCCGGGACGCCTCCGGCGTGCTGTGGCGCGACGACCTGCGCGACCGTCCGGTGGGCGGCCAGATCAAGACCGCCCAGCGCAGCAAGGTGGGCACGGGCTGGGGCACGTACAAGCAGATCGAGGCCGTCGGCAACATCTCGGGCTCGTCCGTCGGAGACCTGATCGCCCTCGACGGCACCGGCGTGCTGTGGCAGTACCAGGGCAAGGGCGACGGCACCTTCAACACCCGCGTCAAGATCGGCTCCGGCTGGGGCGGCTACACCAAGCTCGCCGGCGGCTCGGACCTCAACGGCGACGGGAAGCCCGACCTCCTGGCCACGGACGCCTCCGGCGCACTGTGGTTCTACAAGGGCACGGGCAGCGCCACGGCCCCCTTCGCGGCGCGGGTGAAGGTCGGCGGTGGCTGGGGGATCTACAACCAGCTGACCGCCGTCGGCAACATCGCGGGCTCGTCCGCCGGGGACCTGGTCGCCCGTGACACCTCCGGTGTCCTGTGGCTCTACCAGGGCAACGGCACCGGCGGCTTCTCCACCCGGGTGAAGGTCGGTTCCGGCTGGGGGGCCTTCTCCCAGCTGGTCGGCGCGGGCGACGTGAACGCCGACGGCCGCCCGGACCTGATCGCGTACGGGACGGGCGGCACGTACGTCTACAAGTCCACCGGCTCGGCCACGGCGCCGTTCACGCGCCTGACGACGAACCTGTACGCGGGCGAGGGCACCAAGTTCAACAGCGTCGCCTGAGGCCTGCCCTAGTCCTCAAGGGGGACCCGGAAGGATCCGCATCCAGCGGGACGACCGGGTCCCCCGCCCCCCGTACCGTCTTCGGTGTGACCCAGACACAGTCCTCCGAGACGAGCCGCAGCCCCGAGTTCCGCCTGGTGCAGGTGGCGCTCGGCGGGCTGCGCCAGGAACTCTTCCACGACGCCTTCGCCTACCGGCCGCTGCCGCGCATGGACGTGGAGAGCGGCCCGACGCGCTTCCTTCCGGCGCGGATACGGATCTATGCCGGTCTGCTCCCGCACGCGGTCGTCGCCTTCTGCGCCGTGATCGTCTTCGCCATGGGGTACGACCGCATCTACTACGCCTTCGGGTTGCTCGCGTTCGTGACCTCCGTCGCGCCGGCCGCGATCGTGATGCTCACCCTGGTCAGGCCCGTCCTCGCCTTCTGGGCCTCGCTCGCGTCGATCCCCTTCGTCGGATACATCGCCGGCTACGAGGGCGGCTGGCCCTGGGCGGCGAACTCGCTCGCCGCCCATCTGGTGGTCCTCGCCGTCGTCGCCGCCCGCTCCCGACCCCGCACGGCCGTGTGGATGTGGCTGGTGACGGCGGGCTACTGCCTCTTCGCCGAGATGTTCCTCGGGGTCGGGCGCAGCTCCGACTCGGTACCGCTGCTGTTCATCGCGGCCCTCGTCCTCCTCACCGTCACCGTCTTCCAGGTCCGCCGCCAGGCGACCCGCGAGGTCACCGCCCAGCAGACCGTCACCGCGCAGGAGATCTCCAAGCGGACCGTCCTGGAGGAGCGGACGACCATCGCCCGCGAGCTGCACGACGTCGTCGCCCACCACATGTCGGTGGTCGCCATCCAGGCGGAGGCCGCGCCCTACCGGGTGGAGAACCCGCCGCCGGAGCTGGAGCAGGCGTTCCTCACGATCCGGGAGAACGCCGTCGCCGCGCTGACCGAGCTGCGCCGCATCCTCGGGGTCGTACGGGCCGAGGACTACGAGGCGCCCGACGCCCCGCAGCCGACCCTCGGCGACCTGGACACGCTCGTCGACAACGTCCGCGAGGCCGGGCTCGACGTGGAGAAGACGGTGACCGGCGCGGTGCGCGAGCTGCCGCAGGGCGTGGAGCTCTCCGCGTACCGGATCGTCCAGGAGGCCCTCTCGAACGTCCTGCGGCACGCCCCGGGCGCCGCCGCGAAGGTCGAGGTCAGCTACGTCCTCGGCGGTCTCGGCCTGCGGATCGCCAACGGCCCGGCCCGAGGCCTGGTCAAGCCTTCGCCGGGCGCCGGGCACGGCATCACCGGCATGCGGGAGCGTGTGACGATGCTGGGCGGGGAGATGACGGCCGGGGCGACCGAGGACGGTGGGTACGAGGTGGCGGCCTTCGTCCCCGTGAGCCGTGAGGAGCAGCAGACGTGATCCGGGTACTGATCGTCGACGACCAGATGATGGTCCGTGAGGGTTTCTCCGTTCTGCTCGGCGCGATGCCGGACATCGAGGTCGTCGGCGAGGCGGTCAACGGCCGGGAGGCGATCGAGCAGGTCGCCGCCCTCCACCCCGACGTGGTCCTCATGGACATCCGGATGCCCGAGCTGAACGGCATCGAGGCCACCCGGGAGATCGTCGCCGCCGACGCGGACGCGAAGGTGCTCGTCCTGACGACCTTCGACCTCGACGAGTACGTGTACCAGGCGCTGCGCGCCGGGGCCTCCGGCTTCCTCCTCAAGGACGCCTCGGCCCGGCAGCTCGCCGAGGGCGTGCGGGTCGTCGCGTCCGGCGAGGCGCTGCTCGCGCCGACCGTCACGAAGCGGCTGATCACCGAGTTCGCGAAGGCGCCGGGGACGTCTCCGCGCCCGCCGGCGATGGCGCAGATCGGGGAACTGACCGAGCGGGAGACGGAGGTCCTCGTCCTCATCGCGCAGGGCCTGTCGAACGCCGAGATCGCCGGCCACCTCGTCGTCGCCGAGTCGACGATCAAGACGCACGTCAGCCGCATCCTGGTGAAACTGGGCCTGCGCGACCGCACACAGGCGGCGGTCTTCGCGTACGAGGCGGGCCTTGTACGCGTCGGCGGCTGAGGCGCCGGTCCGGGCGCGGCGCCCGGACTGGACGCGGTGTCGGTAGGGGAGGGGCGCCCGGTACGGGCGCGGTGCCGGTTCGGGAGGGGTGCCAGTTCGGGCGCGGCGCCGGTACGGGAGGGGTGCCCGGTCCGGGGGTAGCGTCCGGGCATGGATGCTGTTGACGCTGTGTACGACCCCTGGTCGGCGGAGTTCGTCGCCGATCCCTACCCCGCCTACGCCCGACTGCGCGCCGCCGGCCGCGCGCACTGGCACGGCCCCACCCGCCAGTGGCTCATCCCGCACTACGAGGACGTGGCCGCGCTCCTTCGGGACCGGCGCCTCGGCCGGACGTACACCCATCGCTTCACGCACGAGGAGTTCGGGCGTCCGGCGCCGGACGCCGCGTACGAGCCCTTCCACACGCTCAACGACCACGGGCTGCTCGATCTGGAGGCGCCCGACCACACCCGGATCCGGCGGCTCGTCTCGAAGGCGTTCACACCGAGGACGGTGGAGAACCTGGCGCCGACGGTACGGAGGCTGGCCGCGGACCTGGTCGGGGGACTGGTCGCCGACGGCGGCGGCGATCTGCTCGCGCGGGTCGCCGAGCCGCTGCCGGTCGCGGTGATCGCCGAGATGCTCGGCGTTCCGGCGGAGGACGAGGAGCGGGGGCGGCTGCGGCCCTGGTCGGCGGCGATCTGCGGGATGTTCGAGCTGAACCCCTCGGAGGAGACGGCCCGGCGGGCGGTCGAGGCCTCGGTCGAGTTCTCGGACTATCTGCGGGAGTTGATCGCGCGGCGGCGGAAGAGCCCGGGGGAGGACCTGATCTCGTCCCTGATCGCGGTGGAGGAGCTGACGGAACAGGAGATGATCTCCACCTGTGTCCTGCTCCTCAACGCGGGCCACGAGGCCACCGTCAACACCACGGTCAACGGCTGGTGGACGCTGCTCAAGCAGGACGTCCGGCCGGATCCCGAAAAGTTGTCCACAGCTGTGGAAGAGCTGCTGCGCTACGACACCCCGCTCCAGATGTTCGAGCGCTGGGTCCTCGACGACATCGAGCTCGGCGGCGTCACCATCCCGCGCGGCTCCGAGGTCGCCCTCCTCTTCGGCTCCGCCAATCGCGACCCCGCCCGCTTCGGCCCCACCGCCGACGTCCTCGACCTCGAACGGGCCGACAACCCGCACATCACCTTCGGCGCCGGCATCCACTACTGCCTCGGCGCCCCGCTCGCCCGCCTCGAACTGACCGCCGTCTTCGGCGAGCTGCTGCGGCAGGCACCGGGTCTGAGGCTCGCCGCCGAACCGGTGTGGAAGCCGGGGTACGTCATCCGGGGCTTCGAGGAGCTGCTCGTGGAGGTCTGAGCGGCGCACCCCGGCCCTTCGGCTCAGCATGTCTCCGCCAGGACCTGGCGGAGGCGCGTCGCATACGCCTCCGGGTGGCTGGTGTTGCCGTTGTGTCCGCCGGGGAACTCCGCCGGCTCCTCGCCGACGAGCTCGGCCAGGGAGGCCGCGCACCGGCGGTCGAAGACGGTGCGCGGGGTGGTGCGGCCGACGGCGGGGACGATGCGGGTGCCGGTGTGCGCCAGGGCGGCGGGGTCCAGCGTGTCGTGGACGATCGCCGTGAAGTCGTGGCGGATGAAGTGGTCGAAGTTGGCCACGCGCAGGGCGTTCATCGGCTGGGGCGTCAGACCGGGCTCGGCGTCGGCGCCGGTGGGGTCTATGCCCAGGGTCCGGGCGATCTCCGGCAGGGCGACGGAGAGGCCTTCCTGGCGGTACAGCTCCTGGAGGGCGGTGAGCTCCTGCTCGTGGCGCGTGCGCTCCTCGTCGGGCAGCAGGCGCGGGGCGACGGGCTCGTGGGCCACGAGCGTGCGGATCAGTCCGGGGTGGCGCACGGCCACGTGCAGTCCGATGACGGCGCCCATGCTGCAGCCGAGCATGAGGGCGGGCGCGTCGGTGAGGGCGGCGAGGAGACGCTGGACGTCGTCGGCGTGCTCGACCAGCGTCGCTCCCCGCTCCGGGGCGTCGAGCCGGCTGCGGGAGAGGCCGCGACGGTCGTAGGTGATCACGCGGTAGGAGTCGGTCAGCCGGGCGACGAGGTCGGTGCTGCGGTCGGCGTCGCCCTCGCCGCTCTGCGAGATCAGCAGCGTCGGACCGGTGCCCCGGACCTGGTAGTGCAGGACCGCCCCCGGAACGTCGAGCGTGCCCTCGGTCGGAGTCGTCGTGGTCATGGGTCTCCCCCTTCGTGTGCGGAGGGCGTCGCGCCCCCCGTCCTCCTCGTCGACGTTATTCCATCCAACTCGATGCATCAATCCCGATGAATCAGATTGGATGAATCGAGTTCGATGTATGTTGACGGGGTGAATGGAGCCGAACTGTTCCTCCTGGGCCGCGTCCTGATGAAGATCGGCGAGGACGCGCTGCCCGAGCCCCCCGGCGGCGAGGGCCGGTACGCCGGCAGCGCCCGGCTGGTGCTGATCGTCGCCGGCGACATCGCCGCCCACCCCGACAGCGCCGTCGGCGAGATCGCCGCGCGGACCGGGCTGCCGCAGAGTCAGGTGTCCACGGCCGTGGCCAGGTTGAAGGAGGCCGGTTCGGTGCTGGCCGTGCCGGACCCCGCCGACCGGCGCCGGGTGCTCGTGCGCCCCGCCGCGGAGGCGTCCGAGCGGGTGGCGGAGGTGCGGGCCACCCGCATCGAAGGCGCGCTCGCCGCCGCGCTGGGGTCCGACGACCCGCAGCGCCTCCGGGAGGTCACGGAGGCGCTGGAGGTGCTGGCGCGCACGCTCATGCCCGCGTCGCGAACCTAGGGTCTGATCCGGCGCGAATGGTCAGACGGGCCCTGAGGCGCACAGGGGCCTCAGGTCAGCAGGTCCCGCCGCCGCAGCCCCGCGAGGCCCGCCGCCGTCAGGGCCGCTGCCAGGGCCGTCAGGGCCAGGAGCGGGGTCCAGGTCATCTCCTGGCCGCCCGGCAGCTTCGGCAGGTGCCCGAAGGGGGAGAGGTTCAGGACGGTCTGCGGCAGGCCGAGCGCCGGGCCGATCCAGCCGAGGGCCAGACAGAGCCCGGCCACGCCCCACGCGGCGGTCGCGGCCTTCGGGGCCGCGCCCCAGAGCAGCACCGCGAGCCCGGCGAGCGTCCACACGGCCGGGAGCTGGGCGAGCACGGCGCCCAGGACGGGGCCGAGGTCGTGCCCGTACGAGAGGGCCAGGCCGAGTCCGGCGAGGGTCAGGATCAGGGCGGAGCCGGCGAAGGCGATCACCAGGTGCCCGGCGGCCCAGCGGAGCCGGCCGAGCGCGCCCGCCAGGAGCGGTTCGGCCCGGCCCGAGGTCTCCTCGGTGCCCGGCCGCAGCACGGAACCGACCGCGTACAGCGCCGCGAGCATCCCGAAGAGGGACACCATCGTGGCGAGGAAGGCGTCGGTCAGGGCGCTCTGGCCGCCCATCCGCTCGAAGATCTCCCGGGCCGGTTCGTTGCCGCCGACGATGTCGGCCGCGCCCTCGACCATCCCGCCGAAGACGAGCCCGCCGAGCAGGAAGCCGAGCGACCAGCCGAGGAGCGTGCCGCGCTGGAGCCGCCACGCGAGTGCCCCGGCCGACGCGAGCCGCCCCTCCGCCGGTCCCGGCCGGGTCGCCAGGAAGCTCGCGCCGACGTCGCGGCGGGCGGTCAGCGCGTACGCCGCCGCCGTCTGCACCAGGACGGCCGCGAGGAGCAGGAGCAGTACCCACCAGCGCTCGCCGGCGAAGGCGCGGACGTGTTCGGCCCAGCCGACCGGCGAGAGCCACGTGAGGACGGACGAACCGTCGGCCGTACCGGCGTCCCCCGCCGCCCGCAGGACGAACGCCAGGCCCAGGACGGCCGCCGTCAGGCCCTTCGCGAGCCGCGCGCTCTCCGTGAACTGGGCGGCGAGCGCGGCCGCCGTCGCGAAGACCATGCCGGTGCCGCCGATCGCCAGACCGAGGGCGAGCGCCCCGGCCGCACCCTGGCCGGCGAGGCCGGCGGTGACGACGAGGGCGACGGCCGTGTTGAGGGTGAGCGCGGCGAGGAGCGCCGCCGTCAGCGGGGCCCTGCGCCCCACCGCCCCTGCGGACAGCATCTCCTGACGGCCCGTCTCCTCCTCCTCGCGGGTGTGCCGTACCACCACGATCAGGCTCGCGACGGCGGCGAGGACCGCGCCGAAGGTGCCGAAGCGCCAGGCGACGAGCCCGCCGAGGGAGTCGCCGAAGACCGGCCCGTACATGGCGCGCATCGAGCTGTTGGCGGTCATGGAGGCGGCGAGCTCGGCCCGCTCGGCGGCCGTGCCGTAAAGACCCTCCAGGGAGCCGGCGCCGCTCGCGACCAGGCCGCCGGTGACGAGCGCCCAGACGGGGAGCACCACCCGGTCGCGGCGCAGCGCGAGCCGCGTGAGGACGCCGGTGGCGGCGAAGCTCCCGGTCCGCGGGAGGGCGCCGGTGCCGGTGAGGGTCATGACGCGACCCCGTCCGTGTAGTGCCGGAGGAAGAGCTCCTCCAGGGTGGGCGGGGTGGAGGTCAGGCTCCGTACGCCCGAGGCGGTCAGGGAGCGGAGGACGGCGTCGAGCTTGTCGGTGTCGACCTGGAACTTCACGCGGCCGCCCTGCGCGTCGAAGCCGTGGACGCCGGGCAGGTGGGCGAGGCCGTTGGGCGGTCCGGCGAGTTCGGCGGTGACGCTGGTACGGGTCAGGTGCCGCAGCTCCGCGAGCGAACCCGACTCGACGGTGCGGCCCTTGCGGACGATGCTGATCCGGTCGCAGAGCGCCTCGACCTCGCTGAGGATGTGCGAGGACAGGAGCACCGTCCGCCCCTGCCGGCTCGCCTCCCGCACGCAGTCCTGGAAGACCTCCTCCATCAGTGGGTCGAGGCCGCTGGTCGGCTCGTCGAGGACGAGCAGGTCGACGTCGGAGGCGAAGGCGGCGACCAGGGCGACCTTCTGCCGGTTGCCCTTGGAGTAGGTGCGGCCCTTCTTGGTGGGGTCGAGCTCGAAGCGCTCGATCAGCTCGGCGCGCCGGGCCTTGTCGAGCCCGGCGCCCCCGCGCAGCCGTCCGTACAGGTCGATGACCTCGCCACCGGACAGGTTGCGCCAGAGGGTCACGTCGCCGGGGACGTACGCGATGCGGCGGTGCAGCTCGACGGCGTCGGCCCAGGGGTCGCGGCCGAGGAGCTGCGCGGCGCCGGAGTCGGCGCGGAGGAGGCCCAGGAGGACCCGGATGGCGGTGGACTTCCCGGCGCCGTTGGGGCCGAGGAAGCCGTGGACCTCGCCGGTCTCGACGGTGAGGTCGAGGCCGTCGAGGGCGTGGGTGCGCCCGAAGGACTTGTGGAGTCCGACGACGCTGATTGCCTTCGTCATGCTTCAGAACGTACGCTCATTTCACAAACTTGTGAAGTTAAGGAAGCGCATGAATCCGCGCTTAGAGTGGGGAACATGACGACGACGCCCAAGGAAACGACCGGGGACGAGGCGGCCTCCCGCTTCGTCGAGCGCTTCGCCGCCGAGATGACCGCCGCCGGCATGCAGCGCATGGCGAGCCGCGTCTTCGCCGCGCTCCTCGCCTCCGAGACGGCCTCCATGACCTCGGCCGAGCTGGCCGACCAGCTGCGGATCAGCCCGGCCGCCGTCTCCGGCGCGATCCGCTACCTCTCCCAGGTCGGCATGGTCAGCCGCGAGCGCGACCCCGGCACCCGCCGCGAGCGGTACGTCCTCCACAACGAGCTCTGGTACGAGACCTTCACCCGCCGCGACCAGACCCTCACCCGCTGGGAGAAGGTCCTCGACGAGGGCGCCGCGACCCTCGGGACGGACAGCGCGGCGGGCCGCCGCATCGCGGAGACGGCCGAGTTCTTCGCCTTCCTGCACGGCGAGATGGCCGGGATCATGGACCGCTGGCGCGCCCACAAGGACGCGGGAGCTCAGGAGGCCTGAGTCTCCAGGGGCGGGGCGAGCCGTTCGAGGAGCGCGGTGAAATCCGGCCGCCCGTCCGCCTCCCGGTAAGGCCCCGCCGGCCACAGCGGGCGCCCGTCGATCCACGGCACCACGAACGGCATGCGGTCGTCCGGCGTGAAGTCCTGCCAGCCGTGCAGGGAGACGGTGCCGACGGGCAGGGCCGGAAGCCCGCGGCGCGGCTCCTTCTGCGAGCCCGGCGGAATCAGCGGGAGCACCCCCTCGGCCTCGGCGCCCCCGCTGCCGTACATCGGGAAGAGCACCAGGACGGGCGCGCCGCCGTGGGGGTCGTACAGCAGGACGTACCGGCGCTGCACGTAGCCGGGGCGGGCCGCGGCCCGGGCCGTCAGGCGTGCCGCGGGTATGCCGGTGGTCAGCAGCTGGTAGCAGGAGTACACGAGAACGCCCAGGGCCAGCGCGCCCGCGACGCCCAGCTTCAGCAGGTCCTCCTTCGGCGGCCCGGTCAGCGCGGCCGCGCCCAGGGCCGCGCAGAACGCGAGCGCGACGAGGACCCGCTGCACCCCGGCGACCCGCCGCAGGCTCCGCACCCGCCACCAGGCCACCTCGCGCACGTCCGCCTCCGGGCGGGGCGCCCGGCCCCGGCCCAGGGGCGTGGCCTGCCGCTGGGCGTGCGCGGCGAGCTCCGCGTAGGTGGGCCCGGACGGCGTGGGCTCCCTGTCGAGCCGCACGGAAGAGCTGGTGCCGGGACCGGCGTCGGGACGGTCGTCGGGGCTGGGGTCGGGACGGTCCTCGGGGCCGGCGTCAGGGTTGTCGTAGAGGCTGTCGTCGGGGCTGTCCTCGTGGTCGGCGTCGGGGTTGTCGTAGAGGTTGTCGTAGGGGGCGGTGTAGATGCGGTCGTAGGGGTCGTCCACCGTGACGGGTACGGGTCCGGGTACGGACTTGGACAGCGGCCCCTGCGGCTGCCGCGGCGCCGCCCGGCGCATCAGCCCCTCCGCCTCCGCGCGCGCGACGCTCCGCCTCCGCACGCGTCCGCCGCGCATCGGCTTCGCCCAGATCAGCGGCCCGCTGCCGGGCGTCGTGACGACCCCGCCCACGCGCGGGTCGCCGCACCACCACAGCACGCCGTCCGGACCGGGCCGCACCAGCTCGTACCGCTGCCGCGTCGTGATCACGGTCAGCGGCCACGCCTCGGCGCCGTCGGGGGAGCGCAGGACGACGCTCGTCGCGTACTGGCTGCTGCCGATCGCCACGGCGGGGTGCGCCGACCAGGTGCCCGCGCCGAGGGTCCGCCGCATCCGCCGCGCGTTGCCCCATGAGCCGATCCCGAAGCACAGCGCCAGGAACCCGGGCGCGAAGAGCCAGTAGGTCGCGTCGGAGGCCCACGTGTCCGCGACCAGCAGCTCGACGGCGACGGCCAGGACGAGGGCCACGACCCCCGCGACGACCAGCAGGGCGGTTCCTCGCCGGTGGCGCTCCAGCCCCGCCGCCGTCTCCTCGACGTCCAGCGCACACGTCATCGCACGTTCCCCCACCTGGCTAGCGGTCCCTGTCTCCCCGCCCGAGACGTTATGCGGCCTCCACCGGCAATGTCAGCCCCCAGGCCCCCGCCCGCACCGTCCACGTCCTCCGCCGCACCGGCCCCGTGAGCCGCCCGTCCGCGCGGTAGCGGAAGTCCGGGCCCGAGACCGTGACCGTACGGGCGGTCGCGTGCCGCGCGGGGGCCGAGGACGGGTGGACGGTCACCTCGGCCGTACCGCCGACCGGGCGGACCGTGAGGCCCTCCACCGGCGCGTCGACGTCGGCGAGCAGCACCCCGTCCGCCTCCACCCGCAGCAGGGCGGCGGGCGCGGCCGCGGGCGCCGGGCGGACCAGCGTGCGGACGAGGGAGCGGCAGGTGCCCCACACGGACGGCGCCGCGGCGACGGGGACGGGCACGCCCGGGACGAGGAGGTCGCCGAGTACGACCCCGTCGCTGTCGTCGACGAGCAGGTCGAGGCGGCGTACGGCCCCGTGCAGGGCGACCCGGGCCGCCGCCGGCGTGGAGCGCGGCACGCCGAGCGCGTGGGCCACCTCCAGGGCGTCCGGGGCGCCGATCGGGACGAGCGAGAGGGCCCCGTCGGCGAGCTCCCGCTCGCGGTGCAGCAGGGCCACCGTGCGCAGCAGCGCGCGGTCGTCGCCGAGCACGACGGGCCGCCGGGAGCCGCGGCGGGCCAGGGCCCGGGAGAATTCCTCGGGGCCGTCCGGCAGGCAGATCTTCGCCTCAGCGCCTGCGGACAGTACATCCTTCGCGATCCGTACGGACTCGCCGTCACTTCGGCGGGCGACCGGGTCGACGATGACCAGCAGCTGGTCGTGATCCGACACCTCGGTCCTTCCTCGGGTAGCATCTTTGTGCAAGAGCCCCTTGCGCTATTGCGCCAGGGGCTTCGTCTATTCCGGGGCACACCGGTGAGGCGGCGTACGCCCCCTGACCTTGGACATGCCCCACCCGGAAGGGGTGTACGCCTGTGCCCGCACTTGTGCTGCTCGGTGCTCAGTGGGGTGACGAGGGCAAGGGAAAGGCCACCGACCTGCTCGGTGGATCCGTGGACTACGTGGTGCGTTACCAGGGCGGCAACAATGCCGGCCACACGGTCGTCGTAGGCGACCAGAAGTACGCGCTCCACCTCCTCCCTTCCGGAATCCTCTCCCCGGGGTGCACCCCGGTGATCGGAAACGGTGTCGTCGTCGACCCGGCGGTCCTGCTCTCCGAGCTGAGCGGACTGAACGAGCGCGGCGTCGACACGTCGAAGCTCCTGATCAGCGGCAACGCCCACCTGATCACCCCGTACAACGTCACCCTCGACAAGGTGACGGAACGGTTCCTCGGCAAGCGCAAGATCGGCACGACGGGCCGCGGCATCGGCCCGACCTACGCCGACAAGATCAACCGCGTCGGCATCCGGGTCCAGGACCTGTACGACGAGTCGATCCTCACCCAGAAGGTCGAGGCGGCGCTCGAGGGCAAGAACCAGCTCCTCGCCAAGCTCTACAACCGCCGCGCGATCGACGCCGCGCAGATCGTCGAGGAGATGCTCCAGTACGCGGAGCAGATCAAGCCGTACGTCGCGGACACCACCCTGATCCTCAACAACGCGCTCGACGAGGACAAGGTCGTGCTGTTCGAGGGCGGCCAGGGCACCCTGCTCGACGTCGACCACGGCACGTACCCCTTCGTCACCTCCTCGAACCCGACCGCGGGCGGCGCCTGCACGGGCGCGGGCGTGGGCCCGACGAAGATCTCCCGCGTCATCGGCATCCTGAAGGCGTACACGACCCGCGTCGGCGCCGGCCCGTTCCCGACGGAGCTCTTCGACGCGGACGGCGAGGCGCTGCGGCGCATCGGCGGCGAGCGCGGTGTCACCACCGGCCGTGACCGCCGCTGCGGCTGGTTCGACGCGGTCATCGCGCGCTACGCGACCCGGGTCAACGGCCTGACGGACTTCTTCCTCACCAAGCTCGACGTGCTGACGGGCTGGGAGCAGATCCCGGTCTGCGTCGCGTACGAGATCGACGGCAAGCGCGTCGAGGAGCTGCCGTACTCGCAGACCGACTTCCACCACGCGAAGCCGATCTACGAGATGCTGCCGGGCTGGTCGGAGGACATCACGAAGGCCAAGACCTTCGCGGACCTCCCGAAGAACGCGCAGGCGTACGTGAAGGCCCTGGAGGAGATGTCGGGCGCCCCGATCTCCGCGATCGGCGTCGGCCCCGGCCGCACCGAGACGATCGAGATCAACTCCTTCCTGTAAGCCTGTAAGCCTGTAAGCCTGTAAGCCTGTAAGCCTGTAAGCCTGTAAGGCTGCGAGCGGTACGCCGAAAGGGCCCGCACCCCCCGGGGTGCGGGCCCTTTCGCGTGTCGTACGGAGGACGGCTACGCGTCGAACCTGGTGTCCCGGCCGACCTTGTCCCACGCGTTCAGGTCCGCCCGGACCTGGTCGAGGTGGGCGTGGATCGCGTCGATCGAGTCGGAGCCGAGGGCGAGTCGCAGCGGGGTCTCGTCGGCGTTCAGGGCGGCGAGGACGGCCGCGGCGGCCTTGGCCGGGTCGCCCTCCTCGGTGCCGCCGCCGGTCTCGACGTACGCGCGGGTGGCGCCGACGGTGGCGGCGTAGTCCTCGATGCCGCCGCCGCTGACGCCGCCCGATCCGAGGAGGCTGGTGCGGAAGGCGCCGGGCTCGACGACGAGGACGTCGATGCCGAGCGGGCGGACCTCGGTGGCGAGCGCCTCGGAGAGGCCCTCCAGGGCGAACTTGGTCGCGCTGTAGGCGCCGAAGCCGGGCAGTGACATCTGCCCGCCCATGCTGCTGACCTGCACGATCGCGCCCGAGCGGCGGGCCCGCATGTGGGGCAGGACGGCGCGGGTGAGGGCGGCGGGGCCGAAGACGTGCACGTCGAAGAGGGAGCGGAGCTCCTCGTCGGTGGTCTCCTCGACCGAACCGACGTGGGTGCGGCCCGCGTTGTTGACCAGGACGTCGATGCGGCCGTGCCGCTCGGCGACCTCGGCCACCACGCGGTCGACGGCGGCCAGGTCGGTGACGTCCAGGGTGACGGCGTGGACCTGGTCGGGGTGGGCGGCGACCAGGTCGTCCAGGGTGCCCGCGCGGCGCGCGGCGGCGACCACGACGTCCCCGGCGGCGACCGCCGCCTCGGTGAAGGCGCGCCCGAAGCCGCTGTTCGCACCCGTGATCAGCCAGACCTTGCTCATGTGCGTGTCCCTCTGCTGTCTCTGTTTCTCTCTGTCCCAACAAGCTTGGGACAGCGGGACGTTGTCCGTCCAAGATCTGTCGTGATAGCCCATGGTCATGACCATCACGGACGTGCACGGGCGGGATCTGCGGTACTTCCTCGCGGTCGCCGAGGAGCTCCACTTCACGCGGGCCGCCGAGCGGCTGTACGTCTCGCAGCCCGCGCTCAGCAAGCAGATCCGGGCCCTGGAGCGGCAGCTCGGCGCCCCCCTCTTCGACCGCGACCGGCACGGCGTCCGCCTCACCGAGGTCGGTACGGCGCTGCTGCCGCACGCCCGCGCGGTGCTCGCCGCGTGGGCGGAGGCCGAGGGCGCGGTGCGCGCCGCCCGGGCCGCGCGGGAGGCCACCCTCGTCATCGGCATGTCGACCAGCCCCGGCCGGGGCGGCCTGCTGCCCGCGATCCGGTCCCGCTTCACCGGGAAGCACCCGGCGGCCCGGCTCCGGCTGCGCCAGATCGGCTGGGACGACCCGACCGCCGGGCTCGCCGACCGCACCAGCGACCTGGCGTTCGTCTGGCTCCCGCTGGTCGACGCCGAGCGCTACCGCTGGGTCGTCGTCGCCACCGAGCCCCGCCTGATCGCCCTGCCCGAGCGACACCCGCTGGCCGGCCGCGACCGGATCGACTTCGCCGACCTCCTCGACGATCCCTTCCTCGCGCTGCCCGGGGACGTCGCCCCCGAACTCCGCGACCACTGGCTGGCCCTGGACGCGCGGGACGGCCGCCCGGCCCGGATCGGCGCCGAGATCGGCTCCACCGACGAGACGTACGAAGCCCTCGTCGACGGCCTCGGCATCTGCCTGGTCGCCGAGGGCAACGCCCCGCTGCTCACCCGCGGCGGCGTCGTCGTCCGCCCCGTCGACGGCGTCTCCCCGACCCGCTTCGCCCTCGCCTGGCGCGCCGACGACACCCGCCTCCTGGTCCACGACTACGCGCGGGCGGCGGCCGAAGTCGTACCCCAGGAGGCCTGAACTCGACTTGTGGGGCGGGTGTTTCGGCTGCGTAATGAGGGGCACGTCGTAGCCGTTCCACCTCGGGGGGATGCATGGGAACGAACGAAACGCCGCCACCGAAGCCGCCCCAGCCACCGACCCAGCCGCCGACTCAGCCATCGACCCAGCCACCGACGCAGCCGCCGACCCAGCCCCCGGCACAGTCATCCGCACCGCCACCGGAAAGGCCGGCCGCCCCGCCGCCGCTGCCCGGCGGTCCCGGACTGGTCATCAGCAAGCGGCTGCTCTGGGTGCACGGAGGCGCGTACCCGCTGGAGAACATCGTCCGCGTCTACACCTTCGTGCTCCGGCCCCGGCGCGGGGAGGCCGTCGCCCGGTTCCTGAAGCGAGGCGGGATCACGATCGCCGTCCTCCTGATCCTCATGTACTTTGCGGACCAGTCCTCGCCGAGTTCGTACGATTCGTACGATTCGAGCAGCAGTGAGCTCGGCGGCTTCTTCGGGTTCGCCATCTTCTTCACCGTGGCCCTGCTGATCTACTTCTTCGGCGACATGGCCTCCGTGGCCTTCGCCGGGTCCCACGACGTCCTCGCCATCGAGACCAACGGCCGGTCCACGGCCCTGGTGACCGGGAAGCGCGAGTACCTCAACCAGCTCGTCCGCTCGATCGCCGAGGCGATCGACAAGCCGGACGCGGAGTTTCGCGCCACCGTGGGGACGCTGGCGATCACCAACTACGGCAACTACTTCTTCGGGGACTCCGTGAACATGTACGGCGGCAGCGGCAATACGGGAGTGGTGAAGTGATGGCCGGGGACAACTTCTACGGCGACGTCGTCAACATGCACGGCGGCACCAACAACCAGGGCATCGTCCACCACCACGCCTCGCCGGACCTGGAGCGCGCCCTGGCGGACGTGCTGGCGCGCATCGAGGAGCTGCGCGGTCAGGTGGAGCCCGAGGTCGCCGAGCGGCTCGACGGGGCTTCGGCCGGCCTCGCGGTGCCGCAGGCGCGGCGCGGCGGGCTCGTGCTGCTGCGGGACCTGGCCGTGACCGTCGGCGCGATCGGCCAGCCTCTCCTGGACTCCGTCCGGGCCGCGCTCGAACTCCTCGCGCGCTAGCGCCCGTCGGTCCCGGACGAACTCAGGTCGCCAGCCCCGGGCGAACTCCGGTCGCTAGTCCCGGACGAACTCCGCCGGCTCCCCGTCCGCGCTCATCCCGTAGGACTGGAGCCGGTCCTTGCCCTGGTACCGGACGATCCGGAGGTTGCTGGAGCCGTTCTCGACGCAGTCCGGGTCCCAGGTGTCCGGGTCGCGGGTCTCCGGGCCGATGACGAGGAGGGAGCCCGCGCCGCCGACGACGGCGGTGGTCGCGCAGCGGACGGTGCCGGAGAGCGGGTTCCCCTCGTCGTCCGTGCGCGGGTACGCCTGCTCGAAGCGGACGAGCGGGGCGCCGACCGGGCCCTGGGTGATGGTGACCTCGTAGGTCCAGCGGTCGGGGTCGGGCTGGGTCACCGTGTCCGGCGCCTGCTTCCACCTGCCGACGTACGCGGCGGGGACGACGTCCGCGCCGGCCTTGACCCGCTGGAAGGTGGCCCTGGCGACGCCGGAGCCCCATTCGACGACGTCGGTCGAGCGCAGCGTGAGGGTCTGGCGGGCGGCCGGGGTGCAGCGCTGGGCGGGCACGCTCTCGGTGATCTCGGCCTCGCCGAGGACGAGTTCGCTGTCGGTGGCGGAGATCAGGGTGGCCCGGCCGATGCAGAGCTGTTCCCCGGTGACGTGGGTGTAGACGGCGGCCTTGGCGCCCGCCGCGCCCTGGGTGATCTCGATCCGGCTGGTCTCGTACGGGGCGTCCGCCTTGCCCTTGAGGACGCCTTCCCAGGCGCCGAGGAAGGCGGCGGGGACGATCCCGGCGGCGGCGCGGGTGGGGCCGGTGGTGCCGTTCTTGCCCCCGCCGCCCGTGGTGCCGCCGCTCTTCGGCCAGTACGTGTACGCGACGCCGGCCGCGGCCACCACGACGAGCGCCGTGACGGCGGCGAGCAGCGCGGTACGGCCCCGGCGCCGGGGCGCGGCGGGTGCGGTGGGGGTGGGGGAGGCCGCCCCCGTGGGCGGCGGGGGAGTCTCGGAGACCGGAGGAGCACTGCTCCCCTCCGCCTCGAGGAGCTGCGCCGCGTGCCGCCCGAGCCGCGCCAGGACGTCCGCCGGGAGCCACGGGTCCGCGACCGGGAGCGTCTCGACGATCTCGGTGGCCGTGGGCCGGGCCGCCGGGTCCTTGGCGAGGCAGGCCCGGATGAGGCCGGAGAGCTCGGGCGGGAGGTCCGTCAGGTCGGGCTCGTCGTGGGCGATGCGGAACATCGTGGCGTGGACGCCGCTGTCCGCCGTGCCGAAGGGGGCGCGGCCGGTCGCCGCGTACGCGAGGACGGAGCCGAGGCAGAAGACGTCCGACGCGGGCGAGACCTGGTCGCCGCGGACCTGCTCGGGCGACATGAAGCCGGGGGAGCCGACGACGGCCCCGGTGGTGGTCAGGTCGCCGCCCTCGGCGACGTGGTCGACGGCGCGGGCGATGCCGAAGTCGATGATCCGCGGCCCGTCGACGGTGAGGAGCACGTTGGACGGCTTGAGGTCGCGGTGGACGAGTCCGGCGGCGTGGATGTGGTCGAGGGCGCGGGCGAGCCCGGAGGCCAGGGCCCGTACGGTGGCGGGCGGCAGCGGCCCGAACTCGTCGCCGACGACGGTCCGCAGCGAGGGGCCGGGTACGTAGCCGATGGCGACCCACGGGGATTCGGCGGTGGTGTCCGAGCCGAGGACGGGCGCGGTGCCGGTGCCGCCGACCCGTTCGAGGGCGGCGACCTCGCGGGCGAACCGGCGCCGGAACTCGTCCTGGGCGGCCAGCTCCGCGTGCACCACCTTGACCGCGACGGTCCGCCCGCCGGCCGAGCGCGCCAGGAACACCCGGCCCATCCCACCGACCCCGAGGCGGCCGATCAGACGGAACGGGCCGACGCTGACCGGATCTTCCGCGTGCAATGACTCCACGCCACAGGAGCATGCCAGACCCGCAATTCCCGCATCACTCCTCCCCGCAGACCTTCAGGCCCTTCGGGGTGGAGCAGGGCAGGTGCCCGTGCGCGCCGATGACGTCCTGGCCGCGCCCCGACCGGAGGTAGGTGAGGAAGCTGGAGGTCAGGGAGTCGGTCCGGGGCAGGCCCCAGGTGTAGGCGTACTCGATCTCCCGGTAGGGGTAGGGGGATGCGCCGATCTCGTCCACGACGGGCCGCCGCCCGTCGACGGCCACCCGGTGCAGGCCCTTGCGTCCGTCGGTGGCGCGGAGTTCGGAGTAGCCGAGGGCGCCGGGGAGCTTGGCGACGGTGGCGAGGACCTGCTCGGTGGAGTCGAGTTCGCAGCGGATGACCTTCGACTCGGGGTCGTCGGAGGTCTGGCAGTCCTGGGAGGAGTTGGCGGGCTCGTTGCGGTGGAGGACCCGGCGCTGGAAGACCTGCCGGGTCCCGGAGTTGGCGTCGCGGCTGATGAGGAGGACCGGCTGGTCGAGGCCGGGGACGAGCTCGCCCCAGTTGCGGATCTCGCCCCGGTAGACGCGGCGGATCTGGTCGAGGGTGAGGTCGTCGAGGGGGATCCCGTCGTTCACGACGACGCTGAAGAGGGAGACGGCGACCCTGTTCTCCCGCAGCTCGGGGAAGCCGCCGGGCTTGCGCCCGTCGGAGAAGGCGATGACGGCGCCCTTCTCCGGTCCGGCCTGGGCCAGCTCCCGTATCCCGGCGGTCGAGCCGTGCACGTCCACGGCCACCGTGGAGCCCTCGCAGTCCTCCTCGTACTGCTTCGCCGCCGCCCGCAGGGCGGGCGCGAAGGCCGTCGAGCCGGTGAGGGTGAGGGTGCCCCGGGCGCAGCCGATGGGCGGCGGGTTCTGCTCGCGGACGATGAGCGCGGCGAGGGCGACGACGCAGGCGGTGAGGACGAGGGTGACGTTCCGGGCGGTGGGGCTGAACCTGGGCGGCTTCTCGTCGGGGGTGGTGCTCCGGTTGCGCCGGATGGAGCCGCCCTGGAGGCTTCCGTCGATCTTGATGTCCCGGTCGGCGACGCCGCCGGAGAGCTGGACGAGCAGCTTGAAGTACTGCCCGCGCTCCAGGGCCACCTTGGGGACGAGGACGGCGTTGCCGTTGCGGCCGAGCTTGGGGGAGCGCTCCAGGTCCTCCCGTACGGAGTCCCAGGCGGAGGGGATGGTGGCGACGACGCCCTGGACGGTCCGCTCGCCGAAGGTGATCTTCAGGCCGTGGGGGTCGGTGGAGGCGCCGTAGTCCTCGGAGCTGATGTCGAGCTCGCGGTCGTTCTCGATGCGGAGGAGGACGAGCGTGGACCCGTCGGTGGGCGTGGCCATGCCCACGACCTGGCCCTCCCGCACGGTCGTGACCTCGCTGTCCTGGTTCTCCTCCCGGTGGAGCGGGGTGTTGAGCTGCACGCGGTAGCCGAGTCGCTTGCGCTGCGGCGAGAACCGGTCGATCCAGACGACGGCGAACGTGACCAGGACACCGACGAGGGCCGTCCCCACGGCGATGAGGTTCTCCGGCGTTATCCACTCCATGGCCGGGACGGTACGGACGCCTGTACGAGGACGGGGGCGGCGTAGCGGCCCGCCACCTGGACTTCGCCGTTCGTTCAGAGACGTCCTCGGGTGACGTCCCCGGGAGGCCTCCCCGGGTGGCCTCCCCGGGTGGGCGGACAGAGGTTGCTGGTGGCTGTGGAGCGTGGGTGTAATGGCGACGAGGGGGCCTTCCGTCTGAGGAGTACCCCATGCGTGACGTCATGCGTGTCGTCGAAGTGACCGCCTACGGCGGACCCGAGGTCCTCCGAATGGCCCGCCGGCCGAAGCCGGAGGCCGGGGCCGTCCCGGGCAAGGTGCGGGTGGGCCTGAAGGCGGCCGGGGTGAACCAGGCCGATCTGCGGATCCGCGCGGGCCGGTACGCCGACGCGGTCGGCGACCTGAGGCCCCCGTTCGTCCTGGGGACGGACTTCGCGGGCAAGCTGCTCGATCCCGTGCCCGGAAAGCCCGAGATGGCGGTCGGCACCCGGGTGGCCGGCTTCGTGCCCTGGTTCGAGATGCTGACGGGCGACGGCACGTACGCCGAGATCATCTGGGCCGACCCGGAGTGGCTGGCCCCGATCCCGGACGACGTGGACTACACCGTGGCCGCGTCCCTGCCGCTGGCCTCGGCCACCGCCCAGCAGGGCCTCGAACGGCTCGGCCTCCCGGCCGGAGCGACGCTGCTCGTGACCGGCGCGAGCGCGGTGGTGGGCCGCCTGGCCGTCCAGTACGCCCATGCCGCCGGACTGCGCGTGGTGGCCGTCGCCCACGAGGGCGACGAGCCCGAACTGCGCGTCCTCGGCGCGGACCACGTCGTCACGCGCGGCCTCCCGGAGGACGTGGTCGCGAAGGTGCGCGCGGGCGACCCGGACGGGGTGGACGGGGTCTTCGACGGCGCGCTCGTCGGCCCCGAGCTGCTCCCGGTGGTCAAGGACGGCGGCGTGTTCGCCGCGCTGGCCCCCGACCGGGTGCCGGTCGCCGAGCGGGACATCCGCGTCGAGACGGTACGGGCCAAGCCGGACGCGGCCCGGCTCGCGGAGAGCCTGCGGAAGGTGGCCGACCGGGAGCTCGTCACCCGGGTGGCCGACGTGATGCCCCTGGAGGAGGTCGCGGAGGCGCACCGCAGGGCGGAGGCGGGACACAGGCCGGGCCGGATGATCCTGATGATCTGAGGGTGACCGGGGTCACAGGGGAAAGGGGCTGGACCTCAACTTTGGTTGAGGAAGAAGGATCTCTCTCACCAGCCCCTGCGACCCAGGAGACGATCCCATGGCCACGCTGCTCCACATCGACACGTCCTTCAGCGGCGACGACTCCCACTCCCGCGCCGTCACCGCCGCCTTCCGCGCGGCGTGGGAGGCGGAGCACCCGGAAGGAACGGTGATCTACCGCGACCTCGCCGCGGAACCGGTTCCGCACCTGGAGGCGGCCGCCTACTACGCCGACGGCGAGGAGCCCGCGTTCGCCCTGCGCAAGCAGCTCATCGAGGAGGCCGAGCAGGCGGACGTGATCCTGCTCGGCGCCCCGATGTACAACTACACGATCCCCTCCACGCTGAAGGCCTGGCTCGACCACGTCTTCCTCGGAGGCCGCACCGCGATGGCAGAGAAGCCCACGCTCGCCGGGAAGCGGGCCGTCGTCGTCGCCAGCCGTGGCGGCTCGTACCGCGAGGGCACGCCGATGCACGGCAACGACTACGTCGAGGACTACCTGCGGCTGGCCCTCGGCACCGGCTTCGGCCTGGACGTCACCTTCATCGTCCCGGAGCTGACCGCCGCCCCGCGCGTCCCGGCGATGGCCGAACTGATCCCGCTGTACGAGGCCTCCCGCGCCGAGTCGTTCGCGACGGCGGAGTCCCTGGCGAAGGAACTGGCGGTTCAGCTCGCCGCGTAGGCGGGGAAGGCGCTCCGTCGCGCTGATCGCCGCGCCCGTGAAGCCCGTCCGGGCGCCCTCGTACTCCGCCGAATTCGCCTGCGTGCGGGGCGTGTTGACGCAGGTCAAGGGGTTGCCGACGCGCCCGCTTCAGTCGTGGAAAACGCCGGCGCCGACGCGGGAACATGGTCTCGTGAATGCAGAGAATCGGGAAGTGAAGGTGGATTGGATTCCTGTCTCCGGATTCCAACTCCGTAAGGCGGGCGTTCAATTCGACGCCGTTCGAATGGACGGCGACGAAGGGCGCCGGTTGGCCGACCGGATGGAGGCGCTCACCGGGGGAGACCCGGGGCCCGTCGTCCTCGAGGCGAACGGCCGACGCGGGGTCTACTTCCTCGTACCGCCGGGCTCGACGGCGAACCGGGCGTGGCCGCGCGGGGTGACCCGCTTCAACGCGGGACCGGCCCATGTGAGTTACGTACCGGTCCCGGCCCTCACCGGTCGGACCTGGCCCCTGGCGTGGCGCTTCCCGCCGACGGCGGCGGACCGCTTCGTGCATCCGCTGCTCCTGCGCAGCGCCGTGTCGGAGCTCCTTGCCGGCCAGGCCTTCGTCCACGTCCGCCAGGTCACCTGCTGGTGAGCCGGGCCCTTCAGCCCCGCTTGGCCAGCCAGGTGAAGGCCAGGGCCGGGGTCGGGACGGCGAGGAGGGCGGGGAGGCGGTCGTAGCCCGCCACCTCGAAGCCCGCGGCCACCGGAAGGAGCAGGACCAGGCCGAGGAGGAGGATGCCGAGGGCGGGCAGATGGAGCCCCGGCTCGAAGCGGCGCAGGCGGTGCACCCCGCTGTCGTCCATGCAGCCCGAGAGGATCCCGCCCGCGATCAGGGTCCACGGTCCGCCCCAGACGGCGAACGGGACGAGGAAGAACCACCGAGTGTCGCGGATGCCGTTCTCGACGACGGGCACCTCCGGGTCGCGGGGCGCGAAGTACGCGCTCACCTTCGTGCGACCGGCCACGGGCGGCTTCACGCGGGTGTACATGCCGCGGACGGTGACCTCGCGAGGGCCGGTCTCGTACGGGATCCGCAGGACGAGGTCGGTGGTGTAGTACGGGTCGGCGTCGTCGTCGCCCTCGTGGAACTCGGGCCTGCTCACGAGGCGGACCACGGGGACCCGGTACTGGTCGTACCCGGCGCGCTCCAGGCGCTCGGTCTCGCGGCCGTACTCGCCGCTGATGGTGAAGACCGTCAGGAGCGCGGCGGCGGTGGAGACGGTGACGCCGAACCCGAGCACGTACCGCAGGGCGCGGTTCGGCCGGCGGGTCTCCCGGTACGGCTTGGACAGCGGGTCCCGGGTGCGGGTGCCCGCCCGATACGAGGCGACGACCCAGGCGGCGGCGAAGAGGACGGAGAGGCCGGCGAGGGCCGGCGCGGGTATGAGCGGCGCGTGCGGGGAGACCCCCGCGAGGGAGACGAGCACGGCCGCCCCGGCGCTGAGGACCATCCCCCAGCCGGTGAACGAGGTGGCGGCACTGCGACCTGGCATGAACATGCGCCGCAGCCTAGAGGGCGCCCGAGGCCCCCCACCCCGCAACGTGTCGGGTCCGTCGCGGTCTCGGTGGACAAGATGGCCATGGCCGGTCCCACCTGCGGTTCCTTACCCTCGGTCCCATGACCCCTCATGTCGAACCCGATCCCCAGGCCGGCGCGGCCGTCAAGGCCGCCGACCGCGCGCACGTCTTCCACTCCTGGTCCGCACAGGGACTGATCGACCCGCTCGCCGTCGCCGGCGCGGAGGGTTCGTACTTCTGGGACTACGACGGCAACCGCTACCTCGACTTCACCAGCGGCCTCGTCTACACCAACATCGGCTACCAGCACCCCAAGGTCGTCGCCGCCATCCAGGAGCAGGCCGGGAAGCTCGCGACCTTCGCGCCCGCCTTCGCCGTGGACGTCCGCTCCGAGGCCGCACGCCTCATCGCCGAGCGCACCCCGGGCGACCTGGACAAGATCTTCTTCACCAACGGCGGCGCCGAGGCCGTCGAGAACGCCGTCCGCATGGCCCGCCTGCACACGGGCCGCCACAAGGTGCTCTCGGCCTTCCGCTCGTACCACGGCGCCACCTCCACCGCGATCAACCTGACCGGCGACCCGCGCCGCTGGGCCTCCGACACCGGCTCCGCGGGCGTCGTGCGCTTCTGGGCGCCGTTCCTCTACCGCTCGCCCTTCTACGCCACCACCGAGGCGGAGGAGAGCGCGCGGGCCCTCCAGCACCTGGAGGACACGATCGCCTTCGAGGGTCCGGCGACGATCGCCGCGATCATCCTGGAGACCGTGCCCGGCACCGCCGGCATCATGACCCCGCCGCCCGGCTACCTGGCCGGCGTCCGCGAGATCTGCGACAAGTACGGCATCGTCTTCGTCCTGGACGAGGTCATGGCCGGCTTCGGCCGCACCGGCAAGTGGTTCGCCGCCGAGCACTTCGACGTCGTGCCCGACCTGATGACCTTCGCCAAGGGCGTCAACTCCGGCTACGTGCCGCTCGGCGGCGTCGCCATCAACGCCGAGATCGCCGCCACCTTCGACAAGCGGCCCTACCCCGGCGGCCTGACCTACTCCGGTCACCCGCTGGCCTGCGCCGCCGCCGTCGCCACCATCAACGTGATGGCCGACGAGAAGGTCGTCGAGCACGCCGCCCACCTCGGCGAGAACGTCCTCGGCCCCGGCCTGCGCGAGCTCGCCGAGCGCCACCCGTCCGTCGGCGAGGTCCGCGGCATGGGCGTGTTCTGGGCGCTCGACCTGGTCAAGAACAAGGAGACGCGCGAGCCGCTCGTCCCGTACAACGCGGCCGGCGAGGCCAACGCGCCGATGGCCGCGTTCGGCGCCGCGGCGAAGAAGAACGGCCTGTGGCCCTTCATCAACATGAACCGCACCCACGCCGTTCCCGCCTGCAACGCCTCGGAGGCGGAGGTCAAGGAGGGTCTCGCAGCCCTCGACGCGGCCCTCTCGGTGGCCGACGAACACACCGCCTGACCGCGAAACGAGGAGGCCCCCTCCGCCTGGACTAGGGTGTCCGAAACCGGACGGAGGGGGCCGACCCATGCCCGCGAGCGGAGCTGTCACGCGCAACACCTTGCGACAGCAGATTGCGGACGCGCTGCGTGACGAAGTGCTCGCAGGCCGTCTCCAGCCGGGCGAGGAGTTCACCGTCAAGCAGATCGCCGAGCAGTACGGCGTCTCCGCGACGCCCGTCCGCGAAGCCCTCGTCGACCTCTGCGCGCAGGGCCTCCTCGACTCCGACCAGCACCGCGGCTTCCGCGTCCACCAGTACTCGATCGCCGACTACCGGGACATGGTCGAGGCCCGGATGCTCGTCGTCGACGGCATCTTCCGCCGCCACGCGCCGAGGACCGTGCCCCCGGAGCCCGACCACGGCATCGGGGTCGCGCTGGTCTCCATACGGCGCCGGGGCGAGGCCGCCGCCCGCGCCGCCCGCGCCGGGGACCTCGACGTCCTCATCGGCTACGACATCCGCTACTGGCGCGAGCTGGGACGGCTCGTCTCCGCCAACGACCACATCGCCGACTTCCTGCACCGGCTCCGCGTCCAGGCCTGGGTCTTCTCCGTGCCCTACCTGCGCTCCGAGCGGGACGTCCTCGGCTGGCTGTGGAGCGGACACGTGGAGCTGGTCGACGCGATCACCCGCGGCGACGGGGAGGCCGCCGTCCAGGTCGTACGGGACTACAACGCGCACTCGCTGGAATGGGCCGACCGGCTGGAGGCGCGGACCGACCGCTGATCCGGGTTGAGGCAGGGTCTCCGGGGGCAGGTGGTCAGCGGGTGGGCGTCGTCGGCCGAGCCGACTACCCTGGCCGTCCCTGCAACTGACGGAGAGCGAGCCTCCCTTGGCCTGTGACCTGTGGCTGGTCCCCCTCGTCGACGTGCTGTGCCACAGCCCCGACAATCCCTTCGCCGAAGAGATAGCCGCCTACGACGCCGTGCTGACCGCCTCCGGGATGCCGACCGTGCCCGTGTACGCGTACATGCCGGGGCTCTCCGGTGACGTCGCCCCGGTCGCAGGATTCGACTACGAGGCCCTGCACTTCCTGCGCCGCGCCTACCTGCTCCAGATGTGCGGACTGCCGGTCGAGCCGGTCGGCGAGCTCGGCGGGGACTACGAGCAGCTCCTGGAGATGTTCGAGGCGACCGCCCAGCAGTCCCACCTGGTCTGGCACTACGACCACGCCGGCGCGTACGTGCCGGTGGACTTCCCGGTGCCGCTCGCCAGCGACGAGCTCCTCGAAGGCGGCGGGCCGCTCGGCTCCTCGTACGGGCTGCTCCGGGAGCTGGAGTTCGTGGCGCCCTCGATCGGCATCGACCCGGCGAACCCGCCGGCGGCCCCGCAGCCGCCGGAGCGGCCCACCACCCTGGAGGAGCCGGCCGCGGCCGTCCCGTACGAGGACCATCCCTTCGCGCGGGAGCGGCACGTGTGGCTGGGGCTGCACGCGGCGGCGACCCGGAGCCTCGCCCAGGGCTCGATGATCATCCTGAGCTGAGCTCCGGGCCTCGGACCGGCCTGCGCCGACGGCCCTTGGACCGGCCTGCGCCGGCGGGCCTTGGACCGGCCTGCGCCGACGGGCCCCGGACAAGCCCGCCCCGGCGGGCCTTCCGGGCCCCGGGGCCCGGAGGCCGGTCCTAGCGGGTCTCCGGGGGCCGCTGGCGCGGCATGTTCGGCCGGGTCCCCGGCGGCAGCGGGAAGCGGCCCGAGGGGTGGGGGATCTCCGCCCTGGCCGGGACCACGCCGACCGACTGGAGCGCCAGCGGCGCCGGGCCCGAGCGGAACTCGACCATCCAGTCCGCGGTCTCCGCCCGTACCAGCTCCGTCACGTCCTCCGAGAAGCGGCGCAGCACGCCCAGACATCGCTCGGCCGCCTCGCTCGCCGTGCCCTCCGTGGGGCCCAGGACCTCCCGGACGCTCTCCGAGGCCCAGTCGAACTGGAGCGCCTGGAGACGGCGCTGCACGGCCTGCGCCGTCGCCACGTCCCTTATCCAGCCGGAGGTCAGCCCGAAGTACCGGTCGCAGGCCATGCAGGCGGCACCGAGCAGCAGCGACAGATAGCCCCAGCTCGCGACGGACTCGGCGACCCCGGTCAGGTCGAGCAGCGGGAGCGCGGCGCCCGCGATCACCCCCACGGCCGTGCCGATCCGCAGGATCCGGGCGGCCCGGCGCTTCCAGACGCGGTCGGAGAGGTACCACTCGGCGGTGCGCAGGGCGTTCGTCTCGACCCAGCGGTACAGCTCGTCGAGCCGTTCGGCCGGCTCGCCCCAGTCGCCCAGGGGGAACGGCGTACCGGTCAGATCGCGGGTGGCGTCTCCCCCGGGGGGCCCCGGCGGCTGCATCTCCGGCTGCTGGCTCACCGGGGGACTCCTCTGTTCAGCTCAGCGCTCATGTCCTTCTGTGACGTGCGGTGCACGTGGTGCCTGCCCTTCCTACCGCCGAATGGTGGGCGATGGGCCCGGAATCCCGGGTTTTCCGCCCGCAAGAGGGTGTTGATCAGGTAGAGGAGCCCGCAGTTTCTCACTCGAAAGAGTTGCGTCGGCGCCCCGGTCGAGGAGCACGTAGGCTCGGCATACCGACGTTCCGTAGACCGGCGGGGCGTCCCGTAGACCAGCAGGAGTGAGTGACCGTGTTTCCCGGTGGTGGCCAGCCCAACATGCAGCAGCTCCTTCAGCAGGCCCAGAAGATGCAGCAGGACCTCGCCCAGGCGCAGGCGGAGCTCGCGGCGACCCAGGTCGAGGGCCAGGCGGGCGGCGGCCTGGTCAAGGCCACCGTCACCGGCTCCGGCGAGCTGCGCGGCCTGGTCATCGACCCCAAGGCCGTCGACCCCGAGGACACCGAGACCCTCGCCGACCTGATCGTCGCCGCCGTGCAGGCCGCCAACGACAACGCGCAGCAGCTCCAGCAGGCCAAGCTCGGCCCGCTGGCGCAGGGCATGGGCGGCATGCCGGGCCTGGGCTTCTGAGCCCCTTCTAAGGCTCGCTTCCAGCCACTACCGTAAGAATCAAGCACTTCCGAGAAGGGCGTTCCGGTGTACGAAGGCGTGGTTCAGGACCTCATCGACGAGCTGGGCAGGCTGCCCGGCGTCGGTCCCAAGAGCGCGCAGCGGATCGCCTTCCACATCCTCCAGGCGGAGCCCACGGACGTCCGCCGCCTCGCGCAGGCGCTGCTCGAGGTCAAGGAGAAGGTCAGGTTCTGCGCGGTCTGCGGGAACGTGGCGCAGCAGGAGCAGTGCAACATCTGCCGCGACCCGCGCCGCGACCTGACCGTCATCTGCGTGGTCGAGGAGCCCAAGGACGTCGTGGCGATCGAGCGGACCCGCGAGTTCCGCGGCCGGTACCACGTCCTCGGCGGCGCGATCAGCCCGATCGAGGGCGTCGGCCCGGACGACCTGCGCATCCGCGAGCTGCTCGCACGGCTCGCGGACGGCACCGTCACCGAGCTGATCCTCGCGACCGACCCGAACCTGGAGGGCGAGGCCACCGCGACGTACCTGGCGCGGATGATCAAGCCCATGGGGCTGAAGGTCACCCGGCTCGCCAGCGGACTCCCGGTCGGCGGCGACCTGGAGTACGCCGACGAGGTGACCCTCGGCCGTGCCTTCGAGGGGCGGAGGCTGCTAGATGTATGACGACAGGGCCGGCGCGCTCGCCCGCGTGCTCTCAGGGAGGCTGCTCGATGTCTGACGCCACACTGCACTCCGTCACGCAGGATCCGGACGACTTCGCGGTCCAGATCGCCGACTCGATCGAGAGCTTCATCGTCGCGACGACCGAGGTCGCCAAGGGCGACGAGCCGGACAGCGCGGTGCCCTTCCTGCTCCTGGAGATCTCCCAGCTGCTCCTGGCGGGCGGCCGGCTCGGCGCGCACGAGGACATCGTCCCGGACGAGCGGTACGAGCCGGACACGGGCCCCGAGCCGGACGTCGACGAGCTCCGCGAGCGGTTCGCCGTCATGCTGGACCCGGTCGACGTCTTCTCCGAGGTCTTCGACCCGTATGAGCCGCGCAAGGCCCCCGTCCCGGCCCGGATCTCCGACAACCTCGCCGACATCGTCACCGACCTGCGCCACGGCCTCGCCCACTACCGCGCGGGCCGCACCAGCGAGGCGCTGTGGTGGTGGCAGTTCTCGTACTTCTCCAACTGGGGCCCCACCGCCTCGGCCACCCTCCGCGCCCTCCAGTCCCTCGTCGCCCACGTCCGCCTCGACCAGCCCCTCGCGGCCCTCGACGGCCTCGACACCGACGAGGACCTCACCGAGGACGACCTCGCGGAGGAGGCGGGCCGCGTGATGCTGGAGGAGATCGCGACGCCGCTGGGCCTGCGGGGCCGTCCGCTCAGGAAGTAGCGACCGGGCTTGAGGGGGAAGGCGGACGCGTCCGGGGAGCGGTCGGTCGCGGCGGGCGGGGACATCGGGAAGGTCGTCACGGGGGACTTCTCGACGCAGATCGAGCACGGCATCGTGCTGCCGGCCGCGCTGCCCGTACCGGAGACGGGCCTCGTCCACCTGCCGGAGCGCACGGCGCTCTTCGTGGGGCGTAAGGGGGAACTGGCCCGACTGGACGCGGGCACGCCCTCGGGCGTCCAGGTCCTGTGCGGGCTCGGCGGCATAGGCAAGTCGACCCTCGCCGCGCACTGGGCGGCGGGCCGGCTCGACAGCCACAACCCGGTCTGGTGGATCACCGCCGAGACGGCGGGGGAACTGGACGCGGGCCTCGCGGCCCTGGCCCGCGCCATGCAGCCCGCGTACGTCGGAACCCTCCCGGACGACGCCCTGCGGGAACGGGCCCTCCAATGGCTGGCCACCCACGACGACTGGCTCCTGATCCTGGACAACGTCTCCGACCCGGCCGACGTGAAGCCGCTGCTCGCGCGGGCGACGGGCGGCCGCGTCGTGATCACCACGCGCCGCGCCACGGGCTGGCAGGACATCGCGGAGACGATCGCGGTGCCGGAGCTGGACCCGGCGGAGGCGGCGGCCCTCTTCACGCGCGTGTGCCCCGGGGACGGCGTGGCGGAGGTGTGCGCGGAACTGGGCCATCTCCCGTTGGCCCTCCGCCAGGCGGCGGCGTACTGCGCCGAGGCGGGTATCGCCCCGCGCGCGTACCTGGACCTCCTGGCCCGCTACCCGGCCGAGACGTACGCCCTCACGGCGGAGGGCGGCGAGGCGGGGCGGACGGTGGCGCGGGTGTGGCAGGTGACGCTGGACCGCCTCCGCGACACCCCGCTGGCGGGCCGCATTCTCTCGATCCTGGCGTGGTGGGCCCCGGAGGGGATCCCGAGGCGGTTGCTGGAACCGTTGGGGAGTCCGCTGGAGGTCACGGAGGCGGTGCGGCGGCTGCGGGCGCACAGCATGATCAGCGTGGAGGGCCCCGAGATCGGGGTGCACCGGCTGGTGCAGGCGGTGGTGCGGGCGGGGGGTGAGGGGAAGGAGCAGGCGGGGGAGTTGCTGGTCCAGGCGGTATCTGGAGTACGAGGGAGCGCCCTCGCGAACCTGGACGTGTGCCGGCCGTACGCGATCCAGGCAGCGTCCTTCGCTCAGTACACGCAAGCGAAGGAGGACATCGAGCAGTGGTGCATGCTCTTCCACTGGGCCGGGTTGCTGTTCGCAATGATCACCGACGGACGTGCGCTCTCGCTCTACTCGCGGGCGCTGATCGGCTACAGGCGCCTGTACGGGGCAGAGGACGAGCGATCCCTGCAAGCCATGGGTAACTTGGTGCTGGAGCAGCAGTTCGATGATGCTCCGGAGATGGTCGAGCTGCCCGAGGAGTACTTCGAGCTCCATGTTCGGCTGTACGGCCCCGACGACGCTCGCACGATCGAGGCCCGGGCGCAGCTGGCGAAGACGCTCCTTCTGTCGGACCCTCGCCGGGCCGAGGAACTGCTCCAGGAGAACGTGGACCGAGCGATCCGCTCCCTGGGTGAGGACGCCCGGGAGACCCTGGGAGCACGGTGCGCGTTGCTCGCCGCCGACTCCGATCATTTGACGGCCTGTTCCGGACTGGAGTCGCTGCTTGCACGGGTCAGGGATGTTCTGCCCGAGGACGCCGTTCTGATCGACCGTATCGAGACCTCGCTCGTCTCCGTACTCCTGGAACTGGGACGGACGGACCGGGCTCTCGTACTCACAGAGGCCGGGGTCGTGGGAGCTCGGAGGCGGTTTGGCCCGACACACCCGAACACCCTCGTGCAACGCGGATTTCACGTCGTTGTACTGATCGAGGCCGGTGAGGTCGACCAGGCCAGGCACCTGGTTCGGGAGCTCCTCGACGACTGCGAATCCACCCTGGGCGGAACGCTGTTGACCACGATGATCCGCCAGCTCGCCCATGAACGGCTGTCGTTGGGCGACTGAGTCCCGCATCATGGGCGCATGGCAGCCACCACCCCCTCAAAACCCCTCCTCTGGAGCGGAATCGGCGTCGCCGCCGTCGGCGTAGCCGCCCTCCTCATCGTCGCCTTCACCGACCTCGGCAAGGCCGACCAGATCGCCAGCGTCGCCGGTGTCGTCCTCGCCGCCGTCGGGCTCGGGCTCTCCCTGTGGGCGCAGTTCGGGCGGTCCGAGGGTGCCGTGGAGGCCTCCGGCAGCCGGGCCGTCGCCGCCGGCGGGAGCATCGGGGCCGTCGTCACCGGTGACGGGACGCAGGCCCCGGCCGCGCCGCCCGCCATGCCCAGCGGCGGCACCCCCGCCACCGGCCCCGTGACCGCCTCCGGCGAGCGTTCCGTCGCCGCCGGCGGGGACATCGGGAGCGTGTCGACGGGCGACGCGTGAGCGGGGACGTATCCGCGTCGGGGGAGCGGTCCGTCGCGGCCGGCGGGAACATCGGGTGGGTCCACACGGGCGACCGGGTGACCGTCCTGCCGGCCGAGGCCACCCGCCCCGTGCGCTGCCCCGACGGGCTCGTCAACGTCCCCCGTAGGTCCGCCCACTTCGTCGGGCGCACGGCCGAGCTCGACCTCCTGGAAGGCGCGGAGGAGCCCGTCGTCGTGTGCGGCCTCGGCGGGGTCGGCAAGTCCTCGCTCGTCGCCCGCTGGGCCCTGCGGCAGACGGCGGCCCGCAATCCCGTCTGGTGGATCACCGCGGAGAGCCGCGCCGACGTCGACGCGGGGCTCGCGGGCCTCGCTGCCGCGATGCAGCCCGAGCTGATCGACGTGCTCCCGCAGGAGGCTCTGAGGGAGCGGGCGTTGCAGTGGCTGTCGACGCACGACGGCTGGCTCCTCGTCCTGGACAACGTCACCGATCCGGCCGACGTGGAGGGCCTGCTGGCCCGCGCCGGCCAGGGGCGGGTCGTGCTCACGAGCCGCACGACGGACGCCTGGTACGGGATCGGGCGCGTCCTCACGCTGCCCGTGCTGGCGCCCGACGAGGCCGTCGAGCTGTTCGGCCGCGTCGCCACGCACGGCGGCCCCCGGGACACCACCGGCGCCGACCGCCTCTGCGAGACCCTCGGGCAGCTGCCGCTGGCCGTCGAGATCGCCGCCGCGTACTGCGGCCGCACGGCCACGCCCCCGCTCGCGTACCTGGCGGAGCTGGGCCGGGGCGGCGGGCGCGGCAACGCGGAGGAGGCCGTCGCCCGGACCCTGCGCGTCACGCTCGACCGGCTCGACGCCGACCTGGCCGCGGGCGGACTCCTGCGCCTGCTCGCCTGGTTCGCCCCGGACCGGATCCCCGCGCTGCTCCTGCCGCCGATGCCGGGTACGCGCGAGGCGCTGGGGGAGCTGGCCGCGCACAGCATGGTCACGCTGCACGAGGACGGGTCGGTGTCGGTGCACCGGCTGGTGCAGGCGGTCGCCCGGCGACCGGACCCGGAGGACCCGCACCGGGAGCCCGGCCTTGTCGCGCAGGCCCGGTTGCTGGCCGAGACGGCCCTGAGCTACGCCGTACCGCAGGAGAGCGAGGAGCCGGCGCACTGGGAGACATGGCGGGGGCTGCTGCCGCACGTCGAGGCGTATCTGCGACACGCCGGCCCGGAGGAGGACGGGGAGGCGCTGCTCGGGACGCTGGTCGCGGCGGGCGCGTATCTGGCGCTCAACGGGCTGCCGGAGCCGGCCCTCGCCGTGTACGAGCGGGCGCTGACCGGCGCCGAGCGGCTCTTCGGCCCGGACCATCCGATGGCCCTCGCCGTACGCGGCGAGATGATCGGGGTCCTCGCCTCGGTGGGACGCGAGGCGGAGGTAGTCGGGATGGCGGCCGAGGTGGTGCGCGGCACGACGAGGGCGTTCGGGGCCGACGCCCTGGCCACGCTCCTGGCGCGCCGGGCCCTCGCGCGGGCGCACCGGCTGGCCGGTCTCTTCGAGGAGGCGGTCACCCTCCATCAGGGCGTGGTCGCGGACCTGATCCGTGTCCGGGGCGAGGTGGACAGGGAGACACTGCTGGCGCTCGGCGAGCTGTCCGGGATGTACGAGGCCGCGGGCTGGACCGCCGAAGCCCTCATGACCTGCGGCTACGCGATGGGCAACCTGTGGGTCCAGCTCGGTGAGGACGCCCTGGACACCCTGATCGCGCGGATCAACCTTGCGAGGATCCGCGCCCGCGCCGGGTTGACCGACCAGGCCCGCGCCGACTACCAGGATCTGCTGCCCGTCTGCGTACGAGCGCTCGGTGAGGACCATCCGTACACCCGCGTCGTGGCGGACGCCCTCGCCGAGCTGGACGTCAAGGAGCAGCCCGCTCCATGAGCCGTACGAGGTGGCTGATGTCCTTCTCGTACGTGAACTCGCGCAGCAGCGTCCCCCAGCCGCCCCGGGGGTCGCGCTGCCAGACGAAGGTGTAGAGGACGGGCAGGCCGTCCTTCACCCGGTGCACGACGATCCAGCCGTACGCGCCGAACGCGCCGGTCGCGAGGAAGGTCGCGTCGTCGACGGACTCCCCGACGTTCCGGCCCTGCGCCTTCAGGGCGCGGAACCGGTTCATGAACATGTCCTTCGTGAGGGTCACGGTCAGGCCCTCCTCGTCGCAGCGGACGTTCTCGAAGGCGGGGTCGTACAGCGCGTCCAGTGCCTCGACGTCCATGGCGAGGCCCGCGTCCAGGTAGGTGCGCATCCGGTCCACCAAGGTCTGGTCCATGATCGGCTCCTCTGCTCTCCGTGATCTGTGGTCCGTGATCTGTGATCTGCGGTCCGTGGTCCGCGGTCTGTGGCCCCACCGTGGCGGAGGCCACCGACAGATCGCCGACCGATCACCGACAGGCATGGAGTGATCATTCTCTGAGCCGTACGTCTCACCATGCGATATCACGGTGGCGTTTCCGGGTCCCTCGATAGACTGAGCCGATCGCAGCGCCGGCTGCGGCACAGACTGAGCGAGGAGCGCACGTGGGCCTTGTCGTGCAGAAGTACGGAGGCTCCTCCGTTGCCGATGCCGAAGGCATCAAGCGCGTCGCCAAGCGGATCGTGGACACCAAGAAGGACGGCCATCAGGTCGTCGTCGTGGTCTCCGCGATGGGCGACACGACGGACGAGCTGATCGATCTCGCCGAGCAGGTATCCCCGATGCCTGCCGGACGTGAGTTCGACATGCTGCTGACCGCCGGAGAGCGGATCTCCATGGCCCTGCTGGCCATGGCGATCAAAAACCTGGGCCACGAGGCCCAGTCGTTCACCGGCAGCCAGGCAGGCGTCATCACCGACTCGGTCCACAACAAAGCGCGCATCATCGATGTCACGCCGGGCCGGATCCGCACCGCCCTCGACGAGGGCAACATCGCCATCGTCGCCGGCTTCCAGGGCGTCAGCCAGGACAAGAAGGACATCACCACCCTCGGGCGCGGCGGTTCCGACACCACCGCCGTGGCGCTCGCCGCGGCCCTGGACGCCGAGGTCTGCGAGATCTACACCGACGTCGACGGTGTGTTCACGGCCGACCCGCGCGTGGTGAAGAAGGCGAAGAAGATCGACTGGATCTCCTTCGAGGACATGCTGGAGCTCGCCGCCTCCGGCTCCAAGGTGCTGCTGCACCGCTGCGTCGAGTACGCACGCCGTTACAACATCCCGATCCACGTCCGCTCGTCCTTCTCGGGGCTGCAGGGCACCTGGGTCAGCAACGAGCCGCAAGGGGACCGCAAGGTGGAGCAGGCCATCATCTCGGGCGTCGCCCACGACACCTCCGAGGCGAAGATCACCGTCGTCGGCGTGCCGGACAAGCCGGGCGAGGCCGCGGCCATCTTCCGTGCCGTCGCGGACGCCGAGATCAACATCGACATGATCGTGCAGAACGTGTCCGCGGCCTCCACCGGCCTGACGGACATCTCCTTCACCCTTCCCAAGGCCGAGGGCCGCAAGGCCATCGACGAGCTGGAGAAGGCGAAGGGCGCGATCGGCTTCGACTCGCTGCGTTACGACGACCAGATCGGCAAGATCTCCCTGGTCGGCGCTGGCATGAAGACGAACCCGGGCGTCACCGCGGACTTCTTCAAGGCGCTGTCGGACGCGGGTGTGAACATCGAGCTGATCTCGACCTCCGAGATCCGCATCTCGGTGGTCACCCGTGCCGACGACGTCAACGAGGCCGTGCGCGCCGTCCACACCGCCTTCGGTCTGGACAGCGACTCGGACGAGGCCGTCGTCTACGGAGGCACCGGCCGATGACCCCGAGGCCGACGCTCGCGGTCGTGGGAGCGACCGGGGCGGTCGGCTCGGTGATGCTCCAGATGCTCACGCACCACGCGGACGTCTGGGGCGAGATCCGCCTCGTCTCCTCCCCGCGCTCGGCCGGCTCCAAGGCGGCCGTGCGCGGGGAGGAGTGCGAGATCCTCGCACTCGGCGAGGACGTGTTCGAGGGCGTCGACCTGGCGCTCTTCCTGGTGCCGGAGGACGTCGCCGCCCGCTGGGCGCCGATCGCCGTCTCCAAGGGCGCCGTCGTCGTGGACACCTCCGCGGCCTTCCGGGCCGACCCCGACGTCCCCCTCGTGGTCCCCGAACTCAACGCGCACGCCGCGCGGGTACGCCCCCGGGGCATCGTCGCCGGACCCGGCTGCACCACCCTCGCGCTGATCGTCGCCGTGGGCGCCCTGCACGCCGAGTTCGGGCTCGCCGAACTCGTCGTCACCGCCCAGCAGGCCGCCAGCGGCGCCGGCGCCGGACAGGCCGGGGTCGACGCGCTCCGCGCCCAGCTCGGCCTGGTGGCCGGCGGCGCCGACCTGGGCACCCACCCCGGAGACGTACGGCGGACCGTCGGCGAGAACACCGGCCCCTTCCCCGGCCCCCTCGCGCTCAACGTCCTGCCCTGGTCGGGCACCCCCGGCGCCGACGGGGCCTCCAGCGAGGAGGAGCGCGTACGGGACGAGACCCGGCGCGTCCTCGGCCTGCCCGGCCTCCGGGTCGCCGCCACCTGCGTGCGCGTCCCCGTCGTGACCGGGCACTCCGTCTCCGTGCACGCCCGCTTCGAACACCCCGTCCCCGTCGCACGCGCCCACGAGGTCCTCGCGACCTCCCCCGGGGTCGTGCTCTACGACGACCCGGCCGCGGGCGACTTCCCCACCCCCGCCGACGTCGTCGGCACCGACCCCGCCTGGGTCGGCCGGGTCCGGCGCTCCCTCGACGACGAGCGCGCGCTCGACTTCTTCGTCTGCGCCGACAACCTCCGCAAGGGCGCCGCCCTGAACGCCCTTCAGATCGCGGAATCGCTTGTCACGGATTTGTGGGATCTGTGAACGACCTGTGAGCAAAAAGGCGTCAGATACCTCTTGAACTGCGGTGATGCGGTGGTTGACGATGCACTTCCCCCGTACTGCAACCAGAGTTGGGCGGGGCGCGTCTCTGCGTGCACCCACGACCGTGTGGCGCGGGACACGCCGGAAGCGGGGCATCGGGGGAGAACGGTTACGCATGAGGACGAACAACTCACCGTCGAAAAGGGTGGCGTACGCGTACAACCCTGTCGGGGGGAAGCGTGTCCAACAGGCGTGGCAGAGGTACTCGACATCGCGACCATCGCCCCGCTGCGCGGCGGCGGCACGGCGGTGCTCCCCGTGCGGAGCAGTGCCGTCGTACCCGTGCGCGGCTCGGCGGTCCGTCCGCTCCGGCGCCCGCGCGCACTCGGCGGCATGCCGGTGATCGCCCCCGTGCCCACCGGATCCCACGCGCGCGGCGTCGACGGCATCCCGTCGCCCCGCAGGAGCGCCGAGGCCGTCCCGGCGGCCGGCACCACCGTCGACCACCTGACCGAGACCTACCGGGCCCACTACCGCTCGCTGCTCGGTCTCGCCGCGCTGCTCCTCGACGACACGGCCTCCTGCGAGGACGTCGTCCAGGAGGCCTTCATCCGCGTCCACTCGGCCCGCAAGCGGGTCCGTGAGCCCGAGAAGACCCTCGCCTACCTGCGCCAGACCGTGGTCAACCTCTCCCGGTCCGCGCTGCGCCGCCGCATCCTCGGCCTGAAGCTGCTGTCCAAGCCGATGCCGGACATGGCCAGTGCGGAGGAGGGGGCGTACGAGCAGCTGGAGCGCGAGGACCTGATCAAGGCGATGCGCGGCCTCCAGCGGCGCCAGCGCGAGGTGCTCGCCCTGCGGTACTTCTCCGACATGACCGAGGTCCAGGTCGCCGAGACGCTCGGGATCTCCCTGGGCTCGGTGAAGGCGTACGGTTCGCGGGGCATCGCGGCGCTGCGCGTCGCGATGGGAGCGACGACATGAGCGAGGCACCCGGCGGGGACGGCGTGGCCCACGAGAACCGTGACGGCGACGACGTCCCCGAGAGGCATGCCGCCGAGACGGCGCGCGAGGACGGCGACGCCGGTGAGAAGCAGCCTGACGCCCTGGATGTACGTGACGAGCTGAGTGGACAGCGCATGGTGAAGATCGAGCCCGGGCCCGGCGAGGGCGACGACGAGCTCGCGCTGCGGCGGCTGTTCCAGGACGCCGTGGCCGGCATGGAGCCCTCTCCCGGCTCGCTCGAGCACCTGCGCCGGGCCGTGCCCGCGCGGCGCGCCCGCAAGCGGCAGGCCGTCGTCGGCGCCGCGGCCGCCGCCGTCCTCATCGGCACCGCAGTCCCCGCCTTCGTGCACGTCGCCGCGTCCGGCGGCGTCTCCGCCGCCCACCCCGTGAACGCCGGCCACGGCGAGCAGGCCCAGGGCGGCACCGGCACCGAGACCGGCATCGAGGGCGGCAAGAGCTCCACGACCCCCGCGAGCACCGTCTCGCCCAGCCCCGGCGCGGCCGACGGCACCTCCGGCAAGCCGCCCCGCCCCGGAGCCGACGCCTCCGGCGGCGACCCGCGGGCGACGCTCGGCGCCGGCCCCGACTCCGCCCCGCGGTGCACCGCCGACCAGCTCGTCGTCACCCGGGAGGGAGCCGAAGGGGCCGACACCGAGGGCAAGGTCCACGGCACCTTCCGCATCGCCAACGCCTCCGGACAGAACTGCGCCGTGGACGACGCGGGCGTCGTCGGCTTCGAGGCCCGCGGGGCGGCCGACCCGGCGCTGATCTCGGTGGTCCGGCACACCGCGGGGGACGGCGGCAGCGGACTGCCCGACCCCTCGCAGGAGGCCTCCGCGCTCGTCCTGAAGCCGAAGGGCAGCTACGAGGTGAAGTTCGTCTGGGTGCCGAGCGAGACCTGCCCGACGACCGGCACCACCCCGACCCCCACGCCGACCACCCCGACCGAGCCCCCGGCCACGCCGACCCCGACGGCCACCCCGACGGGCGACACGGGCAACCCCACCCCGAGCGCGGGCGCCGACTCCGGCGGCACCGGCACCGGACCGGGCGCCGGCACGGGCTCCGAGGAGGGCGCAGGCGCGGCACCCCAGCTGGTCCACGAGGACGGCGCCCCGGCGGACGGCAGCGTCGTCGTCCACCACACCGCGGCGCCGGGCGGCCCCACGGCCTCGGCCGTCATCCCGAACGCCTGCGCCGGCACCATCTACCGCACCGGAGTCCTGTCCGCCTCCTGAGGCACTGCCGGACGGCCTGTGGGACCGGGGAGTCCTACAGGCCCAGTGCCTCGTCGCGGGAGGCCTCCACCTCGCGGCGGACGAGGCGGAACCACATGAAGACGACGAAGCCCGCGAAGACGAACCACTCCGCCGTGTAGCCGAGGTTCTGGAAGGCCTTCGCGTCCAGACCCGTGCCCGCCGCGGCCGCCGCCGGGACCGGCGTGAGCCCGGCGGGGGAGTCCGCGAGGGTGATCCAGGCGTCGTAGACGTCGTCCGTGACCACGTTCACCAGGGACGCCGCACTGATCATCCCGAGCTGCCCCTCCGGCAGCCCGCCCGCCGTGTGGACGCCCTTCGTGCCCGGGTTCTCCGAGGCCTGGAGGGCACCCACCACCGTCACCTCGCCGGACGGCGGGGCGGGGGCCTTCGCGCCCGTGGGGAGCCAGCCCCGGACCACCGGCAGCGACCGGCCGCCGTCGGTCTTCAGGAGCGTCAGCACGTACGAGCCGGTCCGGCCGTCCAGCTCGCGGTCCGGCACGAGGAACTGCTCCTCGAACCGGCCGCGCGCCCGGGCCGAGCGGCCCGAGGTCTCCTTGTCGACCGGCAGCAGCGAGTCCAGCGCCTCGGCCTTCAGCGAGCTCGCGGCGGGCCGCTCCTCGGCCTCCCGGTGGGACTCGACGCGGTCCTCGAACTTGCCGAGCTGCCACGTCCCCATGAACACGCAGAACGGGATCGCGAGGAGGACGAAGACGTTGATCCCCCACCAGCGGGGCGTCATCAGGAACCGGTACACGCCCCCCACGGTACGCAAGCGGACTCAGGCCCCCGCAGCCCGGGTCCCCAGGTGTCTCGCCGCGAAGTCCAGGTCCAGGGCGACCTGCTTGATCCGCTCCTCCACCACGAGCGAGCCGTGGCCCGCGTCGTACCGGTACACCTCGTGGACCGCGCCCCGGGCCGCGAGCCGGTCGACGTAGTTGTCGATCTGGCGGATCGGGCAGCGCGGGTCGTTGACGCCGGCCGTCAGGTGCACCGGGGCCTTCACCGCGTCCACGTACGTCAGCGGCGACGAGGCCGCGTACCGCTCGGGCACCTCCTCCGGGGACCCGCCCAGGAGCGTCCGGTCCATCGCCTTGAGGGCCTCCATCTCGTCCTCGTACGCCGTGACGTAGTCCGCGACGGGCACCGCCGCGAGACCGACCGCCCAGTCGTCCGGCTGGGTGCCCAGACCGAGCAACGTCAGATAGCCGCCCCACGATCCGCCGGAGAGGACCAGGCGCTCCGGGTCGGCGAGGCCGCTCGCCACCGCCCAGGCGCGGACCGCCGCGATGTCCTCCAGCTCGATCAGACCGACCCGGTGCTTCAGCGCGTCCGTCCACTCCCGGCCGTACCCCGTGGAGCCCCGGTAGTTGACCCGCACCACCGCGTACCCGTGGTCCACCCAGGCCGCCGGCCCCGAGGCGAAGGCGTCGCTGTCGTGCCAGGTGGGCCCGCCGTGCACCTCGAAGACCGTCGGGAAGGGCCCCTCGCCCTCCGCCGGGCGCTGCACGAGCGCGTGGACCCTGCCGCCGGGCCCCTCCACCCACACGTCCTCCACCGGCACCGACGGCGGCGCCTTCGGGCCCGGCGGGTCCAGGACGACGCCGCCGGCCGTGGAGCGCACCACCGGCGGCTCGGCGGCCGAGGACCACAGGTACTCCACGGACCCGTCGGGCCGGGCCGTCGCGCTCGACACCGAACCGGCCGGGGTCTCCACCCGTACCAGGGCGCCGGTCGCGATCTCGTACCGCCACAGCTCGCTGCGGGCCTCGAAGCCGTGCACGATCAGCAGCCCCGAGCCGTCCGGGTACCACTCCGCCGACACGTCGCCCGGCAGATCGAGCCGCAGGTCCGTCTCGGCGCCCGTCGCCACGTCCCACAGCATCGGCTCCCAGCGGCCGCGCCGCTGGTGGCCGACGAGCAGCCGGGTGTCCCCGGCCAGCGGCGCGAAGCCGAGGACCGTGAGCCCCAGCTCCTCCGTGCCGCCCTTGGTGTCGTCGAGCTCGGCCACCACGCCCGCGTCCGAGGCGCGCAGCACGCGCAGCGCCGAGTGCATCGCGTCGCCGTGCTCGGTGTGCTCGATCGCGATCAGCGAGCCGTCGTACGACAGGTCGCCGACGCCGGCCGACTCCCGGTGCCGGTAGATCTCGACCGGGGTGTCGGCACCCGGCCGTACGAGATGGACCGTCGAGCCGTCCTCGTCCGTGGAGCGGCCCACCACGAGCGTGCCCTCCCGGCCGATGGCGAGCCCGGCAGGGTAGGACGGGGCCAGGCCGGGCACGGCCGGCTCGTCCTCGCCGCCCGCGAACGGCTGGCGCATCCACACCCCGAACTCGTCCCCGTCGGTGTCCGCGAACCACCAGATCGAGGCGCCGTCCGGCGACAGCGTGCCGTCCGTCGTCCCGTTCGGCCGGTCCGTGACCTGCCGCTGCTCGCCGCTCGCCCGGTCCCAGGCGTACAACTCGTACGTCCCGGTCGCGTTGGACACGAACAGTGAGCGGTCCGGGGCCTCCTCGGCCCATTCGGGCAGGGAGACACGGGGCGCCCGGAAGCGCTGCTCCCAGACGGGGGTGTCGATGTGCTTGCTCTCGGTAGTCATGGCATCCATCATGCTCCGCACCGCCGACAAACGGGTCGCGCCCTCCGCAGCCTGTGGATAACCTCGCCGACATGTACTCTCCGACGCCCGAGGACTGGCGCGAGGCCAACCGCGCGAAGTGGGACGAGCGCGTCCCGATCCACGCCGCCAGCGAGTTCTACGACCTGGACGCCTTCCGCGCGGGCAAGGACGCCCTACGGGACTTCGAGCTCGCGGAGGTCGGCGACGTCACCGGCCGCTCCCTGCTGCACCTCCAGTGCCACATCGGCCTGGACACCCTCTCCTGGGCCCGGCACGGCGCCTCCCACGTCGTCGGCCTGGACTTCTCCGAGCCGGCCGTCGAGACCGCCCGTGCGCTCGCCGTCGACCTGGGCCTCTCGCAGGAGCGGGCCGCGTTCGTCGCCGCCGACGCGTACGACGCGGCCGAGGCCGTCCCGGACAGCTCGTACGACATCGTCTACACCGGCACCGGGGCACTGTGCTGGCTGCCCGACCTCGACCGCTGGGCGGAGACCGCCGCCTCGCTCGTCGCCCCGGGCGGCTTCCTCTACGTGGCCGAGTTCCATCCGCTGACCGACTCGCTCGACGACGAGACCGGCAGCCGGGTCGTGCACGACTACTTCGTCCGCGACCCGTGGGTGGACACCACCCCGGGGACGTACGCCGACCTCGACGCCGTCACCGTCCACAACCGCAGCGTGGAGTGGGTGCACCCGGTCGGCGAGGTCGTCACGGCCCTCGCGAAGGCGGGTCTGCGCATCGAGTTCCTGCACGAGCACGACGCCTCGCTCTTCCCCCGCTACGGGTCCCTCCAGCGGCACGAGGACGGCTACTACCGCTTCCCGGCGGACCGCCCCCGCATCCCGCTGATGTACTCGATCAAGGCGTCCCGCCCGGCCTGATCCCGGTCAGCGCCCGGCCTGATCCCGGTCAGCGCTCGATCCTGATCCCGGTCAGCGCTTGATCCTGATGACGGCCCGTCCGCCGCCGAGGTCCACCGTCGAGTGGCGCGGCGGCGCGCCGTCCTCCTCGTCGTCGCGCAGTACCAGGGCGCTCTGCCGCTCCTTGAGCTCGTTCTGCTTGCCCGGCGAGAAGGTCGCGTGCAGCTGCTCGAAGCCCGTCGAGGAGACCTGCCCGGTGCGCTTGCCGCGTCCGGTCATGCGGAGGAACTGGTCGGCGAAGGCGATCACGGTCAGCAGGATGACCAGGCCGGGCAGCGTCACGAACACGGCGAACTCCATGCCCCTCATCAGAACACGCCCCCGGCGCCCTGTCAGGGGGTGGTCGCGGGCCTTATGTGGTGGGTGCGGCGGCCGTCCGGGCCGAGGACCTGCGCGCCGATCTTGTGGGTGCGCAGGGAGACCGCGGTGCCGGTGATCCGCAGCGCCGGCGCGGCCCGCACGAGCGCCGCCGTCACGTCGTGGAGCTCCTCGACGGTACGGAGCCACATGGCGAGCGCCAGGTTGTGCGGCCCGGTGACCGAGGTGACCACCCGGGTCTGGCGCAGCCGGCCGAGCGAGACCACCGACTCGGTCACGTCCAGGGGCGGTACGTCCGCGGTGACCAGCGCCCACACGGGCCGGCCGGAGAAGCGCGGGGCGGGCAGGCAGTGGTGGTGGAAGCCGCCGGCCGCGCCGAGGGCGTCCAGCCTGCGGCGTACGGTCGACTCGCTCGTGCCGCACTGCCGGGCCAGCTCGGCGGCGCTGCGCCGGGCGTCCCCCGCCAGCTCCGCGACGATCCGCTGGTCGAGCTCCGTGACGGGCGGGTACGCGCGCGCGGGGGACCGGGTCCGCCGGTCGCCGCCGGTGATCTCGGTGAGGTGCTGCACCTGCCCCGGGGTGAGCTGCTCGATCCGCGAACGGTACGGGCGGTTGTGCAGCTGGGTGACGACCTGCGTGCGGGCCCTGAGCACCCCGGGGAGCCGCCGCACCCGCCCGGCGAGGTAGCCGTCGAGGGCGTACAGGTCCGGGCAGTTGACGAGCAGGATCAGATCGGCGTCGCCGGTCACCTGGTGGACGCCGAGGGTGTACGGGTCGCCCGCGACCTCGGTCGCGGTGGTCTCGGCGGCTCCGGCGACGCACTCCAGCTCCACCCACGCGTACAGGGTGGCCTCCGTGCCGCGGCGGGCGGCGAGCATCGAACTCCAGGCGTACCCCCCGGCGGTGAGGGCCTCCCAGCGCCGGGCGAGGGTGTCCGGGCTCACGGCGAGCACGCCGGAGAGCTGGGTCCAGCTGGCGCGCGGCGCTATCTGCAGTGCGTGGATCAGTGCCAGATCCGACTCCCCCAGGACGGATTCCCTGGTATGCATGTGCCTCCTTGGTCGATCCCGGGGAAACCCTGGGTCCGGGCACGGGAAGGCCCCAGGATGTGGACCGGGGCACAGGCATTCAAGCCGCGAAGCCTGCCGATTTCCATTGAATCCGTCCTATGTCACAGGAGAAGGGCGGAGAACCGACACGGGGGCCGGAGCACATGTGGGCAGGAGAACCACCGGAGACCGAACTGCTGTGGGGCGAGACGGTCGGTCTTGACCAGATCGCCGCGGCCGAGCGCGGCTACGAGAGCTGCGGCCCCGCCGAACAGCTCCTGTGGGAGCGCCTCTCCGTCTTCGAGGGCGCCTTCGGCCGGGAGGCCGTCCGCGAGGTCTGCGCCTCCGGCACGCTGCCCGCCGGACGGATCCAGCAGGTCCTCGACCGGCTCGCACCCCTCGCCCTCCTCCCCGTCGACGACCTCTTCGACGGCGAGGACGGCCTGCCCCGCTACTGGATGCCGCACCCGATGCGGGCCGTCGGCGCCCGCCGGCTCACCGCGCGCGGCGACCGCTGGGCCGTCCTCCTGCACCACCGCAGGTGGTGCGTGAAGGTGGCCCGGCGGGCCGCCGACTGGTGGCAGCGGGGCCGGCAGCTCGACGCCCGGGACCTCGCGCTGCGCGAACTGCCCGACCTGGCCGCCGCCATGGACCCGACGACCGCGCCGCTCTCGCCGAGCGCCGAGGCCGAGACGTCCGTCGAGATCGCGGTCTCCCTGTGGTTCCTGTGGGTGGCCTGCGGGCGGATCGCCGAGGGCCGCTCCCGGCTGCGGCACGCCCTCCACCTGCACCCCGGGCCGCCGCCCGCCCGCGCCCTGTGGCTCGCCGCCTTCCTGGAGCTGGAGTCGGGCCGCCCCGAGGACGCCGACCCGCTCCTCGCCCAGGCCTGGGCGGCGGCCGTACGGGACGGCGACGAGCGCTGCCTGGCGCTCCTGGCCCATCTGCGCGGCGCGACCGCCCTCTACCAGGGGCGTACGCGCGCGGCGGCGGCCGAATTCCGGGAGGCCCTCGCCCTGATGGAGGAGCACCCGGAGTTCGGGCCGACCCGGCGGGCGTGCTGGGTCGGGCTCGCGCTCTCCCTGTGCCGCTCCGACCCGGAGGCCGCCCAGGAGGCCCTGGACCAGGGGGACCTGGACCACGAGAGCCGGCGGGCCTGGGTGGGCCGCGACATGTGCGCCGAGGCCTGGGCGTACCACGTGCGGGCCGAACTCGGCGCCTGGGACGGGGAACGGGAGCGGGCCGCGGAGTACGCCAGGAGGGCCCTGCGCGAGCATCTGCGGCTCGGTTCCGCGGTGGGCGCGGCCTGCGCGGCGGAACTCCTGGCCCAGATGCGGGCGCTGGAGGGCCGCCGTGACGCGGCGGCCCATCTCCTGGGCGCGGTGGACCTGTTGCGCAGCTCGGTCTTCGACACCTCGTACCGGCCTGCGGAGTACTGCCTGGTCACGCGCGCGCGTGGCGAGGAGGCCCTGGGGGCGCTGCTCGTCGACCCGGAGCTGCGGAGCGCCTACGAGGAGGGCGCGAGGCGCGGCCTGTTCGCGCTGGCGGGCGAGCTCTGAGGTCCCGCCCCGGTCACGGGCGACCGGCGCAGAAGTCACCGGGGGACGGCGCCGGTCACGGCGTGACGATCGGGAACCGGGCGTCGGGCCTCGTCACGTACGAGAAGAGGCGGGAGAGCAGCGCCGGGTCGCCCTCCGCCTCGATCCCGAGCTCCTGGACGCCCTTCCCGGCGAGGAGGCCGAGGAGCTGGACCTTCCCGAGGGCGAGCGTCAGCCCGGCGGGCGTCCGGGGCTCGGCGACCACCCGGTGGGTGAGGGCGCCGTTGTGCAGGGTGAGCCGGTGCCGCTCGCCCGCGTCCGCGACGCCGTCGAGCATCACCAGGTCGATGGTCAGGTCCTCGTCCCAGGCGCGCGGCCCGTCGATCGCGATGGCGATCGAGTCGATCAGCATGGGGACGGTGAGGGCCATCGCCATCTCGGGGTTGGTCATGTCGACCATCTCGCCCGTGACGCCCTGCCGGAGCTCCTGGGCGCCGCGCAGGTAGAAGTTCCGCCAGGTCGCGTTCTCGGAGCCGTACCCGAGCGTCTCGTACACCCCGGCGAGGGCCTGCTTCGCCTCCTCGTTCCCGGGATCGGCGAAGACGACGTGGTTGAGGAGGGTCGCGGCGAAGCGCGGGTCGCCGCCCTCGGCGTACGCGCGGGCCTTGGCGAGGGCCTCGGCGGGGCCGCCGGCCACGTCCACGTACCGCCGCGCGAGCTCCACGGGCGGGTGCTCCCACAGGTGGGCCGGGTTGCCGTCGTACCAGCCGAGGTACCGCTGGTAGACCGCCTTGCTGTTGTGGTTGAGGGAGCCGTAGTAGCCGCGGGCGTGCCAGGCCTTCTCCAGGGCCGGCGGCAGTTCGATCCGCTCGGCGATCTCCACGCCCGTGAACCCCTCGTTGAGCAGGCGGAGGGTCTGGTCGTGCAGGTACGCGTAGAGGTCGCGCTGCTGGGTCAGGAACCGCACCACGTCGTCGTGGCCCCAGGTGGGCCAGTGGTGGGAGGCGAAGGCGACGTCGTACCGGCCGTTGAAGTACTCGATCGCCTCGTCCAGGTAGTGCGCCCAGATCCGGGAGTCGCGGACGACCGCGCCGCGCAGGGTGAGCACGTTGTGCATGTTGTGCGTGGCGTTCTCCGCCAGGCACAGGGCACGGTGGTCGGGGAAGAGGAAGTTCATCTCGGACGGGGCCTCGGTGCCCGGCGTCAGCTGGAACACGATCCGCACCCCGTCGACCGTCTCCTGCTGCCCGGTCTCCGTGATGTCCACGGTCGGCGGGATCAGGCTGATGGTGCCGGTGGAGGTGCCCTGGCCGAGGCCCACGCCGATCTGGCCGTCGGGGGCCTTCGGGAGGCCGACGCCGTACATGTAGCTCGCCCGGCGGGTCATCGCGGTGCCCGCGTACACGTTCTCGCTGACCGCGTGCTCCAGGAAGCCGGCGGGGGCGAGGATCGGGACGCCCTCCTCGGTGCCGTGCGGGAGGACGCCGCGGACCCCGCCGAAGTGGTCGCCGTGCGAGTGGGTGTAGATCACGCCGGTGACCGGCCGGTCGCCGCGGTGCTCCTTGTAGAGCGCGAGGGCGGCGGCCGCCGTCTCCACGGAGATCAGCGGATCGATGACGATCACCCCGCGCTCGCCCTCGACGAGCGTCATGTTGGAGATGTCGAGGCCGCGGACCTGGTAGATGCCGTCGGTGACCTCGTACAGGCCCTGGCGCGCGGAGAGCTGCCCCTGCCGCCACAGACTGGGGTGCGCGGTGTCCGGGCACTCCGCCTTGAGGAAGTCGTAGGCGTCGTTGTCCCAGACCACGCGGCCGTCGGAGGCCGTCACCACACCGGGGACGAGCGCCCCGAGGAAGCCCCGGTCGGCGTTGTCGAAGTCGGTCGTGTCCTCGAAGGAGGGCAGGGCGTCGCTCATGTGCCAGGTGCTCCGTTCCGCGCGGGCGGTGATCGGCGTACCGGTCCATCTGAACACCGGGGTACTACGACCGCACTTCGGAGCGGCGGGACCGCGGGACCGTGCCTAGTCTTGAGGTACGCGTCCTCCTCCGGCGGTACGCGCCCCACTCCTGCGGTTCGGAGGTGGCCCATGAGGGCACGCCACCACTTCCACATCGACTACCTCGGGCACTCGGTCTCCGCGACGGTCCAGACCGGGCACACCCCGGTCGTCGAGGTCCTCGTCGACGGCAAGGAGACCGGTCACGCCACGACCCGCGACGACCGGCCGGTCGCCCTCGCGATCGAGCTGCCCACCGACCCGCCGACGCCGGTGACGGTACGCGCGACCCCGGGGCCCGGCGTACCGCGCTGCCTGCTGCTCACGGAGGGGGACGAGGAGCCGCACGTGATGGCGCCGAGGCTGTACTGAGCGGGCGCGAGGCCCTTAGGGCCTGTCTGGCCATTCCCGTCGGGTCCGGCCCGCCCGGCACGCACGCTCGCCGCACGGCCGAAACGCCCAAGTAGCTCCGCTACGAGGGCGTCCCGGCCGCACGCCGATCGCACGCACCGGACGCCCCGGCCTGATCCGACGCGAATGGTCAGACAGGCCCTAGGACAGCCAGGCCATCCCGATGATCAGGAAGACCACGAAGGCGATGGCCCCGGCCACCGCGGCCGTCTTGCGCGGACGGCGCCGGGAGAGCTCCGCGAGCGCGGCACCGGTGCTCGGCTGGCTCTGGCGCCGCCGGGCGGCGGGCGCGGGCCGGGTCACCGGCGGCCGGTTCATCGGCGGCGGGGTCGGCGCGGGCGTGTGCACGGGTGCGGGCATCGGCATGGGGGCGTGCCCGGCGGGCTGACGGGGCGCGTGGGCCTGGCCCGGGGCGTGCCCGGCGGGCTGATGGGGAGTATGGGACGTGTGGGCCGTCTGAGGCATCTGGGGGGCCTGGGGGGCCTGGGGACGGACCGGAGCGGCCCCGGGGTATCCGGTCCCACGCCAGGCGCCGGAGGAGAACCAGTCCGCGATCGCCTGCGCGGAGGGCCGCTGCTCCGGCTGCTTGGCGAGCAGACTCAGCAGGTACGTCTCGAAGTCGGGCGGCAGCAGCGCGCCGAGCCGGCTCGGCGGCACCGGCGGGGTGTCGATGTGCTGGTACAGCAGGGCCGTTGCCGTGTCCGCGCGGAACGGCGGTCTCCCGGTGAGGAGTTGGTACAGGACGCAGCCCAACGAGTACACGTCGGAGGCGGGCGACGCGGGCTGCCCGAGGGCCCGCTCGGGCGCGAGGTAGAGCCCCGTGCCCACGATCTGACCCGTCGTCGTGAGCGCGGCCGAGGGGTCGTCGACGAACCGCGCGATGCCGAAGTCGGCCAGCTTCACCGTGCCCTCGGCGTCGACCAGCAGGTTCCCCGGCTTGATGTCCCGGTGCACCACGCCCTGTCGGTGCGCGGCCGCGAGCCCGGCGGCGGCGTGCGCGGCGACCACCGCGACCCGCTCGGCGGGCAGGACCATCGGCTCGGAGGGGCTCCCCTGGAGGCTGTCGCCCTCCACCAACTCCATGACCAGGAACAGCTTCTCGTCCCACGTGCCGAAGTCGAAGACGCCCACCACATGCGGGTGGCTCAGCCGCGCGGCGGTCTGCGCCTCCAGGCGGAAGCGGTCGCCGGCGGACGGGTCGGTCGCCTGGGCCAGCATCAGCTTCACGGCCACGGCCCGGCCCAGGACCTCGTCGGTGGCCTGCCACACCTCGCCCATGCCGCCCCGGCCGATACACACATGAAGCCGATATCGGTCCGCGACCAGCACCTGGAGACCACCCTTTCGACGATCGATCAACATGACGGAAGGGCACCAGCGTAGAGCCGCCCGCCCCCGCCCCTCGCCGCGCGCCCCCCTCCACGCCTCCCACCGGTGCACGACACCCGTGGTCCGGGTGAACGGAAGGTGTCCCCGGCCGGTTAGCATCGCGGCCCGGAGCGAGTTCGGTGGACATGGGCGATGAGACGGAGTGGGTCGTGGCGCGACCGCGTGTAGGTGTGGCGGTACTGACGATGGGCACGCGCCCCGCCGAGCTGCGGGCGCTGCTCGACGCCGTGGCGGGACAGGACGAGCCCGCCGCCCGGATCGTCGTCGTCGGCAACGGCACCGGGTCGCTCCCGGCCCTGCCCGAGGGCGTGACGGGGGTCGAACTCCCCGAGAACAGAGGCGTCTCGGGCGGCCGCAACGTCGCGATCGAGACGCTGCGGGCCTTCGGCGACGTCGACGTCGTGGTCGACCTCGACGACGACGGCCTCCTCGTCGACAAGGACGTCTTCCGCCGCCTGGCGGATCTGTACGACGGGGACCCGACCCTCGGCGTCGTGTCGTTCCGCATCGCCGACGAGACGGGCGAGACGCAGCGCCGGCACGTCCCGCGCCTCGGCGCGAAGGACCCGCTGCGCGGCGGCGAGGTCACCACCTTCCTCGGCGGCGGCCACGGCCTGTCGATGCGCATGCTGGACGAGATCGGCGGCTGGCCGGAGGACTTCTTCTTCACCCACGAGGAGACCGACCTCGCCTGGCGCGCCCTGGACGCCGGCTGGAAGGTCATCTACGAGCCGAAGCTGCTGCTCCAGCACCCGAAGACCAGCCCGGCCCGGCACGCCGTCTACTACCGGATGACCGCCCGCAACCGAGTCTGGCTGGCCAAGCGCAATCTCCCGGCCCTCCTCGTCCCCGTCTACCTGGGCGTCTGGACCCTCCTGACCCTGGCCCGCACCCGCTCCCTGCCGGGCCTCAAGGCCTGGTTCGGCGGCTTCGCGGAGGGCGTCCGCCGCTCCTGCGGCCCCCGCACCCCGATGCGCTGGACCACGGTCCTCCACATGACCCGCCTGGGCCGCCCCCCGGTGATCTAGGCCCACTGCTCGGAAACCCCCGCCGGTCCTGCGCGCCCTGTTCCGGAGACGCGAGACCGGCGATCTCGGTCGCGCACCCGGAACGGACGGTACGCAGCACCGCTCCCGCGTCCCGGGGCCTGACCCAGCCGGCCGCGGTGACGGGAGCGACGGCCAGGGGGCACCCCCGCAAATCTCCCTGGGGCGCCCGCGGACCTCCCGGGGTCGCCCCCGCAGATCTCCCTGGGGCGCCCCGCGGACCTCCCGGAAACGCCTCAGGGGCCCGACCCGCTTTCGCGGATCAGGCCCCTGAGGGTCTTGCGGCTGTCGGGGTGGCGGGATTTGAACCCACGACCTCTTCGTCCCGAACGAAGCGCGCTGCCAAGCTGCGCTACACCCCGATGTCGCTGGTTTGTTCTTCACTTCCCGGCGACATCGATTACTTTAGCCCACGCGCGCGCTCAGACGAAATCCGGTATTCGCGGGGCCTCGGCGCGGGTCGGATGCGGTCCAGGCCGACGATCGCGAGGCCGAGGACGTAGAAGGCCGCGCCGAGCACGACGGCGTTGACCAGGACGCCTCCGTAGCCGTGGACGGTGACGTCGAGGAACGGGTACGTGTAGCGGGTCGGCGCGTCGGGGGAGATCAGCTCGCCGCGGACCAGGGCGAAGGCGAAGTAGAGGCCCGAGGCCGCGAGCCACTGGGCCGCGTGGCGCCACCGGAGGGCGCCGGGCGCCGTGAGGAGCAGGAAGTCCAGGGCCGTGCCGATCGGGGTCACGGTGTGGAGGAGCTGGTTGGCGACGGCCTTCGCGCCGGTCAGGCGGGCGATCTCGGCGGCCTGGTTGAACTCGCTCGCCTCGTTGTCGAGGACCAGGTGGAAGACGAGGCCGACGACGGAGATGCAGAGCAGGACGCCGCCGGTCCACAGCGCGGGCAGCGGCGGGCGGCGGGTCCAGGCGTGGACGGCGCCCCGGCCGAGGACGACGGCGACCAGGATGTTCGACCAGATGGTGAAGAAGCTCAGGACGACGAGCACGTCTCCGTACGCGCACTCGATGACGATGCCCGCCGCCGCGGACAGGGCGATCAGGCCGCGGAAGGCGGCCGCCCAGGGGCGGCGGTGAGTGGGGGGCATGACGGCGGGGGCCGGCACGGCCGCGGAACGAGGCGTGATCATGCCCCCACCGTAAGTGTTCAGGCACGCGCCGTCAGGGTGAGCAGGGTGACCTCGGGCGGGCAGGCGAAGCGGACCGGGGTGTACCGGTTGGTGCCGCAGCCCGCCGAGACGTGGAGGTAGGAGGTCCGGCCGTCGACCGTGTGCGTGGAGAGGCCCTTGACCCGGTCCGTGTCCAGGTCGCAGTTGGTGACGAGCGCCCCGTAGAAGGGGACGCACAGCTGGCCGCCGTGGGTGTGCCCGGCGAGGAGCAGCTCGTACCCGTCGGCCGTGAAGGCGTCGAGCGCGCGCAGGTACGGGGCGTGCACGACGCCCACCGAGAAGTCGGCCGTCCCGTCGGGGCCGCCGGCCACCCGCTCGTACCGGTCGCGCTTGATGTGCGGGTCGTCCAGGCCGGTGAACGCGAGCTCGGCCTGCGGCAGCTTCAGCCGGCCGCGGGTGTTGGTCAGGTTGACCCAGCCGGCCGCGTCGAAGGCGTCCCGGAGGTCCTCCCAGGGGTTGTGCACGGCGCCGACGACCGGCGGGTTGCCGTTGAGGCCGTGCTTGCCCTGCACCTTTTCGAGGAGATAGCGGGCGGGATTGCGCAGCCGCGGCCCGTAGTAGTCGTTGGAGCCGAAGACGTACACGCCGGGGAACTCCATGAGCGGCCCGAGCGCGTCGAGGACCTCGGGCACGGCCTCCGTGTCGGAGAGGTTGTCGCCGGTGTTGACGACGAAGTCCGGGCGGAGCCCCGCGAGGGACTGCAGCCAGGCCCGCTTCTTGCGCTGGCCGCTCACCATGTGGATGTCGGAGACCTGGAGGACCCGCAGGTCGCGCATGCCGCGCGGGAGGACGGGGACCGTCACCCGGCGGAGTCGGAAGGAGCGGGCTTCGAAGCCGGCCGCGTAGACCACTCCCGCCGCTGCCGTCGCCGTGAGGCCTGCCGTGATCTTCAGGGGGATCCCGTACCGTGCGCGCATCTCCCCATCGTCGCAGACCCGCCGAGCCGAAATGCGCGGGCGGTACGGGTGGGGCACCTGCCACACTTGGGCCCATGACCACGCTCAAGGCCAAGCTTCAGGAAGACCTCACCGCCGCGATCAAGGGACGCGACGAACTGCGTTCCTCGACCCTGCGGATGACCATCGCCGCCGTCAACAAGGAGGAGGTCGCGGGCAAGACCAAGCGCGAACTCTCCGACGACGAGGTGCAGAAGGTGATCGCGAAGGAGGCGAAGAAGCGCCGCGAGGCCGCGGACGCCTTCGCCCAGGGTGGCCGCCCCGAGTCCGCCGAGCGCGAGCTGGCCGAGGGCGAGGTCCTCGACGCGTACCTGCCGAAGCAGCTCAGCGACGAGGAGCTCGACGGCATCGTCGCGGCGGCCGTCGAGGAGGCGAAGGCGGCGGGCGCCGAGGGGCCGCGGGCCATGGGCGCCGTCATGAAGATCGTGAACCCGAAGGTGGCCGGCCAGGCCGAGGGCGGCCGTGTCGCCGCCGCGGTGAAGAAGCTGCTCGCGGGCTGACCCGTCGCGGGGGCTGACCCGTCGCGCGGGCTGATCCGTCGCGCGGGCTGATCCGTCGCGCGGGCTGACCCGTCACGCAGGCTGACCCGTCACGCAGGCCGGTCCGCCTCGCGGTCCGATCCGCGCGGTACGTATGCGAGAGGGCGCCCCACCGGTCCGGTGGGGCGCCCTCTCACGTGTGCGTCAGTGGCCGGGCTTGCGGTTGCCGTGCCCGCCCGCGCCGCCGATCAGGTCCGTCGGGAACGTGACCCCGGGGATCGGGTTGGTCGGGGTCGTGCCGCCGGGCTTGGCGTCGCGGGGCTTCCGGGGCTTGTTCGGGCCCTCGTCGCCCTCCTTCTCCTCGTCCTTGGGCTTCTCGGCCCGCGGCACGGAGACGGGGACGAAGCCCGGCGTCTGGCCGGCGTCCAGGGCGCCCGTCATCGCGATCTTCCAGATCGGGCCGGGGAGGCAGCCACCGCAGACCTTGTCGTAGTACTCGCCGCCGATGGTGATGTCGTACATCGACTTCTTCTCGCCGACGTCGTCACCGACCCAGACGGCGGTGGACAGGTTCGGGGTGTAGCCGACGAACCAGGCGTCCTTGCGGTCGTTGGTCGTACCGGTCTTGCCCGCGTTGTCGCGGTCGCTGAGACCGGCCCGCGTACCGGTGCCGTCCTCGACGACGCCCTTCAGCATCTGGTTGATGGTGTCGGCGGTCCGGTCGCTCATGGCGCGCGTGCACTTGGTCTGCGGCACGTTCAGCTTGTCGCCGTTGGCGGCCTTGATCGACTCGATGGCGACCGGGGTGCAGTAGATGCCGCGGTTGGCGAAGGTCGCGTAGACGGACGCCATGTCGAGCGGGGTGCTCTCCGCGCTGCCGAGGGTGGCGGACGGGATCTGCTTGAGGGGCTTGCCCAGCTCGCGCTCGTAGCCGACGTTCTTGGCCATCGTCAGCGTCTCGCAGAGGCCTGCCATCTGCTCCAGCTTGGCGAAGTAGGTGTTGATGGACTTGCCGAGGGCGCTCGTCATGTCGAAGACGCCCTTCTCCGACTTCATCTCATTGTTCACCTCCCAGTTCGCATAACCCGCGGGCTTGCCGTCGCAGCGGGTGTACTGGCTCTCGTTCATGTTGATCTGCGACGGGTCGTTGAAGCTCGTCGCCGGGCTGATGCCCTTCTCCAGCGCCGCGGCGGCCGTGATCGGCTTGAAGGTCGAGCCGACCTGGAAGCCGTACGTCGTGCCGCCCATCTTGCTGCCGACGGCGAGGTTCAGCGTCGTCTGGTGCTGCTTCTGGTCCAGGCCGTACGGGCGGGACTGGCCCATCGACAGGATGCGGCCGGTCTTGGGCTGGACCTGCACCACCGAGGCGGCGACCGGGTCGTCCTTGTTGACCTTCGCGATGGCGGCCTCGTTGGCGGCGGCCTGCGCGCGCGGGTCGAGCGTGGTCTTGATGGTGAGACCACCCAGGTTCCACAGCTTCGTCCGCTCCTCGGCCGTCTTGCCGAAGGTCGGGTCGTTGAGGATCGTCTTGCGGACGTAGTCGCAGAAGAAGCCGGCGCCGTCGACGGCGGTGATGCAGCCGTTCTTCGGCGTCTTGACCTTCAGCTTGATCGGCTTGGCCTTGGCGGCGTCCGCCTCGGCCTGGCTGATGTCCTTCACATCGGCCATCCGCTGGAGGACCATGTTGCGGCGCTTGGTCGCTTCCTGGATGTCGTTGATGGGGTCGTAGCGGCTCGGCGACTGGACGAGACCGGCCATCATCGCCGCCTCGCCCAGGTCCAGGTCGGCGGCGTGCTTGGAGAAGTACCGCTGGGAGGCGGCCTCGATGCCGTAGGCCTGCTGCCCGAAGAACGTGATGTTGAGGTAGTTCTCCAGGATCTTCTTCTTGCCCAGCTCCTCCTCGACCTGGATCGCGAACTTCAGCTCGCGGACCTTGCGGCCGATGGTCTGCTGGGTGGCCTGCGCGACCTTCTCGGGGTCGTCACCGGCCTCCTCGACGAAGACGTTCTTCACGTACTGCTGGGTCAGCGTGGACGCGCCCTCCGAGACCCCGCCCGACTGCGCGTTCTTGTTGATCGCACGCAGCACGCCCTTGAGGTCGATCGCCCCGTGCTCGTAGAAGCGCCCGTCCTCGATCGCGACGATCGCCTTCTGCATGTACGGGGAGATCTTGTCGATCGGCACGACCTTCCGGTCCCGCGAGTACACCGTGGCGATGAGACCGCCCTCGGCGTCCAGGATCGTGGTGCGCTGACTCAGCGGTGGGGTCTTCAGGTTGGAGGGGATCTCGTCGAACCCCTCCACCGTCCCCTTCGCGGCCAGCCCGAGTGCACCGGCCGCGGGCAGGGCGATGCCCGCCAGCACGGCTCCGGCGAGCACACTGACACCGAGGAACTTGGCGGCCTGCTGGGTCCCGGTCAGACCACCGCCCGAGCGCTTCTTTGCCATGGGGGCAGCCTAATCCGTAGTTATGAGCGATCCGCAGGAGCAGGGGCTTCTCGGAGCGTTCGAGTACCAGACCGTGACATCCAGGTGCAGCCGGGCCCACGGAGGCCTCAACGTGGATCGGTGCGCGGTCCGGTGCGAGTGGTGGCGGTCACGTGGACGCCGGGCGAATGCCTTGGAACCCCCGGGCCGGCATGCCTCGGCACAGAGCGGTGGCTGGCGCTCGGCGTCTCCGTGGCCGCCACCACGAAAGGTGTTGGCGCCCGACGGCGCTGGACGCACGCCTATGACTCACCCGGCATCGATGCCTATTAAGAGACGACGCGGCCGGCTGCAAGGCGGGCGTCCGCCTGGGCCAACGCCCACTACCGGCGCCGCCGCGAGCAAGGCAACCGGCACGCGGCTGCCCAGCGCAACCTCTTCAACCGCATGATCGGACAGCTCTACCACTGCCTCCAGCACGGACAGTGCTTCGACGAGTCAGCCGTCTTCCCGGTGGGGATCGAGGACGCAGCGCAGGCTGCGTAGTCCCGGCCCTCGGAAAGGGCAGGGGGATCTACGGGCCGGGTGGCTAGGCTCCCGAGACATGAGCAGCAGCCAGCCCTCCGTCTCGGACCGTTTCGTCGGCAGGTTCCGGGAACTCGGGCACGGCCGGCCTGACGGGCCCTCGCTTCACGCTGCCGCACGTGACGAAGGAGACCAGGACGAGCAGTCCCTCGCGCGCTACCTGCGCGAAGGGGCGGTCCTTGCTGTCACCGGGACCAGGGTTCACGACGTCCTCAGCCCGGAGCACGAGCTGATCGGCGGCCTGTCCTGCCTCACCGACGGCCAGTGGTTCTGGTACTCGGACCTCGCCCACTACGTCGAGCGCTACCACGTCAGCCTGGACGAGCGGTTCGTCCAGCATGCCCGAAGCCGGAACTGGAGCCTGCCGCAGCTGACCGACGATGAACTCGTCGAAATCGGAGAGGCCCTGTTCGACGACGAAGGCGCCTGACCTCACCACTCACGCGGCCTGACCTGACGGCATGGCAACGTGAGGTGCCTACGTTCTCATTCGCCGGACACACGTATATGCCTTGGCCTAAGCTGCTCCCAACTGTCACAGCAGTGTGGTCTCGCATCAAGACCCGTGCGTGACATCGGTATGAATTCCCGTGACCCCGAAACACGGGAAGCTCGTGTCCGATTCCGGCTCATGCGTCACACGGTGCCCGAAGTGGCATCACCGAAGAAGGGCATGTCTGCGCGATATGTCCGCTATCACACGCATGTCCTTCGATCACTCCCCTGGGTGATCTGACGCGCACGCATAGTCCGTTCGGACCATTCAAGATTGGGCCCGAAGGGGGTGTTGCGCTGTGCCCACCTTCCGTAACGTCCCAACTGGCAGCGGTGAATATGCCGCTGCCGCCGTGGGGGAGCCTCGATTCGGGAGAGGACGGCGCCGGTATGGGCTGGGTAGCTGACTGGAGTGCGCAGGCGGCCTGCCGCACTACCGATCCGGATGAACTTTTCGTGCAGGGAGCGGCACAGAACAGGGCAAAGGCGGTGTGCACCGGATGCCCGGTGCGGACCGAGTGCCTCGCCGACGCCCTCGACAACCGCGTGGAGTTCGGCGTGTGGGGCGGCATGACGGAGCGCGAGCGCCGTGCCCTGCTGCGCCGCAGGCCGACCGTCACCTCGTGGCGCCGGCTCCTGGAGACCGCGCGCACGGAGTACGAGCGGGGAGCGGGCCTGCTGCCCGTGGCGATCGAGGACGACGCGACGTACGAGGCGTACGCCGCGGTCGGCTAGCCCCGACGCGTACGCGACACGGGTACGAGACGCGCGTACGCGACACAGGTACGAGCACGGGTACGAGTACGGATACGGGTACTCGTACGCGAGACGGCTCAGGCCGAGGGCGTCCGCCCCGCCGTGAGCCGGTCACCGATGGCCCGCAGCCCGGCGAGGTCGTGCACATCGCCGGGCAGGGCGGCCACTTCGGCCACCGCCACTTCAGGGTGGAGCGCGGTGAAGCGGTCACGCGTGTGCTGCTCACGCGCGAGCACCCGCATGCGCTCGGCATGCAGGCGCAGAAGTCCCGCGGTGAGGTGACGTACGTCTGTTTCCTGTGCCGGTCCGGCTGTGGGGGCAGCCTCGGGTACGGGGTGTGCGGCGGCGGTGGCGAGATCGTTCGACTCGGGCTCGGGATCGGGCTCGGGCGCTGCTTCGGTGGCCGGGGAGCCACGCAGTCCAGCCTTCCCGCCCCCCTGATCCACAATGCGCCCCTCGTCAAGATTTTCCGCGGCGGCCCGCGCCCGCTCGGCCGACAGCCGTGCGGCGCCGCTGCCGTGGACGCGGTTGAGGACGAGACCGGCCAGCGGCATCTCCTCGGCGGCCAGCCGCTCCACGAAGTACGCGGCCTCGCGCAGCGCGTCCCGCTCCGGCGTGGCCACCACGAGGAAGGCCGTGCCCGGCGCCTGGAGCAGCTTGTACGTGGCGTCCGCGCGGGTCCGGAAACCTCCGAACATCGTGTCCATCGCCGCCACGAACGTCTGCACGTCCTTGAGGAACTGACCCCCGAGCAGCTTCCCCAGGGTCCCCGTCATCATCGACATGCCGACGTTGAGGAACTTCATCCCGGCCCGGCCGCCCACCTTCGCCGGGGCCATGAGCAGCTTGATGAACTTCCCGTCGAGGAAGGACCCGAGCCGCTTCGGCGCGTCCAGGAAGTCGAGCGCGGACCGGGACGGTGGGGTGTCGACGACGATCAGGTCCCACTCGTCACGGGCCCGGAGCTGGCCCAGCTTCTCCATCGCCATGTACTCCTGCGTACCGGCGAATCCGGCCGACAGGGACTGGTAGAAGGGATTCTCCAGGATCGCCCGCGCCCGCTCGGGATCCGCGTGAGCCTCGACGATCTCGTCGAAGGTCCGCTTCATGTCCAGCATCATGGCGTGCAGTTCGCCGCCGTCGGAGCCCTTGATTCCGTCGACCTTGCGGGGCGTGTTGTCGAGGGAGTCGATGCCCATGGACTGGGCGAGCCGGCGCGCCGGGTCGATGGTGAGGACGACGACCCGCCGGCCCCGCTCCGCCGCCCGCACGCCGAGGGCCGCCGCCGTGGTCGTCTTGCCGACCCCGCCCGCGCCGCAGCAGACGATGATCCGGGTGCCGCGATCGTCGAGCAGCGGGTCGAGTTCGAGCCCGGGCACGCGATCGAGCCCGGGGTCGGCCTCGGTCCCGTGGTCTTCGGTGTCGGGCCGGTGGTCTTCGGCGTCGGCGTCGGTGTCGGGGCCGTGGTCGGAGCCGGGCCCGGACACGTCCGCGACGGAGACCGCCTCCGCACCGGCCGCGTCGGCACCGGGCTCGGCGGTGTCCGCCCCGGCGCCTGCTTTCTCCGTCATGCGCCCACCCCTTGCTTTCGCAGTTCCTTCGCCAGCCGGTAGAGCCCGGCGATGTCCGCCCCGTCCCCGAGGAAGGGGAGTTCGTACGAGGGGACGCCGACGCCGTCCAGGACCGCGCGCTGCGTCCGCTCCAGCTCCACCCGCCGCGCGTGCTCGGCCGCCTGGTCGAGGAGCGGCTCGACGAGACCCGCGCCGCCCGTGACGCCGACGGAGGCCAGGGTCCGCGCGATCGCGTCCCTGTGGTCGCCGGAGGCGGCCCGTACCGCCGCCTCGTCCAGGACGTGCGGGCGGACCATGTTCACCACGACCCTGCCCACCGGCAGTTCGGCGGCCCTCAGCTCCGCGATGCCGTCCGCGGTCTCCTGGACCGGCATCTCCTCCAGGAGGGTCACCAAGTGCACCGCCGTCTCGGGGGACTTGAGGACCCGCATGACGGCCTGCGCCTGGTTGTGTATCGGGCCGATCCTGGCCAGGCCCGCGACCTCGTCGTTCACGTTGAGGAAGCGGGTGATGCGGCCGGTGGGCGGCGCGTCCATGACCACGTGGTCGTAGGCGGGGCGGCCGTCCTTCTCCCGCCGCCGGACCGCCTCGCAGGCCTTGCCGGTCAGCAGCACGTCCCGGACGCCTGGCGCTATCGTCGTCGCGAAGTCGATCGCGCCGAGCTTCTTCAGGGCCCGCCCCGCACCGCCCAGTTTGTAGAACATCTGGAGGTAGTCGAGGAGCGCGCGCTCGGCGTCGATCGCCAGCGCGTACACCTCGCCGCCGCCCGGCGCGACGGCGATCTTGCGCTCCTCGTACGGAAGGGCTTCCGTCTCGAAGACCTGTGCGATGCCCTGCCTGCCTTCGACCTCGACGAGGAGGGTCCGCTTCCCCTCCGTCGCGAGGGCGAGGGCGAGGGCGGCGGCGACCGTCGTCTTACCGGTACCGCCCTTGCCGCTGACGACCTGGAGCCTGCTCACGCTGTCGAGCCTAACCACTGGCGGCCGCGCGCAATCAGGAGGCCGCCCCGGAGAAGCCCCCTAGGGGGCCCGTGGGGGCCGCCTCGGAGAGGAGCCCCGCGACAGCGGATACAGTCGGGCCCATGACCAAGTGGGAGTACGTCACGGTGCCGCTTCTGGTGCACGCGACCAAGCAGATTCTGGACACCTGGGGCGAGGACGGCTGGGAGCTCGTCCAGGTCGTGCCCGGGCCGAACAACCCCGAGCAGCTCGTGGCCTACCTGAAGCGGGCCAAGTCGTGAGCGGGGCCGTCGAGGCGCGGATCGCCGAGCTCGGCCTGACCCTGCCCGAGGTCGTGCCGCCGCTCGCGTCCTACCAGCCGGCCGTGCAGTCCGGCGTGTACGTGTACACCTCGGGCCAGCTCCCGATGGTGGCGGGCAAGCTCCCGGTGACCGGCAAGGTCGGCGCCGAGGTCACGCCGGAGGAGGCCAAGCAGCTCGCCGCCACCTGCGCGCTCAACGCCCTCGCGGCCGTGAAGTCGGTCGCCGGTGACCTCGACCGCATCAAGCGCGTCGTGAAGGTCGTCGGCTTCGTCGCCTCCGCCGCCGACTTCACCGGCCAGCCCGCCGTCATCAACGGCGCCAGCGAGCTGCTCGGCGAGATCCTCGGCGAGAAGGGCGTGCACGCCCGCAGCGCCGTCGGCGTGGCCGTGCTGCCGCTCGACGCGCCGGTCGAGGTCGAGGTCCAGGTCGAGCTCGTCGAGGCCTGACATCCCGAGGACGCGCAGAGCCGGTTTTCCACAGGCGTGGGAAACCGGCTCTCGTGCATTCCGATGCTTGCGCATAGCATCCGGCCATGTCGAATGGTCAGCCGAAGCAGACGAAGCAGTCGAACGGCCAGTGGTACCCGGCGGAGTGGCCCGACCGCATCCGCGCCCTCGCCGCCGGTGAGCTCACCCCGGTGGCGCCCCGGCGCGCCGCCACCGTCCTGCTCCTGCGGGACGGGGCCGCGGGGCCCGACGTCCACATGCTGCGCCGCCGCACCTCGATGGCCTTCGCGGGTGGTGCGTACGCCTATCCCGGCGGCGGCGTCGACCCGCGCGACGAGCAGCCGGTGCGCTGGGCGGGCCCGTCCCTGGAGACGTGGGCGGCCCGGCTCGGCCTCGACGACCCCGCGCAGGCCCAGGCCGTGGTCTGCGCCGCCGTGCGCGAGACGTTCGAGGAAGCGGGCGTGCTGCTCGCCGGGGAGACCGAGGACGGCGTCGTCGGCGACACGACCGGCGAGGACTGGGAGCGGGACCGGGCGGCGCTCGTCGCCCGCGAGCTGTCCTTCGCCGACTTCCTCGACCGGCGCGGGCTCGTCCTGCGCTCCGACCTGCTCGGCGCGTGGGCCCGCTGGATCACCCCGGAGTTCGAGCAGCGCCGGTACGACACCTGGTTCTTCGTGGCGGCGCTCCCGGCCGGCCAGCGCACCCGGGACGTCTCCGGGGAGGCGGACCGCACGGTCTGGATCCGTCCGGCGGAGGCCGCGGCGGGCTACGACCGGGGCGAGCTGACGATGATGCCGCCGACGATCTCGACCCTGCGCACCCTGGAGCCGTACGGGACGGCCACCGAAGCCCTTGCGGCGGCCGGGGAGCAGGACATGGCCCCCGTGCTCGCACAGGCGCGCCTGGAGGGCGACGAGCTGGTGCTGAGCTGGCCGGGGCACGAGGAGTTCACCAAGGTCATCCCCGCCGGGGACGCCGTGAACACCGGCAACGCCGGGAACGCCGGGGGTGAGCGATGAGCGACGCCGCCGCCCTGCCGGGCCAGCCGCGCGGATTCGTGGTCTCCGGGCCCGCGACCGAGCGCGCCGTGAACGTCCTGGCGCCGAACCCGTCCGCGATGACCCTCGACGGCACCAACACCTGGCTGCTCTCCGAGCCCGGCTCCGGCCTCGCCGTCGTCGTCGACCCGGGCCCGCTCGACGAGGGCCATCTGCGTCATGTGGTCGACACGGCCGAGAAGCTCGGCAAGCGGATCGCGCTGACCCTGCTGACCCACGGCCACCCGGACCACGCGGAGGGCGCGGGCCGCTTCGCGGAGCTGACCGGGACGGCGGTGCGGGCCCTCGATCCGGCGCTGCGGCTCGGCGACGAGGGCCTCGGCGCGGGGGACGTGGTGACGGTCGGCGGTCTTGAGCTGCGGGTCGTCCCGACGCCGGGCCACACTTCGGACTCGCTCTCCTTCCACCTGCCGGCCGACCGGGCGGTGCTGACGGGCGACACGGTCCTGGGGCGCGGGACGACGATGGTCGCGCACCCGGACGGGCGGCTCGGGGACTACCTGGACTCGCTGCGGCGGCTCCGTTCGCTGACCGTCGACGACGGGGTGCACACGGTCCTGCCGGGGCACGGGCCGGTCCTGGAGGACGCGCAGGGGGCCGTGGAGTTCTACCTGGCGCACCGGGCCAGCCGGCTCGCGCAGGTCGAGACGGCGGTCGGGGCCGGACACCGGACGGCGGCCGAGGTCGTCGCCCATGTGTACGCGGACGTGGACCGCTCGCTGTGGCCGGCGGCCGAGCTGTCCGTACGGGCGCAGCTGGAGTACCTGAGGGAGCGGGGCCTGATCTAGGGCCTGTCTTCCGGGGCGTGCCGGGCGGTCGTCTTTCGGGGGTGCGCCGGGCAGTCGTCTTTGGGGTGTGCCGGGCGGTCGTTTTTCGGGGTGCGCCGGGCTGTCGTCACGATCCTGTCCCGAGCGTGCCCCCGGCCTTCTGGCGTTCCTGACCCGTGCTTTACGCTCCGCTTACTTCTGGTCGTAGCTTTCGGGGGGAACGCCCGTGTTCGTCATAGCCATCCTGCTGGTCATCACCGCAGTGGTGCTCTTTTTCGTCGGCCGCGCCAATGACTCCACGGGGCTGAAGTGGGGCGCCGCCGGTGCGCTCCTGGCCGGCCTCTTCTCGCTGGTCGCGAGCATGACGTACGTGATCAGCGCGTACGAGGTCGGCGTGCCGGTCGCCTTCGGCAAGGTGGGGGAGCCGATGACCTCGGGCATGCACGTGAAGTCGCCGTTCACCGACGTCACGACCTTCTCCACCCGCCCGGTCGACCTCAACCTCTCCGACAAGGACGTGGTCGAGGTCCGCTCCTCGCAGGGCGGTGTCATGTACGCCGAGCTGACGGTGAAGTGGTCCGTCGACCAGGCCAAGGCCGTCGAGCTCTACAAGCTGGCGGGCAGCGAGGACGCCATCCAGCAGCGGCTGGTCTACCCGGACAGTCGTGAGATCGTCCGGAACGTCTTCGCCCGCCACACCAGCGTGGAGGGCTACGCCTCCGACCGTGAGGGGATCAACGCCGAGATCGGGGCCCTGATCAAGGAGCGCCTGGCGCCGCGCGGCATCGACGTGACCACGGTCAACCTGCGGAACGTGAAGCCCTCGGACGCCCTCCAGGGCCAGATCGACCGCAAGATCCAGCAGGAGCAGGCCACCGAGCGGGCCATCGAGGCCTCCCGTACCGCCAAGGCCGAGGCCGACCGGCGCCGCATCGAGGCGGAGGGCATCGCCCGCGCGAACAAGATCCTCAACGACTCGCTGACGGACAAGGTCCTGATGAACCAGTGCATCGACGCGTACAAGGAGGCCGCGGCGAAGAACCCGGTCTACGCGGTGCCCTGCGGGAGCGGCGGTTCCGCCCCGGTGATCGTGGACGGCTCGAAGCGCTGACCGTCCCGTCGTACGCGGAAGGCCGCCCCGGTCGTCGGACCGGGGCGGCCTTCCGCGTATGCCTTGGTACTAGCGCGAGCGCTTCGCGAGGCGCTCCACGTCGAGCAGGATCACGGCGCGGGCCTCCAGGCGCAGCCAGCCGCGCTGGGCGAAGTCGGCGAGCGCCTTGTTGACCGTCTCGCGGGAGGCGCCGACCAGCTGGGCCAGCTCCTCCTGGGTGAGGTCGTGGACGACGTGGATGCCCTCCTCCGACTGCACGCCGAAGCGGCGCGACAGGTCGAGGAGCGCGCGGGCGACACGGCCCGGGACGTCGGAGAAGACCAGGTCGGACATCTGGTCGTTGGTCTTGCGCAGCCGGCGGGCGACGGCGCGCAGCAGCGCGGTGGCCACCTCGGGGCGGGCGTTCAGCCAGGGCTGGAGGTCGCCGTGGCCGAGACCGAGCAGCTTGACCTCGGTCAGCGCGGTCGCCGTGGCGGTGCGCGGACCCGGGTCGAAGAGGGACAGCTCACCGATGAGCTCGCCCGGGCCGAGGACGGCCAGCATGTTCTCGCGGCCGTCGGGGGAGGTGCGGTGCAGCTTCACCTTGCCCTCGGTCACCACGTACAGGCGGTCACCGGGGTCGCCCTCGTGGAAGAGCGCGTCGCCACGGGCGAGCGTCGCCTCACTCATCGAGGCGCGCAGCTCGGCGGCCTGCTCGTCATCGAGCGCCGCGAAGAGCGGGGCGCGCCGCAGAACGTCGTCCACGAGTTCTCTCCTACTGTCGACCTGCTCAAAGGACCTGGGTCCCATGATGCCGGACGCACAAAACAGTGCGATCAATCACAACAAGTTTGACGTACCGAACCGCCCGGTCGTACGTCAGGGGCCCGAACGGGCTCCGATCGGCCACGCCCGGGGCGGATGTCGGCAGCGGCGCCTAGGCTGGCCGGGTGTCCAACTCGCCGGTGAGAGCGCAGGCCAAGGGGGCTGAAAGAGTGTCGGCCGAAGGTAATTCCGCTGTGGGCGAACACGGCGTGTCGAAACAGGCAAAGGGTGCAAAACGGAATGTCGTGAAGCCCGCCGGGTCCGTCAGGTCCGCCAAGCCCGAGTCGCGGCTAGCGATGGTCCGCCGGGCGCGCCGGATCAACCGCGAACTGGCCGAGGTCTACCCGTACGCCCACCCGGAGCTCGACTTCCGCAACTCCTTCGAGCTGCTCGTCGCCACGGTCCTCTCCGCGCAGACCACCGACCTGCGGGTCAACCAGACCACCCCCGCCCTCTTCGCGAAGTACCCCACGCCCGAGGACCTCGCCGCCGCCGTGCCCGAGGAGGTCGAGGAGCTGATCCGGCCGACCGGCTTCTTCCGCGCCAAGACCAAGTCGATCATGGGCCTGGCCGCCGCCCTCAGGGACGACTTCGACGGTGAGGTCCCCGGCCGCCTGGAGGACCTCGTCAAGCTCCCCGGCGTCGGCCGCAAGACCGCCTTCGTCGTCCTCGGCAACGCCTTCGGGGTCCCCGGCATCACCGTCGACACCCACTTCATGCGCCTCGCCCGGCGCTGGCGGTGGACCGAGTCCGACGACCCGGTGAAGATCGAGGCCGAGGTCGCCACGATCTTCCCGAAGAGCGAGTGGACGATGCTCTCGCACCGGGTGATCTTCCACGGCCGCCGGATCTGCCACGCCCGCAAGCCCGCCTGTGGCGCCTGCCCGATCGCTCCCCTCTGCCCCTCGTACGGAGAGGGCGAGACCGACCCCGAGAAGGCGAAGAAGCTGCTCAAGTACGAGAAGGGCGGCTTCCCCGGCCAGCGGCTCAACCCGCCGGCCGACTACCCGGGCCGCCCGGCGCCCCCGCTCGGCGGCGGCGCCTCGTCGGACGGCGACGTCTGAGCCCGCCGCCGGGAGCGAACCCGCCGGGAGTGAACCCGCCGGGACCGAACCCATCGGGAGTGAACCCGCCGGGACCGAACCCATCGGGAGTGAACCCGCCGGGAGTGAACCCGCCGGGAGCGAACCTGCCGGGAACGAACCCGTCCATCGATCGCGTTGAGAACCACGGGGGTGCCCATGACGCGCACTGACGAAGAGATCCACGGGCCCGGCACGGCCGGGCTGCTCAGCAGGGACGGGCTGCCCGAGTGGCTCGGGCCCGTCGACCGGGTGGCCCGCACGGTCCGGCCCGAGCAGCTGAGCCGCTTCCTGCCGCCCGAGAGCGGCGACGGCCGCCAGTCCGCCGTCCTCGTCCTCTTCGGCGAGGGCGAGCGCGGACCGGAGCTGCTGCTCATGGAGCGGGCCGGCAGCCTCCGCTCGCACGCCGGACAGCCCTCCTTCCCCGGCGGCGCCCTCGACCCCGAGGACGGCGACCCGGCGGACGGCGGGCTGCTGCGCGCCGCCCTGCGCGAGGCCCAGGAGGAGACCGGCCTCGACCCGCGGGGCGTCCAGCTCTTCGGGGTGCTGCCCCAGCTCTACATCCCGGTCAGCGGCTTCGTCGTCACCCCCGTCCTCGGCTGGTGGCGCGACCCCAGCCCGGTCGGCGTCGTCGACCCCGGCGAGACCGCCCGCGTCTTCACCGTCCCCGTGGCGGATCTCACGGACCCCGCGAACCGCGCGACCGCCGTGCACCCGCTCGGCCACGAAGGCCCCGCGTTCCTCGTCGCATCCGCTCTGGTCTGGGGTTTCACGGCCGGCGTCATCGACAAGCTGCTCCACTTCGCGGGCTGGGAGCGCCCCTGGGACCGGTCCAAGAAGGTCCCGCTCGACTGGCGCTCATGACAGGCTGATCCCCGGGCCGGCCCTCGGGCGGACCGACCGACCCCGGGCGACCGGAAACGAATCTGCGAGGCTACTGACGGTGAACGTGCTGGACATCCTGTTGCTGCTCGGCGCCGTGTGGTTCGCGATCATCGGTTACCGCCAGGGGTTCGTGGTCGGCATCCTGTCGGTGATCGGCTTCCTCGGCGGCGGCCTCGTCGCCGTTCTGCTGCTCCCGGTCCTCTGGGACCAGCTGACCGACAACAGCGAGGTCTCGAGCGCGGCCACCGTCGTCTTCGTGATGGTGGTCATCGTCTGCGCCTCCGTCGGCCAGGCCTTCACCACCCACCTCGGCAACAAGCTGCGCCGCCACATCACCTGGTCCCCGGCCCGCGCCCTGGACGCCACCGGCGGCGCCCTCGTCAACGTCGTCGCGATGCTCCTCGTGGCCTGGCTGATCGGCTCCGCCCTCGCCCGCACCTCGCTGCCCACCCTGGGCAAGGAGGTGCGGAACTCCAAGGTGCTGCTCGGCGTGGAGCAGGTGATGCCGGATCAGGCCTCCGGCTGGTTCGACGACTTCAGCTCCACCCTGGCCCGCAGCGGCTTCCCCCAGGTCTTCAGCCCCTTCGCGAACGAGCCGATCACCCCGGTCACCCCGCCCGACCCGGCGCTCGCCGACAGCCCGGTCGCCGCCCGCGCGCAGCACTCCATCGTGAAGGTCGTCGGCACCGCGCAGAGCTGCGGCAAGGTCCTCGAAGGCACCGGCTTCGTCTTCGCCGACCGCCGCATCATGACCAACGCCCACGTCGTCGGCGGCGTCGACGAACCGACCGTCCAGATAGGCGGCGAGGGCAAGCTCTACGACGCCAAGGTCGTCCTCTACGACTGGCAGCGCGACATCGCCGTCCTGGACGTGCCGGGCCTCAAGGCCACGCCGCTGCCCTTCACCGAAGAGGACGCCCGCAGCGGCGACGACGCGATCGTCGCCGGATTCCCGGAGAACGGCTCGTACGACGTGCGCTCCGCCCGCGTGCGGGGCCGCATCAGCGCCAAGGGCCCCGACATCTACCACCGCGGCGAGGTGCGCAGGGACGTGTACTCGCTGTACGCGACGGTCCGCCAGGGCAACTCCGGCGGCCCGCTCCTCACCGAGGACGGCAAGGTGTACGGCGTGATCTTCGCCCGCTCCCTCGACGACGCGAACACCGGATACGCCCTGACGGTCGACGAGATCCGCGAGGACATCGAGCAGGGCCGGACCGCCGACCAGCAGGTCGACACCCAGTCCTGCGCCCTCTGAGCCCTCGCTCTACGAAGCGTTACGCGGTGTCTCTGGGGTGCCGCAGCCGGGCCGAGACCCAGCGGGCCCGGCGTCGCAGGATGCGCGAGATCCCCACCCCCGGCACCGCGGGGCCCTGCTCCGGCGAGCCGCCCCTCTCGCGGGAGCCCGGCCCCGTGGCCGAGCGGCGGTCGCGTGCTGTCGTGTCACCGTAGTCGTGCGTCCAGCCCATACCTCGACCTCTGCCCGGGGGCCAAGGTCGGTAACCGCCCCGGGGCCCGCCAATTGGAGTATGCGCGGGGCACATGGCCGTTCGAAGGACGCCTGTACGGCGACGCCGTCCGTGACGGGGGCTCAGCGGTCGGGCTCGGGGTCCTTCAGCCAGTTGACGAGCTCCGTGGTGAAGGCCACCGGGTCCTCCTCGTGCGGGAAGTGCCCGAGGCCGTCGAAGAGCCGCCAGCGGTACGGCGCCTCCACGTACTCGCCGGACCCCGCCGCGCTGCGGGTCCGCATCACCGGGTCGAGGGACCCGTGCAGATGGAGCGTCGGCACCCGCACCGGCCGCTTCATGCGCCGGTTGAACTGGATGCCGTCCGGACGGGCGAGGGACCGCACCATCCACCGGTACGGCTCGATCGAGCAGTGCGCCGTCGACGGGACGCACATCGCCCGCCGGTACACCTCGACGGCCTTCTCGTCGACCGGCTTCGGCCCCGACCAGTCCCGGATCAGCTCGCCCACGAGCGCCCCCTCGTCCGCGACGAGCTGACGCTCCGGCAGCCACGGCCGCTGGAAGCCCCACACGTGCGAGCCGGCCCGCGACTGGGCGAAGTCGGAGAGCATCGCCGAGCGCCAGCGGCGCGGGTGCGGCATCGAGGAGACCACGAGCCGGCGCACCAGCTTCGGCCGCATGACGGCCGCCGTCCAGGCGAGGTAGCCGCCCAGGTCGTGCCCGACGAGCGCCGCGTCCGGCTCGCCCAGGGAGCGGACGACGCCGGTGATGTCGAGCGCCAGGTTGGCGGGGTCGTAACCCCGCGGCGTGCGGTCGCTGCCGCCGACCCCGCGCAGGTCCATCGCGACCGCCCGGAACCCCGCCTCGGCGAGGGCCGGCAGCTGGTGGCGCCAGGTCCACCAGAACTGCGGGAAGCCGTGCAGGAGCAGCACCAGCGGGCCGTCGCCCATCTCGGCGATGTGGAAGCGGGCGCCGTTGGCGGCCACGTCACGGTGCGTCCACGGCCCGTCGAGCCGTACGGGCCCGCCGTTGCCGTTGCTGCTCTCGGGGAGGGTCATACGGACGAGCGTCCCACAACGGAGGCCTTCTCCAGGGCCGGACGCTGCTCCGGACGGGGGTGCGGCTTCGCGTTCTGCATGATGGCGGCCGTCTGCTTGGCGGAGGCGATGGACCTCTCCGGCGGCTTGACCTTCTTGAACTTGGCGTACGCGATCAGCCCGAGGAGGCCCGCGAGCAGCACGTTGAAGGCGAAGGACAGCAGGAAGCACCAGACGAGGTTCCAGCCCCCGTTGCCGTTGTGCCCGCCGGTCCAGGTGTTGATGGCGTACGCGAGCGCGAAGCTCAGCATCGGCAGCGAGAACAGCAACACCACGAGGGCGCCGATGCCCATGATGCTGCCGAGCGCACCGCGCTTGACGTCCTGCCGCAGTTCGGCCTTGGCCAGGGCGATCTCGTCGTGCACCAGCGCGGACATCTCGGCGGTCGCCGAGGCGACCAGCTGGCCGAGGCTGCGCTCGGTTCCGTCGAACGGGTCGCTCATCGCTGCTCCCTCTTCTCTTCTGCGGTCCGAGGTCCTCTTCTACGGTGCGAGTCCTCTTCCACGGTCCGAATCAGATCATGCCGGACGGTCGGCCCCGTCGCGCGATGCCCCCGCCAGTTGGGCGCGCTCCCGGTGCTCCGCGGCCTTCCGTTCGTAGATCTCGGCCATCCGCAGGTGGTACTCCGGGTTGTCCTCCTCGTAGATGTCGGGGATGCCGTCCTCGTCCTCGTCGCGCTCCTCGGCGGAGACGAGGGCCTGGTACTTCCGGACCCGCAGCTTCAGCAGGACGGAGGCGAGGACGGCCGCGATGAGCGAGCCGATCAGGACGGCGGCCTTCACCTCGTCGGTGAGGACGGCGTCCCCGGCGAAGGCGAGTTCGCCGATGAGGAGCGAGACGGTGAAGCCGATCCCGGCGAGGGTGGCGACGGCGAACACGTCCGGCCAGGCCAGGTCCGGGTTGAGCTCCGCCCGGGTGAAGCGGGCGGCGAGCCAGGTGCCGCCGAAGATGCCGATCGCCTTGCCGACGACGAGACCGAGGACCACGCCGAGGGTGACCGGCTGGGTGAAGACGTCGTGGATCGCGCCGCCGGAGACGCTCACACCGGCGGAGAAGAGCGCGAAGAGGGGCACGGCGAGCCCGGCGGAGAGCGGCCGGACCAGGTGCTCGATGTGCTCGCCGGGGGAGTGCTCCTCGCCCTCGTGGGTGGTGCAGCGGAGCATCAGGCCCATGGCGACGCCGGCGATGGTGGCGTGGACGCCGCTGTTGTACATCAGGCCCCAGATGACCAGGGCCAGCGGCACGTACACGTACCAGCCGCGGACGCCCTTGCGGAGCAGCAGCCAGAAGACGGCGAGCCCGGCGACGGCGCCGCCCAGCGCGGCGAAGTTCAGGTCGCTGGTGAAGAAGATCGCGATGATCAGGATCGCGAACAGGTCGTCGACGACGGCGAGGGTGAGCAGGAAGGCGCGCAGCGCGGACGGCAGCGAGGTTCCGATGACGGCGAGGACGGCGAGCGCGAAGGCGATGTCGGTGGCGGTGGGCACGGCCCAGCCGGCCGTGGAGCCGTCGCCGACGGCGTTGACCAGGGTGTAGACGAGGGCGGGGGCCGCCATGCCGCAGAGCGCGGCGACGACGGGGAGCGCGGCGGCCTTCGGGTCGCGCAGCTCGCCCGCGACGAGCTCGCGCTTGAGCTCGATGCCGGCGACGAAGAAGAAGATCGCGAGGAGGCCGTCGGCGGCCCAGTGCTGGATCGACAGGTCGAGGCCGAGGGCGGCGGGGCCTATGTGGAAGTTCCGTACCGACTCGTAGCTGTCGCCGAGGGTGTTCGCCCAGATGAGGGCGGCGACGGCGGCGAGGAGCAGCAGGACGCCGCCGACGGTCTCGGTGCGCAGCGCGTTGGCGAGGTACCGCCGCTCGGGCAGCGAGAGTCGACCGAGGAACTTGCGGTCGGTGGGCACGGACACGGGCGAGACCTCCGTCGGGCAGGCAGGGCGAAGCACATGCCGACCAGACTTCCCGGCGCACCTAGGTCTTTCTGTCGCGTTCCTGACGCGATCTTTACCTTACCTAACGAGCCCGAGTTGTGTCCGGCGGGATTCACTTTAGGAAGATTTGCGCCTTTCGTCCCCTTGAGGTTCGACTTGGGGTCCGGCTTGAGGTCCGGCTTGGGGTCCGGCATGGGAAACGCCCGCCCCGAGGTCTCCGGGGCGGGCGTTCGGGCCGTGCGGGTCGGTCAGTCCTCGCTGGACGTGGCCGGCAGCTGGTTCTGGATGAGCGACATGACCGAGGAGTCGGTCAGGGTGGTGACGTCACCCAGCTCACGGTTCTCCGCGACGTCGCGCAGCAGACGGCGCATGATCTTGCCCGAGCGGGTCTTCGGCAGCTCCGCCACCGGCAGGATCCGCTTCGGCTTGGCGATCGGGCCGAGCGTCGCGCCGACGTGGTTGCGCAGGTCGGCGACCAGGTTGTCGTCCTGGCTGGCCGTGCCGCGCAGGATGACGAAGGCGACGATCGCCTGACCGGTCGTCTCGTCGGCGGCGCCGACGACGGCCGCCTCGGCGACGGACGGGTGCGAGACGAGGGCCGACTCGACCTCGGTCGTCGAGATGTTGTGACCCGAGACGAGCATGACGTCGTCGACCCGGCCGAGCAGCCAGATGTCGCCGTCCTCGTCCTTCTTGGCGCCGTCGCCGGCGAAGTACTTGCCCTCGAAACGGGACCAGTACGTGTCGATGTAGCGCTGGTCGTCGCCCCAGATGGTGCGGAGCATCGACGGCCACGGCTCGGTGAGGACCAGGTAACCGCCGCCGCCGTTCGGGACCTCGTTCGCCTCGTCGTCCACGACGGTGGCGGAGATGCCCGGCAGCGGGCGCTGGGCGGAGCCCGGCTTGGTCTCGGTGACGCCCGGCAGCGGCGAGATCATCATGGCGCCGGTCTCGGTCTGCCACCAGGTGTCCACGATCGGGGTCTTGTTCGCGCCGATGTGCTCGCGGTACCAGACCCAGGCCTCGGGGTTGATCGGCTCGCCGACCGAGCCCAGCACACGGAGGCTGGACAGGTCGAACTTCGCGGGGATGTCGTCTCCCCACTTCATGAACGTGCGGATCGCGGTGGGCGCCGTGTAGAGGATCGTGACGCCGTACTTCTGCACGATCTCCCAGAACCGGCCCTGGTGCGGGGTGTCCGGGGTGCCCTCGTACATGACCTGCGTCGCGCCGTTGGCCAGCGGGCCGTAGACGATGTACGAGTGCCCGGTGACCCAGCCGATGTCGGCGGTGCACCAGTAGACGTCGCTCTCCGGCTTGAGGTCGAAGACGGCGTGGTGGGTGTACGCGGCCTGGGTGAGGTAGCCGCCGGAGGTGTGCAGGATGCCCTTCGGCTTCCCGGTGGTGCCGGAGGTGTAGAGGATGAAGAGCGGGTGCTCCGCCGGGAACGCCTCCGGGGTGTGCTCGGCGGACTGGCGGGCGACGATGTCGTCCCACCAGACGTCCCGGCCCTCGGTGAAGGCGGTGTCCTGGCCCGTACGGCGGACCACGAGGACGTGCTCGACCTGCGGGCACTTGGCGACGGCCTCGTCGATCGCCGGCTTGAGGGCGCTCGGCTTGCCGCGGCGGTAGCCGCCGTCGGCGGTGACGATCACCTTGGCGTCGGCGTCCTGGATTCGGGAGGCGACGGCATCGGCCGAGAAGCCGCCGAAGACCACCGAGTGGGCGGCGCCGACACGGGCGCAGGCCAGCATCGTGATGGCCGCCTCGGGGATCATCGGCAGGTAGACGGCGACCCGGTCGCCCTTGCGGACGCCCAGCTCGGTCAGGGCGTTGGCGGCCCGGGAGACCTCGTCCTTGAGCTCGGCGTAGGTGATCGCGCGGCTGTCGCCGGGCTCGCCCTCGAAGTGGATGGCGACCCGGTCGCCGTGGCCGGCCTCGACGTGCCGGTCGACGCAGTTGTACGCCACGTTCAGCTCGCCGTCGGCGAACCACTTGGCGAACGGCGGGTTCGACCAGTCCAGGGTCTCGGTCGGCTCGGTGGCCCAGCTGAGGCGCCTGGCCTGCTCGGCCCAGAAGCCCAGCCTGTCCGCCTTGGCCTGCTCGTACGCCTCCGCCGTCACATTGGCGTCCGCGGCCAGCTCGGTGGGCGGCGCGAACCGCCGCTCTTCCTTGAGCAGGTTGGCCAAGGATTCGTTGCTCACGACATCTCCCTTTCCCAGGGCGTCCTCTGTGCGTATGTGTCCCGCGTCATAGCTCATCAGTCGGAGGCCCGGGTGACAAGAGCCTCCAGGAAATTGGTTTAGACCTGTGAGTGATCGACGCGCGGTGGCCCCTCCTCCCGAGCGGTGGGAGAAGGGGCCACACAGTCTCACGGCCCGGGGGACCGGAAGGTTCAGGACGCGCGAGCGGCTGCGAGGCGACCGGGCGCTTCGAGGTGGGCGGGAGCTTCGAGATGGTCGGGCGCTTCGAGGTGGGCGGGCGCTTCGAGGTGGTCCGTCGGCAGCACCCGGGTGAAGACGTCGTCGTAGCCGTGCACCTCGTCCGTCCCGGAGAGGAGGTACGCCTGCGCCTCGCCCACGTGGAAGTACACGCCGTGCAGCGTGAGCGTGCCCTCGGCCAGCCGGCGCGCCACCGACTCGTACGCCCGCAGGTGCTCCAGCTGCTGGACCACGTTGGTCAGGCAGAGCTGCTCGACGGCGTCGGCCGGAAGGCGCCCGGAGATCCGGGCCCAGGCGTGGCGTCGGCTCGCCATCCGCTCCAGGCTGGGTCTGCCGTGGCGCAGCCAGCGGCGGAGCGGGGTCGGCGGGTCGTCCGGGCTGCCGGCAAGGAGGGCCTGCATCGCGCCGCAGCCGGAGTGGCCGCAGACGGTGATCGACGTGACCCGCAGCACCTCCACCGCGTACTCGATCGCCGCCGCCACCGAGTCGTCCCCGCTCTCCTCGCCGGGGAGCGGGACGAGATTGCCGACGTTGCGCACGGTGAAGAGGTCACCGGGGCCGCTGGAGGTGATCATGCTGGTGACGAGACGGGAGTCGGCGCAGGTCAGGAAGAGCTGCGAGGGACGCTGCCCCTCCCGGGCGAGCCGCGCGAGCTCGTCCCGTACGAGCGGGGCGGTGTTCCGCTGGAACTTGCCGATGCCGCTCGCCAGGTGCAGCCCCGTCGTCCGTCCGGGTTCGGAGGTTCCGGCGGACCCGGCGGTCTCGGTGGCCTCGGTGGTCTCGGTGGGCTTCTCCCCGCACTGGTGGTTGTGCCAGGGCGTCCAGGGACGGCAGCAGGGGTGCGCGGCGGAGGCGGTGGCGGGGGCGGGCTCGGCGATCCGGACGCCGGAGGGGCCGGTCGTCTCGACCGTCCCGCCGTGGGCGAGGTGCCCGGCGGTCCAGTCGCTCAGCGTCTCGTACGCGGCGTGGTCCATGAAGGACCCGTCCAGCTCGACCACCACGTCGGAGCCCTGCGGCAGTTGGTGCAGGGCGCGGCTGAGCCGGGGCACGGCGAGGAAGGTCAGCTGGCCCCGTACGCGCAGGAGTTGACGTCCCTCCCGCTCCTCCCGGGTGATCCGGGTGCGGGCCAGCCGGTTCAGGGCGACCGCGATGGCCACGGCGATGCCGAGGGCGACGCCCTCCAGGATGCCGACGAGGGCGACACCGGCCAGCGTCACCGCGTACACGACGACCTCGCGGTGTCGTGTGACCGTACGGATGTGGGTGATGCTCACCATCTGGATGCCGACCACCATGACGAGCGCGGCGAGCGCGGGCAGTGGGATCAGGTCGAGCACCGGCACGAGCAGCAGGGCCGCGAGCACGATCCACAGGCCGTGCAGCATGGTCGAGGCGCGACTCGTCGCGCCCGCCGCGACGTTGGCGACGCTGCGGACCGCGACCCCGGCGACCGGGAGGCCGCCGAGCGCCCCGGAGACCACGTTGGCCGCGCCCTGTCCGGCGAGCTCGCGGTCGAGTCCGGAGCGGGGGACGCTCCGGCCGTGGCCCGCGCCTGCGGCGGCGCGGGCGGCGACCAGCTTGTCGACCGCGACGGCCGAGAGCAGTGACTGCACGCTGGTGACGAGGGTGATCGTGAGCACGCCCGCCGCGATGCCGAGGACCGGGCCCTCGGGCAGGCCGGGCAGCGCGTGACTGCTCCAGGACGGCAGGTCCACACGGGGCACGGCGAGTCCGGCGAAGGCGGCCACGGCCGTCGCGCCGGCCACCGCGACGAGCGCGGCCGGGACCTTCCGCACGAGCCGTCCCGCCCGGCCGGGCAGCCGGGGCCAGACGAGCAGCACGGCCACGGTGAGGGCGCTGATGGCGAGCGCGGCCGGCTGGGCGTGCGCCAACTGGGCGGGCAGGCCGAGGGCGTTGTCGACGGCGGAGCTCTGCGGAGTGCCGCCGAGGACGATGTGGAGCTGGGCGAGCGCGATGGTGACGCCGATGCCGGCCAGCATGCCGTGCACGATCGCGGGCGAGACGGCGAGCGCCGATCTGGCCACGCGCAGGGCGGACAGGGCGAGTTGGGTGAGGCCGGCGAGGACGGTGATGGCGCAGGTGGTGCGCCAGCCGTACCGCTGGATGAGCTCGGCGGTCACGACGGTGAGTCCGGCGGCGGGGCCGCTCACCTGGAGCGGGGAGCCGCCGAACCGGCCGGCGACGAGGCCGCCGACGGCGGCGGCCACCAGGCCGGACTGGAGCGGGGCTCCGGTGGCGAGTGCGATGCCGAGCGAGAGCGGCAGCGCGATCAGGAAGACGGCGACGGACGCGGAGAGGTCGGCGCCGGCGATGTGGAAGCGACGCGGTCCCTTCGGCGGGCTGTGGGGCCGCTGGCTTCGGGGCCGGTTGGTCGTGCGGGCAGGGGTGCAGAGGGTCATGTTCCCGTCTCCTCCGGGGCAGCGCGGTCGGCGGCTCGTGCGGGGTGCAGCGGCGGGATTCCGGCGAGAGCCTCCGGAAGGGAGGGATCAACGCTCGGTAAATGGATCGTAATGGAGAGTAAAGACTGCGGCATTATTTTCGGGGCAAACAGGGCAATGTTTCACCGGATCCGGTGACAGAACGTGCACGTGCCGCTTGTCGTTGACGCTCCCCGGTCCTTGTGGTGCGACGTTGACGCCGCTTGTACGGAAATCCGAGGATCTGAGGAAAGGTGCGCGGATGTCAGTCGCCCGCAGAACGACCACGGCCCGGAGGAAGGCGCTCACCGTCGGCGCCCTGACCCTCGCCCTCACCACCGGCCTCGCCGGCTGCTCGGGCTCCGACGGCACCGTCACCAAGGGCGCACCGGGCGGCGCGGGCGTCGGCGCGGGCGCTGGCACTGGCGCGGGTGCTGGCGCTGGCGCTGGTGCCAAGAAGGGTCCGGCCGCGGCCCCGCCGAGCGCGCCCCGGCTGATCGGCGACGGTTCGACCGCCTTCACCGGCGCCCAGCCCCACCAGCCGGTCTGGCAGCGCCTCAAGCCGGGCGAGACACCGCCGCAGTTCGTGGTCTTCTCGTGGGACGGCGCGGGCGAGGACAGCCAGAAGCTGTTCTCCCACTTCCGCGCGGTGGGCAAGAAGTACGACGCCAAGATGACGTACTTCCTCAGCGGCGTGTACCTGCTGCCGGAGGAGAAGAAGGAGCTCTACGACCCGCCGCAGCACAGCGCCGGCCGCTCCGACATCGGCTTCAACGACGTCGACGGCATCCGCGCCACCGTCCGCGAACTGCGCGGTGCGTGGCAGGAGGGCAACGAGATCGGCACCCACTTCAACGGCCACTTCTGCGGTGCCGACGGCGGCGTCGGGAACTGGTCCGTCGAGGAGTGGAAGAGCGAGATCAACCAGGCCAAGTCCTTCGTCAAGCACTGGAAGACGAACGCCGGCCTGCGCACCGAGCAGCCGCTGCCCTTCGACTACGACAAGGAGCTCGTCGGCGCCCGCACCCCCTGTCTCGAAGGCCGGAAGAACTTCGTCAAGGCGGCGGCGCAGATGGGCTTCCGCTACGACACCAGCGGCGTCAACGACCAGATCTGGCCCAAGAAGGACCTGGGCCTGTGGGACCTGTCGATGCAGCTCGTGCCCGTCCCGGGCCGCGCCTTCCAGACGCTCTCCATGGACTACAACTTCCTGGTGAACCAGTCCCCCGGCACGACCCAGGGCGACCCCTCACGGCGGCAGTACTGGGGCGACCAGATGCGCGACGGCCTGGTGCAGGCCTTCGAGCGCTCCTACCGGGGCAACCGCGCGCCGCTGATCATCGGCAACCACTTCGAGTCCTGGAACGGCGGCACCTACATGCGCGCCGTCGAGGAGACCATCGCCACCGTCTGCGTGCAGAAGGACGTCAAGTGCGTCTCCTTCCGCCAGCTCGCCGACTGGCTCGACGCCCAGGACCCCGACGTCATCGCCAAGATGCGCACCCTGAAGGTCGGCGAGGCCCCGGCGGCCGGCTGGCAGGCCTTCCTCGCCCCGCAGCCGGCGGCCCCGGCGGGCGCCCCGGCCACTAAGCCGGCTGCACGGCACTGAGCCCTTCGGACAACACGAACCCGGGGTCGACCTGCGCCGCCAGGTCGGCCCCGGTTTTGGCGTTGCCCCAGCTCTCCGCGTTGCGCAGGTGGAAGTGGACCATCTGGCGCGTGTAGCGCTCCCAGTCGCGGTGGGCGTACGAGTCGTCCGCCGCGTCCTGGAGGGCCTGGAGCGCCATGCGGTTCTCCGCCTCCAGGAGTTCGAAGCGGGGCGGGCGGCCCTTCTCCATCGCGCGGACCCAGTCCGAGTGGCCCACCGTCACCAGCAGGTCCTCGCCCACCTCCTCGCGCAGGAAGTCGAGGTCGTCCCGGCCCTGCACCTTGTTGCCGACGACCTTCAGCGCCACGCCGAAGTCCCGCGCGTACTCCTTGTACTGGCGGTAGACCGAGACGCCCTTGCGGGTCGGCTCGGCGACCAGGAACGTCATGTCGAAGCGGGTGAAGAGGCCGGAGGCGAAGGAGTCCGAACCCGCCGTCATGTCGACGACCACGTACTCGTCGGCCCCGTCGACCAGGTGGTTGAGGCACAGCTCCACCGCGCCGACCTTCGAGTGGTAGCAGGAGACCCCGAGATCCGACTCCGTGAAGGGGCCGGTCGCCATCAGCCGGACCGCGCCGTCGTCGAGCGGCACCGCCCGCGCGCACGCCTCGTACACCGGGTTGTCCTCGCGGACCCGCAGCAGCCGCGAACCCTCCCCGGGCGGCGTCGTCTTGATCATCGTGTCGGCGGAGGCGATCCGCGGGTTGCTGCCCCGCAGGTACTCCTTGATGAGCGGCAGGTGCGCGCCCATCGCGGGCAGCGCGGCGGCCTCCGCCTCGGGCAGACCGAGCGCGGCGCCCAGGTGCTGGTTGATGTCGGCGTCGACGGCGACGACCGGTGCTTCGTTGGCGGCGAGGTGACGGATGAAGAGCGAGGACAGCGTGGTCTTGCCGCTGCCGCCCTTCCCCACGAAAGCGATCTTCATGTTCACCTAGGGTAGCGGCACGACAGCGGCCCGTGGTCAAGCTGCGTGAAGAAGACCACTCCAACGTGGGGCGGGCCCCCGGGGCGCGTAGCCTCCCTACTTATGAGTACGCACGCCTCTGACCCCTTGGCCGCCCTCGGCTCCCTGCCGGGCGTCGCCGAAGCGGTGGACTCCGTACGCAAGGCCGTCGACCGGGTCTACGGCCACCGCGTGATGCGCCGCCGCAGCAACGAGATCTCCTCCGAGGCGGCCCTGCGCGGCGCGCGCGGCTCGGCCGCCCTGTCCGGGGCCGACTGGGCCCTGGAAGAGGTCCGCCGCCGCACCGACTTCAGCGCCGACGCCGAGGCCCGCACGGTCGGTGCCGCCCTGCGCCTCGGCGCCGAGGCCGGGCAGCTGCTCTCCATCTGGCGCCAGTCCCCGCTGCGCGTGCTCGCCCGGCTCCACCTGGTCGCGGCCGGGGACGCGGGTGTCCCGGGCGGCACCGGCGTCGGCGACTCCGTGGGCCGGCCCCGGCTGGACGGCGAGACGGTCGACGAACCGCTGATCGACGCCCCGCTGCCGACGCCCGCCGAGGTCGCGGGGCGGCTCGACGGCCTCGCCGAGCTGATCGTCGCGGGCAGCGAGGCCCCGGCGCTCGTGACGGCCGCCGTGGTGCACGGCGAGCTGCTCGCACTGCGCCCGTTCACCTCGTACAACGGTCTGGTCGCGCGGGCGGCGGAGCGGATCGCGCTGGTCGGCAGCGGCCTCGACCCCAAGGCGATCTGCCCGGCCGAGGTCGGCCACGCGGAGCAGGGGCGGGCCGCGTACCTGGCCGCCTTCGAGGGGTACCTGTCGGGCACCCCGGAGGGCATGGGCGCCTGGATCGCACACTGCGGGCGCTCGGTCGAACTGGGGGTCCGGGAGTCGACGGCCGTCTGCGAGGCCCTCCAGCGCGGCGCCGCCTGAGAGACCTCCGGGGAGGGCCGTCACTGGGTGCCGGCTGAGATGGCCGCCGCCGGGTCCGACTGGGGAGGGTCGTCACCGGGGGTCGGCTGGGATGGCCGTCACCGGGCCCGACTAGGGAGAGTCGTCACCGGAGGTCGGCTGGGATGGCGGTCACCGGGCGCTGGCTGGGATGGCCGCCGCCGGGTCCGGCTGGGGAGGGTCGTCACCGGAGGTCGGCTTTCGTGAGGGCCTGGGCGGCTCTCGTGTCGCCCTGGTCATGTCCCGTGTCGGCCCGGTCGGGTCCGGCCGGGTCCGGAAATGGGTTGCGGCGGCACCAATCCTGGTACCGCCGCTGGCACGTCCACCCAGTTACCAAGCGTCCTCGATATGTGCCCATCAGGCCGGGATCTTTGCCCGTGGCCTGGTGCGGCTGGCCCGTAATCGACGGGTCGACGTCGCGTGGGTGCCCGGTTTCAGTGCTAGGTCCGTGGGGCCTTCATGCTCAACAGGTGATCCTCTCGGATGTCCTCGGTCTCGCGGGCCTGATTCCTTTCTACTCCTGTCCGGGTGGAAGCGAAAGTGCTGGATCCGCTTCTCGGACGATTGCTCAAATTCGGGCAAAGTCCCCGGCGAGACGCTCGGTGAGGGCGGCTTGCCGGCGCCGGGCCGCGTACCAGACGAGCCCGGCCCCGACGGCTGCCGCTCCCACCGCCGCCGCGGCGACGAGCGTGGGGCGGGGCGGCATCCGGAATTCGGGCAGCCGCTGCTTGAGCCGCACCGGCTTCTCGAAGGCGAGAACGGGCCACTCCCGGGCCACGGCCTCACGGCGCAGCGTCCGGTCGGGGTTGACCGCGTACGGGTGGCCGACGGCCTCCAGCATGGGGATGTCGGTCGCCGAATCGCTGTACGCGTAGCAGCGCGAGAGGTCGTAGCCCTCCGACTCCGCGAGCTCCCGGACCGCCTCCGCCTTCGTCGGCCCGTAGGCGTAGTACTCCACCTCCCCGGTGAAGCATCCGTCCTCGCCGACCACCATCCGGGTGGCGACGACCCGGTCGGCACCGAGCATCTCGCCGATCGGCTCGACCACCTCGGCACCGGAGGTCGAGACGATCACGACGTCGCGGCCGGCGGCGTGGTGTTCCTCGATGAGGGAGGCCGCTTCGTCGTAGATGATCGGGTCGATCAGATCGTGAAGGGTCTCGGCGACGAGCTCCTTCACCTGGGCGACGTTCCAGCCTTTGCAGAGCGCGGAAAGATATTCACGCATCCGCTCCATCTGGTCGTGATCGGCTCCACCCGCCAGGAAGACGAACTGGATGTAGGCCGTCCGCAGGGCGGCGCGGCGGCTGATCAGTCCGCCCCGGTAGAAGGACTTGCTGAAGGTCAGCGTCGATGACTTCGCAATGACCGTCTTGTCCAGGTCAAAGAAGGCGGCTGTGCGCGGCAAGGAGTGGTTTTCCACGAGCCCGAGCATAGGTGCCACCATTCGGCGTACGCTCGGGCGCGTGGGTTTGCCTGAGAAGGCTCTCGGGTACACCATGGAAGTCACGGATCGTTCGCGACCGTGCTAACCCGGTCCGGCTCCTCCCCCCCCGAGTCGGCCGGAGAGACGACCCCCGCTCTCCCCCCCGGCGGGGGTCGTCGCATGTCCGGAGCCGTTTTGGCCCTGCGTGCCATCGCTCGCTCCCTTCCTTCCGTTCATCGGTCACGGGCTGATCGAGGCCCCGCCCGGCACTCGATTCATCACTCACAGTAATCGGCGGGCTGCGTTCCGGACAGTCCCCGGAGGAGTGGCGAAGTTATTCACAGCTCCTCGCTTATCCACAGTTTTTCGGCAAGATCGGCACGATTTCCGAGATGCCTCCACGGTGATTCCTGTCGCGAAGTTCGCGGACGGCAGGAATCACGAGAGGGGCGTGCACCGTGGAGACATCCAGGACTTCCGGGGCCAGGGGGACGACATGCGGTTCGGCGGCGGAAGGGCCGCGCCGGGGCGGGCCGCTGATCGTCACCGAGGACCTCGGGCTGCTCGACGACCTCCTGCGGCTCTGCGCCGCGGCCGGGGTCGAGCCCGAGGTGCACCACCGGGTGCCGGAGCGGCGGGCGAGCTGGACCGACCCGCCGCTCGTCCTGGTCGGCGACGACGCCGCCGCCCGCTGCCGGGGGGCGGCGCGCCGGCCGGGGACCCTCCTCGTCGGCCGTGACCGGGACGATCCGGAGCTGTGGCGGCTTGCGGTGGAGATCGGCGCGGAGAGCGTACTGAGCCTCCCGGCCGCCGAGAGCCTTCTCGTCGACCGCCTCGCCGACGCGGCCGAGGGCGCGGACAGGCCGGCGCTGACCGTCGGCGTCGTCGGCGGCCGGGGCGGCGCGGGGGCCTCCACCCTGGCCTGCGGTCTCGCGCTGGCCGCCGCGAGGGCCGGGCACCGCACGCTGCTCGTCGACGGCGACCCGCTGGGCGGAGGGCTCGACGTGTTGCTCGGCGGCGAGCGCGAGGAGGGCAGGCGATGGCCCGACTTCGCCACCTCGAAGGGCCGCCTGGCCGGCGGCGCCCTGGAGGAGTCCCTGCCGTCGGTGCGCGGGGTCCGGGTGCTCAGCTGGGGCCGGGACCCGGCGGCGCCGATGCCGCCCGAGGCCGTGCGGTCCGTGCTCGCCGCCGCGCGGCGCCGGGGCGGGGTCGTCGTGGTGGACCTGCCGCGCGGCGCCGACCCGTCGGCCGTCGAGGCCCTGGCGCAGCTCGACCTCGGACTGCTCGTCGTTCCCGGGGAGTTGAGGGCCGTTGCGGCCGCGCACCGGATGGTCTCGACGATCGGACCGGCCGTGCGCGACCTGCGCGCCGTGGTCCGCGGGCCGTACGCGGCGGGGCTCGACGAGCGGTGGGTAGCCGACGCGCTGCGGCTGCCGCTCGCCGGTGAACTCCCTTACGACCCGGGGATCGTGGCCGACCAGGACGCGGGAATGCCGCCGGGCGCCGAGCCCCGGGGCCCCCTCGGCCGGTTCTGCACCGCCTTCTGGGAGCGCGCTCTCGTGCCCGGTGGTCCGGCATGACCGGGACAGGGGGCGCGGCTTGGAGCGAGGGTGGCGGAGCGGGGCTCCTCGACGCCGTGCGGCAGCGGCTCGCGGCGAGCGGGGCCGAGCCCACCCCGGCGCGCGTGGCGGCGGCGCTGCGCGCCCAGGGAAGACTCCTGGGCGATGCGGAAGTCCTCGGGGCGGCCGAGGAGTTGAGGTGTGAGCTGATCGGCACCGGTCCGCTGGAGCCGCTGCTCGCCGACCCGGCGGTCACCGACGTCCTGGTCTCCGCACCCGACCGGGTGTGGGTGGACCGGGGAACCGGTCTCGAACGGGCCCCGGTGGCCTTCCCCGACGCCACCGCCGTCCGCCGCCTCGCGCAACGGCTCGCGGCGGTGGCCGGACGCAGGCTCGACGACGCCCGGCCCTGGGTCGACGCCCGGCTCCCCGACGGCACCCGGATGCACGCGGTGCTGCCGCCGGTCGCGGTCGGCTCGACCTGCCTGTCGCTTCGGGTGGTCCGCCCCCGCGCCTTCTCCCTGGAGGAGCTGGTCGCGGCGGGCACCGTGCCGCCGGACGGCGCCCCGATCCTGCGGGCCCTGATCGACGCCCGCGTGTCGTACCTCGTCAGTGGCGGCACCGGGACGGGCAAGACCACGCTCCTCGCCTCGCTCCTGGGGCTGGTGGGGGAGCGGGAGCGGATCGTGCTCGCCGAGGACTCGGCGGAGCTGCGGCCGGACCACCCGCACGTGGTGCGCCTGGAAGCGCGGCCCGCGAACCAGGAGGGCGCCGGGCTCGTCACCCTGCGGGACCTGGTCCGGCAGGCGCTGCGGATGCGCCCCGACCGGCTGGTCGTCGGCGAGGTCAGGGGCGGGGAGGCGGTGGATCTGCTTGCCGCTCTCAACACGGGCCATGAAGGCGGCTGCGGAACGGTCCACGCCAATACGGCGGCGGACGTGCCGGCGCGGCTCGAAGCCCTGGGGACGGCGGCCGGGCTCGACCGGGCCGCCCTGCACAGCCAGCTGGGCGCGGGCCTGTCGGTGGTGCTGCACGTCGTACGGGACCGGGACGGACGGCGGCGGATCGCCGAGGTCCACGTCCTGGAGCGGGACCGGGACGGTCTGGTCCGGACGGTGCCGGCGCTGCGGTGGGGCGCGGCCGGGTTCGAGCGGGAGCGGGGCTGGGAGCGGCTGAGGTCGCTGATCGGAGGGGGATCGCGGTGAGAGAGATCGCGGTGACGGCGGAACTGGTGCAGATGCGGGGCGCGGCACACGGGGCGGCGGCGCTCTGCGCGGTGCTCGCCCTGTGGTGGACAGCCGAGCGGCGGCGCGGTGCGGGCCGGGCAAGAGCGGTGCTTGCGGGCGGAGTTCCCGACGACCGCGGCAGCTGGGAGTGGCCCGCGGTGGCCGCGCGCTGGTGGGCCCTGCTGCGGGAGCGGCGCGCCTGGCTGTGCCTGCCGGTGGCGGGAGTCCTCGCGCTCCTCGGCGAGTCACCGCTGCCGCTGGTGGCGGGGGCGCTCGCGGTGCCCCTGGTGGGACGGCGGTTGCGGGCCGCCGGGCGCCGGAAGGAGCGGGAGGCGCGGGCCGAGCGCGTGGTGGCCCTGTGCGGGGCGGTCGTCGGGGAGCTGAGGGCCGGCTGGCAGCCCGCGCAGGCACTGTCCTTCGCGGCCAGGGAGACGGGCGCGCTCGGCGCCGCGGAGGCGCCGGTCCTCGCGGCGGCCCGGTTCGGCGGGGACGTGCCGGAGGCGCTGCGGCGGGCGGCCCGGCAGGACGGCGCCGACGGGCTCGCGGGCATGGCGGCCTGCTGGCAGGTGGCCGTCGACGGAGGCGCGGGCCTGGCCGACGGGCTCGACCGCCTGGAGGCCGCCCTGCGGGAGCACCACGAGCAGCGCGACCGCCTGCGGGCCGAACTGGCCGGCGCCTGGGCCACGGTGACGGTCCTCGCGCTGCTCCCGGCGGCCGGGCTCGCCCTCGGCGCCGCCCTGGGCGCCGACCCGCTGCGGGTGCTGCTGCACACACCGGCCGGCCTGGGCTGCCTGGCCGTGGGCGGGGCGCTGGAGGCGGCCGGACTGTGGTGGGCCGCGCGGATCGTACGGGGAGGGGAGCGGGCATGAGGCCGGACGTCGTTCGGGCGGCGGGCCTCCTGGCCCTGGCGGCCGCCCTGTGCGTGCAGGGCGTCCTGGAGGTGCTGCGCGGACTGCGGGCGCGCCGGACGCGGCGGCGGGCCGGAGGCCTTCTCCCGAGGCCGGAACCGCGCCCCCGGAAGGTCCGGGGCGGGCTGCCGCCCTGGGTGGGGCCCTGGCTGCTGCCCTTGGTGGGGGTCGGCTTCGGCTGGGTGCTGTCCGGCGGGGTCGGCGGCCTGTGCGCCGGGGCCCTGACGGCCGCGGGAGTGAGGTGGCGGGCCATGAGGCAGGCCGCGCCACCGGCCAGCGACGAGGAGGCGGCGCGCCATCTGCCGCTCGCCGCCGATCTGTTGGCGGCCTGTGCCGCCTCCGGAGCTGGGCCCGGTGCGGCGGCGGAGGCGGTGGGCCGGTCGCTGGGCGGGCCCCTCGGCGAGCGCCTGACCCGCACGGCCGCCGAACTGCGGCTCGGCGGCGAACCGGCCGAGGTGTGGGGGAGATTCGGCGCGATACCGGGCGCCGAAGGACTGGCCCGCTGCATGGAGCGGGCGGGTTCCTCGGGAGCGCCGGCGGCGGAGGCCGTCGCCCGGCACGCGACCGCCCTGCGCGCCGGCCGCGCCCGCGCGGCGGCGGCCCGGGCACGCCGGGCACAGGTGCTGATCAGCGCGCCCGTGGGGCTCTGCTTCCTGCCCGCCTTCCTGGCGGTGGGAGTGGCTCCGGTGGTGATCGGCCTCGCGGCGGGACTGCTGGACGGATGAACACGACGACGAGACACGACGGCACGACATGACGACGAGACACGACACGACGTGATGACACGTCGAAGCGATGACGGCATGACGGAACACGGAACGAGGAGGTCGGTATGGCGGTCAAGGTGTGGCTGGGCGATTGGTGGCGGGCGCGGCGGGCGGCCGCGCGCCGCGACGCGGGGATGACCACGTCCGAGTACGCGGTGGGGACGATCGCCGCGGCGGCGTTCGCCGCCGTGCTCTACAAGATCGTGACCAGCGGGGCGGTCTCGGGGGCGCTGGAGTCGGTGATCGGGAAGGCCCTCGATGCGCCGTTCTGACCGGGGGTTCGTGACCGTGGAGGCGGCGATGGTCCTGCCCGTCCTCGCACTGTTCACGGTGACCCTGCTCTGGGCGCTGGCCGCGGCCGCCGCGCAGATCCGGTGCGTGGACGCGGCACGGGCGGGGGCGAGGGCGGCGGCCCGTTCGGAGCCGGCGGCCTCCGCCGAGGCGGCTGCCCGGGCCGCCGCGCCCGAGGGGGCCCGGGTGTCGGTGGCGAGGGAGGGCGAGCTGTGGCGGGTGACGGTGGAGGCGGCGGCCCCGGGCCCCCGGGGCATGGGCGTCACCCTGCGGGCCGGCGCGGCGGCCCTCGCGGAGGACGCGGTGGGCGGGGGAGTGCCGTGACGGGCCGGAAGGCCGGACGCGGTGGGCGGGGGAGTGCCGTGACGGGCCGGAAGGCCGGACGCGATGGGTGGGGCAGTGCCGTGACGGGCCGGAAGGCCGGACGCGGTGGGCGGGGGAGTGCCGTGACGGGGCGGAAGGCCGGCCGTGGTGGTGACCGTGGGGCGGCGACCGTGTGGGCCGCGTTCGCGGCGTGCGCGTTGTGCGTGGTGTTCGGGGTGGTGCTCGCGCTCGGGCAGGCGGTGGGCGCCAGGCACCGGGCCGGCGGGGCCGCCGACCTGGCCGCCCTCGCCGCCGCCGACCGGGCCCTGTGGGGCGAGGCCGAGGCGTGCGCCGCCGCCTCGCGGGTGGCCGCCGCGCAGGGCGCCGAGCTGGCGCGGTGCGCGGTGCGGGACGGGATCGCGGAGGTGACCGCCAGGGTCGTGCGCGGCCCGTACCGGCCGGAGGTCAGGTCGCGGGCGGGTCCTCCGGGGCGGGCTCCGCTGCTGGAGAGGGCCCCTGGGACGGCTCCGGGGCCTCCCTCAGGAGTTCCGTGAGGAGGCGGACGGCGCCGCGCTTGTGGAGCGGATCGTTGCCGTTGCCGCACTTCGGGGACTGGATGCAGGAGGGGCAGCCCGCCTCGCACTCGCAGGAGGCGATGGCCTCCCGGGTGGCCGTCAGCCAGGCGCGGGCGGTGTGGAAGGCGCGCTCGGCGAAGCCTGCGCCGCCCGGGTGCCCGTCGTACACGAAGACGGTCGGCAGCAGGGTGTCGGGATGGAGCGGTACGGAGACGCCGCCGATGTCCCAGCGGTCGCAGGTGGCGAAGAGAGGCAGCATGCCGATGGAGGCGTGCTCGGCGGCGTGCAGGGCGCCGCCGAGGATCTCCGGGGTGATCCGGGCGGCGTCGAGCTGGTCCTCGGTGACCGTCCACCACACGGCCCGGGTGCGCAGGGTGCGGGGCGGCAGGTCGAGCTTGGTCTCGCCGAGCACCTCGCCGGTGATCAGACGGCGGCGGAGGAAGGAGACGACCTGGTTGGTGACCTCGACGGAGCCGTAGCAGAGGCGGCCGGCTCCCCAGGGGATCTCGGTGTCGGTTTCGAGGACGGTGATGGAGGTGGTGTCGCGGGCGGTGGTGGAGTACGGGGGGACGGCCTCCTCGACGAGGGCCACGGAGTCCTTGAGGTCGAGCTCCCGCACCAGGTAGGTGCGGCCCTGGTGGAGGTGGACGGCGCCCTCGTGGACGGCGGTGTGGGAGGCGGCCTCGTCGACCGTGCCGAGGAGGCGGCCGGTGCCGGCCTCCACGATCCGGACGGGGCTGCCGCCGCCGCCCCGGATGTCGGTCAGGTCGGCGGCCCGTTCGCGGCGGGTCCAGTACCAGCCGGTGGAGCGGCGGCGCAGCAGGCCGGCGCCTTCCAGCTGGGGCAGCAGGCCGGGCACGGCCGGGCCGAAGAGGGCCAGGTCCGGTTCGGTCAGCGGGAGCTCCGCGGCGGCGGCGCACAGATGGGGGGCGAGGACGTAGGGGTTGTCGGGGTCCAGGACGGTCGTCTCGACCGGCTGTTCGAAGATCGCTTCCGGGTGGTGGACGAGGAAGGTGTCCAGCGGGTCGTCCCGGGCGACCAGGATCGCGAGGGCGCCCTCGCCCGAGCGGCCGGCGCGGCCCGCCTGCTGCCACAGGGAGGCCCGGGTGCCCGGGTAGCCGGCGATCAGGACGGCGTCCAGGCCTGAGACGTCCACGCCCAGTTCCAGGGCGGTCGTGGCGGCCAGGCCGAGGAGCTCGCCGGAGTGCAGGGCCCGCTCCAGGGCGCGGCGCTCCTCGGGCAGGTAGCCGCCCCGGTAGGCGGCGACGCGGCGGGCGAGCGCGCGGTCGGTCTCGGCCAGCCGTTCCTGGGCGATCACCGAGATCAGCTCGGCGCCGCGCCGGGAGCGGACGAAGGCGACCGAGCGGACGCCCTGCCGGGTCAGGCCGGTCAGCAGGTCCGCGGTCTCGGCGGTGGCGGTGCGGCGCACGGGCGCGCCGCGCTCGCCCTGCAGCTCGGTCAGCGGCGGCTCCCACAGGGCGAAGACCAGCTCGCCGCGCGGGGAGGCGTCGTCGGAGACCTCGGTGACGGGCAGGCCGGTGAGGCGGCCGGCGGCCAGGGCGGGTTCGGCGGAGGTGGCCGAGGCGAGGAGGAAGACCGGTTCGGAGCCGTACCGGGCGCAGATCCGGCGCAGGCGGCGCAGCACCTGGGCGACGTGGGAGCCGAAGACGCCCCGGTAGGTGTGGCACTCGTCGATCACGACGTAGCGCAGGGAGCGCAGGAAGGAGGACCACCTGGGGTGGGAGGGGAGTATGCCCCGGTGCAGCATGTCGGGGTTGGTCAGCACGTAGTTCGCGTACTGGCGGACCCACTCGCGCTCCTCGACCGGCGTGTCGCCGTCGTAGACGGCGGGGCGGATCCGGTTGCCGAGCGGGGCGGCCAGTTCCCGCACGGCGCGCCGCTGGTCGGCGGCGAGGGCCTTGGTGGGCGCCAGGTAGAGGGCGGTGGTGCCGCGGCCGTTCGGGGCCTCCGAGCCGTCCAGGAGGGTGCTGAGGACCGGGGCGAGGTAGGCGAGCGACTTGCCCGAGGCGGTGCCCGTGGCGATCACCACGGACTCGCCGTCCAGGGCGTGCTCGGCGGCCTCCGCCTGGTGGGCCCAGGGGTGCTCGATGCCGGCCGCCCGGATCGCCGCGATCACTTCCGGACGGATGCGGTGCGGCCAGACGGCATGGCGGCCCTCCCGGGCGGGCATGTGCTCCGTATGAGTGATGCGCGCGGCCCGGCTCTCGCCCGAGGAGAGCCGGTCCAGGATCATGCCGGGAGAGGGGCGGTCGCCCGTTTCCCCGGCCGGACGACGGGGGCGGTGATTCTTGGCCATCGGCACCGAGTGTGTCACTGCCATGACGGACAATGCTTCCAAGGCGTCGTGCATGGCTGCTGGTAAGTGATTGAATGCCATCGCGGCTGGCGTTCCGTTCCTCGGCTCCGCCCCGGAGACCCGAGGGGACGATCGCCCGATAGCAAGGTGCTGGAGGATCCGTGGACCTGTCCCTGTCGACTCGCAATGTGTCCGGCGCTGGTGGTGACCGTACGGTCGTCGAGGTCGGTGGCGAGATTGATGTGTATACCGCGCCCAAGCTGCGCGAGCAGTTGGTCGAGTTGGTGAACGACGGCAGCTACCACCTGGTCGTCGACATGGAGGGCGTGGACTTCCTCGACTCCACCGGCCTCGGTGTGCTCGTCGGCGGCCTGAAGCGCGTTCGCGCGCACGAGGGCTCGCTGCGTCTGGTCTGCAACCAGGAGCGCATTCTCAAGATTTTCCGGATCACGGGTCTCACCAAGGTGTTCCCGATCCACACCTCGGTCGACGAGGCCGTCAACGCCGTCGACTGAGCCCAGGGGGTTCGCATGGCCACCGTTGAACTCCGCTTCAGTGCTCAGCCCGAGCACGTCCGCACGGCCCGTCTGGTGGCGGCCGCGGTCGCGCGCCGGGCGGGTGTGGACGAGGCGGTCCTCGACGAGGTGCGTCTCGCTGTGGGTGAGGCCTGTTCCCGTGCGGTCGGACTGCACCGGAGCAACGACGTCACGACCCCCATCCGGGTCGTCCTGACCGAGGAGGAGAAGACGTTCTCCATCGAGGTCGGCGACGAGGTGCCGGGTGCGGGGGTGGCGGCGGCCGATGCCGTCGGTGTCCCCGGTGCGCGGGCCGCGGCCCCGGCCGAGGACTTCGACGACGCCGGCGGTGAGGACGAGATGGGGCTCGCGGTGATCCGCGGGCTCGTCGACGACGTCGAGGTGAGCGCCGGCGAGGACGGCGGCACCATCCGGATGACGTGGCCGGTGACCTCGGCGGACGTCCTGTCCTGACCCGTACACGTACAAACGGAAGAGGCTCCGCATCGCGGGGCCTCTTCCGTTTTGCCCGTGGGTGTCCTCGCCCAGCCTGCGGGTGTCCTCGCCCACGAATTGGCGCATCCCGGTCTGTGCCGGTTTGTCTCCCTATGATCCGTCCATGTACCCCACAACCCTCGCCGCGGCGGTGCTCACGAGCGGGAACCGGACGATCGTGGTCGTCGTCGCGGCCGTCGCCCTCGCCGCGCTGGTCGTCGCGCGGCTCTTCGTCCGCCAGGTGCTCGCGGCCGGTGAGGGCACCGAGAGGATGAAGGAGATCGCCGCAGCCGTGCAGGAGGGGGCCAACGCCTACCTCGCGCGGCAGCTGCGGACCCTCGCCGTCTTCGCGGCCGCCGTGTTCTTCCTGCTGATGCTGCTGCCCGCCGACAACTGGTCGCAGCGCGCCGGACGTTCCCTGTTCTTCCTGGTCGGGGCGCTCTTCTCGGCGGTCACCGGCTACCTCGGCATGCGGCTCGCCGTACGGGCCAACGTGCGGGTCGCCGCCGCGGCCAGGGAGGCCACCCCGGCGCCGGGCGAACCCGAGAAGGACCGGAGCGAGGTCGCGCACCGGGCGATGCGGATCGCGTTCCGTACGGGCGGGGTCGTCGGCATGTGCACGGTCGGCCTCGGACTGCTCGGGGCCTCCTGCGTCGTCCTCGTCTACGCCGCCGACGCGCCCAAGGTCCTGGAGGGGTTCGGACTCGGCGCCGCGCTCATCGCCATGTTCATGCGGGTGGGCGGCGGCATCTTCACCAAGGCCGCCGACGTCGGCGCCGACCTCGTCGGCAAGGTCGAGCAGGGCATCCCCGAGGACGACCCGCGCAACGCCGCCACCATCGCCGACAACGTGGGCGACAACGTCGGAGACTGCGCCGGCATGGCCGCCGACCTCTTCGAGTCGTACGCCGTGACCCTGGTCGCCGCCCTCATCCTCGGCAAGGCGGCCTTCGGCGACCACGGTCTCGCGTTCCCCCTGATGGTGCCGGCGATCGGCGTGGTCACCGCCGTGATCGGCATCCTCACGGTCGCCCCGCGGCGCGCCGACCGCGGAGGGATGAGCGCGATCAACCGCGGATTCCTGGTCTCGGCGGTGATCTCGCTGGCGCTCGTCGCCGTCGCCGCGTTCACGTACCTGCCGTCCTCGTACGCCGAGCTCGCAGGCGTCACCGAGCCGGGCATCCACACCCACGGCGGCGATCCGCGGGTCCTCGCCCTGGTCGCGGTCGCCCTCGGCATCGTCCTCGCCGCGCTCATCCAGCAGCTCACCGGCTACTTCACCGAGACGAACCGGCGGCCGGTCAGGGACATCGGCAAGTCCTCGCTCACCGGCCCCGCCACGGTCGTCCTCGCGGGCGTGGCGCTCGGCATGGAGTCCGCCGTCTACACCGCCCTGCTGATCGGCCTCACCGTCTACGGGGCGTTCCTGCTCGGCGGCACCTCGATCACGCTGGCGCTGTTCGCGGTGGCCCTCGCCGGGACGGGGCTGCTCACCACCGTCGGCGTGATCGTCGCCATGGACACCTTCGGCCCGGTCGCCGACAACGCCCAGGGCATCGCGGAGATGTCCGGGGACGTCACGGGGGCGGGCGCGCAGGTCCTCACCGACCTCGACGCCGTCGGCAACACCACGAAGGCCATCACCAAGGGCATCGCCATCGCCACCGCCGTCCTGGCGGCGTCGGCGCTCTTCGGCTCGTACCGGGACGCCATCGCGACCGCGATCGCCGACGTCGGGGAAGCCGGGAGGGCCGGGAGGTTCAGCGATGCGACGCTCTCCTTGGACATCTCGCAGCCCAACAACCTCTTCGGGCTGATCCTCGGCGCGGCGGTCGTCTTCCTCTTCTCGGGGCTCGCCATCAACGCGGTGTCCCGCTCGGCCGGATCGGTCGTCTACGAAGTCCGGCGGCAGTTCCTCGAACACCCCGGGATCATGAACTTCACCGAGAAGCCGGAGTACGGGCGGGTCGTCGACATCTGCACCAAGGACGCGCTGCGCGAACTCGCCACGCCCGGACTGCTCGCCGTGATGGCCCCGATCGCGGTCGGCTTCGCGCTCGGGGTCGGCCCGCTCGGCGCGTACCTCGCCGGGGCGATCGGGGCGGGCGCGCTGATGGCGGTCTTCCTCGCCAACTCCGGTGGCGCCTGGGACAACGCGAAGAAGCTGGTCGAGGACGGCAACCACGGCGGCAAGGGCAGCGAGGCGCACGAGGCGACCGTCATCGGGGACACGGTCGGCGACCCGTTCAAGGACACGGCGGGCCCGGCGATCAACCCCCTCCTGAAGGTGATGAACCTGGTCGCCCTGCTGATCGCCCCGGCGGTCGTGCGGTTCAGCTACGGCAGCGACGCGAGCGCCGGCCTGCGGGCCGCGGTCGCGGTGATCGCGCTCCTCGTCGTGATCGGCGCGGTCCGCGCCTCCAAGAGGCGCTCGGTGGCCGTCTCCTGACGTGGCGTCCGTCTCATTCCCTGATGTTTACGGGGTGGTCGTGAGGTTCATCCCTTGGTTCAAAAGGCTGCAAAGTGGGAGTAATCCGTCGCACGAAAGGTGGAAGTAGCCCGTTCGGCGTGTATGTTCCGGGGCCGAGAGCCTTGGAAGGGACCGATCCGTTGAACAAGAAGCTTGCGGCCGCACTGTCCGGCGGCGCGGTACTGGTGCTCGCGCTGTCCGGTTGCAGCAGTGACGAGGGCGACAAGGTGGGTGACTGGGCGAAGACCTTCTGCGACCAGGCGAAGCCGCAGATCCAGAAGCGGGCCGACGCCCACCAGATCATCATCTCGACCGCTGCCGACAGCAAGCCGGCCGAGATCCAGGCCGCCGACTCGAAGGCGTTCCAGGACATCGCGAACGCCGACCGCGCCCTCGCCAAGGCCGTCGAGGCCGCCGGGGCCCCGCCCGTCGACAACGGCCAGAAGGTCCAGCAGGACGCGATCAAGGAGCTCAACGCCACCGCGCTGGCCTACGAGGGGCTCAAGAAGCAGGTCGACGCGCTGGACCCGACGAACCAGCAGAAGTTCGCGGACGGCCTCCAGGGCGTCGCCGACGGCCTGACCAAGATCGAGAAGATGGACCAGAACGCCCTGTCCAAGCTGGAGGAGGGCCAGCTGGGCCAGGCGATGGCCAAGCAGCCCGGCTGCCAGAAGCCCACGGCCTCGGTCCCGCCGAAGACCTCCGCCTCCCCGAACGCCGGCTCCACCCCCACCTCCGGAGCCACCTCCGACTCCGACTCGGACTCCGGTTCCTCGGACCCGACGAAGAAGGCGTCCGCCAAGCCGACCAAGAAGTCCTAGCCCGGCAGCGGCGAAGGGCAGGCGCCAGGGCCGGTCGACCCGGCCGAGGAGCAGGCACCGGGGCCGATCGGCCCGGCACCTGCGGCGACCGGACCCGGTGGCCGGCGGCGATCGGCCGCCCGCCGCCGGGTCGGCCGCCCGGATGTCGGTGGCGGCCGTCACAATGGAGCGGTGAGTACGACCCTGCCTTCCCGCCTCCCGGTGCCCGCGCACGCCACCCGTCTGCGCGAGGCACTGCTCGCCGCCGACTTCACCGCCGACGGCCTGCTCGACCTGCTCGGCGCCCCGGCCTACGCGGCACTCGCCCGCAGCGAGACCGTGCCCGCCCTGCGCGCCACCCGCGGCGACTCCCCGCTGGAGATCCTCGTCCGGCTCTTCCTGCTCCAGGAGCCCGTCGCCGCCGACCGGGCCGCCGCCGCGCTCCCGCTCGACGAGGCCCTCGCCGACGGCTGGCTGGTCCCCGAGGACGACACCGTGCTCGCCACGGTCGACGTCCGGCCGTACGGCGGACCCGACGGCGAGGACTGGTTCATCGTCTCCGACCTGGGCTGCGCCGTCGGCGGCGCCGGCGGCATCGGGAAGAAGGACGAAGGAGTCGTCCTCGGCGTCGGCGGCGCCTCCACCACCCTCGCCGGCATCACGGTCCGCACGCCGGTCTCCTCCGCGCTCGACCTCGGCACCGGCTCCGGCATCCAGGCGCTGCACGCCGCCCAGCACGCCACCCTGGTCACCGCCACCGACCTCAACCCGCGCGCCCTGGACTTCACCCGGCTCACCCTCGCCCTCTCCGGGGCCCGCGAGGCCGAGCTGCTGACCGGCTCCCTTTTTGAGCCCGTCGACGGCGACACGTACGACCTGATCGTCTCCAACCCGCCGTTCGTGATCTCCCCCGGCGCCGGCCTCACCTACCGGGACGGCGGGATGAGCGGCGACGACCTGTGCCGCACCCTCGTCCAGCAGGCCGGGGAGCGGCTCAACGACGGCGGATACGCCCAGTTCCTCGCCAACTGGCAGCACGTCGAGGGCGAGGAGTGGCAGGAGCGGCTGCGGTCCTGGGTGCCGCGCGGCTGCGACGCCTGGATCGTGCAGCGCGAGGTCCAGGACATCACCCAGTACACCGAACTGTGGCTGCGGGACAGCGGTGACCACCGCGGCGACCCGGACGCCTACCGGGCGGCGTACGACCGCTGGCTCGACGAGTTCGAGGCGAGCAAGACCCGCGCGGTCGGCTTCGGCTGGATCACCATCCGGCGCAGTGAGGCCGTGGCCTCCGGCGCCGTCGAACCCTCGATCGTCGTCGAGGAGTGGCCGCACCCCGTCGAGCAGCCCCTCGGCCCCACCGTCCGCGCCCACTTCGAGCGCCAGGACTACCTGCGCGGCCACGACGACGCCGCGCTCCTCGCCGACAGCTTCACCCTCGCGCCCGAGGTCGTGCAGGAGCAGGTCGGACTGCCGGGCGCCGAGGACCCCGAGCACGTGGTGCTCCGGCAGAACCGGGGCATGCGCCGCGCCACCAAGGTCGACCACGTCGGCGCCGGGTTCGCCGGCGTCTGCGACGGCACCCTCAGCGCGGGCCGCATCCTCGACGCGATCGGACAGCTGATGGGCGAGGACCCGGTCCTGCTGCGGGACCGCACCCCGCAGGCGATCCGGCTGCTCGTCGAGGAGGGCTTCCTGATCCCCGCCTCCCTGCTGCCCGTGACCGAAGGGAGCGGCGCTTGATACGGATCGAGCTGGACGAGGCCTCGCTCGGGGCGACCCGGATCGCGATCAGCCCGCTGCGTGACACGTTCTGCGCGATGCACCTCGCGCTGCCGCACCGACACCCCTCCTGGCCCTACCAGGAGTGGGTCGGGCAGGCGCGCGAGGTGTGGCGCGAGGACGACCGGCTCCGCCCCCTGTGGGACCTGGTCGAGAAGGGGCCGGGCGAGGTCTCCGACTTCCTGCTGCCCCGGCCCTTCGGCACCGTCCACATCCACGAGGAGCTCGCCGCGCTGCGGGGCACCGACCCGGAGTTCGTCCGCGCCCAGGCGGCCGTCTGCTACCCGGACCTGCTCGACGCGCCCTTCCTGCAGCCCTACCTGAAGGACCCGGAGGCCGCCTGCGCGGCGCTCGCCGACGCGTACGCCGCCTACTGGGAGGGCGCGATCGAGCCGTACTGGCCGACGATGCGCCGGCTCGTCGAGGACGAGGTCCTCGTCCGGGCCAGGACGTTCGCGACCGAAGGCGTCGACGCGCTGTTCGCCGGCCTGGAGGCACGGGGGCGGTGGCAGCCGCCCGTACTCGAACTGACCAAGTACATCGACGCGGAGTACACCCCCGGCGAGCGGCGCCTCGTCCTCGTGCCGCTGGTCTTCGCGGAGGGCTGCCGGCTCTACTCGACCGACGACCCCGAGGTCTTCGCGCTCAGCTTCCAGGCCCGGGGCGCCGCAGCCCTGCGCGAACCGGCCGAGCCCGTCGCCGAGGACCGGCTCGGGCTCATGCTCGGCCGGGGCCGGGCGGCCGTCCTGCGCGAACTGGGCGGGCCCCTGACCACGGCCGGACTCGCCGACCGGCTCGGCCTCGCCGCCAGCACGGTCTCCGAACACCTGTCGGTCCTCGCGGAAGCAGGTGTGGTGACCCGCCACCGCGTCGGGCGCTCGGTGTACTACCAGCTGACGGACACGGGCCGTTCGCTGCTCGCACTGCTCGCCGGGGAGGACGTCCTGCGCGCGGTGGCATGAGCCCGGAGGGGCCGCGGCCGAGGCTCCGGGGCGGCGGCCTGAGGATCCGGGGCCGTGGTCCGACGATTCGGGGCCTCCCGAATCGATGGCCCGGCCCTCCCACCTGCTCCTACCGTCCGGCGCATGCTCGCAATCGAGGCGGACGCACTGCGCCGCACCTACACCAGCAGGACCGGGTGGCCGAGGTCCCGGCGGACCGAGACCGAGGCCGTGCGCGGCGTCACCTTCGAGGTGGCGCCGGGAGAGCTGTTCGGCCTGCTCGGCCCCAACGGCGCCGGGAAGACCACCACCATCAAGATGCTCAACACCCTGCTCCTGCCGACCTCCGGCACGGCCCGGGTGTTCGGCCACGACGTGGCCCGCGACCCCGTCGCCGTACGCCGCAGGATCGGGTACGTCTTCGGCGGCGACCGGGGCCTGTACGACCGGCTCTCCGCACTCGACAACCTCCGCTACTTCGCCGAGCTGTACGGCGTCCCCGCCCGCGACCAGAAGCGGCGCATCGCCGAACTCCTCGACCTCGTCGGCCTGACGGGCCGGGAGAGGGAACGCGTCGAGGGGTACTCGCGGGGCATGCGGCAGCGCCTCCACATCGCCCGCGGCCTGCTCCACCGCCCCGACGTCCTCTTCCTCGACGAACCGTCCATCGGCGTCGACCCCGTCGCCGCCCGCGACCTGCGCCGCACCGTCGCCGACCTGGCCGCCGCCGGCACCACCGTCCTCCTCACCACCCACTACATGGCCGAGGCCGACGAACTCTGCGACCGCATCGCCGTCATCGCCGGCGGCCGGATCCGGGCCCTCGGCACCCCCGAGAGCCTCAAGTCCCGCGTCGGGGACCGGGACGTCCTCGACATCGAGGCGTACGGAGCGGGCGAAGAGGCCCTCGACCGGGTACGGCGGGTGCCCGGCGTCCGGGGCGTGTCCACCGAGGACCGGGGCGCGGTCCAGACCGTGAGCGTGCAGACGGACCGCGGCGCCGAGCTCCACGCACCCGTCCTGGCCGCCCTCGACGGCGTCCGCATCGGACGGGTCGTCAGCCGCGAACCCTCCCTGGAGGACGCCTACATCGCGATCGTGGAGGAGGCGACGGCCTCCACCGAGGCCCCGGCCCCCACCGAACCGCCGTCCTCCACCGAACCGCCGTCCTCCACCGAACCGTCGTCCTCCACCGAGCCGGACGGGGTGCCCGCGTGACCCGTCCGACCCGCGTCCTGCGCCTGATCGGCGTCGGGGTGCGCACCCACGTCTCGTACATGTCCCGCTCCCCGATCGAGATCACCTTCGCCGTCCTCGTCCCGCTCGTCTACGCGACCCTCGCCGTCTACCTGTTCCGCGCCGCCGGCGACCCCGACCGGCTGCTCACCGCCTCCGTCGGCGCCGGACTCATGGGCATCTGGGGCTCCGTCCTCTTCGGCTCGGGCGGCGCCGTGCAGAACCAGCGCTGGCTCGGCACCCTGGAGACCCTCGTCGTCGCGCCCACCCCGCTCGCGCTCGTACTCCTGCCGATCACCCTCGCGACCGCCGTCATCGGCACGTACGCGATGGGGGCCACCGTCCTGTGGGGTGTGCTGCTCTTCGACGTGCCGCTCGACTTCGCGCACCCGCTGCTCTTCCTCGTCGCCGTCCCGGTGTGCGTCCTCGCGCTCGGCATGATGGGGCTCCTCCTCGCCGCGACCTTCGTCCTGCTGCGCAACGCCAACGCCCTCGCCAACCCGCTCGACACGCCCGTCTGGCTGCTGTCCGGGCTGCTCGTCCCCGTCACCGTGCTGCCCGCCTGGACCCACCCGATCTCCTGGGCGCTGCCGACCACCTGGGGCGCGCGGGCCGTCCACGCGGCGGCCTCCGGCGGGGACGTGGTCCCGCCGCTGCTCACCGCCCTCGCCCTCGGCGCCGGCTACGCCCTCGCCGCCGTCCTCGTCCTCGGCCGGGTCGAGCGCCGGGCCCGCGCCGCCGCCACCCTCGCCCTCGCCTGAAAGGCCACCGTCGGATGTTCCGCTTCCGGTGCCGATTCCTCGGCTTCCGCTTCCACGCCTCCTCCCGGCTGCTCGTGGTCGGCGGGGCGATCTCGTACCGCGCCCTGTTCAACTGGACGACCCCGCCCATGTTCATCGGAACACTGCTGGTCGGACCCCTGCTCCAGGTTTTCTTCTTCGTCTTCCTGGGCAGGGAACTCGGTGTCGCCGACGATCGTTTCCACCTCGTGGGCAACGCCGTCCTCGCAGCTTCCGCCTCCTGCGTGTACGGCGGCACGATGGCCGTCGCCAACGAGCGCCGGTACGGCACCCTCGGGGCCGTCCTGCTCTCGCCCCGCCACCGGTTGCCCCTGTGGGCCGGACGAGCCCTCCCGTACGTCCTCAACGGGCTGTTCGTCAGTGCCTTCGTGCTCACCACCGCCGCGCTCGTCCTCGGGCTGCCCGTGCCCGCCGGGGCGCTCCCCGGGCTCGGTCTGGTGCTGCTCGCCGCGGCGGGCGCCTGCTCGGCCTTCGGGCTCGCGCTCGGAGCGCTCGGGCTGCGCTTCCGCGACGTGTTCCTGGTGTCGAACGTGGCCAGTTCGGTGCTGCTGCTCCTGACCGGCGCCGCCGTGCCCCGGGAGACGCTGCCGGAGTGGATGCGGGTCGCCGGTGGGCTGCTGCCGCTCACGCACGCGGCGGACGCGGCGCGCGGGCTGACCGCCGGCGCCGGCCTGGACGGACACCTGCTCGGAGCCGAGCTCGCGGTCGGCGCCGGATGGGGGCTGCTCGCCGTCGTCCTCCTCGCCGTCTTCGAGCGGGGGAGCCGACGCCGGGCCACGCTCGACGTGATGTGACGTGTGACGTGTGACGTGTGACGCAAGACGCGTGGCGCGGGGCGCATGGGGTGGGGCGGGGGGAGGGGGAGGGACCTCCCGGAAGCGGATGACTACCGGCCATCTTCGTGAACCCGCACGAGACGGCCCACGCCGTTCACCCGGAGTTCGCGCTCCCGATGCCCGGGGGTGTCAGCCTCGGCCGCGAGGGGCGAACGCCGCACGGGGACGGAACGGGGTACGGGCATGGAGAGCGGGCCGGCGATCTTCGCGGGGGCGGCGTTCACGCTGTTCGGAGGCGCGCTGCTGCTGTGGACCACCGTGCGGACGCTGCACCGCGAGCCCGTGGCGCACGGGGTCGCCCCGCGTACCGCGGTCGCGCTGACGAGCCTCTCCGGCGCCGCCTTCCTGGCCCTCGGCCTCTGGTGCTTCGGCCGGCTCTGAATCCGGTTCCGGTTCGGCGCCCGGTCTCTTTCCGATCTCTCCGCCGCGCAACCCCCGCCCCGCCCGACCGGGAGTCCGGGCGGCAGGAATGCCAGGACTCGGGTTACCGTTCGAGTGGCCGTTGCGGGCTTTTGCCGTTTGACACGGGGGCGGGTTGTACCGTCACACTCCGCAGCGACGGGAGCGTCACCGTCCGTGCCGCTGCCGTGCGTGCCAGTGCCGTACGTGCCAGAGAGTGTCGATCCGGAGAGAAGAGCGAAGTTGTCCCCGACCAGCGAGACCGCACACGGCGGCCGCCGACTCGTCATCGTCGAGTCGCCTGCCAAGGCGAAGACGATCAAGGGCTACCTCGGCCCCGGCTACGTCGTCGAGGCGAGCGTCGGGCACATCCGCGACCTCCCCTCCGGCGCCGCGGAGGTGCCGGAGAAGTACACCGGCGAGGTGCGCCGCCTCGGGGTCGACGTCGAGCACGACTTCCAGCCGATCTACGTCGTCAACGCGGACAAGAAGGCGCAGGTCAGGAAGCTCAAGGAGCTGCTCGCCGAGTCCGACGAGCTCTTCCTCGCCACCGATGAGGACCGCGAGGGCGAGGCCATCGCGTGGCACCTCCAGGAAGTCCTGAAGCCCAAGGTCCCGGTCCACCGGATGGTCTTCCACGAGATCACCAAGGACGCGATCCGGGAGGCCGTCGCCAACCCGCGCGAACTGAACCAGCGCATGGTCGACGCGCAGGAGACCCGCCGCATCCTGGACCGGCTGTACGGCTACGAGGTCTCGCCGGTCCTGTGGAAGAAGGTCATGCCGCGGCTGTCCGCCGGCCGTGTGCAGTCCGTCGCCACCCGTCTCGTCGTCGAGCGGGAGCGCGAGCGCATCGCGTTCCGTTCCGCCGAGTACTGGGACCTCACCGGCACCTTCGGCACCGGCCGCTCCGGTGACGCCTCCGACCCGTCCTCGCTGGTCGCCCGGCTGAACACGGTCGACGGCAGGCGCGTCGCGCAGGGCCGTGACTTCGGCGCCGACGGGCAGCTGAAGACCGCGAACGTGCTCCACCTGGACGAGGCGAACGCGCGGGCGCTGGCCGCCGCGCTCGCCGACACGGCGTTCTCCGTCCGCTCGGTCGAGTCGAAGCCGTACCGCCGCTCCCCGTACGCCCCCTTCCGGACCACCACCCTCCAGCAGGAGGCGAGCCGCAAGCTGGGCTTCGGTGCGAAGGCGACCATGCAGGTGGCGCAGAAGCTGTACGAGAACGGCTTCATCACCTACATGCGTACGGACTCCACGATCCTCTCCGACACCGCCGTCGCGGCGGCCCGGGCGCAGGTCACGCAGCTGTACGGCGCCGACTACCTGCCGGAGAAGCCGCGCGTCTACGCGGGCAAGGTCAAGAACGCGCAGGAGGCGCACGAGGCGATCCGGCCTTCGGGTGATCGTTTCCGCACCCCGGCGGAGACCGGCCTGACCGGCGACCAGTTCAAGCTGTACGAGCTGATCTGGAAGCGGACCGTCGCCTCCCAGATGAAGGACGCGACCGGCAACTCGGTCACCGTGAAGATCGGCGGCCGGGCGGCCGACGGCCGTGACGCCGAGTTCAGCGCGTCCGGCAAGACGATCACCTTCCACGGCTTCATGAAGGCGTACGTGGAGGGGGCCGACGACCCGAACGCGGAGCTCGACGACCGCGAGCGGCGCCTGCCGCAGGTCGCCGAGGGCGACGCGCTGACCGCCGAGGAGATCACGGCGGACGGCCACGCGACCAAGCCGCCGGCCCGCTACACCGAGGCCTCGCTGGTCAAGGAGCTGGAAGAGCGCGAGATCGGCCGCCCGTCGACGTACGCCTCGATCATCGGCACCATCCTCGACCGCGGCTACGTCTTCAAGAAGGGCACGGCGCTCGTCCCGTCCTTCCTGAGCTTCGCCGTCGTCAACCTCCTGGAGAAGCACTTCGGGCGGCTCGTCGACTACGACTTCACCGCCAAGATGGAGGACGACCTCGACCGCATCGCGCGCGGTGAGGCCCAGGCGGTGCCGTGGCTGAAGCGTTTCTACTTCGGTGAGGGCGAGTCCGGCGGTACGGGCGGCGCGGCGGACGCCGGGAACGGCGACGGCGACCACCTCGGCGGCCTCAAGGAGCTCGTCACCGACCTCGGCGCGATCGACGCGCGCGAGATCTCCTCCTTCCCCGTCGGCAACGGCATCGTGCTCCGCGTCGGCCGCTACGGCGCGTACGTGGAGCGCGGCGAGAAGGGGCAGGAGGGGTACCAGAAGGCCGACGTGCCCGACGACCTCGCGCCCGACGAGCTGACCGTCGAGCACGCCGAGGAGCTGCTCGCCAAGCCGAGCGGCGACTTCGAGCTGGGTACGGACCCGGCCACCGGCCACCAGATCGTCGCCAAGGACGGCCGCTACGGCCCGTACGTGACGGAGATCCTGCCCGAGGGCACCCCGAAGACCGGCAAGAACGCGGTGAAGCCGCGCACGGCCTCCCTCTTCAAGTCGATGTCCCTCGACACGGTCACCCTGGAGGACGCGCTCCGGCTGATGTCCCTGCCGCGGGTCGTCGGCACCGACGCCGAGGGCGTCGAGATCACCGCGCAGAACGGCCGCTACGGCCCGTACCTGAAGAAGGGCACGGACTCGCGGTCGCTGACGGACGAGGAGCAGCTCTTCACGATCACGCTGGAAGAGGCGCTCGCGATCTACGCGCAGCCGAAGCAGCGGGGCCGGGCCGCGGCCAAGCCGCCGCTGAAGGAGCTGGGCACCGACCCGGTCAGCGAGAAGCCCGTGGTCGTCAAGGACGGGCGGTTCGGCCCGTACGTGACGGACGGCGAGACCAACGCCACCCTGCGCACCGGCGACAGCGTGGAGACGATCACGCCCGAGCGCGGCTACGAGCTGCTCGCCGAGAAGCGGGCCAAGGGGCCGGCGAAGAAGGCCGCCAAGAAGGCCCCGGCGAAGAAGGCCGCGGCGAAGAAGACGGCCACGAAGACGGCGGCGAAGAAGACCACGACCGCCAAGAAGACCGCGGCGAAGAAGACGACGACGGCGAAGACGGCCACGGCGAAGAAGACCGCCGCCAAGAAGACGGCGGCGGCCAAGCCGGAGTAGTCCCTGACGGGGCTCGCGGGAGGGCGGGAGCGGTGCTCCCGCCCTCCGTCGTTTTCGGGGCGGGAGCGGGTTTCCGTCCTCCTCCGTCTATCGGGCGGGAGCGTGCTTCCGCCCCCTACGTTTGTTCGGGCGCGGGCCGCGGGGAGCAAGGCCGTCCGGATAGGGTGGACGGATGACGCGAGCAGAGCAGCCAGACCGCCTGGGCGATTCCGACGCCGCACTCGTCGCGGATTCCCGGGAGCGCGCCGTACGCGCCCTCTTGCGCCATCAGCCGCTGCGCCGGCTGTGGAGCGCCCACCTGGTCGGCAGCACCGGTGACGCCCTCGCCCTCCTCGTCCTCGTCCTCCTGGGCCTCCAGGCCGCGGTCGCCGAGGGCGCGCTCGGGGGCGGCTACCGGGGGGCCGCGTTCGCCGTGGCGACCGTCGTCGGCGTCCGGCTGCTCGCCTCGGTTCTCTTCGGGGCCGTGCTCCTCGGGCCGCTGACCGCGCTCACCGGGCCGTCAGGACCGCTCGACCGGCGCTGGACCATGATCGGTGCCGACGGGCTGCGGATCGCGTTGCTCGTCATCGCCCCGCTGTGGATCGACTGGATCCCCGGCAGCGCCCTCTGGTACCTGCTCGGCACCGTCTTCGTCACCGGCGCGGCCGAGCGGCTGTGGACCGTCGGCCGTGAGGGCGCCGCGCCCGCGCTGCTGCCCGCGCCGCCCCTGGAGGGCGCCGCCGTACGGCCGCTGCCCGACCACCTCGGCGCGCTGCGCCGGCTGTCCCTGCGGACCGGCTTCCTCGCCGTCCCCGCCGCGGCCGCCGTGCTGCTCGTCGCCACCCTCGTCGGGAACCTGCTGGGCGCCGGGATCGACTGGTTCTCGCAGCACCAGGCGGCCCTCGGCTCGTACGTCGCCGCCGGCCTGTTCGCCGCCTCCGTCACCGTCCTGTACGCGATGGCGCTGCCCGGCGGGGAGACGCCGCGGCCCCGCTCGCCCCTGGAGGGCCTGCGCCGGCCGAGGACCGGTTCCGGCGAGGGCGAGGGCCGCACGGCCGAGAAGGGCCGCACCGGTGCCCTGCCGCTGCTCGTCCTCGCCTCCGCCACCGTCGCCGGGGCGATCGCCGCGGCCGCGTCCCTCGCCGTGCTCCACGCGTACGACCTGGGCGGCGGGCCCGTCACGTACGCCCTCCTGATCCTGGCGCTCAGCGGCGCCACCGCCGTCGGCATCCGCACCGCGGGCTCCGTCCTGCCGGTGCTGTCCCGGCGCCGGCTGCTCGCCCTCGCGACCACCGTCACCGGCGTCGCCCTGATCGCGATGGGCCTGGTCCCGGACACGGCGACCGTGCTGTTCCTCGCCGCCCTCGCCGGATACGCCGCCGGGGTCGCCGCGAACACCGGCCACCACCTGATCGACCAGGAGACCGAGGAGCCCCGCCGGGCCCGGACCACCGAGCACCTCCAGGCCACCGCCCGCGTCGCCATGGGCCTGGGCGCGCTCGCCGCGCCGCTGCTCGCCGCCGCGATCGGCCCGCACCGGCTCGCCTCCGAGGACTTCGTCTTCGCGCACGGCGGCGCCGCCTTCACGCTCGTCCTCGTCGGCGCCCTGCTGCTCCCGGTCGCCGCGCTGCTCCTCGCGAAGACCGACGACCGGGCGGGCGTCCCGCTCCGCCGCGACCTGCGCGACGCGCTGCGCGGCTCCGACCCGGTGCAGGCGCCGTCCCCGACCGGTTTCTTCATCGCCCTGGAGGGCGGCGACGGCGCCGGGAAGTCCACGCAGGTCCAGGCGCTCGCCGAGTGGATCCGCGCCAAGGGCCACGAGGTCGTCGTCACCCGCGAGCCGGGCGCCACGCCGATCGGCAAGCGGCTCCGCTCGATCCTCCTCGACGTGTCGTCGGCGGGGCTCTCGAACCGCGCCGAGGCCCTGCTGTACGCGGCCGACCGCGCCGAGCACGTCGACTCCCTGGTCCGGCCGGCCCTGGAGCGGGGCGCGATCGTCCTCTCCGACCGGTACATCGACTCGTCCGTGGCCTACCAGGGCGCGGGCCGCGACCTGTCACCGACGGAGATCGCCCGCATCTCGCGCTGGGCGACCGACGGTCTCGTGCCGAACCTGACCGTGGTCCTGGACGTCTCCCCGGAGACCGCGAGGGAACGGTTCACCGAGGCGCCCGACCGCCTTGAGTCCGAGCCGCCGGAGTTCCACGCGCGCGTACGGGCCGGTTTCCTCGCCCTCGCGGCCGCCGACCCCAGCCGCTACCTCGTCGTCGACGCCGGCCAGGAGCCGGAGGCCGTCACCACCGTCGTGCGCCACCGGCTCGACCGGATGCTGCCGCTCTCCGAGGCCGAGGTGAAGGCCGTGGAGGAGGCCCGCCGGAAGGCCGAGGAGGAGGCCCGGCGCCTGGCGGAGGAAGAGGCCGCCCGCAAGGCCGAGGAGGAGCGCCTGGAGCGCGAGCGGCAGGAGCAGCTCGCCAAGCTCCGCGCCGAGGAGGAGGAGCGCAAGCGGCGCGAGGAGGAAGAGGCGCGCCGCCTGGAGGCCGAGCGGAAGGCCGAGGAGGAGCGTCGCAGGGCCGAGGAGGCCCGGATCGCCGCCGAGGAGGAGCGCAAGCGGCTCGCGGCCGAGGAGAAGGCCCGCCAGGAGGAGCAGGAGCGGCTCCGCAGGGAGGCCGAGGAGGAGGCCCGGCTGCGGGCCGAGGCCGAGGAGCGCCGCCTGGAGAAGCAGCGCAAGGCCGAGGAGGCCCTGCTGCGCGCCGAGGAGGCGCGCCGGATGGCCGAGGCCGCCGCGGCCGCGAAGGCCGCGGAGGAGGCAGCGGCGAAGGCCGCCGCCGAGAAGCTCGCCGCCGAGGCCGCCGCGAAGGCCGCGGCGGAGCGGGCGGCCGCCGAGCGTGCCGCGGCGGAGCTCGCCGCCGCGCGGCGGGCCGAGGCGGCGAAGGCGGCCCGGGAGAAGGCCGCGCGGGAGCGGGAGGCCGCGGAGGCGGCCGCCGCCGAGCGGACGGCCGCGGCGGAGCGTGCGGCCCGTTCCGCCCGTTCCGCTCGTTCCGCCGAGGTGTCGGCGAACGAGGTCACCGTGCCGACGCCGGTCGTGAAGCCGGACGCGCCGACCGTCTCGCCGGACGAGGTCACCGTCGAGACGCCGATCGTGCGGCCCGGGGCCGAGAGGCCGGAGGCGGAGACCGCCGTCCTGCCGCAGATCCGGGACCCGCGGGACGCCGACGAGACCGCCGTGCTGCCTCCCGTACGGGACCCCAGGGCCGCCGACGAGACGGCCGTGCTGCCTCCGGTGCGGGGTGCCGGGGCGTCCGACCCCGCCGACCGGGTGCCGCCGGGCATCTTCCGTGACGAGCGGACCGGGCGCGACGAGCCGCACGGTGCGAACGACCGGACCCGGGAGCTGCCCCAGCTCGACGAGAACGGCCGGCCGCGCCGCCGCTCCGACTGGGCGGAGGAGACCCCGCTCGACGATCTGCCGACCCTCGCGGACGAGCTGTTCGGCCCGCACGAGGACGAGGACGAGGGCCCGCGCCGCCGTCGCTGAGACCGGTGGGGGTGTAGCTGGCTGCACCCCCACTCCGGCAGCCTGCCCCATACTGCTGTGACCTGCGCTTTTCTAGCGTGGCCGTATGACGACGACAGCAGTGACGGAGAACGGCGCCGCCCTCGCCCTGGACAGGGTGAGCCGTGCGTACGGAGGCGGGGCGCCCGCGCTCGACGGGGTCGACCTGGTCGTGCCGCGCGGGCGTTTCCTGGCCGTGATGGGCCGGTCGGGCTCCGGCAAGTCCACCCTGCTGCGCTGCGCGGCCGGGCTCGAACGGCCGACGGCCGGGCGGGTACGGATCGGGGGCACCGACCTCGCCACCCTGAGGACGACCGGCCTGACCCGGCTCCGGCGGGACCGGATCGGCTTCGTTTTCCAGTCGCTCAACCTCGTCTCCGCGCTGAACGTGCGCGAGAACGTCACCCTGCCGCTGCTCCTCGCCGGGGCCCGCGAGAGCCGGGCGCTCGACGCCCGCGCCCTGGCAGGACTCGACGCCGTGGGGCTCGCCGACCGGGCCGAGGACCGGCCCGAGAGCCTCTCCGGCGGCCAGCGGCAGCGGGTGGCGATCGCCCGCGCCCTCGTCAACGAGCCCGAGGTCGTCTTCGCCGACGAGCCGACCGCCGCCCTCGACCCGGTCACGGCGGCCGGAGTCCTCGCCCTGCTGCGGCGCGCGGTCGACGAGCGGGGGCGCACGGTCGTCCTCGTCACCCACGACCCGACCGCCGCGACCTGGGCGGACGAGGCCGTGTTCCTGGACCGGGGCCGCATCGCCGGCCGCCTCGACCGCCCGGACGAGGCGCGCGTACGGGCGGTGCTCGGCGGTCTCGGCACGGCGGGCGTACGAGCGGCGCTCGGCGGTCTCGGCGAGGCGGGGCGGCAGCCGGCGGTGGCGCGGTGAGCGGGGAACTGCCCGGACGCCGTTCCGGCCACCCTGCCGTGCGGCTGCTCGCCGCCCGGTCGCTGCGGGTCCACCGCAAGGCGTGGGCCGCCGTGTTCGCGGCCGTCGCCGTCACCTCCGCGCTGCTCGGCGCGCTCGCCCTCGCGCTCGGTTCCGTCGGGCTCGGCCACGCGCGCGTGGAGCGGTACGCCGCCGCGCCCGTCGTCGTCGCGGGCGACCAGGAGGTCCGCTGGACGGTCGAGCCGTGGGGCAGCGAGCCGAGGACCGAGACGGCGGGGCTGACCGAGCGCGTACGGGTCCCCGACGAGGCCGTCGACGTCCTGCGGGCCGTGCCCGGGGTACGGGAGGCGGTCCCGGACGACACGTTCGTCGTACGGGAGGCGGCGGCCCCCGGAGCGGACGGTACGCGCGCGTACCCCGGGCGTTCCTGGGACGCGGCCCGGCTCGCCCCGTACCGGCTGACCGAGGGGCGGGAGCCCCGGCAGGCCGGGGAGGCCGTCGTGGGCGCCGGCCTCGGCGCCGTCGGGGACACCGTCGCCGGCCGCGAGGTCGTCGGCGTGGCCGACGGTCCGGCCGTGCTGTACGTCACGGCGGGGGAGGCACGGCGGCTCGCCGGGCACCCCGGTGCCGTCGACGCCGTCGGAGTCCTCGCCGAGCCCGGCGTACCCGTGGACACCCTCCACGCGCGCGTACGGGCCGCCCTGGACGAGGCCGGGCTGAAGGACACCGCCGCGGGGCAGCCGCTGCGGGCCCTCACCGGGGACGGCCGGGGCGCCGCCGAGCACCTCGGCGCGCCGCCCGCCCGCGCGGAGCTCCTCCAGCTCCTCGCCGCCGTCGCCGCGAACGTCCTCCTGGCCGCCGTCCTCGTCCTCGCCTCGCTCGTCGCGCAGGCCCTCCAGCAGCGCGCCGCCGAGCGGGAACTGCTCCTCTCGGTCGGCGCGACACCCCGTCAGGTGCGGGGCGCGGCGGGCCGGGAGGTGACCCGGGTGGCGGGTGCGGCGGCGCTGCTCGGCGTCCTCGCGTCCGGACCGGTGTTCCTGACGCTGTGGTCGGCGCTGCGGGCCCGTACCGGAGTGGTACCGGAGGGCCTCGAACTCCCCACCCCGCCGTGGCTGTTCGCCGCCCTGCCCGTCGTCGCCGCCCTCGTGGTGGGCATCACCCGGTTCGTGGTCCTCTTCGCGGCCCGCCGGCCCGGACGCCCGGGGAAGGGCGGTGCCCGCCGCGTCGCCGGGATCGTGCTGCTCGTGCTCGGCGCGGGCTCGGCCGGTACGGCCACGCTCCAGGGCGGCGACGCGGCCGCCGCCGCTGCCGGGGCGGCCACGGTGACGCTGGTCGCCGGGTGCGCGCTGCTCGGGCCGTGGATCGCGGGGGCCGCGATGGCGGTCCTGGACCGGCCGTTCCGGCGGTTCGGCGGGGCGCCCGGGCGGCTCACGGCCGCAGGTGCCGCCGCGCACTCGCGCCGACTGGGGGCCGCACTCGTCCCCGTCGTCCTCGTCACCGCGTTCGCACTCGTACAGCTCTCGGCGGGCGCCACGATGGAGCGGGCCGCGGCCGCGCAGGCGCGGGCCGCGACCACCGCCGACCTCGCGTTCTCCGGCACGACGGCGGAGCGGGTGCGGAAGCTGCCGGGGGTGGTCGCGGCCACGGACGTGCTGCGTTCCTCGGTGGTCCTGGCCCGCACGGAGGCCGGTTCGCCGCGCCTCGACCGGCTCCCGGTCCTCGGCGTGGACGCCGACGGGCTCGCGGGCACGCTGGACCCGGGCGTCGTCGCGGGCGACCTGTCCGGACTCGGCCGGGCCGGCACGGTCGCGGTGGGCGCGGACATGGCAGAGTCCCTTGAGGCGAAGCCCGGTTCGACGGTGGAGCTGCGGCTCGGCGACGGAACGAAGAAGCGGCTGCGCGTGGTCGCGGTGTACGAACGGTCCCTTGCCCTCGGCGAGTTCCTGCTGCCGAAGGCCGAACTGGCCCCGCACATGAGCGATCCGTACCCCGCGCGCGTACTGGCGGCCGACGGCCACGGAGGCGGCCCCATCGTCCCCGAGGCGGTGACCCCTCCCGGGGCGGAGCTGAACTCGCTCGTCTCCGGCGGGATCGTCGCCGCGATCGGCGGACTCACCCTCCTGTCCGTCCTGAGCACGCTCGCCCTGATCGGCGCCGGTCGGCGCGGCGAGCTGGAACTCCTGCGCCAGGTCGGGGCGTCGGTGGGCCAGCTGCGCCGGATGCTCGGCCTGGAGGCCGGGTTCCTGACGGCGACGGGTCTCCTCGTCGGGCTCGTGGTGGGCGCGCTGCCGCTGACCGCGTTCGCCTGGGCGCTCACCGGCGGCCTGCCGTACCTGCCGCCCGCGCAGGCCGTCACGATCGTGGGCGTCGTGCTCGTCACGGTGGTGGCGGGGGTGTTCCTGCCGGTCGCCCGGAAGGGTTTCAGGCGTTGAGGTAGGCGAGGACCGCGAGGACCCGGCGGTGGCCGCCGCTGTCGGTCGGCGGCAGGCCGAGCTTCAGGAAGACGTTCCCGATGTGCTTGTGCACGGCCCGCTCGGTGATCACCATCGAGCGGGCGATCGTGCCGTTGTCGTGGCCCTGGGCCATCAGCGCGAGGGCCTCGCGCTCGCGGGGCGTGAGGGAGTCCAGCGGGTCGTCGCGGCGGCGGGCCATCAGTTCGGTGACGACCTCCGGGTCCAGGGCCGTACCGCCGGAGGCGACCCGTTCCAGGGCGTCGAGGAACTCGTCCACCCGGCCCACCCGGTCCTTCAGGAGGTAGCCGACGCCCCGCGCGCCGCCGCCCAGGAGCTCGGCCGCGTACGTCTCCTCCACGTACTGCGAGAGCACGAGCACCGGAAGGTCCGGCAGCTGCTCGCGGGCCGCGAGCGCCGCCCGCAGCCCCTCGTCGCGGAAGCCGGGCGGCAGCCGCACGTCGAGGACGGCCACGTCCGGCCGGTGCTCGAGGAGCAGCGGCAGGATCTCGGGGCCGGTGGCCGCGACCCCGGCGACCTCGTGCCCCGACGAGGTCAGCAGCAGCACCAGGCCCTCCCTGAGGAGGGCGTTGTCCTCGGCGATCACCACACGCACGGAAGCTCCACTTCGATCACGGTCGGGCCCCCCTCGGGGCTGGTCAGTCGTACGGTGCCGTCGAGCGCGGCGACCCGGCGCCGCATGCCCGTCAGGCCGGAGCCGCCGCTCTCGCCGGCCTCGGCGCCGCCGCGGCCCTCGTCCCGCACGCGCACGCGTAGGGCGGCCGGTTCACGGGTCAGGGAGACGGAGGCGCGGTCGGCGCCGCTGTGCTTGGCGGCGTTGGTGAGGGCCTCGGCGACCACGAAGTACGCGGCGGCCTCGACGGCGGCCGGGGCACGGGGCCCGTCCTGCGCGTGGTCGCCGAGGCCGGCCACGGAGACCGCCGTCTCCAGGCCGCTGCTCGCGGCGAGGGCCCGTACGGCTCCGGTCAGGCCGCGGTCGGTGAGGATCGGCGGGTGGATGCCGCGGACCACGTGCCGCAGCTCGGCCAGCGCCTCCTCGGCCTGCGTCTGGGCGTCGTCGAGGAGTTTCCGCGCGGTCACGGGATCGGAGTCGTACGCACGCCTCGCGAGCCCGATCCGCATGGACAGCGCCACCAGACGGGCCTGCGCGCCGTCGTGGAGGTCGCGCTCGATCCGGCGCAGCTCGGCGCCGTGCGCGGCGATCGCGCCCGCCCGGGTGGCCGTGAGCTGCTCGATGCGGGCGGCGAGGGCGGCGTCCCGGGCCGCCGAGGGGGCCGGCGTGAGCAGCGCGCGCGACCAGTCGGCGGCCAGTCCGGCGAGCCGGCCGATCAGCGGCAGCAGCACCGGGCGCCGCCCCGCGAGCCCGGTCCAGACGCCGTCGACCAGGAGCGCGGGCCCCGCGAGGACCAGCGAGAGGTACCAGAGGACCAGGCCGTACAGCAGCTGCGCGGCGGCCCAGAGCAGGTCGTGCCGGGTGCCCGGGTCGGTGACCGCGGTCCGTACGCGCGCGGGAAGGGGGCCTTCGAGCGGCAGGTACGCCTCGGGGACGGGCGTCCCGGTCCACGCGGCCGTACGGCGCCGCTCCCAGCAGGCGAGGCGGCGCAGCAGCAGCACGCTCTCGGGGAGCACGCCGGCGCCGATCACCGTGAGGGTGAGGAGGGCGGTGAAGAGGGCGACGCCCACCATCAGGTAGCAGAGGAGGGAGATCGCGGCCCCGATCGTGAGGTGGAGCCACACCCGGGTCGCTTCCTTGATCGCCTCGCGCATGGAGCAAGCGTAGGCGGCGGTCGCGGGGGAGTCGGTGGAGCGGGCTACACCTTCGCTCCGGGGGCGGGCTCCGCTGTGCGCGGGCCCGGCGGGAACGAGGATCGAAGGGTGCTCGGGAGCGACCCGAGAACGACCCGGGAGCGACTCGGGAACGACCCGGGGCGACCGGGAACGACCTGGGGCGACCCGGGAACGACCGGGAACGCACCCCATCGCCCCACTCCACCCCACTCCACCCCACTCCACCCCACTCCACGGAGGCATCCCATGCGCGCCCTTCTCTGGCTCCTGCTCGCCGCGAGCGTCCTGGCCAACGTCTTCATCAGCACCTTCGCCGGCTGGTCCGGCGGGCTCCAGATCGCCGGGAGCGTCTGCACCGGGACGGTGCTGCTCGGCTCGGCGGTCGGGCTGTGGCTGACCCGGCCCCGCAGCGAGGGCTGAGGGCCGGGTTCTCCACAGCCCGGCGGGGGGTGTCAGAGCGCTGCCCCACAATGGAGGGCGTACCTGAGGAGGGGCAGACATGGCCGTATGGGACGACCTGGTCGGACAGACCCGGGTCGAGGAGCAGCTCGCCGCCGCCGCGCGGGACGCCGACGCGCTCGTGACCGCCCACGCCTCCGGCGAGCCGGGCCCCGAGGCCTCCAAGATGACCCACGCCTGGCTGTTCACCGGCCCTCCCGGGTCCGGCCGGGCGACCGCGGCGCGCGCCTTCGCCGCCGCGCTGCAGTGCGTCAGCCCCGACCGGGCGCTCGGCGGGGCCCCCGGCTGCGGTTTCTGCGACGGCTGCCACACGACCCTCGTCGGCACGCACGCGGACGTCGAGATCGTCCGTACGGACCTGCTGTCCATCGGCGTGAAGGAGACCCGTGACCTCGTCCGGCGCGCCCAGCTGTCCCCGGCGGGCGGCCGCTGGCAGGTCATCGTCCTGGAGGACGCCGACCGGCTCACCGAGGGCGCGGGGAACGTGCTCCTGAAGGCCGTCGAGGAGCCCGCGCCGCGCACGGTCTGGCTGCTCTGCGCGCCCTCCCTGGAGGACGTGCTGCCCACGATCCGCTCCCGCTGTCGGCACCTGACGCTGCGGACCCCGCCGGTGGAGGCCGTCGCCGACGTGCTCGTGCGGCGCGACGGCATCGAGCCCGAGGTGGCGCAGGCCGCAGCCCGTGCCACCCAGGGGCACATCGACCGGGCCCGGCGGCTCGCCACCGACGAGCGGGCCCGCGCGCGCCGGTCCGTCGTCCTGAAGCTGCCGCTGCGGGTCGAGGACATCGGCGGCTGCCTCAAGGCGGCCCAGGAGCTGGTCGACGCGGCCGCGGAGGACGCGAAGCAGGTCGCGGAGGAGATCGACGTCAAGGAGACCGAGGAGCTGAAGGCGGCCCTCGGCGCGGCGCAGGGCGGGCGGATGCCGCGCGGCACGGCCGGGGCGATGAAGGAGCTGGAGGAGCGGCAGAAGCGGCGCAGGACGCGGACGCAGCGCGACAGCCTGGACCTCGCGCTCACCGACCTGACCGGCTTCTACCGCGACGTCCTGGCCCTCCAGCTCCGCTCCCGGTCGGCCCTGGCTAACACGGACGTACGGGACGCCCTCGAGCGGATCGCCCGCGACACCACCCCGGAGCGGACCCTGCGCCGCATCGAGGCGGTTCTCGCCTGCCGCAAGGCCCTCGACCGGAACGTGGCGCCGCTGCTCGCGGTGGAGGCGATGACGATGGCGCTGAGGGGCTAGGAGCGTCGTGGCCCGGTCCCGATGGGCGATTGGACACGATCCGTACCGGTCCGGATACGCTCCGGGGATGGATTCCAGGCGCTTGCTCCGTACCTCCGCCACGGCCCTCGCGGCCGCCGGGCTGATCCTCTCCGGCTGCTCGGGCGGAAGCGGTGCCGCCGCGCCCCGGACGACCGCGTCGGCGCCCGGCGCCTCGTCCGAGGCGCCGAAGCTGAAGAAGTTCTACGCGCAGAAGCTGAAGTGGCGCGACTGCGGCGTCGAGGGTTTCCAGTGCGCGACCCTGCGCGCCCCGCTCGACTACGCGAAGCCGGACGGCGAGGAGGTCGAGCTCGCGGTCTCCCGGGCCCGGGCCACCGGCCCCGGCAAGCGGCTCGGCTCGCTCCTGGTCAACCCGGGCGGCCCCGGCGGCTCCGCCGTCGGCTACCTCCAGGGGTACGCGGGCATCGGCTACCCGGCGCCCGTCCGCGCCCGCTACGACATGGTGGCCGTCGACCCGCGCGGCGTGGCCCGCAGCGAGCCCGTCGAGTGCCTGACGGGCCCGCAGATGGACACGTACACGCAGGTCGACCAGACCCCCGACGACACGGCGGAGGTCAACGCGCTCAGCGCCGCCTTCAAGGGCTTCGCGGCCGGCTGCGAGAAGAAGTCGCAGCAGGTCCTGCCCCATGTCTCCACCGTCGAGACGGCCCGCGACATGGACATCCTGCGGGCGGTGCTCGGCGACGAGAAGCTCACCTACGTGGGCGCGTCGTACGGCACCTTCCTCGGCGCCACCTACGCCGAGCTGTTCCCCGACCGGACCGGCCGGCTCGTCCTCGACGGGGCGATGGACCCCTCGCTCTCCGCGCTCGACCTCAACCGGGACCAGACCGCAGGCTTCGAGACGGCCTTCAAGGCCTTCGCCGCCGACTGCGTCGGCAAGCCGGACTGCCCCCTGGGCACCGGGACGGTCGCCGCGGCCGGGGAGGCGATGAAGAAGTTCTTCCGCGACCTGGACGCCAAGCCCGTGCCCACGGGGGAGAGCCGCGAGCTGGGGGAGTCCCTCGCGACCACCGGGGTGATCGCCGCCATGTACGACGAGGGCGCCTGGCCCCAGCTGCGCGAGGCCCTCGCCCAGGCGATGAGCGGCGAGGGCTCCGGGCTCCTCGCCCTGGCCGACAGCTACTACGAGCGCGAGACGGACGGCACGTACGCCAACCTGATGTCCGCCAACGCCGCCGTGAACTGCCTGGACCTGCCACCCGCCTACACCGACCCCGCCGGCGTCGAGAAGGCCGTCCCGTCCTTCGAGAAGGCCTCCCCGGTCTTCGGCGCGGGCCTCGCCTGGGCCGCCCTCAACTGCACCTACTGGCCCACCCCGCCCACCGGCCGCCCGCACCGCATCACCGCCGAGGGCGCCGCCCCGATCCTCGTCGTCGGCACCACCCGCGACCCGGCCACCCCGTACCACTGGGCCCAGTCCCTCGCCGAGCAGCTCTCCTCCGGCACCCTGCTGACCTACGAGGGCGACGGCCACACCGCGTACGGCCGGGGCAGCGACTGCATCGACACCGCGATCAACACCTACCTCCTGGAGGGCACTCCTCCGGCGGACGGAAAGCGCTGCTCATAGGCCTGATCCGGGGGTGGTCGGAGCACCTCCGGAAACTGTGTAGACTTGGCGACGCTGCTGCACCCACCATGGGAACGCACAGCGGTGCCGCCTTAGCTCAGTTGGCCAGAGCAACGCACTCGTAATGCGTAGGTCTCGGGTTCGAATCCCGAAGGCGGCTCAGAAGAAGGCCAGGTCGGATGTTGTCCGACCTGGCCTTTTCTGTTGCCCGTGGGAGGGGCCGGTGCCCGCGGCAGGATGCCGCGGGCGGGTGCGTGTCATCGCTCGTCGGTGAGGCCCGGCTGGTCGAAGGTGTCCGGGACCGGCAGGGTCGACCAGTGGGTGAGCGGCCAGGCGACGACGACGGCGCGGCCCACCACGTCCGTCACGGGGACCATGCCGCCGCGGGGGTCGTCCTGGTGGTAGCGGGAGTCCTGCGAGGCCTGGCGGTGGTCGCCCATCACCCAGAGGCTGCCGGCGGGGACCGTGACCTTGAACTGGCCTTCCGGGACCGTGCTGCAGGCCGTGTTCCCCTGGAAGACGTAAGGCTCCGTCAGGGGCTTGCCGTTCACCTTCAGGGGGCCCGTGCCCTTGCACTCGACCGTGTCGCCCGCCACGCCGATCACGCGCTTGATCAGGTGCTGCTCCCCGGCCGCGGGCATCAGGCCGACGAAGCCCAGGGCCTTCTGCGCGGTCGTGGGCTGCTTCGCCGGCCGTCCCGCCAGCCAGTCGCCCGGGTCGCGGAAGACCACGACCTCGCCCCTGTCGGGTTCCGAGCCGAACCACGGGGTGAGCTTGTCGACCAGGACCCGGTCGTCCACCTGGAGGGTGTTCTGCATCGAGCCCGACGGGATCAGGAACGCCTGCAGCAGGAACGTCTTGATCAGGAAGGCCAGTGCGAGGGCGATCCCGGCGAGGAATGGCAGCTCGACCCAGAGGGGGCGGCGTCGTTTCCGGGTACGGCCCGATGCCGGGGCGGCCTCGTCCGGAGGGTTCCCCTCCGCGTCGGATCGCTCCTCGGTCGCCAAGTCGCTCATGTCCACCCTGACTTCGTCGTGTCTCCGTTGACCTGTGTCGTCTGCACGGACCCTATGCCCCGGGGGTGTACGGGAGGTGGCCGTCGACCGCTCTTCACTCCGTACGGGTGACCCGGCGGCCCGCCGTCAGGGGGCCGGCTGGTCGCGGTCCTGCTGAGCCAGGAGGTAGCCGGCCTGGAAACGGCTCTCCGCGCCGAGAGCGGCCATCACATCGGCGACGTGGCGGCGGCAGCTGCGGACCGACAGGCCGAGGCGGCGGGCGATCGCCGCGTCCGTCAGGCCCTCCGTGAGCAGGCGGACGATGGTCTGCTTCAGCTCGTCGGAGATGTCCATGATGGTCTGCCGGTCCCACTCCGTCTCGAACGGCAGGGCCTCCAGCCACAGCCGTTCGTACGCCCCCACCATGAACGCGACCACGTGCGGCTCACGGATCAGGACCGCCGCGTGCGGGTCGTCCGGCACCGGGATGACCGCCGTCGCCCGGTCGAAGACGAGCATGCGCATGAACTCGTCGTCCAGGGTGCGGACCTGGGCGCCCAGTCGGCCGACCCGCTCCACGTAGGCGCAGGTGCCCGAGGAGAAACGGGCCGTGTGCTGGTACAGGACGCGCATCCGGACGCCGCGGCGCAGGAGTTCCTCGTCCCGGGCCACCGCCTCCTCCAGGACCTCGGCGCGTCGGCCGCCGCCCGGCTGCGCCGTCATGACCTCGCGCTCGCAGGTCCGGCCCAGCTCCGTGATGGCCTCCCGCACCGCGCGCAGGTCGGTGAGCAGCTCCACGTACTCCGCCTGCCGCAGGTGCGTGAGCCGGAGCAGGTGGGACTCGTACAGCGGCATGAAGGCCATCAGCTGTTCGCGGGTGCGCTCCATGTGCTGGCGACGGGCCCGCATCTCGCGTTCCAGCGGTCCCAGGGTGCGCTGGACGGCCTCGTCCGGTGCCACCGGGAGCACGGCCCGCTCCGGGGTCCGGCGCAGCAGGCCCATGTCGAGGAGGGCCGAGACGGCCGACTCCACCCGGGCGAGCGGCAGGTCCAGTTCCGCCGCGAGGTCGGCGGGGTGCGCCGGCGGGTGGGCCGGGTCCCGGGCCAGGAGGCAGGTGTAGACGCGGGTCAGGGGGTCGTCGGGGGAGTCGGTGTTGTTCTCGGTGCTCCCGGTGGTCTCCGAGAGGGCCGCCGGAAGGGGTGCGGGGGACGGTGGGGCCGCAGCGGCGATCGCGGCCAAGGCCGTGGTTTCCGGCGTCTCGGCGTCGCCGTGGGCCCGCTCGATGTCTGGTATCGCCACCTTTACCCCCGTTTATGACAGCGTCCTCTTGCTGCCATGCAGCCTAATGAGCCATGCACTCCGCCCCATAGTCATGCCGTCGTCGATACGTTCGTACCACCGCCCACAAGGTCAAAGCGCACCAAGCTCGCACAGCCCGCGAAGCTCGTAAGTCACTGCAGAAACCCACGAATCACTCACTCCTTGCGGAAGCGGAAAGAGAGCACACGACATGAAGCGGCGGATCCGTACCACCCTCCTCACCACCCTGGTCGTCGGTCTCGCCGGCCTCGGCACCGTCACCGCCGAGCGGATCACCGCCGGCACCGACGACACCGGCTGGGGCGCGGCCGTCCTCACCGGCACCTACGACACCGGCTGGGGCGCCCCGGCCGCCGGCGCGGGCACCAACGACACCGGCTGGGGGTGACCCGATGACCCTGCTCGACTGCACCCTGCGCACCGGCGGACGGCTCACCGGCGGATCCGTACCCCTCGCGCTGGCCGCCGACTACCTCGCGGTCTGCGCGCGGCTCGGCATCGACGTCATCGAGCTGGGCAGCGTCCACGACCCCGCCGACCGCTCCGCCCCGCGCGGCGCGCTGCTGCCGGTCCCGCTCCCCGAGCGCTACGGCCCCCGCTTCTCCGTCCTCCTCGACACCGCCCGCCTGCCCGTCACGGACGCCGCCGCCACGGCCTCCGCCGGGCGGATCGCCGACACCCTCGCCACCGGGCCCGTCTCCGTCGGCCTGGTCCGCCTCGCCGTCCGGTACGACCGGGTCGCCCGCGCCGCCGCCCCGCTGCACCTCCTGCGGGAAGCCGGCTTCGGCGTCTGCCTCTTCCTCACCGACATCGACCTCGCCTCCTACCCCGAACTCGACCGCTGCCTCGGCGAGAGCGCGGCGCTCGGCCCGCTCGACGCCGTCTTCCTCGTCGACTCGCTCGGCTCGCTCCGTCCCGAGCGCGTCATCGAACTCGTCCAGTCCACCCGCGCCGCCGTGTCCGCGCCCGTCGGCATCCACGCCCGCGACAACCAGGGCTTCGCCCTGCACAACACCGTCGTCGCCCGGAGTTCCGGCGCCACCTGGCAGGACGCCGCCGTGTACGGCATCGGCCCGGGTGCCGGCCTGACCCGTACCGAGCAACTGCTCGCCCTCCTCGGCGCCACGCCCACCGACCTCGCGCCCCTCCTCGCGCTCATCGCCACCCACGTCGCGCCGCTCAAGCAGCGGTACGGGTGGGGGGCCGGCCCCCGCCAGGTCATGGCCGGCCTCGCCCGCATCCCGGTCGCTTCGGTGACGGGGCTCTAGCCGGACATCGCGTTCTGAGGCCCACGGTCCGTCGCACCGGACCGGCTGCCCTCCGCACCCCGCCCTTCCCAGGAGACCCGCATGCCCTTCACCTCGCCCATCCTGCCGCCCGGAGAACCGGCCCTCGCCCCCACTCCGTACCGCGGCCTCCCCGAGAACTCGAACCCGAGCCCGAGCCCGAGCCCGAGCCCGAGCACGAACCTGACCTCGAGCCCGAACCCGACCCCCGGAGCCGCCCCCATGGCCGACCGTCGCCTCCGCATCGACCGCAGCGCCGCCACCGAGGAGTTCGGGCTCGCCTGCCAGCGGCTCATCCCGTGGCCGGGCGGGGACGCCGAGCCGCCCGTCGGCGCGATGGCCTGCTTCCTGCGGCCCGGCGGGGACTCCGACCCCGACTGCCACAACCAGGACGAGGTCATGATCATCCTGTCCGGCACCGGCAGCGTGACCCTCGACGGCACGCCGGAGCCGCCGTTCCGCGCCGGCGACATCGTCGTGCTGCCCAAGAACCAGGAGCACGTCGTCCACAACACCGGCGACGCCGAGCTGAGTTGGGTCTCCCTCTACTGGCCGCTGCGCGAGCCCGCCATCCGTACCGAGAACGAGACCGAGAACGAGGAGGTCGCCGCATGAGCGCCGACGTGTCCGCCCACTGGATCACCGCCACCCCGCCCACCCCCAACGGCGACCTCCACATCGGTCACCTCGCCGGGCCCTACCTCGCCGGTGACGTCCTGCGCCGCTTCCTCGCCGCCGAGGGCACCGGAACCGTCCGCTACACCACCGGCCTCGACGACCATCAGAGCTACGTCCCGGTGCGCGGTCTCAATGACGGCGGACGCAAGGGCGACGAGGTCGCCGACGGCTACGGCGCCTCCATCGAGTCCGTGTGGCAGCAGGCCGGCGCCGACTTCGACGCGATCGTCCGTCCGCGCCGCGACGCCGGCTACCAGGCGGCCGTCCAGGACTTCTTCGCCCGCCTGTACGACGCCGGGCACATCGTCGCCCGTACGCGACCGCTGCCGTACTGCACCGGCTGCGAGCGCTGGCTGTACGAGGCGTACCTCAAGGGCGACTGCCCGCACTGCGGCTCCGGCTCCAACGGCAACGCCTGCGAGCCCTGCGGCCGCCCCAACGACTGCGCCGACCTGACCGACCCCGTCTGCACCGGCTGCGGCGCCACCCCCGAACTCCGCGACTGCGAGCGGCTCTACTTCCCCCTCGCCCCCTGGGAGCAGGAACTCACCGCCTTCTGGGAGCAGGTCGACATGCCGCCGCACCTGCGCTCCCTCTGCGAGCGGATGCGCGCCGAGGGGCTCCCCGAGATCGCCGTCAGCCACCCCTCCGAGTGGGGCGTGCCGGTGCCCGTCACGGGCTTCACCGACCAGCGGATCTACGTCTGGTTCGAGATGGCCCCCGGCTACCTCCTGGAGTGGACCGGTGCCGGCGAGACCGGACCGGCCCCCGCGCCCGTCCAGTTCTTCGGTTTCGACAACGGCTACTTCCACGCCCTGCTGTTCCCCGCCGCCTTCCGGGCGTACGACCCCGAGATCGCGCTGCCCCGGGCCTTCGTCGTCAACGAGTTCTACCGGCTCGAAGGGCTCAAGTTCTCCACCAGCCGGCGCCACGCCATCTGGGCGCACGAGGAACTCGCCCGGACCGGCGCGGACGTCCTGCGCTACCACGTCCTCTCCGACCGCCCCAACGGCCGCCAGACCAGCTTCAGTTCCGCTGCTCTCGCCGCCAGCAAGGAGCGGCTCGCCGAGCGCTGGGACGGCTGGCTCGGCCGGCTCCTCACCGCCGTCGCCGAGTCCGGTGGCGTCGCCTTCGACGAGGCGCCCCAGGGCCCCGCGTGGGAGCGGCTGCGCGGGCGGCTCGCCGAGACCGTCGGGCAGCTGCGGGAGGCGTACGGCGTCGAGGGGTACGACGCGCGGCGCGCGATCGCGCTGCTCGACGAAGTGGTGTGCCTCGCCGAGGACTTCGGATACGTGAACGGCTTCGAGGGCGAGCGTCCCGACGGCGCCTCCGCGTACCGCTCCGCCCTCTCCGCGCAGCTCGCCGTCGCCGCCGCCCTGTCCGCCTGGGCCGCGCCCGCCCTCCCGTACGGCTCCGCCCGCCTCGCCGCGCTCCTCGGCCTCGCGCCGGAACCGCGCCGGGTCGACGCGGAGGCCCTCGCGCCGCTCGCCCCGGGGACGCCGGTGGCGGCCTGGCCCGGGGCGGTCTTCAGTGCCTGAGCCCTCGGTGGACCTCCTTCCGCGCGGTGCCGTCGTCGGGCCCTTCTCCGGGCCCCGGGCCGCCTGGGGCGAACACCTGGAGCGGGCCGCCGAGCGGTACGGCACGGCCGTGAACTGGGAGCTGTACGACGACCGGGGCGAGGCCGAGACGGCCCGGCAGATCGCCGAGGCGGTCGTCGCCGAGGGCCGGCACGCGCTCGTCGTCGGGCACTTCAACAGCGCCGGCGCGGCGGCCGCCCTCCCCGTCTACCGGGCGGCCGGACTCCCCGTCCTCCTCCCGCTCGCCACCACCCCCGACCTCCTCGCCGACGGCGCCGGCACGCTCCTGCGCTGGTGCCCGGACGACCGGGCCCAGGCGGCCGACCTGCTCGCCGCCGTACGGGACGCGGGCCACGCCCGGGTCGCGGTCACGCACGACGGCAGCGCGTACGGGGAGCGGCTGGCGCTGCTCGTACGGGACGCGTCGGCGGCCGCGCCCGGGGGGTCCGTCGCCGTGCCGTCGGGGGCCGTGGTCTCCGACGGGAGCGGGCCCGCGACGGGCGCCGTGCCCGTGCCGGCCGTCCTGGCCGAGCCTTCCCTCGGCGTCCTCGACGCCCCCTCGGGGCGGGACGCCGCCGCGCTCACCGCGCTCGTCGTCTGCGGCACCCACGTCGGGGCCGCGCGGGTGGGACGGGAGTGGCGGGCGGCCGGGTTCGAGGGCGCGTTCTGGTTCACCGACGACTGCGCGGTGGACGAGTTCGCGGACCTGCTCGGCCCGCCTGCCGGTCCCGCCTCCGTGGCCCGGATGCGCGGCGGGCCCGAAGCCCACGTGGACGCGGCCTTCGCGGCCGCCACCGCCGCGCTCTCCGAGGACCCCGGGCGCACCGGACGCACCCTCCTCGCCGCCGTACGGGCCCATGCCGACCGGGGGTTCACCGCGCTCGGCGAGCCCGAGGCCGGGAGCGTGGGCTGGGACTTCGTGCCGGTGCCCGCCGCGAGCGGCGCGCGGACTCCTCGTACCGCCGGCCGGCACGGGCGCGCCTACGACGTCATCGTCGTCGGCGCCGGGGTCGTCGGCTCCGCCACCGCCTCCGTACTCGCCCGGCACGGCGCCCGGGTCGCGCTCGTCGCGCCCATGGACGGGCGCCAGGACCACGCCACCGCCTGGTCCGGCGGGCTCGTCCGGTCCTTCGAGGCCGACCCGTACCTGCGCGGGCTCGCCCTCCGCAGCCACCACCTCGCCTGGGGGCCCGCCGCGCTCGCGCCCGGACCGTACGGCTTCATGACCACCGGATCGCTCGTCCTCTGCGGCGACGCCGACCTGGAGCAGGCCGAGAAGGGCGTGGCGGAGCTCAACGGGGCCGGAGTGCCGGCGGAGTTGCTGGAACCGGACGTACTGGGGGCTCGCTTCCCGGGACTCTCCGTCGACGGCATCACCGCCGCCGTGTGGGAACCCGAGGCCGGTTACGCCGACCCGCCCCGCACCGCGCGCGTCTACCGCGACCGCGCCCTCGCCCACGGGGCCCGGCTGCTGCCCGCCCGCGTCCGCGAACTCGACGCCCCGCCCGGGGCCGACCGGGTCCGCGTCCTCCTCGAACCCGGCGGCCCCGTCGAGGCCCACGCCGTCGTCCTCGCGGCCGGCGGCGGCACCGGGGAGATCGCCGGGCACCGGCTCAGCGGTGCGGACGCCGGACGCACCAAGTCCATCCGGTACGGCTTCTTCCACCACCCCGCGACGGCCGGACTGCCGACCGTCGTCGACATGGTGAGCGGGGTGTGGGGGCGGCCCCAGCTCACCGGGGAGGCGGCCGGCGGCTACATGGCCGGGCGGCCCGTCGACGAGTGGGACGTACCCCCGGGCGGGCTCGCCACGCTGACCGACGAGCACGTGGCGTACATCCGTCGGGGCGCGGCCGCGCGGTGGCCCTGGCTCGCCGACCCCGCGACCCGCTTCCTCGGCGGGCGGCAGGGCGTCGACCTGTACACCCCGCACTCCCGGCCGCACCTCGGGCGCGAACGGGCCGACAGCCGGATCGTCCTCGCGACCGGGTGGTCGGGGGCGGGCTTCAAGACGGCGCCGGCGGCGGCGGAACTGGCGGCGGCGGAGGCGCTGGACGTGCTGGACGGCCCGTAACTCTTCACAGGAGGTGACACCATGACCGATCTGCTGCAGCGGCCCGAGGCCGCCCGGCGTCCCACCGCCCTCGGCGTGCGCGCGCTCGTCGTGTTCTACGTCAGCAGTCTCGTCGGGACCGGCATCCTTCTGGTGCCGGGACTGACCGAGCGGCAGGCCGGCCCCGCCGCGCTGCTCGCGTGGCTGGCGCTCGCGCTCAGCTCGTACCCCTTCGCCCGTTTCTTCGCGGAGATGTCGGCCTGGCGTCCCGACGCCTCCGGTCTCGCCGCGATGGTGGAGGCCGGGTTCGGCCGCCGCCCGGGCCGGGCTGCCGCGTTGCTGCTCGTCGCCACGTACGTCATCGGCAACCCCGTGATGGGCATCGTCTCCGCCCGCTGTCTCCTCGGACTGCTCGGGCAGCCCGACGGGCCCGTCTACCCGATCGCGATCGGCTTCATGGCGCTGTCCGCCGCGTTCACGCTGCTCGGGCTCACGGCCGGTGCCCGGGTGCAGACCGCGGCCCTGGTCGTGCTGCTGCTCGGCCTCGGCGGGGCCGTGGTGCTCGCGGTGCCGCGGTTCGACGCGGGGGAGTACACCCCGTTCCTCACGCACGGCTGGGGCGGCGTCGGCATCGCCGTCGTCACCGCCTTCTTCTCCTTCCTCGGCTGGGAGAACGTCTCCACCCTCGCCGAGCAGGTCGACGACCCGGCCCGCAGCTACCGGCGGGCGATCCGCTGGGCGGTGCCCATCGTCGGACTGCTCTACGCGGCGGTGACGGCCGCCTACCTGGCCGTCCCCGGCGACGAGCCCGTCGTCATCACCGCCCTCCTCGGCGCCTCGCTCGGCGACGGCGGTGCGATCGCCGGCGACCTCCTCGCCCTCGGGCTCGCGGTGGTCGCCACCAACGCCTGGGTGCTCGGCGCGACCAGGGTCGTCCGGGCCGCCGCCCGCGAGCGGATCCTGCCGCGCGCCCTCGCCGACCGCCCGGTGCCCGCGACCGTCGCGCTCGCCCTCGCGTACGCGGCCGTCCTCGGCGCCCTGACCCTCACCGGCACCGGTGAGGAACTGGTGCTCGTCGTCACCAGCAGCGCCTTCCTGCTCCTGTACGTGGCCGCCGCCGCGGCCGCCCTGCGGGCCCGCGGCACCGGCCGCGCCCTGCGCGCGACCGCCGTCGTGACCCTGCTGATCGCGGCCGCCTTCCTCTCCTTCGCCGGTACGGGGCTGCTGCTCGCGCTGCTCCTCGCCGCCGGCTGCGCGGTCGTCACCGGCCGCGCCCGGACCTCCTGAACCCCCTCCACCGAAAGGCACTTCGCCGTGAACGAGACCGTGAACGAGACCGTGAACGAGACCACCCCCGTCTACGACGTCGTCGGTGTCGGCTTCGGGCCCGCCAACCTCGCCCTCGCGATCGCCATCGAGGAGTACAACGAGCAGGCCGCGCCCGCCGAGCGGCTCACGGCCGTCTTCCTGGAGAAGCAGCCGAACTTCGGCTGGCACCGGGGCATGCTGCTCCCGGACGCCACCATGCAGGTCTCGTTCCTGAAGGACCTGGCCACGATGCGCAATCCGTGCAGCCGCTTCGGCTTCGTGCCGTACCTCCACGACCGTGGCCGCCTCGTCGACTTCATCAACCACAAGATGCTGTTCCCGACCCGCGAGGAGTTCCACGACTACCTCCAGTGGGCCGCCGACGGCGTGGACCACATGGTCCGTTACGGACTCGAAGTCACCGCCATCCGCCCCGCGGGGGCCGCGGGGCCCGTCGTCGAGGTCGACGTCGCCGCCGTCGGGGAGGCCGAGGCCGTCACCTACCGGGCGCGGAACCTCGTCATCGGCACCGGCCTCGTGCCCCGGCTCCCCGAGGGCGTCGAGTCCTCCGAACGCCTCTGGCACAGCAGCGAGTTCCTGCACCGGCTCGCCGCCCTGCCCGCCGCCGCGCCGCGCCGCTTCGTCGTCGCCGGGGCCGGGCAGAGCGCCGCCGAGATCGCCGACCACCTCCACCGGACGTACGAGGGGGCCGAGGTCGTCGCCGTCCACACCCGGTACGGCTACAGCCCGGCCGACGACAGCCCGTACGCGAACCGGATCTTCGACCCGGAGGCCGTCGACCTGTACCACGGCGCCGAGCCGTCCGTCCGCCGCACGCTCATGGACTACCACCGCAACACCAACTACGGCGTCGTCGACATGGACCTCATCGAGGAGCTCTACCGCCGCTCGTACCAGGAGAAGGTCCGCGGCGAGCAGCGGCTGCGGATCCTCGGCGTCACCCGCCTCACCGAGGTCGAGGAGGGCCCCGACGGCGTCCGCGTCCAGGTGCGGAACCTCGCCACCGGGGAGACGGAGACGATGGAGGCGGACGCCGTCGTCTACGCCACCGGCTACTCCGAGCCCGACCCGGGCCGGCTGCTCGGCGCGCTCGGCGCCGCCTGCGCGCGCGACGAGGACGGCCGGCTGCGGGTCCGCCGCGACTACCGGGTGGAGACCGCGCCCGGGATGGAGGCCGGGATCTACCTGATGGGCGGCACCGAGCACTCGCACGGCATCACGGCCAACCTGCTGTCGATGGCCGCCGTCCGGGCCGGCGAGATCTGCGACTCCCTGGTGGCGGGCCGTCGCGGGGGCCGGCGTTCCGACAGGCGGAAGTCGGTGGCGGTGACGGGCTGATCCCCCGTACAACACGTACACCCGCACGGAACGAGAGGTCATCATGAGCAGCACCACCACAGAGCTCGGCGACGAGCCGGCCGTCACCGAGCGGACCCGGCTGCGCCGGATGCGGCACAAGGGCAGCCACCGGCGGGCCGACCTGGACGCCGTGCTCGCCGCCGGCTTCCTCTGCCACCTCGGCGTCACCGTCGACGGCACGACGATGGTGGTGCCCACCGCGTACGGCGTGGACGGCGACCGGCTCTACCTCCACGGTTCGGTCGCCAGCCGCAGCCTGGTCCAGGCCCCCGACACCACCGTCTGCGTCACGGTCACCCACGTCGACGGCCTCGTCCTGGCCCGCTCCGTCTTCGAGCACGGGGTCAACTACCGCTGCGCGATGATCTACGGCGTCCCCGAGATCGTCACCGACCCCGAGGAGAAGCTGCGCGGTCTGCGGGCCCTGACCGAGCAGAGCTCCCCCGGGCAGTGGGAGTACGCGCGGCAGCCCAGCCGCAAGGAGCTCGCCGCGACCGCGCTGCTCGCGCTCGACCTGACCGAGGCCTCGGTGAAGACCGCCGACGGCCCGCCGGACGACGGCGAGTCCGAGGACGCGGCGCTCGGCCTGTGGGCGGGGGTGCTGCCGGTGGTGACCACCTTCGGCGAGCCGGTCGTCGACCCGGTCCTCCCCGCGGACTTCGCCCCGCCGGCCCACATCGCCTCACGCGCGGGCCGGGTGCTCGGCGAACCCCCTGCCGGTAGCTGAAACCCGATGGGGCTCCCGGTACGTCACCTGGCGTGACACCCGGTGGGCACGGGGCGGTGCCGAAGCGGTGTTTCCCTGCGGGGGCTGATCGAGGACGTCCTGCGTGTCCACGCCGCCGGCCGTCCGCCGCCCGTGGCGAAGGTGCTCGTCGCCTCCCGGGGCGAGCCGGAGCGGGACCTGGAGCGGCGACGTACCTGAGAGCAGGGATGGGCTCCGGCCGGGCTTCCGCCCGGCCGGAGCCAGAGCCGTCAGGTGCCTTCCGTCGCTGTCAGTCGCTGCCAGTCGCCGTCAGTCGCCGTGCCCGGTGCCGCCGCTGCCGAAGCCGCCGCTGGAGATGCCGCCCCACTTGCGCTTCTCCTCGGAGGGCGGGTCGGGTGAGGTCTCCGTGCCGGAATCCTTGAGCTGGTAGGGCATGAGCCTGTGCTCGCCGTCGGTCTGCGGCATCTCGGCCGGCCTGCGGTACTCGGCCACCTCGCCGGGCAGTGCCCCGGTGTCGGGCCGGTGCGGCTGTTCTTCCGGCTTCGGCTTCTTCGACTCGCGGGCGTTGATCCGGATGCCCAGCCAGAAGGCGCCGATGAGGACGAAGACGACGACGAGCCCGCCGATGACCTGGGCCAGACCTGACTGCCAAACCCCAGCGGCCAGGTTCTCTGCTGCGCTGAGAGTGTTCATACCAACAGGATTACCCGATTCCGCTTCTTTGGATGCGTCGAGCGGGAATCCTCTCCGATTCGCTTGGGGATTCGTTTGAAACATTCCCCCGCCCCCGTCGCGTCAATGAGGTGTACGGCGACCACACCATGTGACCACGAGGGGAAGGAGGGGCATGAGAAAGTCCCGCGCGGACGAGTTCCTGGAGTTCGCCTCCGCACGCACGGGGCACCTGTTCCGTTCGGCGTGCCTGCTGACCAGCGGAGACACGCATCTCGCCGAGGACCTCACCCAGGAGACCCTCGGCCGGATGTACTCCCTCTGGGGCCGCATGGCCCGGATAGGGAACCCCGCCGCGTACGCCCAGACCGTGCTCGTCCGCACGTTCCTCAGCCACCAGCGGCGCCGCTCGGCCACCGAGCGCCCCCTCGGCGAGCTGCCCGACCGCGCCCCCGACAACGGCGAGGACCCGGCCCTCCGGATCGCGCTGCTCGACGCCCTGGCCGGCCTCGCGCCGAAGGACCGGGCGGTCGTGGTGCTGCGCTACTGGGAGGACCGCAGCATCGAGGAGACCGCGGACGCCCTGCACGTCAGCTCCGCCGCGGTCCGCACCCGCTCGGTACGGGCGCTCGCGAAGCTGCGGGAACGACTCGGCGGCAGCATCGCCGAGTTCGCCACCCGCTGACCACCTGCCTTTTCTTTCATCCCACAGACCGGAGACGGTGATCTCGGCATGCCCCAGAACGAAGGACCCCAGCGCGAAAGCACCCCGTACGACCCTTTCGAGGAGGAACTCGGCGCGGTCCTGCGCAACACCGGCGACGGCTTCGTCGTCGACGACCGGCGCGAGCTGGTCGCGGGCGGGCTCCGGCGCGGCAAGAGCCGCCTGGTCCGCCGCCGCCTCGCGGTGACCGGCGGCGTCCTCGCGCTCGCCGCCGTCGGCATCGGCGGCGTGTACGGCGGCTCGCTGCTCGGCCCCGGCGGCCAGGCCGAGACCAGCTCCGTGGCGGCGCCCCCGATGCAGGGGCAGGACAGCGGCGCCGCCGCCCCCGGCAAGGAGGCGATGGACGCGACGATCCCGGTGAAGGACCTCGCCGCCGTCCTCAAGGCCAACACCCCGGACGGCCAGTGGCAGTTCGACAACCTGGGCGGCCAGGGACAGTCCGTCACCGGCGTCTACGACGACGGCAAGGGCAAGGCGGGCGTCAGCGTCGGCCTCTACCGGGCCGGCGGGACCCCCGAGTCCGGCACGGACCAGGTCACCTGCCCCGACAAGGCCGTCGTCCCGTACGACGACTGCACCACCGAGCGGCTGCCGGGCGGCGACCGGCTCATGGTCCTCCAGGGGTACGAGTACCCCGACAAGCGCGAGGAGACCAAGAACTGGCGGGCGGTCCTGCTCACCAAGGACGGGATCCTGATCGACGCGAACGAGTACAACGCCGCCGCCGAGAAGGGCGCCGCGATCAGCCGCGAGAACCCGCCCTTCAGCCCCGCCCAGCTGAAGGCCCTCGTCACGGCCGAGGCCTGGCGGCCGCTGGCCGCCCAGCTGCCCCAGCTCCCGGGCAGGACCGACACGGGCAAGGAGCGGTCGCCCGGGGTGCCGAGCGCGGCCGCCGTCCAGGCCACCCTGCGCTCCCTCCTGCCCAAGGGCGTCACCGTGACGTCCCACGGCGGCGGCGACGGCCACGGCTACGTCGTCGTCGACGACGGCGAGGGCCCGAGCCTCGTCGGCGTCGACGTCCAGCCCACCGCCGGGAAGATCGATGACATCGCCGAGCTCTTCACCGGGGCCGGCGTCGTCACCCTGCCCGACGGCACCAAGGTCAAGTCCACCCAGCAGCCCGGCGAGAAGGGCGGCGAGGGGGTCGTCTGGTGGAGCGTCGACACCCTGACCCCGGAGGGCTTCCGGGTCGCGGTCTCCGCCTTCAACTCGGACGCGCAGTACAAGGCCGCCACGCGCAATGAGCCGGCCCTGACGATGGAGCAGCTGAAGGCGCTCGCGCTGAGCCCGAAGTGGCGGAAGCTGCCGCTGAAGTAGGAGTACGAGGGGGAGGGCGGGGCGACCGATCGTCGTCCCGCCCTCCCCCTTCCTACTTCCTGCTTCCTACTTCGCGTCCGCGTACCGAAGCGAAGGGCTTACTTGGCGTCGGCGTACCGCTCGACCGTCGCCGTCGTGAACGGAAACCGAACCGGTGTCTCCCCGAACGCGATCCGCCCGGCCTCGTCCCCGGCCGCCCGGATCGCCTCCGTCACCGCCTCCGCCTCGTCCGCCGGACAGTGCACGATCACCTCGTCGTGCTGGAAGAACACCAGCTCGGCCCGCATCCCCGAGAGGGAGCGCCGCAGCGCCGCCAGCACCAGGAGCGCCCAGTCGGCGGCGCTGCCCTGGACGACGAAGTTACGGGTGAACCGGCCGCGGGCCCGTGCGTTCCCCGAGGCGTAGCCGGGCGTGAACTCACCGCTCTCCGGCTCCGGTTCGCCGGCGTCCTGCGGCAGCCCGGCTTCCTCGTCCTCGCCCGAGCCGACCGCCTTCGGGCTGGTCCGGCCCAGCCAGGTCCGTACGAGCCGGCCCTCCTCGCCCGCCTTCGCCGCCTCGTCGACATAGGCCACCGCGCGCGGGAAGCGGCGGCGGAGCGCCGCCAGGTTCTTCAGGCCGTCGCCGCTGGTCTGCCCGTAGATCGCGCCGAGCAGGGCGATCTTGGCGTGGTCGCGGTCGCCGGAGAAGGCCCGGTCGGAGAGCCGGGTGTACAGGTCGTCGGGGTGCCCCGCGACCTCCATCAGGCCGGGGTCGCGGGAGATCGCGGCGAGCACGCGCGGTTCCATCTGATCGGCGTCGGCGACCACGAGCCGCCAGCCCTCGTCGGCGACCACCGCCCGCCGGATCACCTTCGGGATCTGCAGGGCCCCGCCGCCGTTGGTCGTCCAGCGCCCGCTGACCGTGCCGCCGGGCAGGTACTCCGGCCGGAAGCGGCCGTCGCGCACCCAGTCGGCCAGCCACGACCAGCCGTGCGCCGTCCAGATCCGGTACAGCTTCTTGTACGCGATGAGCGGCTCCACGGCCGGGTGGTCGATCTCGGCGAGCTCCCAGCGGCGCGTGGACCTGACCCGGATCCCGGCCTGCGCGAAGGCCTTCACGACGTCGGCGGGCAGATCGGGCCGCACCCGGCGCCCGAAGGCGGCGGACACCGCGTCGGCCAGCTCCGCGAGGCGGCGCGGCTCGCCGCCGCCCGCGTACCGCTCGCCGAGCAGCTCGTTCAGCAGCCCCCGGTGCACGTCCGCCCGCCACGGCAGCCCGGCCCGGTGCATCTCGGCGGCCACCAGCATCCCCGCCGACTCGGCGGCCGTGAGCAGCCGCATCCGACCGGGGTGCTCGGCCCGGTCGTGACGGCGCAGCTGCTCGGCGTAGACGGCGAGGAGCCCGTCGAAGGGCACGGAGACGGTGGGGCGGGGCTCGAACAGCGAGTCCTGCGAACCGGGCTCGGCGGCGCGCTGCGGCGGATCCGGCGGTACGGGAGCGTTCCGCAGGCGCGCCCAGGCGGCGGCGGCGCTGCGCGGCTCCCCGAGCCGGCCCTCGTGCCCGAGGAGGAGCTGCTCGGCGTCCTCGATGTCGTAACAGCGCTCGACGCGGACGCCGGCGGCGAGGAGCCGCGGATAGACCTCGGCCGTCGACCGCCACACCCAGCGGGCCACGTCGGGCCTCCGGCGGACGGCCGCGACGAGATCCGGCTCGCGCCGCACGGGGCCGTCGGGCAGCCCGTCGGGCCGGAGGGGCACGAGCAGCGCGCCGTCCCCTCCGTCCTCGACGCCCAGCGCCCACCTCTCGCTCACGCCCGCGAGTCTGACACCCACCACTGACAGCACCCCTGCAGCCCCGCGCCCGCCTGGATCTCCGCCCCACCCATGCGGGCCCACAACGGGGCGGGGCGCAGGTTCGCAGCGGGTGGTGGGTTACGCCGCCGCGTGGAAGAGGGCCGCCGCCTCGCCCCGCGAGTCGACCCCCAGCTTGTTCAGGATGTTCGCGACGTGGAACTTCACCGTCGACTCGCTGATGTGCAACTCCTCCGCGATCCGCCGGTTCCGGTGTCCGAGCGCCAGGTGCCGCAGCACCTCCACCTCCCGCTCCCCGAGCCCGGTCAGCGGGTGGGCGGCCTCGACCGGGGCCTCGGGGGTCGCCAGCGGGATGACGGCCGTGATGGTCGTGCCCCAGCCGGGGACCGCGTCCATGTCGAGCCGTCCGCCGAGCACGTCGAGCCGGTCCCGGATCGTGCCGGCGCCCAGGTCGCAGGGGGCGAGCGCGCCCGCGCCGTCGTCGCGCACGGAGGCCCGCAGCTCGTGCTCGGTCAGCTGCCAGCCGACGTGGACCCGGTGCACGGAGTCCTGCTCCAGGACGATGAGGAGCAGCGACCGGACGATGGCCCGCGCACTGTGGGCGACATCGGCCGCGAGGGACCGGGTGGAGTCGGGCGCGCCGAGGTCGAGCCGCACCTTGCTGTGCCGGAGCATCGGCCGCAGCTCACCGGCGAGCCGCTCGAAGGCGTCCGCCACCGGCTCCTCCGCGAGCGCCCGGTCCCGCCGCTGCTCGGCCCGCATCTCGATGAGCGCGGACGCGGCGAGGTCGGTGGCGGTGCTCCGGGCCGTCGTGTCGTCGAGGGCCCGGCTGCGCAGCACCCCGAGGACGCCGGACAGCGCCGCCGCGTGCGAGGCGGTGAGTTCGGCGATCACGCGCGCGCGTGTGTCGGCCGCCGCCCGCGAACGGGCCAGCGCCCCCGGCACGGCCTCCGTCGCGAACCGGTCGAAGTGCCCGGTGACCAGGTCCCACAGCGCCTGCGCCACGGTGAGCGCGGCCGCGTCGACCGGGGCGGCGCCGTCCTCCCGTACGAGCACGAGGACCGCCCCGCGCCGGGTCGCGTGGCTGGTGACGGCGAGGACCTCGCGCTCCCGGCCGCCGATCTTCGCGAGCCCCTGCCAGGGCGCGCCGGGGACGCCGGCCGCGAGCAGCGGGGTCAGTTCGGCGGCGGTCATCAGCTCCGTACCGCCGAGGGCCTTGAAGGGGGAGTGGGCGCAGTGGGTGGAGAGTTCGGCCGCGTCCACGTGGGGGACCAGCGGGGCGAGGGCGGCCGAGACCTTGGGGAGGATCTCTCCGAGCGGCTGCCGGATGATCTCGTACGCGGTGGTCAGGGTGAGCGCGTCCATGCGGCTCAGCCTAGTCAGCGGCGGCCAGGTGACGGCCCGTCTTTCGGCCAGGTGGGACTGGCCGTTGGGAGGGCGGGGGAGAGGGGGGCGAGGGCGCAGTCTTGGGGCATCGAAGACCGAACGGGCAGCAGCGGAGGCTGAGATGGAAGCGATCGTGTACGAGGAGTTCGGCGGCCCCGAGGTGCTGCGCCACGAGACCGGCGTCGCGAAGCCGGAGCCGGGCCCGGGCGAGGTGCGGGTCAAGGTGGCGGCGGTCGGGCTCAACCCGGTGGACTGGAAGCGGCGTTACGGCTGGGTCGAGGCGTTCTACCCGACCACCTTCCCCGCCGTCCCGGGCCTGGAGTTCGCCGGCACGGTCGACGCGCTCGGCGAGGGCGTCACCGACGTGGCCGTCGGCGACGAGGTCCTCGGCTGGACGAAGACCGGCGCCTACGCCGAGTACGCCATCGCCGGCACCGTCGCCCCCAAGCCCGCCGGGCTCTCCTGGGAGGCCGCCGCGAGCCTCCCGGTGGCCGGCGAGACCGCCCAGCGCGTCCTGGACCTGCTCCGGGTGCGGGAGGGCGAGACGCTGTTCCTGCACGGCGCGGCGGGCGTCGTCGGCTCGGTGGCCGTCCAGCTCGCGGTCGCGGCCGGGATCACGGTGATCGGCAGCGCCTCGGAGTCCAACCACGCGTACCTGCGGGAGCTCGGCGCGATCCCCGTCGCGTACGGGGACGGCCTGGCCGACCGGGTCAGGGCCGCCGCCCCGGAGGGCGTCGACGCGGTCTTCGACGCGGCCGGGCACGGCGTCCTGCCGGTCGCCATCGAGCTGCTCGGCGGCGGCGACGCGGCGAAGGAGCGGATCGTGACGATCGCGGCGACGGACGCGGAGGAGCACGGCATCGTCTTCTCGGGCGTCACGGGGGAGCCGGAGGCCGTACGGGCCGGGCTCGCCGCCCAGGCCCGCCTGGCGGTGGAGGGCGCGCTCACGGTCCGCCTGGCGGAGACGCTGCCGCTGAAGGAGGCGGCGAAGGCGCAGGAGCTGAGCGAGTCGGGCCACGTACGAGGCAAGATCGTCCTGATCCCTTGATGCCTGGATGCCTGCTGTGAGATGAGGAAGGCGATGCCGATGTACGCGATGTCCCTGGGTGACGACGGCGCGGAGCTGCGCCCGCTCGAACCGTGGCAGGCCGAGGAGTTCCTCGCGCACATGGACCGGGGACGGGAGTTCATCGGCGCGCGGAACGGACTCCCCGACGTCGTGACGGACCTGGAGTCGAGCCGGGCCTTCCTCCGGGCGTACGCGGAGAGGGCGGCGGCCGACACCGGACGCATCCACGGCATATGGTCCGACGGCACGCTCGTCGGCGCGGTGATCCTCCGCACGTTCGACCCCGTCGGCGGCACGGCCGAGGCGGGCTGCTGGCTGGAGCCGGCGGCCGCCGGCAAGGGCCTGGTGACCCGGGCGGCGCGGGCGCTCATCGACTGGGCGATCTCGGTGCGCGGGATCCACCGGGTGCAGTGGGTGGTCTCCTCCGACAACGAACCGAGCATCGCGGTGGCGCGGCGGCTCGGCATGACGAGGGAGGCGGTGCTGCGGGAGAGCTACTGGTACCGGGGCAAGCGGCACGACGAGGAGATCTGGTCGGTCCTGTCCCCGGACTGGCCCGCCACCCCGACCACCTGACCAGCCCCGCGCGACCCCGCACCTCCGGGCGCCCACCCCGTTGTGGGCGGCGCCCGCCCGGGGCGGTGCCCCCGCCGCCCCCGTTGTGGGCATGCGTTCCGCCGGGGCGGAACGGGTGGGCACAACGGACCCGCGCCCTTGCCGGCGCCAGAGGCTCCCGCGCCTGGACCTGCACCACGTCGTGCGGCGCCGCTGGGGTGCGGGTTCAGGCGCGGGAGGCGGAGGCGCCGCTGAGGGCGCCGTCCCGTGTGCCCACCCGTCCCGCCCTGCGGGACGATTGCCCACACGGCAGCGAGTGCGGGCCCCACACGGCGGCGGGGCACCGCCCGCCCGGGCGCGGGGCCACACGGGGGCGGTGAAGGGCACCGCCCAGCCCGGGCGCGGGCCCGCACGGGCAGGGGCGCCGGCCACACGGGGGTGGGCCGGCGCCCCGCCCCGTCGGCGTGTGCCCACACGCACAGGGGCACCGCCCCGTGCGGGCATGGTCCAGCGGGCACCGCCCCGCACGGGTACGGCCCAGCAGGCACCGCCCCGCACGGGTACGGCCCAGTGGGCGCGGGCCCGCGCGGGCGCCGTCCGGGCGGGGCGCCGCCCAGCCCGGTGCGTGGGCGGGGCGGTGACCCGGCTCCGACCCCGGTCGCCGCCCCGTCGTCCCACCATCGCCGCTCAGCGCGTGAGCCGCCACGCGGGGACCGCCGACGCCGCGGCCGCGACCACCGCGCACACCCCCGCCGCCGCCCCGACCACCGGCCACGGGAGCACCAGGGCGACCGGCGCCGAGAGGGCCGCCAGGCCCGCTCCCAGGGCGCCCAGGACGACCCCCGTCACCACCAGACCGAGCAGGCCCCCGATCGCGACGGCCAGTACCGCCTCGCCCGTCACCACCCGCAGGACCTGGGCCCGGGTCGCCCCGGCGAGCCGCAGCGAGGCCAGTTCCCCGCCCCGTACCGACGTCGCCATCAGCAGGGTGTTGGCGAGGCCGATGACCGTGTAGACGAGGGCGATGCCCAGGACCAGGGCCATGCCCAGACGGGCCTGCCGGTTGTCGCCCGCCACGCGCGCGTGCGCCGTCCCTCCGCTCGCCTCCAGGGCCCGTACCGTCGCCGCCCCGCCCCCGCGCGCGTCGATCCGGTCGAGGGCGGCGCCCGGTGCGTTCGCCCGGGTGACGTACGGCCCGTTGTCGCCGGTCCCGAGCGCGAGGACGGCCGCGACCCGGAGCCGTACCGGACCGCTCCCGTCCGCCCGCCACACCTCCACCGTCTCGCCGACCCGGTGCCGCTCGAACTCCTCGTTGACGACGATCGACCGGTCGTCCAGGTCCCGCAGGTCCCCGGCGGTCACCGGCAGCCGGGCCAGCTCCGCGAAGGCGGCCGGGTCGGCGACGGCCCGCGCCCCGTACTTCACGACGGCCTCGTCCCCGTCCCGTACGAAGACGGAGGTCGCCCCGGTCGCGGAGAGGACCGCCCCGGCCGGCGCCGCCACCGGCCGCAGGTCGTCCCCGCTCACCACGTACTCCGCGGCCGTCTGCTCCCGCGCCTCCACCTCCTTCGCGCGCGTGACGCTCGCCGCCGAGCCGAACAGCGTCCCGGCGAGCGCCACGGTCACGAGGACGGGCGCGGCGACGGCGGCGGTACGGCGTACGGCGGCCGCGCTGTTCTCCCGTACGAGCGTCCCCACCGCCCCGCGCACCCGCAGCAGCCGGGCCACGGGCCGGACGAGGAGCGGGGAGAGCAGGGCGACGCCGGTGATCAGGAGCATCGGGAGGGTCGTGTACGTCTTCCGCTTCAGCAGCTCGGAGGGTTCCGTGACGCAGGTCCAGACGAGGAGCCCGAGCCCGGCCAGGAGCAGGCCCGCACCGAGCACCGCCCGGCCCGTGGGCAGGGCGTCCGCGTCGACGTCCGCCTCCCGCAGCGCCGCCGTGGGGCCGACCTTCCCGGCCCGCCGGGAGGCGGTGACGGCCCCGGCGAGGGCGACGGTCACCCCGGTCCAGAAGGCCACGTGGAAGGGCCAGGAGGGACCGCCGATCGTGAACCACGCGGGCGCGAGGCCGCCGTCGACGAGCGTCCGGGCGAGGAGCGGCGCGCCGAGGGCGCCGAGCGCGCACCCGGCGGCGGAGGCGAGCACGCCGAGCGCCGCCGCCTCGGCGAGGAGGAGCCGCCGGATCTGGCCGGGGGTGGCCCCGGCGGTTCGGAGGAGCCCGAACTCGCGCCGGCGCAGCGCGACGGCGAAGGCGAAGGTGGAGGCGACGACGAAGACGGAGACGAAGGCGGTGACGCCGCCGGAGGTGCCGAGGAGGGCGTTGAGGCCGACGAGGGCGCGGGCGTCCCGCTCGGGGTCGGGGTCGGCCTGGGTGCGCGCGTCCCCGGTGAGGACCCGGGCGCGGTCGCCGACGAGCGCCCTGACCTCGGCGGCGGGGGCGTCGACGCCGACGGCGTCGGGGCCGCCGGAGGTGGTGACGGTCCAGCGGGCGCGGAGTTCGCGGAGCACTCCGCCGTCCACAGGCTGTGGACGGTCGAGCCGCTGCTCCACGGGTACGGTGCCGGGCCCGCGCCGCACGTCGAGCTTCAGCCGGTCCTGGCCCCGGACGACGACGGGCGAGGACGCGAACCGCTGGGGAGAACGCTCGGGCGCGTGAAAGGTGGCGGAGAGGCCGAGCCCCATGGTGGCGAGCAGCCCGACGCCGAGCGCGAGGGCGACGAACCCGCCGAGGAAGGAGGCCCAGCGGTCCCGGAGCCCGGAGAACACGACGGTCAGCACGCCGGACCCCCCGCCAGGGAGCCCGCACCGGCCACGCGACCACACGCCGCACCACCCCCGCCGGGGCCCACGCCTCCTGCCGCACCGGCTCCGCCCGGGCCCACGCCGTCCGCCGCACCGCCCCCGCCCGGGCCCACGCCGCCTGCCGTCCTGCCCCGGCCCGGGTCTGCGCCTCCTGCCGCACCGGCCCCACTCCGCTCCACGCCTCCCGCCCCCTCCAGCGCCGCCATCCTCGCCGCGACCGTTTCCACCCTCGGATCCGTCAGTTCGCCCGCGAGGCGGCCGTCGACCAGGAAGACCACCCGGTCCGCGCGGGACGCGGCCACCGGGTCGTGGGTGACCGTGACGATCGTCTGGCCCTCGCGGTCGACGAGGTCCCGCAGCATGTCCAGCACCTCGCGGCTCGTCGTCGAGTCGAGCGCGCCGGTCGGTTCGTCGCCGAAGAGGACGGCCGGCCGGGTGATCAGCGCCCGGGCGATCGCGACCCGTTGCTGCTGTCCGCCGGACAGTTCGCCCGGCCGGTGCCGCTCCCGGCCGGCGAGCCCCACGCGCGCGAGTGCCTCCCGTGTCTCCGTACGGGACGGGCGGCGGCCGGCGAGCCGGAGCGGCAGGGCGACGTTCTGCGCGGCGGTGAGCGAGGGCAGCAGGTTGAAGGACTGGAAGACGAAGCCGATCCGGTCCCGGCGCAGCAGCGTGAGGCGCCGCTCGCTCAGCCCCTCCAGGGCCGTGCCGCCGACCTCCACGGTCCCGGCGGTGGGCCGGTCGAGCCCGGCGGCGCACTGGAGGAGCGTGGACTTGCCGGAGCCGGACGGCCCCATGACGGCGGTGAAGGTCCCGGAGAGGAAATCGAGGTCGACGCCGTCCAGGGCGCGGACGTCGCGGTGGTGCCGGGTGAGCCCTCGGAGCCGTACGGCAGCGGCAGCGGCAGCAGCAGCAGCGGCAGTGGCAGCGGCAGCGGTGGTCGTGGTCATGCGTCAAGCGAACCGTTTCCGCCCGCCCCGATCACGACCACCACCGGGCGTCCGGAAGGTAGGGCCAGGCCTACCCCTCCCGTACCGCCTTCACGAACACCTCGAGCGCGTCGAGGGGTTCGCGCCCGCCGAGCAGCGCGCGCAGGTCGCCCTGCGCCACGCCCGTACCGTCCAGGAAGCCGTGGGCGATCGCCGAGTACGTGCTCGCCAGCATCGGCACCTGGAAGGGCACGGCCCCGGACGCGGCGAGAGCGGTGCGGGCCTCCGCGAGCGTGCCGGGGGCGTACTCGGCGCCAAGGGCCGCCGCCAGCTCGGCGCCGCCGAGGGCGCGCTCGCCGACGAGCTCGTACACCCGGTTCCGGTGGGCCGCCGGGTCCGTGGCGACGGAGACGGCGACGTCGGCGAGGTCCGCGCGGGCGACGGCGGCGAGCCGGCCCTCGCCGAGGGGGCCGGTGATGCGGTTGTCCGCGTCGGGGGAGGCGATCCAGGTCAGGAGCTCGGCGTAGAGGCCGTTGCGGAGGATCGTCCAGTCGAGCGCCGTGGACCGCCGGAGCCGCCGCTCGGTCCAGCGGTGCGCGAGCGCGTACGCGAGGTGGTCGCCGTCGCCGGAGAGGCTCGTGTAGACGACGTGCCGGACGCCGGCGGCCTCGGCGGCGGAGATCGCGGCCTCGTGGCGGGCGACGACGACGTCGTCCTCCCCGTACCCGGCGGATATGAGGAGCAGCGTGTCCACGCCGGCGAAGGCCTCGGGGAGCGTCTCCGGCGCGTCGAAGTCGAGTCGGCGGGTGCCGGGAAGGCCGGCGCGGGTGCCGAGGGCGACGTCGTCGCGGCCGGCGAGCCGTTCGGCGACGAGCGAGCCGAGGGCGCCGGAGACGCCGGTGACGAGCAGCATGGAATCCCCCAGGGATCGTGGTGGCTGAGACCATCGAGAGCGATCGAGAGTGATCGAGAGCGATCGAGAGCGATCGAGGATCATCGTGACCGGGCGGACAGGCAGGCGGAAGGAGGCACATTGATGTCAGAGGGGCACACGGAGGTAACCACCGAGCCCTTGGTCAGCTGTGCCGAGGACTGCGGGGTACGGGACGTCCAGGACCGGCTCGGCGACAAGTGGACGGTGCACGTCGTCGTCGAACTCGCCGCCGGGGCACGGCGGTTCAGGGAGCTCCAGCGGCTCGTCACGGGCATCTCGCAGCGGATGCTGACGCTCACCCTGCGCCGTCTGGAGCGCGACGGGCTCGTCTCGCGGACGGTGTACCCGACGACCCCGCCGCAGGTGGAGTACGCGCTGACGGAGACCGGCCACAGCATGACCCACCTCATCAAGCAGCTGATCGACTGGTCGCTCGACCACCGTGCGGTGATCGCCCGGTCGCGCGAGGAATGGGACGCGAGGACGACGGCATGACCGTGATCGACAAGGCCTTCGAGGCGCTGTACGCGAGCGACGACGGCTCCCTCGACACGGCGGCCTCACTCCTCGCCGCCGCGCCGGACGCGGACGCGGAACTGGCGCGGCGGGGCGAGGAGTTCGTACGGACGCTGTGGATACGGGGCTGGCAGCCGGCGGACCTGGTGCGGATGGCACGGCGAGACCTGTCGGACGAGCACGTCCGTCTGCTCTCCGCCCTGATCAGGACGGAGACGGCCGCCTACGAACGCCTCCCGCACCGCTGGCAGGCGCAACTGGACGACCTGGAGGACCTGGGCGCCGGCGCCGCCCGCCCGGCGGACCGCTTCTCGCGGGCGACGACCGTCCTGGAGCTGTACCGGCTGCTGGTCCGGCTGCCGCGCCTCGACGCGGTGGGCCCGGTCCCGGGGGAGGCACTGCCGCCGGCGGCGGCGGGCGAGCCCCGGATGCTGACCCGGATCAGGGCGCTGCTCGCGAAGGCGGAGGCGACGGGGTATCCGGAGGAGGCGGAGGCGCTCACCGCGAAGGCGCAGGAGCTGATGGCCCGGCACAGCCTGGACGAGGCGACGCTCGCGGCGGGCGCGCCGTCCCCGGAGACGCCGGGCGCGATCCGGATCGGGGTGGAGCCGCCGTACGAGCAGGCGAAGGCGATCCTGCTGGACGCGGTGGCGACGGCGAACCACTGCCGGGCGGTGTGGAACGAGGCGTACGGCTTCTCGACGGTGGTCGGCTTCGAGGCGGACCTGGACCCGGTGGAACTGCTGTACACCTCGCTGCTCGTGCAGGGGACGGCGGCGATGACGCGGGCGGAGGCGGAGCAGCGGGCGGGCGGCCGCAAGCGCACGAAGTCCTTCCGGCAGTCCTTCCTCCTGGCGTACGCGAACCGGCTGGGCGCCCGGCTCTCGGCGACGTCCCGCCGCGTGGCGGCCGAGGCCCCGACGCTGCTGCCCGCCCTGGCCTCCCGGGAGGTGGCGGTGGGTGCGCGGACGGACGAACTCTTTCCGGAGACCCGTACGACGCGGGTCAGGGCGGCGTGGGACGAGGCGGGCTGGGCCCATGGCGCGACAGCCGCCGACGCCGCAGGCCTCCACCCGAACCGCCCCCACTTGCCGTAGGACCCCACCCCCCCCGTGTGGGCAATCGTCCCGCAGGGCGGGACGGGTGGGCACACGGGACGGCGCCCTCAGCCGGGCCTAGGCTTCCGCGCCTGGACCCGCACCCCAGTGGCGCCGCACGACGTGGTGCGGGTTCGGGCGCGGGAGCCTCGGGCGCCGGCAGGGCGCGGGTCCGTTGTGCCCACCCTCCCCCAAGCTCTCGGCTTCGCTCGAGCAGGGGGGACCCCCTTGCCCCGGCGGAACGCATGCCCACAACGGGGGCGGCGAGGCGCCGGCCCGGCCCCGCAAAGGCGTGACCGAAATGACCGTTTCGTCGATACGCTCAGCGCATGAGCTGGCTCCGGGCGCTGAAGGAGACCGCCCGCTCCGGCCTCACCACGGAGCGGCGGCGGCTCGAACCCGTCGTCGCGGCCCGCGGCGCCCTCGGCCTGGCCCTCGTCGTCGGCGTCTCCCTCGCCCTCTTCGGCCCCGCCGTCGCCGTCTCCTCCGCCTTCGGCGCCTTCCAGGCGGCCATCGCCACCTTCCAGCGTTCCTGGCGCCCCCGCCCCACCCTCGCCCTCGCCTCCGGCGCGAGCCTCGCCGTGTCGACGTTCCTCGGCTATCTGACCGGGGCCCACACCGCCCTCTTCCTCGCCCTGCTCCTCCTCTGGACGTTCCTGTCCGGCCTCGCCTGGGCCGCGGGTCCGACCGCCGGGATCATCGCCTCCTCCAACGTGGCGATCATGCTGGTGACGGTCACCCTCCCGACCTCCGTCGCCACCGCCGCCGGCCACGCCGCCGTGATCTTCGCGGGCGGTGTCGTCCAGGCGGCCCTGGTCGTGCTCCTCCCGGTCCGCCGCTGGGGCGCCCAGCGCGACGCCCTGGCGGACGCGCTGGCGGCCGAGGCGGACTACGCCCGTCGCCTCCGGCACGACCCGGTCGCCCCGTTCGACCCCGTACCGCTCATGACGGCCCGCAGCGCCGCCGCCGTGACGCCCCGCCAGGCCCGTACCCGCCCGGCGGAGCTGCACGGGGCGCGCGGGCTCGCGGAGCGGATCCGTCCGGTCCTGGCCTCGCTCGCGGACCCGGCGGTCGGCGTGCCGGGGGAGGGGCCGGAGCGGGCCCGGGTGCGGGAGCTGCTCGGCGCGGCGGCCGAGGTCCTGGACGCCGCCGCGCACGCGATCCGGCACGGCGAGCCGGTCGCCCTGCCCCCGCCCGCGCTCGCCGCCCTCCGCACCCCGGACACGGGCGCGATCCTCAAGGGCCCGTCCCGCCGGGCGGCCCTCCGTCTGGCGGCGCTGCTCGGCGACGTCGTGGAGACGGCGGAGCCGCGCACGGAGACCTCGGACGCCCTGAGGACCCGCCCGACCCTCGTCCGTCTCGCGCCGATCGTCCTCACCGAGGTGCGTGCCGAGCTCCGCCCCGGCTCCCCGGTCCTGCGCCATGCGCTCCGGGTGTCCGTGGTCACGGCCGCCGGCTACCTCCTGGGGACGTGGCTCCCGTTCGGCCACGGCTACTGGGCGCCGATGGCCTCGGTGATGGTGATGCGCCCGGACTTCTCGCAGACGTACGCGCGCTCGGTGGCCCGGTTCGGCGGCACCCTGGTCGGGGTGGCGCTCGCGACCGCCGTCGTCCGGGCGGCGCACCCGGGCACGTACCTCTCGGCCGCCCTCGCCGTCCTCTGCGCCTTCGGGATGTACCTGCTGATGCGGACGGGGTACGCGGTCGCCCAGGTCTGCGTCTCCGCGTACGTCGTCTTCCTGCTCGGCATGGAGGGCGCGGGGCTGACCCAGACCGTACGGGAGCGGGTCCTGCTCACCCTCCTCGGCGGGCTCCTCGCGATGCTGTCGTACGCCGTCTACCCGGCCTGGGAGACGCCCCGGCTGCGCGGCCTGCTCGCGGACTGGCTGGCCTCGGTCGGCGCGTACGCGGCGGTCGTCGCCGCGCGGTACGCCGATCCGGCCGGGCCGGCCGGCCCCGACGTGCGGGAGGCGCTCCTGAGGACCCGCGCGGCCCGGGTCGCCTGGCAGGAGGCGGTGGCCCGGGCGACCCACGAACCGGTCCGGCACCGGGGGCTCTCGCACGCGGCGGTGGAGGAGGCCGAGCACGCGCTCGCGGAGTTCGGCCGGGTGGTGATGCTCCTGGAGGCGCACCTGCCGGAACGCGGCGCCCCGCCCCTGCCCGCCGCCGCGACCCTCGCCGAGGCCCTGCGGCGGTCGACGGCGCGGGGCGCGAAGGAGGTGCGGGAGCGCAGGGTGCCGCACTGGGACGACCTGCGGGAGACGCTCGCCGCCTGGTCCGCCGAGCCACCGGAGCACTTCCTGATCCACAAGGGGGCCGTCCTGCTCCTGGAGACCCTGGAGGAGCTCACGACGGCCCTGACGGAGTCGACACGGGCCGGGTGACGTACGTCTCCGGGCACCCCCGGAGATTTATTGGCAATGGGATTCGTTTTCGTTTACCCTTCGCGGCATGGCACGCAATGAGCTCCGCCCCGTCGTCAAGCTCCGTTCCACCGCTGGAACCGGATTCACCTACGTCACCCGCAAGAACCGCCGCAACGATCCCGACCGTCTCAGCCTGCGCAAGTTCGACCCGGTCGCCGGCCGGCACGTCGACTTCCGCGAGGAGCGCTGAACGAGAAGCGCTGAACGGGACGGCTAACCCGCCAGTAGAACTCTCCGTCGCGTAGCCGCTACGCCACCCCCCGTGCACGTGCATCTGCTCCTGCATCTGCATATGAACACAGCTATGATCCGAGGAAGTTGACACCTGCACCAAGCAACTCGGGGAGCTACCAGTGCATCATGCGCATCACGCGTACAACGGCATGGCGGCCACGGAGCTGCGAGGAGTCGTGTGGCAGAAGAGCCGGCACAGCAACTCCCAGGGATCCTGCGTGGAGTTCGCCAAGCTCCCGGGGGGCGACGTCGCCGTGCGCAACTCGCGCCACCCCGAAGGGCCCGCGCTCGTCTACACGCCCGCGGAGATAGAAGCGCTCCTGCTGGGCGTCAAGGACGGAGAGTTCGACCACCTGGTCTGAAGACGCGAGAAGGGCCCCGACGGTTTCCGTCGGGGCCCTTCCGGCATTCCCTGTACTACTCCGGGTACTACTCCGGTCCGATCCGGAACAGCGCCCACACCACCTTGCCCTGGAGCGTGCCGGCCAGCGGGTGCCAGCCCCAGCTGTCGCTGAACGAGTCCACCAGGAACAGGCCGCGCCCCGACTCGGCGGCGAAGTCCTCCTCGCCGCCGCGCGCCTCCGGGCTCTCCCGGCTGGGGTCGCGCACGGCGCACACCAGGCGCGAGGCCCAGCGCATCAGGTGCAGCCGGACCGGCGGGTTCTGGCCTTCCTCCTGGGGCGCGTCGGCGGGCACCGCGTGACGCAGCGCGTTGGTGACGAGCTCGGAGACGACCAGGGCCACGTCGTCGAAGCGCTCCGTCAGTTCCCAGCGGTCGAGCGTGGTGCTGGTGAACTTGCGGGCCCCGCGCACGGCTTCGTACCGGGCGGGCAGGGCGCAGGAGGCGGAGGTGGAGACGGCGCCGGGATCGATCGGCGGCAGGCCCTGCCGTAACGGCTCGAGCACGGTCGATCCATTCGTCCCCATGCGAGGCACTCCCGGGAATCGCGACTGTGGTGCGACAACACGACAACACGAACGAGTACGCGGCTGCGCGGGCTCCATGGTTCCGAATGCGTGCACTGGATGCAAGGGCAGATGCACGTGCACGCGCCGGACCTGTCCGGCCACGTGCCGAATCTGTGCATAAGTCGTCCACACGATGAGGGGAACTTCCCTGGATCTGCGCGCACTGTGCCCGCGATGTGCCCGCACTGTGCGCCTCGATGCCCGGAACTCGCCGCCTTTCCGTAATCGAATGTGTACGCGCTGAAGCGTTTGATGGCAGAATCCGGGGCTCGACGGGGGCTCGACACCGTAAAGGGGAGGCGAAGAGCCGTGACCGCAGGCGAATCGAGCGGAGCGAGCGGGAGCGTGGTGCGGCGCATCCTGCTGGGCTCCCAGCTGAGGCGGTTGCGCGAGTCGCGCGGGATCACCCGCGAGGCGGCCGGATATTCCATCCGCGCGTCCGAATCCAAGATCAGCCGTATGGAGTTGGGACGGGTGAGCTTCAAGGCCAGGGACGTCGAGGATCTGCTCACCCTCTACGGGGTCGGGGACGAGAACGAGCGCGGCGCGCTCCTCGGACTCGCCCGCGAGGCCAACGTCGCCGGCTGGTGGCACAGCTTCGGCGACGTCCTGCCCGGCTGGTTCCAGACGTACATCGGCCTGGAGGGCGCCGCCTCCCTCATCCGCGTCTACGAAGTGCAGTTCGTCCACGGCCTGTTGCAGACCGAGGCGTACGCCCAGGCCGTCGTCACCCGGGGCATGCCCGACGCCCCGCGCGCCGAGATCGACCGCCGGGTCGCCCTGCGCCTGGAGCGCCAGAAGGTCCTCGTCTCCGAGCGCGCCCCGCAGTTCCACGCCGTCCTCGACGAGGCCGCGCTGCGTCGCCCCTACGGCGACCGGTCGGTCATGCAGGGGCAGTTGAGGCATCTCATCGAGATCTCCGAACACCCGGGCGTCACGCTCCAGATCATGCCCTTCAGCTTCGGCGGTCACGCCGGCGAGAGCGGCGCCTTCACGATGCTGAGCTTCCCCGAGTCCGACCTCTCCGACATCGTCTACCTCGAACAGCTCACCAGCGCCCTCTACCTCGACAAGCGCGAGGAGGTCGCCCAGTACCAGCGGGTGATGGAGAAGCTCCAGAAGGACGGTCCGGATCCGGCCGAAAGCCGTGATCTCCTCCGGGGACTCCTCCAACTCTCCTGATACATCAGTACGATGACGCCACATCAGTCGCACTGCAGGTAGCGGGTAGAGGGGTCTCCACCATGTCGCACTTCACCGACCTGGCCCACCAGTACATCGACGGCGAGTGGAAGCCCGGCAGCGGTTCGTGGGACATCATCGACTTCAACCCGTACACCGGGGAGAAGCTCGCGTCGATCACCGTCGCCACCGCCGACGAGGTCGACCGCGCCTACCGGGCCGCCGAGCGCGCCCAGACCGCGTGGGCCGAGACCAACCCGTACACGCGCCGGCTCGTCTTCGAGCGCGCGCTGCGGATCGTCGAGGACCGCGAGGAGGAGATCGCCGAGACGATCGTCGCCGAGCTCGGCGGCACCCGTCTCAAGGCGGCCTTCGAGCTGCACCTCGCCAAGGAGTTCCTGCGCGAGGCGATCCAGCTGGCGCTGCGCCCCGAGGGCCGCATCCTGCCCTCGCCGGTCGACGGCAAGGAGAACCGGGTCTACCGCGTCCCGGTCGGCGTCGTCGGCGTCATCTCCCCCTTCAACTTCCCCTTCCTCCTCTCGATCAAGTCGGTCGCGCCCGCGCTCGCGCTCGGCAACGCCGTCGTCCTCAAGCCGCACCAGAACACCCCGATCTGCGGCGGCACGCTGGTCGCGAAGGTCCTGGAGGAGGCCGGTCTGCCGGCCGGCCTGCTGAACGTCGTCGTCACCGACATCGCCGAGATCGGCGACGCGCTCCTGACCCACCCGGTCCCGAAGGTCATCTCCTTCACCGGCTCCGACAAGGTCGGCCGCCACGTCGCCACGGTCTGCGCGCAGAACTTCAAGCACGCCGTCCTCGAACTCGGCGGCAACAGCGCCCTGATCGTCCTCGACGACGCCGACGTCGACTACGCGGTGGACGCGGCCGTCTTCAGCCGCTTCGTGCACCAGGGCCAGGTCTGCATGGCGGCCAACCGCATCCTGGTGGACCGCACCCTGGAGGAGGAGTTCACCGAGAAGTTCGTGGCGAAGGTGAAGACCCTGCGCGTCGGCGACCCGGCCGACCCCGCCACCCACATCGGTCCCCTCATCAACTCCCAGCAGGCGGAGTCCGTCGCCGCGGTCGTCGACCAGACGGTGGCGGCCGGCGCGACGGCGCTGCTGCACGGCACGGTCGAGGGCAACCTCGTCTCCCCGTCCGTCCTCACCGGCATCGCCGCCGACGCCCCGGTCCTGAGCCAGGAGATCTTCGGCCCGGTCGCGCTGGTCATCCCCTTCGACGGCGAGGAGGAGGCCGTACGGATCGCCAACGACACCCCGTACGGGCTCAGTGGCGCCGTCCACACCGGGGACGTCGAGCGGGGCGTACGGGTCGCCAAGCGCATCCACACCGGCATGATCCACATCAACGACGGCACCGTGCACGACGAGCCGATCGTGCCCTTCGGCGGCGAGAAGCACTCCGGCGTGGGACGGCTCAACGGCGACGCGATGGTGGAGTCCTTCACCACCCAGAAGTGGATCTCGATCCAGCACGGCCGGAGCCGGTTCCCCTTCTAGGACAGTATCTGTCCGCAAGTCTCCGTAGCGTGGTGGTTGTCGAAAGAAGCCACAGCTACGTAAGGCGGACACCATGGTTGCCCTTGTTCCCGCGGAGGCCCCCGGCGACGAGCGCGGTGCGTTCCTCAACTTCGTCGAGGCCCAGCGCGCCGCGCTCCGCCGCTCGCTCCTCGGACTCACCGAGGAGCAGGCGGCGAGCCGCCCCAGCGCCAGCGAACTCAGCCTCTCCGGGCTGGTCAAGCACGTCGCCGAGGTGGAGCTGAACTGGCTGCGGCTGGCCCAGGAGCAGCCGAACGAGCGGCAGCGCACGGAGGAGACCTGGGGCGAGGCCTTCCGTCTCGTGGACGGGGAGTCGATCCCCGAGGTCCTCGCGTTCTGGGAGGACGTGGCGAAGCAGACCGAGGTGTTCGTCCGCTCCGTGCCGAGCCTGGACGACACCTTCCCGCTGCCGCCCGCGCCCTGGTTCCCGAAGGACGGGCGGGTCTCGGTCCGCTGGATGCTGCTGCACCTGGTCCAGGAGATGGGCCGGCACGCCGGCCACGCGGACATCGTCCGCGAGTCCCTGGACGGCAAGGGCTCCTTCGACCTGATCGCCGAGGAGAACGCGGGGCAGAACGCCCCCGCTTAATCAAGGCTGCCTAACATCGGGGCATGTCAGCGATCCGACTTCTCGTCCTGGGCGCGGTCAAGCAGCACGGCCGCGCCCACGGCTACCAGGTGCGCAACGACCTGGAGTACTGGGGCGCGCACGAGTGGTCCCACGCCAAGCCCGGCTCGATCTACCACGCACTGAAGCAGATGGCGAAGCAGGGGCTGCTGCACGCGCACGAGGTCGCGCCGAGCGCCGTGGGCGGGCCGCCGCGCGTCGAGTACGAACTGACGGAGGCCGGTACGGAGGAGTACTTCGCGCTGCTGCGCGAGGCGCTGACCACGTACGACCAGAAGACGGACGTCCTGTCGGCGGCGATCGGCTTCATGGTGGACCTGCCCCGCGCGGAGGCCGCGGAGCTGCTGCGCCGGCGGGTGGCGGCGCTCGACGAGTGGCGGGCGGCGGTCACGGAGTACTACACGCCGGAGGGCGGCCCGGAGCAGCTCGGGCACATCGGCGAGATCATGCACATGTGGGTCCACTCGGCGGACGCGGGCAAGGAGTGGACGCTCGGCCTGATCGAGCGGATCGAGGGCGGGGCGTACGTGTTCGCGGGCGAGGGCGACCCCTTCGTGGGGGTCCTCGCGGAGGGCCAGGAGAACCCGTACGCGAGCTGATCGGCGAGCTAATCAAGTTTGATTAATTCCCCGGAAGGGCATACCGTCCCCTGTCGTCGACTGCTAGTCAAACTTGACTATGGGTTTTTCGGGAGGAGACGGATGACATCGGAGGCTGTCCTCGTGGAGGGCGCGCGGAAGCGGTACGGGGAGAAGGACGCCCTGGACGGGCTCGACCTCGCCGTCGGGCGGGGCACCGTCCACGGCCTGCTGGGCCCCAACGGAGCGGGCAAGACCACGACCGTACGGATCCTGGCCACCCTGCTGCGGCACGACGAGGGCCTGGTGCGGGTCGCGGGCCACGACGTACGGACCGGGGCCCGGGAGGTGCGGCGGCGGATCGGGCTGCTCGGCCAGCACGCCGCCCTCGACGAGGAGCTGGGCGGCCGGCAGAACCTGGAGATGTTCGGCAGGCTCCACCACCTGGGCGCCCGGCGCGCCGGCACCCGGGCCGACGAGCTCCTGGAGCGCTTCGGCCTCGGGGACACCGGCCGCAAGCCCGTCCGGCAGTACAGCGGCGGCATGCGACGGCGGCTCGACCTGGCCGCCTCGCTGATCACCGAGCCGGAGGTGCTCTTCCTCGACGAGCCGACCACCGGACTCGACCCACGCGGGCGCATGGAGGTCTGGGACTCGGTGCGTTCCCTGGTCGGCGGGGGCACGACCGTCCTGCTCACCACGCAGTACCTGGAGGAGGCCGACCGGCTCGCCGATCGGATCTCGGTCGTGGACCGGGGAAGGGTCGTCGCCGACGGCACGCCCGACGCGCTCAAGGCGCGCGTGGGCGCCGACCGCATCGACGTGGTCGTCCGGGACGCGGCCCGGCTGGACGAGGCGGCCGGGCTGCTGCCCGTGCCGCGCGCGGAGGTCGGCGTGGACCCCGACGCGCGGCGGCTCAGCGCTCCGGTGACGGACCGGATGGGCACGCTCGCCGAGACCGTACGGGCGCTCGACGCGGCCGGGATCGAGGCGGAGGACATCGCCCTGCGGCGGCCGACGCTCGACGAGGTGTTCCTGCATCTGACGGCGCATGCGCAGGCGAAGGAGGTCGCGGCATGAGCGCGGCGTACGCGGTGAGCGACTGCTGGACCATGACCCGGCGCGAACTCGCCCACTGGGCGCGGCAACCGGTGCAGGTCCTGGTCGGGCTCGTCTTCCCGGTGATGCTGCTGCTGATGTTCGGCTATCTGGTCGGCGGCGGGCGGACCGTCGACGGCGACTACGTCGACTACCTGGTGCCCGGGATGCTCACCCTGACCATGGTCTTCGGCCTCGAAGGCACGATGACGGCGGTGACGCGGGACCTGGACAAGGGCGTGATCGACCGCTTCCGGTCCATGCCGATGACCGACGGGGCCGTGCTCGTGGGAAGGGCGGCCGCCGACATGCTCCAGTCGGCGCTGGGGCTCCTGGTGATGGTCGGCGTGGGGTACGCGATCGGCTGGCGGGCCGAGGGCGGCGCCGGGGCGGCCCTCGGGGCGCTCGGACTGCTGCTCCTGCTGCGCTTCGCGATGCTGTGGATCGGGATCTTCCTGGCCCTGGTCGCGGGGCGGGCGGAGCTGGTGCAGGCCGTGCAGATCCTGGTCTGGCCGGTCGGCTTCCTCTCCAACGCCTTCGCCTCGCCGGACTCGATGCCGGGCTGGCTCGGGACGGTCGTGGAGTGGAACCCGATGTCGGCGACCGCGACGGCGGTGCGCGAGCTCTTCGGCAACCCGGGCGGCGAGCCGGGGCACGTCACGGCGGCGGTGGTGTGGCCGCTGGTGCTCCTCGTGCTCTTCTTCCCGCTGGCGGTACGGAGGTTCGGGCGGCTCGGGAAGTAGCCGACTCGGGGCGAGGGGGTCAGCGCAGGGCCTTGCCCTGGTGGTCGAGTTCGAGCTGGGGGCGGCCGGTGACGATCAGCCAGGCGGGGAGCGAGGCCAGGCAGAGGAGGGCGAGCATCGCGGGGGAGGAGGCCAGGACCGCGCCGGTGAAGAGGCTGATCCAGCCCTGCCGGGTGGTGGCGAGCAGGACGCCGAGGACGGCGGAGGAGACGGCGACGGCCGGGTGGACCTCGGGGACGAGGGCCTGGACGAACAGCCCGAAGGCGGCGCCGATGAAGACGGCCGGGAAGATCCGGCCGCCCCGGAAGCCGCAGGAGGCGGCGACGACGAGGGCGAGGAGTTTGACGACGGCGAACTTGGCGAGCTCGCCGGAGGACCAGCCGCCGACCCCGGCGGCGAGGTCCTTGGTCTCCGCCAGGCCCTTGAACAGGGTCAGGTGCCCGCCGAGGGCGCCCAGGAGGCCGAGGAGGAGGCCGCCGAGGGGCAGCATCAGCATGGGGTGCCGCAGCCGCCGGAAGGCGGCGTGGACGTGGGGGAAGAGGTAGCAGGAGCCGAGGCCGAAGACGGCCGCGGCGGAGGCGATGACCAGAGCGGCGAGGAGGTCGCCGTAACCGGGGTCGGTGAGGGGCGGGAGCCCCACGTCGAAGCTCGGCTCGGCGAGCAGCTGGGTGGTCGTCGCGCCGGCGCCGGCCGCCACGAGCGGGGCGAAGAGCCGGTCCCAGAGGGAGCCTCGGCCCGGTTGCGCGGTCAGGGCCTCGGAGAGGACGAGGGCGGCCGCCACCGGGGTGCCGAAGAGGGCGCCGATGGTGCCGGCCGAGGCGAGCGCGACCCAGGCCGCGCCGGGCACCACGGGGGCCACCTTGCTGCCGAGCCAGAAGGCGAGGGCGATGTTGGCGGCGATGATCGGGTTCTCGGGGCCGAGGCTGACGCCGCCGGCCAGCGAGAGGGTGCTCGCGACGAGGAGTCCCGGCACCACGCCCGGGGCGAGCGGTGCCCCGCCGAGCCCCTCGGAGGCCGGGTCGGGTCCGGCGTGTCCGGGCACCTTCCAGATGACGAGGCCCACGGCGACGCCTGTCGCCGTGAGCATGATGATCATCCAGAGGGAGGAGTAGTTCCCGATGCCGAGCGCGTCCGGCAGGTCGTTCCAGAGCACGTGCTGGAACTCCTCGGCGAGGGTGCTGATCCCGAGGAACAGCAGGCTCGCCCCCACGCCGACGAGGAGCGCGGGGAGGATCTGGGGGAGCAGGAGCCGGGCGGACGCCTCCACGGGAGCGGCGGGAGACGGAGCATGATCGGTGGCCACCGCCCCACCATATGTGAGCAAAACGGACGCAACATCCCGAGTGGTGCCAGGGACGGGACTTGCACCTCACGTCGCGTCAGGACCCAGGCTGAACGGCGTACCGACAGAGAAGGGGCGGACGGCCGATGGGCTACTCCGTGGGACAGGTGGCCGGCTTCGCCGGGGTCACGGTGCGCACCCTGCACCACTACGACGCGATCGGGCTGCTCTCGCCGGGCGGCCGCAGCACGGCGGGTCACCGCCGTTACGACGACGCGGACCTCGACCGGCTCCAGCAGATCCTGTTCTACCGGGAGCTCGGCTTCCCCCTCGAAGAGGTCGCCGTCCTCCTCGACGACCCGGGCGCCGACCCGCAGGAGCACCTGCGGCGGCAGCACGCGCTGCTGACCGAGCGGATCGGGGAGCTCACGAGGATGGCGGCGGCCGTCGAGCACGCCATGGAGGCGAAGAAGATGGGCATCAACCTCACGCCCGAGGAGAAGTTCGAGGTCTTCGGGGAGAAGGACCCCGAGCGATACGCGGAGGAGACCGCCCGCCGCTGGGGCGGCTCCCACTCCCACGAGCAGGCCCGGGCGCGTGCCGCCGGGTACGGCAAGGAGGAGTGGCAGCGGATGAAGGACGAGGTGGACGCCTGGGGCGCCGCCTACGCCGCCCTGATGGCCGGGGGCGCGGAGCCGGGGTCCGAGGAGGCGATGGACCTCGCCGAGGCCCACCGCCGCCACCTCACCGCCTGGTTCTTCGAGTGCCACCCGAGGACCCACGTGGAGCTCGCCGAGATGTACGTCGCCGACGAGAACTTCCACGCGTTCTACGAGTCGATCCACCCGGGCCTCCCCGAGCACCTGAGGGAGGCCATCCGGGCGAACGCCGCACGACAGGCGGCCTGACGCCGGGCGACCCGACGAAAGGCCCGGCCGAAGCAGCCTCGGGCGTACGGCCCTGACCGAGGGTCCGGCAGAAGCAGCCTCGGGCGTACGGCCCTGACCGAGGGCCCGGCAGAAGCAGCCTCAGGAGTACGGCCCTGACCGAGGGCCCGGCAGAGCGGCCTCAGGCGCGCGGCCCGATCACCACCGCCGTGCCGTACGCGCACACCTCCGTGCCGACGTCCGCCGCTTCCGTCACGTCGAAGCGGAACATCAGCACGGCGTTCGCGCCGCGCGCCTTGGCCTGCTCCACCAGCCGCTCCATCGCCTGGTTGCGGGTCTGCACCAGGGTCTTCGTCAGACCCTTCAGCTCGCCGCCGATCATCGACTTCAGGCCCGCGCCGATCTGGCTGCCCAGGTGGCGGGAGCGGACGGTGAGCCCGAAGACCTCACCGATCACCTGCCGGACCTCGTAGCCCGGCACGTCGTTCGTCGTCACGACCAGCACGTCGGGGTGCGGCCCCTGGCCGCCCCCGTACTCGTCGATGCCCATCGGCATGCACCTCCTGACCCCCAAGCCTCGGGCCGGCGGGCCGGGCCCGCATCCCGTGGGGGCCGGGTGGAACCGGGCGCCTCCGGCCCGCGTTGATAGCTTGGGGCCAGTCGTCCCCCAAGCCCCCACCGACCGCAGGAGCCCGGAACCCGTGAACACGCTTGCCCTCGGACCGAGCTGGCTGGATCCGGACTATCTGATCGGGACCTTTGGTCTGATCGGGGTCCTGGTCATCGTCTTCGCCGAGTCCGGCCTCCTCATCGGGTTCTTCCTGCCCGGCGACTCGCTGCTCTTCACCACCGGCCTGCTCGTCACCACCGGCAAGATGGACAAGCCGCTGTGGCTGGTGTGCACCCTGGTGGTGGCCGCCGCCGTCCTCGGCGACCAGGCCGGCTACCTCTTCGGCCGCAAGGTCGGCCCGGCCCTCTTCACGCGCCCCGACTCCAAGCTGTTCAAGCAGGAGAACGTCGAGAAGGCGCACGAGTTCTTCGAGAAGCACGGCCCGAAGTCGCTCGTCCTGGCCCGCTTCGTCCCCATCGTCCGGACGTTCACGCCGATCATCGCGGGCGTGAGCAGGATGAGCTACCGCTCGTTCCTCGTCTTCAACCTCATCGGCGGCCTGCTGTGGGGCGCGGGCGTGACCCTCCTCGGCGCCTCCCTCGGCAACGTCGAGTTCGTCCACAAGCACATCGAGATGATCCTCGTCGGGATCGTCCTGATCTCCGTGATCCCGGTCGCGATCGAGCTCCTCCGGGCCCGTTCCCAGGCGAAGAAGAACCCGCCGCACAGCGACCACGACGCCCCCGGCGTCCCGAACCCGCAGGCTCCCCGCGGCCGCCACGCCAAGCGCTAGGGCCTGTCTTTCGGATCAGGGCTTAGAAGCCCCTCGTCCGCTTCGCGGCGCGGCGGGCCGCCGCCGCGCCCGGGGCCTGCATGAAGAGGCGGGCCAGCTCGCTCCCCAGGTTCACGCCGATCGCGATCGCCAGGGCCAGCGCCGCCGCCTTCGCCAGCGAGGCGAAGCCCTGGTCCAGATTGTTCTGGGCGATCGCGAGCACCCCGAAGTACGTCGCGGAACCGGGCAGCAGCGGCCCGATCGCCGCCGTCACGTACGGCAGCGACGAGGTGTGGTGGTAGCGGGCGATCAGCTGCCCGAAGAGGCCCACCAGACCGGCCGCCACCGCCGTCGCCATCACCGCCGAGCCCCCGGCGGTCACCGAGATCGACGCGTAGACCACCCACGCCACCCCGCCGTTGAGCGTCGCGAACAGCACCGTCGGCCGCGACTGCTGCAGCAGGATCGCGAAGGTCGCGCACAGCACCATCGACGCCAGGATCTGCACGACCGGCCGCTCCACCGGCCGCAGCACCCCCTCCGGGTTCAGCTCCGCGTGGAACTGCACCGCGATGTACAGCACCGACAGCACGCCGACCACGATCGCGACGAAGAAGTACGCGACCTCCAGGAGCCGGGCCGAGGCCGTGATGTAGAAACCGGTCAGCCCGTCCTGCACGGCCGCGACGAGCGCCCGCCCCGGGATCAGCGCGAACAGGCCACCGGTGATCACCGCCGACGGACGCAGGTCCGCGTGCAGCAGCGTCAGGAGCACCCCCATCGCCGCCGGCGGCATCGCCGCCACCAGGAACTGGTAGAACTCCGGCATCCCGCGCCCCGCGAACAGCCACGCGAGCCGGTCGCCGAGGATCGCGCCGAGCGCCGCCACGAAGAAGACCGTGGCACCGCCGCCGAGGAGCACCGAGGCCGCACCGGCCAGGACGCCCGCCGCCGCCGTCAGGACCCAGCCCGGGTACGGGTGCCGGTTCCGCCGGATCTCCGCGAGCCGCCGGTACGCCTCCTCGGGCGTCACCTCGTGCGCCTGCGCGTTGATGTCCGAAAGCAGCTGGTACACGGCCGCGAGCCGCGTGTAGTCCGTGCCCCGGCGGCGCACCGTCCGGTTCGCCGTGATCGGGTCGTCCACGAGCGAGGGCTGGTAGGTGACGGACAGCAGGGTGAAGGTGACCGTCGGCTCGACCCGGTCCAGACCGTACGAGCGGCAGATCGCGAACATCGCCGCCTCGACGTCCTCCGCGCCCTCACCGCCCGCGAGCAGCAGCTCGCCGATGCGCAGGGTCAGGTCGAGCACGCGCGGCACCGAGGGCCCGGGCTCGTCCTCCTTGCGCGCCGCCTCCGGCACCGGCCGCTCACCCACCGGCAGCCGCAGCATCGTCCGCATCCGGTCCTGCCACGGCGCGTCCTGCGGGAGCCGCACCAGCGACACCCCGTACGCCGGGGTGAAGGCGGGCGGCGAGTCCTTCGTCGAGTACGTGGCCGGCGGGGCGAACGCGGAACCCTCGGGCTCCGGCGGCGGCTCCGGCGTCAGGCCCGGCGGAAGGGCGAACTCGGAGGTCGGATGGTCCTCCTCGGGCGGCGCGGGCTGCTCCACCCCCGCCGGCGGGACGAACGCGCTCCGCGCCTCGTCCGACTGCGGCTTCCGGTCCTCAGGAGCACCGTCCTCCGGCTCCGCCACCACTCTCTCCGCCTCATCCCCGGGGAATCCTGGATTCCAGTATGAAGGTGCGACGGATGTACGAAAGGCGGTGCACCCCAAGAGGTGCACCGCCTTCACACGACCGCGAGAACGGGCTCAGTGGCCGCCCTGCTCCTTGAAGCGCGCGTACGACTTCTGGATCTCTTCCTCGGCCTCGGCGCGGCCGACCCAGTCGGCGCCCTCGACCGACTTGCCCGGCTCCAGGTCCTTGTAGACCTCGAAGAAGTGCTGGATCTCCAGGCGGTCGAACTCGGCCACGTGGTGGATGTCCCGCAGGTGCTCCATGCGCGGGTCCGTCGCCGGCACGCACAGCAGCTTGTCGTCGCCGCCGGCCTCGTCCGTCATGCGGAACATGCCGATGACGCGGCACTTGATCAGGCAGCCCGGGAACGTGGGCTCGTCGAGGATGACGAGCGCGTCCAGCGGGTCGCCGTCCTCGCCGAGGGTGTTCTCGACGTAGCCGTAGTCGGTCGGGTAGGCCGTCGACGTGAAGAGGCGACGGTCCAGGCGGATGCGACCGGTCTCGTGGTCGACCTCGTACTTGTTCCGCGATCCCTTCGGGATCTCGATGAGAACGTCGAACTCCACGGGTGGCTCCTCCTGAATCAACACAAGTGAATGCTCGCGACGACGCGCGGTGATTAAGTGTCCCTCACGCACGTGTGTGATCGCGAAAGGGGCTGGTCAGCAATGCCGGAGCCGAGGACGTGGCAGTTCACGGCGGGCTCCGCCGCCCTCGGTCTCGTCCTGGCCGCCGCCGCGGTGACCGCGGCCGGACCATGGGACGGAGGCCAGCGTACGGCCGAGCGGGCCCGCGCCGCCGCCCCCGCGGCGGGTGGCACACGTCACGCCCCGCCCCCGGCCCCCGCCGCGCCCCGCCGCCCCGCGCCCGCCCCCAGCGCCCCCGGCGTCCTCACCGCCCTGCACGCCCCGGCCCCCGCCGCACGCCCCGCCGACCTCGCCGCCGTCCTCGTGCCGCTCCTCGCCGACCCCGGCCTCGGCCCGCTCCGTACCGCCTCCGTCGTCGACACCGCCACCGGGAAGCAGCTGTACGGCGAGGGCGCCGGCACCCCCATGACCCCCGCCTCCACCGTCAAGATCGCCACCACCGCGGCCGCGCTCTCCGCCCTCGGCCCCGACCACCGCATCCCCACCACCGTCACGGCCACCCCCGACGGCACCGGCGTCACCCTCACCGGCGGCGGCGACCCCACGCTCGACCCCGCCCGCCTGGGGGCCCTCGCCGCCGACACCGCCCGCGCCCTCAAGGCCCGCGGCCACACCTCCGTACGCCTCGCCTACGACACGAGCCTCTACCGGGGCCCCGCCCTCCACCCCATCGGCCCCAACGACAACATCGCCCCCGTCGTCGCCCTCATGACCCGCGAAGGACGCCTCGACGACAGCCGCAGCGGACCCGCCCCCCGCACCGCCGACCCGGCCCTCGACACCGCCACCGCCTTCGCGGACCTCCTCACCCGGGCCGGAATCAAGATCACCGGCGCCCCCGCACCCGGCCGCACCCCCCAGGCCGCCCCCCTCGCCCGCACGTACTCCGACCCCCTCGCCGACCTCGTCGAGCGCACCCTCACGAACAGCGACAACGACCTCGCCGAGGCCCTCGCCCGGCAGACCGCCCTCGCCCGCAAGCAGCCCGCGAGCTTCCAGGGCGCCGAGAAGGCCGTACGCGACGAACTCACCCGGCTCGGCGCCCCCGTCGCCGGCGCCCGCTTCGCCGACGGCAGCGGACTCGACCGCCGCGACCGCGTCTCCGCCGCCCTCCTCACCGGACTCCTCACCCGAGCGGCCGACCCCGCCCGGCCCGCCCTGCGCCCCCTCCTCACCGGACTCCCCGTCGGCGGCTTCACCGGCACCCTCGCCAACCGCTACGACACCGCCCCCGCAGGACTCGGCCTCATCCGCGCCAAGACCGGCACCCTCACGGGCGTCAACACCCTCGCCGGCACCGTCGTCACCCCCGACGGACGCCTCCTCGCCTTCGCGTTCCTCGCCGGCCGCACCCTCTCCCCGTACGAGGCGCAGCCCGCCCTCGACCGGCTCTCCGCCGCCCTCGCGGGCCGGAAGTGATCACACGCGCCCCCCTTCGAACCCTCACCGAACAGGCGCCGAGCCCGTACGGTTGACGCATGACGAGCATCGGTGGCGCAGGCACATCCGGGATGGTCGACTGGAACCTCGCGGTCGCGACCGCGACCCGCCTCGTGCGGCCCGGACCCGAAGTCAGCAGCGACGAGGCCCGCGAGGTCGTCGCCGAACTCCGCAGACACGCCAAGGCCTCCGAGGAACACGTCCGCACCTACACCCGGATGATCCCCGAGGGCGCCGAACCGCACGACACCCCCGTCCTCGTCGTCGACCGCGCCGGCTGGATCAAGGCCAACGTCGCCGGCTTCCGCGAACTCCTCACCCCCCTCCTCGGCAAGATGCAGGAACGCCGTTCCGGCAACGCCGGCAGCGCCGTCCTCGGCGCCTTCGGCGGCAAGGTCACCGGCGTCGAACTCGGCATGCTGCTCTCGTTCCTCGCCTCCCGCATCCTCGGCCAGTACGAGACCTTCGCCCCCGCCACCCGCGACCTCCCCGCCGGGGCGAACGGCGGCGGACGCCTCCTCCTCGTCGCCCCCAACATCGTCCACGTCGAACGCGAACTCGAAGTCTCCCCGCACGACTTCCGGCTCTGGGTCTGCCTCCACGAGGAGACCCACCGCACCCAGTTCACCGCCGTCCCCTGGCTCCGCGACCACCTCCAGGGCGAGATCCAGTCGTTCCTCGCCGCCACCGACGTCGACCCCGGCACGGTCGTCGAACGCCTCCGCGAAGCCGCCCAGACCCTCGCCGGCGGCCGCCCCGAAGGCGAGGAGGGCGAACCCGCCCCCTCCCTCGTCGAACTCGTCCAGACCCCCGAACAGCGCGAGATCCTCGGCCGCCTCACCGCCGTCATGTCGCTCCTCGAAGGCCACGCCGACTACGTCATGGACGGCGTCGGACCCCAGGTCGTCCCCTCCGTCGCCGAGATCCGCGAGAAGTTCCAGGCCCGCCGCGCCCGCGGCGCCTCCCGCCTCGACCTCGCCCTGCGCAGGCTCCTCGGCCTCGACGCCAAACTCCGCCAGTACCGCGACGGCGAGCGCTTCGTCCGCGCCGTCGTCGACCAGGTCGGCATGGACGGCTTCAACCGGATCTGGACCTCGCCCAACACGCTCCCCACCAAGACCGAGATCGCCGCCCCCGCCGACTGGATCGCGAGGGTGCACCGCAAGGCGGACTCCTGAGAGAGGGCGCACCGTAAGGCAGACTCCTGAGACAGGAGCGGCACACGACACCGGAACACGTCAGAACACCCCACCAATCACCCATCCGAGGGACCCTGGGCATGGGGTGAGGCGTGCAATGCTCGGGTAACGGCCGGGTTTCTGTCACCATCGACGCACTCTGAGTGACCGAACCCCCCTTTCCGACCGTTAAGACTCCGACCGAGGCACCCCACCCCCATCACGAAGGGAACCGGACATGGGTCCCCATCCTGCGGTCGCGGCGATACGCCTGGCGGTCCGCCGCGTACTCCACGACGTCATCACCGACCACACCACCGGCCACGCCACCGGCGACGAACCGCTGGTGCTCGTCGCCTGCTCCGGAGGCGCCGACTCCATGGCACTCGCCTCCGCCCTCGCCTTCGAGGCCCGCAAACTCCCCGTGCGCGCCGGTGGCATCACCGTCGACCACGGCCTCCAGGACGGCTCCGAGACCCGGGCCGCCGAGGTCGCCGGACGCATGACCGCCCTCGGCCTCACCCCCTCCGAGGCCGTCGCCGTCACCGTCGGCCGCGAAGGCGGACCCGAGGCCGCCGCCCGCGACGCCCGGTACGCCGCCCTCGACGCCGCCGCCGAGCGCCACGGCGCCACCGCGGTCCTCCTCGGCCACACCCGCGACGACCAGGCCGAGACCGTCCTCCTCGGCCTCGCCCGCGGCTCCGGCATCCGCTCCCTCTCCGGCATGGCCGCCGTCTCCGGCACCTCCGGCCGCTACCGGCGCCCCTTCCTCCAGCTCGACCGCCAGACCGTCCGCAAGGCCTGCATCGCCCAGGAACTCGCCGTCTGGGACGACCCCCACAACAGCGACCCCGCCTACACCCGCTCCCGGCTCCGCCACGAGGGCCTTCCCGCCCTCGAGAAGGCCCTCGGCAAGGGCGTCGTCGAAGCCCTCGCCCGAACGGCCCAGCTCTCCCGCGACGACGCCGACGCCCTCGACACCTGGGCCGCCGACGCCGAGACCGCCGTACGCGACGAGGCGGGCGCCCTCGAATGCGCCAAGCTCTTCGGGCTGCCCCCCGCCGTACGCCGCCGCGTCCTGCGCCGCGCCGTCATCGCCGAGGGCGCCCCCGCCGGCTCCCTCTTCGCCCGCCACATCGAAGAAGTCGACCGGCTCATCACCGGATGGCGTGGTCAGGGGGCCATCAACCTGCCCGGCCGAGTCGAAGCCCGCCGCCAGGGTGGCAGACTGGTCATCCGGCAAGGCTGACGCACGCTGCAACGAAAGTGACCCGGGTGAACGAGAAGGACATGGGCACCGACCTCCAGTCGGTGCTCATCACCAAGGAAGAGATCGACGCCAAGCTGGCAGAGCTGGCCGCGAAGATCGACGCGGAATACGCGGGCAAGGACCTGCTCATCGTCGGTGTCCTCAAGGGCGCCGTGATGGTGATGGCGGATCTGGCTCGCGCCCTGTCCACCCCCGTCACCATGGACTGGATGGCCGTCTCCTCGTACGGCGCCGGCACCCAGTCCTCGGGCGTCGTCCGCATCCTCAAGGACCTCGACACCGACATCAAGGGCAAGCACGTCCTGATCGTCGAGGACATCATCGACTCCGGCCTGACCCTGTCCTGGCTGCTGTCGAACCTCGGCTCCCGCGAGCCCGCCTCCCTCGAGGTGTGCACCCTCCTGCGCAAGCCGGAGGCCGCGAAGGTCGCCATCGACGTCAAGTGGATCGGCTTCGACATCCCCAACGAGTTCGTCGTCGGCTACGGCCTCGACTACGCCGAGAAGTACCGGAACCTTCCGTTCGTCGGCACGCTCGCCCCGCACGTCTACGGCGGCTGACACCGCGGCCGGGACCTCGGCCCCACGGGGAACCCGCACCGCCTTCCCTCCGTTGAACCACGGGAAGGCGGTCGCGGGCGACGATGCTGAGGTACCGTCCGAAGAACAGCTTTTTCACACAGCAGCTCTCACAGCAGCATTTTCCTACGGGCAGGAGGGACGGAGCGTACTCGCTCCGTATGGATGGACGTGAAGCGATACTTCCGTGGGCCGGTCATGTGGATCGTGCTGGCCGTCCTCGCCGTGGTCGTGCTGATGCAGGTCGTCGGCTCGTCCGAGGGCTACAAGACGGTGGACACCGGCCAGGTCGTCCAGGCGATCGACAAGAACCAGGTCAAGCAGGCAAGACTCACCACCGGTGACGAGCAGATCATCAAGATCGACCTCGTCGACGGCCAGAAGATCGACAAGGCCGACAAGGTCCAGGCCAGCTACATCGGCACCCAGGGCGCGGACCTCGCCGACAAGCTCCAGGAGAAGTTCGAGGCCGGGCAGATCGAGAAGGGCTACACCGTCTCCCCGACGAAGCAGTCGCCCTTCGTCTCGATCCTGCTCTCGCTCCTCCCCTTCGTCCTCATCGTGGTCGTCTTCCTCTTCCTGATGAACCAGATGCAGGGCGGCGGCTCCCGCGTCATGCAGTTCGGCAAGTCCAAGGCGAAGCTCATCACCAAGGACACGCCGAAGACCACGTTCGCCGACGTCGCCGGCTCGGACGAGGCCGTCGAGGAACTCCACGAGATCAAGGAATTCCTCCAGGAGCCCGCCAAGTTCCAGGCCGTCGGCGCCAAGATCCCCAAGGGCGTCCTGCTCTACGGCCCGCCCGGAACCGGCAAGACGCTCCTCGCGCGCGCCGTCGCCGGCGAGGCCGGCGTGCCGTTCTACTCGATCTCGGGCTCCGACTTCGTCGAGATGTTCGTCGGCGTCGGCGCCAGCCGCGTCCGCGACCTCTTCGAGCAGGCCAAGGCCAACGCTCCCGCGATCGTCTTCGTCGACGAGATCGACGCCGTCGGACGCCACCGCGGCGCCGGCCTCGGCGGCGGCCACGACGAGCGCGAGCAGACCCTCAACCAGCTCCTCGTCGAGATGGACGGCTTCGACGTCAAGGGCGGCGTGATCCTCATCGCCGCCACGAACCGCCCCGACATCCTCGACCCGGCGCTCCTGCGCCCCGGCCGCTTCGACCGGCAGATCGCCGTCGACCGCCCGGACATGCAGGGCCGTCTGGAGATCCTCAAGGTCCACCAGAAGGGCAAGCCGGTCGCCCCGGACGTCGACCTCGGCGCCGTCGCCCGTCGCACCCCCGGCTTCACCGGCGCGGACCTCTCCAACGTCCTCAACGAGGCGGCGCTCCTCACCGCCCGCGGCGACCAGAAGCTGATCGACAACAAGGCCCTGGACGAGGCGATCGACCGTGTGGTCGCGGGCCCGCAGAAGCGGACCCGGATCATGTCGGACAAGGAGAAGAAGATCACCGCGTACCACGAGGGCGGCCACGCCCTCGTCGCGGCGGCCTCGCCCAACGCCGACCCGGTCCACAAGATCACGATCCTGTCCCGCGGCCGGGCCCTGGGCTACACCATGGTCCTCCCGGACGAGGACAAGTACTCGACCACCCGCAACGAGATGCTCGACCAGCTGGCGTACATGCTGGGCGGCCGTGCGGCGGAGGAACTGGTCTTCCACGACCCGACCACCGGCGCCGCCAACGACATCGAGAAGGCCACCGCCACGGCCCGCGCGATGGTCACCCAGTACGGCATGACCGAGAGGCTCGGCGCCATCAAGTTCGGCGGCGACAACTCCGAGCCCTTCCTCGGCCGTGAGATGGCGCACCAGCGCGACTACTCGGAAGAGGTCGCCGCGCTGGTCGACGAAGAGGTCAAGAAGCTCATCGAGACCGCGCACAACGAGGCCTGGGAGATCCTGGTCGAGAACCGCGACGTCCTCGACAACCTGGTCCTCGCCCTCCTGGAGAAGGAGACGCTGGGCAAGGAGGAGATCGCCGAGATCTTCGCCCCCATCGTCAAGCGCCCGGCCCGCCCGGCCTGGACCGGTTCGGCCCGCCGTACCCCCTCCACCCGCCCGCCGGTCCTCTCCCCCAAGGAGCTGGCCCTGACGAACACCGCCAACGGCACGGCGACCCCGGCGGTGGACACCACCAAGGGCATCGACATCGCCCCGGTGGACACCCCCGAGGACTGACCGCCCCGGCACCCCCGGAATGGAAGCCGCGCCCCCACAGGTTCTAGCCTGTGGGGGCGCGGCTCTTTCGCGCATACACAGTCAGACGGAACGAGGCACAGGATGACCGACCCGGTGACGCTGGACGGCGAGGGCACGATCGGCGAGTTCGACGAGAAGCGCGCCGAGAACGCCGTACGAGAGCTCCTCATCGCGGTCGGCGAGGACCCGGACCGCGAGGGCCTGCGGGAGACGCCGGCGCGGGTGGCGCGGGCGTACAAGGAGATATTCGCGGGCCTGTGGCAGCAGCCCGAGGACGTCCTGACGACCACGTTCGACCTGGGCCACGACGAGATGGTGCTGGTCAAGGACATTGAGGTGTACTCGACATGTGAGCACCACCTCGTCCCGTTCCGCGGGGTCGCCCACGTCGGGTACATCCCGTCCACGTCGGGCAAGATCACGGGTCTGTCGAAGCTGGCCCGGCTGGTGGACGTCTACGCCCGCCGCCCCCAGGTGCAGGAGCGGCTCACCACGCAGGTGGCGGACTCGCTGATGGAGATGCTGGAGCCGCGCGGCGTCATCGTGGTCTTCGAGTGCGAGCACATGTGCATGTCGATGCGGGGCATCCGCAAGCCCGGCGCGAAGACCATCACCTCGGCCGTCCGTGGTCAGCTGCGCGACCCCGCGACCCGCGCCGAGGCGATGAGCCTCATCATGGCGCACTGAGCCGTACGACGGAGCGGTACCTCAGGCCCGGGCCTTGCCCGGGCCTTCGTCGTCGTCCTCCGGGAGCTTGCAGACCCGCTCCAGGAAGAGGGCGGCGGCGACGACTCCGATGCCCGCCACGACCGAGAGGGCCGCGTAGAGGGCCTGGTCGCGGCGGGCGGGGATGTCGAGGGAGCCGAGGAGGAAGACGCCCGTGCCGCCGTACATGCCGGCGACGAGGGCGGCGACCAGGGCGCTCGCCTGGCCGAAGACCACCGCGCGGGCCGCCATCAGGGGTTCGACGCCCTTGGCGCCGGGGCGGCGCTCGCGCTGGGCCTTGAGGCGGACGCGGATCGAGAGGGCGGTCGCGGTGAGGATGACGGCGATCACGGCGAGGACGATGGGCGCGGCGATCGGCACGCTGGGGAGGGTGCCGACGGCGTCCCAGAGCCGGGCGGCGCCCCAGGAGAGGATGCCGGCGACCAGGAACAGTCCGGTGAGTACCTTCAGCCGCAGTTGTTTCACCGGGTGTCCTTCGTGTGGTCGTCGGGCGGTCTCCCCGAGCGTAACGACTACTCCGGGAGGCGGAGTTCCAGGTCGGCGCGGGAGGTGACGCCTTCGCGGCCGAGGGCGGCGAGGAGGTCGGCCACGGGTCCGTGGCCGGGGAGCTGGGCGTCGGGGTCGACGTCGTGCCAGGGGGCGAGGACGAAGGCGCGCTGGTGGGCGCGGGGGTGCGGGAGGGTGAGGACGGGGTCCTCGGAGACCACGTCCGCGTAGGCGATGATGTCGACGTCGATGGTGCGGGCGCCCCAGCGCTCCTCGCGGACGCGGTGGAAGGCCTCTTCGACGGCGTGGGCCCGCTCCAGGAGGGAGGAGGGCGGCAGGGTCGTCCTCACGAGGGCGACGGCGTTGAGGTACGAGGGCTGGGTGCCGGGCTCGACGCCCCAGGGGGCCGTCTCGTAGACGGGGGAGACGGCTTTGACCCGGAGGCCGGGGGTGTCGCCGAGGGCGTCGATGGCGCCCTGGAGGGTCTCCAGGCGGTTGCCGAGGTTGGCGCCGAGGGCGAGGACGGCCCAGCGGGGGTTGGAGAGGGTGGTGTCGGCGGCGTCGACGGTCGCGACGACGGAGGCCGGTACGGGCTGGACGGTGGGGTCGCTCTGGGTCGGCTTCATCGTCGGCTCCGGGTGATCGTGATGGTCACGTCGTCGAAGGGCACGGTGATGGGCGCGTCCGGCTTGTGGACGACGACTTCCACCTCTTGTACCCCGGCGTGGCTGAGGCACTGCTGGGCGATGCGCTCGGCGAGGGTTTCGATGAGGTCGACGGGCTCGCCCTGGACGACGTCGACGACCTCTTCGGCGACGATGCCGTAGTGCACGGTCTTCGCCAGGTCGTCGTCGGCCGCCGCGGGGCGGGTGTCCAGGCCGAGGACCAGGTCCACGATGAAGGTCTGGCCCTCCTCGCGCTCCTTGGGGAAGACGCCGTGGTGGCCTCGGGCCTTGAGGCCGCGCAGCGCGACACGATCCACGCGAATCACTCCTGCTGTCGTAGTTCGGGTGGTCACGCAGCCGGGTGCGGACGGCCGGGTGTCCACTTCGAATCTACCTGCGGGGACCGACAGCGCTTGCCCTTGGGGGGCCGGGGGAGGGTCAGGCGGGTGGATTCGAAGCCTCGGGGCCGTCCTCCGGACCGCCCGTTTCCTCGGTGTCGCCCAGGACGGGGGAGGCGTGGTGGGACCAGATCCGCCAGCCGGCGGGTGTGCGGCGGAACACATTGGTGGCGACGACGAGCTGGCCGACGAGGGGGCCGAGTTCGGCGCCGTCCTCGGCGGGGCCGCCGCTGAGGATGTTCTCGGTGCAGGTGACGAGGGCGGTGTCGCCGGCGAGGGAGATCCGCAGGTCGGTGAGGAAGAACTGGATGTACTCGGTGTTCGCCATGATCAGGGCGTACGAGCGGAGCACCTCGCCGCGGCCGGTGAGGACGGGCCAGCCGGGGTGGACGCAGGTGATGGGGGTGGCCCCGTCGTCGAGCCAGAGGGCGGAGAGGCTTTCGAAGTCGCCGGTCTCCATGGCCTCGTAGAAGGCGGTGTTGGCGGCTTCGACGGCTGCCTCGTCGGTGGCGCGGTCCGTGCGGCTCACGCGGCTCCCTCGACGGCCCTGGCGACGCGTACGGCGTCGGCGGTGGCCCGTACCTCGTGGACGCGGACGGCCCACGCGCCCGTGTGGGCGGCGATGGCGGAGACGGCGGCGGTGGCGGCGTCGCGTTCGCGGGCGGGCGGCGGGGTGGCGCCGGGTTCGCGGGTGAGGACGTGGCCGAGGAACCGCTTGCGGGAGGCGGCGACGAGGAGGGGGCGGCCGAGGGCGCGGAGTTCGGGGAGGTGGGCGACGAGGGCCAGGTCGTGGGGGGCGAGCTTGGCGAAGCCGAGGCCGGGGTCGATGACGATCCGCTCGGGGGCGATGCCGCCGTCGATGACGGCTTCCATGCGGGTGCGGAGTTCGGTGACGACTTCGCCGACGACGTCGTCGTAGACGGCGAGGCTGTTCATGTTGTCGCTGAAGCCGCGCCAGTGCATGACGACGAAGGGGACTTCGGCGGCGGCGACGGCGGGGACCATGGCGGGGTCGGCGAGGCCGCCGCTGACGTCGTTGACGAGGGTGGCGCCGGCCGCGACGGCGGCGGCGGCGACGGAGGCGCGCATGGTGTCGACGGAGACGGTGACGCCTTCGGCGGCGAGGCCGCGGACGACGGGGACGACCCGGCGGAGTTCTTCGTCCTCGTCGACGCGGGTGGCGCCGGGGCGGGTGGACTCGCCGCCGACGTCGACGAGGTCGGCGCCCTCGGCGACGAGGTCGAGGCCGTGTTTGACGGCGGCCGTGGTGTCGAACCAGCGGCCGCCGTCGGAGAAGGAGTCGGGGGTCACGTTGACCACGCCCATGACCGCGCAGCGGTCCCACTCCGGCAGGCCCTGGGCCGTGCCCCGGTCGATCGTCGTACTCATGTGTCCAGCGTAGGGCCCAGGGGCGATATCAGGCCTCGCGGACCTCCCGGTCAGGCCGCGCGGACCTCTCGGTCGGTCGTCTGGGCGGGGACGATGTGGGTGCAGGGGCGGGGGGCCGGGGTGGGGCGCCTGCGGGTGAAGGGGCGGGGCAGGGCGAGGTTCACGAAGCCTTCGGCCTGCATGGCGGCGAAGCCGATGCGGGGGAGGTCGCGGCTCTTGCGGTAGACGACGAAGCGGGGTTCCCAGCGTGGCTGGAACTTGGCGTTGAACTTGTAGAGCGACTCGATCTGGAACCAGCGGGAGAGGAAGACGAGGAGTCCGCGCCAGACGCGCAGGACGGGGCCCGCGCCGATCTTCTCGCCGCGGGCGAGGGCGGCGCGGAACATGGCGAAGTTGAGGGACACGCGCGCGATGCCGAGGCCGGGGGAGGCCTGGAGGGCGGCGACGATGAGGAGCTCGTTCATGCCGGGGTCGGCGGAGCGGTCGCGGCGCATGAGTTCGAGGGACATGCCGTCGGGGCCCCAGGGCACGAAGTGGATGATCGCCTTGAGGTCGCCGTAGGGGGAGTCCGTATCGCCGGGTTCGTCCTCTTTGTGGGCGGTCGCTATGACGGCGTCGCCGTCGCCGGGGGCGCCGATGCGGCCGAGGGCCATGGAGAAGCCGCGTTCGGTGTCGGTGCCGCGCCAGTCGGCGGCGGCGCGGCGGACGCGTTCGAGTTCTTCGTCGTCGAGGTCACGGACCCGGCGGACCCGGGTGGTGTAGCCGTTGCGTTCGATGCGCTTGACCATTTGGCGGACGTTGCGCATGGCCCGGCCGGAGAGGGAGAAATCCGCGACGTCGACGACCGCCTCGTCGCCGAGTTCGAGGGCGTCGAGGCCGGTCTCGCGGGTCCAGACCTGGCCGCCGGTCTCGGAGCAGCCCATGACGGCGGGGGTCCAGGAGTGGGCCTTGGCCTCGTCCATGAAGCGTTCGATGGCGCCGGGCCAGGCCTCGACGTCGCCGATGGGGTCGCCGCTGGCGAGCATGACGCCGGAGACGACGCGGTAGCAGACGGCGGCCTTGCCGCTGGGGGAGAAGACGACGCCCTTGTCGCGACGGAGTGCGAAGTGGCCGAGGGAGTCGCGGCCGCCGTGCCGGTCGAGGAGGGCGCGGAGCCGGGCCTCGTCGTCGTCGGTGAGGCGGGCGGCGGGGTGTTCGGGGCGGAAGGCCAGGTAGATGGTGGTGAGGGCGGTGAGCATGCCGAGGGCGCCGAGCGAGTAGCCGACGGTCCAGTCGACGTTGCCGGTGTAGGCGACCGGGCCTTCGATGCCGAAGAGGCCGTACAGGACGTGTTCGAGGCGGTCGGCGAGGCTGGGGCTGCCGACGATGCGGTGCGGGTGGGCGCTGACGATGACGAGGCCGAGGGCGATGGATCCGGCGCCCATGACGACGAAGTTGGCGAGGGCCCGCCAGCGGCTGCGGGGGTCGGGGAGGGCGGTGAATTCACCCCGGTGGCGTACGAGGAGGGTGAGGAGGGCGAGGGAGAGGAGGGTGCCGAGGACGGAGTGGCGCCAGACGAACTGGGCGGCGGCGCCGAGGGGGAGGAGGCCGACGACGGCGCGCCAGGCGCGGCGCTTGTGGCGCTTGAGGCCGTGGGCGAGGAGCAGGAGGAGGACGCCGGCGCTCAGGGAGAGGGCGGCGGAGAGGGGGCCGAGGGTACCGGGGAGGACTTCGGCGATGGCGTGCATGCGGCTGGCACGGAACCGGGGGAAGACTCCGGCGGCGATGTCGATGAGGCCGATGAGGGTGCAGGCCGTGCCGACGAGGGCCGGGACCTTCTCGGGGCGGGGGCCACGGAGAATCCGCCGCACCCGAACAGGAACCAATCCTGATTTGTCCCCATCTACCGTGACAGACATGGCTTCCCGTACTTCCCGTGGTCCTGCGCAGGGTCTTTGACTCCGGTCGGGTCCCGCGGTGCGTTCGGCGGGCCGTCTCGGCTGGTGCGCCTTCTATGACGACGGCGTACGGGACCGGGTTCATTCGTGCACAGGAAAATCTCGGAAAGAAGGCTCGGTCGTCTCATGGGTCTCACCAGCGACAAAGTCCTCGTGTCGGCCGTCGTGCTGGCCGTGGTCCTGTTCCTGGCCACGGTCTGGCTGTGGCCGAGGCTCGCGCGGCACGGCTGGCGGCAGGTCGTGGGCCGGGTGGGGCTGCTCCTCGCCACCCAGGTGGCGCTGTTCGCGGCGGTGGGTCTCGCGGCGAACCGGTCGTTCCTCTTCTACGGCTCGTGGGCCGACCTGTTCGGGCAGGAGCAGGAGATGGGGGTGGTCGTCGACCACGCGACCGGCTCGAAGGACGTGAAGGTCGTGGGGACGCAGGCGCTGGACGTGCCGGGGGGCGGCCGTCCGTCGGTCGGGGGGCAGATCCAGAAGGTCGTGGTGGCGGGCGAGCGGTCGAAGATCGTCTCGCCGGCCTATGTGTATCTGCCGCCGGAGTACTTCCAGGCGCGGTACGCGAAGCGGACGTTCCCGGCTGCGGTGGTGCTCACGGGGTATCCGGGGACGGCGGAGAACCTGATCAAGGGGCTCAAGTATCCGAGGACGGCGTACGCCCAGGCGAAGGACGGGCGGATGCAGCCGATGATCCTGGTGATGCTGCGGCCGACGGTGGCGCCGCCGCGGGACACCGAGTGCGTGGACATCCCGGGGGGCCCGCAGACGGAGACCTTCTTCTCGGAGGACCTGCCGAAGGCGGTCTCGGGGATGTACCGGGTGGGGACGCAGCCGCGGAACTGGGGGTTCATGGGGAACTCGACGGGCGGTTACTGCGCGCTGAAGATCGCGCTGCACCACCCGGACCGGTTCGCGGCGGGGGCGGGCTTCTCCGCGTACTACAAGGCGGCGGAGGACGTCACGACCGGGGACCTGTTCCACGGGGACGACGAGCTGCGCAAGCGGGGTGACCTGCTGTGGAGCCTGGACCACGGGCAGCAGGGGAGCTCGTCGTTCCTGGTGACGTCGTCGAAGCGGGGCGAGGGCAATCTGAAGGGGACGCGGGAGTTCATCCGGAAGGTGAAGAGCCCGGCGGAGGTCTCGTCGATCCTCCTGGAGAGCGGCGGCCACAACTTCAACACGTGGAACCGGGAGATCCCGCCGGGTCTGGTGTGGATGGCCGGGAAGCTCAGCGCGACCTAGGGCCTGTCCGGGCCTGATCCGCCGGACAGGCCCTGGCTCTCCGAGGGTGCCGAGGCCCGGCGCAGGGCGCGGTGGACGCCGGCCGGGGTGAGGACGCCGAGCGGCCGGCCGTCGTCGCCGGTGACGGTGAGGCGGCCGGTGTCGTGCTGGAGGAGCACGGCGAGGGCGTCCTTGAGGGAGGTCCCGAGGGGTACGGGGGCGGGGGCGCCGTCCGCGCCCCCGCCGGGGCCGGTCACGGGGTCGAGGCCGGGTGCGGGGTCGAGGTCGGCCTCGGTGACGGGGGTGACCGCGAGCCGCTTGAGGCCGCGGTCGCTGCCGACGAAGTCCGCGACGTACGGGGTGGCGGGGGAGCCGAGGACGGTGGCGGGCGTGTCGAACTGTTCGATGCGGCCCTGCCCGTAGACGGCCATGCGGTCGCCCATGCGGACGGCCTCCTCGATGTCGTGGGTGACGAGGAGGACGGTCTTGCGGACGGTGGCCTGGAGCGCGAGGAACTCGTTCTGGAGGCGCTCGCGGACGACCGGGTCGACGGCGCCGAAGGGCTCGTCCATGAGGAGGACGGGCGGGTCGGCGGCGAGGGCGCGGGCGACGCCGACGCGCTGGCGCTGGCCGCCGGAGAGCTGGGCGGGGTAGCGGGAGCCGTACACGGCCGGGTCGAGGCCGACGAGGTCGAGGAGTTCGGCCGCACGCGCGCGTGCGGCGGCCTTCTTCCAGCCGAGGAGGGCGGGGACGGTCGCGGTGTTGTCGAGGACCGTGCGGTGGGGGAAGAGCCCGACCTGCTGGATGACGTAGCCGATCTTGCGGCGCAGGGCGACCGGGTCGACGCCGGCGATGTCCTTCCCGTCGACGAGGACGCGGCCCGAGGTCGGCTCGACGAGCCGGTTGACCATCATCATCGTGGTCGTCTTGCCGCAGCCGGACGGGCCGACCAGGGTGACGAGTTCGCCCTCGGCGACCTCGAAGGAGAGGTCGTCGACGGCGGTGGTGCCGTCGTCGTACCGCTTGGTCACGCGTTCGAACCGGATCATGGTTCCCCATTCTGTCCCCTGCTCGCCGGGGGCGTGTGAAGGGCGTGTTGCCGCATTGTGGCGGATCCCGGGGATTGTCGGTGGCGGGGGTTAGGGTCGTCACACAAGCGTTCGGGAGGGTGGACGAACCGGGGGGAGGGACGATGGGCGCGCCGAACTGTCTGGTCACGAACGACTGGATCTGCGGTGAGTATCTGCGCACGCGCGGCGAGGAGTTGACGGACGCACTGCTCCAGCATGTGGGAATCACGGTCGCGTCGGTGCTGATCGCGCTCGCCGTCGCGGTGCCCCTGGCGCTGCTCGTCCGCGCCCGGCCCCGGTTCGCCGGCCCGGTCCTCGGCCTGACCACCCTGCTCTACACGGTGCCGTCGCTCGCGATGTTCTCGCTGCTGCTGCCCTTCTTCGGACTCTCGGCGGCGCTCGTCGTGACCGGCCTCGTGCTGTACGCCCTGACGATCCTCGTACGGAACACCCTGGCGGGGCTCGCGGCCGTGCCCGCCGAGACGCGGGAGGCCGCCCGGGGCATGGGGTACGGCTCGCTGCGACTGCTCTGGCAGGTCGAACTCCCGCTGGCGCTCCCGGTCCTGATGGCGGGCATACGGATGGCGACGGTCTCCACGATCGCGCTGACGACGGTCGGCTCCGTCGTCGGCCGCGGCGGCCTGGGCAACCTCATCGAGGACGCGCTGCCGACCTTCTTCAAGGCGCAGATGCTCGCCGCCTCGGTCCTCTGCGTGCTGCTCGCCGTCACCGCCGACCTGCTGCTCCTGGGCCTCCAGCGGCTGTTGACGCCGTGGGCCCGGATACGGACCGCGCCGGGAGGTGAGTGAGGTGGGGGTCGTGACGGATGCCTGGGCCTGGCTCACCACCGGCGCGCACTGGACGGGCGAGGACGGCATCGGGCAGCGGCTCGCCGAGCACGTGTACGTGAGCGGGGCCGCGCTCCTGATCGCCTCGGCGCTCGCGCTTCCCCTCGGCCTGTGGCTCGGCCACCTCGGCCGGGGAGGGGCGCTCGCGGTGAACGTGTCGAACGTGGGGCGGGCGATCCCCGTCTTCGCGGTGCTCGCCCTGTTCATGGTGTCGCCCCTGCGGAACGCCGGCTATGTGCCGACGGTGGTGGCCCTGGTGCTGTTCGCGATGCCCCCGCTGCTCACCAACGCGTACGTGGGGGTGCGGGAGGTCGACCGGGCCGCCGTGCGGGCCGCACGGGGCATGGGGATGACGGGCGGTCAGATCTTCCGGCGGGTCGAACTCCCGCTGGCCCGGCCGGTGGTGATGACCGGGATTCGTTCGGCCGCCGTGCAGGTGGTCGCCACGGCGACGGTCGCCGCGATGGTCGGACAGGGCGGCCTGGGCCGGATCATCACGGCCGGCTTCGCCACGTACGACACCGCGCAGGTGGTCGCGGGCGCCGTGCTGGTGGCGCTGCTCGCCCTCCTGGTGGAGGGCGTCCTGGTGGCCGCGGACCGCCTTTTCGCACACGACAGAAGACTTACCGAACGCTGACTGGGATGGGTGATCTCGTGAACAGGGTCTCGCGTATCGCGGGCGCGCTGCTGGGGACGGCGGCGCTGACCGCCGCCCTCGCGGCGTGCGGCGGCGACAGCCTGGAGGAGGGCAAGAAGAAGGACTCCGGGAGCTCCGGCGGGTCCGGTGGCGGGGAGAAGGGCTCGCTGGTGGTCGGCGCGGCCGCCTTCACGGAGGCCAAGGTCCTCGCCGAGCTGTACGCGCAGTCGCTGCGGGCCGCCGGATACTCGGTGTCGATCACCACGGTGAAGAATCGCGAACTGTACGAACCTTCCCTGGAGAAGGGCGAGATCGACGTCGTCCCGGAATACGCGGCGACGGTCGCGGAATTCCTCAACGCGAAGGTGAACGGGCCGAAGGCGCCCGAGGACAAGCCGGTCGCCTCGGGCGACGTGACGGCCACCGTCGACGCGCTGCGGAAGCTCGCCGAACCGCGCGGTCTGAAGGTGCTCGAGGCCGGAGCGGCGGTCGATCAGAACGCCTTCGCGGTGACGAAGGAATTCGCCGGGAAGAACAAGCTGACGACGCTTTCCGATCTCGGCCGCGCGAAGCTGAAGGTGAAGATCGCCGCCGGTGACGAATGCGCGGTGCGGCCCTTCTGCGCGCCCGGTCTGAAGAAGACGTACGGGATCGACGTGGCCGGGATCGACCCCAAGGGCGTCGGTACGCCGCAGGCCAAGCAGGCGGTGAAGGACGGGGTGGACCAGCTGGTCCTGACGACCACCACGGACGCCACCATCGACGGCTACGGCCTCGTCCTCCTCACCGATGACAAGAAGCTGCAGAACGCCGACAACGTGCTGCCCGTGGTCAACGCCAAGGACGCCGGCTCTCCGGAGATAGCCGCCGCGCTCGACGGCATCACCAAGGTGCTGACCACAGCGGATCTCGCCGAACTCAACCGCAAGGTGGATGCCGAGCGGGCGAAGCCGGAGGACGTCGCCAAGGAGTATCTGGAGACGAAGGGGCTGCTCAAGAAGTAGACGGCGGGGGAGGGGAGTCGGCCCGAAACGGAACCGGAACCATGGATATCCACTTCTGGTGGCGAGAAGTGGACAAGAGATTGCCGGGCCGACGCCCCACATGACGCCTACGCACGGTAAATTTCAGGCCATGCCACGTGGACGCCACCGCCATTCCCCGCCTCTGCACAAGCTGCTGCCGCCCTCCGCGGTCGCCGGCGCCGCGGTCGTGTGCGCCGCGGCCGCCTGGCTGCCCGGCGACCCGGTGATCGCGAGGCTGCTCGCGGCCGCGGCGGCCGCCGCCGCCGTCACCGGCGCCGTCCTCATGCGCAGTTGGGACCGGAGCGCCGGCCTGAAGGTCGCCGAGCTCGACCGGGCCCGCGCCGCCGAGGTGTGGAAGGCCGAGGAGCGGACCGCCGAGCTGGAGGCCGACCTGGAGGAGTCCCGGGCGCTGCGCTCCCGGCTCGACGCCAAACTCCGCGCCAAGCGCGTGGAGCTCGCCGGGCTGCGCGGCGAGCACGCCGATCTGCTCCGCCGGTACGCCACCGCGGAGACCGAGCGCGCCAGCGCCCTGGAGGGCCGCCGCGTCCTCGCCCTGGAGACGAGCGCCGCCGCCGGAGCCGAGGCCAAGGCGCTGCCGGCCGCCGGCTCCACGCCCACCCCGGAGGCCTTCCGCCGCGCCGCCCAGGCGCTGCGCGACCTCCCGCGCAACGCCGCGGCCCAGCAGGCCCGCCGTACGGCCGAGGCGGCCCGCGCCCGCGACCTCGCCGAGCGCGCCCGCGAGACGGAGGAGCCGCAGGGGAAGCACGCGGCGGCCGCCGGAACCGAGCAGCACACCCGTACGGCCGCCACCGCTCCCGCGCTCCCGCCCGCCTCCACCGCGCTGTCGACGGTGCCGGTCGCGGCCGCGATCGTGCCGTACGCGGCCCGCAGGCCCGCCCCGCGCCCCGAGGGCGGCTTCGACTTCTTCGGTACGCAGAAGGCCGCGGCCGCCATCGAGGCCGTGCAGAACACCGACCTCGCCGACGTCGTGGGCGAGGAGGTCCTGGCCGCCGGGACGCTCACGGCGGTGCCGCCGCGGGCGATCGGCCAGGTCATCGACCTGACGGCCCACGACGAAACGGAACAACTGGACGTGGCGGAACTCCGCGGCGCGGTCAACTCGTAACACCCCACCAGCATGGGCCCGCACCCGGCTGGGCCTGCGCCCCGCGCCCCGTGTGGGCCCGCGCCCGCTGCCGTGTGGGCAATCGTCCCGCTGGGGCGGGACGGGTGGGCACACGGGACGGCGCCCCCAGCCGGGCCTAGGCTTCCGCGCCTGGACCCGCACCGACCGAGCGCCGTGCACGGGGTGCGGGTTCAGGCGCGGGAGCCTCGGGCGCCGGCAGGGCGCGGGTCCGTTGTGCCCACCCGTTCCGCCCCAGCGGAACGACTGCCCACAACGGGGGCGGCGGGGGCGCACCGCCCCGGGCGGGCACCGCCCACAACGGCGGGGCGCAGGCCCACAACGGGGGCGGCGGGTTACTTGTCGATGTCGCCGACGACGAAGAACAGCGAGCCCAGGATCGCCACCATGTCCGCGACCAGCGTCCCCGGCAGCAGCTCCACCAGCGCCTGGATGTTGTTGAACGACGCCGAGCGCAGCTTCAGCCGGTACGGCGTCTTCTCGCCCTTGGACACCAGGTAGTAGCCGTTGACGCCGAGCGGGTTCTCGGTCCAGGCGTACGTGTGGCCCTCCGGCGCCTTGAGCACCTTCGGCAGCCGCTGGTTGATCGGGCCCGGCGGCAGCTCGGCCATCCGGTCCAGGCAGGCGTCCGCCAGGTCCAGGGAGTTGTGCGTCTGGTCGAGCAGGCACTCGAACCGGGCGAGGCAGTCGCCCTCCTGCCGCACGGCGACCTTCAGGGTGTCCTGGAGCTCCCCGTACGCGAGGTACGGCTCGTCGCGGCGCAGGTCGAAGTCGACGCCCGAGGCGCGGGCGATGGGCCCGGACACCCCGTACGCGTGGACGGTCTCCGGGCTGAGGACGCCGACCCCGCGCGTACGGCCCCGGAAGATCTCGTTGCCGAGGACGAGACGGTCGTAGACGTCCATCCGCGAGCGGACGTCGGCGACAGCGGCGCGGGCCCGCCCCAGCCAGCCGGCGGGCAGGTCCTCCTTGAGGCCGCCGACCCGGTTGAACATGTAGTGCATCCGGCCGCCGGAGACCTCCTCCATCACCGCCTGGAGCTCCTCGCGTTCCCGGAAGGCGTGGAAGACGGGGGTGATGCCGCCGAGTTCGAGCGGGTACGAGCCGAGGAACATCAGGTGGTTGAGGACCCGGTTCAGCTCGGCGAGGAGCGTCCGCGTCCACACAGCCCGCTCCGGGACCTCCATGCCGAGCATCCGCTCGACGGCCATGACCACGCCGAGTTCGTTGGAGAAGGCGGACAGCCAGTCGTGGCGGTTGGCCAGCATGATGATCTGCCGGTAGTCCCGCGCCTCGAAGAGCTTCTCGGCGCCCCGGTGCATGTAGCCGATCACCGGCTCGGCGTGCCGGACGACCTCGCCGTCGAGCACGAGCCGGAGCCGGAGCACGCCGTGGGTCGAGGGGTGCTGCGGCCCGATGTTCAGCACCATGTCGGTGCTCTCCGCCGCGCCGCCGATTCCGACCGTCGTCTCCGTCATGCGGCCAGTATCCCCTGCCGCCCCGGGCCCCCGGACTCCTGCCCGGAGGACGGACGGGGGCGTCCCCGGGGCACCAGGACCCGCCCGTCCCCCGGGCACCAGGACCCGCCGGCTCAGCGGACCCGCCGGCTCAGCGGGTGCGGCAGCTCAGCGGCCGCCGGCCGGCGGGACCCGCTGGGTCAGCCAGAGGAAGTCGCCGAGACCGCCGCGGGCGGTGAGCTCGGCCGCCTCGCCGGCGGAGGCGAGCGCGCGGACGTACCCGGCGGGGTCGGTGGAGGCGAGCGCGAGCGGCGGCCGCTGCCCGGACACCCCGAGCCCCCGCAGCGCCTCCCGCTGTGTGACGAGCTCGGCGCCGGGGAGCCCGGCGAAGGGGCCGTCGGCCGTGCGGCCGATGCCCGAGGAAGCGCCGTCCGTACGGCCCGCGCTTCCGCTGCCGTACGCGCCCGCGTGAGTGCCCGTACCGTCCCCGGTCCCCGCCGGGAGGCCCCCGCACGCGTCCAGGGCCACGTGGGACGTCAGGTCGCAGCTGCCGTCCGGGACCGGGGGGACCTCTCGGCCCGCGCGGAAGCCGGTCAGGGTGCCGAAGGGCGGCCGGGAGGCCCGTACGTGCGCGTAGTCGACGGCCACCGCCCGGCCCGCCACCAGGGAGGCGACCGCCGCCGCCCAGGCCTCGTCGCGGGGCCGCCCGATCTCGGCCCGCGCGCCCGGCTCCCGCAGCGGCCACCAGCGGGCCAGCCAGTCGGCGTCCGGGCCGGTGACGGGCGCGCCGAGCCGCTCCGTGCCGTCCGGCGCGACCTCCACGTACCGGACCGTGCCCGTCGGGTCCGCCTCCGCGATGTCCACCGGCACGTTGTCGAGCCACTCGTTCGCGAAGAGCAGTCCGCGCACACCCTGCGGCATCCGGTCCGTCCACTCCACCCGTGGGTCGAGCCCGGCCGGGCGGGCGGCGCGCTCGACCGCGTACGCCCGTACCGAGAGCGAGGAGCCGACGGCCGCGAGCACCGAGGTCAGCAGTTCACCGCGCCCCGCGCCCACGTCCACCAGGTCGACCTCGGCCGTCCCCAGCTCCTCCGCGACCTCGCCGAGCAGCCGGGCCACGGCCGCCGCGAAGAGCGGGGAGGCGTGCACCGAGGTGCGGAAGTGCCCCGCCGGGCCCTCGGGGCGCAGATAGAAGCCCCCGGGGCCGTACAGCGCCCGTTCCGTGGCCTCCCGCCACCCCTGCCACTGACACGTCTCATCCGTCACGTGCCCCAGTCTCCACCTCGGGGAGTACGGGTCCCGCGCCAAGGATCGACCCCACGGTTGATCCGTGCACTGTCCCCTTTCCCTACTCTGGGTGACGTGCAGCGCCTCTACGACTTCATCCGCAGACACCCGACGGGCGTCGACGTCTTCTGGGCCGTCGTCCTCCTCGGGTTCTCCCTGCTGTGGGTGGGGACGACCCTCCCGGCGGTCGACAACCCCGTCGCGTACGGCCTGGTGGCCGCGCTGTTCTCCCTGGTCGTGGCCCTGCGCCGGCGTGCCCCGGAGAAGATGCTGCTGCTCGCGGTCGGCCTCGGCCTGGTCCAGCTCGGGCTCGGCCTGACGCCGTTCATGGCCGACTTCGCCATGCTCGTGATCATCTTCACGGTCGCGGCGCACGACGGACCCCGCTGGGCGTCCCGGCTCGCGCTCACCGGCGGACTCAGCGCCTCCACGCTCTCCCAGCTCAGATGGCCCATGGAGGCCCCTGGCTCGGACGCGGCCAAGGTGTTCTTCACGATCATCATGACCGTGCCGTTCGCCCTCGCCTGGGTCCTCGGCGACTCGCTCCGCACCCGCCGCGCCTACTTCGCGCAGCTGGAGGAGCGGGCCTCCCGCCTGGAGCAGGAGCGCGAGGCGCAGGCCAAGGTCGCGGTCGCCGCCGAGCGGGCCCGGATCGCCCGCGAGCTGCACGACGTCGTCGCGCACAACGTGTCGGTGATGGTGGTCCAGGCCGACGGCGCCGCCTATGTCATGGACTCCTCCCCGGAGACCGCCAAGCAGGCCCTGGAGACGATCTCCACGACGGGCCGGCAGGCGCTCGCAGAGATGCGCAGACTCCTCGGGATCCTGCGCACCGGAGAGCACCAGGAGGCCGGGGAGTACGTGCCGCAGCCCGACGTCCAGCAGATCGAGGACCTCGTGGAGCAGGTCAGGGACGCCGGTCTCACCGTCGACTTCGCGATCGAGGGGAGCCCGCGCCCGCTGCCCAGCGGCGTCGAGCTCACCGCGTACCGGATCGTGCAGGAGGCCCTGACCAACACGCGCAAGCACGGCGGTCCCGACGCCGGCGCCAGCGTGCGTCTCGTCTACTTCGACGACGGTCTCGGCCTGCTCGTCGAGGACGACGGCCGGGGCGCCCCGCAGGAGATGTACGAGGACGGCGGCGCCGACGGGCGGGGCCACGGTCTGATCGGCATGCGCGAGCGGGTCGGCATGGTCGGCGGCACCCTGGACGCGGGTCCGCGTCCGGGCGGCGGTTTCCGGATCAGCGCCCTGCTCCCCCTCAAGCCCGCTCACTGACGACCCCTAAGGAACTGACCTGATGTCCATCCGCGTGATGCTCGTCGACGACCAGGTGCTGCTGCGGACCGGTTTCCGCATGGTGCTCGCCGCCCAGCCGGACATGGAGGTCGTGGCGGAGGCGGGCGACGGGGTGGAGGCCCTGGAGGCGCTGCGTTCCACGGCGGTCGACGTCGTCCTGATGGACGTGCGCATGCCGAAGCTGGACGGGGTGGAGACGACCCGGCGGATCTGCTCGGAGCCGGACGCCCCGAAGGTGCTGATCCTGACGACGTTCGACCTCGACGAGTACGCGTTCTCGGGCCTGAAGGCGGGCGCGAGCGGCTTCATGCTGAAGGACGTGCCGCCGGCGGAGCTGCTCGCCGCGATCCGCTCGGTGCACAGCGGCGACGCGGTGGTGGCGCCCTCCACCACGCGCCGGCTTCTGGACCGCTTCTCGCCGATGCTGCCGTCCTCGGGCAAGGAGCCCGAGCACAAGGAGCTGGGGCGTCTGACGGAGCGGGAGCGCGAGGTGATGATGCTGGTCGCGCAGGGCCTGTCGAACGGCGAGATCGCCGCCCGGCTCGTCCTCTCCGAGGCGACGGTGAAGACGCACGTGGGCCGCATCCTGACCAAGCTGGGCCTGCGCGACCGGGTCCAGGTGGTGGTCCTGGCGTACGAGACGGGCCTGGTCCGGGCGGGCGGCGGCGCGGTCTAGCGGCCCTGCCGGCCGCGCCCGGCGTAGCCGCTACCGCAGCACCGACTCCAGGACCGCCAGTCCTACCGCAGCACCGACTCCAGGAAGTCGCTGCCGAGTCGGGCGACGACGGACACGTCGAGCTGGTGGTGCACGTACCGGCCGCGGCGCTGGGTGATGATCAGCCCGGCCTTCTTCAGGACCGCGAGGTGGCGGGAGACCTCGGGGGCGGTGATGTTGTACGCGTCGGCCAGCTCGCTCGTCGTGCTGGAGCCGCGCGCCAGGCTGCGGCAGAGCCGCATCCGCATGGGGTGGGCGACGGCCTCCAGACGCAGCTTCACCGCCTCGACGGAGGCCGCGCCGCCGAGGTCGCGGGCCGGGATCGGGTACTGGATCACGGGCTGCCAGCCGGGGGTGTACAGGGCGAAGAGGTGCGGCCAGCCGAAGGCCGTCGGCAGGAACGTCACGGCGGAGCCCTCGGCGCTGGCCCGGCCCTGGACCAGCTTGTCGATGACGATCCGGGAGCCCTGCTCGTCCTCCTCCAGGCTCATCGCGGGGGAGGCGTCGGCGACGGCCTCGGCGAGCCCCTTGCGGCGCATCAGCTCGGTCTTGTGGCGGGCGTCGGCGGCGAGCTGCAGCCGGACGCGGCTCCAGGTGTCCGCGAAGAAGGCCTCGTCGCAGTCCTCCAGGAGCCGCCGGATCCACGCGCGCGTGCCGGGCGGGTCGGCCAGCATCCGTTCCACGAACGAGGCCTGGCGCGGGCCGCGCGCGGCGGCCAGGTCGAGGGCGCGGCGGCGCATCCGCTCGTCGACGAGCGGGGAGGGCGCGCCGTCCGCGTAGTGGCTGTTGCAGGAGATCTCCAGGGCGGAGCCGACGAACTTCTCGTCGTCCATGCGGTCGAGGTCGTCCAGCTCCTCCGCGAGGGTCTCCCGGGGCTGCGGCGGCAGCAGGATGTCCGAGCGGGTGTTGTTCCACATGAAGTCGGCCTCGATGAGCCGGTCCGCGAGCTCCGGCTTCAGCGCCGCCGTCGTCGTGGTGGTCCAGGCGTGCAGCCGCGGGTGGTGGGCGGGCACGGCCAGGGTGTGCAGGGCGGAGCCCAGCTCGGCCAGCGGCGAGGGGCAGAAGGTGATCCGCTCGTGCGGCAGTCCGGTGATGTCGATGGTCACGCTCACCCGTCCATGGTGCGGGGTGGGGCGGGGGAGCTGTCGTCCCGTTTGACGGGGGCCGTCAATCGACGGGTCCCGGATTGACGGGGGCCGTCAATCCGGGGGTCGGACCGTGGCGGCGCGGCGCACGGTGGGGACATGAACGCGCTGCACCAGTACCTCTTCGACACCCATCGCGCCGCCCGGCTCGGCGAGCCGATGCCGCCGGCGCCCGGTACCCACGACGTGGCCGTGTTCCGGGCCGTCCGCGACCGCCGCCGCTTCGAACGGGTGGTGGCGGGCCGCCCGGCGCGCGGCGCCGTCCGCGCGGCCCTGCACCGATGGCTGCGCCCCGCCCGCTGAGGGTCACCTCTCGACGCGCGCGAGGAAGTCCCGTACCGCCTCCTTCACGTCCTCCGCCGTCCACTCCAGACCGGACCCCGCGACCGTCAGCTCCGTGATCGCCACTCCCGGCGGGCCGCCCGCGCCCGGGGCGGACCAGCGGCGGAAGAAGGCGGTGCCGGTGTCCTCGGTCTGGGCGAGGGCCGCCGCCGTCAGGGCGTCCGGGTCGTACGGCAGCCAGACCTGGAACTGGTGGGTGTGCGGGGTCTCCGGGTGGACGCGGAACCAGCCGGTGTCCGCCTCCGCGAGTGCCTCCCGGACCGCGTCGGCCACCATGCGCGCGTGCGTCACGTACGAGGGCAGCCGGGGCAGCTCGACGTCCAGGCCCCGGAGCGCGGAGAGCGCCGCCGGGTACTGCTGGAAGACCATCCCGCCGTACCGGTGGCGCCAGACCCTGGCCTCCTCCATGACCTCATCGGAGCCGGCGAGCGCGGCCCCGGACATGCCGCCGAGGGACTTGTAGAACGAGACGTACACGCTGTCGGCGAGCCCCGCGATCTCCGCGAGGCCGCGGCCGAAGTGCGTCGTGGTCTCCCACAGCCGGGCCCCGTCGAAGTGGACCACCGCGTCCCGTTCCCGGGCCGCCTCCACGACCTCGGTCAGCTCCTCCCAGGACGGCAGCACGAAGCCGGCGTCCCGCAGCGGCAGCTCCAGCATCAGCGTCCCGAAGGGTTCGGGGTGGTCCCGTACCTCCTCGGCGGTCGGCAGCCGGGGCGCGTCGGTCGGGTGGACCGTGCGGAGCCCGGAGACGACGCCGAACGCCCCGCTCTCGTGGACCTCGGGGTGGGCGATCGGGTGGAGGGCGACGACGGGGTTGCCGGTGCGCCCGGCCCAGCAGCGCAGCGCCACCTGCTGGGCCATGGTGCCGGTCGGGAAGAAGACGGCGGCGGGGAGGCCGAGCTCCTCGGCGACGCGTCGTTCGAGTTCCTCCACGAGCCCGTTCCCGTACATGTCGAGCTGGGCCTCTCCGTGGCCGGCGGCCTCCGCCCAGGCGGCCAGCTCGCGCAGCCGCGCCCCGACCGTGCCGTCGACCGAGGTGTGCCACAGGCTGCGCTCGGCGCCGCCCCACACCTTCGCCCGGTGGAGCCGGGCCGCTTCCTCGTCCACAGGAGTCTCCACGGGAGTCACGGGGGTCACAGGGTTCATGGGCCGATCATCACACCACCGCCCACACCCTGTGGACAGGCCACGGGACACCGTGAACCGCTGGCGTAGCATGACCAGAAATCGTCCGGTACCCGCCGAGGACTGGAACGGAAGGCCGTCCCCACCGTGAACGCACCAGCAGCGCCAGAGCCCAGGGCATCGGAGCCCCGGGCCGAGGACCGACCCGCTCGGCTCACCGTCGGAGTCGTCGGCGCAGGGCGGGTGGGCCCCGCCCTCGCCGCCTCGCTCCGGCTCGCCGGGCACCGCCCCGTCGCCGTCTCGGCGGTCTCCGACGCCTCGCGGCGGCGCGCCGCCGAGCTCCTGCCCGACGTCCCGGTCGTCGAGCCCGCCCGTGTCCTCGCCCTCGCCGACCTGGTCCTGCTGACCGTGCCGGACGACGCGCTGCCGGGCCTGGTCGAGGGCCTCGCCGACACCGGAGCCGTACGGCCGGGGCAGCTGCTCGTGCACACCTCCGGGCGGTACGGGGCGCGGGTCCTGGACCCCGCCCGCCGGGCGGGTGCCCTGCCGCTCGCCCTGCACCCCGCCATGACCTTCACCGGCACCGCCGTCGACGTCCAGCGGCTCGCCGGCTGCTCCTTCGGGGTGACCGCGCCCGAGGAGCTGCGGCTCGCCGCCGAGGCCCTGGTGATCGAGATGGGCGGCGAGCCCGAGTGGATCGCGGAGGAGGCCCGGCCGCTCTACCACGCGGCCCTGGCCCTGGGCGCGAACCACCTGGTCACCCTGGTGGCCCAGTCGATGGAGCTGCTCCACAAGGCCGGGGTCGCCGCCCCCGACCGCATGCTGGGCCCGCTCCTGGGCGCGGCCCTGGACAACGCCCTGCGGTCCGGGGACGCGGCCCTCACCGGACCCGTCGCGCGCGGTGACGCCGGTACGGTCGCCGCCCACGTCGCCGAGCTGCGCAAGCACGCGCCCGGCACCGTCGCCGGCTATCTGGCGATGGCCCGCACGACCGCCGACCGGGCGCTCGCGCACGGCCTGCTCAAGCCCGAGCTGGCCGAGGACCTGCTGGGCGTGCTCGCCACCGACAGCACCACCACCGCAGCCGACGGGCCGCAAGGAGACGACCGATGACCCTGTTCGCCCGCGAGAGCGCCGAGGGCGGCCGTCCCGTCCGCCACGAGCCGGCCGAACTGCTGCCCACGGTCGAGGACCTCGACGACGCCGTGGCCCACCACGGCGCTCCCGGCCGCAACGCCGTCGTCATGACCATGGGCGCCCTCCACGAGGGCCACGCCACCCTGATCCGGGCCGCACGCGAGCGCGTGGGCGCCAAGGGCTTCGTCGTCGTCACCGTCTTCGTCAACCCGCTGCAGTTCGGCGCCGGCGAGGACCTCGACCGCTACCCCCGCACCCTCGACGCCGACCTGGAGCTGGCCTTCGAGGCGGGCGCGAGCGCCGTCTTCGCGCCCTCCGTCGACGAGGTCTACCCGGGCGGGGAGCCCCAGGTCCGGATCACCGCCGGTCCCATGGGCGAGCGCCTCGAAGGCGCCTCCCGGCCCGGCCACTTCGACGGCATGCTGACGGTCGTCGCCAAGCTGCTCCACCTGACCGCGCCCGACCTGGCCTTCTTCGGCCAGAAGGACGCCCAGCAGCTGGCCCTGATCCGCCGCATGGTCGAGGACCTGAACTTCCCCGTCGAGATCGTCGGCGTGGAGACCGTCCGCGAGACCGACGGCCTGGCCCTCTCCAGCCGCAACCGCTACCTGTCGGCCGGGGAGCGCCGGACGGCCCTCGCGCTGTCCCGCGCGCTGTTCGCGGCCCGCGAGCGGCTCGCCGCCCAGGAGGCGCTGCGCGCGCGTGCCACCGCGCTGCCGGGCGCCCAGGGCCGGGCCGAGAACCGCGCCGAGGCCCTGTCGCGGCTCGGCGAGGCCCGGGCCGCCGCCGACGCCCACGCGGTCGCGCAGGCCGCCGAGGGCGGCGCCGCCGGGGCCGTACGGGCAGCCGCCCGCGCCGTCCTGGACGAGGCGGCGAAGGCCGAGCCGCCGCTCACCCTCGACTACCTGGCCCTCGTGGACCCGGCCGACTTCACCGAGGTCGCCGACGGCCATGACGGGGAGGCGATCCTCGCCGTCGCCGCGCGCGTGGGGAGCACGCGGCTCATCGACAACATCCCCCTGACCTTCGGAGCCGCCAAGTGACCGGAATACGGCTGCACGCGCCCACCCCGGGCTGGTCCATCGACGCCGACGTCGTCGTGGTCGGCTCCGGGGTCGCCGGGCTCACCGCCGCCCTGCGCTGCACCGCCGCCGGGCTCCGTACGGTCGTCGTCACCAAGGCCCGGCTCGACGAGGGCTCCACCCGCTGGGCCCAGGGCGGCATCGCGGCCGCGCTCGGCGAGGGCGACACCCCCGAGCAGCACCTCGACGACACCCTCGTCGCCGGTGCGGGCCTCTGCGACGAGGACGCCGTGCGGCTGCTCGTCACCGAGGGCCCGGGCGCCGTCCGCCGCCTGATCGCGACCGGCGCCGACTTCGACAAGACCGCCGAGGGCGAGATCGCGCTGACCCGGGAGGGCGGCCACCACCGCCGCCGGATCGCCCACGCGGGCGGGGACGCGACCGGCGCCGAGATCTCCCGCGCCCTGGTCGAGGCGATACGGGACCGGGGCGTGCGCTTCATCGAGCACGCCCTCGTCCTGGACCTCCTGACGGACGCCGAGGGCCGCACGGCGGGCGTGACCCTGCACGTCATGGGCGAGGGGCAGCACGACGGCGTCGGCGCGGTCCACGCGCCCGCGGTGGTCCTCGCCACCGGCGGCATGGGCCAGGTCTTCTCCGCCACCACCAACCCGGGCGTCTCCACCGGCGACGGCGTCGCGCTCGCGCTGCGCGCCGGGGCCGAGGTCTCCGACCTGGAGTTCGTCCAGTTCCACCCGACGGTGCTGTTCCTCGGGGCCGGCTCCGAGGGCCAGCAGCCGCTGGTCTCCGAGGCGGTACGGGGCGAGGGAGCCCACCTGGTCGACGCCGACGGGGTCCGCTTCATGCTCGGGCAGCACGAGCTGGCCGAGCTGGCGCCCCGGGACATCGTCGCCAAGGCGATCACCCGCCGGATGCAGGAGAACGGCACCGACCACATGTACCTCGACGGCCGTCACTTCGGCGCCGAGATGTGGGCGGAGCGCTTCCCGACGATCCTGGCGGCCTGCCGTTCCCACGGCATCGACCCGGTGACGGAGCCGATCCCGGTCGCCCCCGCCGCCCACTACGCCTCCGGCGGCGTCCGCACGGACCTGCACGGCCGGACCACCGTGCCGGGCCTGTACGCGTGCGGGGAGGTCGCCTGCACGGGCGTCCACGGCGCCAACCGGCTCGCCTCGAACTCGCTCCTGGAGGGCCTGGTCTTCGCCGAGCGGATCGCCGAGGACATCACGGCCGCCGCCCCGCGCGTGCCGGGCGCCCCGGTGCCGCACCCGGCCCCGGTGACCCTGCCGCTGCCCGTGGCCGGCGCCCGGACCCGTATCCAGCGGATCATGACGGCCGGCGCGGGCGTGCTCCGCTCGGAGGCCAGCCTGCGGGAGGCCGCCGAGGCCCTCGAAGCCCTGCACGGCGACGCCCTGGCGGGCGGCGACGACGACAGCAAGGCGGCCGAGCCGGGCGTGGACTCCTGGGAGACCACGAACCTGCTGTGCGTCGCCCGGGTCCTGGTCGCCGCGGCCCGCCGCCGCGAGGAGACCCGCGGCTGCCACTGGCGCGAGGACTGCCCCGACCGGGACGACGCGCAGTGGCGCAGGCACCTCGTCGTCCACCTCACCCCGGAGCGGACCCTCGACGTCCGCACCACCGACACCTTCGACTTTCCCCCCACCCTCGACGCCCCCAGGGAGCCGTAAGTGAGCACGCCCGAGGAAGCCCGTCCCGAGCCCGTGGACGTCCCTCTCATCCAGATCAACGCGGTCTCCTCCGAGGAGGAGCCCGGCGGCTGCGGCGACGGCTGCGGCTGCGGTGACGGCGAGGAGTTCGAGTGCGGTCTCGACCCCGCGCTCGCGCAGCTGCTCGCCGACGCCGGTCTCGACCCGATCCAGGTCGAGGACATCGCCCACCTCGCGATCGCCGAGGACCTCGACGGCGGGGTCGACGTGACGACCGTGGCGACCGTCCCCGAGGACGCCGTCGCCACCGCCGACTTCACCGCCCGCGAGGCCGGTGTCGTGGCCGGTCTGCGGGTCGCCGAGGCCGTCCTGTCGATCGTCTGCACCGACGAGTTCGAGGTCGAGCGGCACGTCGAGGACGGCGAGCGCGTCGAGGCCGGGCAGGTGCTCCTGAGCGTCACCGCCCGCACCCGCGACCTGCTCACCGGCGAGCGCAGCGCGCTCAACATCCTGTGCCGCCTCTCCGGCATCGCCACCGCCACGCGCGCGTGGGCGGACGCCCTGGAGGGCACGAACGCGAAGGTCCGCGACACCCGCAAGACGACGCCGGGCCTGCGCGCCCTGGAGAAGTACGCGGTCCGCTGCGGCGGCGGCGTCAACCACCGCATGTCGCTCTCCGACGCGGCCCTGGTGAAGGACAACCACGTGGTGGCGGCCGGCGGCGTCGCCGAGGCCTTCAAGGCCGTCCGCGAGCTGTTCCCGGAGGTGCCGATCGAGGTCGAGGTCGACACGATGCACCAGGTCCGCGAGGTGCTGGACGCGGGCGCCGACCTGATCCTGCTCGACAACTTCACCCCGATCGAGACCGAGGAGGCCGTCGCCCTGGTCGCGGGCCGCGCCGTCCTGGAGTCCTCGGGCCGGCTGACCCTGGAGAACGCGGCGGCGTACGCGGCGACCGGCGTCGACTACCTGGCGGTCGGCGGCCTCACCCACTCCTCCCCGATCCTCGACATCGGCCTCGACCTGCGCGAGGTGCGCTCCTGATGCTGCTCACCATCGACGTCGGCAACACGCACACGGTGCTCGGTCTCTTCGACGGCGAGGAGATCGTCGAGCACTGGCGGATCTCCACGGACCCGAGCCGCACCGCCGACGAGATGGCGGTCCTGCTCCAGGGCCTCATGGGCATGCACCCGCTGCTCGGCGTCGAGCTGAGCGACGGCATCGAGGGGATCGCCATCTGCGCGACGGTCCCCTCGGTGCTGCACGAGCTGCGCGAGGTGACCCGCCGGTACTACGGGGACGTGCCGGCGGTCCTCGTGGAGCCGGGCGTCAAGACGGGGGTGCCGATCCTCACGGACAACCCCAAGGAGGTCGGCGCCGACCGCATCATCAACGCGGTCGCGGCCGTCGAGCTGTACGGCGGCCCGGCGATCGTCGTGGACTTCGGCACGGCGACGACGTACGACGCGATCACCGTGCGCGGCGAGTACGCGGGCGGGGCGATCGCGCCGGGCATCGAGATCTCGGTGGAGGCCCTGGGCGTCAAGGGCGCCATGCTCCGCAAGATCGAGCTCGCCCGGCCGCGCAGCGTGATCGGCAAGAACACGGTCGAGGCCATGCAGTCGGGCATCGTCTTCGGGTACGCGGGCCAGGTCGACGGCGTGGTGGCCCGGATGAAGCGCGAGCTGGTCGGGCCGAAGGGCGACCCCTCCGACGTCACGGTGATCGCGACCGGCGGCCTGGCGCCGATGGTCCTCGCCGACTCGAAGGAGATCGACGAGCACGAGCCCTGGCTGACCCTGATCGGCCTGCGCCTGGTCTACGAGCGGAACGTCTCCCGCATGTGAGGCCCGCGGCCGGGGGTGATCATTCCGGCGCGCCGGAATGATCGCTAAGAGGAAATTGTCCGATTAGCGCGTATCGTCGGCCCATGCCCACGCCATACGGATCCCGCGGCGGCATGGCGTTCAGCGCGGACGAGCTGCGTGTGCTCCGCCGTGCCCTTGCCATCGCCCTCCACCCTGCCCCCCTCCAGGACGCGGACGTCCAGGACTGCCTGCGCCTGACCGAATCCGTGGACGAGGCCGTACGCGAGGCCGGCCGGCTGCGCGCCTTCCTCCTCGGCGACCTGGTCCGCTACCGCGAGGCGCTGCCCGGGTCCCTCAGCGGCTACCTGGAGCTCCTCCGGGACGCCCTGGCCGCCGGCTACGACCCCGACGCGGACGACCTCTCCGCCCTGCGCGCGCTGCGCCGCAACCCGGCCGCCGCCGAGCTGCTCGACCGCTGCCAGGTCCTCGCCGAGCGCTCCGTACGCGCGCGCCTGGCCCGGGTCTCCCAGGCCACCGCCTCGACCGCGGCGGGCGCGCCCTCCGTCTCCCGGGCCCGGCTGCTCGCCCTGCCCGGCGGGCGCGCGGCGGCCGACGGACCCAAGCCGAAGCCGCCCGCCCCGGCCGAGCGCCCGGTCCCCAAGCCCTCCGAGGTGTTCCCGCCACGCCGACGCCCCGTTCCGCCGCCCCCGCCCGAGGAGAGGGCTGCCGGATAGCTACTCTGGACGGCATGGACTACGTATCCGCGCTCGTGCCCCCCGTGGTGATGGCCGCGTTCTTCATCGCCCTCGTCACCGTGATCGTCAAGAGCCAGGGCGGCCCGAACAAGGCCAAGGAGGACGCGGTCGTGGACGCCGCCCTCGCCCGTGCCGAGGCCGCCCGCCAGGCGGACGGCTCCTAGTCCGTCCCGTACCGCAGTGCCGAGGGTGTGCGACCGCTTCCGGTCGCGCACCCTTTTTGTCGTTCTCGGGTCGTTCTGGGCGGCAATAGCCGTTTATTGCCCTTTCTCCCACTAGGGTGGCATTGTGCCCCGCCCCTTGGGAGAACTCGAAGACGCCGTCATGACGCGCGTCTGGCAATGGAACCGTCCGGTCACCGTCCGGGAAGTCCTGGAAGACCTCCAGCAGGAACGGTCCATCGCCTACACCACCGTCATGACCGTCATGGACAATCTCCATCAGAAGGGCTGGGTCCGCAGGGAGGTCGAAGGCCGCGCCTATCGATATACGGCGGTCTCCACCCGCGCCGCCTACTCGGCCGCACTGATGAACGAGGCCTGGGCGCAGAGCGACAACCCCGCCGCCGCACTCGTCGCCTTCTTCGGCATGATGTCGCCGGAACAGCGGGAGTCGCTGAACGACGCCATCCGGATCGTCCAGCGCGACAACCCGCTCCCCGCCACCCCGCGGGAGGGCGAGGGTGACGAAGGGACGCCCCGCCCGTAGCGATAGCGTCCCCCCATGTCGACCCCCGCCAAAGCCGTCACCGTACGCAGGGCCCGCACCAGCGATGTGCCCGCGGTCCGCCGTCTCGTCGATCCTTTCGTGCAGCGCGGCATCCTGCTCGACAAGGCGACCGTGACCCTTTACGAGTCCATCCAGGAGTTCTGGGTCGCGGAACGCGACGAGGACGCCGTCGTCGTCGGCTGCGGCGCACTCCACGTCATGTGGGAAGACCTCGCCGAAGTCCGCACTCTCGCCGTCGATCCCGAGTTCAAGGGAGCCGGCGTCGGACATCAGGTGCTGGACAAGTTGTTGCACACCGCCCGATGGCTCGGGGTGCGGCGGGTATTCTGCCTGACCTTCGAAGTCGACTTCTTCGCGAAGCACGGCTTCGTCGAGATCGGCGAGACCCCGGTCGACGGAGATGTCTACAGCGAGCTCCTGCGTTCCTATGACGAGGGAGTCGCCGAGTTCCTCGGTCTCGAACGAGTGAAGCCGAACACCTTGGGCAACAGCCGGATGCTTCTGCACCTGTGACGGGGAAGCCCGGGGATCCTCTCGCGGAACCCTATGTCCGAATCGCGCACGTTTCCCGCGTTGCCGGGGATCTGAACCTCTCCCAGGGGTTTGTGTTTTTCCCGGAAAAGCGGTTTCCTTTCCGCGTACTGCATTTTCGATGAAAGGAAATCCGGTGGCACAGAAGGTTCAGGTCCTTCTTGTCGACGACCTCGACGGCGTCGAGGCGGACGAGACCGTGACGTTCGCGCTGGACGGCAAGACCTACGAGATCGACCTCACCACCGCCAACGCGGAAAAGCTCCGTGGCCTGCTCGAGCCGTACACCACGAGCGGTCGCCGCACCGGCGGCCGCACCACCGGCGGCCGCGGCAAGGGCCGCGCCGTGGCGACGGGCAGCCAGGACACCGCGAAGATCCGCGCGTGGGCCAAGGAGAACGGCATGAACGTCAACGACCGCGGTCGCGTTCCCGCCGACATCAAGGCCGCCTACGAGGACGCGAACCGCTGAGGCGAAAGCTGCTGAGCCGCCCCGCGGGTACGGGCACTCAGCAGCCGTACCCGGTGGCACTCCGCCGCGGCGGCGGCCACGAGACGCACCAGACAGGGGGCACCCGCAACGCCCCACGGCGCGGACCGCAGCGCCGGCAGCGAGGGCTCGACCTCGCGACCCGGCGCGGGCGCCCGCAGCCACACCGCGGCGCCCGGCGCGCCGGATCCGCCCCGCCCCGGGGGAAGGGGTGCGGTCATCCGGCCGTCGGCACCGAGGGCCGCGAGATCCAACGCGATCCCGCCCCACTCCAGCCAGTCGAGCAGTCCCGGCAGCTCCTCCGCGCTCCCCGCGGCCACGAGCAGGGCCATCCGGTGCCCTAGCAGGGCTACCGGACCCGTCGCGGCGCCCATCCGGCGCAGCACGCCCCGGCCGGCCTCGGCGGGCAGTTCCAGGACGTCGAAGCGCAGCCCCGTGACCAGACCCACCGGCGGGCCCGCCACCGTGGCCCAGCCGAGCTCGTCCTCGTACCACCGCGCGATCCCGCCGTCGGGCGGCGTGCGGGGCAGCGGGACGGTGAAGACCATGCAGGGGGAACTCCCGCGAGGGCGCGTTGGTTACGCCCGCGGTGACGCGCGGCCCCCGGCGAAAGTGACGCACGGCCCCCGGCGAAGGTGCCACACGACCCCGGCGAAGGTGACACACGGTCTCCCGGTGGACGCGCAAGGTGTCCGGGATGGGGCGTACGCGTGCATTCGGCAGCGCAAGGGTGTTCGCTGGTAGCGGAGGGAACCAGGGTGCGCCGCATGGAGTGTCAGTGCTTACGGGTAAGACATTCCTAGTGGGAAGGGGCGACTCGCGGGCTTCGGCGTCTCACGTTCGCCATCGGCGTACTGATGGCACGGGTAACTACTTGGCCTGCGGGAACATCGTCTCGCACCATCGAGTTGGAGCATTTGTCGGCTGTTCGGCAGCAGGTCTCCCCGCCGAAGAGGGGGTGATCCGGACGGATGTCGGCAGTTGGAATGAGCGGTCCCCGCTTGCGGGACTAAGCTGCGGAAGGACAGGGAGGGGATCGACCCCTAACTGACTGACCGCTCTGAGGAGCGATTAACGATGTTCGAGAGGTTCACCGACCGCGCGCGGCGGGTTGTCGTCCTGGCTCAGGAAGAAGCCCGGATGCTCAACCACAACTACATCGGCACCGAGCACATCCTTCTGGGCCTTATCCACGAGGGTGAGGGTGTCGCCGCTAAGGCCCTGGAGAGCCTCGGGATTTCGCTCGAGGCGGTCCGCCAGCAGGTTGAGGAGATCATCGGACAGGGGCAGCAGGCCCCGTCCGGCCACATCCCCTTCACCCCGCGTGCCAAGAAGGTCCTGGAGCTCTCGCTCCGTGAGGCCCTCCAGCTCGGCCACAACTACATCGGCACCGAGCACATCCTGCTCGGCCTGATCCGCGAGGGCGAGGGCGTCGCCGCCCAGGTCCTCGTGAAGCTGGGCGCCGACCTCAACCGGGTGCGGCAGCAGGTCATCCAGCTGCTCTCCGGCTACCAGGGCAAGGAAGCCGCCACGGCCGGCGGTCCTGCCGAGGGCACCCCCTCGACGTCCCTGGTCCTCGACCAGTTCGGGCGGAACCTCACCCAGGCGGCCCGCGAATCCAAGCTCGACCCGGTCATCGGGCGCGAGAAGGAGATCGAGCGGGTCATGCAGGTGCTGTCCCGCCGCACCAAGAACAACCCGGTCCTCATCGGCGAGCCCGGCGTCGGCAAGACCGCCGTCGTCGAGGGCCTGGCGCAGGCCATCGTCAAGGGCGAGGTGCCCGAGACCCTCAAGGACAAGCACCTCTACACCCTGGACCTCGGCGCGCTGGTCGCCGGCTCCCGCTACCGCGGTGACTTCGAGGAGCGCCTGAAGAAGGTCCTCAAGGAGATCCGCACCCGCGGCGACATCATCCTGTTCATCGACGAGCTCCACACCCTCGTGGGTGCGGGCGCCGCCGAGGGCGCGATCGACGCCGCCAGCATCCTCAAGCCGATGCTGGCCCGCGGTGAGCTCCAGACCATCGGTGCCACCACGCTCGACGAGTACCGGAAGTACCTGGAGAAGGACGCGGCCCTCGAGCGCCGCTTCCAGCCCATCCAGGTCGCCGAGCCGTCGCTGCCGCACACGATCGAGATCCTCAAGGGTCTGCGCGACCGGTACGAGGCCCACCACCGGGTCTCCATCACCGACGAGGCCCTCGTCCAGGCCGCGACCCTGGCCGACCGGTACATCTCGGACCGCTTCCTCCCGGACAAGGCGATCGACCTGATCGACGAGGCCGGCTCCCGGATGCGCATCCGCCGGATGACCGCGCCGCCGGACCTCCGCGAGTTCGACGAGAAGATCGCCGGCGTCCGCCGCGACAAGGAGTCCGCGATCGACTCGCAGGACTTCGAGAAGGCCGCGTCCCTGCGCGACAAGGAGAAGCAGCTCCTCGCCGCGAAGGCCAAGCGGGAGAAGGAGTGGAAGGCCGGCGACATGGACGTCGTCGCCGAGGTCGACGGCGAGCTGATCGCCGAGGTCCTCGCGACCGCCACCGGCATCCCGGTCTTCAAGCTGACCGAGGAGGAGTCCTCGCGTCTGCTCCGCATGGAGGACGAGCTCCACAAGCGCGTCATCGGCCAGAAGGACGCCGTCATCGGCCTCTCGCGGGCCATCCGCCGTACCCGTGCGGGTCTGAAGGACCCGAAGCGCCCCGGTGGCTCGTTCATCTTCGCCGGCCCGTCCGGCGTCGGTAAGACCGAGCTTTCGAAGGCGCTCGCCGAATTCCTCTTCGGCGACGAGGACGCGATGATCTCCCTCGACATGTCGGAGTTCAGCGAGAAGCACACGGTTTCCCGTCTCTTCGGTTCGCCTCCCGGATACGTCGGCTACGAAGAGGGCGGCCAGCTCACCGAGAAGGTGCGCCGCAAGCCGTTCTCCGTCGTCCTCTTCGACGAGGTCGAGAAGGCCCACCCCGATATCTTCAATTCCCTTCTCCAGATCCTGGAGGACGGTCGCCTGACCGACTCCCAGGGCCGGGTCGTGGACTTCAAGAACACGGTCATCATCATGACCACCAACCTCGGGACCAGGGACATCTCGAAGGGCTTCAACCTGGGCTTCGCCGCCCAGGGCGACACGAAGTCCAACTACGAGCGGATGAAGGCCAAGGTCAGCGACGAGCTGAAGCAGCACTTCCGCCCGGAGTTCCTCAACCGTGTGGACGACATCATCGTCTTCCCGCAGCTGACGCAGGAGGACATCCTCCAGATCGTCGACCTGATGATCAGCCGCGTCGACGAGCGCCTCAAGGACCGGGACATGGGCATCGAGCTCTCCCAGTCCGCGAAGGAACTGCTCGCCAAGAAGGGCTACGACCCCGTGATGGGCGCCCGGCCGCTGCGCCGGACGATCCAGCGCGAGATCGAGGACACGCTCTCGGAGAAGATCCTCTTCGGCGAGCTGCGCCCCGGTCACATCGTGGTCGTGGACACGGAGGGCGAGGGCGAGGAGCGCAAGTTCACCTTCCGCGGCGAGGAGAAGTCGGCCCTGCCGGACGCCCCGCCGATCGAGGCGGCGGGCGGCTCGGGCCCGAACCTCTCGAAGGAAGCGTGACGCACGCGCTGAGCGCTGAGCGGTAAGGGGCGGCCCCGGAACCCGATGGGTTCCGGGGCCGCCCCTTTTCCGTGGTCAGGCGGAGACGACCTGGACGTGCGGGGCGAGCCGCTCGGCGCCGGTGACGAGTCCGATCGCCCGGACCGAGAGGAGGTCGGTGAGCCCGGAGAGCGGGGCGAGATCGTGGCTGCCGGGGGCGAGGTGGAGGCGGCGGACCGACGGGAAGACCTCCACGGCCCGCCGGAGGCCCGACGTGTCGACCTGGGAGGCCAGGTGGAGCACGGTGACTCCGGGAAGGACGGTCCCGACGGGGCAGTCGGCGAGGTCCGACCCCCTGAACGCGAGGGTTTCGACGCCCGCCAGTGCGGCGAGCTGCTGCCAGCGCTCGGGGGAGAGGGGCTGGGCCTCCCACAGGTGCAGCTCGCGCAGCTCCGGGAGCCGGGACAGCCGGTCCAGACCGTCCAGGGGGAGCGTGGTGATCGAGAGCTGGCGGAGAGGAGCCGTCGCCGGCAGATCGTCGGACGACCAGTCGGCGCTCAGGGAGAGGCTGAGCGAGAGCCTGCGCAGCCGGGTCAGGCCGGTCAGGGGGGCGAGATCCGGCGAGCGGTCGAACACCTCCAGGGTGAGCCGCCGGGGCTCGCAGTGGCTGAGGAGCGAGGCCCTCGTTCCGGGGGTCACCCGGTGGTGGATCTGCAGCAGCCGGGGCCGCAGACCGAGCCGGATCAGCTCGTGGGCCTGGGCGTCGTCCTGGACGGTGTAGTAGAGGCCGGTCGGGTCGAGCCGCGCCACGATCTCCTCGGCGTAGGAGCGGGTCTCGTACCGGTGCCAGGCCCAGATCATCTGGGAGCGGACGGCGACCGAGGGGTGGGAGACGAACCGGGACAGGTAGAGGACGGCGGCGTCGTCCTGGACGTGGGAGGCGGCCACGACCGCCAGGCGGGCCGCGTCGGCGTCCAGGTCGTCCGGGCCCGGCAGCAGATCGAGGACCATGCGCCCCGCCGAGCCCAGCAGCTTGGCCTCGTCGAGCGTACGGGGCGGGACGACGTCTCCCGTACGGGCCAGGACCCGCTCCCGTACCTCCGGCGGCACCTCCGTCGCGTGGTCCAGGGCCGTTGCCGCCAGCAGGACCAGGCGGAGCGGGCGGTCCGTGGCCGCGTCCGCCGCCTTCAGGAGCTCCTGGAGGATCTCCGCGCACTCGCGCGGCCTGGCGTGGCCCACCGCCATGCGGATGACGTCCTCCCACTGGTCGTCGGCGGCGTGCCGGACCAGGACGCCGATGTCCCAGTGGTCCACCAGGGCCTTCGCGGCCAGGTAGTCCTGGAAGGTGCGGTGGACGAAGTCGACGGTGTCCGCGGTCGGCTCGCGCAGGAGGCCGCTGCGGTGGAGGAGGTGGGTGAAGACCTTCTCCGGCGGATGCTGCGCGGCCTCCTGGACCGCCGGTACCGCCTCCCGCACGAGTGACTCCGCGTGGGCCCGGTCCAGCTGGGTGCGGCCGTTGAGCGTCAGCCAGTACGCGAGGCGCTGGATCAGCTGGATCTGCGGGGCCTCGTCGAGGGCGAGGCCGGACGGCGCCCCCATGTCCCGCTCGCGGTCGCGGCGCGCGAGGAGCATCGACAGGGCGGCCTCGTAGAGGGCCTTGCGGCCGCGGGGCAGGAAGCCGCGCCGGTCGCGGTGGAGGGCGCAGATGAGCCCGCACATGAGGGGGTTGGTGGCGAGCTGGGCGACGTGCTCGGCGGTGCGGAGCGCGTCGAGGAGCGGCTGCTCGTACGGCTCCGCCTCCGGCCCGGCGGCCCGGTGCCAGCGGCGTACGAACGTGGCGACCTCGGCGCGGGTCATGGGCGAGAGGGTCAGCTCGGTGAAGCCGTCGGAGGACAGCCAGTCGTCGCGTACGGCGGTGGGGCGGGAGGTGACGAGCCAGCGGTTGCCCTCGTACGTGTCGAGCAGGCTCCGGAGCCACTCGCGGGCCCTGCCCCGCTCTGCCTCGGGGATCTCGTCGATGCCGTCGACGAGGACGAGGCCCCGGCCGGAGGACAGGACGCGGTCGACCCATCCCTCCGGCGGGGTGAGCGGGCAGCCGGCGGCGGGCAGGAAGCGGTCGGGGGCGGGGAGCCGCTCGCCGTGGCGGGTGAGGGCGCGCAGGGGCAGGACGAAGGGGATGCGGCCCCGGAGGTACGCCATGCCGTCCGTACGCCCCTCGGCAGCCGTGCCCGCCGTCCGCCCCTCCGTCGCCGCCGAGACCGTCAGCCACTGGACGAGGGTCGTCTTGCCCGAGCCCGCGAGGCCGCGCAGCAGGACCTTGTCGTGGCGGGAGAGGGCGAGGTCGGCGCGGACGGCCTGTTCCCGCTGGTGCGGGGCGAAGGGGCCCGCCTCGTCCGGCAGGGGCGCCTCGCCCGTCGCCTCCAGGGACAGATAGGCCAGGTCCAGCGGCCACCGGTCCGGGGAGTGGTGCAGGTCGATGCCGTAGATCGTCAGGCGGCCGTGCTTCTTGGCGAGGTGCTCCAGGTACCGGCGTTCGAAGTCCGCGTCCCGCCCGTCCGCCCGTGGCGTGCGGCGGATGACCTCGTCCATCTTCGCGATGAGCTCGCCCTGCGCCCGGGTCTGTTCCACCAGGCTGCGGGCCACGAACGTGGAGCGCTGGGTGAAGAACTCCAGGATGTGGAGGCAGGCCCATTCGGTCAGCGACTCCAGGTAGAGGCCCGAGTCCGTCGAGAGGCCGTCCGGGGCCGGGGCCGCCGTCCGCAGGCGGCGGGCGAGGTCGCGGTGGCCGAGGCGGACGGCCTGTACGTCGTCCATGTCGAGGTCGCCGAGGGCGAGGAGGGTCCGGGCGAGGGTGTCGGTGACCGCCTCGGTCTCGTCGGCGGGGAAGGGGCGCTCCCCGTCCCTGCCCCGGGAACGCTCGACGAGCGTTCCGGCGAGCCTTCGGACGTCCTTTTCCGTGAGCGTGCGCTTCTCGCCGCGGAAGGAGACCAGGGAGGAGAGCCGGACCTTGTCCGATCGGCCCGTGAGGCCCGCGCCCGGACCGTCGCTGACCAGCAGTTTCCTCAGCAGCGGTCCGATCGCGGCCGAGGCGAGGCGCGTGCCGATGAGTGCCGGTTCCATGCGTGGTCCCCCCGTGGATTCCCTGGATTCCCGAAGCGGTCAGCGTAGTGCGGGACGGCGTTCCGGGCGGCTCGGTTGCGTGACCCAGGTCCCATTCGGGGCGGGCCGCTGGTGACAAGGCGCACAGGCGTTTTGAGGGGTACTAACGAGGATAGTGGAGACGTTTGTGTCGATTGGGGACATTCAGGTGTGAACCATCGGGACTTTGGTCCCGAAGGGTTCCGAACCGGGCGTCAGGCGGCGTTTCAGGCGGTTTCGGGCCCTCATGACGTGCGCGTAAACCGATTCGCTTGTGTCGGTATGTCCGATTTCGCGACTCCTCTCCGGGGTCGTCAAGGGGTCAACTTCCCCGGAGATCGCTACGACGCAATGTCGTAGATGGGGCGTTTTGGGATGGGCTGGGGGTCGGGTTACCAAGGATGAGCAAGCCCGACGCAGCGACCGTCCGCGTCGGGTCCCGTACTTCCCGGAGGTCTTCCCCCGTATGTCGAAGCGCGTCATGAACCCCGCCGCCCGTATCACCGCCGTTGCTCTCGCCACCGCGGGTCTGGGAGCGACGCTGGTGGCCGGAGCAGGGTCCGCCTTCGCCGCCGAGGGCAAGATCGCCACCGCCCCGGCCGCCCTGACCGCGTCCGCCGCCGTCGCCGCCCAGGCCGACGCCCAGGCCCACCTCGCCGCTCAGGTGAAGGCCGCCGTCGCCAAGGCCGCCGCCGTGAAGGCCACCCCCGTGAAGGTCGTCAAGAAGGCGGCCCCCGCCTGGGTCAAGCCGGTCACCTCGTACGCCCTCAGCGCCAGCTTCAACCAGGGCGGCGCCATGTGGGCCCACAAGCACTCCGGCCAGGACTTCGCCGTCCCGGTCGGCACCCCGGTCAAGGCCGCGGCCGCCGGCACCGTCGTGAAGGCCGGCCCGAACGGCGGCGGCGACGGCCCCGCGTACGGCAACGCGATCGTGATCAAGCACGCCAACGGCACGTACTCCCAGTACGCCCACCTGTCGCGGATCCAGGTCAACATCGGCCAGTCGGTCGGCGCCGGCCAGCAGATCGCCCTCTCGGGCAACACCGGCAACTCCTCCGGCCCGCACCTGCACTTCGAGATCCGTACGACCCCGAACTACGGCTCCGCCGTCAACCCGATGGCCTTCCTGCGGGCCCACGGCGTCGGCGTCTGACGCACTTACTGGCCCTTCTGGGCCTGATCGATGAGATCGAGGGCGACCTCGAGGACGGCTTCCTGCTTCTCCTCGGGGTCGCCCTCGATGTTCTCCATGAAGAAGGTCCCGGCGTGCAGTGCGAAGACCGCGCTCACGGCGCGGACCTTGTCCTTCACCGGGGCGTCGGGTTCCTGGATGAACTTGTTGAGCGCGAGGAAGCGCTCCTTGAAGGTGAGCCCGATGCTCAGGTCGCGCACGGTCGCCTGGTTCTCGTGCATGAAGCGGAACAGCGGAGCCGCGGCGAGCAGCGCCTTCTGGTAGCGGCGCAGGATCTCCTGCTTCACCTCCAGGGTGCGCGGCTGCTCGCCCGCCCACTCGATGAGGTCGTCGAGCGGGCGCGTCAGGTCCTGGAAGATCCCGATGATGATGTCTTCCTTGGTCTTGAAGTGGTAGTAGAGCGCCGCCTTCGTGACGTCCAGACGTTCCGCGATCTCCCGCAGCGAGGTCTTCTCGTACCCCTGCTCGGCGAAGAGTTCGAGAGCCACGTCCTGGATGCGCTGGCGGGTGTTGCCTCGGGCCATGACGGGTCTCCGCTTTCCAGAAAACTTACTTGACGCCCGGCTAGTTACCGGCCTACCGTCCTCAGTGTAGTAACTAGCCGGGCGGCAAGTAAGGGATGGACATGGCGACGAAACAGAACGTTCAAGCGGTGGAGGGGAAGGCTGCGGACCCGCAGCCGCGCAGCGTACGCGTCGTCCTTCTCGCCCTCATGATCGCGATGCTCCTCGCGATGCTCGACAACATGATCATCGGCACCGCCATGCCGACGATCGTCGGTGAGCTCGGCGGCCTGGAGCACCTCTCCTGGGTCGTCACCGCCTACACCCTGGCCACCGCCGCCTCCACCCCCATCTGGGGCAAGCTCGGCGACATGTTCGGCCGCAAGGGCATCTTCCTCACCTCGATCGTGATCTTCCTGATCGGCTCGGCGCTCAGCGGCATGGCCCAGGACATGGGCCAGCTCATCGGCTTCCGCACGATCCAGGGCCTCGGCGCCGGCGGCCTGATGGTCGGCGTCATGGCGCTCATCGGCGACCTGATCCCGCCCCGCGAGCGCGGCAAGTACCAGGGCATGATGGCCGGCGTGATGGCCCTCGCCATGATCGGCGGCCCCCTCGTCGGCGGCACCATCACCGACCACTGGGGCTGGCGCTGGTCCTTCTACATCAACCTGCCGCTCGGCATCGTCGCCCTCGCCATGATCACCACCGTCCTGCACCTGCCGAAGAAGCAGCGAGCCACGGGCACCCGGATCGACTTCCTCGGCGCCGGACTGCTGACCGTCGGCATCACCGCGATCGTCCTCGTCACCACCTGGGGCGGCACGGAGTACGCCTGGGACTCGGCCACCATCGTCGGCCTGATCATCGGCGGCGTCGCCGCGCTCGCCGCGTTCCTCTTCGTGGAGACCCGGGCGAGCGACCCGATCATGCCGCTGCACATCTTCCGCAGCCGCAACTTCACCCTGATGTCCCTGATCGGCTTCATCACCGGCTTCGTGATGTTCGGCGCGGTCCTCTACCTGCCGATCTTCCAGCAGTCCGTCCAGGGCGCCTCGGCCACCAACTCCGGCCTGCTGCTCCTGCCGATGCTGCTGTCGATGATGGTCGTCTCGCTGCTCGTCGGCCGCTTCACCACCAGCACCGGCAAGTACAAGGTCTTCCCGATCGTGGGCGGCGCGCTCATGGTGGTCGGCCTGTTCCTGCTCTCCACGATGGACACCGGCACCTCGCGCCTCGTCTCCGGCATCTGGATGGCCGTCCTCGGCGCCGGCATGGGCTTCCTCATGCAGATCACCATGCTGGTCGCCCAGAACAGCGTGGAGATGAAGGACATGGGCGTCGCCTCCTCCTCCACCACCCTCTTCCGGACGCTCGGCTCCTCCTTCGGCGTCGCGATCATGGGCGCGCTGTTCACCAGCCGCGTCCAGGACGAGATGGCGTCCCGCGGCGGGGGCGGGCTCACGGAGCGGACCGCCCAGGCGGGGGGGGGGAGCCTCGCCAAGCTGCCGGCCGCGCTCCGCGAGGCCTACCAGCACGCGGTCGCCACCGGCACCCACGGCGCCTTCCTGGTCGCCTCGGCCGTCGCCGTCCTCGGCTTCGTCCTCGCCTTCTTCGTCAAGGAGGTGGCGCTCCGCGGCGCCGGACCGGCCGCGGCCCCGAAGGCGGAGTCCGGCGACGACGCGCTCAAGGTCGCCGAGACGGTCTGATCACCCGTACGTCTCCCGTACGACCCGTACGAAGAGGTCTCCCGTACGAAGAGACCTCCCGTACGGAAAGGGGGCCGGTCCTGGAAAGGACCGGCCCCCTCTCGTGTGCTCACTCCGCCAGCCGCAGCACCGGGAAGCTCCCCGTGTTCGTCGGCGCGTGGTCCGGCAGCCACAGCACCGCGATGGCGCCGCCCACCCCGCCCGGGGCCCCCTCCGCGGCCACGTTCCGGAAGGTCAGCCGGGCGCCGAGGACCCGGGCCTGGCCCGCCGCGATCGTCAGGCCCAGGCCGTGGCCCTGGCCCGCGCGGTCGCTCGTCCCCGTACGGAACCGGCTCGGCCCCTCCTTGAGGAGCGCCTCCGGGAAGCCGGGGCCGTGGTCGCGGACGCGGACCACCCGGCCCTCGACGGTGACCTCGACCGGCGGCTTGCCGTGCTTGGCCGCGTTGGCGAGGAGATTGCCCAGGACGCGCTCCAGGCGGCGCGGGTCGGTGTTCACCCAGTCCTCGTGCACCACCCGGACGACGACCTCCGGGTCCAGGGCCCGCACCCGCCGCTCCACGAACTCGCCGAGCGCGATCTCCTGGAGCTCGGCCCGCTCCGAGGCGCTGTCGAGCCGGGCCACCTCGAGGACGTCCTCGACCAGGGTCCGCATGGCCTGCGCCCGGTCCCGTACGAGCTCGGTCGGACGTCCCGGCGGCAGCAGCTCGGCCGCCGTGAGCAGCCCGGTGACGGGGGTGCGCAGCTCGTGCGCGATGTCGGCGGTGACCCGCCGCTCGGCCTCGATCCGCTCGTTCAGGGCGTCGGTCAGCGCGTCCACCGCCCACGCCAGGTCGTCGGTCTCGTCCCGTACGACTCCGCCGACGGCGTCCCGCACCCGTACGTCCGTATTGCCCTGGGCCACCCGGCCGGCCGCGACGGCGGCCTTCCGCAGCCGCCGCGAGAGCTGCCCGCCGATGAGCACGCCGAGCGCGCAGCCGCCGAAGACCACCGACACCGAGCCGATGACGAGCGCCCGGTCCAGATCGTTCATGATCGTCGCGCTGCGGTCGGCGAAGGGGATGTGCAGCGAGAGGACGTCGCCATTGGCGAGCGGCACGGCCGCCCACACGTCCGGCGGCCCGCCGTGCCGGTGCTCCTGCACGTACGTCCCGCGCCGCTTGTCCCGCATCAGCTGGTCGAGCTGCGGCGGCAGCGCCGGGTCGTTGATCTTCGTGCCGAAGCGGGGCTCCTTCGGCTTCGACGTCTCGTACATCCGCTGCGCGAAGAGCAGCCGCTCCATCTGCACCTCGCGCGCGTTGTCGAGCATCGAGATGCGGGCGGCGTTGTGCACGACGACGCTCAGGGTGACCGCGATGAGCGCGCCGACCGCCGCGATGGCGACGGCGATCTTCCAGCGGACCCCGGTACGGAGGGGAAGGAACTTCACCGGCTCACTGACCTAGCTCTTGAGCTTGTAGCCGAAGCCGCGCACGGTCTCGATCCGGTCCTGGCCGATCTTGGCTCGCAGCCGCTGCACATGGACGTCCACGACCCGGGTGTCACCGCCCCAGCCGTAGTCCCAGACCCGCTCCAGGAGCTTGTCCCGCGACAGCACGGTGCCCGGCGCCGACGAGAACTCCAGGAGCAGCCGCATCTCGGTCGGGGTCAGCGCCACCGGCGCCCCGCCCCTGCGGACCTCCATGCCCTCGGTGTCGACCTCCAGGTCGCCGAAGACGAGGAGCCCGCCGCCGTCCGCCGGCTCGTCGTGCTCGCCGGCGCCGACCCCGCCCGCGTGCCCGAAGCGGCGCAGCACGGCCCGGATGCGGGCCATCAGGACGGAGCCGTCGAAGGGCTTGGTGACGTAGTCGTCGGCCCCGGCCTCCAGGCCGAGCACCACGTCGATCGAGTCCGCGCGCGCCGAGAGCATGATCACGGGCACCGTCGACTCGTCGCGGATGCGACGGCAGAGGCTGACCCCGTCCATCCCCGGCAGCATCACGTCGAGGAGGGCGATGTCCGGCCGCTGCGCCCGGAAGGCGTCCAGGCCCGAGAGCCCGTCGGGCATGGCGGTCACCCGGAAGCCGTCCCGCTCCAGGGCGAGCTGGGTGGCCTCACGGATGACGTCGTCGTCCTCGACGAACAGGACATGGGTCTCGGCCATCGTGCGTGCCCTTCGGTGTTCGTGTGCTGCGGTCTTTCGTGTGCCGCGGTCTTGCGGCCTGCGCTCTGCGGCTTGCGGCTCAGTTGGCGGGCGGCTCGCTCGGTGCGGGCTCCGTGCCGTCGCCGACGGCCCTGCTGTAGTCGTTGTGCACCCAGTCGTGCTGGGTGAACCTGTTCCCCGACCAGCGGTAGGTGATCACGTCCTCGCCCGAGGGGTACGCGACCGGGTCCCCCTTCGCGTACACCTGCTTGGTGACGATGAGATCGCCCCGGTCGATCGTGGCGTAGACCGCCGCGTCCTCGGTCATGAACACGTTCTCGTACCGGTCGTTCTGCTTGCGGTACACGTACGTGCCGATGCCGACGGCGTCACCGCAGGTCATCACGTTGACGACGACGTCAGGGGCGGCGGAGTTCGTGAGATTCCCGTAGGAGGCGTCCACCGGGTACGCGTCCGCGACGCACGGCTTCAGATCCCCCTTGAACCGCTCGCCGATCTTGGGATCGGCCTTCAGGAGCGCGATCGGATCCACCCGCTCGGCCGACTGCGGGCCGGCACTGGCGGAGACGGAGGGGGTGGGCGCCGTGGCGGCGATCTCGTCGGTGCGGGCCGCGCCCTCGTCGCGCGATCCGGTGCCGCCGGTGGAGCAGGCGGCCAGGGAAAGCCCGACGGCGACGAGCCCGGCCGTCGCCGTGACGCTCGCCGCCCTGACCGTACGCCGAGGGCGGCGGCGCCCGGTCTCGTACCGGTCGTCGCCGCCGCTCACACCGTGGTGGTCTTCGTGTGGTCTGCCGCCGGGTTCGCCGTCTAGGCCGCGCACCGCTCCCGCCCCCCTTCGTCACCTCGTACCGTCGCCCGCTCCCCGGTCCGCCCCAGGGCACGGGCGTCGAGGTCACGGCTCTCCAGTTCCTGGCGGAGCCGGGCGAGCGCGCGGTGGAGCGTGGACTTCACCGTACCCGTCGACATGCCGAGCGCCGCAGCCGTCTCCTCGGTGCTCATCTGCTCCCAGTGGCGCAGCACGACGACGCTGCGCTGCTTGGGCGCGAGGACCTTCAGGACGTCCATGAGGAGCGCGCGGTCGGCGTGCTGCTCGGTCGGGTCGTCGACGCTCCCGTCGGGCAGCTGCTCGGTCGGCACCTCTTCGAGCTTGCGGGAGCGCCACCACTCGGTCCGGGTGTTGATCATGACCCGGCGCAGGTAGGCGTCGGCGAGGGACTTGTCGGCGATGCCGTCCCAGCGGCCGTACGTACGGGCGAGGGCCGTCTGGAGGAGGTCCTGGGCGTCGACGGGGTCGGCGACGAGACGACGGGCGCTGCGCAGCAGCGCGTCCTGCCGCGTGCGTACGTACTCCTCGAAGTCGAGCACCTCGCCGCCGTGCCTCATCCGAACCGCCTCCGATCCCCGTGACCTGCTTCGTTCCTCGTGTCGTCGATGACGCTACGGAGCGGTTGTCACGGGGCTGTGCGGGGCAGCCGTCGGTCGACGCACGGCTACCCATCGGTTGTGTAACAGCGAGATCTTGGATCCAACGTCCTGGATCCGGTGTCCAGCGTCCTGGATCCAATGTCCTGGATCCGGTGTCCAGGGTCCTGGATCCAGAATCCGGGATCCGGGATCCAGGAGATTGGATCCCGGATCCAGGCCGCGTCAGGACAGCGGCAGCCGGTACCGGCCGCCGTCCAGCGGCTCGACGAGGCCGTCCGCGACCAGGCCGTCCAGAGCCCTGGCCCGCTGCACCGGCTCGTCCCAGACCGCGTCCAGGGCCGCCTGCGCCACCGGGTCCGCGGACTCCCGCAGGACGGCGAGGAGCCGGCCGCGGACCTGCCGGTCGGTCCCGGCGTACGTCTGGCCCCGCCGCGGCGGACCGTCGTGCGCGGGCTTCCCCGAGAGCCGCCAGGCGCACCGGTCGGCGATCGGGCAGCGCCCGCAGTCCTCGTTCTTCGCCGTGCAGACCAGGGCGCCCAGCTCCATGGAGGCGGCAGCCCAGCGGGAGGCCGTCCCTTCGTCCTCCGGCAGCAGCGCGCGGGCGAGCCGCCGCTCGGCGGCCGTGGTCGCGTTCGGCGGGTACTGGACGCCGGTCGCCGCCCGGGCGAAGACCCGGCGCACATTGGTGTCCAGGACGGCGTGCCGCTGCCCGTACGCGAAGGAGGCCACCGCCGCCGCCGTGTACTCGCCGATGCCGGGCAGCGCGAGCAGCTGTCCGTGATCGGCGGGTACGTCGCCGTGGTGCCGTTCCGTTATGGCGACGGCCGCCGCGTGCAGCCGCAGCGCCCGGCGCGGATAGCCGAGCCGGCCCCAGGCGCGGACCGCCTCGCCGGGGGCCTCGGCGGCCAGGTCGGCCGGGCGCGGCCAGCGCGCCAGCCACTGCTCGTACACCGGGAGGACCCGGACGACCGGGGTCTGCTGGAGCATGAACTCGCTGACCATGACGCCCCAGGCGCCGGCCTCGGGGCGGCGCCAGGGCAGGTCACGGGCGTGCCGGTCGAACCAGGCGAGGACGGGCCCGTGCAGCTCGGAGGGGAGCGCCGGGGCGACGGGGGCCTCGGCGGCGGAGGACGTGGGGGGAGTGTCGATGGAAGTCATGGCACCTCCGATCCTGGCACGTCCCCGGCGGGATCAGTACGCGCCGTGGCGTGCGCGAGAGCGCCGCTCGGAGTGCACGGGGGCGTGCGCGGAGGCGTGCGCACTCGGCCCGCGCCCCGCGCACCACACCACGGCCGAGCTCCGGCTCGACCGGGCCGTCTCCACCAGGGACCGTACGGGCCGCTCGGCCACCCGCATCACGAGGAAGGCGACCAGGGAGCCGAGGAGCAGGCCGACGGTCACGTCGTGCGGGTAGTGGACCCCGACGAAGACCCGGGAGAAGGCCATGAGCAGCGCCATCGGCACGGTCAGCCAGACGATCCCGCGCCAGGACAGGGCGAGCGCGATCGCGGCGGCGCCCGCGATGGCCGAGTGGTTGCTCGGGAAGGACCAGTCGCCGTGCGGCGGGCAGGCGACGAGCGAGACGGGTGCGCCGGCGACCGCGCGGCAGGGACGCTCCTCGTCGACCAGTGACTTCAGCGCCTCGCTCGCCACGTAACCGAAGCCGGTGGCCACCGGGGCGAGCAGTGCGAGCGCCATCGTCCGGCTCGACCCCTCACGGGAGCGCCACCAGCCGGCGAGGAACAGCACGCCGAAGAGCAGCAGCCCGAGCTCCGTCCACACCTCGGCGAGCCACTGGAACCAGTGGGGGGTGGAGTGGGCGAAATCGGCGACGTCGAGATAGAGACGGTCGGAGAGGTCGAGAAGGGTGTCCATGGTGGATGACGCTAACCGGAATCCGGACTCCGCCGCCCCGGGCCAACGGCCAGAGCGACCCCCGACGAAAGTGGGGGGTTGGCGATTCGCACCGTTTATCCATGTTTCCCGAAGGGGTTTTGGCGGGGTTCCGGGAAAAGTTCCCGGAACGGACGTATGTGATCATCGGCAAAACTTGAGGTCTCGGGCGGCGGGTGGGGCGGGAGTTGGGCCGGATCTCTCGTAAGGTTCGGGTCGTGGGATCTTTGCGCAATCCGGTCGGGCCGCTTCCCTCCACCATCTACTGGCGACGGAGGGCGGTGGCGCTGTGCCTGGTGGCGCTTCTCGCGCTGCTCGCCGCCTGGGCCTTCACCTCGGGTGACGGCGGCGGGAAGAAGACGAACGACGCCGCCAACGGCTCGTCGCCGACCCCGCCTTCGATCACCCCGGGGCCCTCCGGCACCGGCCCGGCGATCAGCCAACAGCCCGGTGGACGCGACGAGTCGGGCGACTCCGGCGGCAACGGCGGTTCCGCGGGCTCCGGTACGGACGAGGGTGCGGGCGCGGACGCCGGTACCGATGCCGGTACGGACGCGGGCTCCGGCTCCGGCACTGCCGGCACCGCCGGCACCGGCAAGAACGGCGACACCGACGGAGCCGGCGGCGACGGAGGCGCGGGCACCGGCGCGGGCCAGCAGGTCCCGGCCGACTCCCCGATCCCGAACTGCCCCGCCGGAGCACTGCAGTTGACGCTCCGCGCCACCAAGGTCGCCTACGAGGCGGGGGAGAAGCCCCGCTTCCAGCTCGTCGCCAAGAACACCTCGAACACCACGTGCAAGGCCGACTTCGGGCCCCGCAGCGCGGTTCTGACGATCAGCGACGACCGGGACGACGAGGTCTGGTCCACCGCCGACTGCCCGCGCCCCGGCAACCCGGTCCTGCTGCGCGTCCCCGCGCACGCCACCGTCACCCACACCGTGGAATGGGACCGCGGCCACAGCGCCCCGCAGTGCGCGAGCGCCCCGGCGGGCCAGGCCGGCCCCGGCACCTACCTGGTGGAGGCGGAGATGCCGGGCGCGAAGGTGCTGGCGGCCTCGTTCACGCTGGCGAAGGACTGATCCGTACGGACTGATCCGTACGAGCTGATCGGTATGAGCTGATCCGTACGACTGGACGTACGGACTGATCCGTACGACTGGACGTACCGCTAGACGTACCGCTCCAGGATCGAGGACTCCGCGAGCCGCGACAGGCCCTCGCGGACGCTGCGGGCGCGGGCCTCGCCGACGCCGTCGACGGTCTGGAGGTCGTCCACGCTCGCCGCGAGCAGCTTCTGCAGCCCGCCGAAGTGCTCCACCAGGCGCTCGATGATCGCGCCGGGCAGCCGCGGCACCTTCGCCAGGAGCCGGTAGCCGCGCGGCGAGACCGCCGAGTCGAGGGTCTCGGGCGAACCGCTGTAGCCGAGGGCCCGCGCCACGACCGGAAGTTCGAGCAGCTCGGTGTGGGTGAGCGCGTCCAGCTCGGTGAGCGCCTCGGCGACCGTCCGCGAACGCTTGGCGGTCGGCTCCGGCACGTAGTCCCGGATCACCAGCTCGCGCTCCGGCTCCACGCCCGCGATCAACTCGTCGAGCTGGAGCGAGAGGAGCCGCCCGTCGGTGCCGAGCTCGACCACGTACTCGGCGATCTCGGTGGCGATCCGGCGGACCATCTCAAGGCGCTGCGCGACCGCGGTGACGTCCCGGACCGTGACCAGGTCCTCGATCTCCAGGGCGGAGAGCGTGCCGGCCACCTCGTCGAGCCGCAGCTTGTACCGCTCCAGGGTCGCGAGCGCCTGGTTGGCGCGGGACAGGATCGCGGCCGACTCCTCCAGGACCCGGCGCTCACCGTCCACGTACAGCGCGATCAGCCGCATCGACTGGGAGACGGAGACGACCGGGAACTTGCACTGCTTGGAGACCCGGTCCGCGGTGCGGTGGCGGGTGCCGGTCTCCTCGGTGGGGATGGAGGCGTCCGGGACCAGCTGCACGCCCGCGCGGTGGATCTTGGTGATGTCCTTGTCGAGGACGAGCGCGCCGTCGAGCTTGCACAGCTCACGCAGGCGCGTGGCGGTGAACTCGACGTCCAGCTCGAAGCCGCCGGTGCACATCGAGTCGACCGTCTTGTCCAGGCCGAGGACGATGAGACCGCCCGTGTTTCCCCGGAGGATCCGCTCCAGGCCGTCGCGCAGCGCGGTGCCCGGCGCGACCGCGCTCAGGGCGGCGCGCATCAGCGCTTCGTTGCCGGAGCCCGCGCCGGACTTTCCAGGAGCTGCTGCCCCGTCCTTGGCTGCCACTGCACTCCTCCGGCTCGTACGGATGGGCGAGACCAGGGCAAAGTCTAGCGACACCGTCCTGCGGGGGTGTCGGTCAGCGGGCCGGTGCCTCCTCCGCGCCCTTCGCCCGCCGGCTCCGCGGCAGCACCCGCAGCGCGTCCCCCACGTCCGCCACCTCCGTCACCTTCATCCCCGCCGGCACCTTCCCCGGGTCCCCCGGGACCAGCGCGTGCGTGAAGCCGAGACGGTGCGCCTCGGCGAGCCGCCGCTGCACGCCCGTCACCCGCCGCACCTCGCCCGCGAGCCCGACCTCGCCGATCGCGACCAGGTTCTTCGGCAGTGGGGTGTCGCTCGCCGCGGAGGCCAGCGCGAGCGCGATCGCCAGGTCGGCGGCGGGCTCGGTGAGCTTCACGCCGCCCACGGTCGCGCTGTAGATGTCCCGCTTGCCCAGCGCGCTGATCCGGCCGCGCTGCTCCAGGACCGCCAGCATCATCGAGACCCGGGAGGTCTCCAGACCGGAGGTCGTCCGCCGCGGCGACGGGATCTGCGAGTCGACCGTCAGCGCCTGCACCTCGGCGACGAGCGGACGCTTGCCCTCCAGGGTGACCGTCAGACAGGTGCCGGGCACGGCCACGTCGCGCCGGGTCAGGAAGAGCCCGGAGGGGTCGGCGAGCCCCGTGATGCCCTCGTCGTGCAGCTCGAAGCAGCCGACCTCGTCGGTCGCCCCGTACCGGTTCTTCACGCCCCGGACCAGGCGCAGGCGCGCGTGCCGGTCGCCCTCGAAGCTCAGGACGACGTCGACCAGGTGCTCCAGGAGCCGGGGGCCCGCGATGGCCCCTTCCTTGGTGACGTGGCCGACGAGGAGCGTCGACATGCCGCGCTCCTTGGAGGCCCGGATGAGGGCTCCGGCGACCTCGCGGACCTGGGCCATGCCGCCGGGCGCGCCGTCGATCTCGGGGGAGGCGACGGTCTGCACCGAGTCCAGGACCAGCAGGGAGGGCTTCACGGCGTCGAGGTGCCCGAGGACGGCCGACAGGTCGGTCTCGGCCGCCAGGTACAGATGGTCGCTGAGCGCGTTGATCCGGTCGGCGCGCAGCCGGACCTGGCTCGCGGACTCCTCGCCCGTCACGTACAGCGTGCGGTGCTCGCCGCTCGCCGCCTTGGCCGCCACGTCGAGCAGGAGGGTGGACTTGCCGACGCCCGGCTCGCCGGCGAGCAGCACGACGGCGCCGGGCACCAGGCCCCCGCCGAGGACCCGGTCCAGCTCGTCGACGCCGGTCGAGCGGGCGGTCGCCTGCCGGCCGTCGACCTGGCCGATGGGCAGCGCGGCGGTGGAGACGCGACCGGCGGCGGTCGTGCGGACGGCGGGCGCGCCGTACTCCTCGACCGTCCCCCAGGCCTGGCACTCGGGGCAGCGGCCGAGCCACTTGGCCGTCTGCCAGCCGCACTCGGTGCAGCGGTAGGACGGCCGGTCCTTGGCGGTTTTCGTACGGGCAGCCATGGACGACACCGTATCCGCCCCCACCGACAACGGGCCGCCGTCATCCACAGGGGGACCGTCGCCCCACCGGAACGCCGGGTTCCTGTCCCCTTTCGAGCGATACCTTCACCCGTAAGAATGAGAATGGAGCAACCGGTACGAAGAGTGCTCCCCGTCCTGCCTACGGTCGCCGAGTGACGAGCAGCAGGCTGGATTCCCCCGCACGCACCACCGGCGCACACCGGGCGCACCGCGCCACGGACCAGGGACCGCGCACGCTCGGCCGGCGTCCCCCCGCCCGTTACGAGGCCGCCCTCGACGGCCTCTTCACGTACTGCCTCTCCGTGCTCTGCGACCACGACACGGCCACCGCCGTCCTCGGCGACGTCCTCGCCGTCGCCGAGCGCCACCACGGCCGCTGCCCCTCCGACGAGGACGGACGCACGGCCTGGCTGTACGCCCTCGCCCGCTGGGCCTGCCTGCGCAGCCTCGGCGAGCAGCGCCGCAAGCGCCAGGGCGCCCACACCGGCCGCCCGGCCGTCACCGCCCCCGAGCCGCCCCGGGTCTCCGAGGAGACCGCCGAGCGGCGCCGTGCCGAGCTCGCCCTGCTCGCCTGGCCCGAGGCCGCCGGCACCACGCCCGAGCAGCGCGAGGCCCTGGAGCTCGCCGTGCGGCACGGCCTCAGCCACCGCCAGGTCGCCGCCGTGCTCTCCCTCGACCCGCTCGCCGCCCGCGAACTCCTCGCCACCGCCGGCTGCGAGGTCGAGCGCACCCGCGCCGCCCTCGCCGTCGTCGAGACCGGCAGCTGCCCCACCGTCGCCCGGCTCACCGGCGACCACCAGGTGCTCCTCTCGGCCGCCCTGCGCGCCGAGCTCGTCCGGCACGTCGACGACTGCCCCCGCTGCCGCCGCGCGGCCGAGCGCGTCGGCGCCGCCGGCCCCTGGCCCGGCGCCTCGGCCCTCCCCACGGACCGGCTGCCGCTCGTCGAGGCGCCCCGGGCCGCCGCGTACATGGCGATGCTGCACGTCCCGCGCGCGCGTGCCGGTGCCCCGCGCTTCGCGCCGACCGGCTTCCCCATGGACCCGAAGGACCACGTCGCCCGCCGCGACCGGATGCGGGCCCGCGCGGTGACCACCACCGTCGTCGCCGCCGTGGTCGCCGCCCCCGTCCTCGCCCTGTGGACCTCCTACCGCGGCACCCCGGCCGCCGACGAGACCGGCCACGACGGACGCAGGATCAGCGCGCGCGAGGCGGACGAACCGGTGGGCCCGGACGGCGGCCCCTACGACCGGTACGAGAACGCGGGCAACGCCCGCACCACCCCCGAGCCCCGCTTCACCCAGGGCAGCCGCGCCCCCGACGTCTCCGTCGAGGTCGTCAGCCCCGGCGGCCCCACCGAACCGGCCCGGCCCGGCGAACCCGCCGCCGGCTGGATCACGGTCTCCGCCACCGGCCGCGGCGACCTCACCCTGCTCACGCTCACCGCCTCCGGCGGCTCACCCGTCGACTGGTCGCTGTGGACGGACGCCCCCTGGCTGTACGTGAGCCGGGCCTCCGGCACGCTCCGCCCCGGCGAGAAGATCACGATCGCCGTCCGCGTCGACCACGCCCGCGAACCCGTCGGCGCCTGGAGCGCGCGCGTGGGCGTGAACCCGTCCGGCGCGGAGGTCAGGATCGACGGCTACCGCAAGCCGCCGCCGACGGACCCCCGGGTCATCACGCCCCCGCCGGTCACGACGACGGAGCCCACGACCCCGCCGACCAGCCCGCCCACGACGGAACCGACCACGCCGCCGACCACGGAACCCACCACGCCGCCCACGACGGAGCCCACGACCCCGCCGCCGACGACGACGGAGCCGACGAACCCGCCGACGACGGAACCGACCACCCCGCCCCCGACGACCGAGGAACCCCCGCCCACGACCTCGGACCCGGGCACGCCCCCGCCGTCGACGGAGGACCCGAGCCCGACTTCCTGAGGGCTTCCAAGGGCTTCTAAAGGCTTCTAAAGGCTTTTACGCGGGATCAGCGGGATGCGGAGCCACCAGCGGCAGCTGCGAGGCCAGCCGCGCCTCGCACAGCCCGGCGAGCACCCCGTACGCCTCCTCGCCCATCATCTCGACGAGCTCCGGCCGGTACGAGACGTAGACCGGCTCGGCACCGACGTGCGCCGACGAGGCCGTCGTGCAGTACCAGTGCAGATCGTGCCCGCCCGGCCCCCAGCCGCGCCGGTCGTACTCGCCGATCGACACCTGCAGCACCTTGGTGTCGTCGGGGCGGTCGACCCAGTCGTACGTCCGCCGCACCGGCAGCTGCCAGCACACGTCCGGCTTCGTCTCCAGCGGCTCCCGGCCCTCCTTCATCGCCAGGATGTGCAGCGAGCAGCCCGCGCCGCCCGCGAACCCGGGCCGGTTCTGGAAGATGCAGGACCCCTCCCAGCGGCGGGTCTGCCGGTCGCCGTCCTCGTCGAGCTGCACCCAGCCCGACTCCGTACCGACGTCGTGGAACTGCCACAGCTCCGGGGTGAGCCGGGCCACATGACCGGCGACCCGCTTCTCGTCGTCCTCGTCGGAGAAGTGCGCGCCCAGCGTGCAGCAGCCGTCGTCGGCGCGCCCTTCCTGGATGCCCTGGCAGCCGTTGCCGAAGATGCAGGTCCAGCGGGAGGTCAGCCAGGTCAGGTCGCAGCGGAAGACCTGCTCCTCGTCGGTGGGATCGGGAAACTCGACCCACGCGCGCGCGAAGTCCAGGCCCTTCTCGTCGGGCTCCTCGGCCTTGCCCCGCTTCTGCTTCCCGACCTTGACCGCCTTCACGGCCTTCGCCGCGTGCGCGGTCCTGGCGTCCTTCACGCGTACGCCTTCGCTCTCTTTGCCCGGCTTCGCCTTTTTCGTCTTTGGCACAACACCAAGCGTATGCGGGCCGGAGCAGTAGCGTTCCGTCCATGAGACTCGGAGTCCTCGACGTCGGTTCGAACACGGTGCACCTCCTCGTGGTGGACGCCCACCCCGGCGCCCGGCCGCTGCCCGCCCACTCGCACAAGGCGGAGCTGCGGCTCGCCGAGCTGCTCGACGAGCGGGGCGCCATCGCGCCCGGCGGCGTCGAGCGGCTCATCGCGACCGTGCGGGATGCGCTCCTGGCCGCCGAGGACAAGGGCTGCGAGGAGGTCCTGCCCTTCGCGACCTCCGCGGTCCGCGAGGCCAGCAACGCCGACGCGGTCCTCGCGCGCGTGAAGGACGAGACCGGGGTCGACCTCCAGGTCCTCACCGGCGAGGAGGAGGCCCGCCTCACCTTCCTCGCCGCCCGCCGCTGGTTCGGCTGGTCCGCGGGCAAGCTGCTCCTCCTCGACATCGGCGGCGGCTCCCTCGAAGTCGCGTACGGCATCGACGAGGACCCGGACACGGCGGTCTCCCTGCCCCTCGGCGCCGGCCGCCTCACCGCCGGCTGGCTGCCCGGCGACCCGGCCGACACCGCCGACGTGAAGGCCCTGCGCCGCCATGTGCGCGCGCAGATCGCCCGGACGGTCGGCGAGTTCAGCCGCTTCGGCAAGCCCGACCACGTCGTCGCCACCTCCAAGACCTTCAAGCAGCTCGCCAGGATCGCGGGCGCGCCGGGCTCGGGGGAGGGCCTCTACGTCCAGCGGATCCTGTCCCGCAAGTCCCTGGAGGAGTGGGTTCCGCGCCTCGCCGCGATGACCGTGCCCGAGCGCGCCGCCCTCCCCGGCGTCTCGGAGGGCCGCGCCGGACAGCTCCTCGCGGGCGCGCTCGTCGCGGAGGGCGCGATGGACCTGCTCGGCGTCGAGGAGCTGGAGATCTGCCCCTGGGCCCTGCGCGAGGGCGTCATCCTGCGCCGCCTGGACCACCTGCCGGAGCACTGACGGACCGTACGGGGCAGGGGCCGGGCGTGACCGGAACCACCCTCCGGCCCCCCGGCCCGCCCCGTACGCTGTTCCCCGTGGCAGAACCAGTGGTGCGCATCCCGGATGCGAAGGTCGCCCTGTCGACGGCCTCGGTCTATCCGGAGTCGACGGCGACGGCCTTCGAGGTCGCCGCGCGCCTCGGATACGACGGCGTCGAGGTCATGGTGTGGACCGATCCGGTCAGCCAGGACATCGAGGCGCTGCGCCGGCTCTCCGACTACCACCAGGTCCCGATCCTGGCCGTGCACGCCCCCTGCCTCCTCATCACCCAGCGCGTCTGGTCCACCGACCCGTGGGTCAAGCTCCAGCGCGCCCAGGCGGCGGCCGAGAAGCTCGGCGCGTCGACGGTCGTCGTGCACCCGCCGTTCCGCTGGCAGCGCCAGTACGCCAAGGACTTCGTGACCGGCATCTGGCGGATGGCGGACGAGACGGACGTCCGCTTCGCCGTCGAGAACATGTACCCGTGGCGGTACAAGGACCGCGAGATGCTCGCGTACGCCCCCGAGTGGGACGTCACCAAGGACGACTACCGGCACTTCACCGTCGACCTCTCGCACACCGCGACCGCCCGCACCGACGCCCTCGCGATGATCGACCGCATGGGCGACCGGCTCGGCCACGTCCACCTCGCCGACGGCAAGGGCTCCGCCAAGGACGAGCACCTCGTCCCGGGGCGCGGCACCCAGCCCTGCGCCGAGCTCCTGGAGCGGCTCGCGCTCACCGGTTTCGACGGGCACGTCGTCATAGAGGTCAACACCCGCCGCGCGATGTCAGCCGCCGAACGCGAGGCCGACCTCGCGGAGGCCCTCGCCTTCACCCGGCTGCACCTGGCTTCGCCCGCCGCCCGCCCGGCACAAAGCCCCCGCCCCGCCGAACGGGCCCCGCGCCCATGACGGACCCGACCCCGCGCCCGAGCGAAGAGGCCCCCGCCCCATGACCGACCCGGCCCCGCGCCGGCGCGGCCGCCCGTCCCGTACCGAGGAGGAGAGCGGCCCGGGCACTCGGACACGGATCCTGGAGGCGGCCCGCGCCCAGTTCGCCGAACGCGGCTACGACAAGGCCTCGGTGCGCGGCATCGCCAAGGCCGCCGGGGTGGACCCGGCGCTCGTGCACCACTACTTCGGCACGAAGGACGAGGTCTTCGCCGCCGCCATCGAGGTCTCCTTCGAGCCCACGACCGTCGTCCCGGCGATCCTCGGCGGCCCGCGCGATGCCATCGGCGAGCGGCTCGCGCGCTTCTTCATCGGCGTCTGGGAGAACCCGGCGTCCCGCGCCCCGCTCCTCGCGATCGTCCGCTCCGCGCTCACCCACGAGGCGGCGGCGAAGGTGCTGCGGACCTTCGTGCTGCGCCGGCTCCTGGAGCGGATCGCGGCCGAACTCGACGTGCCGGACCCGAGCTTCCGCGCGGAGCTGGCCGCCTCCCACATGATCGGGATCGCGATCATGCGGTACGTGATCCAGGTCGAGCCGCTGGCCTCGGCGGATCCGGAGCGGATCGTCGAACAGGTGGCCCCGACGCTCCAGCGGTACCTGACCGAAAGCTGAACACCCGTCCCGCATTACGGACACCCTGTCCAGATCTTGGAGCGTCGGCGTACGCTCGAAAGCAAGCACACCCATCACGAGGAGCGAGCGACGATGCCCGAGCTGAGGTCCCGCACTGTCACCCACGGCCGCAACATGGCGGGCGCACGCGCCCTTATGCGTGCCTCCGGTGTACCCGGCGCGGACATCGGCCGGAAGCCGATCATCGCCGTCGCCAACTCCTTCACCGAGTTCGTCCCCGGCCACACCCACCTCCAGCCGGTCGGCCGGATCGTCTCCGAGGCCATCACCGCCGCCGGCGGCATCGCCCGCGAGTTCAACACGATCGCCGTCGACGACGGCATCGCCATGGGCCACGGCGGCATGCTCTACAGCCTCCCGTCCCGCGACCTGATCGCGGACAGCGTGGAGTACATGGTCGAGGCGCACTGCGCCGACGCCCTGATCTGCATCTCCAACTGCGACAAGATCACCCCCGGCATGCTGATGGCCGCCCTGCGCCTCAACATCCCGACGGTCTTCGTCTCCGGCGGCCCGATGGAGGCCGGTCGCGCGGTCCTGGTCGACGGCACGGTCCGCACGCTCGACCTGGTCGACGCGATGTCCGACGCCGTGAACCCCAAGATCTCGGACGAGGACATGCTCCGGATCGAGGAGAACGCCTGTCCGACCTGCGGGTCCTGTTCCGGCATGTTCACCGCCAACTCGATGAACTGCCTGACCGAGGCCATCGGCCTCTCCCTCCCCGGCAACGGCTCGCTGCTCGCCACCCACACCGCCCGCAAGGCGCTGTACGAGGACGCGGCCCGCACGGTCGTCGACATCACCCGTCGCTACTACGACGAGGACGACGCCTCCGTCCTGCCCCGCTCGATCGCGACCCGCGCGGCCTTCGAGAACGCCATGGCCCTCGACATCGCCATGGGCGGCTCCACCAACACGATCCTGCACCTGCTCGCCGCCGCGCAGGAGGCCGACGTCGACTACGGCCTGCCGGACATGGACGAGGTTTCCCGCCGCGTCCCCTGCCTCGCCAAGGTCGCCCCGAACGTCGCCAAGGACCGCACGTACTACATGGAGGACGTGCACCGGGCCGGCGGCATCCCGGCCATCCTCGGCGAGCTGTACCGCGCGGGCCTGCTCAACGAGGACGTCCACTCCGTCCACTCCCGCTCCATCAAGGAGTGGCTGGACGCCTGGGACGTGCGCGGCGGCTCCCCGTCCGACGAGGCCGTCGAGCTGTTCCACGCGGGCCCCGGCTGCGTCCGCTCCGCGACCGCCTTCTCCCAGTCCGAGCGCTGGGAGGCCCTCGACATGGACGCGGCCGGCGGCTGCATCCGCGACGCGGCGCACGCGTACTCGAAGGACGGCGGCCTCGCCGTCCTGCACGGCAACCTGGCCGTCGACGGCTGCGTCGTGAAGACCGCCGGCGTCGACGAGTCGATCTGGACCTTCGAGGGCCCGGCCGTCGTCTGCGAGTCGCAGGACGAGGCCGTCCAGAAGATCCTCCTCAAGGAGGTCAAGGAGGGCGACGTCGTCGTCATCCGCTACGAGGGCCCCAAGGGCGGCCCCGGCATGCAGGAGATGCTCTACCCGACCTCGTACCTGAAGGGCCGCGGCCTGGGCAAGGCGTGCGCGCTGGTCACCGACGGCCGCTTCTCCGGCGGCACCTCGGGCCTGTCCATCGGCCACGCCTCCCCGGAGGCGGCCTCGGGCGGCACGATCGCGCTCGTCGAGGACGGCGACCGCATCCGCATCGACATCCCGAACCGCTCGATCGAGCTCCTCGTCGACGACGCCACCCTGGCGGCCCGCCGCGAGGCCCTCGGCGGCGTGTACGCGCCGAAGAACCGCGAGCGCAAGGTGTCGGCGGCGCTGCGGGCGTACGCGGCGATGGCGACGAGCGCGGACAAGGGCGCGGTCCGGGACGTGACGAAGCTGGGCTGAGCCCGGTAGGAGCTGTACGAGTGAGGGGAGCGGGTCCGGGACCCGCTCCCCTCACTCATGCGTACGTACTCACCAGGCCGCCGGATCGCGCGCGTCCACCGCGAAGACGGATCCGTCCGGCGCCGTCCCGAACACCCGGTCCCCGGCGACGACGGGCGCGGGGATGGTCGTCGCGTACCCGAGCCTGCCGTCCCGCAGCCGGGGCCCGGTCTGCCCGAGGAGAGCACCGCGCGCGGTGTCGACGGCGAGCAGCCGCCCGTCGGAGGCGGAGAAGTAGAGCCGGTCGCCGGGGCCGACGACGGGGACGGACACGGTGCCGGCTGCGGTCTCCAGCGTCCAGAGCACGCGGCCGCCGGGAGAGGCGGTGTCCAGGGCGATGAGCTGGCCCGTCGGCGTCAGCAGATAGACGGTGGTGCCCCGAACGGCGACCTTGGGTTCGTCCATCAGGGAGGGCACGGGGATCCGGCGAGCGGACCGCTTGGCGGGGTCGTACAGAACGACGGCGTCGGTGCGCGAGTCGCGGTTCGCGGACCGCAGGACCAGCACACCGTCGGCTCCTGTGCCCACGGGGACGAGATCTCCGTCCAGACGCTTCTGCCAGGCGATCTCACCGCTCAGCGGCCGCAAGGCGCTGATCAGGGTGTGTGCGCGACCGGATGCTCCGGAGGATGCTTCGAAGACCGGCAACAGATCGGAGACGGGGTCGTACGGGCCGAAGCGCGGCTCCGAGTGCCCCTGCAGACTGTGGCTCCAGCGCTGCTCCCCCGTGGCGGCTGCGACTGCCTTCAGCCTTCCCGATCCCCCGGCGAACAGGACGGTCTCGTCGGCGAACCGCACGTTGGAGTCGTGTTCGGCGCCCTTCATGTACCAGCCGGGATTGCCGTCGGTTTCGTACGTCCGGAGTCCGCGGTCAGCAGAGCTGACGCCGATCAGGCCGCCGGACATCGGCGCAGGCGCGGAGAAGTTCTCGCTGTCGGCGGCCGGCTGTGACCACAGCACGCGGCCGGCCCCGGGATCGACCCGTGCGATGGCGATGCCCCGGCCCGAGCAGAAGAGTGCGTCGGCGATGTATCCGCAGGCGGGTGCGACGGTATCGCCGTCCTTCTGCAGCGGGGTCTGCCATCCGGCGAAGGCCTTGGCCACCGGGGCCTTGTGCGGGTCGCGTGTGTGGGCGCCATCGCCGCTGAACTGGACGGCGGCGAAGGCACCGACCCCGGCCAGCACGAGGAGCGCGGTGGCCGTGACGGGCCAGCGGGGCGGCCGTCGACGCCGGGGCTGCTCCGTGGTCACGCGTACGGGAGTGTCCGCGTCCCAGGAGCCCGGAGACCGAGGCGCGGGGGTGGGCAGGACAGGGGCCCGCCGCTGTGACGGTATGAAGGCCGCCGCCTCGTACGAGGGCGGCAGCAGGGCGGTCATGATCTCGCCCGGAGTCGGACGTTCCGCCGGTTCCTTGGCGAGGCAGCGTGCGACGAGCGGGGTGAGGTCGGCCGGAACGCCCGTCAGATCGGGCTCGTCGTGCACGACTTGGTACGCGACGATGTAGGGACTGTCGGAGTCGAACGGGCCGTGTCCGGTCGCGGCGTGCACGAGGACGGACCCGAGGGCGAACACGTCCGCCGCCGGTCCGACCTCGCGCGGACGCTGGAACTGTTCGGGCGCCATGAAGGGCGGCGACCCGATCAACTTCCCCGTCTCCGTGTGGAGATCGCTGTCCACCGGCCGGGAGATGCCGAAGTCGATGACCTTCGGTCCGGTGTCGGTGAGCAGGACGTTGCTCGGCTTGAGGTCCCGGTGGACCACACCGGCCCGGTGGATGTCGCGCAGGGCCTCCGCGAGCCCTGCGGTCAGCCGGCGCAGCTCGGCGGGGGAGAGGGGCCCGTTCCGCTTCACCTGGTCGGCGAGGGTGGGGCCGGGGACGTACAGCGTCGCCATCCAGGGGCGTACGGCATCGGGGTCGGCGTCCACGACGGGCGCGGTGAAGGCGCCGCTCACCCGGCGGGCGGCCGCGACCTCCTGGCGGAACCGGGCCCTGAACTCCGGGTCCTCCGCGTACTGTCCGTGCACGACCTTGACGGCGAGCCGCAGTCCGGAAGGGGAGGTGGCCAGATGGACCACCCCCATGCCGCCCGCTCCGAGACAGGCCTGAAGGCGGTACTCGCCCGCGTATTCAGGTCCTTCTGCGTCCCGGTCGGCACCGGTACTGCGCAACGGCGGCATCGCCCACCCCCGTGTGATTCCCCGTTGAGTCCGCGCGCGTGCGCGACGCACGGAGCCTAGTCCATGGTGCGTGCGATGTCGGAAGGGCTTGCTAGCCTGCGCGTCGCAGAGAGTGAATTTCAGCGGAGCGATTCCGCTGTCAACGGGGGAGGCCGTCATGACTGTTGAAGAGACGAGCGCCGCCACGGAACCGGACGAGGTGGTCACCATGGGCGTCGCGCGCTATCCGATCGCACCCGGCTACCGCGTCAACGTGCGCTCCGGCCCGGGCACGAAGTACCCGATCGTACGGACGCTGTTGGCCGGCGTGAGCGTGCCGATCTACTGCCAGACCCCGGGCGAGTCGATCTCCGGCCCGTACGGCACCACGAATCTCTGGGACAACATCGCGAGCGACGAGTTCGTCTCGGACGCGTACGTGAACACCGGCAGCGACGGCTACGTCGCCCGCCACTGCGGCTGACGGGGGATGAGGAAGCCAATGCTCCGCAGAAGAATGCTCACCACTGCCGGCGGCACGGCCGCCGCCCTGGGCCTGGTGCTCGCCAGCGCTAACGGCTCCTCCGCAGTCGAGATCGCGGCGTACCGTACGGCCCCGGCTGCCACGACCGGCGTCGCCCGGTACCCGATCGCGCCCGGCTACCGCGTCAACGTGCGCTCCGGCCCGGGCACCAAGTACGAGATCGTGCGGACCCTCGCGCTGGGCGTGAGCGTGCCGATCTACTGCCAGACGGAGGGCGAGACCATCACGGGTCCGTACGGCACCACGAACCTCTGGGACAACATCGACAGCGACGAGTTCGTCTCGGACGCGTACGTGCACACCGGCAGCGACGGCTACGTCGCTCGTCGCTGCGGCTGACCCTTTCCGTCGCCGCCCGGGGATAATCGACCCTGTGAGCGACGAAGAGCAGACCCCCAGCAAGACCGGCACCGGGCCGCAGCCGGAGGAGATCCGCTTCTTCGGCACGACCTGGGTCGACCACAGCGGCAACTACGCACTGCGCCGCGCCGGCCTGGCCGCCGGCGCGCTCGCCGCTGCCGTCGCGGCCTGCTTCGTGCTGCGCTTCGCCTACGAGGGCCTGCAGATCGCCGACGTCGGCGGCCTCGTCAACACGCTGGTCGTCATCATGTTCGCCGTCTGCAGCGCCATCGCCTTCGGCAAGACCTGGGAGGGCTTCGTCCGCCGCCCGGCCGACCCGGCGCGCGAGGAGTCCCTCCGCAGCCTGAAGGCGATCGGCTTCATCGGCGCCCTCCTCGCCTACGCGGCCCGCTGCTTCGTCGAGGCCCCCGGCGAGAAGCTGCACCGCACGGAGTACGAGACGGCCGTGGAGCAGTACGAGAAGCGCCGCACCACCCGCACGGGCAACCCGGCGGCCCGCAAGAAGCCGAAGCGCAAGTAGAACCGGGTCGCGCCCGCCCGCGGGCCGCACCCGAAGAGCCCACCCCGTCCCCGTCCAAGTCCTTGACGACGGGCACCCCCAGGCCCATTATTCATCACATGGTGAATAAACCGGCGGGCGAGCCCGAGAACGCGGCCATCACCGCGCAGAACCTCACCGCCACCCGAGGCGACCGCCAGGTCCTCCGCGGCATCGACTTCACCGTCCGAGCGGGCCGCGTCACCGGTCTCCTCGGCCCCTCCGGCTGCGGCAAGACCACCCTCATGCGGGCCATCGTCGGCACCCAGGCCAAGGTCGCCGGCACCCTCCAGGTCCTCGGCCGCCCCGCCGGCGACCCCGCCCTCCGCACCCGCATCGGCTACGTCACCCAGGACCCGTCCGTCTACGACGACCTCACCGTCCGCCAGAACCTCGACTACTTCGCCGCCGTCCTGCTCCCCGGCCGCGCCCACCGCCAGGACCGCCGCACCGCCGTCGACCGGGCCGTCGAGGACGTCGACCTCGCCGACCACGCCGACTCCCTCGCCGGCCGACTCTCCGGCGGCCAGCGCAGCCGGGTCTCCCTCGCCGTCGCCCTCCTGGGCACCCCGGAACTCCTCGTCCTCGACGAGCCCACGGTCGGCCTCGACCCCGTCCTCCGCCGCGACCTGTGGAACCTCTTCCACCGGATCGCCGCCGACCGGGGCACCACCCTCCTCGTCTCCTCCCACGTGATGGACGAGGCCGAGCGCTGCCACCGGCTCCTCCTCATGCGCGAGGGCGAGATCCTCGCCGAGGACACCCCCGAGGCCCTCCGCCGCCGCAACGACACGCCCACCGTCGAAGAGGCCTTCCTGCACCTCGTAGACGCGGCGAACACCCGAGCCGCCGACCAGGAGCGGGCGAACACCCGAGCCGCCGACCAGGAGCGACCGTGAACGCGAACCGCACCCTCGCCACCGCCGCCCGCGTCCTGCGCCAGCTGCGCCACGACCCGCGCTCGATCGCCCTGATGCTCCTCGTCCCCTGCCTGATGCTCGTCCTGCTCCGCTACGTCTTCGACGGAAGCCCGCAGACCTTCGACAGCATCGGCGCCTCGCTCCTCGGCATCTTCCCGCTCATCACGATGTTCCTGGTGACCTCCATCGCCACCCTCAGGGAACGCACCTCAGGCACCCTGGAACGCCTCCTCGCCATGCCCCTCGGCAAAGCGGACCTCATCGCCGGCTACGCCCTCGCCTTCGGACTCGTCGCCGTCCTCCAGTCCCTCCTGGCCACCGGCCTCGCCCTCTGGTTCCTCGGCCTCGACGTCATCGGCTCCCCCTGGCTCCTGCTCCTGGTGGCCCTCCTCGACGCCCTCCTCGGCACCGCCCTCGGCCTCTTCGTCTCCGCCTTCGCCGCGTCCGAGTTCCAGGCCGTCCAGTTCATGCCGGCCGTGATCTTCCCCCAGATCCTGCTCTGCGGCCTGTTCACCCCGCGCGACCGCATGGCCCCCGCCCTCGAAGCGATCTCGAACGTCCTGCCGATGTCGTACGCCGTCGACGGCATGAACGAGGTCCTGCGCCACACCGACATGACCACCGCCTTCGTCCGCGACGCCCTCGTCGTCGCCGGCTGCGCCGTCCTGGTCCTCGGCCTCGGCGCGGCCACCCTCCGCCGCCGCACCGCCTGACCGCCCCCGACCACCCCTGACCGCCCCTCGGACACTCCACGCACCCCGGGCCCCACCGGTGAAAGGATGTCGAAAAGGCCCCCTCCGGCGAGGTGAACAGACCCATGACCCAGACCGTCGCAGTCCTCGGCACCGGCAAGATCGGTGAAGCGCTCCTCAGCGGCATGATCCGCGCCGGCTGGCGCCCCGCTAACCTCCTGGTCACCGCCCGCCGCGCCGAACGCGCCGAGGAACTCCGCAACCGCTACGGCGTCGAGACCGTCACGAACGCCGAGGCCGCCAAGCGCGCCGACACCCTCATCCTGGCCGTCAAGCCGCAGGACATGGGCCGCCTCCTCGACGAGCTCACCCCGCACGTCGCCGCCGACCGCCTGGTCATCAGCGCCGCCGCCGGCATCCCCACGTCCTTCATCGAGGACCGCCTCACCGCCGGCACCCCCGTCGTCCGCGTCATGCCGAACACCCCCGTCCTCGTCGACGAGGGCATGTCCGTCATCTCGGCCGGCAGCCACGCCACCCCCGAGCACCTCGCCCACACGGAGGAGATCTTCGGCGGCGTCGGCAAGACCCTCCGCGTCCCCGAGTCCCAGCAGGACGCGGCGACCGCCCTCTCCGGCTCGGGCCCGGCCTACTTCTACTTCCTCGTCGAAGCCATGACCGACGCCGGCATCCTCCTCGGCCTGCCCCGCGCCCAGGCCCACGACCTCATCGTCCAGGCCGCCATCGGCGCCGCCGTGATGCTCCGCGACAGCGGCGAGCACCCGGTCAAGCTCCGCGAGGCCGTCACCTCCCCGGCCGGCACCACGATCAGCGCCATCCGCGAGCTGGAGAACCACGGCGTACGGGCCGCCCTGATCGCCGCCCTGGAAGCGGCCCGCGACCGCAGCCGCGAACTGGCCTCCGGCAACAGCTGACCGATCACCCCTCCTTCTACTTCGCGGAAGCACCCTTCAGCACGTCCTCCGTGGACACGACCCGGGCGAACCGCCCGCCGTGCAGCGACACCGCCGTCGCCCGGGTCAGCTCCTCCGCCGTCTGCGTCCAGCCGAACGGCCCCGCCAGGTCGAAGGTGTGCATGGCATCCAGCGGGAACAGCACGTCGTACCCCAGGTTCCCGCCCATCCGGGCGGTCGTCTCGTTGCACATGTTGGTCTGGATCCCGACGACCACGAACTGCTCGACCCCGGCCCCCTTCAGCCATGCATCCAGATCGGGCTCCCCGTAGAAGGCGGAGTTCACGGACTTCGTCACGAAGAGCTCAGGCCCGGACCCCTTCCCCCGCCGCTCCTCCACGAAGTCCTTGAACGCGTTCCCCTCGGTCCCCGGCTCCAGCGGCGAACCCGCCCGAGGCGAGTCGTGCCGTACGAAGACGACCGGCCGCCCCGTCTCCTGCCAGGCGTCGATCAGAGCCGCGATGTTCGCCTCCGCCTCCGGATTGTTCCGCCGCCCCCAGAACTCCTGCTCGAAGCCCTTCTGCACGTCGATGACCACCAGCGCTGCGTTCTCGTTGATCTCCATGACAACGATCCTCCCGCCGGAGACCTCCGCGTCCCAGGGGTACGAATGCCAGCGATCGATGCTTTACTGCCAGACGTGCCACGGAACCCCACATCCCACCCCCAGCGCATCGCACTCGTCGCCTTCCCCGGCATCCGCGCCTTCGACGTCTCCGTCATCACCGAGGTCTGGGACAGCGACCGCACCCTCCGCGGCGTCCCGCCCTTCGAACTCCGCCGCACCGCCGCCGACCCGCACACCCCCATCCCCCTGCGCGGCGGCCTCACCCTCACCCCCGACCGCCCGCTCGGCTGGCTCGACGACCTCACCCCCACCGACCTGGTCGTCGTCCCCGGCATCGAGGACCCCTACGTCGACCTCCCGGCCCCCGTCCTCGACGCCCTCCGCCGCGCCCACACCGCCGGCATCCCGGTCGCCTCGCTCTGCGCCGGCGCCTTCGTCCTCGCCCGCGCGGGCCTCCTGGACGGCCGCCGCGCCGTCACCCACTGGCACCTGGCCGGCACCCTGGCCGCCCTCCACCCGGCCGTCCAGGTCGAACCGGACGCCCTCTTCGTCGAGGACACCGGCATCTGGACCTCGGCCGGCACCGCCGCGGGCATCGACCTCTGCCTCCACCTGATCCGCACCGCCCACGGAGCGGAGGCGGCAGCCACCGTCGCCCGCTCGATGGTCACGGCCCCCTTCCGTACGGGGACCCAGGCCCAGTTCATCGAGCACCCCACACCCCGCGCCGACCGCGACGCCGACGCCCTCGCCGCCGTACGCGCCCACGCCCTGGCCCACCTCGCCGAACCGCACACCGTCGCGAGCCTGGCCGCCCTCGCCGGCATGTCCCCCCGCTCCTTCGCCCGCCACTTCCAGGCCACCACGGGGACGACCCCCCTCCACTGGCTCATCACCCAGCGCGTCGCCGCAGCCCAGAAGCTCCTCGAACGCACCGACCACCCCCTCCCCGAGGTCGCCCGCCGCGCGGGCTTCGGCAGCGAGGTCACGATGCGCCAGCACTTCGCCTCCCACCTGGGCACCAGCCCCCGCGACTACCGCCACGCCTTCCGTCACCCGGGCAGAGGTACGCCCACGGAGCAGGGTTGACACGCCCCCTCCCCGTCCGTAGTGTTCTCCGAGTTGTCCGACGTGAGCACCGACCCCGGTCGGCCCCGGACAGCAATTCCGCAAGATCCACAGAAGCTGACGGTGCTTTGTCGCGCCGTCGCGCTTCCGCGCGTTTTTGCGAAATGAGGAATTCGCGTTCGAAGGTCTGAGCGCAAGCCGCCCGATTAGCGTCGGAGGGCAGGAATCCGCTAAAGTCTCACTCGTCGGAACGGCCCAACAGCCGGAAAGACAAACCCCCTGACTGGGAGTCAGACGCCGAAAGGATCTGATAGAGTCGGAAACGCCGGAAGGGCCCGGAGCGAAAGGGACCGGAAAGCACCGAGGAAATCGGATCGGAAAGATCTGATAGAGTCGGAAACGAAGGAAGCGCCCGGAGGGCCCGGAAACGGGAACGAAGGAAGCGTCCGCACCTTGAGAACTCAACAGCGTGCCAAAAATCAACGCCAGATTAGTTGATACCCCGTCCATCCTTACGGATGGCCGAGGTTCCTTTGAAAAGTCCTGCCGGCCCTCGTGGCGGGCAGGCAACATACACAGCGAGGACGCTGTGGACGGTCGGCCACATTCCGGCATGACCGTCCCGCTCAACGCGAGTGTGCCACCGGATCACCGGTGAACATTCACGGAGAGTTTGATCCTGGCTCAGGACGAACGCTGGCGGCGTGCTTAACACATGCAAGTCGAACGATGAAGCCCCTCGGGGTGGATTAGTGGCGAACGGGTGAGTAACACGTGGGCAATCTGCCCTTCACTCTGGGACAAGCCCTGGAAACGGGGTCTAATACCGGATACGACCCGGGAAGGCATCTTCCCGGGTGGAAAGCTCCGGCGGTGAAGGATGAGCCCGCGGCCTATCAGCTTGTTGGCGGGGTAACGGCCCACCAAGGCGACGACGGGTAGCCGGCCTGAGAGGGCGACCGGCCACACTGGGACTGAGACACGGCCCAGACTCCTACGGGAGGCAGCAGTGGGGAATATTGCACAATGGGCGCAAGCCTGATGCAGCGACGCCGCGTGAGGGATGACGGCCTTCGGGTTGTAAACCTCTTTCAGCAGGGAAGAAGCGCAAGTGACGGTACCTGCAGAAGAAGCGCCGGCTAACTACGTGCCAGCAGCCGCGGTAATACGTAGGGCGCAAGCGTTGTCCGGAATTATTGGGCGTAAAGAGCTCGTAGGCGGCTTGTCACGTCGGGTGTGAAAGCCCGGGGCTTAACCCCGGGTCTGCATCCGATACGGGCAGGCTAGAGTGTGGTAGGGGAGATCGGAATTCCTGGTGTAGCGGTGAAATGCGCAGATATCAGGAGGAACACCGGTGGCGAAGGCGGATCTCTGGGCCATTACTGACGCTGAGGAGCGAAAGCGTGGGGAGCGAACAGGATTAGATACCCTGGTAGTCCACGCCGTAAACGTTGGGAACTAGGTGTTGGCGACATTCCACGTCGTCGGTGCCGCAGCTAACGCATTAAGTTCCCCGCCTGGGGAGTACGGCCGCAAGGCTAAAACTCAAAGGAATTGACGGGGGCCCGCACAAGCAGCGGAGCATGTGGCTTAATTCGACGCAACGCGAAGAACCTTACCAAGGCTTGACATATACCGGAAAGCATTAGAGATAGTGCCCCCCTTGTGGTCGGTATACAGGTGGTGCATGGCTGTCGTCAGCTCGTGTCGTGAGATGTTGGGTTAAGTCCCGCAACGAGCGCAACCCTTGTCCTGTGTTGCCAGCATGCCCTTCGGGGTGATGGGGACTCACAGGAGACCGCCGGGGTCAACTCGGAGGAAGGTGGGGACGACGTCAAGTCATCATGCCCCTTATGTCTTGGGCTGCACACGTGCTACAATGGCCGGTACAAAGAGCTGCGATGCCGTGAGGCGGAGCGAATCTCAAAAAGCCGGTCTCAGTTCGGATTGGGGTCTGCAACTCGACCCCATGAAGTCGGAGTTGCTAGTAATCGCAGATCAGCATTGCTGCGGTGAATACGTTCCCGGGCCTTGTACACACCGCCCGTCACGTCACGAAAGTCGGTAACACCCGAAGCCGGTGGCCCAACCCCTTGTGGGAGGGAGCTGTCGAAGGTGGGACTGGCGATTGGGACGAAGTCGTAACAAGGTAGCCGTACCGGAAGGTGCGGCTGGATCACCTCCTTTCTAAGGAGCACAGCACCGGATGCGAGCGAACGTCTCGCACGGTCAGCTCATGGGTGGAACGTTGATTAGTTGGCACAGTCAGGGACGAGAGACCGCTAGTACTGCTTCGGCGTGGAACACGGGATTCGAGGAACGGACTGTGCCTGGCACGTTGTTGGGTGTCTGAGGGTACGGCCGTCATGGTCATGCCTTCGAGGATGCCGGCCCCAGTACAGCACCGCCTGGCGGTGTGTGATGGGTGGCTGGTCGTTGTTTGAGAACTACACAGTGGACGCGAGCATCTGTGGCCAAGTTTTTAAGGGCGCACGGTGGATGCCTTGGCACCAGGAACCGATGAAGGACGTGGGAGGCCACGATAGTCCCCGGGGAGCCGTCAACCAGGCTTTGATCCGGGGGTTTCCGAATGGGGAAACCCGGCAGTCGTCATGGGCTGTCACCCATGCCTGAACACATAGGGCATGTGGAGGGAACGAGGGGAAGTGAAACATCTCAGTACCCTCAGGAAGAGAAAACAACCGTGATTCCGGGAGTAGTGGCGAGCGAAACCGGATGAGGCCAAACCGCAGGCGTGTGAGACCCGGCAGGGGTTGCGCATGCGGGGTTGTGGGATCTCTCTTCTGTCGTCTGCCGGCGACAGGACGAGTCAGAAACCGTATGGATAGGCGAAGGACATGCGAAAGGTCCGGCGTAGAGGGTAAGACCCCCGTAGCCGAAATCTGTACGGCTCGTTGGAGAGACACCCAAGTAGCACGGGGCCCGAGAAATCCCGTGTGAATCCGGCGGGACCACCCGCTAAGCCTAAATATTCCCTGGTGACCGATAGCGGATAGTACCGTGAGGGAATGGTGAAAAGTACCGCGGGAGCGGAGTGAAATAGTACCTGAAACCGTGTGCCTACAAGCCGTGGGAGCGTCGGGATGTGCTTGCACATCCTCGTGACTGCGTGCCTTTTGAAGAATGAGCCTGCGAGTTTGCGGTGTGTTGCGAGGTTAACCCGTGAGGGGAAGCCGTAGCGAAAGCGAGTCCGAACAGGGCGATCCAGTAGCACGCTCAAGACCCGAAGCGGAGTGATCTAGCCATGGGCAGGTTGAAGCGGAGGTAAGACTTCGTGGAGGACCGAACCCACCAGGGTTGAAAACCTGGGGGATGACCTGTGGTTAGGGGTGAAAGGCCAATCAAACTCCGTGATAGCTGGTTCTCCCCGAAATGCATTTAGGTGCAGCGTCGTGTGTTTCTTGCCGGAGGTAGAGCACTGGATAGGCGATGGGCCCTACCGGGTTACTGACCTTAGCCAAACTCCGAATGCCGGTAAGTGAGAGCACGGCAGTGAGACTGTGGGGGATAAGCTCCATGGTCGAGAGGGAAACAGCCCAGAGCATCGACTAAGGCCCCTAAGCGTACGCTAAGTGGGAAAGGATGTGGAGTCGCAGAGACAACCAGGAGGTTGGCTTAGAAGCAGCCACCCTTGAAAGAGTGCGTAATAGCTCACTGGTCAAGTGATTCCGCGCCGACAATGTAGCGGGGCTCAAGCGTACCGCCGAAGTCGTGTCATTGCAGCAAAAGCCCCAACGGGTGCTGTGATGGGTAGGGGAGCGTCGTGTGCCGGGTGAAGCAGCCGCGGAAGCGAGTTGTGGACGGTTCACGAGTGAGAATGCAGGCATGAGTAGCGATACACACGTGAGAAACGTGTGCGCCGATTGACTAAGGGTTCCTGGGTCAAGCTGATCTGCCCAGGGTAAGTCGGGACCTAAGGCGAGGCCGACAGGCGTAGTCGATGGACAACCGGTTGATATTCCGGTACCCGCTTTGAAACGCCCAATATCGAGCCCATTAATGCTAAGGCCGTGAAGCCGTTCCGGACCCTTCGGGGAAAGGAAAGTGGTGGAGCCGTCGACCCAAGGTGGTAGTAGGTAAGCGATGGGGTGACGCAGGAAGGTAGTCCAGCCCGGGCGGTGGTTGTCCCGGGGTAAGGGTGTAGGGCGTCACGTAGGCAAATCCGCGTGACACATAGCCTGAGACCTGATGCCGAGCCGATTGTGGTGAAGTGGATGATCCTATGCTGTCGAGAAAAGCCTCTAGCGAGTTTCATGGCGGCCCGTACCCTAAACCGACTCAGGTGGTCAGGTAGAGAATACCGAGGCGTTCGGGTGAACTATGGTTAAGGAACTCGGCAAAATGCCCCCGTAACTTCGGGAGAAGGGGGGCCACGCCTGGTGATGAGTCTTGCACTCTGAGCTGGGGGTGGCCGCAGAGACCAGCGAGAAGCGACTGTTTACTAAAAACACAGGTCCGTGCGAAGCCGTAAGGCGATGTATACGGACTGACGCCTGCCCGGTGCTGGAACGTTAAGGGGACCGGTTAGCTTGGTTTCGACCAGGCGAAGCTGAGAACTTAAGCGCCAGTAAACGGCGGTGGTAACTATAACCATCCTAAGGTAGCGAAATTCCTTGTCGGGTAAGTTCCGACCTGCACGAATGGCGTAACGACTTCTCGACTGTCTCAACCATAGGCCCGGTGAAATTGCACTACGAGTAAAGATGCTCGTTTCGCGCAGCAGGACGGAAAGACCCCGGGACCTTTACTACAGTTTGATATTGGTGTTCGGTTCGGCTTGTGTAGGATAGGTGGGAGACCGTGAAGCAGCCACGCCAGTGGTTGTGGAGTCGCCGTTGAAATACCACTCTGGTCGTGCTGGATGTCTAACCTCGGTCCGTGATCCGGATCAGGGACAGTGTCTGATGGGTAGTTTAACTGGGGCGGTTGCCTCCCAAAGGGTAACGGAGGCGCCCAAAGGTTCCCTCAGCCTGGTTGGCAATCAGGTGTTGAGTGTAAGTGCACAAGGGAGCTTGACTGTGAGACCGACGGGTCGAGCAGGGACGAAAGTCGGGACTAGTGATCCGGCGGTGGCTTGTGGAAGCGCCGTCGCTCAACGGATAAAAGGTACCCCGGGGATAACAGGCTGATCTTCCCCAAGAGTCCATATCGACGGGATGGTTTGGCACCTCGATGTCGGCTCGTCGCATCCTGGGGCTGGAGTCGGTCCCAAGGGTTGGGCTGTTCGCCCATTAAAGCGGTACGCGAGCTGGGTTTAGAACGTCGTGAGACAGTTCGGTCCCTATCCGCTGTGCGCGTAGGAATATTGAGAAGGGCTGTCCCTAGTACGAGAGGACCGGGACGGACGAACCTCTGGTGTGCCAGTTGTCCTGCCAAGGGCATGGCTGGTTGGCTACGTTCGGGAGGGATAACCGCTGAAAGCATCTAAGCGGGAAGCCTGCTTCGAGATGAGTGTTCCCACCTCCTTGAGAGGGTAAGGCTCCCAGTAGACGACTGGGTTGATAGGCCGGATGTGGAAGCCCCGTAAGGGGTGGAGCTGACCGGTACTAATAGGCCGAGGGCTTGTCCTCAGTTGCTCGCGTCCACTGTGTTAGTTCTGAAGCAACGAACACGCCCCCTGCGGGGTGCGGCGGTTCGTAACTTCATAGTGTTTCGGTGGTCATAGCGTTAGGGAAACGCCCGGTTACATTCCGAACCCGGAAGCTAAGCCTTTCAGCGCCGATGGTACTGCAGGGGGGACCCTGTGGGAGAGTAGGACGCCGCCGAACAATTTTTAGCCTCAACCCCCGGACCTTGTCCGGGGGTTGAGGCATTTTTGCGTTCTACGCTGTGGTCATGCGATACGACCTGGTCATCTTCGACAACGACGGTGTGCTCGTGGACAGCGAGCCCATCTCCAACACCCTGCTGGCCGGCTATCTGACGGAGCTCGGGCACCCCACCACGTACGAGGAGTCCGTGCGGGACTACATGGGATCCGCCATGCATCGCATCCATGAGCTGGTCGAGGAGCGGAGCGGGCAGCGGTTGCCGGCGGACTTCGACGACGTCTTCCACGCGCGCGTGTTCGCCGCGTTCCAGGCGGAGTTGGCGGCCGTGCCGGGGGCCGCGGACGTGCTCAAGGGGCTCGCCGCGGTCGGGGCTCCGTACTGTGTGGCCTCCTCGGGGAGCCATGAGCGGATCCGGGTCGGGCACCGGACGACCGGGCTCGACGCGTACTTCGGGGACGAGACGATCTTCAGTGCCGAGGACGTGGGCCGTGGCAAGCCGGCTCCCGACCTGTTCCTGTACGCCGCCGAGCGGATGGGGGTCGCTCCCGAGCGGTGTGTGGTCGTCGAGGACAGCGGGCCCGGCGTGCAGGCCGCCCTGGCGGCCGGGATGGACGTGTACGGGTTCACCGCGATGACGCCGGAGGCCAAGCTCAGCGGGGCCAAGGGGTTCTTCGGGGGGATGGACGAGCTCCTCGCGATTTTGGGGACGTGATCCATCTACCCATCGGTAGTTACCGGCCGTACGCTGTGCCGCCATGACGGATGCGCGGTTGAGGCGTGGGCGGGGATCCCTGGCGGGCAGTTTCTTCGTGCAGGGGGTCACCTTCGCCCTGCTCGTGACTCGAATACCGGCGATCCAGGACCAGTACGGGATCTCGGACGGGCTGCTGCCGGCCTTCCTGGCCGCCGTCCCGATCCTGGCGGGTGTGGCGAGCGTGGCGACCGAGAAGGTCGTCGCCCGGGTGGGGCCCGCGGTCGTGCTGCGGTGGGCGCAGCCCTTCGTGCTCCTGGCGCTTCTTGCCGTCGGGCTCGGGTCCCAGCTCTGGCACGCGGCGATCGCGCTCGGGCTCTTCGGGATCGCGGTCGGTTCGCTCGACGCCTCCATGAACATGCTGGGGGTGAGCCTCCAGCGGGCGTACGGGCGGAGCATCATGCTCGGCTTCCACGCCTCGTACAGCCTCGGCGGGATCGCGGGGGCCTCGCTGGCCTGGGTGGGGGCCCACTGGCACCTGTCGCTGTTCGTGTCGTACCTGCCGGTGGTGGCCGTGCTGCTGCCCGCCGCGTTCGTCGGCAGCCGGTGGTACGTGGCCGGTGGGGACTCCGGGGCGGTCGAGGCGGGGGACGGCAAGGGGAGCGGTGTCGTCTTCAAGGTGCTGCTGCCGCTCTGTCTGGTGATGACCTTCGCGTACATCGGGGACTCGACGGTCTCCAACTGGAGCGCCAAGTACCTCCAGGACGTGCTCCACAGCTCGGAGGAGCTGGCGACCGTGCCGTACAACGCGTACATGGTGACGACGCTGCTCGGGCGGGCCGTCGGGGACTTCGGGGTGCGGCGGTTCGGGGCCGTCGTGGTCGTCCGGGTGGGGGCGGTGCTCGCGGCGCTCGGGTTCGCGGTGGTCGCGGCGGCGCCGGGTGCCTGGGCGGGGATCGCCGGGTTCACGGTGCTCGGGCTCGGGCTGAGCGTGATCGTGCCGCAGACCTTCGCCGCGGCGGGGAGGTTGTTCCCGGGGGCCAGTGACGCGGCGGTCGCGCGGCTCAACGTCTTCAACTACGTGGGGTTCCTCGTCGGGTCCCCTCTGGTGGGTGCGCTCGGGGACGCGTGGAGCTATCGGGGGGCCATGTTGGTGCCGATGGTGCTGGTCCTGGTGACGGTGGTGTATGCCACGTCGTTCGGTGCGCGAGAGGCCCGATACGGTGGCGGGCATGAGCAGCCGCGCACTGTTGATGTGGGATGAAGCCGTCACGCGGTACGACTTCGGGTCCGAGCACCCGATGGATCCCGTACGGCTCGCGCTGACGATGTCGCTGGTGCGGGCCTACGGGCTCGACCGGGCGGTGGACGTGGTGGCGGCGAAGCCGGCCGGGGACTCGACGCTGCGGCTCGTGCACCGCGAGGACTACGTGGCGGCGGTGCGGGCGGCCTCGGCGGATCCGCGCCGTGCCGACCAGTCGTACGGGCTCGGGACGGTCGACGATCCGGCGTTCGCCGGGATGCACGAGGTGTCGGCGCTGATCGCCGGGCAGTCGGTGGGCGCGGCGGAGGCGATCTGGCGCGGGGAGGCCGCGCACGCGGTGAACTTCGCCGGTGGACTGCACCACGCCATGCCGGGGACGGCTTCCGGTTTCTGCATCTACAACGACGCCTCGCTCGCCATCGCCCGGCTGCTCGAACTGGGCGCCGAGCGGGTGGCGTACGTGGACGTGGACGTGCACCACGGGGACGGGGTGCAGGCGGCGTTCTGGGAGGACCCGCGGGTTCTGACGGTCTCGCTGCACGAGCATCCGCGGACTCTGTTCCCGCAGACGGGCTGGCCGGAGGAGACGGGCGCGGCGGGGGCCGGTGAGGGCGGGGCCGTGAACGTGGCGCTGCCGGCCGGGACGGGGGACGCGGGGTGGCTGCGGGCCTTCCACGCGGTCGTGCCGGAGCTGCTCGCGGACTTCCGGCCACAGGTCCTCGTGACGCAGCACGGGGCGGACACGCACTTCGAGGATCCGCTGGCCCACCTGGCGGTGTCGCTGGACGCGCAGCGGGCGGTGCAGGAGGCCTGTCACGAGCTGGCCCACGAGCATGCGGACGGGCGCTGGCTGGCGCTCGGCGGCGGCGGGTACGCGGTGGTGGACGTCGTACCGCGGTCGTGGACGCATCTGGTGGGGATCGCGGCGCACGCTCCGGTGGATCCGGAGTCGGTGATCCCGGCGTCCTGGCGGGACGAGGTGTACGCGCGGACCCGGCAGCTCGGGCCGGCGCGGATGACGGACGGGCGGTGGCCGGTGGGCTTCCGGGACTGGGCCGAGGGGTACGACCCGGCGGACCGGCTCGACCAGGCGGTCCTCGCGACGCGGAAGGCGGCTTTTCCGCTGCGGGGGCTGCTGGCCTAGCCGCCGGCCCAAGGGAACGTTCTGCTGGGTGTTACGCCGACGGTGGGGTGTCCGGGAGGTTTGGATCCCCGTGCGGTGGTGTTCCGGCAGCATCGGACGGGTGTGGAGTACCGGGGCGCTGCGGGCGCATCTGTTGGCGGCGGGCCTGGCGGGCACGGTGGCGACCTCGCGGGAGGAGAACCTGCGGAGCTATCGGCTGTTCGCCGCGCGTGATCCGCGGGTGCTGCTCGGGCTCGACCCCGAGTGGGGGTGGGACGAGGCCGGTCTGCTGCGGCTGATGGCCGACAAGTGCGGGGTGTCGGGGGATCCGGCGCACCGGTCGGGTCCTGACGTCATCGATCCGGAGCGTACGGTGCGGGGGCTCGACGCCTTCGCGGCGCGCCTGGGTGCGGCGGCCGCGCGGCGGGTTCCGGTGCTCCTCGGGACGGGTCATCCGCACCGTCTGCTCGGTTTCTACGTCGCTCTCGCAGACGCCTTGTCGGCGGCGGGATGTCTTGTCCTCACACCGGCGCAGGGGCGATGTGTCGACATAACGACCCGGTTCGGCGTACGTACGTACCTCCTCGACTACGTACGCGGTGTCGCGCTGGTACGGGAACCCGGGCCGTCGGGGGACGGGCGCGTGCCGGGGGCGCACTCCCACTCGCCGCTGCCGGTTAGGGCCGCTCTGGAGAGCGCGGCCGACGGCGGCGGGCCGCTGCCGGAGCTCGTGGTGGGGGACCACGGATGGGTCTGCGGGGCAGGTCAGCTGGGTATCGAGGCCATCGGTCTGGCCGATACGGATGATCCGGCGCTGTTCGTCGGTGAGGCGGAGGGACAGGTGTCGGTGGCCGTTCCGCTTGATGACGGCGTGCGCTCCGCCTCGTACCTCCCGCTCACGCGCTATGTACTCAATCGAGCGTGTCTGTCACGGTAAACGGCCGATGGCAGCTCCTCTTCCCCACTCGTACCACCCGCCCCTAGTCTGGAGAGTGAGCGCTCGGCGACGAAGAGTCACCGGAGGGGAAGCCGGTGGGCGTCGCGGCGGAAGGTACAGGTGGGTCATGGCTGCTGGCGATCGACCTCTCAACGAGGTCAAGTTTCTGACCGTGGCGGAAGTCGCCTCGGTGATGCGCGTCTCGAAGATGACCGTGTACCGCTTGGTGCACAGCGGTCATCTGCCGGCGATCCGGGTGGGCAGGTCCTTCCGGGTGCCGGAACAGGCGGTTCACGAGTACCTGAGGGAGTCCTTCGTGGGGGTGGGGACCGCGTAGCGAGCGCGCGGCCGAACAGCCGGTGAGCGGAGTCCGGCCCTCGGATTACTTGCGCGGTGCTCGGGACGGTAGGCTAGGCCGACGTAGGTCGTGTGGGCCCAGACGCCCCGCACCGATCCCCGCCGGGAGGCGGGGATGTTCCGAGAAGTGAGCGAGGGTAGTCGTGGGCTCTGTTATCAAGAAGCGGCGCAAGCGGATGGCGAAGAAGAAGCACCGCAAGCTGCTCAAGCGCACGCGCGTTCAGCGTCGCAACAAGAAGTAAGGCGACAGCTGCTTCGCAGCGTTTTGCGTCAGGCGTGGCCCTTCACCGTTCGCGGTGGGGGGCCACGCCTTTGCCTTTGTGCCGCGGCTTTTATCCCGCGGAAATCTCGAGGCGCTACGGTGTCGACCAACGGGAGTGACGGACGGAAGGCGCTGCTTTGGGCAAGGTCGTGCTCGTCACCGGTGCCGCCCGGCATCTGGGCGGCCGTTTCGTGCGGCGGATCCAGCGGGACCCGGAAGTGGAGCGGGTGATCGCCGTGGACGCGGTCGACCCCGCGCACCAGCTCGGTGCCGCCGAGTTCGTACGGGCGGACATCCGCCGGCCCGAGATCGCCAAGGTCCTCGCCGAGCACGACGTCGACACGGTGGTCCATCTGGACGTCACCGGTACGGCGCTCGGCGGCGGCGGCCGGACGTCGGTCAAGGAGACCAACGTCATCGGCACCATGCAGCTCCTCGGCGCCTGCCAGAAGTCGCCGAGGATCCGGCGGCTCGTGATCAAGTCCAGTACGAGCGTGTACGGCTCCGCGCCCCGGGACCCGGCCGTCTTCACCGAGACGACGCCCGCGAAGTCCCTGCCGAGCGGCGGCTTCGCGAAGGACGCCGTCGAGGTCGAGGGGTACGTCCGGGGCTTCGCCCGGCGCCGGCCGGACGTGGCGGTGTGCGTGCTGCGGTTCGCGAACATCCTCGGGCCCCGGGTCGACTCCCCGCTCGCCGAGTACCTGGCGCTGCCGGTGCTGCCGACCGTCCTCGGCTACGACCCGCGGCTGCAGTTCGTCCACGAGGACGACGTGATCGACGTCCTGCGCCTGGGGGCCCACGAGCCCCGCAGGGCGACCCAGAACAGCGGCACGTTCAACGTGGCCGGGGACGGGGTGCTGCTGCTGTCCCAGTGCGCGCGGCGCCTCGGACGGCCGACGGTACCGGTGCTGCTGCCCGCGGTCACCTGGGTGGGCACCGCGCTGCGCACGGTCGGGATCACCGACTTCGCGCCCGAGCAGATCCGGCTCCTCACACACGGCCGGGTCGTCTCGACGGTCCAGACCCGGGAGGTCCTCGGCTTCTCGCCGCGCTACTCGACGGCGGAGGCGCTCGCGGACTTCGCGCGGGGCCGGGGGCCCGGGCTGCTGCCGCCCGAGCTGCTCGCCGGGGCGGTGGACCGGCTCGCCGGGCGCCTCGCCCCCACTGACGCTTCCACCCTTCATCACGGCGCCTGAGGAGATCCGACTGCGATGGCGGACGCCAAGGTCATTCCGTTCGACGACGACCGCCCACGGGCCCGCCGGCGGCCCGCCAGGGCCGAGGGCGAGGCGGCGGCCGTACGGGCCCTGCCGGGGCCCAAGGAGGCACTGGAGGGGCCCGCCGAGCCCCCGGCGCCCGAACCCGGGCCCGAGACGGCCGTGGGCGGCGGGAGCGGCTGGGAGCGGCGGCTCGCGGGCGGGCTCGCGTTCCTGCGGCGGCGGATCACCGGCGAGTACGAGGTCGACGAGTTCGGCTACGACGAGGAGCTCACCGACCAGGTCCTGATGTCGCTCCTCCGCCCGCTGTACGAGAAGTACTTCCGGGTGGAGGTGAAGGGCGTCGAGAACATCCCGGCCGAGGGCGGGGCGCTGATCGTCGCCAACCACTCCGGGACGCTGCCGCTGGACGGGCTGATGATGCAGGTCGCCGTCCACGACCACCATCCGGCCGGGCGGCACCTGCGGCTGCTCGCGGCGGACCTGGTCTTCGTGCTGCCCGTCGTCAACGAGCTGGCCCGCAAGGCGGGGCACACGCTGGCCTGCGCGGAGGACGCGGAGCGGCTGCTGCGCTCCGGCGAGATCGTCGGGGTGATGCCGGAGGGCTTCAAGGGCATCGGGAAGCCCTTCGGGGAGCGGTACAAGCTCCAGCGGTTCGGGCGGGGCGGCTTCGTCTCGACGGCGCTGCGGGCCGGGGTGCCGATCGTGCCCTGCTCGATCGTGGGGGCCGAGGAGATATACCCGATGCTCGGGAACGCCAAGACCCTGGCGCGGGTGCTCGGTTTCCCGTACTTCCCGCTCACCCCGACCTTCCCCTGGCTGGGGCCGCTCGGGGCGCTGCCGCTGCCGACGAAGTGGACGATCCAGTTCGGCGAGCCGATCCCGACGGACTCGTACGCGCCGGAGGCGGCGGAGGACCCGATGCTGATGTTCAACCTGACGGACCAGGTGCGGGAGCAGATCCAGCACACGCTGTACAAGCTGCTGGTGCAGCGGCGGTCGGTGTTCTTCTGAGCCGGTGTCTTCTGACCGTCGCATGGAAGGGCGCATGGAAGAAGGGGCGCCCCCCGTCCGTGGGGGCGCCCCTTCTTCTTGCTAGCGAGCGTCCTCGCTGTCGATGCCGAGGCCCGGAAGCAGGCCCGGCAGGAGTGGCGGAAGGGTCACGTCCGGCACGTCCGGGGTCGACTGGCCCTCGGTGGGGGCCGTCGGTGTGCCCGTCGGGGAGGGCTTGAGCAGTCCGCCGGTGCTGCCGCCGAGGAGACCGTCCTCCTCCGGGGAGGCGGTGCCGCTGCCCGTGCTCGGGCTCGTCCCCGTGCTGGGCCCGGACGGGCGGGGCGCGGCGGAGTGGCTGCCCGAGGGGGACGCCTCGTGGCCGGTCGGCGGCTGCTGCGTGTCCGTGCCCTGGGTGCCGCTCGGGGTGCCGGGCCTGGTGCGCGGTCCCTCGGAGCCGACGGCGCCCTTCTCGGGGGTGCGGGGGAGCACCGACTGGAGCGGCTCGACGTCTTCGTCTATGGCGTCGAAGACGTCCGTCACCTCGCTGCCGACGTCCGACAGTTGGACGGGGAGCCGGTCGCGGAGGCCGTTCCAGGTGTCCCGGTGGGCCTGGGCGAAGGAGTTGAGCCGGGCCATGGGGCCGATCTCGCCGTCCCGGTCGTACGCCTCGCGGAGCAGCCGGTGGCCCTCGGCGGCGTCGTGCTTCATCCCGCCCAGGACGCGGCGGATCTCGGCGAGGGACTCGTGGTCGAGCTCCCCGGCGCGGCCGCGCTCCATGAGCCGGCGGGCCTCGCTGAGGCGGGTGGAGGCCTGGTCGAGGTAGATGCCGCCGCGGTCCGCGTCGTCGTCCGCCATGCCCAGCTTGATGTCCTCCATGCCCCGCTTGAGTCCGTAGAGCGAGTCACCGGGGAGGGCGTCGGAACTGGCAGCGGCCACTCCGCCGAAGGCGCCCGCCGCCACACCGACCGTGAGGCCGCCGGCGGCGAGGCCCTTGGTCCAGCGGGACCGGGGGCGCAGTTTCCGGAGCGGGGACGCCCGGTGGGCTCCCTTGCCGGTGGATGTCCGCTGCTCCGGCACCGTAGGGCCCCCGGCAGCGCTCCCCTCCATGAGCATCGCTTCCATGGCGGCGACGAGCTGGGCTCGTTGCACCACCTTGACCTCGGGGTCGAGCTGTGGCTTGGGCAGCTCTCCGAGGCCGTTCGCCAGGGCCAACAGCCGCCCCTGTTCGGCGGGTTCGGCCGGTTCCGCCGGGGCCTCGGGCTGCTCGGCCGCCGCGTCAGCGGACGCCCGGTCCTCCAGGGCCTGGGCGAAGGCGTTCGCCCGCCGGTGCGCCGATACGTTCGCGATCACTGGCGGCACCTCCTCTCGTCATGACGGTCGACTCCCCGGGGTGTCCGGAAGGTTGCACACCTTGAGCACATCCACACGAAAGAGTGAGTGGCTGTGGGCATGGCGTGACCACAGGGAGCCTGCATCCCGCACAACGAGCGGCGCGGCACTTGGGTTACGCGCGAAAGATGATCGGACCAGTGCGTCATCGAGGCGTCACCGACTGTGAGTTGGGCGGGGGTCGTGGGGATGTGGGGGGAGGCGTGGGGGTGGGGGCGCGGACCGGGGCAGGGGGGTGCGTGTGGGGGGCGCGGAGCGGTCAGCGGGCGTCGTCCGGAAGGAGGCGGGCCAGGGTGCGGACGGCCCGGTACTGGAGGGTCTTGATCGCGCCCTCGTTCTTGCCCATGACCCGGGCGGTCTCGGCGACCGAGAGGCCCTGGAGGAAGCGGAGGGTCACGCACTCCTGCTGCTGGGGGTTGAGGCGGCGGACGGCGTCGAGGAGTGCGGCGTTGGAGAGGGACTCCAGGACGGAGTCCTCGGGGCTGCGCTCGACCTCGTTGGCGTCGAGCATCTCGCCGGTGGTGACTTCCAGGCGGAAGCGGCTGGACTTGAAGTGGTCGGCGACCAGGTTCCGCGCGATGGTGACGAGCCAGGCGCCGAAGTCGCGGCCCTGCCAGGTGAAGGTGGAGATCCGGCGCAGGGCGCGCAGGAAGGTCTCGCTGGTGAGGTCCTCCGCCGTCGCCTTCCCGCCGACGCGGTAGTAGATGTAGCGGTAGACCGTGTCGCTGTACTGGTCGTACAGGCGGCCGAAGGCCTCGGCCTCGCCCGCCTGGGCGCGCTCGACGAGGTCCATCATGCGGGCGCTGTCACTGTCCGCGGTGGGGCGGCGGGCGGTGGTCGAGGTTCCGGAGCCGGAGCGGGCGCCCCGTCTGCTCACGGCGGCGCCGCCCTCGGCCAGGGCGTAGCAAGGGCCGGCGGGTGCCGGTGCGGCGAAGGCGAAGGCGGGGACAGGGCCGGCGTACGCGGTGGGGACGAAGCCGCGCAAGTGGTCGAGGACCGTTGCGCGCAGCGTAGCCAGGCCCGAGGTGTCAACCCCGACGTGTGGGTACACGGGACTCCCAGAGGCAGAGCTTCCATCACGTGCAGTGCGGGACCGTTCACCCGTCGTGGCGACGCGAGGGGTCCTTTGTGCGTCTGAGGAGAATAACGCTTCGTACAGGCAGCGCTACACCCAGTTGCTCAAATCACCGATTACGTCGTTTCCGTTACCGCTTGTAGTCGCATCAAGTCGCAGTTCGTGACCGATTGTTGATCGGTTTGCTTCCGAGTGTGATTGCGCGGGCGATGCGTTGTGCTCAAGTGCGGGACGGGTGAATGAACGGGGCCGTTGCGGGGTAAGGAGCGCGGAATGCCCGGGAGTCGACCTGTGCGGTGCTGTTCGACCACGGACGGGTGAGCCCGCCTGGTCCGGGGTTGTCGCAGATGATCGCAGCCGAAACGTATCGGCAGGGCCCTTCCGGGCGGGGCGGCGTCAGTGGCGGCGGCGGTGCAGGGCGACCGCGGCGGCGGTCCCGCCGGCCAGTGCGCCCAGGCCCGCGGCGGCGGGGATGCCGACCTTGGCGGCCTTGCGGCCGGTCCGGTAGTCGCGCAGTCGCCAGTCCCGGTCCTTCGCGTGCTTGCGGAGCTTGGTGTCCGGGTTGATCGCGTACGGGTGCCCCACGAGCGACAGCATCGGGATGTCGTTGTGCGAGTCGCTGTACGCGGCGCAGCGGCTCAGGTCCAGGCCCTCGGCGGCGGCGAGGGCCCGTACCGCCTCGGCCTTGGCCGGTCCGTGCAGGGGCTCGCCGACCAGCTTGCCCGTGTAGACGCCGTCGATCGACTCCGCGACCGTGCCGAGCGCGCCGGTCAGGCCGAGCCGGCGGGCGATGATCGTGGCCGTCTCGACCGGGGCGGCCGTGACCAGCCAGACCTTCTGGCCGGCGTCCAGGTGGGCCTGGGCGAGGCCGCGGGTGCCCGGCCAGATGCGGTCGGCCATGTACTCGTCGTAGATCTCCTCGCCGATCGACATCAGTTCGGAGACGCGGTGGCCCTTGACGATGGACAGGGCGCTGTCGCGGGCGTCCTGCATGTGCTCGGGGTCCTCGACGCCGGCGAGCCGGAACCAGGCCTGCTGCCAGGCGAAGCGCGCGAGTTCGCGGCGCTGGAAGAACTTCCGCTTGTACAGGCCGCGACCGAAGTGGAAGATCGCGGCGCCCTGCATCACGGTGTTGTCGAGATCGAAGAAGGCGGCGGCCCGCACGTCCCCGACGACCGGGAACTCGGGCTCGGCGGCCTCGGCTTCGGTGGCGGCGGCCTCCTCCCGCTCCTGTTCCAGCTGGAGCGAGGACTTGCGCGCCGCCTCGGCGGCGGCCTCGCCTGCCAGGACGCTGCGCGCGGTGGCGGAGCGCCTACGGGGGGTGAGCCATCCCAGAGCGGCCATGTCGTTGAGCATAGCCAGTCTGTTCGGTACTTCCCGACTTGCGAGGATGCCGGTGTGTGAACAGTGGGGGACTCCCCTGTTGCCCGGCGCCAGAATGGACGTCATGTTCGGACGTGTGAAGAAGAAGGACGCCGCCTCGCGGACCGTCACGCTGATCGGCAAGCCGGGGTGCCATCTCTGCGACGACGCCCGCGCGGTGATCGAGGCCGTGTGCGCGGAGACCGGAGCATCCTGGGAGGAGAAGGACATCACCCGGGACGAGGAGCTCCACCGGGCGTACTGGGAGCAGATCCCCGTGGTCCTGATCGACGGCGAGCAGCACACCTTCTGGCGCGTGGACGCCGGACGGCTCCGGCGCGAACTGGGTGCCTGACCGAAAGCCGGTTACCATCATGGACGTTTTGTTGGGTTTCGGGGGCGGCATCGTGAGGAGAGTGTGCGGCTTTGCCCCCTTCGGGATCTCAACGCGCTGACACGCTCCGCGGTTCCGCGACGATAGGAACCGGCCGCGTGACCCCGGTCACTTTGGGCAGACAAAACGGACACCATCTTTGTGCACGCGTTCACAAAGACATAGCCTGCATTCGACGGGGCGGTCTTGTGACGTACGGCCGCCTGCAGCCCCGCTCATCCCGCAGGAGCACCGTGGCAACTGGCCGAACTCACCGACCGGCGACCCGTAGCCGAGGAATTCCCGAGGCCACCGTCGCCCGGCTTCCGCTGTATCTGCGCGCACTCACCGCGCTCTCGGAGCGCTCCGTACCCACGGTCTCCTCCGAGGAGCTCGCGGCCGCGGCGGGGGTCAACTCCGCGAAGCTGCGCAAGGACTTCAGCTACCTCGGCTCGTACGGCACCCGCGGTGTCGGCTACGACGTCGAGTACCTCGTCTACCAGATCTCCCGCGAGCTGGGGCTCACCCAGGACTGGCCCGTCGTCATCGTCGGCATCGGCAACCTCGGCGCCGCCCTCGCCGGCTACGGCGGTTTCGCCTCCCGAGGCTTCCGCGTCGCCGCGCTCATCGACGCCGACCCCGCCATGACCGGCAAGCCGGTCGCCGGGATCCCCGTCCAGCACAGCGACGACCTCGAGAAGATCATCAGCGAGGACGGCGTCTCCATCGGCGTCATCGCGACCCCGGCCGGCGTCGCCCAGCAGGTCTGCGACCGCCTCGTCGCCGCCGGAGTCACCTCCATCCTGAACTTCGCCCCGACCGTGCTCTCCGTGCCCGACGGCGTCGACGTGCGCAAGGTCGACCTCTCCATCGAGCTGCAGATCCTCGCCTTCCACGAGCAGCGCAAGGCCGGCGAGGAGACGAGCGCCGAGGAGGGCCACGACGCGGTCGCCGAGCCCGAGCCCGTCGTCGTACCGCCGGCTCCCCGTGGCACCACGGGCACCACCGGTCGCAAGGGACCCGACGGGGACGTCCCCGCGGTGATGCCGGCATGAGCCTTCTCGTCGTCGGACTGAGCCACCGCAGCGCCCCGGTCTCCATCCTGGAGCGGGCCTCGCTGTCGGCGGACACCCAGGCCAAGCTCCTCCAGGACACCCTCGCCGCCGAACCGGCCGCCGAGGCCACCGTCCTGGCCACCTGCAACCGCATCGAGCTCTACGCCGACGTGGACAAGTTCCACGCCGGGGTCGCCGAGCTGTCCACGCTGCTCGCGCAGCACAGCGGCGTCGGCCTGGACGAGCTCACTCCTTATCTCTATGTGCACTACGAGGACCGGGCCGTCCACCACCTCTTCTCGGTGGCCTGCGGGCTCGACTCCATGGTCGTCGGCGAGGGCCAGATCCTCGGCCAGATCAAGGACACCCTCGCCCTCGGCCAGGACCTCCACACCGCGGGACGCCTCCTCAACGACCTGTTCCAGCAGGCCCTGAGGGTCGGCAAGCGCGCCCACAGCGAGACCGGCATCGACCGGGCCGGGCAGTCGCTCGTCACCTTCGGCCTGGAGCAGCTCGCCCAGGACACGGACGTCGAGACCTGGTCCAAGGGCAAGAAGGCCCTCGTCATCGGCGCCGGTTCGATGTCCTCGCTCGCCGCCGCCACGCTCGCGCGCTCCGGCGTCTCCGAGATCGTCATCGCCAACCGCACCCTGGCCCGCGCCGAGCGGCTCGCGCAGATCCTGAACGAGCCCGGGGGAACGGGAGTGGCCGCACGCGCGGTCGAGATGGTTGCCGTCGGCGACGAACTGACACGTGCCGACGTCGTCGTCTCCTGCACCGGCGCCACCGGACTCGTCCTCACCGGCGAGGCCGTCGAGGACGCCACGCGCGGACGCCGTGACCCGCTCTTCCTCCTCGACCTCGCCATGCCCCGCGACATCGACGCCGCCGCCCACCGCATCCCCGGTGTCCGGCTCGTCGACATCGAATCGCTCGCCGAGGCCTCCGCCGACGCGCCCATGGCCGCCGACGTCGACCAGGTGCGCGGCATCGTCTCCGACGAGGTCGCCGCCTTCGGCGCCGCCCAGCGCGCCGCCCACATCACCCCGACCGTCGTCGCCCTGCGCACCATGGCCGCCGAAGTGGTCGCGGGCGAGGTCGCCCGCCTCGAAGGCCGCCTCCCCGGCCTCGACGACAAGCAGCGCGCCGAGATCACCCAGACCGTGCGCCGCGTCGTCGACAAGCTCCTGCACGCGCCGACCGTGCGGGTCAAGCAGCTGGCCAGCGAGCCCGGCGGCGCCGGGTACGCGGACGCGCTGCGGACACTCTTCGACCTCGACCCGGAGACGGTGGCTTCCGTCAGCCGGGCCGACCTGAATGACGCCGACGTCAAGAACCGAGGGCGAGTATGACCGAGAGGGCACTGAGGCTCGGGACCAGGCGCAGCAAGCTCGCCATGGCCCAGTCCGGGCACGTGGCCGACGCCGTCCGGCAGCTGACCGGCCGGCCCGTCGAGCTCGTGGAGATCACGACGTACGGGGACACCTCCCGGGAGCACCTCGCGCAGATCGGCGGCACCGGCGTCTTCGTCGCCGCGCTCCGTGACGCGCTGCTCGCCGGCGAGGTGGACTTCGCCGTGCACTCCCTGAAGGACCTGCCGACCGCCCAGCACCCCGACCTGGTGCTGGCCGCGATCCCGCCGCGCGAGGACCCGCGCGACGTACTGATCGCGGGGGAGGGCCTCACGCTGGACACGCTGCCCCAGGGCGCGCGCGTCGGCACCGGCTCCCCGCGCCGGATGGCGCAGCTCCACGCGTACGCACGCAACCACGGCCTCGACATCACCTGCGTCCCCATCCGCGGCAACGTCGACACCCGCGTCGGCTACGTCCGCAAGGGCGAGCTGGACGCGGTCGTCCTGGCCGCGGCCGGACTCAACCGCATCGGCGGGACCGACGAGCTCCTCGGCGGCCTGACCGCCGAGCCGCTGTCCGTCGACACCGTCCTGCCCGCCCCCGGCCAGGGGGCCCTGGCCGTCGAATGCCTGGCGTCGAACACCGAACTCGTCGCCGCGCTCGCGCCCCTCGACGACCCGCACACGCGGGCCGCCGTGACCGCCGAGCGATCCCTGCTCGCCGCCCTGGAGGCCGGCTGCTCCGCACCCGTGGGTGCGCTGGCCGACCTGCTGGCCGACGACCCCGGTCACGGGCAGGTTGTCACCGAAATGCGCCTGCGCGGCGTCGTCGGCACCACCGACGGCTCGACGCTGGTGCAGCTGTCCACCACCGGACCCGTACCCACCTCGCACGACGAGGCCCTGGCGCTCGGACGCGAACTCGCGGACGAGATGCTCGCCAAGGGTGCGGCCGGTCTTATGGGGGAGCGAGCACTTTGAGCCCCACCAGCCCGACCACCAGCCCCCTGTCCCCGGCCTTCGCGGGCCATGGGCACGTCACGTTCCTCGGCGCAGGCCCGGGCGACCCCGGACTCCTGACCCTCAGGGCCGTCGAAGCCCTCGCGGGGGCGGACGTCCTGATCGCCGAGCCGGAGGTGCTCGAGGTCGTTCGCGGCCATGCGCGCGTGGGGGTGAGCACGCCTGAGCTGACGGTCGTTGACGAGACGTCAACAACCGCCGGTGTCCCCGTGTTGAGGGATGCCGCCAATCTTGTCATGGAGGCCGCGCGGGGCGGCAGGCGGGTCGTCCGTGCGGTGACCGGCGACCCCGGCCTCGACGGGAATGCGGGCGCCGAGATGCTCGCCTGCGCCGCCGAGGGCATCCCCTTCGAGGTCGTCCCCGGCGTCGCCACCGCCGTCGGCGTGCCCGCCTACGCGGGTGTGCCGCTGCGCGACGCGCAGGGCACCGACGTGCGCTTCGTCGACGCCCGCACCGCCGACGAGCGGTGCTGGACCGAGGTCGGTGCCTCGGACGGGACCGTCGTCGTCTCCACGTCCCTCGACTCGGTCGCCGCGGCGGCCGGTGAACTGGTGGCGGCTGGCCGTAAGCCGGACACCCCGCTCACCGTGACCATCGCCGGTACGACGACCCGCCAGCGGACCTGGAACGCGACCCTCGGGACGATCGCCCAGGTCTTCAAGCAGGGCAAGGTCCTCCCCTCGCCCGAGGGCCACCGGCCGGTCATAGCCGTGGTCGGCGAGCGCAGCGCCCCGGCGCAGCGGGACCAGCTGTCGTGGTTCGAGTCCAAGCCGCTGTTCGGCTGGCGGGTCCTCGTGCCGCGCACCAAGGAGCAGGCCGCGTCGCTCTCCGACCAGCTGCGTTCGTACGGCGCGGTGCCGCACGAGGTGCCGACCATCGCCGTCGAGCCGCCGCGCACCCCGCAGCAGATGGAGCGGGCGGTCAAGGGGCTCGTCACCGGACGCTACGAGTGGATCGCCTTCACCTCCGTGAACGCGGTGAAGGCCGTACGGGAGAAGTTCGAGGAGTACGGGCTCGACGCCCGCGCCTTCGCCGGCATCAAGGTCGCGGCGGTGGGCGAGCAGACCGCGGCCGCGCTGGTCGACTTCGGTGTGAAGCCGGACCTCGTGCCGTCGGGTGAGCAGTCCGCGGCGGGCCTCCTTGAGGACTGGCCGCCGTACGACCCGGTCTTCGACCCGATCGACCGCGTCTTCCTGCCGCGCGCCGACATCGCGACCGAGACGCTGGTCGCGGGCCTGATCGAGCTCGGGTGGGAGGTCGACGACGTCACCGCCTACCGGACGGTGCGCGCGTCGCCGCCGCCGGCGGACACGCGGGAGGCGATCAAGGGCGGCGGGTTCGACGCCGTTCTGTTCACGTCCTCCTCGACCGTGCGGAACCTGGTCGGCATCGCCGGCAAGCCGCACAACGTGACCGTGATCGCCTGCATCGGGCCCGCCACGGCGAAGACCGCCGAGGAGCACGGGCTGCGGGTCGACGTCCTCTCGCCGGAGCCGTCCGTCCACAAGCTCGCCGAGGCCCTTGCGGACTTCGGTCTCCGGCGACGGGAGTCGGCGCTGGAGGCGGGGGATCCGGTGACGCGGCCCAGTGAGCGGCGGCCGGGGGCGCGGAGGCGTCGGACGACGTAGCGGTTTCGTGGGGTGCGGGCCCGGTTCACGGGCCCGCACCTTTTTCGTTGTGGACCCGCGCCCCCCGTTGTGGGCATGCGTTCCGCCGGGGCAAGGGGGTCCCCCCTGCTCGAGCGAAGCCGAGAGCTTGGGGGAGGGTGGGCACAACGGACCCGCGCCCTGCCGGCGCCCGAGGCTTCCGCGCCCTGACCCGCACCCCGTGTGCGCCGCGCGGTTGGGGTGCGGGTCCAGGCGCGGGACGCGGAGGCGCCGCCGAGGGCGCCGTCCCGTGTGCCCACCCGTCCCGCCCTGCGGGACGATTGCCCACACGGCAGCGGGGCAACGCCCAGCCAGGCGAGGGCCCGCACGGGTGCGGGGCGGCAACAAAGTGTCGGTAAATGCACTCGTGTCGCGGGCGTAGCCTCGGTTTATGAACTCGTACGGATCCTTTCCCGGGGCGCGGCCGCGGCGGCTGCGGACGACGCCTGCCATGCGCCGGATGGTGGCCGAGACCCGGCTGCATCCCGCCGACCTGATCCTGCCCGCGTTCGTGCGCGAGGGGATCACCGAGCCCGTCCCGATCGAGGCCATGCCCGGGGTCGTGCAGCACACGCGGGACACCCTGCGGAAGGCCGCCGTGGAGGCGCTGGAGGCCGGGGTCTCCGGGATCATGCTCTTCGGCGTGCCGGAAGATGCCAAGAAGGACGCTGCCGGGACCGCCGGGACCGACCCCGACGGGATCCTCCAGGTCGCCATCCGGGACGTGAAGGCCGAGGTCGGCGACGAGCTCATCATCATGTCCGACCTGTGCCTCGACGAGTTCACCGACCACGGCCACTGCGGCGTCCTGGACGCCGACGGCCGCGTCGACAACGACGCCACCCTGGAGCGCTACGCCGAGATGGCGCAGGTCCAGGCCGACGCCGGCGTCCACGTCGTGGGCCCCTCCGGGATGATGGACGGCCAGGTCGGGGTCGTCCGCGACGCCCTGGACACCATCGGCAAGGAGGACGTGGCGATCCTCGCGTACACCGCGAAGTACTCCTCCGCCTTCTACGGCCCCTTCCGCGAGGCCGTCGGCTCCTCCCTCAAGGGCGACCGCAAGACCTACCAGCAGGACCCCGCCAACCTCCGCGAGTCCATGCGCGAGCTGGCGCTCGACCTGGAGGAGGGCGCCGACATGGTCATGGTCAAGCCGGCCGGCCCGTACCTCGATGTGCTCGCGAAGGTTGCCGCGTCCGTCGACGTGCCCGTCGCCGCCTACCAGATCAGTGGTGAGTACTCGATGGTCGAGGCCGCCGCCGAGAGGGGCTGGATCGACCGGGACAAGGCGATCATGGAGACCCTCACCGGCATCCGCCGTGCCGGCGCGCAGATGATCCTCACCTACTGGGCCACCGAGGCCGCCCAGAGCCTGCGCGGCTAGGTCCTGACGTACGGGGCGCCACTGACAACGAGTGGTGGGGCAGCACTCCGCAGCGCACCCTGGAGAAGTAGCCGACAGGTACCTCGGTGGAGGTGGTCCTCATGATGCACACGCTTGTCGGATGGCATGTGGAGATGGAGTTCCAGGAGGAAGGTGACCGGACGCGGGCCGCGGCCATGGTCCGGCTCAGCGACGGCACCGAGTTCCGGGCCCACGGCACCGCGAACCGGCACCCCTCCGACCCGGACCAGCTTCGGGTGGGCGAGGAGATCGCGGGCGCCCGCGCCCTGATGGACCTCGCCTCGCAGCTCCTCCAGAAGGCTCACACGGAGATCGACGAGGTCTCCGGCCGGACCTCGCACCCCATCCGGTGATCCGGTACGGCGAAGCCCCCGGCACGCAGTCGTGACGGGGGCCTCGCCTCCGGTGCCTCAGAGGCGCTCGGGCGTCCGGATGCCCAGCAGCGCCATGCCCTGGTGCAGCGTGCGGGCCGTCAGGTCGATCAGGAACAGCCGGTTTTCCTTCTGCTCCTGCGTGTCCGCCTTCAGGACCGGGCACTGGTCGTAGAACGCGGTCAGGTGAGAGGCCAGCTGGTAGAGGTACGCGGCCAGCTTGTGCGGCGCGTACTCCTCCGCCACCTCGGCGACCGCGGCGCCGAACTGGTCCAGGTGCAGGCCGAGCGCGCGCTCGGCCGGGGCCAGCTCCAGCTCCGGGTGGGCCGTCGGCACGGCGTCGCCGGCGTTCCGCTTGATCGACTGGATACGCGCGTACGCGTACTGGATGTACACCGACGTGTCGCCGTTCAGCGACACCATCTGGTCCAGGTCGAACTTGTAGTCGCGCACGGCGGAGGTCGACAGGTCGGCGTACTTCACCGCGCCGATGCCGATCTGCGCGCCGTTCTCGACGATCTCCTGCTCGGTGAGGGCGATCTTGTCGTTGTTCTTCTCGCGCACGACCTCGGTCGCCCGGCCGATCGCCTCGTCGAGGAGGTCCACGAGGCGGACCGTCTCGCCCTCACGGGTCTTGAACGGCTTGCCGTCCTTGCCGAGGACCGTGCCGAACGCCAGCTGGAACGCCTTCACCTCGTCGTTCAGCCAGCCGGCCCGGCGGGCCGTCTCGAAGACCATCTTGAAGTGCAGCGACTGGCGGGCGTCCACCACGTACAGCAGGGAGGTCGCCTTCAGGTTCTGCACCCGGTCGCGGATCGCGGACAGGTCCGTCGCCGCGTACCCGAAGCCGCCGTCGGACTTCTGGACGATCAGCGGCACCGGGTTGCCGTCCGGGCCCTTCACGTCGTCGAAGAACACGCACAGCGCACCCTCGGAGCGGACCGCGACGCCCGACTCCTCCAGGATCCGGCAGGTCTCCTGCAGCATGTCGTTGTACCCGGACTCGCCGACGACGTCGCCGTCCCGGATGTCCATGTCCAGCTTGTCGAAGACCGAGTAGAAGTAGATCTTCGACTCGTCGACGAACCGCTGCCAGAGGGCCAGGGTCTCCTCGTCGCCCGCCTGGAGGTCCACGACCCGGGCACGCGCCCGCGTCTTGAACTCCTCGTCGGAGTCGAACAGGGCCCGCGAGGCCTTGTACAGCCGGTTCAGGTTCGACATGGCCTCCTCGCCGGAGACCTCCGCCTCCGAGGAGTGGTCCAGCTCGTGCGGGTGCTCGATCAGGAACTGGATGAGCATGCCGAACTGGGTGCCCCAGTCGCCGATGTGGTGGCGCCGGACCACCGTCTCGCCGGTGAACTCCAGGATCTCGACCATCGCCGCGCCGATCACGGCCGACCGCAGGTGGCCGACGTGCATCTCCTTCGCCACGTTCGGCTGCGCGTAGTCGATGACCGTCGTGCCCGCCGACTCGTTGAACGGCACGCCGAGACGCGCGTCCGCCGCACGGGCCGCGAGGGTCTCGATGATCGCCGAGTCCGTCACCGTGATGTTCAGGAAGCCGGGGCCCGAGACCTCGATCTCCTTCAGCACGTCGTTGGCCGGGATCGCCTCGACGACCTTCGTCGCCAGCTCACGCGGATTGCCCTTGAGCTGCTTGGCCAGCGCCAGGATGCCGTTGGCCTGGAAGTCGGCCCGGTCGCTTCGTCGCAGCAGCGGGTCGGCGGACGCGGCGTCCGGCAGAGCCGCCGAGAGGCCGTCCGCGAGGCGCTGCTGCACGGTCGAAGCGAGGGAAGGGACCGAGGCCATGAGCTTCCGTTCCTGTTGAGTCCGTCAGGTCTAATTCGCTTGTCAAGTGTCCCACGGGAGCGCAACGTGATTTCCCCGCCTGTGGACAACCTCGGAGAGTGTCGTTCCGTCTGGGAGAATGGTCCTCGTAGGGCTGACAGGCAGAACCCCTCAGGAAGAAGGACGTACCGACCGTGGCTCAGAGCAGCACCGAGACCGACTGGGTCTCCCGTTTCGCGGACGAGGTCATCGCCGAGTCGGAGCGACGTGCGCCTGGCAAACCGGTCGTCGTCGCCTCCGGCCTCTCCCCGTCCGGCCCGATCCACCTCGGCAACCTCCGCGAGGTCATGACCCCGCACCTGGTCGCCGACGAGATCCGCCGCCGCGGGTACGAGGTCCGGCACCTCATCTCCTGGGACGACTACGACCGCTACCGCAAGGTGCCGAACGGCATCGAGGGCATCGACGCGTCCTGGGCCGAGCACATCGGCAAGCCGCTGACCTCGGTCCCGGCCCCCGCCGGCTCGCCCCACCCCAACTGGGCCGAGCACTTCAAGGCCGCCATGGTCGAGTCGCTGGCCGAGCTGGGCGTCGAGTACGACCCGATCAGCCAGACCGAGCAGTACACCGCCGGTACGTACCGCGAGCAGATCCTGCACGCGATGAAGCACCGCGGCGACATCGACGCCATCCTCGACCAGTACCGGACGAAGAAGGCCCCGAAGAAGCAGTCCCAGAAGCCCGTCGACGAGGCCGAGCTGGAGGCCGAGGAGGGCTCCGGCGCCGCCGCCGAGGACGACGGCTCCGGCGGCGCCTCCGGCTACTTCCCGTACAAGCCCTACTGCGGCCGGTGCGAGAAGGACCTGACGACCGTCACCTCGTACGACGACGAGACCACCGAGCTCGCCTACACCTGCACCAGCTGCGGCTTCGCCGAGACCGTCAAGCTCAGCGAGTTCAACCGCGGCAAGCTGGTCTGGAAGGTCGACTGGCCCATGCGCTGGGCCTACGAGGGCGTCATCTTCGAGCCCTCCGGTGTCGACCACTCCTCGCCCGGCTCCTCGTTCCAGGTCGGCGGCCAGATCGTCCGCATCTTCGACGGCGTCCAGCCCATCGGCCCCATGTACGCCTTCGTCGGCATCAGCGGCATGGCCAAGATGTCCTCCTCGAAGGGCGGCGTGCCCACCGCGGCCGACGCCCTGAAGATCATGGAGCCCCAGCTCCTGCGCTGGCTCTACGCCCGCCGCAGGCCCAACCAGTCCTTCAAGATCGCCTTCGACCAGGAGATCCAGCGGCTGTACGACGAGTGGGACAAGCTGGAGGCCAAGGTCGCCGACGGCTCCGCCCTGCCTGCGGACGCGGCGGCGTACTCCCGTGCCGCCCGCACCGCCGCCGGCGAGCTGCCGCGCACCCCGCGCCCGCTCCCGTACCGCACGCTCGCCTCGGTCATGGACATCACGGCCGGACACGACGAGCAGACCCTGCGGATCCTCGCCGAGCTCGACCCCGAGAACCCGGTGACCTCCCTCGACGAGGTCCGCCCGCGCCTCGACCGCGCCGAGAACTGGATCACCAACCAGGTCCCGGCCGACCAGCGCACCATCGTCCGCGACGAGCCCGACACCGAGCTCCTCGGCTCCCTGGACGACGAGGGCCGCGAGTCGCTCCGCCTCCTCCTGGAGGGCCTCGACACCCACTGGTCGCTCGACGGGCTCACCACCCTCGTCTACGGCGTCCCGAAGGTCATGGCCGGCCTCGACCCCGAGGCGAAGCCGACGCCCGAGCTGAAGCTCGCCCAGCGCGCCTTCTTCGCCCTGCTCTACAAGCTCCTCGTCAGCCGCGAGACGGGCCCGCGCCTGCCGACGCTGCTGCTCGCGGTGGGTGCGGAGCGGGTGCGGAAGCTGCTCGGCGCCTGAGCGTGTGACCTGAGCATGTGAAAGGGCCGCCACCCGGATCCGGGTGGCGGCCCTTTCACATGCGTCTTCCTACGGGGTGTCCATCTCGGCCCTCGCCTGCTGGACCCGCTCCTGCGCGGCCGGCACCGCCTGCCGCAGCAGGTCGAGCTCGGTCTCGGGGAACTCCGGGAGGCCGTACTGCTCGGCCACCAGACGCGCCAGCTCGGCCTCGGCCGGGAACTCGTCGTGCTCGATCACGTACGAACCCATGACCTTGTAGACGACGTCCTCGAACTCGTCGTTCCGCGGCTCCGGCTGCTCCACGTACTCCGGGTACTCCACGAACTCCTCCGGGCCCGCCGGAGGGACGTCCTCCGGCCCCTGCGGCACCGGGACCGGCATGGGCTCCAGGCCCTCCACGATCTGCGGGTTGTACGTGCCCTCGTACGACTCCGGGGAGACCTGCGAGGCGTCGAACCACGGGCTCTCGTGATTCACCGGCCCCACCGGAGCCTGCCCCGGGGCCTGCCCCTGGGCCGGAACCGGAACCTGCGTCTGCGCCGGGACCTGCGCCTGCGCCGGCAGCGCCGCCGGCTGGGCCTGCGCGACCGCCATCGGCTGCTGCTGCGCCTGCGGCTCCGGAGGGAGTACGGCCGGGTCGATGCCCGCCGCCGCCAGACCCGCCGGGGCCGTCTCCGCCAGCGGAACCCCGTACCGCGCCAGCCGCAGCGGCATCAGCGCCTCCACCGGAGCCTTGCGCCGCCAGCCCCGCCCGAAGCGCGCCTGCAGCCGGGCCTGGTAGATCAGACGTTCCTGCTCCAGCTTGATGACCTGCTCGTACGAACGCAGCTCCCACAGCTTCATCCGCCGCCACAGCCGGAACGTCGGCACCGGCGACAGCAGCCAGCGGGTGATCCGGACGCCCTCCATGTGCTTGTCCGCCGTGATGTCCGCGATCCGGCCCACGGCGTGCCGCGCGGCCTCCACGGCCACCACGAACAGCACCGGGATCACCGCGTGCATCCCGACACCCAGCGGGTCGGGCCACGCCGCCGCACCGTTGAACGCGATCGTCGCCGCCGTCAGCACCCACGCCGTCTGACGCAGCAGCGGGAACGGGATCCGCAGCCAGGTCAGCAGCAGATCCAGCGCGAGCAGCACACAGATGCCCGCGTCGATGCCGATCGGGAAGAAGTACGAGAAGGTACCGAAACCCTTTTGGAGGGCGAGCTCGCGCACGGCGGCGTACGAACCCGCGAAACCGATCCCCGCGATGATCAGCGCACCGCCGATGACGAGGCCGATGAGTATTCGGTGTGTGCGATTCAGCTGCATCGCGGCCACCCGCGATCCCCTCTCGTCATTCGACATCCGGCGCGCACAGACTGGCACATGCGCACGGAGCCCGACCCTCGGGGGAGGGACGGGCTCCGTGCGAATATGCCATTCCGCGCCGGGTTGTGACTACTTGTTGGCCGTGGCGACCGCCGCGACGGCCTCCTTGGCTGCCTTGATCGCACCGTTCGTCACGGTCTTCTCCGAGGGGGTGTCGGCGCCCGCGTAACCGGCACCGTTGTACGACAGCAGCACCAGCACATTGCCCGTACGCGCCACGATCGACGTGTACACGAAGTCCTCGTCCGTCTTCCGCAGCTGGTACGTGACCGTCTTCGCCTCGTCGCCGATGCCCGTGGCCTCGACCGTCCGCAGCTTCTTCGCACCCGGCGTCTGCTGGACCTTGGCCAGCTCCTTCGCCAGGTTCTCCTGCGCACGCTCCTGACCGCTGCCCAGCGCCGCATCGGATTCGTACCGGTAGAACGACACGTCCAGCCAGCGGTACTGCGAGCCCTCCACGCCCTTGTCCTCAAGGCCGTTCCACGAGCAGCCACCGCGGCTGGCCAGGTCGCTGGAGGCCGCCGGCGTCCCGTTCTTCGTCTTCGCCTTGGGCACCAGCGACGCCGTCGTCTTCGACGAGATCGACTTGCACACCTCGGGCAGCTTCGCGAACTTCGCCGGCTCGACCGTCTTCGTCGACTGCGACGGCGAGGGCGTCACGGACGCCGACGCGGACGCGTTGCCCTGCCCCTCCGCCTTGCCGGAGCCGCCGGAGTCGCCGGAGTCCGAAGAACAGCCCGCGGCGACGAGCATCACCGGGACGGCGGCGCAGGCGAGTATGCGGGTGAGTCGCGTTCGCTGAGCTGATCGCTGCATGGTTCCTTCAGTCGCTTGTCGTACGGCACGGCCACAGGTACGCCGACACGTTACGTGGTCGCCATCCGCTCACGGAGCGGAGGCGAACCGCTACTCCTCCAGCCGATCGGCGAGCTGCCGGGCCAGATTCCGGGCCTTTTCCTGCAGTTCCGCACTGTCGGGAGCCTCGGCGGACCCCGTCGTCTGCTCCTGGTACGAGACCGTCACGATCACGTTCGATGTGCGGAACACCACGCTCACGGCCCGCTGATGGCTGTTCGCACCGGCCGTACTGAGGATGTCGTCGACGTACGCGACGTCCCCGAGACCGTCGAGGACACGGGGCTCGAGACCGGTCGAGGTGGGGCCGGTGGAGGGGGCGCCGGTGGAGGGGGCGTCGGTGGTGGGGGTGCCCGTCGACGGCTTGCCCGACGGGGCGGTGGTCGTGGCGCCCGAGGCCGGCTTGCCCGCGGCCGAGGGGGTCCCCGTCGGCGTCCCGGTCGGCGAGGGCGGGGTCGTGGGCGAGGGCGGGGTCGTGGGCGGCACCGGGATGCCCGCCGCGAGCTGCTTGCGGACGTACACCTCCTGCGCCCGGTCGTCGTCGCTCACCGCCGCGTCGTACGAGACCACCCGCTCGATGTCGAGGGACAGCCGGTGCGAGGTGTCCGGGGTGTCGGCCTTCCACGTGCAGCCGACGCGCCGGTCGGTGTCGTACGTGACGGCCGCGACGCCCCGGTACGCCTTGTCGCGCTCGGCGTCGGGCAGCGCGGCGGCGCCCGGGAGCAGGTCCTTGAGGGTGGCCTGCGCGACGGCGCCGCAGGGCTCGAAGAGGGTGCGGTAGCGGCCGGGGGGCGCGACGGGGGCGGCGGCCTGGCCGGCCTTGGCGTCGACGGCGATGTCGTCGGCGGGGGCGCCCGCGGAGCACGCGGTGAGGCCGGCCCCCAGGCCGAGGCCGAGTGCGAGGGCGACGGCGGTGCGCGCCGTGGACCCGGTGCGGCCGGGTGCGTACCTCTTTCGCTGCACGGTCCCAGGCTCCCTTCACCCGAAGTCTTTCCCGAAAACTGTTTGCCGCGCGAACCCGGCCGGTGGACACAATGTCTATCGCACACGCAGCCGTTGATGCCGGTCCGCTGTCACCTGTACGGGCTTTGGCTCCGGTTTTTGCGTTATCAGGCTTTTCGGGGGAATCGAGGAAGTATGTCGTACGTAGAGGTGCCTGGCGCGAAAGTACCGATCAGGATGTGGGCCGACCCCGCGTCGGTCGAGGGCGGCGCCATGCAGCAGTTGCAGAACGTGGCGACGCTGCCGTGGATCAAGGGCCTGGCCGTGATGCCGGACGTGCACTACGGCAAGGGCGCGACCGTCGGTTCGGTGATCGCGATGCAGGGTGCGGTCTGCCCGGCGGCGGTCGGTGTGGACATCGGCTGCGGGATGTCGGCGGTCAAGACGTCCCTGACGGCGAACGACCTGCCGGGCGACCTGTCCCGCCTCCGCTCGAAGATCGAGCAGGCGATCCCGGTGGGCCGGGGCCTGCACCGCGAGGCGGTGGACCCGAAGCGGCTGTACCAGTTCCCGACGGCGGGGTGGGGCGACTTCTGGTCGCGGTTCGACGGGGTCGCGGACGCGGTGAAGTTCCGCCGCGAACGTGCGGGTCAGCAGATGGGAACCCTCGGGTCGGGAAACCATTTCATCGAGTTCTGCCTCGACTCGTCCGGGGCGGTGTGGCTCATGCTGCACTCCGGGTCCCGGAACATCGGCAAGGAGCTCGCCGAGTACCACATCGGCGAGGCGCAGAAGCTGCCGCACAACCAGGGGCTCGTCGACCGTGACCTGGCGGTGTTCGTCGCGGACACCCCGCAGATGGCCGCCTACCGGCACGACCTGTTCTGGGCGCAGGAGTACGCGAAGTACAACCGCGCGATCATGATGGCGCTCTTCCAGGAGGTCGTCCGCCGGGAGTTCCGCAAGGCCAAGGTGACCTTCGAGCCGGTGATCTCCTGCCACCACAACTACGTGGCGGAGGAGCGGTACGAGGGCATGGACATGCTGGTCACGCGGAAGGGTGCGATCCGGGCCGGGTCCGGGGAGTTCGGGATCATCCCGGGCTCGATGGGCACGGGCTCGTACATCGTGAAGGGCCTGGGGAACGCGGCGTCCTTCAACTCGGCCTCGCACGGTGCCGGCCGGAAGATGAGCCGGAGCGCGGCCAAGCGGCGCTTCTCGACGAAGGACCTGGAGGAGCAGACGCGGGGCGTGGAGTGCCGCAAGGACTCCGGTGTCGTGGACGAGATCCCGGGTGCCTACAAGTCGATCGAGAAGGTGATCGACCAGCAGCGGGACCTGGTGGAGGTCGTCGCCAAGCTGAAGCAGGTCATCTGTGTGAAGGGCTGAGGTCTTCCCTTCGGGGGTCTTCGAGGGGGTTTCGGGGTTTCGGGAGTGATGGGGCCGGTGCGGTGCACCGGCCCCTTCCGTCGTTCTACAGCTCGCGGTGGACCTTGGTGTTGGAGGCCTGGGCCCGGGGGCGGACGACCAGGAGGTCGATGTTGACGTGCGGGGGGCGGGTGCAGGCCCAGGTGATGGTGTCGGCCACGTCGTCCGCGGTGAGGGGTTCGGCGACGCCCGCGTAGACCTTGGCCGCCTTGTCGGTGTCGCCGCGGAAGCGGGTCGTGGCGAACTCGTCGGTCTTGACCATGCCGGGGGCGATCTCGATGACGCGGACCGGAGTGCCGACGATCTCCAGGCGGAGGGTCTCGGCGAGGACGCGGGCGCCGTTCTTGGCGGCGACGTAGCCGGCGCCGCCCTCGTAGGTGGAGTGGCCGGCGGTGGAGGAGAGGACGACCACCGTGCCGTCGCCGCTGGCGGTGAGGGCGGGGAGCAGGGCCTGGGTCATGTGGAGGGTGCCGAGGACGTTGACCTCGTACATCCGGCGCCAGTCCTCGGGGTCGCCGGTGGCGACGGGGTCGGCGCCGAGGGCGCCGCCGGCGTTGTTGACGAGGACGGCGAGGGTGCGGAAGGCGGTGGCGAACTCGTCGACGGCGGCGCGGTCGGTGACGTCGAGGGCGTAGGCGGTGGCCTGGTGGCCGGCGTCGTTGATCTCGGCGGCGAGGGCCTCGATGCGGTCCTTGCGGCGGGCGGTGAGGACGACTCGGTAGCCGGCGGCGGCCAGCTGCCGGGCGGTGGCGGCGCCGATTCCGCTGCTCGCTCCGGTGATGACGGCGATGGGGGTGCCGGCGGCAGTCATGAGGTGCTCCTCGCGCATGTGGTCGATTGCGGGTCGATCGCCCGGTCAGGATAGGCGGGACGCGGTCAGCGGCCTCGCGGGACGTACATGATCACGGCCATGCCGGCGAGGCAGATGAGGGCGCCGACGACGTCCCAGCGGTCGGGGCGGTAGCCGTCGGCGACCATGCCCCAGGCGAGGGAGCCGGCGACGAACACTCCGCCGTAGGCGGCGAGGACGCGGCCGAACTCGGCGTCGGGCTGGAGGGTGGCGACGAAGCCGTAGATACCGAGGGCGATGACTCCCGCGCCGATCCAGATCCAGCCGCGGTGTTCCCGGACGCCCTGCCAGACGAGCCAGGCGCCGCCGATCTCGAAGAGGGCGGCGAGGAGGAACAGGGCGATGGAGCGGGCGATGAGCATGGGGGAAGCCTGTCACGGGACACGCGGGCTGACGGCTTGTCAGAATATGTGATGGGTTGTGGTTATTTTGTGCCTATGCGTGGATTGCGGATGGGTGTGCTCGGGGTCGCTCTCGCGGCCGTGATGGTGGGTGCGGGCGGGAGTGCCGGTGCCGTGGGGCCGGTGGCCGGGACCGAGGCGGATCTGTCCCATCACGGGCATGTCTCCCTCTGGGACGGGAGGGTCGGTGTCTGGCTGGTCAGTGAGAACCACGGGCCCTCCGACGTCTCCCAGGCGACGGTCCGGCTCGCCTTCTCCGAGCCGATGGCGGGCGGCCAGGAGCTGCCGCCGGCCTGTCTCTGGAGCAGTGACCGGGTGGTCTCCTGCCGGACGGGCCGGCTCAGGGCCGCGGGGGGCGCCGGCGAGCTGGCGCTCGACCTGCGGACCGCGGGCTTCCCGGATGAGATGACGGTCGAGGTCACCACGGCCTGGCGGGACGGGGTGGCCGACCGGAACCCGCGGAACGACCGGCATCGTGTGCTGGTGCTCGCCACCGGGGATCCGTACGTCTTCTGAGCCGGGGTCGTCGGTCAGTTGCTCGTCCAGTGGACGTAGCCGTCGGGGCGGACCAGTACGGCCGTCCTCTTCGCCGGGTCCGTCCAGGTGGCCCGGATCAGGTGCTTCGCCGTGACGGGGGCGGTCGACGGCAGCGCCGGGGCCGGTCCCCCGGGGGCGATCAGGACAAACTCGCCCTGGCGGAGCAGTTCGTAGAGGCGTCCTTCGCGCAGGCGGGCGTCGGGTGCGCGGCGGCCCGAGGGGCGGCCGGTGCCCGGTGCGGGGGCGTACGCGATGTCGATGCCGCTGAGCATGCCCATGGCGCGGGCCGAGGCAGGCGGGATGGCGTTCACGAGGTGGGCGGCGAGGGAGCGGGTGGCGCGGGTGAGGGGGGTGTGGGCCATCGCGAGGCGGACGATCGCGCCGCTGCTGCGGAGCACCATGGCGCCGACGGGGTGGCGCTCGGACTGGTAGCTGTCGAGGAGGGCCTCGGGGTCGGGCGCCGTGCCGCGGAGTGCGGCGGTGAGCTTCCAGGAGAGGTTGGCGGCGTCCTGGAGGCCGGTGTTCATGCCCTGGCCGCCGGCGGGGGAGTGGACGTGGGCGGCGTCCCCGGCGAGGAAGGCCCGGCCGACGCGGTAGGCGGGAGCCTGGCGCTCGTCGCTGTGGAAGCGGGAGATCCAGCGGGGGTCGTGCATGCCGTAGTCGGTGCCGAGGGCCTTGCGGGCGATCTCGCGGATCTCGTCGAGGTCGACGGGCTCGCTGTCGGCGACCTGGCGGGTGCGGGTCCAGCCCATGACCCGGTACCAGCCGTCGCCGAAGGGGGCGAGGAAGGCGAAGGTGTCTCCGGAGCCGTTGACGCTGAAGACGTCGGCGGGCTCCTCGGCCAGGCGCACGTCGGCGAGGACGATGGAGCGGATCACGGAGTGGCCGGGGAAGGGCAGGCCGAGGGCGGTGCGGACGGAGCTGCGGTGGCCGTCCGTGCCGACCAGGTAGCGGGCGCGGAGGGTGAGCGGGGTGCCCTCGGGGTCGGTGAGCTCCGCGGTGACGCCCTCGGCGTCCTGGCGCAGTCCGCGCAGCTCCGTGCCGTACCGGAAGGTGACGCCCGCGTCGACCGCGCGGCGCTCCAGGAGGCGCTCGACCTCGTACTGCGGGGTGACGAGCAGGTGGTTGAAGCGGGTGGGCAGGCGGGTCAGGTCCAGGTCGAGGCGGCCGAAGAGTCGTGCCGTGGTGAGGGTGGTGCCGGTGGCGAGGAGTTCGTCCGCGAGGCCGCGGGCGTCGAGCTGCTCCAGGGTGCGGGCGTGGACGCCGAAGGCCCGGGTCATGTTGCCGAGGCCGTGCGGGCGGCGCTCGACGAGGGTCACGTCGATGCCGGCGGTGGCGAGGTCGCCGGCGAGCAGGAGGCCGGTGGGGCCCGCGCCGACGACGAGTACGTCCGTGTTCGTGGTGCTCATGGCTTCCTCCAGGGTGCCCACGATCGTTTGCCAACAGTTGTTGGTCAACGCTTGTTGGCAACGGTAGGGCGGTCCCGATGGTGTGTCAACACCCGTTGGCCTACAGTTGTTGGTATGACGACCGTCCGCCGCTCCGACGCCACCCGGGCCGCCATCCTGGAGGCCGCCCGCGAGCGCTTCGCCTCCGACGGATACGAGCGCGCCACCATCCGTGCCATCGCCCGCGACGCCGGGATCGACCCGTCGATGGTGATGCGCTACTACGGCAACAAGGAGGGGCTCTTCGCCGCCGCCTCCGAGATCGAGATCGGCCTGCCCGAACTGGGCGCCCTGCCCGCACAGCACATCGGGGCCGTCCTGGTCACGCACTTCCTGGAGAGCTGGGAGCGCGACGAGGTCCTCACCGCGATGCTGCGGGTGGGCGTCACCAACGAGGCCGGCGCCGCGCGCATGCAGGAGATATTCGCCCAGCAGATCGGGCCGGTCGCCCGGGGCGTCTGTCCCGACCCGGCGGAGGCCCCGCGCCGGGCGATGCTCGCCTCCTCCCAGATTCTCGGCATGGCGCTCGCCCGCTACGTGCTGCGCCTGCCGCCGGCCGTCGAGATGTCCACCGAGGAGGTCGTGGCCTGGCTGGGGCCCACCGTGCAGCGCTATCTGACCGCCGAGACGCCCTGAGCCTTCCGGGGCCGGGCCGTGACCGCGCGCTGTCTGATCCGTACAATATCTGCATGACGCAGAAGAGTTCCGTCCGGCGCGAGGCGCTCATGACCGAGCTGCACGGGGAGGCCCGCCGCTACATGGCCGCCTACGCCCTGTTCAACCAGGCCGTCGCCGACCACCTGGGGCTCCACCCGACCGATGTGCAGTGCCTCAACCTGCTCAGCCTGGAGGAGGGCCCGGTGACCACCGGGCGGGTCGCCGAGCTGACCGGGCTCACCACCGGCTCCGCGACCCGGCTCGTCGACCGGCTCGAACGCTCCGGCTATGTGACCCGCGAGCGCTCCACCGAGGACCGGCGCCGGGTCCTGGTGGCGCTCGTCCCCGAACGGATGGCCGAGCTCGGCGCACTCTGGCGGAAGCTCAACAGCACCTGGGGCACGATGTTCGACGTCTACAGCGACGCCGAGGTCGCCCTGCTCATCGCCCACATGCGGCGCACCGTCGAGGTCAGCGCCGCGCAGATCGAGCGACTGCGGAGCGGCGACCTGGACTGAGGGGGCGCCGGGGCGGGCCTCTTCGGACGGGCGCGCCCCGGCGGGCCGCCGTCTAGTGCGCCGCCGCCCCGCCGAACTCTCGCACCGCGTCCGAGACGATCGCCTCCAGGCGTGCGTGGTGGGCGCCGCGCCAGTAGACCCTGCCGCACTCCACGCACTGCGCGAACACGTCGTACGTCTTCTCCGTGCCCTGCTCCAGCTGCTCGCGCACCGCGTCCTTGTCGGCGTCGCTCAGCTCCCCGTTGCACGCCGTGCAGCGGGTCCAGGGCGCGAGCGGCGGCGCGAACCGCTCCAGCACGTCGCGCAGCTGGTCCTCCGGCCGGTCGCTGTAGACATAGGCGCCCGCCCACAGTTCACGGCGGCGCAGCAGGCCGCGGTCCCGCGACAGCATCACGCGCCGCTCGCGCGCGGAGAGCGCGGCGAGGGCCGGGTCGCCGATGTCCTCGCTCTCGTACGCCGCGTCCACGCCGAGCAGCCGCAGGCGGCGGGCCAGCGTGCCGAGGTGCACGTCGAGCAGGAACCGGAGCGGTGCGCCGGGCGGCACCGTCTGCGGGCGGACGACGTCCTCCACCTCCACGGTCTCGCCCTCGGCGGGGATGTGCGAGGTGTCCACAGGGCGTCCGTCGACCAGGAGCCGGCCGGTCTCCGTGAGCGGCACGCCCAGGGACTCCACGACGTGGCCGAGCGACGAGGTGCCGTCGGTGGTCAGGGGGGTGCGGCCTGCGCGGCGCTCCGCCGGGACGAAGAGGTGGAGGGCGGGGGCGAAGCTGATGTGGATCTCCGGTCCGTTCACGGGGACAGGATGGCACCGGGGGTTGGTGGGGGGCCAGGGAATTCGGTCCTCCCCTGGCGCGGGCCCGCCGCCTGGTAGGTGCCGGGTCCTCCGGGCCCTGACCCGCACCACCAGCGCGCCGCACCGCACGTGCGGGTTCAGGCGCGGGGAGCTCGGGCGCCGCTAGGGGCGCCGTTCCGTTGTGCCCACCCGTTCCGCCCCGGCGGAACGCATGCCCACAACGGTCAGGAGGTGAAGGCCTCTGTGTGGTCTCTGGTCCAGGTGGTGAAGGTGCGGGCGGGGTGGCCCGTCAGGGTTTCGATCGTTCTTGTCAGGGGGGTCGGGCGGCCGTCGTGGGAGGCCCAGTAGGCGAGGAGGGCGTTCGCGAACGGTTCCGGCATGAAGGCCGCGACCGATTCCTTCCAGTCCTCCGGGGTGACCGTCGTGTACGGCGCGGGGCGGCCCGTCACCTCGGCCACGATCGCCAGCTGCTCGGTGAAGTCCAGCGACTCCGGGCCGGTGAGGTGGTACGAGGAGCCGCGCAGCCGGGGTTCGGTGAGGACCGCGAAGGCGGCCTCGGCGACATCGCGCTCGTGGATCGGGTCCCCGTAGGCGTGCGGATACGGCAGGGCCGGGCCGTGGCCGTCCTTGAGCGCCCACGCCCACTGCAGGGCGTTCGTGGCGAAGGCGCCGGGCCGGAGGTGGGTGGCCTCGAAGGTGCCGGAGGCCGCGGCGGCCGACAGGGCGCGCTCGGCCGCGAGGTGGGAGGCCGCGATCGGGTTCTCGGCGGCGTCCGGGGCCAGGACGGAGCTGGAGGAGAGCAGGGCGATGTGCTCGACTCCGGCGGCGCGGGCCCGGTCGGCGAAGGTGCCGGCGTGTGCGGCCTCCGCGTACAGGAAGACGGAGTCGACGCCTTCCAGGGCGGTGTCGAAGGTGGCCGGGTCGGTGAGGTCACAGTGCACGGTTTTCACGCCCGGGGGTGGGGAGAGGTCCGTGGGGTTCTTGGATCCGGCCCTGGCCTCGATGCCCGCGGCGTCGAGCAGGTCGAGCAGGGTGGTGGCGACCCGGCCGCGGCTTCCGGTGACGAGGACGGTCATGAGGGGGCTCCTGTCTTCATCTGTGTTGCGCATTGTGTGTGTTGCGCGTTGTCTGCGTTGCGCAGATAAATATCCTTGGTCGTGCCTCGGTCGTCAACCCTGAAAAAACCTGGGGTACCGTCCCCGACATGAAGATCATCGAACTCGCCCCCGGCGACCCCCGGCTGGAGAGCGACCTCCTGCCGGTCCTCTCCGAGCTCCGCCCCCACCTCACCCCGGAGCTCTTCCGCGAGGTCTACGAGGCCGGGCACCCCGAGGGGCTGCGGTTCACCGCCGCCTACACGGACGACGGCCGCTGCGTCGGCGCGGCCGGGTGGCGGATCATCAACAACACCAGCTCCCTGCGCAAGCTCTACGTCGACGACCTGGTGACCGCCGCCGCCGACCGCTCCACCGGCGTCGGGCACGCGCTCGTCGCCCACCTGGAGGAGCACGCCCGCGCGGCCGGCTGCCACGAGCTCAACCTGGACTCCGGCACCCACCGCACCGGAGCCCACCGCTTCTACCTGCGCGAACGCTTCGACATCGTGGCCTTCCACTTCACCCGGTCGCTCACCGACTAGCCGAGGTCGAACCGCCAGTCGTTGCAGCGCATCGGGCGCCCCGGCGGGTACTCGAAGCCCCGCTCGCCGAGCAGCTCGAACCCGGCCTTGCGGCACACCGCGTTCGACGCGGCGTTGTCCGCGGACGGGAACGCGTGCAGATGCCGGTGCAGCCCCGCGGCCCGGGCCTCGGCGATCACCGCGCGCGTGGCGGACGTCGCCAGGCCCCGGCCCTGGAAGCCCGGCAGCACCGCCCACCCCGTCTCGTACACCGGCTCGCCGTCCCAGGTCCGCGTCCAGAAGCCGATGCTGCCCGCCACGACCTCCTCCGGCAGCAGCACGATCCGGAACATGCGCCCCGCCCCCGTGGCGTCGGCGCTCAGGTCCACGTACCGCCGGTGCCGCCTGACCAGCTGCTCCTCGGTCTCCGGGCCGCCCAAGTGCCCCATCAGCTCCGGTGCGTTCAGGGCGCGCAGCAGGCCCGCGTCCGCCTCGGACCAGGCTTCGAGGCGTATCTGTGATGGGTGGTCGATCATGTCCGTACGGTAGGTCAGGCCACTGACACCGCGCGGGCGTACGCGGTCGGCGGCACCCCGATCGTCGCCGTGAAGTCCCGTACGAGATGGGCCTGGTCGCTGTAGCCCAGCTCGGCGGCGAGCGCCGCCCAGTCCGGGACGCCCGCCGCCTCGGCGCGTTCCAGGGCCTCGTGGATCCGGTAGCGCAGGATCACCCACTTCGGGCCGACCCCGACATGGCCGGCGAACAGGCGCTGGAGCGAGCGCGCCGACAGACCGCTCGCCGAGGCCAGCCGGGACACCTTGCGGACCGTGCGGTCCGAGCGGATCAGGTCCACCAGCTCCATGGCCTGCTCGGCCGCCGGGTCGGGCGCCGGGCCGTGGGCCAGGAGGAAGGCGTCGAGCGCCGCCACGCGCGCGTGGTCCTCGTCGGGGGACAGCACGGCTGCCAGGGGGTCCGCTTCCTCGTCGTCCGCGAACACCTCGCCCAGCGGCACCCTGCGGCCCGTCCACGCCGACACCGGCCACGCGGGCGCGAAGGGCCGGAAACCGCCGGGCCGGAACTGCACCCCGCAGACCCGGCCCGTGTCCGTCAGCTTCTGCGTGAACAGGCCGAGCCCGACCCCCGACACCTCGGCCGACGCGCTCGCCGCTGCCGCCGGGGCGCCCAGCGGCCCGTACCGCTGGAAGACGACGTTCACCGACGGGTGCGGGACGAGATGGCTCGCGTACGGCTCCGGCAGCTCCCAGTCGATCAGCCAGTAGTGCTCCAGATACGGCCGCAGCTCGGGCGCCGGGACGTGCCGGCGGAAGCGGACGCGGGCGAGCAGTTCGGCGGGGTCGACGATGCCCCGGGTGTCCCGGCGGGGGCGGGGATCGGTGGTGGCCATGGCCCGGATGCTAGGGCCTGTCCGGCCCTAGGGCCTGTGCGGTCAGCGCAGGCGGCCCGCCTCGCCCAGGGTGAGCCGGGAGACGACCTGGCCGAAGGCGCGCTCCTCCGCGGGCGTCAGCTCCACCGACTCCTGCGGGTGCCAGACCCGCTCCAGCGGGATGCCCGCCGGCTCGCGGCGCGCGCGGGCGCGCAGGCTCAGCGTCAGCCACGTCACCGTCGAGACGGCGAGCAGACCGAACAGCGTGATCACACGGGGGTCCGAGAACGGGCCGGGCAGGGACATGGCTCACTCCAGGGCGAGAGGGCCGCCCGTACCCGGCGTGCCCCGGCAGGTGGCGCGCGCGTGCGCGACGGCGCTGACGATTCCTACTGCTTCCTCCCGACCTGTTTAGTTAACACCACTCTGGGGGACTTCCGGCAGGGGGACCGGGACCGAAGTCCCGGCCGGGGAGGGAGCAGCCGCATGTCCGGAACGCAGGCCTGGGGATTCACCGACGACAGGGGTACGGAGCTGGGGGCGGCCCGTGTGCCGCTGCGCGTGGTCGCTTATGTGCGGGCGGGTGCGGCGCTGCTCGACCTGGGGGTGACACCGGCCGGCGTCTACGGCTCCGGGCACGACGGCGAGGTCCTCGACCCGGCCAAGGCGGGCGGCCTCGGGGCGGCCGGGGTGCCGTACCTCGGGCCGGGCCGGGCCCTGGACGAGGCGGCGCTGCGGGAGCTGCGCCCGGACGTGATCGTCGACGTGACCTACGACGGCAAGAGCCCGTACGCGCTCGACGAGGCGGTCGCCGAGCGGCTCGGGGTTCCGCTCGTCGCGCTCTCCGTCGGCAATGAACTCACCCTGCCGGCGATCCTCGACCGCTTCGCCGCATTGGGCGCCTCACTCGGGGTGGAACCGGCGGCCGACCCCGCGCCCGCTGTCGAGCTCGCCGCGGCCGAGGCCGCGCTCCGGGCCGTCGCCGCGCGGTCCGGGCTCGTCGTGCTCGCGCTCTCCGGGGCGGGACCCGAGCAGGCGCATCTGGCCCGGCCGCAGGCCTGGCCCGAGCTGGCGCACCTCGCCGGTCTCGGTGTCCGGCTGCTCGACCCCGGCCCCGGGCCCGGCGCCAACTGGCTCACCGGCGACTGGGCCAGGGTCGTCGAGCTCCGTCCCCGCCTTGTCCTCTTCGACGAGCGGGAGCACGCGACCCCGCCGTACGAGCTCCCCTCCGGGGTCCGCCTCACCCCCTGGAACCCCGAGACCCCGCCCAGCCCCGCCGCCTACGCCCGCTTCTTCCGCGTCCTCGCCGAGGCACTGACGGCTTAGCGCCGAGGCGCCGACGGCTCAGCCCAGGCTCGTGCGGAGCGAGTCCGCGAACTCCTCCGCGCGGGCCAGCTGGGCCCGCAGCTCGGCGACCCGCTCCGCCGCCGCCGTCTCGTAGCGGCGGACGCGGGCGACGAGGGCGGCCCGCTCGTCCGGTTCGAGGGCGGTGTCCGTGTCCGGGCGGTCGGCGGACAGCAGGTCCACGGCCGTGAGGAGCTCGCGGGTCTCGTCGAGGGTGAAACCGAGCGGCTTCATCCGGCGGACCACCATCAGCCGGGAGACGTCCGCGTCCGTGTAGAGGGGGAAGCCGCCCGGAGAGGCCGCGGACGGTACGACCAGGCCGCTGTCCTCGTACTGCCGGATGGTCCGCAGGGGCAGCTCGGTCCGTGCGGCGACCTCGCCGATCTGCATGGGCCGACCGGTCATGCGTACTGCGCTCACGCGTCTGGTCCTTCCTCGTGCGGGGCTCCTCAGGGCGTGCGGGCTCCCTCAGGGCGCGGCTTCCGCGCATTACATACCATTCGTCCTAACTTCAGCACTTATGAGAGCTGGAAATGCGGCGAAACGCCTGCTCGTCGGCCGTCCGTTGGACAGCGGGCGGCTCGGGGAGACCCTGCTGCCCAAGCGGATCGCCCTGCCGGTCTTCTGCAGCGACCCGCTCTCCTCGGTCGCCTACGCCACCGAGGAGATCCTGCTGATCCTCGCCCTCGGCGGCCTGGCCGTGCTCCATCTGGCCTGGTACGCGGCGGTCGGCATCGTCGTGCTGCTCCTGGTCGTCGTCGCCTCCTACCGGCAGACCTGCTACGCCTACCCGGGCGGCGGCGGGGCCTATGTCGTCTCGGCCGAGAACCTCGGGCGGCGGGCGGCGCTCACCGCCGCCTCCGCGCTGCTCATCGACTACGTGATGACCGTCGCCGTCTCCGTCGTCTCCGGGGTCGCCGCCATCACCTCCGCCGCCCCCTCGCTCGACGGGCACGCCGTGGCCATGTCGGTGTTCTTCGTCGTGGTCCTCGCCTGGATGAACCTGCGCGGGGTGCGCGAGTCGGGGCGCTGGTTCGCCGCCCCCACGTACGCCTTCATCGCCGTCGTCTACCTGATGTTCGCCGTGGCCGGCATCCGGATGGCGACCGGCGCGACGATCCGCGCCGAGTCCGCGGCCCTGCCCGTGGAGCAGGTCTCCACCTACTCGGGGCTCGCGCTCGTGCTGCTCGGCCTGCGGGCCTTCGCCTCCGGCTGCACCGCGCTGACCGGTGTCGAGGCCGTCAGCAACGGCGTGCCCGCCTTCGCGAAGCCGAAGAGCCGCAACGCCGCCATGACGCTCGCGATCATGGGCGGGCTCTCGGCGACCATGTTCTTCGGGATCACCGTGCTCGCCATGGTCTACGAGGTCCACGTCGCGGAGGACCCCACGGAGCTGGGGCTGCCTCCCGGCACCCCGATGTCCACCGCGCTCGCCCAGATCGGCCGGGCCACCTTCGGCGACTGGCACGTCCTCTTCTACGCGCTCCAGGCCGTCACCGCGGGCGTCCTGATCCTCGCCGCCAACACCGCCTTCAACGGCTTCCCGATGCTCGCCTCGGTCCTCGGCCGGGACCGGTACGCGCCCCGTCAGCTCGTCCACCGCGGCGACCGGCTCGTCTACTCCAACGGCATCGTCCTCCTCGCGCTCGCCGCCATCACCCTGATCGTGGCCTTCGACGCGCAGCTGACCCGCCTCATCCAGCTGTACATCATCGGCGTCTTCGTCTCCTTCACCCTTTCCCAGGCCGGCATGGTCAAGCACTGGCGGCGAGAACTCGCCACCCCCGCCGGAGCCACCTACGCCGGGGCCGCTTACGCCGGAGCCGCCTACGCCGGGGCCACCCCCGCCGGAGCCGCCCCCGTCGCCCGTCACACCATCCGCCGCCGCCTCGCGATCAACGCCTTCGGCGCCTGCCTGACGGCGGTCGTCCTCGTCATCGTCCTGATCACCAAGTTCACCCACGGCGCCTGGCTGGTCGTCATCGCGATGCCCGTGCTCTACGCCGGGATGAAGGGGGTGCGGCGGCACTACGACGCCGTCGCCGCCGAGGTCGCCGTCGCCCCCGGGGACCGGCCCCACACCCTCGCCGAGAACCACGTCCTCGTCCTCGTGGCCTCCGTCAACGCCACCAGCCTCCGCGCGCTGTCGTACGCGAAGACCCTGCGCCCCGACTCGCTCACCGCCGTCACCGTCGCCGAGGACCCGGCGGAGGTGGAGGTGCTCCGCGCGACCTGGGAGGCCCACGGCATCGACGTGCCGCTGCGGGTGCTCAGCTCCCCGTATCGCTCGATCGTCCAGCCCGTCATGCGGCACGTCCGCGACGCGCCCGAGCGGACGGGGGATTCGGTGATCTCGGTGGTCATCCCCGAGTACGTGGTCGGGCACTGGTGGGAGCAGCCGCTGCACAACCAGAGCGCGCTGCGTCTCAAGACCCGTCTGCTGTTCATGAAGAACGTCGTGGTCATCGACGTCCCCTACCGGCTCGCCTCCGCCCGCGAGCTGGCCGCCGAGAGCACCGGGACCCCCTCGGCCTAGCCGAACGCGCCGGGCCCCCTCGGCCTAGCCGAACGCGCCGGGACCCCTCGGCCTAGGGCCTCACGGCCAGACCAGGCAGTACGGCTGGTGTCCCGCCTCGTGGAGGCGGACCGAGAAGTCCTGCCACTCGTGGAGGAGCTGGTAGACGTCGAAGGCGTCGCGCGGGCCGCCGCGGTCCGGGACCGTCGACCAGATGAAGGCGGCCGCGCCGACCGACTCCTCGCCGATCCCGCGCAGCGGGTCGACCACGGTCATCGGCAGCTTCACCACCGCGTAGTCGGGGTGCAGCACGACCAGCTCGAGCGGGGGCACCTTGTGCAGGGGCATGCCCTGGATGCCGGTCAGGACCATGGCCGCTATGGTCTCGGGCTTGATCTTGGTGAACATGCCGCCCATGCCGAGCTCGTCCCCGCCGAGCTCCTCGGGGCGCATCGAGATCGGGACCTGGGCCGCCGTGGCGCTGTTGGGCGCGCCGAAGTACTTGTAGGTCACCCCCAAGCTCCGACCCCCGGTGACAGGGGGCGGTTCCGCAGCGGGCTCCGGCCTCGGCCGGCCCTCCGCGGCGGTCGGGTCCTCCGTCCGCCGGCGCCGGTGCCTCCCCCGCCGGGCAGACTCCGGACCCAGGTCGTCCGTCCCCTCGCCCGGTCCGCCACCGCGATGCATATCTCCACCCGACTGCTTTTTCTCGGCAACACGACCCCGCCGCGCAACCCGATCATCGTGTCAGTGACCTCCCCCGCGTTCGTACGGTGAAACACCTGTCCGCAAGAACGCCGTGGCCTCTGACACCATGGATTCCGTGAGCCATCTCTATGACGCCCCAGTTTCGCAGACGCGGAGGGGAAGCGCCCCGGCGTAATACAGAGGATGCTCACCGCCGTCCCTCCGTTCCCGATGTCGTGCCCGAAGTCGTTCTCGCAGGTCAGGATCACAGTGCCGTATTCATACGAAGCCCCAGTCTCACAGACGCTTTTCGACCGCGCTTCCCTCGTGACGCCCGGCGGCGTGAACTCACCGGTGCGTGCCTTCCGGGCCGTGGGCGGAACGCCCCGGTTCATGGTGTCCGGTACCGGTCCGTACCTCACCGACGCGGACGGTCGTGAGTACGTCGACCTGGTCTGCTCGTGGGGGCCGATGATTCTCGGCCACGCGCATCCCGAGGTCACCGCCGCCGTGCAGGCCGCCGTGGCCCGCGGCACCTCCTTCGGCACGCCCGGCGAGGGCGAGGTCGCGCTCGGCGAGGAGATCGTCGCGCGGATCGAGCCGGTCGAGCAGGTGCGCCTTGTCTCCTCCGGCACCGAGGCCACCATGTCCGCGATCCGGCTCGCCCGCGGTTTCACCGGGCGCGCGAAGGTCGTGAAGTTCGCGGGCTGCTACCACGGCCACGTGGACGCGCTGCTCGCCGCGGCCGGTTCCGGTCTGGCGACCTTCGGCCTCCCGGACACGCCCGGTGTGACCGGCGCCCAGGCCGGGGACACGATCGTGCTGCCGTACAACGACCTGGACGCGGTGCGGGCTGCGTTCGCCGCGCACCCGGGCGAGATCGCCTGTGTGATCACCGAGGCCTCGCCGGGCAACATGGGCGTCGTCCCGCCGGTGGCCGGCTTCAACCAGGGCCTGGCGGACCTGTGCCGGGAGAACGGCGCGCTGTACATCTCCGACGAGGTGATGACCGGTTTCCGTACGAGCCGGGCCGGCTGGTACGGCGTCGACGGCGTGAAGCCCGACCTGATGACCTTCGGCAAGGTCATGGGCGGCGGCTTCCCGGCGGCCGCGTTCGGTGGCCGCGCGGACGTCATGGGGCACCTGGCGCCGGCCGGTCCGGTCTACCAGGCGGGCACCCTCTCCGGTAACCCGGTCGCGACCGCCGCCGGCCTCGCGCAGCTGCGGCTGCTCGACGAGGCCGCGTACGACAAGGTGAACGCGGTCTCGAAGGAGATCCAGGGCCTGGTCACGGGCGCGCTGGCCAAGGAGGGCGTGGCGCACCGGCTGCAGACCGCCTCCAACATGTTCTCGGTGTTCTTCACCGAGGACGAGGTGCGGAACTACGACGACGCGAAGAAGCAGGAGGCGTTCCGCTTCAACGCCTTCTTCCACTCGATGCTGGCCGACGGCGTGTACCTGCCGCCGTCCGCGTTCGAGTCCTGGTTCGTGTCGACCGCGCACGACGAGCGGGCGATCGAGCGGATCGCCGCCGCCCTGCCGGCCGCGGCCCGCGCCGCCGCGGAGGCCACGGAGGTGCAGGCATGAGCGACATCACCGTCGTCCACCTGATGCGGCACGGCGAGGTGCACAACCCCGACGGCGTCCTGTACGGCCGTCGCGCCGGCTACCACCTCTCCGAGCTGGGCCGTCAGATGGCGGACCGGGTCGCCGAGCACCTGGCCGACCGGGACATCACCCACGTCGTCGCCTCCCCGCTGGAGCGGGCGCAGGAGACGGCGGCGCCGATCGCCAAGACCCACGGTCTGGACCTGGCCACCGACGAGCGGCTGATCGAGGCGGAGAACGTCTTCGAGGGCAAGACCTTCGGCGTCGGTGACGGGGCCCTGCGCAAGCCGTCCAACTGGAAGCACCTCACCAACCCGTTCCAGCCGTCCTGGGGCGAGCCGTACGTCGAGCAGGTCGTCCGGATGATGGGCGCGCTGGACGCGGCGAAGGACGCGGCCCGCGGGCACGAGGCGGTCTGCGTCAGCCACCAGCTGCCGATCTGGATCGTCCGCAGCTTCGTGGAGAAGCGGCGCCTGTGGCACGACCCGCGGCGGCGGCAGTGCACGCTGGCCTCGCTGACCTCCTTCACGTACAAGGGCGACAAGATCGTGTCGGTCGGGTACAGCGAGCCGGCCCGGGACCTCGTCCCGGCGCACCTCCTCGCGGGCGCGAAGCCGGTCAAGGGGAAGTCGAAGGCCTTCGGGGCGTAGCCCCCGCCAGCCGGAAGGACGTACCCCCGCGAGCCGGAAGGACGTACCCCCGCGAGTCGGAAGGGCACAGCCCTGCGACCCGGAAGGGCACAGCCCCGTCGCACGAGCTGGACGTTCCCACTGGACAGCGCGGTGTCGAGCAGTCACAGTTCAGGGCGATCGGATGATGTTCATGTCATCCGGTCGCCCAAAATTTTTGTGCGATTTTCCGGAACCTCCGTGTTCCTCCCGGCATCTCACTCATTGTCGGTTTGGATGACGTTTAGGTCATACGTCAGCGCGAATGGGGATGTCATGCGCGGGATCAGCGGGATCAGTCGAAGGGGGCTGCTGGGGGCGGGCGTTGGGGCCGCTGCGGCGATGGGGCTCGCCGCATGCAGTACCGACAACAAGGACAAGCCGGGACGTTCCGGACCCGGCAAGGGGGGTGACGTCTCGGCAGACCCGGGTACGCCCACCCCGACCAAGGACGACGCCCGGCTCATCGGCGACGGTTCCACCGCCGACACCGGCAAGCAGCCGCACCAGCCCGACGCCCCCGTCCCGCTCGAACCCGGCCAGACCCCGCCCCAGTTCGTGATCTTCTCCTGGGACGGCGCCGGCGAGGTCGGCAACGGCCTCTTCCCGCGCTTCCTCGAACTCGCCAAGAACAACGACGCGGCGATGACCTTCTTCCTCTCCGGGATCTACCTCCTCCCCGAGTCGAAGAAGCACCTCTACCGCCCGCCGAACAACCCCGTCGGCGCCTCCGACATCGGCTACCTCACCGACGCGCACATCAAGGAGACCCTGAAGTACGTCCGGCAGGCCTGGCTCGACGGCCACGAGATCGGCACCCACTTCAACGGGCACTTCTGCGGCGGCTCCGGCTCCGTCGGCAACTGGACCCCCGGCCAGTGGCAGAACGAGATCGACCAGGCGACGAAGTTCGTCACCGAGTGGAAGACCAACAGCGGCTGGACCGACCTCGACCCGCTGCCCTTCGACTACTCCAAGGAGCTCGTCGGCGGCCGCACCCCCTGCCTCCTCGGCCAGGACAACCTGCTCCCCACCGCCAAGCGCCTGGGCTGGCGCTACGACGCCAGCTCGCCTGGCGGCCGCCAGACCTGGCCCGTCAAGCGCCAGGGAATCTGGGACCTCCCGCTCCAGGCCGTGCCCTTCCCCGGGCACTCCTTCGAAGTCCTCTCCATGGACTACAACATGCTCGCCAACCAGTCGAAGAACACGACCAAGGGCATGCCCTCGCGCTATCCGGGCTGGCGCACGCAGGCGGCCGAGGCGTACCTCTCCGGCTTCAACCGCGCGTACGAGTCGAATCGCGCGCCTTTCTTCATCGGCAACCACTTCGAGCAGTGGAACGGCGGCATCTACATGGACGCCGTCGAAGAGGCGCTCAAGGGAATGGCCGGAAAGAAGGAGGTGCGGCTCGTCTCCTTCAAGCAGTTCGTGGACTGGCTCGACGTCCAGGACCCGCGGATTCTGGAGAAGCTGCGCTCGCTGGAAGTCGGACAGAAGCCCGCGGGCGGCTGGAACGCCTTCCTCAGGCCGGACGTCTCTACCCCCTCTTCCACCCCGACCGCTTAGGCGATCTTGACAAGGGGCTTTACGGGCACGTAGGGGGGTGCCCAAGATCCCCCAAACGCCCATGCGAAACTTTTCACATGAGCCTTAGCCGTGCACCCCGCCGCACCCGGCGCACCCTGGTCGCCGTCGGAATGCTGTCCGCCGCCGCCCTCACGCTCTCGGCCTGCGGCGGCGGCGACAACGGAAAGTCCGGCGGCGGCGGCAACACCAACTTCGTGACCAACCCGGGTGGCATCTCCACCGTCGCCAAGGGCGAGCGCACGGCCCCGAACGACATCGCCGGCGACACCCTCGAAGGCAAGAAGCTCGACGTCGCCGGCCTCAAGGGCAAGGTCGTCGTCCTCAACGTCTGGGGCTCCTGGTGCGGCCCCTGCCGCGCCGAGGCCCCGCACTTCGCGAAGGTCGCCAAGGACCTCGAAGGCAAGGGCGTCGAGTTCGTCGGCCTCAACACCCGCGACTTCAACAAGCAGCAGGCGCTCACCTTCGAAGAGGACTACGGGATCCCCTACCCGAGCCTCTACGACCCGCAGGGCAAGCTGATCCTCTTCGGCTTCCCCAAGGGCACTCTCAGCCTCCAGGGCATCCCCTCCACCGTCGTCCTCGACAAGGAGGGCAAGATCGCCGCCCGCTCGCTCAAGGCGCTCAACGACGAGGAGCTCCGGTCGATGATCGAGCCCCTCCTCAAGGAGAAGTGAGCCGGTGAACGAGACCGTCACCAGCGGAGCCCTGCTGCTCGCCCTGCCCCTCGCGGTGCTCGGCGGCCTCGTCTCCTTCTTCTCGCCGTGCGTGCTCCCGCTCGTCCCCGGCTACCTCTCGTACGTGACGGGGGTCACCGGCACCGACCTCGCCGAGAGCCGCCGCGGCCGGATGACCGCCGGTGCCGTGCTCTTCGTCCTCGGCTTCACCGCCGTGTTCGTCTCCGGCGGCGCGCTCTTCGGCTACTTCGGGGCGACGCTCCAGGAGTACCGCGAGACGCTCACCACGGTCCTCGGCGTGCTCATGATCCTCATGGGCGTGTTCTTCCTCGGCCTGATGCCCTGGTTCACCCAGCGCGAGTTCCGCTTCCACAAGAAGCCCGCTGCCGGACTCATCGGCGCCCCGCTGCTCGGCGCGCTCTTCGGCATCGGCTGGACCCCGTGCATCGGCCCGACCCTCGCCTCCGTCAACGCCCTCGCCCTGGAGCAGGCCAGCGCCGGACGCGGGGCGGTACTCGCCTTCGCGTACTGCCTCGGGCTCGGCGTACCGTTCGTGCTCGCCGCCATCGCGTTCCGCAAGGCGCTCGGCGCCTTCGGCTGGGTGAAGAAGCACTATGTGTGGGTCATGCGGATCGGCGGCGGCATGATGATCGTCACCGGAGTCCTCCTCCTCACAGGCGCGTGGGACAGCATGGTGGCCACGATGCAGGGCTGGTCCAGCGGTTTCACGGTGGGGATCTGAGTTCCATGAGCAAGACCGATACGACGGAGCAGCAGGACAACCTCGGCGAGGCCGGGGCCCAGCTCTCCACCGCACCCACCGAGGACCGCGGTGACACCGTCATCGGCGGCCCCACCCTCGGGGTCTTCGGCTGGATCCGCTGGTTCTGGCGGCAGCTGACCTCCATGCGGGTCGCGCTGATCCTCCTCTTCATGCTGTCCCTGGGCGCCGTCCCCGGCTCCCTCATCCCGCAGAACAGCGCGGACGAGCTGAAGGTGCAGACCTTCAAGGACGCCCACAAGACCCTCACCCCGCTGTACGAGAAGCTCCAGTTCTTCGACGTCTACAGCTCGGTGTGGTTCTCCGCGATTTACATCCTGCTGTTCGTCTCCCTCATCGGCTGCATCGTGCCGCGCAGCTGGCAGTTCGTCGGCCAGCTCCGCAGCCGCCCGCCGGGCGCCCCCCGGCGCCTCGACCGGCTCCCCGCGTACACCACCTGGCGCACCGAGGCCGAGCCCGAGCAGGTCCGCGAGGCCGCGCTCGCCGTCCTCAAGGGCCGCCGCTTCCGCGCGCACCACGCCGGCAACGCCGTCGCCGCGGAGAAGGGCTACCTCCGGGAGGCCGGGAACCTGGTCTTCCACGTCGCCCTGATCGTGATGCTCGTCGCCTTCGCCTACGGCCAGCTCTTCAAGTCCGAGGGCGGCAAGCTGATCGTCGAGGGCGACGGCTTCTCCAACACGCTCACCCAGTACGACGACTTCAAGTCCGGCTCCCAGTTCGGCACCGACGAGCTGGAGCCGTTCAGCTTCACCCTGAACTCCTTCACCGGCACGTACGAGAAGAACGGCCCCCAGCGCGGCACCCCGCGCACCTTCGAGGCGGCCGTCGGCTACTCGCAGGGCGGCGCCGACAAGAAGGCCGTCATCAGGGTCAACGAGCCGCTCATCGTGGGCGACTCCAAGGTCTATCTGATCGCCCACGGGTACGCGCCCGTCGTCACCGTCAAGGACGGCCGCGGCAAGACCGTCTTCCACGGCGCCGTGCCGCTGCTGCCGATCGACAACAACATCACGTCGACCGGCGCGATCAAGGTCATGGACGGCTACCGCGACAAGAACGGCAAGAAGGAGCAGCTGGGCTTCCAGGCCTTCTTCGTGCCGACCTTCGCGGGCGAGGGCAGGGGCACGATGTTCTCGCAGTTCCCGGCGCTCGACTTCCCGGTCATGGCGCTCACCGGCTTCCACGGCAGCCTGGGCGTGGACTCCGGTCTGCCGCAGAACGTGTACCAGCTCAACACCGCCAAGATGAAGCAGTTCGCCGTCAAGGGCGGCACCGGCAAGGCCAACCGCCTCCTGCCGGGCGAGACCATGACGCTGCCCGACGGTGCCGGCTCGATCACCTTCGAGAAGGACATCAAGGAGTGGGCGAGCTTCCAGATCTCGCAGCAGCCCGGAAACGGCCTCGCCCTCACCGGCGCGATCGCCGCGATCGCGGGCCTGACCGGTTCGCTGTTCATCCAGCGGCGCCGGGTCTGGGTCCGGGCCGTGCGCGGTGAGGACGGCGTGACCGTCGTCGAGATGGCTGGGCTCGGCCGGAGCGAGTCCGCCAAGCTGCCGGAGGAGCTGGGCGACCTCGCGGTCGCGCTCACGGCGGAGGCCCCGCCCACGGCCCCAGTACCGGAACCCGCGGAAGAACCCGCAGAAGACCCTGCCCCTTCTGGAGAGGCCGACAAGTGATCCTCGCCGCCACGACCAACGAGAGCATGGCGCAGATGAGCGACCTGCTCGTCTACTCCTCGATGGCCGTCTACACCCTGGCCTTCTTCGCCCACATCGCCGAGTGGGTGTTCGGCAGCCGCAGCAAGGTCGGCCGCACCGCCGCCGCCCTCACGCAGCAGGCCCAGGCCGCCCCGGCCGCCGTGACCGTCCAGGTCAAGCAGGCCGGCGGCACCGCCGTCCTCGACAAGCCGAAGGTCGTCACGCGCTCCGCCGCCGGCACCCGTGACGTGCCGGACGGTCCCGGCGCGGCCGGCGGCACCGTCCAGGGCGACCTGTACGGCCGCATCGCCGTCTCGCTCACCGTCCTCGCCTTCCTGATCGAGGCGGCGGGCGTGGTCAGCCGGGCGCTCTCCGTGCAGCGGGCCCCCTGGGGCAACATGTACGAGTTCTCCACCACCTTCTCCACGGTGGCGGTCGGCGCGTACCTCGGCTTCCTCCTCGCGAAGAAGAACGTCCGCTGGATCGGCCTCCCCCTGGTCACGACCGTCCTGCTCGACCTGGGCATGGCCGTCACCTGGCTGAAGACCCCCAGCGACCAGCTGGTCCCGGCGCTCGACTCGTACTGGCTGTGGATCCACGTCTCCACCGCGATCTTCTGCGGTGCGGTCTTCTACCTCGGCGCCGTCGCGACCCTGCTGTACCTCTTCCGCGACTCGTACGAGAACAAGCTCGCGACCGGCGGCAACCCGGGCTCCTTCGCCCGCTCCGTCCTGGAGCGGCTGCCCGCCGCGGCCTCGCTCGACAAGTTCGCCTACCGGGTCAACGCGGCCGTCTTCCCGCTCTGGACCTTCACGATCATCGCCGGCGCGATCTGGGCCGGCGACGCGTGGGGCCGCTACTGGGGCTGGGACGCCAAGGAGGTCTGGTCCTTCATCACCTGGGTCGGTTACGCGGCGTACCTGCACGCGCGCGCCACGGCCGGCTGGAAGGGCCGGAAGGCCGCGTACATCGCGCTCATCGCCTTCGGCTGCTTCCTCTTCAACTACTACGGCGTCAACATCTTCGTGAACAGCAAGCACTCGTACGCGGGCGTCTGAGCTGGCACCGGGCCTGTCCCGGGGTGACGCTGGAGGTATGAGCGAGATCCCCCGGGGCAGGAGCGAGACCCACGACGGCGACCGGCATCTGCTGCACTTCGTCGTGGACCTCCCGCAGCCGATGCCGATGGTCTGGGCGGCCGTCGCCTCGCCCGAAGGCCTGCCGGGCTGGCTCTGCGAGGCGGACCCGCTGGAGCCGCGGCTCGGCGGGAAGGTCACCCTCCGCCGGCTGACTGCGCCCGATCAGGGAGCTCCGCTCCCGGGTGACACCGAGGTCTCCGGGCACGTGACCGCCTGGGACCCCGACGTCGTGGCCGAGTACACGGTCGGCCCCACGCACGGGCGGATCCGGTTCCATCTGGAACCAGGGTCCGACGGCGGGGGGTCGACCGTGCTGCGTTTCACGAACGAGTTCCATGGGACGCGGGAGTATCGGCTGGACTGTCTTGCCGGGTGGCACGAGCACTTCGAGCGGCTGCGCGACGCGCTTTCCGGTCACCCCACGGACTGGACCTCATGGTCGCCTGAGCGGTGGCGGCACCTGCGTTCCCTGTACGAGCGCGACGAGGCTGCCTGGCCCAAGTGGGAGCCGTAGGAGCGGGAGCCTCTGGCGCCGGCAGGGCGCGGGTCCGTTGTGCCCACCCGTTCCGCCCCAGCGGAACGATTGCCCACAACTCATCTCTTCGGCGGCAGGCACGTGTCCGTTGGGGGTTTGCCCTTCGGCCAGGCCATCTGGACGAAGCGTTGCGTGCCGTCCTGGGCCAGTTCCACGATCGGGATCGCCTTGTTGTACGGGTTCCCGTAGTTGTCCAGGCAGATCCAGCCGCTCGCGCCCTCCACCCGCAGCGAGCCCTTGACCTGCGGCCACTGCGTACCCACGTCCTCCTTCGACGGGTACGCCGAGCCGTCCGGGGTGGCCTGCCGGATCGCGTGGACCGCCGTCGCCATCGCGTCGTACGCGATGATCGCCTGGCCGTCCGCGAGCGCCACCGGCCTGTCCTTCGGGGCGGCCTTGGCGATGTCCGTCACGAAGTCCGCGTACGCCTGCTCGGAGCCGCCCGTCCGGGGAAGCGTCCGCCCCGGCGCCGGCTTCCACGCGTCGGGGTGGGCGAGCGCCGCGTACCGCACGGTCAGCTTGTGCTGGAGGGCCTTCCGGTCGAGCTTCTTGTCCGCTCCCAGGTACGAGCCCTCGTCGCCGGTCAGGATCGTGAAGGCGCGGTCGACGCAGCCGCGGTCGCCGAGCGCGTTGATGAACTGGCGCAGCTGGGTGTGGCGGCCGGCGAAGAAGACGGTCTCGGCGCGGGTGTCGCAGATCAGGTGGGTGATGTTGGTGAAGGTGTTCGCCGTCGTGCCCTCCTGGGTGGAGTCGGGGGCGGAGGTGAACTCCTGCGGCTCCAGGGGCGCGTTCTTGAGGGACGCGGCGAAGGCGGCCTTCAGGGTGTCGACGTAGTGGTCGCCGCTGCGGGTGTCCTGGACGAGGAGCGCCTTGGCGGCGTCGACCCGGCCGAAGTGCGCGAGCGCGTCGGCCTCGTCGCTGTTGGTGGGGGAGACGCGGGCGAGGCCGGGGAAGGGCTTGCGGCCGGGGCCGTTGGCGATGTCGTCGGCGGTGATGGTGGTGCCGACGACGGCGACCTGGGCGCGGGTGAGGGCGGTGACGGCCTCGCGCATCTCGGTGGAGGAGGTGGCGATGCCGGAGACGGCCCGCAGCCGCTCGGGGCCGTCGGCCAGGGCGACGAGCTGGTCGACGGTGGTGCGCCAGTGGGCGTTGCCCTGACCGGTGTTGGCGAGGACGAGACGGATGGTGGGCCGCCGTCCGTTGGACTCCTGGTTGGCCCGGCGCTGGTAGGCGTACGCGCCCTGCACCTCGTGCAGGACCTTGATCCGCATGCCGGCGTCGGTGGAGGACAGGGGGAGGAGGACGGCGACGGTGACGTACTCGTCGTCCTTGAGCGTGGCGTTCTCGGCGCGGATGGCCTCGGCGACGTCCTTGAGGTCGGCGAAGCCGAAGTCGTGGCCGGTGCCGTTGACGCCGATGCACTCGTCGCTGTCGGCGGGGCGGGCCACGCCCGGGGCGCAGGAACGGTTTTCCGGCTGGGTGAGCCGGGAGAAGCCGTACCAGCCGAGACCGAGGACGAGGGCGGCCGTGACGAGCGCGGCGACGAGCTGCCGGCGGGGGGTGCGGACGTACCGGCTGATGACGTTGGGCATGGCGTCAGACTCCGTTCTCACGGCCCGGCGGCAGCGAGAGCTCCTGCCAGGCACGGATGTCGCGCGGCCAGTGGCCTGCCGCGTCCCAGAGCGAACCGCTGCCCGTCAGATGGCGGCCGGAGAGCCGGCGCAGCTCGTGCGCGAGCCGGTCGGCGACCTCGTCGTCGGGCAGTGCGAGCGGATCGGTGAGCAGCCACACGGCGTGCAGCAGCCGCCGTACGGACAGGTGGAGTGCGGTGGTGTCGGCGTCGAGGCCGTCGGGGAGGGCGCCGGGCGGCTCCTGGCCGAGGGCGACCGCACGGCGCGGATCGGGACCGGGACGGCCGCGCTCGCGGGGGTACGGGGCGGCGGCGATGAACCGGAGCCTGCCCAGCCAGCCGAGGACGTCCTGCTCGGGGAAGGTCTCCCGCAGGTGCGTGACGGCCTCCTCGGTGCGGCCGAGGGCCAGGCCGTGGTGGAGGCGGTACGGGTCGGGGCCGGGACCGTAGTGCCGGTACAAGGTCTCGTGGACGGCGTGCCAGGCGGCGTACCGGGGATGGTCGCCGTCCTCGAAGCGCAGCCGGTAAAGCAGCAGCGCGCGCAGCAGCGGGTCGGCGACGAAGTGGCCGGGGCCCTCGCCCCAGTCCTCGGCCCGTAACTGGTCGCGGACCCGCAGCGCCACGTCCCCGTCCAGGGACTCCGCCTGGAGCCGGGCGTGGGCGAGCATCCGGGCGGACTCCTCGTCGTGGGTCGCGGCGAGCACGGCGTACGGCCCCGGCCGGCGCACCGGCAGGAGTTCGGCGAGGAGCGTGGGGGCGACGGGCACCGGCGGGGCGTCCTCGCGCAGCTCCACGGTCAGGTCGAGGAGTCGGCCCGGGGTGAGGCCGGCCCGCAGCTCGGCGGGGGCCTCGCCGGCGGCCCGGCCGAGGAGGGCCACGCCGAGGGGCCGGCCGCCGGTCAGCCGGTGGACGGCGCGGGCGAGTTCGGCGGGGGTGCGGCCCGCCGGGTCGTGGTGGTCGAAGGCGGACTGGGTCTGGGCGGCGGAGAGCGGGGTCAGCTCGACGGCGAGGATGCCGGAGCCGACGCTCGCCCGGCGCGGGCAGGGCGCCCGGTGCTTGGTCTCCGGCAGCTTGGTGCGGGTGGCCTGGCGCAGGCCCTCGTGCTCGCGGACCCGGGAGGTGGCGAGAACGACGACCTTGTCGCGGCGGCCCTCGGCGGAGCGGGCGCGCAGGATCGGCTCGACGAGCTGCCGGCCGAGCGGCTCGTGGGCGTTGTCGAGGAGGAGCAGGGGCCTGCCGATGCGGCTGCCGCGCTGGAACCCGGTGTAGGCGTGGAGCAGGTCCTCGGTGAGGGCGCCGACGAGGAAGTCCTCGGCCTCGCGGCGCCGCCGGCCGTCGTGCTCGAAGTCGACGGCGAGCTGCTGGAGCCCGGCCTTGCCGCGCCCGCCGGCGTTGCGGTAACTGCCGTACCAGCTCTCGGAGGAGCGCTGGAGACGGCCGAAGACCTCTTCGAGGACGGTCTCCACGGTCGCCTCGGCGAGCAGTCCGGCGAGCGGGGCGGCGGCGTCGGCGAAGGTGGCGGCGAGCTTGGTGAGGACCTTGCCGACCCAGTTGCCGGCGGCGCCCCGGGTCGCGTCGACGGTCGCGAGGAGCGGCCCGAGCCGCTGGAGGTCGCGCCGGGCCCGCTCGTCGTCCTCCTGGGACCAGGCGAGCGAGGCGACCGCGACCAGGCCGAGCGAGAGCCGGGGGAACCGCACGGGCCGGGCGCCGAACACCTTCGGCGACAGCTGCACGGCCAGCTCGGACAGGGCGCCGGTGACCGGGGTCCAGCCGGGGCCGTGGTCGGCGGGCGGCTCGACGTGCGCGCAGTCGAGGAGGGCGAGCGGGGTGTGGCCCTTGTAGCGGTTGCGGACCTCCTTGAGCAGGGCGGTCTTCCCCATGCCGCGCCCGCCGGTGAAGACCGTCACCGGCGGGTCGTCCCCGTGCTCGTACGCGACGCGCGCGGCCCCCTGCCGGGTGAGCCCGACGAGCCGCGCGACGAGCCCGCCGTCGTCGAGGACCGCCTCGCGGCCGTACAGCTCTCTGTCCAATCCCCCGCCACCCCCGTCTCACCGTCAACTCAAGGATATCGACGGTGTGTTGGGAAAGCGGCCGCCTTTTCGACTCTGTTGTGGACCTGTTCTCAGCTCGTGGCGATGGCGTCGAGCTGGGCCCGCAGGTCGGTTTGCGGGCACCTCGGAGGGCACCCGCACATGTGATACCAGTTGATGGTCAACTGCCCGGGGCAAGCCTCGGGCTTGCTGCTCGAGTCGTCGACGGCTTCGACGAGGCCCGGCTGCGTCCAGCTCTTACGCGGTGAGCGTGAGGGCAGGGGCTTGTGACTCAGCCCCGCGGACCCACAGCCACCAACCGCGGGCGGCGATGTTGTGGGAGGAGTTCAGGTCCGCGTGCTCGACGAAGCCGCAGGCCCTGCATGCGAACACGGCCTGGGAAGGTCGGTTGCGCCGATCGATGTGGTGGCATCGGGAGCATTCCTGGCTGGTGTAGGCCGGGTCGACGTACACCACCGGTACTCCCGCCCGCTTGGCCTTGTAGGCGATGAACGTGCTGAGCTGGTGGAAGGGCCAGGAGTGCAGGGTGGCACGTTGGGGCTTGCGGAGCCGTACCCGCTCGCGGATCCCGGAAAGGTCTTCCAGGGCGATCCCGCGACCGGTGCGTTCAGCCTCTGCCACGATGCACTTACTGATCTTGTGATTGATGTCCCGGGCCCGCCGGGCCTCCTTGCCGGCATGGCGCCGAGCTCGCCGCTTGGCCGACTTCGTCCCCTTTCTTTGCAGCTTGGTGCGTAGCGTCCGATCAGCCTCGCGGCGGCGATTCAGATGCCGTCCACTGTGACGGGTGCCGGTGGAGGTGGTGGCGATGTTTATGATCCCCAGATCCACACCCACGAACCCGTCGGGCATGCGGTTCACGTCGGCCTCGGGGATCTCGCAGACTGCGTGCAGGTACCAGTCCCCGTCCTTGTGGACGAGTTCGGACTCTCCCTTGCGGTACGCGGCCAGTGTCGCCAGTTGTTCGGCCTGCCCGGTGAATGTGACGTCCTTCATCCGGCCAGCGGTGGTCCAGATTGACACCGTCCGGTTGTTCAGCTGCCAGGACAGGCAACGGTCGTCGAACGGTTGTGCGGCGCCAGGTCGGAAGGCAACCGGTTTGGACGTGGCCTTCGTGTAGCGCCTGGAGCCCCGCCGGCCTAGATTCCCGGCCCGCAGATTCGCCTTCAGCGTGGTGTAGGCGTCCGCGACTTTGCGCAGCACATGGAGCGAGGGCTGAGCGGACAGGCCCCGCGCTTTCAATCCGGTGTAGGCGAGGACCTGAAGTGCTGACCGCGATGTTCTCCCGTGCTCGAAGGCGCGGATGGAAAGCCAGTTCGCGGCCTCATTGCACGTGCGCAGGGTCACCTCAAGCGCCGACGCCTGACTGGGTGTCGGTAGCAGCTTCACGCGCACGACGAGCTTCATGCCCCGAACGCTATTCCGTCGAACGGGTGGGCGCTGGGCTAGTTTTCGACTATCAGTCGAATGCGCGAATGGGTGCACAATCGTTCGCTACTGTCTGGCTCGTTGGCGCGACCGTCAGTACGCGTACTGATCCGTCCGCTCTCGCTGGTTCACGGTGTGCCGTCACCGATGTCCTCGCTCCAGAGCGCGGGATGCCGGTCGATGAACTCCCTCATCAGGGCGGCACATTCCGGATCGTCGAGCACGACGACCTCGACGCCGTGCTCGGCGAGCCAGTCGTGTCCACCGTGGAAGGTCTCGGCCTCCCCGACGACGACCCGCGAGATCCCGAACTGCCGTACGAGCCCGGAGCAGTACCAGCAGGGCGAGAGGGTCGTGACCATCGTCGTCCCCCGGTACGAGCGTTGCCGGCCGGCGGCCCGGAAGGCGTCGGTCTCGGCGTGCGCGGACGGGTCCCCGTCCTGCACGCGCCGATTGTGCCCGCGCCCGAGCAGGGCGCCGTCGGGCCCGTAGAAGGCGGCGCCGATGGGGATCCCGCCCTCGGCGAGCCCGGCGCGGGCTTCGTCGAGGGCGGTGCGGAGCCACCGGCGGTCTTGTTCCTGGTCCATGCGGGAAGGCTTCCCCGGCGGACCCAGGCCGTCACACCTGCTGGTGGCCCTCGTCCGTCGGAAGCGGGTCGACGACGAAGGTGCCCTTGCCGTGAACGGTGAGGATCAGGCCGCGCTCGCGCAGGACTCCGGCCGCACGGCGGACGGTCAGGTAGGCGACGCCGTACTCCTTGGCGAGGTCCCGCTCGGCGGGCAGACGGGCGCCTGCGGCCAGCTCTCCGGCCGCGATGCGGGCGGCGATGTGATCGGCCACCGCGACGTAGACCAGCTGGGGGCCTTGCGGGTTGAAATCGGGGATCTCTCTGCGGTCGGTCACACGACCAACGTAAGCATCGAAGACCTGTGCTAACCAGTAGTGAGCTATGCAGAGCTATACATGCCTCGTAGGGTCGTATGACACAAAGACCCCGGCGACCGCTGCAACCGGTCCCGGGGCATGGCCACCAACTACCAACGGAGTTGATGACGTGCGGAACCTTATCGCGCACCCCCTGATCCCCCTCCTCCTCTGGCTGCTCACGCTGACCCTCCCGCCCACAGGCAGGCACCGCACGCGGGCGGCGCAACGGCGGCGCCGACGGGCGTTGTGGCTGGCCACGGTCGAGGTGAACGTCGACCACCGCAACATCCACGCCGTCGGGAGCGCCCGATGAGCCGCTGCGGGGCGCGGCGCTCCGTGTACGCCGTCGCGGAGGTCGTACGCCCTGTGTGGGGCGGCTTGGTCTGCGTGCTCGCCGTGGGCCACGACGGCTCGCACCGCGACCGTGCGGGTGACGGCTGGTGGGTGACGCCGGAGATCGCCGACGCGGTGACCGTCTCCCTGCTGACCCGCGCCCTCACGCCCGAGCCGGAGCCCGAGTACCGGTCACCGCGCTGCATCGTCGGCCGCCACGACCGCTGCCGCGACCACGCACCCCGCGACAGCGGCGTACCGGGGGTGCGCTACCTCGTGTGCGGGTGCCTTTGCCATCCGGCGCCACCTCGCGTGTCCGAGGACCGGCCCTGAAGGGAGGGTCGCCCCCGTGACCTGCAGACGACGCTTGAACAGCGAGTATTCGGTTGCAGGGGCGACTCCCGGCGGTGAGGATCGGCGGTTGTCCAGGTCCTGGGCACCCGTCGAACACGCCCAGCGCGGTGTGTCGTTCAAGGAGATCACCATGGCAGCCGCAGACGTGGCGGACGAGAAGTCCTGGTACGCGGTGCGCTGCGTGTTCCGGTGGGATGCCTGGGAGGGCGCTCCCTATGAGGAGCGCCTGACGCTGTGGCAGGCCGTCTCGATGGACCAGGCCATCGCCAGGGCGGAGGGCGAGGCGCGGACCTACGCCAGGGAAAACGGCCATCGCTACCTGGAGTTGGCCCAGTGCTACCACCTGGCCACCGGAGGGCGGCCGGACGACGGGGACGAGGTCTTCTCCCTCCTGCGTGACAGTTCCCTCGACGAGGAGGCCTATCTGGACCGCCACTTCGACACCGGCCGCGAGCACCAGGGCGTCACGACCGAGGGATGACAGCGGCACCGGGCATCGGCTGTGATTCAGCCCTGGTTCAAGGCCCCACCGGCAGCATCGTGGTGTCCAGCTGCCGCAGCTTCTTCAACTCGATGTGCTGAGGCGCGCCCCCGGCCACCTCTACGGAGAAGACGGCTTCGAACGGGTGCCCCTGATCGACGATCGCGTGGGTGAGGATGTCCGAGCGGGCGAGGAGTCGTGCTGCGGCGCTGGTGCCGAAACCGAAACTGCCGGCCAGGATGACGACGCTTCGTTTGCGGTTGAAGGGGTTGGTCGCACGAATGAGGATTCCCTGGTCGACGACGAGTTGGTCCCCGGCATCCATGACGCACTGCATGACGTCACCGGTCACGGAGTCGTAGATGTTCGCGTCGTGCGCATCGCCGGGCCCGAAGGCGAAGGTCACCGGCAGTCGCTGCATGACCTCGGCAGTCACTTGGTTGGAGTGCGGCCCGCCGACCAGGATCAGGTTGCCCTGACGTTCGAGCCCGGTGAGCTGGTGGCTCGGCGTCAGCGGAAGTTGATCGACCCCTGCCTGCTTCAGTTGCTGCCGAAGCTCGTTCAGGGCCAGCACGTCTCCCACGCCGACGAGCCCCGACCGCTCCCAGATGTAGTGCTCCTCATTGATGAAGATCGAGGTCACGACCTTGAGGTCCTCGGTGGCGAACCGCTTCCAGAAGCCTCGGATGTTGCGGAATCGCCACAGGTTGCGCGCCTTGTCGAATGACCAGCCGGCCGTGAAAGCGATAGCAGCGGAAGACAGGTTGATTATGAGGTCCTGGAGGCTGCTGTTCACCCAAGGTGCTCCGATCGAGGCGGCGTCGACGACGTGGTGCTCCTTGGTTCCTCCCCCCTTCGATCGGCGCTGTCACCAGGCGACATGTCGAGCCGAGGCGTATTTTTCCTCCGTCATCTCATGTCACTCCTTCGACGCGCGCCACATGTGTCCTCGCCCAGCCGCTACGCGACGGCGGTCTCGGCCTCGTCCTCGTAGGGGAAGCGGGCGAGGGGGGTCTCGTTCTGGAAGAAGGTCTTGGCGCGGGTCATCGCCTGCTCGTCGGCCCGTACCCGGCCCGGGCGGGAGCCGGTTCCGGTCAGGACGCCGCCGAAGTGCATCCCCAGGTAGGCCGCCGAGTGGTTCAGGCTCGTCACCAGGCCGTCCGCGACCTCGTGCTCCTCGTGTGCCAGGGCCGTCACGCCCCACAGCGTGCCGCCCGCCATGCGCTCCTTGAAGTCCGAGCCGGGCACGTTCAGCCAGCCCGACCAGTAGTCCAGGTAGCGCTTGGTCTGGGCGGAGAGGCTGTACCAGTACAGGGGCGAGACGATCACGACGTCGGTGGCGTCGACCGTCGCCCGTCGCAGGAGTTCCTCCACCTCGTCGGGCTGCCGGCCGGCGTCCTCGTGCCGTCCGTCCTGGAAGTCGGGCAGGGAGAGCTGGTTGAGGTCCACCCAGCGCTGCGGGATGTCCGAGGGCAGGTGTTCGGCGGCCGCGCGGGCCAGGATCTCGGAGTTGCCGTCGGCGCGGGAGCTGCCGAGGACGAAGAGGAACGAGCGGTCCGTGTCACGTACGGCGTCGAGGGTCATGTCTGCTCCGGTCTCATGGGGTAACCGGTGCCAACTCCCCTTTCACCGGAGGTATTCCGGGGCCGCCGGACGGTTCGTCGGACGGTTCGTCGGACGGCTCTTCGACAGGGCGAGGACGGTCAGGAGGGTGAAGGCGGCGACCGCGGTGAGGGTCCGTGCGTCGTTGAACAGTTCCCAGCGGCGCAGGATCTCGGCGTGGTCGGGCGGGGGCGTGGTGGCGGCCCACTGCTTGATGCGGCCGTTGATCGGGACGTTCCCGAGCCGGGTGATCAGGAAGGACGTGAAGGTCAGCAGGCCCGCCGAGGCCGCGACGGCGCGGGACCGGCCGCGCGTCAGGGCGGCGAGGGTGAAGGAGCCGAGGATGGATATCGCCATGGCTCCCTGCATGGTGATCCCGTTCATCTTCATCAGCTCGGTGTGGAAGTCGAGCCTCGTGTCGAGCGGCACGGCGTTGAAGGTCGGGACGAGATTGGCGGCGCCGTAGCCGAAGGCGCCGGCGAGCAGGCCGGTGGACACCAGGGCGAGGCCGTGGGTGATGCGTACGCGCATGTCGTTACCCCTGTCGGTGCCAGGACGGTTCGGTGGTCGTCGACAGTACTCGGGTGAGCTGGTGCGATCGGCGTCACGGAGTGACGATCGGCCGTGCCGATGGACCCCATCGGCAGGACGCCCCACTGGCTCGTGGACCCCGTCCGGGGTCGTTCGTAGCGTCGTCCGTATGAGAAACGAGACCAGGGGAACCCTTGAACTGACCCTCGCCATGGTGCTCTCCGGCACCCTCGGCGTCTTCGTCGTCGAGTCCGGGGCATCGCCCTTCGAGGTGGTGTTCTTCCGGTGCCTCTTCGGGGCCCTCGCGCTCGGGGTCTACAGCCTCGTGCGGGGGTTCTTCACCGGGCACGGGTTCACGAGCAGGAAGCTGGGGCTGGCGGCGCTCGGCGGAGTCTTCATCGTCTTCAACTGGGTGTTCCTCTTCGAGGCGTACGCCGCCACCTCGATCTCCCTCGCCACCGTCGTCTACCACACCCAGCCGTTCTTCCTCGTGCTCCTCGGGGCACTGTTCATGAAGGAGCGGATCTCCCGATCCAAGCTGGGGTGGCTCGCGCTCGCCTTCGCCGGGCTCGTCCTCGTGTCCGGCGTACGGCCCGGCGACACCGCCTCCCTCGCCGGGCTCGGGTTCGCCCTCGCCGCCGCCGTCCTCTACGCCCTCGCCACCTTCGTCACCAAGCGCATCACCGGCGTACGGCCCCATCTGATCGCCCTCGTGCAGGTCGTCGTCGGGCTGCCGCTGTTGCTGCCCTTCGTCGACTTCGGGGGAGTCCACGGGGGCGGCTGGGGCTGGCTCGTCGGGCTCGGGTTCATCCACACCGGCCTCATGTACGTGCTGATGTACGCGGCCTACGCCAAGCTGCCCACCGCCAAGATCGCCGTCCTCGCCTTCACCTACCCCGCCGTCGCCATGGGCGTCGACTGGGCGGTGTACGGGCATCACATCGGGCTCGTCCAGGCGCTCGGCGTCCCGCTGATCGTGCTCGCCAGCCTCAAGGTCACCCTCGCTGCTCGGACACAAGGCGTCGCGCCTGCTCCACGAACAGCCGCACGTGCGCCGGAAGCCGCTTCCCCCGCCGCCACGCGAGCTGTGTGAAGAGGGTGAACGGGGCCTCCCAGGCCAACTCGACCAGGGTCCCTGCCGACAGCTCCTCCGCGACCGCCACCCTCGGCAGCAGCGCCACCCCCAGGCCCGCCGCCACCCCCCGCTTCGTCGCCTCGATCGTGCCGAACTCCATGAACGGCGGCGCCCACTCCCGCAGCTCCGCCTCGAACAGGTCGCGGTACGGGCAGCCCGGCTCCGTGCCCACCAGCTGCGCCTCCGCCAGGTCCGCGCTCGTCAGGGCCGTACGGCCGACGAGGGGATGGTCCGGGCCGGCCACGAGCACCAGCGGTTCCGGCGCCAGGACCTCCGACTCCAGGCCCTCGTGCTCCGTCTCCGGCTCCATCAGGAACCCGACGTCGTACGTGCCCTGGCGGAGGGCTTGGCGGGTCTCGTCGCCGAGGGTGGGGCGGAGGGTCAGGCGGACCTTCGGATAGCGGTGGTGGAAGTACTCCAGGAGCGGCGGCAGCCGGTACGAGGTCAGGGACTCCATCGTGCCGATCGCGATCGCGCCCGAGGGCTCCGCCGTCGCCGCCACCGCCGTACGGGCCTCCTCCGCGAGCTCCGTCATCCGATGGGCGTACGGGAGGAGCCGTTCACCCGCCTCCGTCAGGCGGATGCGGCTGCCGAGGCGTTCGAAGAGGTCCACCCCGAGGGAGGATTCGAGCGATCTGATCTGGGCCGTGACGCTCGACTGGGCGTAGCCCAGCTCCGCCGCCGCCCGGGTGAAGGAGAGGACGTCGGCCACCTTCTCGAAGGTGGCCAGGAGCCGTAGCTCCATCAGCCCTCGGTCCCCGTGTCCTCGCCGGACTTGCCCTGCTCGCGCCGCTTCAGTTCCTCCTCGCGGCGGCGCAGGTCCGCCTCCCAGTCCTTGAGGAGGGCCTCGTCCTTCTTGTTCTCCTCGCGGAGGGACTTCAGGAACTCCGGGTTGTCGTCCGGGGCCACCCACTCGTGCCGGTGGTTCCGGTGCCACTCGGAGGGCGTACGGCCTCCGGCGGGCGCGTGGCGCATCTTGCCTGCGGCGAACCACACGATCGGGCCCACGATCCAGAACAGCAGGATGATGATGACCCAGACCACCTTCGGCAGGTGCTTGGCCTCGTCCTCGGGGGTGTTCAGGCAGTCGATGAAGGCGTAGATCGTCAGCGCCAGCGGCAGGATGTACATCAGCGCCCTGATCATGTGGGACAGCCCCCTGGAAGCAGCGGCGGGGCCCGTTGCGACGGCCCCGGTGACGAGCCCAGCCTAGCCCGTGGCGGCTGTGCCATCCCGGGGGACGACCCCCGGACCCCCGGCGAGACCCGCCCGGCCCCCGGGCGGGAGCGCGAGAGGTGCTCGGGGATACTTGGCGCCATGGCTTACGACGATCTCCGCTCGCTGCTCAGGGCCCTGGAGCGCGAAGGCGACCTCAAGCGCATCAAGGCCGAAGTCGACCCGTACCTGGAGGTCGGGGAGATCGTCGACCGGGTGAACAAGGCGGGAGGTCCGGCGCTTCTCTTCGAGAACGTCAAGGGCTCCTCGATGCCGCTCGCCATGAACGTCTTCGGGACCGACCGGCGCCTCCTCAAGGCCCTCGGCCTCAAGTCGTACGGCGAGATCAGCGAGAAGATCGGCGGGCTCCTCAAGCCGGAGCTGCCGCACGGCTTCGTCGGGGTCCGCGAGGCCTTCGGCAAGCTGGGCTCGATGGTCCACGTGCCGCCGAAGAAGGTGAAGGCCGACGCGGCTCCCGTGCAGGAGGTCGTGCTCACCGGGGACGACGTCGACCTCGACCTCCTTCCCGCGCTGTTCACCTGGCCCAAGGACGGCGGCTCCTTCTTCAACCTGGGCCTCACCCACACCAAGCACCCCGAGACCGGCGTGCGGAACCTGGGGCTCTACCGGCTCCAGCGGCACGACAAGCGCACCATCGGCATGCACTGGCAGATCCACAAGGACAGCCGCAACCACTACGCCGTCGCCGCCGAGCGCGGCGAGCGGCTTCCGGTCGCCATCGCCTTCGGCTGCCCGCCGGCCGTCACGTACGCCTCCACCGCCCCGCTGCCCGGTGACATCGACGAGTACCTCTTCGCCGGCTTCGTGCAGGGCAAGCGGATCGAGATGGTCGACTGCAAGACCGTCCCGCTCCAGGTCCCGGCCCACGCCGAGGTCGTCGTCGAGGGCTGGCTGGAGCCCGGCGAGATGCTGCCCGAGGGGCCCTTCGGCGACCACACCGGCTTCTACACCCCGCAGGAGCCCTTCCCCGCCCTGAAGATCGACTGCATCACGATGCGGAAGCGTCCGCTGCTCCAGTCGATCGTCGTCGGCCGGCCGCCGACGGAGGACGGTCCGCTCGGGCGGGCGACGGAGCGCTTCTTCCTGCCGCTCCTCAAGATCATCGTGCCGGACATCGTCGACTACCACCTGCCGGAGTCGGGCGGCTTCCACAACTGCGCGATCGTCTCGATCGACAAGAAGTACCCGAAGCACGCGCAGAAGGTCATGCACGCCATCTGGGGCGCGCACATGATGTCGCTGACCAAGCTGATCATCGTGGTCGACAAGGACTGTGACGTGCACGATCTGCACGAGGTGTCCTGGCGGGCGCTCGGGAACACCGACTACGCCCGGGACCTGACCGTCGTCGAAGGGCCGGTCGATCATCTCGACCACGCCTCCTACCAGCAGTTCTGGGGCGGCAAGGCCGGTATCGACGCCACCAAGAAGCTGCCCGAGGAGGGCTACACCCGGGACGGCGGCTGGCCGGACATGGTGGAGTCCGACCCGGCGACGGCGGCCCTGGTGGACCGCCGCTGGAAGGAGTACGGGCTGTGACCACCGCGGCCGTGCCCGGCGCCCAGCCCGGGCGCACCAAGGCCTTCCTGCGGCTCGTGATGATCGAGCACTCGGTCTTCGCGCTGCCCTTCGCCTACATCGCCTCCCTCACCGCGATGTTCCAGCTCGACCGGAACATCCACTGGTGGACGCTCTTCCTCGTCACCGTCTGCATGGTGGGCCTGCGGACCTTCGCCATGGCCTGCAACCGGATCATCGACCGCGAGATCGACGCGCGTAATCCGCGGACGGCCGGGCGCGAGCTGGTGACCGGTGCGGTGTCCGTGCGGTCCGCGTGGACCGGGGCCGGGATCGCCGTCGTCGTGTTCCTGGGGGCGGCGGCGCTGCTCAACCCGCTCTGTCTGGCGCTCGCGCCGCTCGCCGTCATCCCGATGGTCGTCTATCCGTACGGGAAGAGGTTCACGAACTTCCCGCACGCGATCCTCGGTCTCGCCCAGTCCATCGGGCCGATCGGCGCCTGGCTCGCCGTGACCGGGGAGTGGTCCTGGGACGCGGTCGTCCTGGGGCTCGCGGTCGGCGTCTGGATCGGCGGCTTCGACCTGATCTTCGCCTGCCAGGACGTGCAGGCGGACCGGGCGCACGGCGTCATGTCGGTGCCTGCCCGCTTCGGCGTCCCGGCGGCGCTGTGGGGCGCTCGCGTGTCCGCGGTCGTCACCACCGGGCTGCTCGTCTGGTACGCCCTCGCCACCGACGCGGGTCTCTTCTTCTGGGTCGGTCTGGTGATCGTGGTCGTCGCCTTCTGCTACGAGCACACGATCGTGAAGCCGCACGACCTGTCCCGTCTGAACCGGGCGTTCTTCACGACGAACGGGTTCATCGGCATCAGCCTGTTCGTGTGCGCGCTGCTCGATCTGCTGGTCCGCGGGCTCACCCCGTAGGCCCGGCCGATGGCGGATAGGCTCGGCGGCATGAACGACGGCAAGCGCACCCCCTGGATCGTGGGGGTTTCCGGGGCGTCGGGCACGCCGTACGCCGCCGCCGTGCTCAGGGGGCTGCTCGCCGCGGGGGAGAGCGTCGACCTCGTCGTGTCGCGGGCCTCGCGGCTCACGCTGCTCGACGAGACGGGGATCGCCTTCCGGGACGCGCACTGGCGCGAGGACCTGGCGGCCTGGCTGGCGCGGGGTGCGGACGGGAAGCCGGACACGTTCACCGTGGACCTGGGTGACGTGCGGTACTGGGCGGCCGGGGACCTGGCCGCGGGGCCGTCCTCCGGTTCGTACCCGGCGAAGGGGATGCTGGTGGTGCCGGCCTCGACCGCCGCGGTGGCGGGAGTGGCACTCGGGCTCTCGAAGGACCTGCTGCAGCGGGTCGCGAGCGTGACGCTGAAGGAACGGCGTCCGCTGGTGGTCTGCGTGCGGGAGACCCCGCTGAACGGGCAGACGCTCAAGCACATGGTGGCGCTGGACGAGGCGGGCGCCGTGGTGCTGCCCGCCTCTCCGGCGTTCTACGCGGGGGCGACGCACATCCAGGATCTGGTGGACTTCGTCGCCGGGCGGGTGCTGGACGCGGCGGGAGTGCCGCACCAGCTGTACCGCCGGTGGGAGGGAGAGCTCGGTGGAGCCCTCTCGTCTGATTAGCGCTTCTTGGCGCGCTTCTTCGCGGCGCGCTTGGAGGCGGACGGCTGGTGGGCACGCGAGCGGTTGGCCAGGTCCTGCAGCTCGCGCATGCGTGCGTAGGCCATCTCGATCGTGTACACGGTGAACACCACTCCTGAAGATCGTCTTTGATCTGAATGAAAGATTCACAGGGTGTCGCACCCTGTGTACCTTAGATTCTATACCTAAACTTGCGGTATCGCTGGACAATGGAAGGCTTCATACCTATGGACGCCGTGGACAGGCAGCTCATCCAGGCTCTGCGTGAGAACGGCCGCGCCTCGTACGCCGAGCTCGGCCGGCTCGTCGGGCTCTCCGGCCCCTCCGTCACCGACCGCATCAACCGACTCGAGGCCGCCGGGGTCATCACCGGCTACCGCGCCACCGTCGACGCCGCCTCGCTCGGCCTCGGCGTCACCGCCCTCATCGGCATCTCCCTCTCCGACGCCGCCGACCACGAGGACGTGGCCCGCCGCCTCAAGGACCTCGCCGAGATCGAGGACTGCTGGTTCATCGCCGGCGACGACTCCTTCATGCTCAAGGTGCGCGCGAACGACGTCGACGGCCTGGAGAAGACGATCCGCCGGCTCTCCGGCACCAAGGGCGTCTCCCGGACGCGTACCACGATCGTGCTCTCCACCAAGTGGGAGAACCGGGTCGGGGAGCTGCCCGAGGAGGGCTGAGAGTACGGTGGGCAGAGCTTGATTTCGGAGAAATAAAGGGAGGCGGCCGTACATGGACGCGGGACTCAAGCGCGAACTTGAGCAGAAGGTCCGGGACGGTGAGCGGCTGAGCCGTGAGGACGGCATCGCCCTGTACGAGTCCGACGACCTCGCCTGGCTCGGCGGTCTGGCCCACGAGGTCCGGACCCGCAAGAACGGCGACGTGGTCCACTTCAATGTCAACCGGCATCTGAACATGACCAACGTCTGCACCGCCTCCTGCGCCTACTGCTCCTTCCAGCGCAAGCCGGGCGAGAAGGACGCGTACACCATGCGCATCGAGGAGGCCGTGCGCCTCGCGAAGGCGATGGAGAACGAGAACCTCACCGAGCTCCACATCGTCAACGGGCTCCACCCCAACCTGCCCTGGCGCTACTACCCGCGCTCCCTCTCCGAGCTCAAGAAGGCCCTGCCGAACGTCTCCCTCAAGGCGTTCACGGCGACGGAGATCCACCACTTCGAGACGATCTCCGGCCTCTCCGCCTCCGAGATCCTCGACGAGCTCATCGAGGCCGGCCTCGAGTCGCTGACCGGCGGCGGCGCCGAGATCTTCGACTGGGAGGTCCGCCAGCACATCGTGGACCACAAGACCCACTGGGAGGACTGGTCCCGGATCCACCGCCTCGCGCACGAGAAGGGTCTGAAGACCCCCTCCACGATGCTCTACGGGCACATCGAGGAGCCGCGCCACCGCGTGGACCACGTGCTGCGGCTCCGTGAGCTCCAGGACGAGACCGGCGGCTTCCAGGTCTTCATCCCGCTGCGCTACCAGCACGACTTCGTGGACATGCAGGACGGCAAGATCCGCAACAAGCTCCAGGCGCGCACCACGATGGCGACCGGCGCCGAGGCCCTGAAGACCTTCGCGGTCTCCCGGCTGCTCTTCGACAACGTGCCGCACGTCAAGGTCTTCTGGGTCATGCACGGCGTCCAGACGGCGCAGCTGGCGCTCCAGCACGGCGCCGACGACATGGACGGCTCGGTCGTCGAGTACAAGATCACGCACGACGCCGACAACTACGGCACGCCGAACAAGCTGGGCCGCGAGGACCTGCTCGAACTGATCCGCGACGCGGGCTTCCGGCCGGTCGAGCGGAACACGCGGTACGAGATCATCCGCGAGTACCCGGGGCCGGACGCGGAGCGGCGCGAGTCGCCGCAGGCGATGCGGTTCTGACGTAGGTGACTTTGTGAGGGAAGGGCCGGTGGGATCACCCACCGGCCCTTTCCGCGTCTCACGTCAGCGGCAGCAGCATGATGACGTCGTCGCGGTCGTCGCCGGGGGCGACCCGGATCGCGTCGGGGACGCGGCCGACCTCCTTGTAGCCGGACTTGGCGTAGAAGCCTTCCAGGCCCATGCCGCCGCGGCAGGTCAGCCGGATCGCCTCGATCGCCTCGAAGCCCTCGGCGGTGCGGGCGGTGTGCTCGACCGCCGCCATGAGGTCGCGGCCGTACCCCTTGCCCTGGTGCCGGGGGTGGACCATCACGGTGTAGAGCCACACCCAGTGGGTCATCAGCCGGTGGGTGTTGAAGGTGAAGAACGCTGTGGCCGCGACCCGGCCGTCCTCGTCGCGGCCGACGAGGAGGCGCGTACCGCCCTCGGCCATCCCGACGAGGTGCTTGAGCAGGGCGGGGCGTATCGCGTCGGGGGTCACGGGGGGTACGAAGCCGACGGAGCCGCCCGCGTTGGAGACGTCGGCCCAGAGGGAGAGCACGCCGTCGCGCAGGGCCGGGTCGATCGCCGGGTCCACCTCGAAGGTAAGGGTCATGGGGTTAGGTTATCTATTACCTCTACCGTGCTCAAGAGGGCCGGTCCCGGGTCGGCCCCCGTCGCGTGCTTCACTGGAGGACGCTCGTCCCTCATGGGAACTTTGGGATCTTTCGGAACGGAAGAGTGGACTGACATGCTCCGCTACACGCTGATGCGGCTCGGGATCTTCGCCGGGTGCTTCCTCGCCCTGTGGGGTCTCGTCTACGTCGGCGCGCTGCCGCGCGGTCTGGGCGACTCGAACCTGCTCTGGGTCCTCGTCCTCTCCATCGTCGTCTCCGCCCCGCTGAGCTTCGTCCTCCTGCGCAAGGTGCGGGACGAGGCGAGCGCCGAGGTCGTGGCGAAGGTCGAGCGCGCCAAGGGCCGGCTGGACGCGAACCGCTCCCAGGAGGACGCGCTGTAGCGCCGTACCCCCACATAAGGGCTGCGTAAGCTTCCTCACAGACACCCCACCCCGGGCAGGGCCTTCCAAGGCTCCGGCCTGGGGTGTTCTGCGTTTCGTAGGCATACGGGGCTTTCCGGACCCCAAAGAATGGCTTTGAGGTCCTCAAAGTTCAAGTGTTAACGTGTTCGACATGAAGACAGCAGTGCGCCCCTCCGATGCCGCGAGCAGCCCGCTCGTGGCGCGCCTGCACGTCGATCTCTGCCGCTGTATGTCCGCGGTCTGTTGCCGCGCCTTCTGATCCGGCATCATGCAGCGGCCCGCGCCCAGCGCGTGTGTGCCGCACCCCCGTCCCCGTATTCCCCCGATACGCACCTGTGGAGTGTGCCCGTGTCCGCGTCCGCCACCGCGACCGAGAACGAGTCCAAGCCCTCGTCCCGAATACCCAAGGTCCCCTTCTGGGCCCAGATCATCGCCGGTCTGGCCCTCGGAGCCCTGCTCGGCTGGATCGCCCGCAGCCAGGACGTCTCCTGGCTGAAGGACACCCTCGGCCAGATCGGCGACATCTTCGTCCAGCTGCTCAAGCTGGCCGTCGCGCCGCTCGTCTTCTTCGCGATCCTGGTCTCGATCACCAACCTGCGGAAGGTGAACAACGCCGCCCGGCTCGCCACCCGCACCCTGCTCTGGTTCATGATCACCTCGCTGATCGCGGTCGGCATCGGCCTCGCGATCGGCCTGATCACCAACCCGGGCGCCGGCACCGGCCTCACCCCGCAGGACGGCAAGCTGCCGAAGCACGAGGGCACCTGGATCGACTTCCTCACCGGCATCATCCCGACGGACGTCATCACGCCCTTCACCGAGCTGAACGTCCTCCAGATCGTCTTCATGGCCGCCGTCGCCGGCATCGCCGCCCTCCAGCTCGGCGACCGCGCCAAGCCGATCCTCACCCTCTCCGAGTCGGCCCTCGAGCTCCTCCAGAAGGCCCTGTGGTGGGTCATCCGCCTCGCCCCGCTCGGCACCGTCGGCCTCATCGGCTTCGCCATCGCCGACTACGGCTGGGACCTGATCGGCAAGTACGCGACCTTCACCGCCGACATCTACGTCGGCTGCGCCCTGGTCCTCTTCGGCGTCTACCCGCTGCTGCTCGCCACGGTCGCCAAGGTCAACCCGCTCCAGTTCTACAAGGGCGCCTGGCCGGCCATCCAGCTGGCCTTCGTCTCCCGCTCCTCGGTCGGCACCATGCCGGTCACCCAGAAGGTCACCGAGCGCCTCGGCGTCCCGAAGGAGTACGCCTCCTTCGCCGTCCCGTTCGGCGCCACCACCAAGATGGACGGCTGCGCCGCGATCTACCCGGCGCTCGCCGCGATCTTCATCGCGCAGATCTTCGACGTGCAGCTCGGCGTCGGCGACTACGTCCTGATCGCCTTCGTCTCGGTCATCGGCTCGGCGGCCACCGCCGGCCTCACCGGCGCGACGGTCATGCTCACCCTGACCCTCTCCACCCTGGGCCTCCCCCTGGAGGGCGTCGGCCTCCTCATGGCGATCGACCCGATCCTGGACATGATGCGCACGGCCACGAACGTTGCCGGCCAGGCCCTGATCCCGGTGATCGTCTCCGCTCGCGAGAAGATCCTCGACCTCACCGCGTACGAGAACGCCTCGTCCTCCCCGGTCGACGACCTGGCCGAGATCGGCGAGACCGACAAGAAGGTCGCGGTCACGGCCGCCGCCTGACCCCCGCACCGAGCCTGCGCGCCCCCTGCCCCCCTCCGGGCAGGGGGCGCGTACGCTTTCGCGGGGCATCCAGTGGATCTTGGAAGCAGGGGTGGGCGCCATGGCCGGTGGGGCGAAGGCGCGGCGGTTGCCGCGGGCCGTGCGGGAGGGGCAGATGCTGGACGCGGCCGTGCGGTGCTTCGCGCGGCACGGGTACCAGACGGCGTCCATGGACGAGATCGCCGAGCTCGCCGGGGTCTCCAAGCCGCTGGTCTATCTGTATCTGGGCTCCAAGGAGGAGCTGTTCACCGCCTGCATACGGCGGGAGGCGGGGGCCCTGCTCGGGGCCGTGGCCGCCGGGGTCGGGGGGTCCGAGGTGCCGCCCGACGAGCGGCTCTGGGCGGGGCTGCTCGCCTTCTTCACGTACGCCGCCGAGCACCCGGACTCGTGGGTGGTGCTGAGCCGGCAGGCGCGGACGCACGGGGAGCCGTTCGCCGGGGAGGCCGCGCGGATGCGGGACGAGATCGTGGGCTTCGTGGCCGGGTTGATCGGGGAGGCCGCCGGGGAGGCGGGCGGCGGCATCACTCCGCGGGACGTGGACGCGCTCGCGCAGGCCCTGGTCGGTTCCGCCGAGTCCTTGGCCGACTGGGCCGACGAGACCCCGGGGGTGACGGCCAGGGAAGCCGCCGCGACGCTGATGAACTTCGCCTGGGCCGGGCTCGGAAACCTCATGAAAAGCGAGCGCTGGTCTCCCCGTTGAGCTTTACCGCGCAGTAAGGTTACCCGCTAGTCAAGGCAGTTCAGGCGCTTCAGGGCTCAACGTACCGACGCACGACCTCAGTTCATCGCGCAGACCGAGGAGCCGCCCGTGTCCGTCGTCACCGCCGCATCCGGGACCGAGCCGGTCGAGCCGCAGAAAGTGCTCGTCGACGGGCGGGTGCGGGAGGTGTCCGTGCCCGCGCTCGTTCCCCGGGTGGCCCGCGGCTCGCTCGCCGACCTGCCGTACGACAACGCCCGGCAGGATCCCGAGGCCGTGCTCTTTTCGAGGAAGGACGCGGAGGGGGAGTGGGTCGATGTCACGGCCGCGCGCTTCGCCGCCGAGGTGCACTCCGTCGCCAAGGGGCTCATCGCCCACGGCCTGCGCCCCGGCGACCGGCTCGCCCTCATGGCCCGCACCACCTACGAGTGGACCCTGATCGACTTCGCCGCCTGGGCCGCCGGGCTCGTCACCGTCCCCGTCTACCCCACCTCCTCCGCCTTCCAGACCCGCTGGATCCTCCAGGACTCCGGCGCCGCGGCCTGTGTCGTCGAGGACGTCGAGCAGGCCCGCATGGTCTCCGCCGAGCGGCGGCAGCTGCCCGGCCTCGCCCACCTCTGGGTCCTCGACGCCGGCGCCGTCGACCAGCTCCGCAGGGCCGGCGCGCGGGTCGCCGACGAGGCCGTCACCGCCCGCCGGGGACTGCTCACCCCGGCGACCCTCGCCACCCTCATCTACACCTCCGGCACCACCGGCCGCCCCAAGGGCTGCGCCCTCACCCACGCCAACTTCTTCGCCGAGGTCGACAACGCCGTCCGGCTCCTCCACCCCGTCTTCGTCTCGGAGAGCAAGGAGCCCGCCGCCACCCTCCTCTTCCTGCCGCTCTCCCACGTCTTCGGGCGGATGGTCGCCGTCGGCTGCGTCCGCGCCCGCGTCCGCGTCGGGCACGCGCCCTCCGTCGAGGGCGAGGAACTCCTCACCGACCTGGCCTCCTTCCGGCCCACGTTCCTCCTCGCCATCCCGTACGTCCTGGAGAAGGTCTTCAACAGGGCCCGCGCCACCGCAGAACGCGGCGGGAAGGCCGCCGTCTTCGACCGGGCCGCGGAGGTCGCCCGCCGGTACGGGCGGACGGCCACGCCCCCGCTCTCCCTGCGCGCCGCACGGGCCCTGTACGACACGCTCGTCTACCGGCGGATCCGCGACGCGCTCGGCGGCCGCGTCACGTACGTGATCTGCGGCGGCTCCCCGCTCGGCGCCCGGCTCGCCGAGTTCTTCGCGGGCGCCGGCGTCGAGGTCTTCGAGGGGTACGGCCTGACGGAGACCACCGCCGCCTCCACGGTCACCCCGCCGCGCCGGCCGCGCACCGGGACCGTCGGCTGGCCGCTGCCCGGCACCGCCGTCCGCATCGCCGACGACGGCGAGGTCTGGCTCAGGGGCGGCCACGTCTTCGCCGGCTACTGGGACGCGCAGCGCGGGACGGCCCTGCCGTACACCGACGAGGGCTGGTTCCCCACCGGCGACCTGGGCTCGCTCGACGAGGACGGCTATCTGCGGATCACCGGCCGGAAGAAGGACATCCTCATCACGTCGGCCGGCAAGAACGTCGCTCCCGCCCCGCTGGAGGACTGGCTGCGCGCCCACCCGCTGGTCTCCCAGTGCATGGTGGTCGGCGACGACCGCCCGTACGTCACGGCCCTGATCACCCTGGACCACGAGGGCCTGACGCACTGGCGGCGGATGCGGCGCAAGGACCATCTGGCGCTCTGGGAGCTGGCCCGGGACCCGGAGCTGCTCGCCGCGCTCCAACGGGGGGTGGACGATGCCAACCGGCTGGTCTCGCGGGCCGAGTCGATCCGGGCCTTCCGGGTCCTGACCACCGAGTTCTCGGAGACCTCCGGCCATCTGACCCCGTCCCTGAAGCTCAAACGGCGGGCGGTGCTGCGGGACTTCGCCCGGGACATCGAGGAGATGTACGGCTCCGAGGGGGCGCGCCCGTAGCGGCGCGCCCCCTGCGGGCGGGGGTCAGCAGGTGGCGTCGACGGCGTCGCCGTTGGCCGGCTGGTGCGTGGTCGCGGCGCGCAGCCGGTTGTAGTTGGCGACGTACGCGTCGTGGACCGCGGCGTCCTCGAACTGGAGCATCGTCTCGTCGCTCTGGCGCAGCGAGTTGGTGGACCAGTTGTGGCTGCCGGTCCACACGATCTTGCGGTCGGGGACGTCGTAGTAGTTGCCCTCGACCAGCAGGTACTTGTCGTGGATCCAGGTGGAGTCCTTGCCGCAGTAGTACTTGGTGATGACGCCGTTGTAGGCGTTCGTCGTCTTCGCGAGGAGCTTCTCCAGGGAGGTCTTGCCCAGACCGTTGGTGCCGTCGTAGGTGAGGGCGACCTCGACGTAGCAGCCCTGGGCGTCGAGCTGGACGAGCTTGTCCGCGAGGTAGGGGCGGGAGAAGATCGTCATGGCGACGCGGATGCGGGTGCGGTGGTTGTCGGTGGTGCCGACGACCGAGTTGCCGAAGCACTGCACGTGGTCGAGGACGGTGGCGACCGTGTCCTCGCTCGGGTCGTTGTAGAAGACCGAGTCGCCGGTCGCGGCGCGCGGATAGAAGTGGATCTTCGCGTTGCCGGAGGCGACGGGCGCCCGGCCGGTGTCGTAGTAGTTGTTGTTCGGGACCTTGGCGGCGAGGTCGTCGAAGTAGCCGTTGTAGGCGTTGTAGATGCCGTCGTTGCCGGTCAGGACGAGGGCGTTGTTCCAGCCGAGGTAGCCGTCGCGGCCGGTGTGCAGGTTCGCCGAGGACTGCATGACGACGCGGGGCGTGCCGTTCGTCTCGGTGAAGAGGATGAACTTGTTGTGGTTGATGGCGTCGACGCCGCCCTTGGAGAGGGTGCCGATGCAGCCGCGGGCGGTACCGCAGTGGGTGACCCAGGAGGGCTTGGAGGTGTCGGTGCCGAGCTTGGCGGTGAGCGTGTCGTACGGCGCGTAGCCGGTGGCCTTGACGTCGAAGATCGCCTGGACGGCGACGCCCCGGTCGTAGGCCGCGGTCAGGGCGTTCGTGAGCGTGGAGTCGTTCAGGTAGTAGTACGACAGCCGGATCCGGGAGCCGGCCGGGGCGCCGTTGATCAGCTCGATCTGCTTGTCGACGATGGCCCGCTGCTCGGTCGCGGTGCCGATCGGGTTGTTGAAGACGGCCTGGGTGGTGACCGCCGCCGCGCCCTCCGTGCCCGCCGTTTCGGCGCCGGCGGGCACGGAGGAGAACGCGAGGGTGGTGGTCAGGAGCGCCGCCGCGAGGGAGACGGAGCGGAGTTCGTGCCGGATGCGCATGGACTTCCTTTCGGATGCGGGACGCCCATACGATCATGTGGTGGCCTTGGGGTTGCGTCGGTTTTCGGACCCGTTCGGCGCGTGAGAGACGGTCCGTGAAAAGCGGTCAGGGCCAGAGGAGTTCGCGGGTCCAGGTCCCGTCCGCCGTGCGGCGGTAGCGGAGGCGGACGTGGCGGCGGCGGGCGTCGCCCTGGAAGAACTCGACCTCGGCCGGTTCGACCACGTACAGGGTCCAGCTGGGGGCGGGGGCGTCCGGTTCCGCCTCGGCCCGGTGCCAGGCCGCCTCGCTCGCCTCGGCGAGGGTCCCGGGGGAGTCGAGGACCTCGCTCTGCCGGCCCACGAGCGCCGCGGCGAGGGCGCCGGTGGTGCGGGCGTGGAGGTCCTCGTACGCCTCCTCGGGGGTGCCGGTGGTGACGTGGCCCCGGATGCGGACCTGGCGGCCCTGGACCGGCCAGTAGAAGCCGAGCGCGGCCTCGGGGCGGGCGGCGAGCTGTCGGCCCTTGGCGCTGCCGGCGTGCGAGGCGAAGTGCCAGCCGCGGGCGTCGGCGTCGTGCAGCATCACCGTACGGACGTCGGGGCGGCCGTCCTCGTCCACGGTGGCCAGGGAGAGGGTGTGCGGCTCGGTCTGGCCGGCCGCGACCGCCGCCGTGAACCAGTCGTGGAAGAGGGGGAGCGGCTCGGGCGGGGCGCTCGCCGGGTCGAAGGACGGGAGTTCGGTGTCCCAGACCCGGAGGGAGTGGAGGGCGTGGTGGAAGTCGGTCATGCGGCCACCGTAGGGCGTGCGGTGGTGTCGTAGTCCTCGATCGCGACGGCGTTCGCCGTGGCCTGGATCTCGTCGCGGATCTTCTTCGCGATGAGGTTCTTCCAGGGGGTCTTCGGCAGCGTCCGGACCATGAGCATGCGCAGGGCGATCTTCCACTTCCGGTCGACGACCATCTCCTTGACGAAGCGCTCGGCCATCTTCTGGTTGCGCTCCACGCCGGGTCGCATCAGCTGCTCGTAGCGGGCGAAGGCGACGGTGTGGTCGCCGCCCGCCCGGGCGAGCTCGCCCGCCAGGATGTAGGCGCCGGTGAGGGCGAGGCCCGTGCCCTGGCCGGAGGCGGGGGAGGTGCAGTGGGCGGCGTCGCCGAGCAGGACGACCCGGCCGGTGGACCAGTGGTCCAGCTCCACGAGGGCGATGGAGTCCAGGTAGAAGTCGTCGGCCTCGGCGGCGTGCCCGAGCAGGCGCGGGATCTCCCAGCCGTCGCCCTGGAAGGTGCGGGCGAGGAAGCGCTTCTGGGCGGCGGTGTCGCGGTGGTCGGGCTGCTCCTGGGTGGAGGAGAAGATGAAGAGGTTCTTGGCGTCGGTCTCGCCGGCGGAGCTGTAGACGCAGGTCAGCTTCCCGGGGAGCGCGTGGTACGTCTCCCAGCGGTCCAGGCCCAGGTGGTTGGGGGCCGTGAAGATGGAGATGTACGCGCCGAGGTGGCGCTTGTACCGCTCTTCCGGGCCGAAGGCGAGCTTCCGGGTGTTGGAGTGGAGTCCGTCGGCGCCGACGACCAGGTCGAAGCGGCGGATGGTGCCGGACTCGAAGGTGACGGTGACGCCGTCGGCGTCCGCGGGGTCGTCTGCGATTTCGGCGATCGAGTCGCCGAAGACGTACTCGACGTCCTCGCGGGTCCGGTCGTACAGGATGCGGGCGAGCTCGCCGCGCATGATCTCGTCGTCCTCCTCGACGCGGCCGCCGAAGATGTCGGCGGGCAGTTCGCCGATGGTGCGGCCGGCGTCGTCGACGTACGAACCGCCGCGCATGTCCGTGGAGTTGGCGCGGACCTCGTCGAGGATCCCCATCCGGCGGCAGACCTCGATGGCGGTGCCCCGGATGTCCACCTTGTAGCCGCCGGTGCGCAGTTCGGGGGCGCGCTCGACGACGGTCGGGACGAAGCCGTAGCGGTGCAGCCAGAGGGCGAGGGCGGGGCCGGCGATCGAGGCGCCGGAGATCAGGACGGTCTTGGCGGACTTCGTGGCGTTGTGCGTCATGGCGGGACTCCTTGTCGGGTGTCTGCGGGCCGTTTCCCTGCCCGCAGACATGACTATACGGATGTCCTACACGGTTGTCTATGACGCTTGTATAGATTCTTCGGAGGGGGTGGCCACCGGCCGTCAGCCGCGGCCGAGGACCACCGTCCCCGAGGAGCAGAACCAGCCCCCCGTCCCCGAGGCCACCGCCAGCTCCGGCAGCGAGCCGTCCGGCCTCCGCACCTGCAACCCCGGTGCCTCGCCGCGCAGTTGGCGCACCGCCTCCACGAGCAGGAACAGGCCCCGCATCCCCGGGTGGCAGGCCGAGAGTCCGCCGCCGTCCGTGTTCACCGGCAGCCCGTCCTTCTCCTGGACGAACGCCCCGCCCTCGCCCTTCGCGCAGAAGCCCAGGTCCTCCAGGGTCACCAGGGTCATGTAGGTGAAGGCGTCGTAGATCTCGGCGACGTCGATGTCCGCGGGCCGCACGCCCGCCCGCTCGAAGGCGAGCCGGCCGCTGACGGCCGCCGGGGAGACCGTGAAGTCCTCCCACTCGGACATCGTGGTGTGCGAGACGTGCTCACCCGTGCCGAGCACCCACACCGGGGCCGTACGGCAGTCCTGGACGTACTCCTCGGCCACCAGCAGCACCGCGCAGCCGCCGTCGCTGCGGATGCAGCAGTGCAGCTTGGTGAACGGGTCCGCGATCATCGGCCCGTCCAGGACCTCGTCGACGGTGATCGGCTCGCGGAACATCGCCTCCGGGTTCAGCGCCGCGTTCGCCCGCGCCCGGACGGCCACCTCCGCGAGCTGCTCCAGGGTCGTGCCGTACTCGTGCATGTGACGGCGGGCGGCCATCGCGTACTTGGCGATCAGGGTGTGCCCGTACGGGACCTCGAACTGCAGCGGGCCGCGCGCGCCGAAGGAGAGGTTCGAGGTGCGGCGCCGGGCGCGGATGTCGGCGCGGGCGGTGGAGCCGTACACGAGCAGGACCGCGTTCGCGTGGCCGGCGGCGATCGCGTCGGCGGCGTGCGCGGCCATGACCTCCCAGGTGGCGCCGCCGACGGCGGTCGAGTCCACCCAGCGGGGGCGCAGGCCCAGGTACTCGGCGACCTCGACCGGGGCGAGCGTGCCGAGGCCCGCCGAGGCCAGGCCGTCGATCAGTGAGCGGTCCAGGCCGCTGTCCGCGAGGGCGCGCCGGGCGGCCTGGGCGTGCAGGGCGTAGGGGGTGGCCTCGTCGACGCGGCCGCAGTCGGAGAGGGAGACGCCGACGACGGCGACGCGGCGGGCGCTGCGTGTGGTGGTGGGCATGAATCTGACGGTACATCAGATTCCTTGAATCGGGACCGGCGCTTCTCTGGGCAACGGGACCCGCACCGCCCTAGCATGACGCACCGTCAGATACGGAGGGAGCCTTATGGACGCCGCCGAAACCGCCGCGCTCAACGCCCCGCTCGATGCCCCGCTCAACGCCCCGCGAACGGAACCGCCCGACGAGCCGCCGCGCACCGCGCCGCCGGAACCGCCCGCCGCCGCGCCCGCCGCGCCGCTCACCCCGGCCGAGCACGGGATCCGCCGCACCCTGCGGGACCTCCTGACCGAGCACGCCGGGCCCCGTGAGGACCGCGCCGCCACCGCCACCCCCGAGGGGTACGACACCGCCCTCTGGGCCCGGACGGGCCTCGCCGGACTCACCCTCCCCACCGAGTACGGAGGAGCGGGGCGCGGCCCCGCCGAACTCGCCCTCGCCTGCGAGGAGACCGGCCGCGCCCTCGTCCCCTCCCCGCTCCTCGCCACCACCGTCCTCACCGCCCCGCTCCTCGCCGCCCTCGGCACCCCCGCCCAGCGCGCCGAACACCTCCCGCGCATCGCCGACACCAGCCTCACCTGCGCCCTCGCCGTCCCCACCGGACTCGCCCTCGCCCTCGGCCTCACCGGCGACAACACCGCCAGGGACTGGTCGGGCGGCGGCCGGGCCGGCGGCATCCAGGCCGCCCGCACGGCGGACGGCGGCTGGCGCCTCTACGGCGAGGCCGCCCGGGTCGTCGACGGCCACAGCGCCGGACTGCTCCTCGTCGCCGCCCACGCCGGCGGCTTCGCCCGCAGCCGGACCCTCCTCTTCCTCGTGCGCGCGGACGCCCCCGGGCTCGTACGGACCCGGCAGCCCGTCCTCGACCCCACCCGGCCCCAGGCCACCGTCCAGTTCCGGGACGCCGCGGCCGAACTCCTCGGCGAGGAACCCGCCGACGTCCTCGGCGCGCTCGCCGCCACCGGCCGTACCGCCGCCGTGATGCTGGCCGCCGAGGCCGTCGGCACCGCCGGGGCCGCCCTCGACCGCACCCGCGAACGGCCCGACCGGCACCGCCTCGCCGACCTGTACGTCCAGGTCGAGGCGGCCCGCTCGCTGACGTACTGCGCGGCTCGTGAACCCGACGGCGGGCCGCTCGCCCTCGCGCACGCCCTGGAGGCCCTGCGCGCCACCGCGGCGGAGTGCGGCGGCACCGGTGCCACCTGGGAGGACCTCTGCTTCAAGCGGGCCGCCTCCGACGAACTGCTCTTCGGGCCCGCCCGGCGGCTGCGCGACCGGGCGGCGGAACGGACCGGACTCTTCGGAGAGGCGGCGGCGTAGATGCCCATGGGACGGAAGCTCGTGCAGAAGGTGTCCTCGACCCGGACCTTCGCCAAGGTCGCGCCGCACCTCATCCCCGCCATGGACCGGGCCGTGCACCGGCTGACCAGGGGGAAGGTGCTGCTCAGCGCGCGGATGCTGCCCGGGGTGATCCTCACCGCCCGGGGCGCGAAGAGCGGGCAGCCGCGGGTCACCCCGCTCGCCTGCATGCCGGAGGGGGAGGGCCGCTGGCTCCTCATCGGCTCCAACTTCGGCCGGCCGGGCCACCCGGCCTGGACGGCGAACCTGCTCGCCCATCCGGACGTCGAGGTCAACTGGCGGGGCGAGGACGTACCCGTACGGGCGGAGCTCCTCGCGGGCGAGGAACGGGCGGCGGCCTGGAAGGCGGCTCTCGAGTTCTGGCCTCCGTACGCCACGTACCAGGCACGGATCGAGCGCGAGATCCGGCTCTTCCGGCTGACCCGGAGGTGAGGGCCCGGCCCTGGACGCCCCGGTCCTGGACACGGCGACGCCGACGGCGGTCCCGCTCCAGGTTCGGGGGAGCGGGCCGCCGCCGGCGTCGGCGACAGGACGGGTGAAGGAGTCTCGACTCTCCGGTCGGGGCTATCTGGTCGGCTTCTTGCCGGTGATGCCCAGGTGCACCAACAGGGCGAGGTTCGGCTTGAGTTCGGCCTGCTTCACGCCCCAGGTCTGGAAGCCCTTCTGGTGGCCGGCGACCGAGGCCAGCATCGCCACCAGGGAGCCGGCCATCGCGGCGGGGCTGACGTCCTTGTCGACCTTGCCCTTGGCCTGGAGCTCCTTCACCGCGTCCGTGAGGGAGTTGGTGACCGAGTTCAGGATCTTCATGCGGATCTTGTAGAACCGCTTGTCGCCCTCGGCGGCGCCGAGGTCCACGACCCGCAGGATCGCGTCGTGCTTCCGCCAGAAGTCCAGGAAGCCCTCGACGAGTTCCTCCGAGGTCTGCCAGCCGGCCTTGCCGACCCAGGAGCGGCCGGAGACCAGCTCGGTCAACGCGGCGCCCTCCTTGGCCATTTCCTCCGCGATCTCGAGGACCGCTCCCTCGACGTCCGGGAAGTACTGATAGAACGTCGCGGGTGAAGTACCCGCCTTCCGGGCCACATCGATGACCTTGACGTCCCGGTAGGGCGAGGAGCTGAGCATCTCACCGAGGCAGTCGAGCAGCTTCTGCCGCGTCGCCTGACCGCGTCGTCCGGCCACGCGGCCGTCGACGGTGCGTACTTGTCCTGTCATGCCGTCAGCTTACCGAGGGGGGGTCTGCGCGCGATTCGGCCGACTGCAAATGGGGTGCACCCTTGTTCCGGGAGCGTTCTGCGAGGTCGGCGCGGGTCGGGGCGCGCAAGCCCGGGGACGGGTTCGAGCCACTTCGGAGCCGGCGGGGGCGCCGGGGAGCCGGCCGGGGAGTCCCGTACCCGGATCGGCTTATGAACAGCCTGTGGACAACTTCGGTGGACAACCCAAGCACCGCAAGGGATCCGACCCGTCGAATCGCCCCTTTGTTCGCATGTCGGGGCGTGCGGGGCCGCCCCCGCCGTCCTAGCGTGTGGACATGGCCGTACGCACTGAGGGCACCCCCTGCTGGGTGGACGCACAGCTCCCCGACCTGGAAGCGGGCAAGCGCTTCTACGGCGAGCTCTTCGGCTGGACCTTCGACCCCGACCGAGACGAGGCCCTCCTCGACGGCCGCCGGGTCGCCGGACTCGTCCCCAAGCGGGACGGGCGCATGCCCACCACCTGGACCCTCTACCTCGCCACCGAGAACGCCGGCACCCTCGCCACCCGGATCAAGGCCGCCGGCGGGCAGATGGTCATGGAGCCCTACCCCGTCGGCCCCTTCGGCGTGTACGCCCTCGCCGCCGACCCCGGCGGCGCGGTCTTCGGCCTCCGCCAGGAGGGCGACCCCGACGGCTTCGAGGTCACGAACGAGCCCGGTGCCTTCTGCTGGATGGAGGTCCACACCCGCCGCCCGGACGCCGTCGACACCTTCTACGCCACCGTCTTCGGCTACCTCGGCCGCCAGGCCGAGGCCGGGAAGGAGGGCGGGGGCGCCGGCGTCGACTACCGCGTCTGGTCGCCCCCCGGCTCCCGGCCCGGCGGCGGGAGCGCCTTCGGCGGGCGGGCCGTCATCACCGACGACTTCCCCGCCGAGATGCCCGGCCACGTCCTCGTCCACTTCGCCGTCGCCGACTGCGACGAGGCCTGCGAGACCACCGTCCGGCTCGGCGGACGGATCGTCACCCCGGCCTTCGACGCCCCGCACGGCCGCGTCGCCGTCCTCCACGACAACCAGGGCGCCCGCTTCGCCGTCCGCGAGGAACCGAAACCGTCCGCTACGGACTGATCCGTCCCCGGTCGTACCGCCCGGCGCACCCCGTACCGCAGCACCCCGTTATGACGTGTGACACCCCGATCCGCCCCCGGGTTCGCAACCGGGCCCTCGGACAGGAAGAATCAGGGGCCACGGGGCCGTACCCTCATGGCCCGTACGGGGAGGTGGCAGGCAAGTGGAACAGCTGACGCAGCACGACCCGAGACGTATCGGGCCCTTCGAGGTGCTGGGCCGGCTCGGCGCGGGCGGAATGGGCCTGGTCTATCTCGCGCGCTCGGCCTCGGGCCGGCGCGTGGCGATCAAGACCGTGCGCACGGAGCTCGCGGAGGACCAGCTGTTCCGGGTCCGCTTCACCCGGGAGGTGGAGGCCGCCCGGGCGGTCTCCGGCTTCTACACGGCCGCCGTCGTCGACGCCGACCCGCGCGCCGCCGTGCCCTGGCTGGCCACCGCCTACGTCCCGGCGCCCTCCCTCGAAGAGATAGTGAACGAGTGCGGGCCGCTTCCGGCCCAGGCCGTCCGCTGGCTCGCCGCGGGCGTCGCCGAGGCCCTGCAGTCCATCCACGGCGCGGGCCTGGTCCACCGCGACCTCAAGCCCTCCAACGTCCTCGTCGTCGAGGACGGCCCCCGGGTGATCGACTTCGGCATCGCGTCGGGCGTCTCCAACACGCGCCTGACCATGACCAACGTCGCCGTCGGCACCCCCGCCTACATGTCGCCCGAGCAGGCCCGCGACTCGCGCAGCGTCACCGGCGCCAGCGACGTCTTCTCGCTGGGCTCGATGCTGGTCTTCGCCGCCACGGGCCACGCGCCCTTCCACGGCGCCAACCCGGTCGAGACCGTCTTCATGCTGCTCCGCGAGGGCCCGGACCTGGAGGGGCTGCCGGACGAGCTGCGGCCCCTCATCGACTCCTGCATGCAGATGGACGTCACCCGCCGGCCCACCCCGGCCGACCTCCAGGCGCAGCTCGCCCCGCACCTCTTCGGCCCCGGCAGCGACGACAGCGGCACCGCCTCCGCCTGGCTGCCGCAGAGCGCCACCGCCATGATCGAGCGGCGCCGCGGCGGCGGCCGCCAGCTGCCGGGACCGACCGCGCCGCCGCCCCCGGCGGACCCGCCGGGCCCGCCGGGGCCCCGCCAGGACCCGCGCTTCCCCGAGCAGGCGCCGGAGCGGCCCGACCGTGCGCCGGTCGGCGGCCGGCACGCCGGTCCCTCCGAGAGCGCGGGCGGTCCCGTACGCCTCGGCGGCGCGACCGTGCCGATCGGCCCCGGCCCCCGGGTCGCCGACACCCGGGCCGCGGTCGCCGTCGGCCGCAGCGCCGACGCGGGCCCCGCGACCGGCTGGATCCGCCCGCCCGGCAGCGGCCCGCACGGCGCCGAGCCGGCCCCGCAGCAGGGCGCACGCCCGGTGTCCGTGCCTCCGCAGGGCGCCGACCAGGCGGCACCGCAGCCCCCGCCGGAGCCCGGCCACTGGCGGCCCTGGCGCTTCCGGATGTCCAACGACGTCTGGGGCACCCCGGTCGTCGACGGCGACCTGCTGTACGTGACCTCCTTCGAGGTGCACGCCCTGGACACGGGCAGCGGCCGGCGCCAGTTCAAGACCCGGGACGTGGCCTGGTCGATGGCCGTTGCCTCGGGCCGCATCCACGCCTCCGACGGCCCCACCCTGTACGCCCTCGACGCCGGCGACGGCAGCGAGCGCTGGCGGCTGCACACGGACGCCTACGTGTACTCGCTGAAGGTCGACCGGGGCACGGTCGTCACCGGCACGCGCGGCGGCGGGGTGCAGGGCTGGGAGGCCTCCAACGGCGCCAAGCTGTGGGAGCTCACCGGCGCGCAGACCGACTTCGAGACCGCGGAGGCGGGGCCCGCCGTGCACGGCGACACCGTGTACGTGTGGCGGGACGCCCGGCTCCAGGCCCTCGACGCCCGCACGGGCGTGGAGCGCTGGTCGTACCCGATCGGCGACGCGGCCTCCTGCGCCGGCGTCCCCGTACGGGTGGCCCCGGCCGAGGACGGCTGCGTGTACGTCTCCGCCGGGACCCGGGTCCTGTCGATCGACATCGCGGCGGGTCACGTCCGCTGGCACTTCGAGGCCCCGGCCGTCTTCCTGTCCCCGCCCACGTTCGCGCCGGGACCCGCCGTCACCGGCGGCGGGGTGTACCTCTCGGACCACCTCGGCACGGTGTACGCGCTCGACGCCACCACCGGGCAGGACCGCTGGCGGATCGCGACCGAGCCGCGCCAGTCCACCGAGCCGGTGCTCGTCGCCGACGGCAACGTCCACGTCGGCAGCGGCAGCGCGCTGTACACGCTCGACGCGGTCACCGGCACCCCCCGGTGGCGGTTCGCGGCGGGCGGCGAGCTGGTCGGCTCCCCGGTCGTCGCCGACGGCCGGGTGCACTTCGGCTCGGCCGACCACGTCCTGTACACCCTGGACGCGACCGGCGGGCAGCTCCGCTGGAAGCTCGCGACCGGGGGCGAGATCACCGGCTCGCCGGTGGCGAAGGGCGGGGTCGTGTACGCGTGCAGCAAGGACCGCTGTGTGTACGCGCTCGACGCGGTCAAGGGCACGGCGACGGGCAGGGGCGCGGCCGCGCCACGGGCCTAGGCCCGCCTGGGTCCGCCTAGGTCCGGTCGGGCCCGGCCCGGCCGGACCCCTCGGGGCCGTCCTCCAGGGGCGGCCCCGTGAGGGTCTCGCCGGCCACGGGAGGCACCGGAGGCGCCGGATGCACCGGGGGCTCCGGATACACCGGGGGCTCGGGATGCATCGGGGGCTCCGGATGCATCGGGGGCACCGGAGCCACGGGAGGCGCCGGAGTCGCAGGGGCACGAGGTCCCAGGTCCACCCGGTGGACCTGACGCCTCCGGCCCGACATCACGAGCGCGCCGAGGAGCAGCAGCACCCCGCCGCCGAAGGCCATCGCGACCCCCTCGCCGAGCCCCGTGCCGTCGGCGTCGATCGTGAGGCTGCCCTCCGCCTCGCCGACCCGCACCATCCACAGGATGGCGAAGCCGAGGACGACGAGCCCGGCGAGGGCGACGAGCAGGCGGGAGCGGAGGAGTACGCCGACGAGGGCGACGAGGGCGGCGAAGGCGAAGGGCAGCAGGATCGAGCCCAGGACGTCGGCCTTGGCGTCGGTGATGCCGGTGAACAGGTCGTCGATGGCGAAGTCGCGCCCGTGACGGCCGTCGTACCAGGCACGGAAGGGGCTCCAGACGGCGGCCGTCGCTCCGGCGAGAGCCAGGACGGAGCCGGCGATGTTGCGAATCATCGATGCGGGCCTCCTCGGTGGTCCGGCTCTCGTTCCCGACGCTACGCCGGGTGAGGGGGGCCCGCCAGGTGGGACGGCGGCCCCGCTAGGGTGGCGCGGACACGACAGACAGGACGGGGTGCGCGGCGATGGTACGGACACGTCTGAAGCTCGCGGCGACGCTCACGGTGGTGGTCCTCGCGCTGACCGGTTTCCACACCGGGAAGGGCGGCCACGGCGGCCACGGCAGCAGCGGCGGCAGCGGGAAGAGCAAGAGCGGCAAGAGCAAGAGCCGGAGCCACTCGGACTCCGACGACGACGATTCGGGGGGCGGCTGCTCCAGCGACGAGCAGGGCAACGACGACTACGACGGTGCGGGCTCCTCCTCCGGCGGATCCACGGTCACCGCCAGCCCGTCCCCCACGTCCGCGCAGGTCGAGGTCGTGGTCGTCGACTGCGTGAAGCCGGCCCAGAAGAAGCGCAGGGGGAAGCCCGCCCGCAAGGCGGACACCACGTCGACGCTGAAGATCACCTCGCACGACGCCCTCGAGGGGACGTACGAGGTGACCCTGGAGTTCAAGGGGGTCACGGGTTCGGCGGTCGACTCGGTCACGACCGTCGTCACCGTCGGGGCCTACGAGGACAAGACCTTCGAGGTCGCGATGAAGACCCCGAAGGCCGTCGGCAAGGTCAAGAACTGCTACGTGTACGACGTGCGGAAGAAGTAGTCCCGGCGGGGCTCGGTTCCAGCGGATCAGCGTCGTGCGGAGGTTGTCCTCGTCGGCGACCGGAGGGTCCACGCCGGTGATCTTCACCGGCGCGCCGCCGGAGAAGTCCCTGTAGGCCCCGGCGCCGATGCCCGGTCCCTCGGGACAGACCGTTGCATCCGCTACCGGAGCCGGTACGCGCCGCTCCTTCGGGTGAACAGCTCGCCCTGCCGGTCCGCCGGCAGGTTCCCGAGCGTCACCAGATGCGGGGCCTGCGCGAGGGCCGGGGCGCGGGAGGCGTCCTTGGTGGACCAGAGGGCCCGGACCGTGCCCTGGACGGCCTCCGTCGGGCAGGAGGCGATGACGGCGGCGGCCGCGCGGGCGGCGTCGAGCGCGCCTCCCGGCTCCGTCACCTCGCTGACCAGGCCCGTCTCGTACGCGCGCCGGGCGGAGACCCGTTCGGCGGTGCCCATGAGGGCCATCCGGGCGATTTCCCCGTACGGCATCTTCTGGGCCATGTGGACGGTCTCGAAGGCGGAGACCATCCCGTACGTGGTGTGCGGGTCGAAGAAGGTGGCGCTCTCGCCCGCGATCAGGAACTCCGCCTCGCCGAGCAGGTAGAAGGCCCCGCCGCAGGCCATGCCCTCGACGGCGGCGATCACCGGCTTCCACAGGTCGTTCGCCTTGGGGCCGATGGCGAGCAGGGGGTCGTCGATCGTGTACGGGGAGGAGGGCTGCGGCACCCTTCCGGCGTCGTCCCGGTCGATGCCCGTGCAGAAGGCCCGCCCGCCGGCCCCGGTGACGACGATCGCCCGGATCTCGTCCTCGTACCGGAACCCCCGCCAGACGGCGGTGAGTTCACGGGCCATCTCCAGGGTGACGGAGTTGTGCTTCTCGGGCCGGTCGAGGGTGACGACCGCGACCCCGGTCTCCTTGTCGCGCTCGACGCGGATGCTCATGCGCGCTCCAGGAGCCAGCGGGGGACGGTGACGCCGTCGACCTCGGTGAAGGCGACCCGTACGGGGGCGCCGATGCGCAGCCGGGCCGGGTCGAGCGAGTTCAGGGGTGCGTCGGGGGCGGCGACGACGTTCCCGACGAGGCGGATGCGGGGGTCGTCGAGCAGCTCGACGAGGACGGCGTTGTACGGGGCCTGGGCGGCGTACTCCGGCAGGAGCGGCGGGTGGGGGAGGACGTACGACCAGATCCGGCCGCGTCCGGACATGAGCCGCCACTCGCTGTCGAAGGAGCGGCAGTGCGGGCAGCAGGGGCGGGGCGGGAAGCGGAGCTCGCCGCAGTCGGGGGCCGCGCAGGCCTGGACGCGGAGCTCACCTCGGGCGGCGTACTCCCAGAAGGGGGCGCCGTCCTCGTCGACGACCGGTGTCAGCATGACGGGATCAACTCCTCAGGATCGCAGCAGGATGGCCGATGTGGGGACGCCCTCGCCCGCCGTGACCAGGCAGGTGGCCGCGTCGGGGACCTGGGCGGTGGAGGTGCCGCGGAGCTGCTTCACGCCCTCGTTGATGAGGTTGAAGCCGTGCACGTACGCCTCCGAGAGCCCGCCGCCGCCGGTGTTGAGCGGCAGCCGTCCGCCGATCTCCAGGGCGCCGCCCTCGGTGAAGGCGCCCCCTTCTCCTCGTCCGCAGAAGCCGTAGCCCTCCAGGGAGAGCGGGACGAGCGGGGTGAAGGCGTCGTAGATCTGGGCGACGTCCACGTCGGCGGGGCCGAAGTCGGCCTGCTTCCAGAGGTGGCGGGCGGCGGTCCAGGCGGGGCCGGAGAGCGGGTCGTCGTTCCAGTAGTTGACCATGCCGTGGTGCTGGGCGGGCAGGCCCTGGGCGGCGGAGTGCACGTAGACGGGCTTCTGCCGGCAGTCGCGGGCGCGCTCGGCGGAGACGATGACGCAGGCGAGCGCCCCGTCGGTCTCCAGGCAGTTGTCGAAGAGGCAGAGGGGTTCGCTGATCCAGCGGGCGGTCATGTACATCTCGCGGGTCAGCGGCCGCTCGTACATGATCGCGGCGGGGTTCTGGTTGGCGCGGTTGCGGCAGGCCAGGGCGACGTTGAAGAGGTGGTCGCGGGTGGCGCCGTACTCGTGCATGTAGCGGCGGGCGAGCATGCCGATCTCGTCGGCGGGGCGGAGCAGCCCGAAGGGCCGGGTCCACTGTCCCGGGGTGGGCAGCTGGACGGCGGTGTTCTTCCAGGGGCGGGGGCCGCTGCCCCGCTTCCGGGACCGCCAGGCGACGCCGACGGAGGCCTGGCCCGTGGCGACGGCGGCGGCGAGGTGCCCGACGGTGGCGCAGGAGCCGCCCCCTCCGTACCCCACCTTGCTGAAGAAGGTGACGTCACCGGCCCCGATGGCCTTCGCCACCTCGACCTCGTCGGTCTCCTCCATCGTGTACGAGGCGAAGGCGTCGACCTCGGAGGGGTCGATCCCGGCGTCGTCGAGAGCGGCGAGGATCGCCCGGCAGGCGAGGGCCTTCTCGGTCTCGGGGAGCTGTTTCGCGAAGGGTGTCTGTCCTATCCCGACGATGGCCGTGGCGTCCTTGAGCACCGAACCTCCTCCTGGGGCAGCACTGCTGACAGCGCGTCAGGCTACAACTAATCTGACGGATAGTCAGCTACAGGGAGGTGGGGCATGGACGTGGACATGGACATGGAGCCGGGCGGTGACCTGCGCGGCGACCTGCGCGGCGATCTGGAGTGGGGCACGATCCCCGGGCTCGTACGGACGGCGGCCGAGCGGTACGGGGAGCGGGAGGCCGTCGTCGACGGCCGCGTCCGCGTCACGTACGCCGAGCTCGGCGCACGCGTCGAACGGGCGGCCGCCGCCTGCCTCGCCACCGGGATGCGCGGCGGGGACCGGGTCGCGATCTGGGCCCCCAACACCCTCGACTGGATCGTCTCCGCCCTCGGCGCGGTCACCGCCGGAGCGGTCCTGGTCCCCCTGAACACCCGCTTCAAGGGCACCGAGGCCGCCGACGTCCTCCGGCGCTCCCGGGCCAGGCTGCTCTTCGTCACCGGCACCTTCCTCGGCACCTCGTACGTGGCCTCCCTGCGCCGCTCGGGCATCGAACTCCCCGACCTGGAACGGGTGGTGGTCCTCGGCGACACCGCCCCCGACGAGCCGGGCTGGACGACCTGGAAGTCCTTCCTCGCGGCTGGCGACGGCATCCCGGCCGCCCGGGTCCGCGCCCGCGCCGACGGCATCGACCCCGACGCCCCCTCCGACATCATCTACACCTCCGGCACCACCGGCCGCCCCAAGGGCGCCGTCATCAGCCACGCCCAGTCCCTGCGCTGCTTCGCGATCTGGTCCGAGCTCGCCGGCCTGACGGAGGGCGACCGCTACCTCGTGGTCAACCCCTTCTTCCACACCTTCGGCTACAAGGCCGGCATCCTCGCCTGCCTCATGCGGGGCGCGGTGATCGTCCCGCAGTCCGTCTTCACCGTGGACACCGTCCTCGCCAACATCGCCGCCGAACGCATCACCGTCCTCCCCGGCCCGCCCACCCTCCACCAGTCCCTCCTGGACCACCCGGCCCGCGCCGGGCACGAGCTCTCCACCCTCCGCCTCGTCGTGACGGGCGCGGCCGTCGTCCCGCTCCGGCTCGTCGAACGCCTCCGCACCGAACTGGGCGTGGCCACGGTCCTCACCGCGTACGGCCTCTCGGAGGCGAGCGGCATCGTCACGATGTGCCGCCGCGACGACCCGGACGAGACGATCGCCACGACCTCGGGCCGCCCGATCCCCGGCACGGAACTCCGCCTCTCCGACTCCGGCGAAGTCCTGGTCCGCGGCCACAACGTGATGCGGGGCTACTTCGAGGACGAGGAGGCGACGGCGGCGGCGATCGACGCGGACGGCTGGCTGCACACGGGAGACATCGGCGTCCTGGACGAGGCGGGGAACCTGAGGATCACCGACCGCCTGAAGGACATGTTCATCGTCGGCGGCTTCAACGCCTACCCGGCCGAGATCGAGCAACGCCTCGGCCTCCACCCCGACATCGCGGACGTCGCCGTCATCGGCATCCCCGACCCGCGCCTCGGCGAGGTCGGCAAGGCCTTCGCGGTCCGGCGGCCGGGTTCGACCCTGACGGCCGACGACGTCATCGCCTGGTCGCGCCGCGAGATGGCGAACTACAAGGTCCCGAGGGAGGTCGAGTTCGTGCCGGAGCTGCCGAGGAACGCGAGCGGGAAGGTGGTGAAGGGGGAGCTGAGAGCGCGGGCGGCGGGCTGACGGCTCAGCACCACGATCCCGTCCGCCTCCCGGACCACCCGCCACCCCCGCTCCCCGGCCCGTCGCAGGACGCGCTCGACCGCGCCCGCCGGCCAGGACTCCCGCCGGTCGGCCACGATCCACTCCACGGCGGGCCGCCGGTCGAGGACCCCGTCCGCGACCAGGTGCACGGTGGCCCCCTCGCGGCGTTGCGGGCCCAGCTGGAGACGGCCCTGCGGCACCCGGAGACGGTCACCGACTGGCCGTCCGCCGTACGGGAGGCCGCAGCCGACGTCGTACGGGAGGCCGCCGCCGGCGTCGTACGGCTCCAGGCGCTCGCCGACGACCTGCTGCTCCTGGCGAGCCACCGGGCGACGGCTCCCACGGGGGAACCGGTGGACCTGGCGGCCCTGGCGGAGGACCTGGTCCGCGAGTACGGGCACCTCCCGGAGGCGAAGGGCCTGAAGCTCACGTGCGAGGCCCCGACGGAGGCGGTCGTACGGGGAAACGACACCCGCCTCGACGCCTCCCGCCCCCGCACCTCGGGCGGCGCGGCTGGTGGCACGTTTCCCTGCGTGCGCTCGTCCGTCCGGCTGACACACGGCGTACCCGCGCCCGCACGCCCCTGATCTGCGGATACGCTCCGAGACCGTTTCCGGATCGCGTGAGGAGCCCCCCGTGCAGGCAGCCGGTCCCGTCACGGCCGCCGCCGTCCTGGCCGCAGCTCTTCTCCTCAGCCCCCATGCCGCGGGGGCCGAGCCCGGTCCCGCGCCGTGCGTCACGGGGGAGTCCGAGACGCGCGGGGACTCCAGTGTGGACGGCAAGGAGCTCCGCTGGGAGGACGACAGCAAGTACAACGACCCGCTGACCTGGGCACACCGGGCCTGGTCGCTCGGTCTGGTGAAGATCGCTCCCGACGACGCCGGAAGCGTCAACGACCTGGAATGGCGCGACTACTCCAAGGCCGACGGCCACGGGGGCTATTGGCAGGGCAAGCCGGGCATCGACTACATCTATCTGAACTCGTACTACCTGGACGGCCGTTACAAGGACCGGAACTCCCGTCGGCACATCGCCGTCCACGAGCTCGGCCACGCCCTCGGCCTGTGCCACAAGCCGGACACCTGGGCCTCCGTGATGTGGACGAAGGTCCCCGACAACCCGCCGACGGAGCCCACGCAGCGCGACGAGGCGAACTACCGCAAGCTCTGGAAGTGACCATGAACCGAACCAGGATCGCCGGTCTCGCCCTCGCCGGGACGCTCGTCCTCGGCGCCACCGCATGGGCCGCGACGGAGGCCTTCACCGCCCGCACGTCCCCCGTGCACGCGCTCTGCCTGCCGGACCTCTCCCACGACGAGTACGTACCGGCCGCGATGAGCCACCTCGCCTACGCCACGGTCGACCGGGTCGTCGGCTACGACCCGGACGGCGACGGCGGCCCCGGCGGCATCCAGCGTGTCCGCCTCCGTGTCCTGCGGCCCCTGAAGGGCCAGGTTCCTGCCACGCTCACCCTCGGCCAGGGTGTGGGCCGCGACCCCCAGGGCCGGTACACGAGCCACGACCCCCTGTACCCCGTCCTCAGCCCCGGCCGCACATACGTCGTCGGCTACACCAAGGACCCCACCTACGGCGACGGCTACACCCGCTACGCGAAGCAGGAACCCGACTCGGCCCTCACCCGCTGGACGACGTACGTGGCCCGCGGCGCGACGGCCCCCCTGGCGGAGGGCTGCGACGAGGGGGCGTGAGAGCGTTCACCCGCCCTGCGGCGCGGACGACGCCCGGCACTCGGCGATCGTGGACTTCGTCATCGAGCTGGAGCCGGAGGGGTGGTTCCGTACGTTCCGCGCACGCCGGAGGGGCCGGGCAGATGCCCGGCCCCTCCTTGTGCGGTGGTCCGATCGCGTTGCGCACGGGCCCTGCCCGGACGGATCCCCCCTGGTTCCGTCCCGGGTGTCCCCCGAGCCCGTGTGCTCCCCCGTCGACCGGACCTTCCTTGGTTGGCCCCGGCAGCTCCCCCGAAGTCGCCGCCGCGGCCGTTCCCCGTCGGGAGTGGCTTAGTTGGCCGGCTCGGACGTGGCGTGCATGTTGTCCGTGGTGGCCGTGCCGGCGCTGCCGTCGATGGGCTCCGTGGTGGCGTGCATGTTGCCGCTGATGCCGAGCTTCTCGGCCACCGCGTCGGCGAGCGGAGCGTCCGTCGCGTGCATGTTCTTGCTGACGATCTCCTCGCCGGTGGCGTGCATGTTCGTCGGCTTGGCGATGGGGGTGGTCGGGTCCAGGTCGGCCATGTTGATCAACTCCCGTGATGACTTCGGATGGGGCGAGTGGGCCCTGCCGGCCGTTCCCCCGTGGACAGCCGGGGGGCCCACTCGGAGCCGTTCACCCTAGTGCGACGGTGTGACGGCCGTACCACCGACCCGTCTGCCCCCCGACGCGGCGGATCGATGAGAGAAGACTGCCGCACGGTCATAAACGAACGATGAACGGGCAGCTCAGTGGTCAGGCTGCTGCCGTTTCCAGCAGCAGGGTCCGTACATCCGATTCCTCCGGCGAGCCCAGCTCCACGAAGATGTCGAGAGCTTCCTGCCAGCAGACCCGTGCTCTCCCGTGCTGCCCGATGCCGGACAGTGCGCGCCCCAGCACGACGAGGACCTGTCCGCGCCGCCACTCGCCGCCCACACCCCGGAGGACGACCAGGGCCATCTCGGAGTTCGAAGCGGCTGGAGCGAACCGACCGGCGGCGATGTCCACTTCAGCGATCCTGAAGAGCGACATGCCTTCCCAGAGGCGCTGTCTGCTGTCCTGGAAGACTTCGAGTGCCTCGGCGAGCCGAGCCGCGGCCTCGACCAGCTGGCCGCTCTGGGTCAGCGCGAGTCCCAGTGCGTAGCGACCGTTGGCACCCTTGAGCGCATGGCCCATGGCGTCGTACATGTCGGTTCCCCGCTGGGCCAGTTCGACCGCGATGTCCGTCTGGCCCATGGCCAGGTGGATCCGGGAGAGGTTGCACAGGGCGCTGGCCTCACCGGCCGAGTCGTCGCAGGCGCGGAACGAAGCCGTCGCCTGGGTGAGGAAGCGCTCCCCGTCGGCGTTGCGCCCTTGGTAGAGAGCCATGATTCCCAGGGCGTTGGCCGCCCAGCACAGCGGAAGGCCGTCGCCCGTCGTGGAGGCGAGGTCCATCGCGTCGTGGGCGTGACCGTCGGCCTCGTCGAAGCGCCCCGCCACGTGCTGGACATACGCCAGGGTCAGTGCCGCGCGGCCCTCCGCGCGGACGTCCCCGGCTTCACTCGCTGCCTCCCGCAGGACAGTCGCCACCGCCTCGTACTCGCGGGAGTTCGCCCCCGACTCCGCCAGGTCCAGGCTCGCCCACAACAAATCCACCCCCCGCCGCAGCGTCCCCGGCGTCGAGGCCGACTGGCGGACCGTCGCCAGGAGGCAGTTGGCCTCGGCGTAGAGCCAGTCCTGGGCCTCGTGGCGGTCGGTGAAGGTGAGGCCCTCGTACGACGTGGGTTCCAGGTGGTCGACCAGGCGGTCGCCCGGGCGCTCGATCGCGTACACCCTCGCCGCCGTGGAGAGGTAGAAGTCCAGCAGGCGGGACAGCGCCGCCTCCTTCTCCGACGGCGGCTGTTCGTCGCGGTCCGCGCACGCACGCGCGTAGAGGCGGACCAGGTCGTGGTAGCGGTAGCGGCCCGGCGCCGCCGATTCCAGGAGGGACGTGTCCACCAGGGCCTCCAGCAGGTCCTCCGTGTCCCAGAGGGGGAGGTCCAGGACCGCCGCCGCTGCCGCGAGGGAGATGTCCGGGCCGTCCGCCAGGCCCAGTAGGCGGAACGCCCTCGCCTGGGCCGGTTCCAGCTGGCCGTAGCCGAGTTCGAAGGTGGCCTTGACCGCCAGGTCGCCCGCCTGGAGCTCGTCGAGCCGGCGGCGCTCGTCCGCCAGCTTCGCCGCCAGGACCGAGACCGTCCACGTGCGGCGTGCCGCCAGGCGGGACGCCGCGATGCGGATCGCCAGCGGGAGGAAGCCGCAGGCCGCGACCACGTCCAGGGCCGCCTCCCGCTCCGACTGCACCCGCTCCTCGCCCACGATCCTCGTGAACAGCTGGAGCGCCTCCTCCGGCGACATCACGTCCAGGTCCACCAGATGCGCCCCCGCCAGGTCGACCATCCGGATGCGGCTCGTCACCAGGGCCGCGCAGCCCGCCGTACCCGGCAGGAGCGGGCGGATCTGGGCCGCGTCCCTGGCGTTGTCAAGCAGCACCAGCACCCGGCGGCCGTCCAGCGTCGAGCGGTACAGCGCCGCCCGGTCCTCCAGCGCGTCCGGGATGGCCGAATCCGGTGTGCCCAGGGCTCGGAGGAACGAGCCCAGGACCGTCTCCGGTGCGGCGGCGCGGTTGCCCGCGCCCTGGAGGTCCACGTACAGCTGCCCGTCCGGGAAGTGCGGCCGCGCCTCGTGGGCGACGTGCACCGCGAGCGTCGTCTTGCCGACGCCGCCGATGCCCGCGAGCGCCGAGACCGCCATCACGTGGCCCTCGGCGGTGGCGAGCCGCGCGCCCAGTTCCCGTACGAAGGAGGCGCGGCCCGTGAAGTCCGGGACCGTCGCCGGGAGCTGGGCCGGGCGGGCCGTCGGTGCGGCGGCGGGCGCCGGCTCCTCGACCGGGCGGGCGAGTTCGGCGTCGGCCTGGAGGATGCGCTGCTGGAGCCGGGAGAGTTCCGGAGTCGGGTCCACTCCCAGTTCGTCGGCCAGGAGCCGGCGCGTGTCCGCGTACACCGCGAGCGCTTCCGCCTGTCGGCCGCTGCGGTAGAGCGCCAGCATGAGGAGTTCGCGCAGGCGCTCCCGTAGGGGGTGTGCCGCGGTGAGCGCGGTCAGTTCGGAGACGGCCTCCGCGTGCGCGCCGACCTCCAGGTCGATGTCGAGCCTCGTCTCCAGGAGCGTGAGGCGCCACTCCTCCAGGCGGGTCCGCTGCGTCTCGGCGTACGGGCCCGGTACGGACGCGAGGACCTCGCCGTCCCACAGGTCCAGCGCCTCCGCGAGCTTCGCCCGCGCGGCCGTCCGGTCCCCGGCCGCGCGCAGCTTGTCCGCCTCGGCGGCCAGCTCCTGGGCCTCCGTCACGTCGAGCGCGGTCGTCCGGAGTGCGTACCCGCCGGACTCGCTGACCAGGACCTTCGGGTCGAGGACCTTGCGGAGCCGGGAGGCGTACGTACGGACCGCGGCGAGCGCCTGGGAGGGCGGTTCCTCGCCCCAGAGCGCGTCGATCAGCTCGTGCGCGGTGGCGGTGCGGCCGCCGCGCAGGAGCAGCGCGGCGAGCAGGGCGCGCTGCTGCGGGGAGCCGGTGGGGACGGGTTCGCCGTCGCGCCAGGCGCGGACGGGGCCGAGCACGCCGAAGCGGAGCCCGCCGGCTACGTTCCCGTCCCCGTTCGTGCCGGTGCCGGTGCTGGTGCCAGCGCCAGCGCCGGTGTCGGTTCCGGTGTCAGTACCAGTGCCGGTGCCAGTGCCCGTGTCGGCCTGTACGTGAGCGCCCGTGCCGGCCCGTACGTCAGCGCCCGCGCTCGTGTCGGTGTCCGTCTCCTCGCGCACCGGAGCCGTCGGGCCCATCCTCGGAGCCCGCTGCACCGGAACTCGCGGCCCGTTCTCACGGTCCATCGCTCCCCCTGCCCCTACCGCTGGTTTCGCCCAGGACAGTCTGCCTTGTCCGGAGGAGGTCCGTCAGCATCGGGTCGGCCGTTGTGAAGCCGTTGCACGGCCGCATCCCGGCCGCAACCCGGTCGTTCTGCCCCCTACTAGCTGACGGGTCGTCAGATCGGCGCTACCGTGAAAACCATGGAGACCTTCCCGAAGATCATCTCGGTGGACGACCACACCGTGGAGCCCCCGCACGTCTGGCGGGACCGGCTCCCGTCCCGGTACCGCGACACCGGCCCCCGGATCGTCCGTGCCCCCCTCAAGGAAATGACCTTCCTCGGCGGCAAGTTCGCCCCGGTCATGGGCGCCAAGGGGGACGACGGGCCGATCGGCGACTGGTGGGTGTACGAGGATCTGCACAGGCCCCTCACACGCCTCGACACCGCCGTCGGCTACGACAGGGACGAGATACGCCTCGAAGTCATCACGTACGAGCAGATGCGCCCGGGCTCGTACGACGTCGCCGCCCGCCTCGCCGACATGGACGTCAACCACGTCCAGTCCGCGCTCTGCTTCCCCACCTTCCCCCGCTTCTGCGGCCAGACCTTCACCGAGGCCTCCGACCGCGAGCTCGGGCTGCTCTGCGTCCGCGCCTACAACGACTGGATGGTCGAGGAGTGGTGCGGCCCCGAGGCGCACGGGCGGCTCGTCCCGCTCACCCTCATCCCGCTCTGGGACCCCGAGCTCGCCGCCGCCGAGGTCCGCCGCAACGCCGCGCGCGGAGTGCGGGCCGTCGCCTTCTCCGAGATCCCGCCGCACCTCGGGCTCCCCTCGGTCCACACCGACCACTGGGACCCCTTCTTCCGCGCCTGTGACGAGACGGGCACGGTCATCGCCATGCACATCGGCTCCTCCAGCCGCATGCCGTCCACCTCCGCCGACGCCCCGCCGGCCGTCGGCTCCACCATCACCTTCGCGAACTGCTGCTTCTCGATGGTCGACTGGCTGATGAGCGGCAAGTTCGAGCGCTTCCCGAACCTGCGGATCATGTACGCCGAGGGCCAGATCGGCTGGATCCCGTACATCCTGGAGCGCGCCGACGTCGTCTGGGAGGAGAACCGCGCCTGGGGCGGCGTCGCCGACAAGGTCACGCGCCCGCCGTCCGAGCTCTTCGCGGGCCACGTCTTCGGCTGCTTCTTCGACGATGCCTTCGGACTCCGCAACCTCGACGCGATCGGGGCGGGGAACGTCCTGTACGAGACCGACTACCCGCACTCGGACTCCACCTGGCCCAAGTCGAAGGAGGTCGGCGAGGCGCAGATGGGGCACCTGCCCGGGGACGTCGTCGAGCGGATCGTGCGCGGCAACGCGATCGAGCTGCTCGGGCTGTCGCCCGAGGGCCTCTGGCGGCCGTAGTCCCGCGACCGCGGCCGGGTCCTCTCCGGAGGGGACCCGGCCGCTTGCGTACGGGCCTCGCCGGACGCCCCGGGCCAGGCCGTTTGTCGCCCCATCGGCCCAACCAGGCCGCCCCCTGATGGCGGAGTGTCATGGACTGCGCGCAAATAGTAGTCAAGTGTGCGTTTCTTGCACATCACGAGACAGCCATGGTGGGCGTCCCTCCGGGGACGTTCACGAACGGAGCCTGTGACATGACCACCGACCTCCCGCACATACATCCGGCGGACGACGACATCGAACCGACCGCAGAGCCCCGCCCGGTCCCGTCCAGCCAGCCGGTTGTCTCCTCGTCCCCGGCGCTCGGCGTGCCTCCCTTCCCCGATCGGCAGGCGGCGTCCCCCGCCGTGTCGACGGTTCCGGTCGCGACGGTGCTCCCGGCCGCCGCGGACCTCCTGGGCGACCCGGAGTCCCCGGCCGCCACGGACCTTCCGATCGGCCCGGAGGCGCGGACCGCTCCGGAGGCCCCGGCGGCTTCGGAGCCCCCGGCTGCTCCGGAGGCCTCCGCCGACCCGGAGTCCCCGGCCGCTTCGGAGACTTCGGTCGACCCGGATTCCTGGGCCGACCCGGAGCCGCAGGCCGTGTCGAAGTCCCCGGCCGGCCCGGAGCCGCAGGCCGCGTCGAAGTCCCCGGCCGGCCCGGAGCCGCAGGCCGCGTCGAAGTCCCCGGCCGACCCGGAGCCGCAGGCCGCGTCGGAGTCCCCGGCGGATCCGGAGTCCTCGGCCGTCCCGGGCTCCCCGGCCGCCTCGGAGTCCCCCGCCGGCCCCCAGCCGCACACCGCCTCCGAGCCGTCCGCCTCCGAGCCGTCCGCCCCCGACGAGTCCGGTGACGAAGCCGTCCACACGCTGCTGACGACGGCGGCGACCGAGCGGCCCGTGGAGGAGGTCGCCGCGCTGGTGGCCCGTCTCCAGGAGACCGGCGAACTCTCCAGTCCCGCCGACGTGGCGCTCCGCGCGGCGGCCGTCACCCGCCCGCTGGAGGAGGTGCGCCAGCTGCTCGCGCTCCTGAACGCGTCCGGGTACGACCTCCACCAGGCCGAGACCACGCTGCGCGCCGCGGCGGTGGGCCGGCCGGTCGAGGACGTGGTCCAGCTCGTCGGCATCCTCGGCGCCGACAGCAGCGACTGGAAGTCCACCGCGGGCGGGGACGGCGCGGCGCAGAGGGCCGAGCCCGGCAGGGAGGAGCACGCGCGCGTGGACGGCGGCCCCGCACCGGCCGCCAGGGCCCGGAAACGGGGCGCCGCCAAGGGGCGGAAGTCCGCCCTGGACGGCGCGCTGGCCGCGGGTCCCGGCAGTCACGTCGCCTCCTCTCCCGCGCTGCGGTCGGTACTGCGCTGGCCGGCGGCGCTCGCGCTGTTCGTCTGCGGCCTCATTCACATGCCGACGGACCTCTCGGGCCTGCGCTCGGGCGGCGACGCGCAGGCGCTGTCCGTGGTCGTCACCGTGCTCTGCCTGGCGTGCGCGGTGTGGCTCGCGGCCCGGGACACCCTGATCGCCTGGGCGGCTGCCGCAGGTGTCGCCGTCTTCGTCATCGCGCTCCACGGAGTCGCGGGCGCCCGCGGCGGTGACCTGCTGAGCGGCAGCCTCGGCACCACCTTCGCCTGGGCGAAGGCGCTGGCGCTCCTGAGCGCCGTGGCCATCGTCTGCCTGGCAGGCACGGCCGTGGTGCGCCATGCGAGGGCGGCCGGCGCGGCGGACAGCACCTGATCCACCGGAGCACGAAGGACGAAGGTCGCCCCACCCCCCCGCTCGGGCAGCTCCACGCTGCCCGAGCGGGGGCGTGTCGGCCCCTACGCATCGCCCCCTACGCATCGCCCCCTACCCCTTGCCTGATGGATCGTCAGGTACGAGCATGGGCCTGCTCGTAGAAGTGACGATCCGTCAGATGCGGGGGTTTTCCCATGGTGGTCTACGGCATGCAGCTGCCGGTCCAGTCGCAGAGCACCCTCTACGCCGAACCCTGGGAGGCGGCCGCCGGCCCGGCGGATCTGCTCGCCGTCGCCCGCGCCGCCGACGACCACGGCTTCGACTACCTCGCGAGCTGCGACCACGTCGCCATCCCGCGCCGGCTCGCCGGGCCGATGAGCACCGTCTGGTACGACCCGGTGGCCACGCTCTCCTTCCTCGCCGCCGCCACCGAGCGGGTCCGGCTCCTCTCGCACGTCGCCGTCGTCGGCCTGCGCCATCCGCTCGTCACGGCCAAGGCGTACGCGACGCTCGACCACCTCTCCGGCGGCCGCCTGGTCCTCGGGGTCGGCGCCGGGCACGTCCAGGAGGAGTTCGAGGCGCTCGGCGTGGACTTCGCCCGCCGGGGCGCCGTGCTCGACGAGACGGTCGACGCGCTGCGGGCGGCCCTCGGGCCCGAGGAGTACCCGGAGCACCTGGGGGAGCGGTTCGCCTTCAAGGACCTCGGGCAGCTGCCCCGGCCCGCGCAGGAGCGGGTCCCGCTCTGGGTGGGCGGCTCCTCGCCGGCCGCCGTGCGCCGGGCCGCCCTCAAGGGCGACGGCTGGCTGCCGCAGGGCGACCCGCGCGACAGGCTCGGCGCCCAGATCGAGAAGCTGCTGCGGCTCCGCACCGAGGCCGGGATCGCCGAGCCGATCACCGTCGGCGCGATCACCGAGGCGCTGTACGTCGGCGCCCCCGGCTGGGAGGTCGGCCGCCGCACCCTGAGCGGCCGGCCGGAGGAGCTCGCCGCCTCCCTGCGCGCGTACGGGGAGATGGGCGTGCACCAGATCCAGGTCCGGTTCCGCTCCCGGAGCCGTACCGAACTCATCGACCAGATGGCGGCCTTCGGCACGGAGGTCGCCCCCCATCTCTGAAAACAGGGAGTACGGACATGGGCAAGCTCGACGGGCGGGTCGTCCTCGTCACCGGTGCGGCGCGCGGGCAGGGCGAGCAGGAGGCCCGGCTGTTCGCCGCCGAGGGCGCGAGGGTCGTCCTCGCGGACGTCCTCGACGGCCCCGGGGAGGCGCTCGCGAAGGAGCTGGGCGAGGACCGGGCCGCGTACGTCCATCTGGACGTGACCAGCGAGGACGGCTGGACGGCGGCCGTGGCGGCGGCCAAGGAGCGGTTCGGGAAGATCGACGGCCTCGTCAACAACGCGGGGATCCTGCGCTTCAACGAGCTGGTCTCGACCCCGCTCGACGAGTTCCGGGCGATCGTCTCCGTCAACCAGACCGGCTGCTTCCTCGGCATCCGCACGGTCGCGCCCGAGATCGCGGCGGCCGGCGGCGGGACGATCGTCAACACCGCCTCGTACACGGGGGTCACCGGCATGGCCGGGGTCGGCGCCTACGCGGCGAGCAAGCACGCCGTCCTCGGTCTCACCCGGGTCGCCGCCCTGGAGCTGGCGGGGAAGGGGATCCGGGTGAACGCGGTCTGCCCCGGGGCGATCGACACCCCCATGAGCAACCCGGAGGGCGTCGACCCGGCGGCCACCGCCGAGCTGTACCGCAAGCTCGTGCCGCTCGGCCGGATCGGCCGGCCGGAGGAGGTGGCGGCCCTCGCGCTCTTCCTGACCGGGGAGGACTCGGCGTACATCACGGGCCAGCCGTTCGTGATCGACGGCGGCTGGCTGGCGGGCGTGAGCCTCTTCTGAGGTCGTCTGACGCTTCATCAGGTATTGACGCACCTGCGGTGCGGTGCGAGAGTCGAGCACATCAGTAAATCTGACGGATCGTCAGAAACGAAATCAGGGGCGGTGAACTTCCTTGGAATTCGGGATCTTCGTACAGGGATACGTCGGCAAGCGCGCCGAGACCGATCCCGAAGCCGAGCACAAGGCCCTCATGGAGGAGACCGAGTACGTCATCCAGGCCGACAAGTCCGGCTTCAAGTACGCCTGGGCCTCCGAGCACCACTTCCTGGAGGAGTACTCGCACCTCTCCGCCAACGACGTCTACCTGGGCTACCTCGCGCACGCGACGGACCGCATCCACCTGGGTTCGGGCATCTTCAACCCCCTGGCCCCGGTCAACCACCCGGTCAAGGTCGCCGAGAAGGTCGCCATGCTCGACCACCTCTCCGGCGGCCGCTTCGAGTTCGGCTCCGGGCGCGGGGCGGGCTCCCACGAGATCCTCGGGTTCATGCCGGGCATCACCGACATGAACCACACGAAGGAGATCTGGGAGGAGACCATCGCCGAGTTCCCCAAGATGTGGCTCCAGGAGGAGTACGTCGGCTTCCAGGGCAAGCACTGGTCGCTGCCGCCCCGCAAGGTCCTCCCCAAGCCGTACGGGAAGTCCCACCCGGCCATGTGGTACGCGGCCGGCTCCCCGTCCTCGTACGCCATGGCCGGGAAGATGGGCCTCGGCGTCCTCGGCTTCAGCGTCCAGAAGGTCTCCGACATGGAGTGGGTCGTCGAGTCCTACAAGAACGCGATCAAGGAGGCCAAGGCGGTCGGCGCCTTCGTCAACGACAACGTCATGGTGACGTCGACGGCGATCTGCGCGGAGACGCACGAGAAGGCCGTCGAGATCGCGGTCGGCGGGGGCCTGAACTACCTCCAGTCCCTCCTCTTCCGCTACCACGACACCTTCCCGCGGCCCGAGGGCATCCCCGAGTGGCCCGAACTCCTCCCCGAGTACTCGGCCGAGATCATCGAACTCCTCATCCAGGAGGAGCTGATGATCTGCGGCGACCCGAGCGAGGTCCTGGCGCAGTGCAAGCGGTGGGAGCAGGCCGGGGCCGACCAGCTGTCCTTCGGCCTCCCGATCGGGATCTCCTACGAGGACACGATGAACTCGATCAAGCTGATCGGGGAGCACGTGATCCCGAAGATCGACACGGACCCGGTCCACCGGACGACACGCATGCGGCAGTCGTCGGGGTCCTGACGCCCGGCCCACGCGGGCCCGCAACGGGCGGGGCCCCGCTCACGGCGGTGCGACCCACAGCGCGGAGCGGTGTCTTCCCGGACCGCCGCCCCGTACCGGCCCCGGCCGGGGCCCCGCGGCGGCCCCGGTCCGGGGCACACCCACGTCCACGGACAGAAAGGGACCGTCATGCTCGACCACCTGATCAAGGGCGCCACCGTCGTGGACGGCACCGGCGCCCCCGCCCGCATCGCCGACGTCGGCATACGCGACGGCCGGATCGTCTTCCCCGAGCCCGGGGAGACGGCGACCACCACCGAGGACGCCACCGGCCTCGTCCTCGCGCCCGGCTTCGTCGACCCGCACACCCACTACGACGCCCAGCTCTTCTGGGACCCGTACGCCACCCCCTCCATGAACCACGGCGTCACCACCGTCGCCGGCGGCAACTGCGGCTTCACCCTGGCTCCGCTCCGGCAGGAGGACGCCGACTACACGCGCCGCATGATGTCGAAGGTCGAGGGCATGGCCCTCAAGGCCCTGGAGGAGGGCGTCGACTGGAGCTGGTCGTCCTTCGCCGAGTACCTGGACGCCCTCGACGGCCGGATCGCCGTCAACGCCGGCTTCATGGTCGGCCACTGCGCCCTGCGCCGGTACGTGATGGGCGCGGACGCGGTCGGCGGCCAGCCCACGGAAGAACAGCTGGCGCAGATGGTGGCCCTCCTCAAGGAGGCCATGGACGCCGGCGCCTGGGGCCTCTCCACCACCCAGTCCTCCACCCACTCCGACGGCGACGGCGCTCCGGTCGCCTCCCGGCACGCGACACCCGCCGAGCTCATCGCGCTCTCGAAGGCCGTCGGCGAGCACGAGGGGACGCAGATCGAGGCGATCCTCGCCGGGTGCCTCGACCAGTTCTCCGACGACGAGATCGAGCTGTTCGTCGAGATGACGGTCGCCGCCGGGCGGCCCCTCAACTGGAACGTCCTCACCATCGACGCCGCCGTCCCCGAACGCGTCCCGCGCCAGCTCACCGCCTCCGAGCGGGCCCGCAAGTCCGGCGGCCGGATCGTCGCCCTCACCATGCCGATCCTCACCCCCATGAACATGTCCCTCGGGACCTTCTGCGCCCTCAACCTCATCCCCGGCTGGGGCGAGATCCTCGGCCTGCCCGTGCCCGAGCGGATCGCGAAGCTCCGCGACCCGGACGTACGGGCCGAGATGCTGCGGCGCGCGGACTCCAAGGAGGCCGGGGTCTTCCGGCGGCTCGCGCACTTCGGCCGGTACGTCATAGGGGACACGTACAGCCGCGAGAACGAGGGCCTCACCGGCCGGGTCGTGAAGGACATCGCGGCCGAGCGCGGCCAGGACCCCTTCCAGGCCCTCGTCGAGATCTGCGCCAACGACGACCTGCGGACCGTCCTGTGGCCGATGCCCAGCGACAACGACCCGGCCTCCTGGGCGCTGCGCCGGGAGACCTGGGACCACGAGGACGTCCTGCTCGGCGGCTCGGACGCGGGCGCGCACCTGGACCGGATGTGCGGCGCCCCGTACACCACCCGCTTCCTCGGCGACTGCCTGCGCGGCCGGAAGCTGGTCCCCCTGGAGCGCGCGGTGCAGATGCTGAGCGACGACCCGGCCCGGCTCTTCGGGCTCCGCGAGCGCGGCCGGATCGCGGAGGGCTTCCACGCCGACCTGGTCCTCTTCGACCCGGAGCGGATCGACGCCGGACCGGCGACCCTCGTGCACGACCTGCCGGGGGACAGCCCGCGCCTCGACTCGCGCGCGGTGGGGATCGTGTCGGTACGGGTCAACGGCGTGGAGACGGTACGGGACGACGAGGTGACCGGCGCGATCCCGGGCAGGGTGCTGCGCTCGGGCCACGACACGAGGACGGTGAGCACGCGATGACCACCCGGATCGAGCGCCTCTATATAGGGGGAGAGTGGGTCGAGCCCGACGGCGGTCACTACGAGGTGATCGACCCGGCCTCGGAGGAGGTCGTCGGCCTCGCGCCGGAGGCGAGCAAGGCCCAGGTGTACGAGGCGGCCGCCGCCGCCCGCGAGGCCTTCGCGACCTGGTCCCGTACGAGACCGGAGGAGCGGGCAGCGATCCTCGACCGGGCGGCGGACCTGATGGCCCGCGACGCCGAGGAGAACGTCCTGCTCGCCCGGGCCGAGACCGGCGCCACCACCGGCACCGCGCGCGGCATGCAGGTCGCCGTCGGCTCCTCCCGTTTCCGGCGGTACGCGCGCGGGGCCATGGAACCGGTCGAGCAGGCGCTGCCCCCGCAGATCAACGAGGCCGGGCCGATGGGGAAGGCCGGGGTGTTCGGCGCGGTGGCGGTACGGCGCCCGGTCGGCGTCGTCACCTGCATCACCTCGTACAACAACCCCTGGGCCAACCCGGCCGGCAAGATCGCCCCGGCGCTCGCCATGGGCAACACGGTGGTGGTGAAGCCGGCCCCGCAGGACCCGCTCTCCGTGTACGCGATGACCCGGGCCCTGGCGGAGGCCGGGGTCCCGGCGGGCGTCGTGAACGTCGTCACCGGCTCCGCGCAGGCGGTCGGCGAGGCGGCCGTCGACTCCCCGGACGTCGACATGGTCTCCTTCACCGGCTCCACGGCCGTCGGCCAGGCGATCGGCGAGGTCTGCGGCCGCTCGCTCAAGCGGCAGCTGATGGAGCTGGGCGGGAAGGGGGCCGCGCTCGTCTTCGACGACGCCGACCTGGACTCGGCGGTGATGGGGATCGGGACGACCTTCGCCTTCTACAGCGGGCAGATCTGCACCGCCCCGACCCGGGTGCTCGCCCAGCGTGGGATCTACGAGCAGCTCGTCGAGAAGCTGACCGGCTACCTCGCCTTCATGAAGGTGGGGGACCCGGCGGAGAAGGGGACGGTCGTCGGCCCGGTGATCTCGGCGGCGCACCGCGACCGGGTGGAGTCGTACGTCGAGCTCGGAAGGAAGGAAGGGGCGCGGGTCGTCGCGGGCGGCGAGCGTCCGGACTTCGCCAAGGGCTTCTACGTGGCCCCGACGCTGCTCGCGGACTGCACCAACGAGATGCGGGTGGTGCGGGAGGAGATCTTCGGCCCGGTCGTGGTGGTCGTGCCCTTCGACGACGAGGAGGAGGGGATCGCGCTCGCGAACGACAGCGACTACGGACTGATCGACTACGTGTGGTCCGGCGACGTGGCCCGCGCCTTCCGCGTCGCGGCCCGGCTGCGGGCCGGTGGGGTGGGCGTGAACACGATCGGCCGGAACATGGAGGCGCCGTTCGGCGGCTTCAAGAAGAGCGGTGTCGGACGGGACGTGGGCTCGTACGCGCTGCACGCGTACAGCGAGCTGCAGGCGGTCGTCTGGCCGGGATGACGGCCACCCGACGGCCGAGGGACGGCCGCCCGATGTCCGGGGTGAGAACCGTCTCCAAATTTCCATGGGAAATTTTTGAAACGGACATTTGGGGCATGGCTGCGGTTCCCGCATATCGGACACTCGCCACCGGACCTGTCGGATGCTCGACCCGTCCGGTTGGTCGATCTTTCAATCATCGGCGAGTGTCCGATTCGACCCCCGCAATGCAAGGTCATGATCGATCAAGTGAGCGGAGTCCGATCCTCCGGATGTGGAAACCGCAGCATTTAACGTCAAGTTCATGACTCAGGTGGACGTACGGCAGCAGGCCGGAGACACGGCAAGGGGCACCGACGCCCCGGGAGACGCCTCCGGCGTGCGCACCAAGGGCCTCGGCGGCAACTCCGTGGGCCTCATGGGCAGCGCCGTCATCGGCATCTCGACCGTCGCCCCCGTCTACTGCCTGACCTCCACGCTCGGCTCCACCGCCGGCGAGGTCGGACTGCAGATGCCCGCCGTCTTCCTCGCGGGCTTCCTGCCGATGCTGCTCGTCGCGTTCGCGTACCGCGAGCTCAACAAGCGCATGCCCGACTGCGGCACCTCCTTCACCTGGACCGTGAAGGCCTTCGGCCCCAAGGTCGGCTGGATGTGCGGCTGGGGCCTGGTCATCGCGACGATCATCGTGCTGTCCAACCTGGCCGGCGTCGCGACCTCGTACTTCTGGCTGCTCGCCGGCGAGATCAGCGGCAACCCCTCGATCGCCGCCCTGGACGACAACAAGGCCGTCCACATCCTCACCTGCCTCACCCTGATCGCCGCCGCGACCGCGATCAGCTACCGCGGCATGACCGCCACCAAGGGCGTGCAGTACACCCTCGTCGGCCTCCAGCTGGCCGTCCTCGCGGTCTTCGTCGTCATGGCCTTCTCCAAGGCCGGCTCGGTCGACTTCCCGACCGGGGCGAGCTTCTCCTGGTCCTGGCTGAACCCCTTCTCCGTCGGCTCCTTCGCGGCCTTCACCGCCGGCCTCTCGCTGTCGATCTTCATGTACTGGGGCTGGGACACCTGCCTCACGGCCAACGAGGAGACCGTCGACAGCGACAAGACCCCGGGCCGCGCCGCGCTCATCTCGATGGTCGTCCTGGTCGGCTCCTACCTGGCCACCGGCGTCGCCGCCCAGATGGTCGTCGGCTCCGGCGACAAGGGCCTCGGCCTCGCCAACCCGGAGACCTCCGACAACGTCTTCGCCGCCCTCGCGGGCCCGGTCATGGGCCCCGTCCTCGGCATCGCGCTCTTCGTCGCCGTCCTCGCCTCCGCCGCCGCGAGCCTGCAGACCACCTTCATCCCGGTCGCCCGCACGGTCCTCGCCATGTCCAGCTACGAGGCGCTGCCGCCGTCCTTCGCCCGGGTCCACCCCGTCTTCAAGGTCCCCGGCAAGGCCACGATCGTCGCCGGCGTCGCGACCGGCGTCTTCTACACCGTGATGACCCTGGTCAGCGAGAACGTCCTGGTCGACACCATCTACGCGCTCGGCCTGATGATCTGCTTCTACTACGCGCTGACGGCCTTCGCCTGCGTCTGGTTCTTCCGCGCGGAGCTCTTCGACTCGGCCCGCGACCTCGCCTTCAAGGGCGTCATCCCGTTCCTCGGCGGCCTGATGCTCACCGCCGTCTTCGGCAAGACGCTCTACGACATGTGGGACCCGGCGTACGGCTCCGGCTCCTCGGTCCTCGGCGTCGGCTCGGTCTTCGTGATCGGCGTCGGACTGCTGCTCCTCGGCGTGGTCATCATGCTGGTCATGCAGCGCCGCAGCCCGGCCTTCTTCCGCGGCGAGATCCTCACGAAGGAGACCCCGTCGCTGGTGGTCGCCGACTGACGCCCTCCTGAGGCGTCCCGGAAACGCGAAGGTGGCGGCCCGTGGGGGGTCCGCCACCTTCGCTGCGTTCGTACGGCTCAGTGATGCCCGGGGAGCAGGCGCTCCACCGCCGCGTTGGCGGGCGGCAGGTCGGGGGTGTGGGCCGGCTTCGCCTTGGGGGTCAGGACGCCGCTGAGGGGGACGACCGAGGGAAGGTTCAGGCCGCCGGTGTCGGCGGCCGCGGTCCCGGCGGCGGCGCCGGCGGCACCCGCGGCGGCGAAGACGGTCAGGGCGGCTGCGGTGAGGATCCTCTTCATGCCCGTCGTAACGCGGACGGCGCGGATCCGGTTACGACCGTCCGGCGACGACCGTGCCCGACCGGACGGGAGGTCGCAGGGGGCTCCTTAGGATGCGTACATGTATCGGGAAACGAACTGGGCGCTGCGGCCGGGCCGGGCGGAGGACGTCGAGGCGATGGCCGAGCTGCGGGCCGAGGTGATGCGCGAGGACCTGGTGCGCCTCGGCCGCTACGACGAGCACCGGGTGCGCCAGCGGCTGCGCGACGGCTTCTCGCCGGCGCACACCTCGGTGATCGAAGTGGACGGCGCACTCGCCGGATGCGTGACGGTGCGCCCGTACGAGGACGGCGAGGGCCTCTACCTCGAACACTTCTACCTGGACCCCGCCACCCAGGGCCGGGGCCTCGGGACGGCGGTGCTGCGCGACCTCCTCGCCCGGGCGGACGAGGCGTCGCTCCAGGTCCGCCTGGTGGTGCTCCAGGGCAGCGCGGCCCGCCGCCTCTACGAGCGGGAGGGGTTCGCGTGGGAGTCCGAGGACCCGGTGGACGTGCTGATGGTCAGAAACCCACGCCCGCCGGCTGGCGGACGGTGACGTTGAGCCGGTTGAACAGGTTCGTGACGCCGACCATCAGGACGATCGCGGCGAGCTGCTTCTCGTCGAAGTGATCGGCGGCCGCGTCCCACACCGCGTCCGGCACCGCGTCCGGGGCGTCGGCGAGCCGGGTCGCCGCCTCGGCGAGGGCGAGGGCCGCCCGCTCCTCGTCGGAGAAGTACGGCGCCTCGCGCCACGCCGCCACGGCGAACAGCTTCTCGTCGCTGACGCCGTTCTTCCTGGCGCTCTTGGCTCCGTAGTCGACGCAGAAGCCGCAGTTGTTGATCTGGCTGGCCCGCAGGTGCACCAGCTCCAGGATCGACTCGTCGACCCCGCCCTGCCGGGTGGCCTTGATCAGGTTCTGGATCGCCGGACCGGCGTCGGCCAGGAGGTGGGCGGGGTTGGTCATGCGGGCCTCGGGCTGGTGCGCCATGGTGATCGCTCCTCGGTGTCGGTGTCTCGTGCGCTGCTTTCACTGCACTGACGGACCGCGCGCCGAGGATGTGACACGACGGGAGAACTTTCTTCGAAGAAAGTTCTCCGGGCTGCTTCTACCCCTCGGCCTCCGCGATGAGGGCGGTCGCGACGGTACGGAAGCCGAGCCGGCCGTAGAGGCGGGCCACGTCCGCGTCCGAGGCCGTCAGGAACACGAGCTCCGTCCCGTGGGCGCGGGCGTCCGCGACCAGGGCGGCCGTGACCGCGAGCCCGAGGCCCCGGCGTCGGGCCGCCGGGACGGTGCCGACGCCGACGACCTCGGAGACGGCCCCGACGGGCTGGTGCTGGCCGGCGGAGAGGGCGTGACCGTCGGCGTCCAGGGCGGCCGCGAGCCGGGTCAGGCCGGCCGAGAGGCGCTCGGCGACCGTGGCGGTGCTGCCGGGCTGGGGTTCCGCGCCGAAGGCGGCGTACGGGGCGGCGACGGCGGTCTCCAGGGCGGAGTCGTCCGCGCCCACGAGCCGTACGGTGACGCCCTCGGGCTCCGGTACGGCGAGCGGCTCGCCCTCCAGGACCATCAGCGGGTGCTCGTGGACGGTGAGCCCGGTCGCCTCCACGGCGGCCCGCAGCCCGGGCGTCGTCTCGGCGACCCACTCGAAGGCCTCGGGCACGCCGAGCTCCCGCTGCCGGGCCCGTACCTTCTCCACGGCCTCCATGGGGACCTCGCCCTCGTGCCCGAGCGTCGGGCGGGCGTAGTAGGGCCAGCCCTGCCCCTCCCGCACGAAGAGGGTCAGCGGCCCGTACGCCTCGGCGCGGGCGGCGGAACGGGGGACGGCGTCGTAGTACGTCTCGATTCGGTTCAGCACCGGGTCATCCAAACAGGCGGGCCGCGGAAGCACCTGCGGATTTCCGATGGTGCCGCAGGCCTCGGAAATCCGAGCCCCACCCCCTACCGTGCGGTTATGCGGATCTCGACCACGATCTTCCTGACCGACGAGACCATCAGCCCGGTGCGGCTCGCGCGCGAGCTGGAGCAGCGCGGCTTCGCGGGGCTCTACCTCCCCGAGCACACCCACATCCCCGTCTCCCGCGAGACGCCCTACCCGGCGGGCGGGGAGCTGCCCCGGGAGTACGCGCGGACGCTCGACCCGTTCGTGGCCCTGGGGCAGGCGGCGGCGGTCACCGAGCGCCTCGGCCTGGGCACCGGCATCACGCTGATCACCCAGCACGATCCGATCGTGCTGGCCAAGCAGGTCGCCACGCTCGACCACCTCTCCGGGGGCCGGTTCACGCTGGGGGTGGGCTTCGGCTGGAACCGGGAGGAGGCCGCCGACCACGGCGTCGACTGGTCCACCCGCCGGGAGCTGGGCCGTGACCGGCTGGACCTGATGCGGGCGCTGTGGGCGCCGGAGCCGACGGCGTACGAAGGGGAGTACGGCGACTCCGTACGCGCCTCGGAGGTCTGGCCCAAGCCGGCGGGCGGCGCCCCGCGCGTCCTGCTGGGCGGGGCGGCGGGCCCGAAGCTCTTCGCGCAGATCGCGGCGCAGACCGACGGCTGGATGCCGATCGGCGGCCGCGGCCTGACGGAGTCCCTCCCGGTCCTGCGGGAGGCGTGGGAGAAGGCCGGCCGTGACCCCGCGACCCTCCAGCTCGTCCCGTACGCGGTCCTCCCGAGCCCGGGCAAGCTCGCGCACTACGCGGAGCTGGGTTGCGAGGAGGTCGTCCTCCAGCTGCCGTCGGGGGGTGAGGGGGAGGTGCTGGGGGTGTTGGACGCGTATGCGCGCTACCTCTGAGTGATTGACTTCGGAATACGTTCCGAAGTATGGTCGGTGCATGCTGACCCAGAGTGTCTCCTTCTCCGAGCTCTCCAAGAACTCGAAGCGGGTCGCCGAACGGCTCGACAGCGCCTACCGCCTGCTCGTCACTCGCCGCGACGGGCAGGACCTCTACCTCACGACCGCAGGCTACGACCAGGAGCGCGAGGAGACGGCCGACGTCACGGCCCGCCTCCTCGCCGCGCTTCTCTCCGCCGACGACGGCGCCCGTGTCATAGGGCGAGCCCTCCCTGCGGTCTTCCCCTGGGTGCGTCACCTTTCCACCGAGGAGACGCGGGAGTTCGTCCAGGACCTGGTGGACGCGACGCACGACGCGGCACAGCTGGACGTTCACGCCACCCTCCACCGCACGATCGTGGAGTGGCGGGCGACGGCCCGCGTCCTCGCCGACCCTGGCCTCACCGCCCAGCTCACCCGTCCGCTCCCCGACGAGGACCATGGAGAGGTGACGGCTCCGTGACGCCGAAGCGCGGCGACGACGTCGCCCCGCCACCGGTCGGCGAGGAGTGGCGCCTGCGCTTCGCGACGAACGAGGCGGCCAAAGGGTGGGGGGAGCTCGCTGCCGAGGCTCCGGGCAACACCCGGCGCTGCTTCGAAGCCCTGCGCCGGGATCCGCTCCGACAGGACGACCCGGACAGGCAGCACCGGCTGCGTGGCCGCCTCGCGGACGGGACGCTCGGTGGGCGCAGCTATCCGCAGTGGGAGTACGAGGTGACGGCCGGTGGCCGGGTCCGGTACCTCGTCGACGAGTCGCGCCGCACCGTGCATTTCGTGTACGCCGCTCCTCGGCACCCCAAGGACACGGACTGACCCTCCTTCCTGCGGGGACCCGAACCCCCGGCCAGGGGTGCGCTCGTATGCTCGGTTCATGACGGATCACCAGGCAGGACGACCCACCGAGAACGCCATGCGCCGCGCCCTCAAGCGGGCCAGGGACGGCGTCGCGCTCGATGTCGCCGAGGCCGCCGTGCTGTTGCGGGCGCGGGGGAGCGATCTGGACGACCTCGTCGCCTCCGCGGGGCGCGTGCGGGACGCCGGTCTCGAGGCGGCCGGGCGGCCCGGGGTCGTCACGTACTCGAAGAGCGTGTTCATACCGCTCACCCGGCTCTGCCGGGACAAGTGCCACTACTGCACCTTCGTCACCGTCCCCGGCAAGCTGCGCCGGGACGGGCACGGGATGTTCATGTCGCCGGACGAGGTCCTCGACATCGCCCGGCGCGGCGCCGAACTGGGCTGCAAGGAAGCCCTGATCACCCTCGGCGACAAGCCCGAGGACCGCTGGCCCGAGGCCCGCGAGTGGCTCGACGCGCACGGCTACGACGACACGATCGCGTACGTACGGGCCATGGCGATCCGCATCCTGGAGGAGACCGGGCTCCTCCCGCACCTCAACCCCGGCGTGCTGTCCTGGACGGACTTCCAGCGCCTCAAGCCCGTCGCGCCCTCCATGGGCATGATGCTGGAGACGACCGCGACCCGGCTCTGGTCCGAGCCCGGCGGCCCCCACTACGGATCCCCCGACAAGGAACCCGCCGTGCGGCTCAGGGTGCTGGAGGACGCCGGACGGTCCTCGGTCCCCTTCACCTCCGGGCTGCTGCTCGGCATCGGGGAGACCCTGGAGGAGCGCGCCGAGTCCCTCTTCGCGCTGCGGCGCGTGGCGCGCGCGTACCACTCGATCCAGGAGCTGATCATCCAGAACTTCCGCGCCAAGCCGGACACGGCGATGCGCGGGATGCCGGACGCCGAGCTCGACGACCTCGTCGCCACCGTCGCCGTCGCCCGGCTCATCATGGGCCCCTCCGCCTGCCTCCAGGCCCCGCCGAACCTCGTCGACTCGGAGTACGAGCGGCTGATCGCCGCCGGCATCGACGACTGGGGCGGGGTCTCCCCGCTCACCATCGACCACGTCAACCCGGAGCGGCCCTGGCCGCAGATCGAGGAGCTCGCCGAGAGGTCCCGCGCCGCCGGGTTCGAGCTGCGCGAACGGCTCTGCGTGTACCCGGAGTTCGTCCAGCGCGGCGAACCCTGGCTCGACCCCCGGCTCCTCCCGCACGTCCGCGCCCTCGCCGACCCCGAGACCGGCCTCGCGAACCCCGACGCGCCCGTGCGCGGCCTGCCCTGGCAGGAGCCCGACGAGGCCTTCACCGCGACCGGCCGCACGGATCTGCACGCGACCATCGACACCGAGGGCCGCACGGGGGACCGGCGGGACGACTTCGACGAGGTGTACGGGGACTGGGAGGCGCTCCGCGAGGCCGCCGCGCCCGGCATGGTGCCGGAGCGGGTCGACGCCGACGTCCGCGAGGCGCTGTCCGTCGCCGCCGACGACCCGACGAAGCTCACCGACGCCCAGGCGCTCGCCCTGCTGCACGCGGACGGCCCGGCGCTCGACGCCCTGACCCGTATAGCGGACGACGTGCGGAAGTCCGTCGTCGGCGACGACGTCACGTACATCGTCACGCGGAACATCAACTTCACCAACGTCTGCTACACCGGCTGCCGTTTCTGCGCCTTCGCCCAGCGCCGCACCGACGCCGACGCGTACACCCTCTCCCTCGACCAGGTCGCGGACCGCGCCCAGCAGGCCTGGGAGGTCGGCGCCGTCGAGGTCTGCATGCAGGGCGGCATCCACCCCGACCTGCCCGGCACCGCCTACTTCGACATCGCGCGCGCGGTGAAGAAGCGGGTCCCCGGGATGCACGTCCACGCCTTCTCCCCGATGGAGGTCGTCAACGGCGCGAGCCGCACGGGCCTCTCGATACGGGAGTGGCTGACGGCGGCGAAGGAGGCGGGCCTCGACTCGGTCCCCGGCACGGCGGCGGAGATCCTCGACGACGAGGTCCGCTGGGTCCTGACGAAGGGCAAGCTGCCGACGGCGACGTGGATCGAGGTCATCAAGACGGCCCACGAGCTGGGCATACGCTCCTCCTCCACGATGATGTACGGGCACGTGGACCAGCCCCGGCACTGGCTCGGCCACTTCCGCACCCTCTCCCGCATCCAGCAGGAGACCGGCGGCTTCACCGAGTTCGTGACCCTCCCCTTCATCCACACCAACGCGCCCGTCTACCTCGCGGGCATCGCCCGCCCCGGCCCGAGCGCCCGCGACAACCGCGCCGTCATCGCCATGGCCCGGCTCCTCCTCCACCCGCACATCCCCAACATCCAGACCAGCTGGGTGAAGCTGGGCACGGAGGGCGCGGCGGAGATGCTCCGCTCGGGCGCCAACGACCTGGGCGGCACGCTGATGGAGGAGACCATCTCCCGCATGGCGGGCTCCAGCTACGGCTCGTACCGCTCGATCCGCGACCTGGAGGCGATCGCGGCGACGGCGGGCCGCCCGGCGAAGCCCCGGACGACCCTGTACGGCGAGGTCCCGGAGGAGCGGCAGCAGACGGCCCGCGCGTCGGACGGTCACCTCCCGGAACTGCTCCCGGTCCTTCCGCAGGAGTAGCCGCTGCGTGGTGCCCCTCCCCCGTACCCGGGAACGTGGTCAAAAGTGGACTGAAGGGCGTCGGAACACATAACGTTCTGCGCCCCGAACGGGCGTACCCGGTCCATTACAGTGCTGCGCAGACCGGTCTACGGGGGAGGGCACATCGTGGCCACGACAGCCGCGGCCGTGTGGGGCCGCGCCGAACAGCAGGACTTCCGGGCCCGCGTACGGGGCTGTCTGCTCGGTGGGGCCCTCGGCGACGCCCTCGGGGCGGGGGCGGACGGCCGCACGCTCGTGGAACTGCGCGAGGCCCACGGACCTGACGGACTCACCGACCCCGTTCCCGCCTTCGGCCGCCGCGGCGCCGTCACCGCCGCGACCCAGATGGCCCTCTTCACCGTCGACGGCCTCATCCGCGCCCAGGTCCGCCGCGACACCGGCGCCTGGCACCCGCCCACCGACGTCCACCGGGCGCATCTGCGCTGGGCCGCCACCCAGCGCGACTGGGGACCCGACGAGCGCCGCAAGGACAACGGCTGGCTCGCCCGCGAGGAGTGGCTCTACGCCCGCCGCAACCCGCCCCGCGCCTGCCTCACCGGCCTCGGCGACGACCTCCTCGGCACCCTCGACAAGCCCAAGAACCCGGACGCCGCCGACTCCGGCGCCCTGGCCCGCTCGGCCCCCTTCGGGCTGCTCGTCGGCTGGGAGCCGCAGCTCGTCTGCCAGCTCGCCGTGGAGTGCGCCGCGCAGACGCACGGCGCCCCGGCCGCAGGACTCGCGGCGGGCGCCCTCGCGGTCACCGTCCACGGCCTCGCGCGCGGCGGCTCCGTCGAGGCGGCGGTGGCCCGCGCCCTGGAGCAGCTCGCGGTGCGCCCCGGCCACGAGCCGGTCACCGAGGCACTGGGCCGCGCCCTCGGAGCCGTACGGGAGGGGGTGCCGGACGCGGACCGGGTGACGGCCCTCGGGGCGGGGGACGACCGGGCCGAGGGGCAGCTGGCGGCGGCCGTCTACTGCGCCCTGGTCGGCGAGGACGTACGGCACGGGCTGCGGCTCGCCGTGAACCACGACGGGCCCTCGGCGGTGACGGGCGCGCTCACCGGCGCGCTGCTCGGCGCCCTGCACGGCGAGACGGCCCTCCCGCCGGCCTGGCTGGCCGAGTTGGAGGGCCGCGCGACGGTCCTGGAGCTCGCGGACGACTTCTCGATGGAGATGACCCAGGGCGCCGCCCTGCACACCCCCGCGGAGTCCTCGCCGGGCTGGCTGGCGCGCTACCCGAGGGGATGAGCCGAGCGCTCAGCGCATCAGCTCCCCGGCGTTGACGAGCAGCGACTGCCCCGTGATCGCCCGCGCCCGGTCCGAGGCGAGGAAGGCCGCCGCCTCCGCCACGTCCCCGTCCGTCGCGAGTTCCGGCAGTGCCATCCGCTCGGTGAGCCGGGCCAGCACCTCAGCCTCCGGCAGCCCCTCGGTGTGCGCGGCGAACTGGACGTACGCCTGGACCGGCGGTCCCCACATCCAGCCCGGCAGCACGGTGTTGACCCGGATCCGGTGCGGCCCCAGCTCGTGCGCGAGCGAGTACATCGCCGAGGTCAGCGCCCCCTTCGAGGCCGCGTACGCCGCCTGCCGCACCTGCGAGGGCGCGGCGATCGCCGACTGCGTCCCGATCAGGACGACGGAACCGCCCCGCTCCTTGAGGGCCGGCAGACAGGCCCGGGTCATCCGCAGGGTCCCGAGCAGGTTGACGTCGAGCACCCCCTGCCAGGTCGCGAAGTCCGCGTCCTCAAGACCCCCGAAGTAGGAGTCCCAGGCGGCCACGTGCACCACCGCGTCGATCCCGCCGAACCGCTCCACGGCGAGCGCGGCCAGCGCCTCGCACTGCTCCTCGTCGGTGATGTCCGTGACCCGGTACGCGGTACGGCGCCCCTCCGGGTCGATCTCGGCCGCGGACTTGGCGAGGTTGGCCCCGGTGCGCGCGCCGAGCACCGCGTGGCCCCCGTCCCGCACCACCGTCTCCGCGATCCGGTGCCCGAGCCCGGCGCCGACCCCCGACACGACGACCGTCTTCCCCTGGAGCAGCATTCGGACCCTCCTCGACCCTGGTCAAGCATCTGACGGTCCGTCAGAGTAGGTGGCTGTCACCGACAAGGGAAGACATGCGGAAGGGGTACGGGAGTGAGCGAGGAGACCCGCAGCGAGACGTACGCGGAGCTGGCCGCCGTCGGGCCGTACGGCGTGCGTCCCGGCCACGCGCTGATCACCATGGTGGAACCGCATCCGGGCCACGAGCACGCGTACAACCGCTGGTACGAGGACGACCACTACTACGCGGGCGCCATGGCCATGCCCTGGATGTACGCCGGCCGGCGCTGGGTCGCCACCCGCGAGCTCCAGGAGCTCCGCGTCCCCGAGAAGTCCGCCGTCGCCCGGCCGGTCACCGCCGGCTGCTACCTGTCCACGTACTGGATCACCGAGGGCCGCTACGACGACCACATGAAGTGGACCGTCGGCATCAACAAGCGCCTCAACCGGGACTCCCGGGTCCACCACGAGCGGACCCACGTCTTCACCTCGTTCCAGGACCACGAGGCGACCGTCTACCGCGACGGGGCCACCGGCCCGCGCGACTTCCACGCCCTCGACCACCCCTACGCCGGCCTGATCCTCCAGGTGATCGACGCGGAGGGCCCGGAGGAGCGGGCGGAACTGCTCGACCGCCTCCGCACCCGGGAACTGCCCCGCCGCCTCGCCGGCTCACCGGCGGCGATGGTGACGGTCTTCCGGCCGACCCCGCTGCCCGGCGACCGCATGACGTACGTGAAGCAGGTCGAGGGCGTCGACACCCGGCTGACCCTGCTGTGGTTCCTCGAGGAGGACCCCCGCGCGTGCTGGACGGAGCACTTCGCGGACCTGGAGTCCCTGGGGGACGGGGGAGGCCGGGTGGAGCTCGTGGCTCCGTTCATCCCGACGGTCCCGGGGACGGACCGCTACGTGGATGAGCTGCGGTAGGCCCGTCCGGTTCCCGGGGGCAAAGGCCGAGCCCCCTCGGCCAGGACGGCGGACCGGTCGAGAGGGCTCATTCGTACTGCTGGTGACGGCGTGCGCGCACCGGGGCTCAGAGGGCCCCGTTGCTCACCTCGCCGACGAAGGCGTTCCACGATCCCGGACCGAAAGAGAGGGACGGGCCCTCGGGCGCCTTGGAGTCACGCACCGCGATCGCGGCCACGACCGGGGACTTCACTTCGACGCAGGCCCCGTTCCCACCCGAGTACGAGGACTTCGTCCAGGTGTCCGTACCGCCCTGAATAATCGCCATGCTGCTCACTCCGGTTCTGCCGAGTAGTGTGTCGCGCCAACGTTCTTGATGGCGTGATCGACGCTACTCGCCGGTCCCGTCCGACGGGACCGGCGTTCACACGTCCGAGTGGCATATTCCAGCTGTGCTTCCGTGGGAACGATCGCCCGGTGTACCGTGCCTCACCCGCGCCGGGGCGATCATCCCTGGGCGTGCTTCTTCGCCATTTTCGCGATGAACTCCCGCGTCTGGTCGACGTTCAGCGCCTGCGCCCTGAGGTGCTCGTACATCACGGAGTACTTGCCGACGTCCTGCGCCTTCTCCAGGTACAGATCGCTCGTCACGCCCTCGATGTACACGACGCTGGAGTCCGAGGTGTCCGGGAACTCCAGGATCGAGTACTGTCCGCTGATCCCCGGGTGCGCGCCCATCTCGAACGGGATCACCTGCACGGTGACGTGCGGCAGGTGCGACTGCTCGATCAGGTGCTCCAGCTGGTCGACCATCAGCTGCCTGCTGCCCACGATCCGGTGCAGCGCGCCCTCGTCGATCACCGCCCACAGGCGCAGCGGACGCTCCTCGTCCCGGATCCGCTCCTGACGGCGGGTCCGCACCGTGACCCGCTTCTCGATCTCCGCGGGCGTCGACTCCGGCATCGCCCCGGAGATCACGGCCTCCGCGTACGCGGGGGTCTGGAGCAGTCCGGGGATGATCTGCGACTCGTACATCCGCAGGCTCTCCGCGTCCGTCTCCAGACCGATGTAGACGCTGTACGGGATGTCGCCGAAGGCGTGCCACCAGCCCTGCTGGCGCGAGTCCTTGGCCATCTGCATGAGGGAGTCGACCATGCGCTCGTCGTCGACCTCGTACACGCCGCACAGGTCCCGGACGTCACGCTGGCTGATGGAGCGACGGCCGTTCTCCAGCCGGCTGATCTTGGACTGGGAGACGAGGAGACGCTCGGCGACCTGCTCGGCCGTCATGTTCTTCGCCTCGCGGAGCTTGCGCAGCTCCTGGCCCAATCGGCGTCGCCTGACGGTGGGGTTGACGTTGGACGCCACGGAAACTGCACCTCCGGCTGTCTGCTGCGTAGCTGTGAGTATCTACCGCTTGGCAGACTGCCACCAATGACCGGGTGCGCGCTGGGAAACCAGGACAACGCACATGTGCGGGGCGGCCGTCCAGACCGCCCCGCACACCTGTGCGGCTCCCGGGATGGTTCCAGGGGTACTCGGTGGTACTCGGTGCTGCTGGGTGGTTCTTGGTGCCGGGTTCGTGGTGCTCGGTGCTCGGTGCTCGATGCCGCTCGTCGCGCGAGCGTCAGTGCACGGCCGCGCGGGCCATGCTGCCGCGAGGCTGCGCCGGGACGCCCGCGGCGCTCCGGCGCGGCTGCGCCGCCGCACCGTTCTGGACGTCCATCACGGCGTGCGCCACGAGTCCGCCCATGGGGTCGTGCCGGATCAGGTCGCGCAGCCGGGACCGCGACGACCGTCCTTCGTTGCCGGGGTACAGGTGCTTGCCGAGACCGACCGCGTGGGCCAGCGCGGCGAGCGCCGCGGTCCGCGGGTCCGGCGGTACGCCGGTGCGGATCGCACTGTCCAGCCGGGCACGAATCTCCCGACTGATCGCCGTGTCCGTCGCCTGGTAGCGAGTCGTCGGCAACACCCCGCACATCTGGCCCTCCACGGCATGCACCATGCCGCATCGCTCCAGATGCGAGAGATACGTCTGACGGAGCCCCAGCCGGGGCCCGCCGATCCAGTGGACGGCCCGAACCGGGCTGCCGCGCCTGCGCAGCAGTTCCAGTGCGGAGTCCAGTGTCGGATCTCCGGTCGGCCGTGGCATCACCACGGCGATACGATCCCCGTCAGGGGCTATCCGGCCTGCCAGAGCCAGCTCCACTAGCTGTGCTCCGGCCAGACCGAGGTCGAGCGACTGCGGCTGCGCTGTGGTACCCGTGGTCGGGTCCAGAGCGAGCAACAGAAGCTCTTCCGGAATAGTTCTGCGGCTCCTGCCCATCCATGCCTCCCCGCGTGGATGAATGACAGGGTGACCCCTCTCACATTCATCTGTCGAGAGCGCCTGGGTGGTTCATCCGGGAACCGGCAGGTATGTCGTTCTCGTCTAGCACGGGAGCCAAGGGGTTCACACAGGACACTGGTAGACGGTTCGGACGTACGTATGACGCATGGAGGAGGCACGGTGGCGGGCGAGTCCCCCGACAAGGCGGAGCAGCAGGGGTCGTCTCAGGAGACGGCGGCCTCGGGCGGCGGCGGCCGGGATCCTCGGCTTTCCGTGCTCCGTGAGTCAGACGCCGCGTCGTCCTCGGCGGTTCAGGTGGACCAGCCGACGGCCGTGTTCAAGACCCTGGCCCCGCGCACGCCGGAGGACGACGAGCCGGCGGCGGTCGAGCCGGCGTCGGATCCGGAGCCGAAGTCGGAGCCGAAGTCGGCGTCGGAGTCGGAGCCGGAGGGCGACCGTCTGAAGACGGCTGTGGCGGCGTGGGTCGCGACGGCGGAGGAGCCCGAGGAGTCGACCGAGGAGCCCGAGGGCGAGGACGAGCCGGAGGCCGACGGCGAGCCCGAGGACGAGACCGAGGCGGACGACTCCGAGGTCGAGGACGAGCCGCAGGACGACGAGCCGGGTGACGGGCCCGAGGACGCGGACGGCGAGTCTGACGACGAGTCCGACGGCGAGCCGACCGAGGAGTCGGCCGAGGAGTCGGCCGAGGAGCCGACCGAAGAGCCCGAGGAGCCCGTCGAGGACAAGGCGCCCTCCGCGTCCTGGTTCGCCGCGCGGAAGCCCGCCGCCGGTGAGGAGCCGGCGGAGCCCGAGGCGACCTCGGACTCCGCCGAGGACGAGGAGTCGGACGAGGAATCGGACGGGGAGTCGGGCGAGGAATCGGACGGGGAGTCGGGCGAGGGGCCGGACAAGGAGCCCGTCGACCAGCCGACGACCATGTTCAAGATGGTCCGGCCGCCCGTCGTGGACCAGCCGACGACCGCCCTGAAGCTCCCGTCGTCTCTGACCGCGGACTCCGACAGCGAGCGCACCAGCGTCTTCCGCGCGCTGCGTCCCGACATCCCCGCCGAGCAGAAGGCCGAGAAGGCCGAGAAGGCCGAGAAGGCGGCACAGGAGGCCGCCAAGGCCTCCGCCGCCCCGACGGAGGCCCCCAAGGCGCCCAAGGCCCCCGAGGCCCCCAAGGCGCCCGAGCCCAAGGCGGCGGCCGCGCCTGCGCCCGCCCCCGTACCGTCGCGATCGGCGCTCTCCGAGCCGGAGCGGACCCGGCAGCAGCCGTTGCCGCCGCTGCCGCCGCTCGACCTGCTCGCGGAGCTGACGAACACCCCGCCCCCGCCGCCGAGCGCCCTGCGGACGACCCTGAGACGGGTGCGGATCTGGACCCCGCTGGTCCTGCTCCTCCTGATCGTCTTTGCGATCGTGCAGATGGTCCGCCCGCTGCCCGCGCCCGCCCTCACGCTGTCGGCCGCGCCGACGTTCACCTTCGAGGGCGGTCGGCTGAACATGCCGTGGCCGGGCGAGGGCCAGGGCGCCGTCGAGGTCGAGGGCGTCGGTTCCATGGGCACGTACGGGGCGCAGAAGCCGGCCCCGATCGCGTCCGTGACCAAGACGATGACCGCGTACCTGATCCTCCGCGACCACCCGATCAAGGGGAAGCAGCAGGGGCCCGAGATCACGATCGACAAGAAGGCCGCCGACCAGGCGAAGCACGACTCGGAGTCGACGGCGCCGGTCCAGGAGGGCCAGACCTACACGGAGAAGGAGCTCCTGGAGCTCCTGATGATCCCCTCCGCGAACAACGTGGCCCGGCTGCTCGCGCGCTGGGACGCCGGTTCGGAGGCCGCGTTCGTCGAGAAGATGAACGCCGCCGCGAAGGACCTGGGCATGACCCAGTCCACGTACACGGACCCGTCCGGCCTGCTCGACAGCACCATGTCGACCCCGCAGGACCAGCTGAAGCTGGCGAAGGCGGTCATGCAGTACGACGTGTTCCGCGAGATCGTGAACATGCCGAACGTGACGGTGGACGGCATCCCCGGCCGGATCGAGAACAACAACAACATCCTGCTCCACCCGGGTGTGAGCGGCATCAAGACCGGCTCCTCCACCCCGGCCGGCGGCAACCTGCTCTGGGCGGCGAACACCGTCGTCGACGGCCAGAACCGCCGCATCCTCGGCATCGTCATGGGGGCGAAGGACGCCAAGCTGCTCATCGACAAGCTGCAGCTGGCCATCGACAACAGCCTCAAGCTGATCCAGCAGGCCCAGAAGGACGTCACCTCGGCGGCCGTGGTCAAGAAGGGCCAGGTCCTGGGCTACGTGGACGACGGCCTGGGCGGCCACACCCCGGTGGTCGCGACCAAGGAGCTCAAGGCGGTCGGCTGGCCGGGCCTCGAGGTGAAGCTGGAGCTCACGGACGGCGGCAAGGCCGTCCCGCACGCGGGCAAGGCGGGCGACGTCGTCGGTCAGGTGTCGATCGGTACGGGCGCCGGCAAGGTCAGCTCCCCGGTCGCCCTCCAGACGGACCTGGTGGAGCCAGGCTTCGACAAGAAGCTCACCCGAGTGGGCTGACGGCCCGGTCCGGGTATCCGGCCGATCGCCTTGGCGTTGGCGACGGGAGGCCACCCGCAACAGCCGGGAGCCCCGGTTCTCCGGGGTTCCCGGCTGTTAGCGTTCCCGGGGGACGAGAAGCACACGTGACCTACGCATGTGACCCACGCATGGCCACGAGAGAAGCGAGACGGCAGTACGGGAGAGGGCCGCAGTGACCACCGCCGAGCCGACACGCGCCGACCGCGCGGACTCCGACCCCGACGTCTACCGTGATGGCCATGACGCTCGTGACCCCCGGGACACCGCCCGCGACTCGCACGCCGATACCGGACCCGCTTCGCTCCCGCGAATAGTGCTCCCGACCCAGCGGCCCGCCCCGGCCACCGTCCTTGCGCCGTCCCCGTCGGCCCCCGCCCCCGCCCCGCGGCGCAAGCGCCGCTACACGGTCATGGTGGCCACCGGGCTGGCCGCCCTCACCCACGTCCTGTGGTTCTTCTTCTTCGCGAACAGCGGCGGGGACCTGGCCGCGCAGGACGCGTGGGCCGAGTTCGTCGGACGGCACCCGGACTCCGCGTACAACCTGGCCTGGTACGGCGGGATGCACCCGGTCTCGTACAGCGTGGTCTCGCCGTACCTGATGTCGGTGCTCGGCGTCCGCAGCACGATGATGGTCGCCGGGACGCTGTCGGCGGCGCTGACCGCGCTGATCCTGGTGCGGGTGCGGGCGGTCCGCAACCCGATGGTCTGCTCGATCGCGGCCGTCTTCGCGTTCCTGTGCAACGCGCTCTCGGGCCGGGTGACCTTCGGCCTGGGCATGATGTTCGCGCTCGGCGCGGTCGCCGCCGTCTTCTGCTGGCCGCACCGCTGGCGCTTCAAACGCTGGGCGAAGGCGGCGGTCGCGGCCCCGCTGGCGGGCCTGGCGACGGCGTGCAGCCCGGTCGCGGGCCTGTTCCTCGGCATCGCGGCGGCGGCGCTGTTCCTGAACAAACGGCGCCCCGGCGCATACGCCCTGGGTCTGGCCCCGGTCGCGGTGGTGGCCCTCTCCTCCTGGCTGTTCCCGTTCTCGGGCACGCAGCCGATGGCCTTCGGCTCGATGTTCCTGCCCCTCCTCTTCGGGATACTGACCTTCGTCCTCGTCCCGAAGGACTGGCGAACGGTCCGCACGGCCGCGGCGGTCTACTCGATCGGCACGCTCCTGACCTGGCTGATCGACTCCCAGATCGGCTCGAACATCTCCCGGCTGCCGATGCTCTTCGCGGGTGTCGTGCTGCTCGCGGCCCTGCCGTACACGGCGCCGCGCTCACGCCGCTGGTACGCGCTGCTGCTCGCCGTGGCCGGGCTGAACCTGTGGATCGGCTTCAAGGGCGTCGACGACGTCATCCGCACCGCCCCGGACGCCTCCTGGGCGCGTGAGCTGGCCCCCCTGGTGAACCAGCTCCAGGTACGGGACGCGGGCAAGGCGCGGGTCGAGGTCGTGCCGGCGTCCAGCCACCGCGAGTCCTCCGCGCTCAGCCCGTACATCAACCTGGCGCGCGGCTGGAACCGGCAGGCGGACATGGAGCGCAACCCGCTCTTCTACGACGACACGCTCAACGCGGCCAACTACGAGGACTGGCTCGACCGCTGGGCCGTCCACTACGTCGTCCTGCCCACCGGCGCCCCCGACTCGGGCGCCGAGCAGGAGGCGGAGCTGGTCCGCGAGGGCCTGCCGTACCTGAACCAGGTCTGGTCGGACGAGAACTGGCGGCTGTACGAGGTCGAGAACCCGACCCCGCTCGCGGATCCGCCGGCCGAGGTGCAGAGCGCGGAGGAGAACGAGGTCGTGATCCGGGTCGACCGGCCCGGCCGGGTCCTCATCCGCGTCCCGTACTCGCCGTGGCTCGCCCTCATGGACGAGCACGGCGGCAAGATCGAACCGCCGCAGGAGACGGAGGCGTCGAAACTGGCCCGCGAGGCCTCGGACACGGACCTCCCGAAGGTCTTCGCCAACGAGAAGGGCTGCCTCTTCAAGGCCGAGGCGGACCCGGAGGGCGACGAGTGGACGGAACTGGTCGCCCCGAAGTCGGGCGTCTACCGCCTGGGCGCCCCGTACAAGCTCTCGCGCGGCACGCCCTGCCCGGACGAACTACGGCGCTAGGCGCTGGGCGCTAGGCCAGATCCGTCAGCTCGTCCGCGTACACCTGGGACAGCGGCTGCGGCCCCACGTACTGCTGACAATTGCAGGCACCGGCCTCGTAACGAACCGGCTTCTTGTTCTCGTCCCAGGCCGTCGGCACCTCGACCCGCTCATGGCACCGACCCTGCTTGTCGTGCTTGGCGAGATGATGCGTGCACCCGCACACGGGCTCGGGCGTCTTGTGCGAGGCCTCGAGCGCGAGCCGTTCCTGCTTGGCCGCCTCGAGGACCTCCATCTTCCGCTCGTGCCGATGCCGCAGCGCGGTACGGACGTTGTCGGCGGCCCACGCGAAGCCGCCGCTCCAGAACAGGATGAGCACCCACCAGAACCAGTCCACCGTTCCCCCTCGTTGTCCCCCGTGACGTGAAGGCCAGGATAGGACCGGCGGGCCGCCGTCAGAGAGGGGGCGCGGCCATCGGAATCAGGAGCAGCGCCACGGCCGACGCCGCACACCCGAACGCCGAAGGGCACCCGCCGAGACCGGCAGGTGCCCTTCGAGCCAGTGCCCCCGGCAGGATTCGAACCTGCGACACCCGCTTTAGGAGAGCGGTGCTCTATCCCCTGAGCTACGAAGGCAGGGGCTTGGAGGCCAAGCCCGCTGGTCAGGTGTGGTGGGGAACCCGTTGAGCGGCATTGCTGCCCGACAGGAGCCGCGCCAACGGCTGACCAGGGAACAGGGTAGCGGATGGGCGTCCGGGTGGGGTCTTGGATAGTGGGTGTTGAGTGGTGCGGTCGGGCTGAGGGGGTGCTGACCTGCGGATTCTCCAGGGCGGTCGGGTCCGTGGTGGCCGGCAGTCGCAGTCGCAGTCGCACAGGAGACCGGAAGTGTTTCGGGTGGCCGCTCATGGACGTTTCCGCATCTGGACGCCGCGGCCTTCCGTCGCCCGGCGGTCGGTGTGGTTGACCGGCTTCGGGGGTGCGCATAGCGTCGCCGGGGCTGAGGAGGATGGTGTGGTGACTGGTGGGGTCGAGCGGCTCGGCGCGCCCGGGGCGCCCTTCGCCGTCGAGGGCGGGGTGTACGTCGGCGGGCCGCGGACCCTGCGGGAGTTCGTCGAGGTGACCTGGGGGTACGGGGACCGGGTGTTCCTCGTGGCCGAGGGCGTCACGATGACCTATCGGGAGTTCTTCGACGCCGCCTGCGGGCTCGCGCGCCGGTTCGTCGGGGAGTACGGGCTGCGGCCGGGGGACCGGGCCGTCGTGGCCATGCGGAACCTGCCCGAGTGGCACGTCGCCTTCTGGGCCGCGCAGCTCGCCGGGCTCGTCGCCGTGCCGCTCAACGCCTGGTGGACCGAGGACGAGTTCGCGTACGCCCTCGACGACTGCGCGCCCGGTGTGCTGCTCGTCGACGGTGAGCGGGTCCCGCGCGTGCGGGCCTGGGCCGCGCGGAGCGGAGTGCCCGGGATCGTGTTCCGCGGCCGGGCCGAGGAGGGGTTCGTCGCGTACGTCCCCGACGACGACCCCCTGCTCGGGCCGCCCCCCGTCGACGTCCTGCCCGAGCACGACGCCACCATCATCTATACGTCCGGGACCACCGGGCGGCCCAAGGGCGCCGTCGCCACGCACCTCGCGCAGGCCGGGGCCGCCATGAACCCGCGGTACTTCGCCGCCGCCGCGGCCCTCGCGCGCGGGGACGTGCCCGGGACCGGGCCGGCGATGGTCTCCCTGACCACGTTCCCGTTCTTCCACGTCGCCGCGTTCACGTCCTTCTACGCCGTCATGGCCGCCGGCGGGACCCTCGTGATGATGCGGAAGTGGGATGCGGGGCGGGCCCTCGAGCTCATTCGCGAGCACGGCGTCACCCACTACGCCGGGGTTCCCACCACCGCCCTTCAGCTGCTCGACCTCGCCCGGAGGACGGGGGACGGGCTGGAGAGCCTCACCCTGCTCAGTACCGGGGGCGCCGCCGCCCCGCCCGGGATCGTCGCGGGGATCGTCGACGGGTACGGGGAGCGGATCGAGCCCCGGAACGGGTACGGGCTGACCGAGACCTGTGGGGGCGTTCTGTCCAATGTCGGGGCCGAGTACCGGGCCCATCCCGGGAGTGTCGGGCGGCCCTCGCCCGTCACCGAGGTGCGGATCGACCGGCCCGACGCGGACGGGGTGGGGGAGCTGTGGCTGCGGGGGCAGTCCCTGATCCGGGGGTACTGGGGGAACGAGGAGGCGACCCGGGCCGCCTTCACCGGCGACGGGTGGTTCCGGACCGGTGACCTCGCCCGCGTCGACGGCGACGGGCGGGTCAGTGTCGTCGACCGGCTCACCGACATGGTGATCCGCGGCGGCGAGAACGTGTACTGCGTCGAGGTCGAGGGCGTGTTGCAGCAGCATCCGGACGTCCTCGACGCCGCTGTGGTCGGGGTGCCGCATCCGCTGCTCGGGGAGGAGGTCGTGGCCGTCGTGCGGCTGCGGGACGGGGCCGACCCCGACGTCGAGCGGCTGCGCGCGCACGTCGGTGCGCGCCTCGCCGCCTTCAAGGTGCCCGCCCGGGTCCTCGTACGGGAGGAGGAGCTGCCCCGGAATCCGACCGGGAAGCTTCTCAAGCGGCAGCTCAGGGGGCTGGTCGGCGGCGGGTGACCGGTTAGCGGTGGGTGTTCGGTCAGCGGCGGGTGATTCGTACCCGGTACGTTCCCGTCCCGTCCTCGTCCAGGACGTCGATCCGTATGCCGTTCGCGCGGTCCGTGAACGTCTCGCCGGGGCCGTACGGGGCGTCCGACAGCTCGGCGTGGACGTTGGCCCTGCGCGTACAGCCGCCGCTGGCCCGGTGGCTGTCGGAGACCGTCACCGGGCCGTGGCCGGTGTCCACGTCGGACTCCACCCGGTAGACGAGGACGCCCTGTTCGCAGACGGCCTCGTCGTTGCCGTCCTTGCTGCGGACCTCGACCGCGTATCCGGAGGTGCCGGAGAGCGGGACGAAGACGAGCTTGGGGCCGCCGGGGATCGCGAGCGGGGTGAGGCTGTAGTCGCCGGTGCCGGGGGCGGAGGCGCAGCCGACCTGGTCGTTGTCGAGCCAGCCCAGCTTCCACTTGTGCCAGCCGAGGAGGTCGTTGTTGGCGCCCCAGTCCTCGGACATGATGTCCCAGTGCCCGACGGTGCCGCCGCCGTCCGAGGTGTAGAGGTCGGGCAGGCCGAAGACGTGGCCGTTCTCGTGCGGCAGGACGCGGTAGCCGGTCTCGGCGAAGCTGCCGGAGCCGTCGTCCTGGCGGCTGTAGACGAAGGACGTGTTGGCGAGGGGCACGCCGTCGGCGTAGGGGGCGTCGTCGTTGCCGGAGAAGGTCACGGACAGGACGGTGTCGAGGGCGGAGGGCCCGGCGTTCGGCGTGACGAGGATGTTGACCAGGTCGTACGTGCTGAAGTCCACGCGCGCGTCGGCGGCCTTCACGATGTCCTCGACGAGGGCGCGGTAGCCCGGTTCGTACGGTGAGCCGCGCTCGATGCCGTACGAGGAGAAGGCCCGGGGCATCCGCAGCCAGTCGGGTATCGGTGCCTCGGCCTGGTAGTGCAGGCGCCCGTACGAGCTGGTGCGGAACCAGTCGGCGGTCTGCGGGAAGAACTCGCGGAAGCGGCTCATCGCCGTGCCGTCCCCGGGCGCGTCCGGGAAGTCGATCATCAGGTTGAGGGCCCTGACGAGGCCCGTGGAGCGTACGTATCCCGGCGCCGTGGGCAGCCCCTCCGACATCTGCACGCCCATCGTGGTGGAGATGCGGCACGGCCCCAGCTGGGCGCCGGTCGGCGCGGAGGCCACGGGGCCCGCCGAGGCCGGGGCGGGCCCGGGGAGGGTGCTGCTCGCCGAGACGAGCAGGGCGAGGGAGAGCGCCGTGGTCGCCGCCAGGGCGAGGGGTCTGCGTATCCGTCGGCGGGGGTGCTGCATACGTCGCCTCTCCGGTGGGGGCAGGTCGGCGCAGCGACCCCTTCCGCGGGTCCGCGCTGTGCGATCAGCCTGTGACGGGTGGTCCGGGTGCGCGCGTCGGGTGGCCCGATCGTGGGATTCCCCGGAAGCGGCATCTTGTGACGCAGGTCACATGGAGGCGGGGAAATAACCGGGGACCTGGTCCCCGTTTATGACTGTGTTCAGCGAAGTGGGGACTCTTTCCCCGGATGAGTCCATCGACGACTGTGAGGAGGCCGTGGCGTGACCAGCACCGCCGACACCGCGCCCGCCCGCCGCGTACCCCGCCCGCGGGCCGACGCCCTGCGCAACCGCGAGCGGATCGTGACGGCCGCGCGCGAGATGTTCGTCGAGTTCGGGTCCCAGGTGCCCTACGACGAGGTCGCGCGCCGGGCCGGCGTCGGGAACGCCACGCTCTACCGGAACTTCCCCGAGCGCGCCGACCTCGTCCACGAGGTCGTCCTCTCGCTCATGGCCCGCGTCGCCGAGATCGCCGAGCGGGCCGCCGAGGAGGAGGACGACACCTTCGCCGCCCTCCGCCGCTTCACCCACGGCGCCGCCGACGAGCGCGTCGGCGCCCTCTGTCCGATGCTCGACGGCGCCTTCGACAAGGACCACCCCGACCTGGTCGCCGAGCGCGCCCGCCTGGAGGAGGTCGTCCAGGGCCTCGTCGAGCGGGCGCAGGCGGCCGGCCGGCTCCGCACCGACGTCGGCGTCGGCGACCTGATGGTGGCGATCTCCCAGCTGACCCGCCCGCTGCCCGGATCGGGCTGCGGGGCCTTCGACCAGTTCGTCCACCGCCATCTGCAGCTCTTCCTCGACGGCCTGGAGACGCCCGCCCGCTCCGAACTGCCCGGGAAGGCCGCGACCCTGGAGGACCTGAGACGCGACTCCTGCTCGTCGTGACCTGACCCGCACCCCGCTACTTACGCCCTTTTTTCACCAGTACGCGCCAAGAGGTGGCTACCCCCATGCCGAAAATCCCCGAGAAGCCCGCGATCCAGGCCGACCCCGGCCGCTGGAAAGCCCTCGTCTTCATCGCCCTCGCCCAGCTGATGGTCGTGCTCGACGCGACGATCGTGAACATCGCCCTGCCCTGGGCCCAGAAGGACCTCGGGATCTCGGACGGCAACCGGCAGTGGGTCATCACCGCCTACGCCCTCGCCTTCGGCGGTCTGCTCCTCTTCGGCGGACGCATCGCCGACCTGTGGGGCCGCAAGCGGACCTTCATCACCGGCCTGATCGGCTTCGCCGCCGCCTCCGCCCTCGGCGGGGCCGCGACCGGCGAGGCCATGATGCTCGGCGCCCGCGCGCTCCAGGGCGCCTTCGGCGCACTCCTCGCGCCCGCCGCGCTCTCGCTGCTCGCCGTGACCTTCACCGACGTCAAGGAGCGCGCGAAGGCCTTCGGCATCTACGGCGCGATCGCCGGTGGCGGCGGCGCCGTGGGCCTGATCCTCGGCGGCTTCCTCACCGAGTACCTGAACTGGCGCTGGACCTTCTTCGTCAACATCCCGTTCGCGATCGTCGCCGCCGTCGGCGCGTACCTCGTCGTCCGTGAGCCCGAGGGCGGCCGCAACCGCTCGCCGCTCGACATCCCCGGCGTCATCCTCTCCACCCTCGGCCTGGTCTCGCTCGTCTACGGCTTCACGCGCGTCGAGTCCACCAGCTGGAGCGACCCGGGCGTGATCGGCCTCTTCGTCGCCTCCGGCGTGCTGCTGCTCGCCTTCGTGCTCACCGAGTCGCGGGTCAAGCACCCGCTGCTGCCGCTGCGCGTCGTGGCCGACCGCAACCGCGGCGGTGTCTACCTGTCGCTCGGTCTCGCCGTCATCGCGATGTTCGGCCTGTTCCTCTTCCTGACGTACTACCTCCAGGTCGTGAAGGGGTTCTCGCCGGTCAAGACGGGCTTCGCGTTCCTGCCGATGATCGTCGGCATGATCACGGGCTCGACCCAGATCGGCGCCCGCCTGATGACCCGCGTCCCGCCGCGGTTCCTGATGGCCCCGGGCTTCCTGACCGCCGGCGTCGGCATGCTGCTCCTCACCCAGCTGGAGATCGGCACCTCGTACGCCGGGCTGATCCTGCCCGCGCAGCTGCTCCTCGGCCTGGGCATGGGTACGGCGTTCATGCCGGCCATGTCGCTCGCGACGCTCGGCGTGGACCCGCGGGACGCCGGTGTGGCCTCCGCGATGGTCAACACCTCGCAGCAGGTCGGCGGCGCCATCGGTACGGCCCTGCTGAACACGATCGCCGCCTCGGCGACCGCCGCCTACGTGGCCGACCACGTCGCCGGCGCGACCACCCCGGCCGCGCAGAAGCTGCTCCAGTTCCAGAGCATGGTCGAGGGGTACACCACGGCCATCTGGTGGGCCGTCGGCATCCTGGCCCTCTCGGCCACGATCGCCTTCGTGTTCATCAACACCGGGAAGCCGGGGACCGGGCCGGTCGCCGGGTCCGGCACGGGCGCGGACGCGGAGGACGAGGTGAAGGTGCCGGTCGTCGCCCACTGATCCCGCCGGTACGCGTACGAACGGGCCTGCCCCGGTTCGAACGGGCCTGCCCCGGTTCCGCCTCGCAGCGGCACCGGGGCAGGCCCGTTCATGCGTTCCGTCTGCTCAGCGGAGCCAGGGCAGGTCCGCGTCCGCGTCCGTGGGTTCGAGGCCCTCGGCCATCACGCGCATGATCACGCCGAGCTGCTCCACCTGTTCGGGGGAGAGCCGGTCGAACATGGCCTGGCGGACCGCCGCCACATGGCCGGGCGCGTTCCGCCGGAGGACCTCCATGCCCTCGTCCGTCAGCTGGGCGAACTGGCCGCGCTTGTCGGAGGGGCAGTCCTCGCGCCGCACCCAGCCGTTCTTCTCCAGGCGGGCGATCGCGTGGGAGAGCCGGGAGCGGGTGATCTTGGCGCTCCGGGCCAGCTCGGTCATCCGCAGCCGGCGGCGGGGGGCCTGGGAGAGCTGGACGAGGAGCCCGTAGTAGACGTGCGGCATCCCGGCGTCGCGCTGCAACTGGCGGTCGAGGTGGTCCTCCAGGAGTGTGGTGGCGTGCAGGTACGCGCGCCAGACGTGCTGCTCCTCGGCGGTCAGCCAGCGGGGTTCGGTCATGTCTCCCATGGTTCCCATCGTACGACTCATTCTTGAAAGTTGAACAATCTACGTCTAGGGTGGGCCGAGTAATAGCTTGAAGTTTCAAGGACTGCGGAAGGTGGTCGCCATGGACGCCACGATCGAACGGATGCCGGCCCTCTACCTGTCCCACGGTGCCCCGCCGCTCGCCGACGACCCGGTCTGGCCCGGCGAGCTCGCCGCCTGGTCCGCCGGCCTGCCGCGCCCCAAGGCGATCCTCATGGTCTCCGCCCACTGGGAGGAGGCCCCGCTCGCGCTCGGCGCCACCGAGACCGTCCCCCTCGTCTACGACTTCTGGGGCTTCCCCGAGCACTACTACCGCGTCCAGTACGCCGCCCCCGGCGCCCCGCGGCTCGCCGAGGCCGTCCGCAAGCTGCTCCACGGGCCCGGCACCCCCGTGCAGGACATCCCGGACCGGGGCCTCGACCACGGCGCGTACGTACCGCTCGTCGAGATGTTCCCCGACGCCGACATCCCCGTACTCCAGATCTCCATGCCCACCCTCGACCCGCGCCGGCTCATGGACATCGGCCGCAAGCTCGCCCCGCTGCGCGACGAGGGCGTCCTGATCGTCGGCAGCGGCTTCTTCACCCACAACCTCGCCGCCCTCCGCCACACCGGGCCCGGCGTCCCCGGCTGGTCCGCCGAGTTCGACGCCTGGGGGAACGAGGCGCTCGCCGCGCACGACGTCGACGCCCTCCTGGACTTCGAGCACAAGTCGCCCGCCGGCCGCCTCGCCCACCCCCGCACCGAGCACTTCGCCCCGCTCTTCGTCGCCATGGGCGCGGCGGACGCGGCCGGCGACCTCGACGCGGAGCGGTCGGTGATCGACGGCTTCTGGATGGGCCTCGCGAAGCGCTCCGTCCAGTTCGGCTGACCAGTTCGGCTGACCTCTTTATCGGTACGCCGGTCTATCGGTACGCCGGCGGGTTGAGCTCGATCGAGCGGACGGCGGCGGCGAGGGCGAGCGGGTCGCCCACGTCGAGCGCCGTGTCCGTGAACTTGATCGTGTGGTCGTCGCCGTGCGCGGCCGCCCGCTCGAAGAGCTCCTCCGGGCCGAGCCCGGTCTCGGCGTACGGGGCGGCCTCGCGCGGCGTGTAGGCCGCCGTCACCGCGGCCGCCGCCGCCCAGGCGGCAGCCGTGCTCGGCGCCCACAGCGCGCGGGGGAGGGCGGGCAGGGTCCGCAGGACCGCGTTCGGCGCGGTCGCCGCGTGCACCAGCATGATCGGCTCGCCGTGGCCGTGGGAGGCGTACCGGTGCGTCGCCGCCGTCACGAGCTCGGTGAGCAGCGCCTTCGCCGCATCGGGGTCCGAGGCCTCGCCCCACACCGGGAACGCCGTCAGCTGCGCGAGCCGCGCCCGGATCCCACCGTCCTGCTCCGGAACCGGCGGTACGGCGTCGAGCGCGGCCGCAGCCGTCGGTGCCACGGCCAGCGGGGTGAGCGGCGGCAGCGGCTGGTGGCGGGCCGCCCAGTAGCCGAGGGCGTGCGCCAGCTCGGCGCGGCGCGGCGCCGTCTCCTCCGTCGTGAGCAGGGTCCGTACGGCGTGACCGGTGCGGATCACCGGATGCGTCGCCCCGCCCGCGATGCCGGGAAGCAGCCGGGGCCACCACTCGGCGAGGACGTCCCGCCAGGGGCGGTCGCCGAGCTCGCGCGCGAAGTAACGGGTCCAGTCGGTGATCCGGGCCGGGTCGCCGAGCGCCTCCCGCCAGGTGCCGGCGGTGACCGGGGTGTGCGGGGCGGGCGCGTCCTCCAGCTTGTGCGCGTACTGGTCGAGCCAACGGTGGACGGCCGGGGCCTGCCCGTGGCGGACCAGGGCTTCGACGGCCATGGGGGCGTGGTTGGTGAGCCAGCCGTTGCGCTCGGGTCCCGTGGTGTGGAGACGTTCGAGGGCCTCGTCGAGGGTGCCGGTGGTGTCGGTCATGGGGTGACGCTAGGGCGGGGGAGTGGCGGCGCGGAACGGGCTGGGGACCTAGGCCGCAGGGCGGAGGCGGCCGGGGGCGACGCGGAGGTGATCGTGGGAGCACCGCGGAGGTGGTCGCGGAGGCGACGCGGAGGTGACCGTGGGGGCGCCGCGGAGGTGATCGTGGAGGCAACCGTGGATCACGTCACGGCGTCTGAAGGGATGGCGCCGCATGTGATCGCGGTCTCACCGACGACGTGGTCGTGTGCTCCCGCGAGGGGCGCCGTTTCACCCTCCGTGCCGGTCTGACCTGCACCTCCGTGGGTGCCCGCGGCATGCCCGCGGGGGCGGCGGCCGCGCAGGATACTGCATGATCGCGAAAATCCATGCGCCGGGTGGGAATTCTGTCCTGATTCCAGTCGTTGTTTCCGTCGGATGCAGGGCACCCGGAAGGGTGTCGCGACCTACTCAGCAAGGGAGCACGCATGGCAACCCGTGCCGTCGCCCGTCGTCAGACCTCCGCCGAGAGCGGAGCCGCACGGGCAAGCAGCGTTCGCGCCGTGGGCGGGGAGATCGCCGACCGCGACCTGGTCGGCATGTACCTCGACGAGATCGCGCGCACGCCCCTGCTCGACGCCGCCAAGGAGGTCGAGCTCTCCCAGACGATCGAGGCGGGCGTCTACGCCCAGCAGATACTCGACGGAGAGGTGGAGAGCGAGGCGGGCGGTGCGACCCGTGAGGAGCTCGAGGCGCTGGTCGCCGAGGGCGAGCGTGCCAAGGACCTCTTCATCAAGTCCAACCTGCGGCTCGTGGTGGCCGTCGCCCGGCGCTACCCGCGCAGCGGGCTGCCGCTGCTCGACCTGATCCAGGAGGGGAACGCGGGCCTGGTGCGTGCGGTCGAGAAGTTCGACTACGCGAAGGGCTTCAAGTTCTCCACGTACGCCACGTGGTGGATCCGGCAGGCCATCACCCGGTCCATCGCCGACCAGTCCCGGACCATCCGGCTCCCCGTCCACCTGGTGGAGGAGCTCGGCCGGATCCGGCGGGTGCAGCGCGAGTTCAACCGGGAGAACGGCCGGGAGCCCGAGCCCGCCGAGATCGCCGCCGAACTCGGCTCGACGCCCGAGCGCGTCACCGACGTCCTGGACTGGGCGCGGGACCCGGTCTCGCTGAACATGTCGGTGGACGACGAGGGCGAGACCCAGTTCGGCGACCTCCTGGAGGACACCTCGGCGGTCTCCCCCGAGCAGTCCGTCCTCACCCTCCTGCGCAGCGAGGAGCTCGACGACCTCATCGGCCAGCTCGACCACCGGACGGCGTCGATCATCCGCATGCGGTACGGGATCGAGGACGGCCGCGAGCGGACGCTGACGGAGGTCGGCAAGGAGCACGGGCTGACGCGCGAGCGGATCCGGCAGATCGAGAAGCACGCGCTCCTGGAACTGAAGAAGATGGCCCACAACACGGGCTTCGACGCGGTGGCCTAGGGCGGCCGGCGGGCCCGCGCCTGGCTGGGCGTCGCGCTTGCCCCGCGCCCGCGTGGTGCCCGCACCCGGCTGGGCGTCACCCCACGCCCGTGTGGGGCCCGCACCCGCTGCCGTGTGGGCCCGCACCTGCTGCCGTGTGGGCAATCGTCCCGCAGGGCGGGACGGGTGGGCACACGGGACGGCGCCCCCGGCCGGGCCTAGGCTTCCGCGCCTTGACCCGCACCACAAGGGTGCCGCGCGCGCCGGGTGCGGGTCCAGGCCCGGAAGCCTCTGGCGCCGGCAAGGGCGCGGGTCCGTTGTGCCCACCCGTTCCGCCCCAGCGGAACGATTGCCCACAACGGGGGCGGCGGGACGCAGGCCCACAACGGGGGTGTCAGGGCGTTGCGTTTGCCAGGCGCGTCGACAGGTCCCGCACGTACGTGATCAGGGACTCCGGTCCGTGGACCGTGAAGTCGACGTCCATGAGGGCGAGGCGGAGGGCCAGCCACTCCACCGAGTCCGCCACCCGCGCCCGCAGCCGGCAGCGGTTCGGGCCCTCCGCGACCGGGACCAGGTGGGACGGGAGGCGCGCCACGACGAACTCGGTCGGTGCCGCGAACGACACGTCCAGGTCGACCTCGCCCTGGGCCCGGGCCATCGAGCGCGCCATGTACGTCGCCGCGTCCCCCGACGGCAGCTCGCGCGGAGCGAACCGCGCGCCCGTCGCGAAGGGCTCGCTCACCCGGTCCACCCGGAACGTCCGCCAGTCCTCCCGCCCCAGGTCGTACGCGACGAGGTACCAGCGCCGCCCGGTCGACACCAGCCGGTACGGCTCCACGAGCCGTTTCGTCTCCGCCCCGTCCCCGGCCCGGTAGCCGAACCGCAGCCGCTCGTGCCCGGTCACCGCGCCCGCGAGCGCGGTCAAGGTGCCGGGGGTGACGGTGGCGCCGTCGCCCCGGGTCAGCGGGATCGTCGCGTTCTGGAGGACGGAGACCCGGTGCCGGAGCCGCGACGGCAGCACCTGCTCCAGCTTCGCCAGGGCCCGTACGGACGCCTCCTCGATGCCCTCGATGGCGTGCCCGGCCCCGGCGCGCAGGCCGACGGCGATCGCGACGGCCTCCTCGTCGTCGAGGAGCAGCGGCGGCATGGCCGTACCGGCGACGAGGCGGTAGCCGCCGACCGCGCCCATGGTCGCCTCGACGGGGTAGCCGAGGTCGCGGAGCCGGTCGATGTCCCGGCGGATGGTGCGCGGGGACACCGAGAGCCGTTCGGCGAGTTCGCTTCCGGGCCACTCGCGCGGGGTCTGGAGGAGCGAGAGCAGATTCAGGAGTCGTGCCGGAGTGTCCGTCATGCATTCCAGAATGCGCCTCATCTAGGACATGAACTGACCTACATTCCTCTTATCTTCTTCGTATGAGTTCACACGACGCCGCCCTCACGGAAGCGGCAGCGGCCAGCGACAAGAGGCGCTGGATCGCCCTCGCCATCGTCATGACCGCCGCCTTCATGGACCTGGTCGACGCCACGATCGTCAACATCGCGATCCCCAGCATCGAGAAGGACCTCGGGGCCTCGTTCGGTGCCATCCAGTGGATCACCGCCGGGTACGCGCTCGCGTTCGCCGCCGGCCTGATCACCGGCGGGCGGCTCGGGGACATCTACGGCCGCAAGCGCCTCTTCCTCCTCGGCACCGCCGGCTTCACCCTCGCCTCGGCGCTCTGCGGCTTCGCGGCCAACCAGGAGATGCTGGTCGGCTCCCGCCTGCTCCAGGGCGCGGCGGCCGCGATGATGGTGCCGCAGGTCCTGTCGATCATCCACGTCACCTTCCCGGCGCACGAGCGCGGCAAGGTCTTCGGGATGTTCGGCGCGATCATCGGCCTCGGCGCGGTTTCGGGCCCGCTGCTCGGCGCGCTGCTCACCCAGTGGAACATCGCGGGCCTGGAGTGGCGCCCGATCTTCCTGATCAACCTGCCGGTCGGCATCGCCGCCCTGGTCCTGGGCCGGAAGTTCATCACCGAGTCGAAGGCGCCGAAGGCGCTCAAGCTCGACCTGGTCGGCGTGCTCCTGGTGACGGCCGCGCTGCTGATGCTGGTCTACCCGCTGACGCGCGGCCGTGAGCTGGACTGGCCGCTGTGGGGCCACCTGATGATGGCCGGCAGCGTGCTCGTCTTCGGCGCGCTCGTGGCGTACGAGAAGTACAAGACGAAGAAGGACGGTTCGCCGCTCATCGAGCTGTCGCTGTTCAAGGTGAAGAGCTTCGCGGCCGGCATCGCGGTGCAGCTGACCTTCGGTGTCGTGCTCGGCATCTTCTTCCTGGTCTGGACGCTCTACATGCAGATCGGGCTCGGCTGGACCCCGCTGCACGCGGGTCTGACCGGGGTGCCGTTCTCGATCGCGGTCTCGACGGCGGCGGGCCTGTCCGTGCAGAAGCTGGTGCCGCGCTTCGGCCGGAAGGTGCTCCAGGCAGGCGCTCTGACGATGATCGCGGGCATCCTGCTCTACTTCTTCGTGGCCGGGCGGTACGGGACCGGGATCCACTCCTGGCAGATGATTCCGCCGCTGGTGGTCATGGGTCTCGGCATGGGTCTGATCGTGGCGCCGCTGACGGACGCGGTGCTGTCGGAGGTGCCGAAGGAGCACGCCGGTTCGGCCTCGGGTCTGATCAACACGACCGGGCAGATGGGCAACGCGCTCGGACTCGGCCTGGTGTCGGTGGTCTTCTTCGGGACGATCGACGACGAGAAGCTCGCCAAGGCCCCGACCGAGGTGGGGACGGCGTTCGTGAACGCCTTCCAGAACTCGCTGGGTTGGGCGGCGGGCGTGCTCGCCGTGATCTTCCTGGTGATGTTCGCGCTGCCGGCGAAGCCGAAGCAGCACCTGGAGGGCGGCGACGACGAGGTCGTCGCCGACGAGATCGAGAAGGAGCCGGTGCTCGCGCACTGACCTCCTCGTGACAGGGCCGTGGCCCCGGGAAGGGTCCCGGGGCCACGGCCCTGTCTGTCCGGTCGTCATGGACGACCGGACCGGGGAGCGGCCGAGGGGCGGTGCGCACGGGGTGCGCGCCGCCCCTCTTTGCCGTGCCGTCAGTGGTGGTTGACGGAGCCGTGCTTCATGTCGCCCTTGAACTTGCCCTTGAGCGCGCGCATGGCGACCGGCGTCGGGGTCGTCTGCTGCACCCAGGCCTCGTCCCAGACGAACGTGTTGCCCTGGATGTCCCCGTGCGTCTGCCACACCGCTCCGCTGGGCGTGATCACCTTGATGAAGGCGTCGTTGCCCTGGGCCTCGATGGCGATGCCGCAGGCGGTGGCGGGGTAGTTCGGGTTGGCGGGGTCGGTGGCGGTCGCGACCGTGTTGGTGAGGTCCTGCCAGACGATCGTCCCGCCCGGCACGCTCGCCTTGCCGGCGAACGCCTTGCCGTTGTAGAGGGCGGCCTGGAAGTCCTCGGTGTTGGACGGGCTGTAGGTGTCGATGTCGACGCAGGGTCCGGCGGCCCCGGTGTCACCCTTGGGGCCTGCCGGCCCCTGGGGGCCCGCCGGGCCGGTGCTACCGGTGTCGCCCTGCGGTCCCGCCGGCCCCTGCGGTCCCGCCGGCCCCTGCGGTCCTGCCGGTCCCTGCGGTCCAGCCGGCCCCTGCGGTCCAGCCGGGCCGGTCGGGCCGGTGGCGCCGCCACCCGGGCCGGTCGGGCCCTGGGGACCCTGCGGTCCCGCCGGTCCTGCCGGGCCTGCGGGGCCGACGCCGCCGGTGTCACCCTTCGGTCCCGCCGGTCCCTGCGGGCCGGCCGGGCCGGTCGGGCCGGTGGCGCCGCCACCCGGGCCGGTCGGGCCCTGGGGACCCTGCGGGCCGGTGTCGCCCTTGTCGCCCTTCGGGCCTGCGGGGCCGGTGTCGCCCTTCGGGCCCTGGGGACCCGTGGGGCCGGTCGGGCCGGGCTGCCCGCCGTGGTTCTCGCAGTCGTCGCCGTAGCCGCCGCCCTTGAGGGACCGGGCGGCCCGCGCCCCGCTCTCCAGGGCGTGCTGGACCTCCCCGTCGACGTACGCGCCGACCTCGCCCATCTTGGGGTGGTGCGGGCCGTGCGGGCCTTCCGGACACTCGCCGCCCCTCGCGGCGGCGCTCGACGCGGCGAGCCCGCCCGGGGCCATCGCCATGGCGGGGCCCGCCATTCCCGTCAGGACGAGGGCGAGCGAGGCGACGGCACCGCCGGAGACCCAGGCGCGACGTCGGGCGAGCGGACCCAGGGGAGACCTGGTCCTGAGATCAGGACGCATGCATGCACTCCTTCGTGACCGGCTGTAACCGGATCGGGGGATCATGTGGAAGCGTGTTCGGCTTCGCTAGTGGTCATCGGATCGCGATTGCAAGCCCTTGAGGATCGAGTGGCGCAATCAACTCCACGGCCTATGGCCGATATCGAATGGGTGCGTACGCGGGAGCGAACCTCTGCCCGTCTCCCGGCGTGCCGTATTCGGGCGACGGAGGCCTGTACGTACGGTCACCGGGTCATGAGGTCACCGGGCCCGATCCCCCGGAAGTGGTGTTGCCGTGAAGCCGTCGATCTGCCTCTGCATGATCGTCAAGAACGAGGCCCGCGTCATCGAGCGCTGCCTCGCCTCCGCCCGCGGGCTGATCGACACCTGGGTCATCTCCGACACGGGCTCGACCGACGGGACCCAGGAGCTGATCCGCGCCGCCCTCGCCGGCATCCCGGGCGAGCTGCGCGAGGAGCCGTGGGTGAACTTCGGCCACAACCGCAGCCTGAACATCGCGCGTGCCCGCGGCCGGGCCGACTACCTGCTGCTCCTCGACGCCGACCACGTCCTGCGCCAGGACGGCCCGCTGCCCGCCGCCGACGGCCCGCTCGCCGACGCGTACATGATCCGCCACCGGGGGCCCGTCGAGTACCGCATCAAACGCCTGGTCAGAGGCGATCTGCCCTGGCGGTACGAGGGCGTCACCCACGAGTACCTGACGGCCGACCGGGACCACGTCCAGGAGAACCTGGACGCCCTCGTCATCGAGGACCACGCCGACGGCGGCTCGCGCCACGACAAGTTCGAGCGCGACGCCCGCCTGCTGAGCGCCGAGCTCGACCGGGACCCGACGAACCCCCGTACGGTCTTCTACCTCGCGCAGACCCTGCGGGACATGGGCCGCTCCGACGAGGCCGTCGCCCTCTACGAGCGGCGCGCGGCCATGGGCGGCTGGGGCGAGGAGGTCTACGTCTCCCTGCTCCAGTCGGGTGTCCTGCGGGCCGACGCCGGAGACTGGCCGGCCGGGATGGACGCCCTGACGCGCGCCTGGGAGTCGCGGCCCGAGCGCCTCGAAGCCTGCTACGAGCTGGTGGCGCGGCTGCGGAAGCTGCGGCGCCACCAGGCCGCCCACGCCGTCGTGTCCGCCGTCCTGGACCAGGGGATGCCGGACGACGTGCTGTTCACCCAGCCGTGGGTCTACCGGTGGGGGCTGCTCTTCGAGTACTCGATCACCGCGTACTGGGCGGGTGACCACGCCGCCTCGCTCGCCGCCTGCGACCGGCTGCTCGCGCTGCCGGACCTGCCGGAGAACTACCGCGAACAGACCCGCGTCAACCGGACGTTCGCCGTCCGGCGCCTGACCGAGACCGCCGCGGCCCCCGCCCTCGTCCCCTGAACGGACGGGGGCGGGGTCGGCGGCGGTGCGTCAGCGGACCCGGGAGCGGGACTCCATCGCCCCGCGGGCCGCGTGCTCGTCCTCGTACACCTCGCACATGTGCCGGCCGTCCGGCGTCGCCGTGTGCTCGACCTCCCAGAGGCTGACCTCGCTGCCGTCGAGCAGCAGGAACTGGTGCTCGTAGAGGGTGAAGCCGGCGTCCCGGCCGCCCTCCACCGGGCAGTGGCGCCCGAAGGCCTGCGTGATGTGGTGCGCGAAGGCCAGCCGGAGACGGCGGGCCGTCCGCTCGCCCGGCCGGTCCGCGTTCTCCGCGCGGCGCAGGACGCGGCGCGCGTGGTCGGCGGAGTTGTCCGGCACGTACATCCGCGGCTGGGCCGGTATCGGGCGGGCCAGCAGGGCGCTCAGCAGCTCCAGGTCGTCGTCCTCGTCGAGGACGCGGCCGTCGGCGCGCTCCGCCGTCCAGCCCGGCAGCGGCCCGGCCGGGAGACGGGAGGCGGCGAGCCGCGCCTCCGACTCCTCCGTGTACAGCTCGTGCTGCTCGGCGCCGTCCCGGCCGGTGTTGTGCACGAGCTCCCAGAGGCTGAGCGCGCTGCCGTCGGCGAGCAGATAGGTGTGGCGGTGGGTCGTGCGGTGCAGCGACGCGCTGTGGTGCGAGGAGTGCAGCGCGCTGGAGTGGGCGAGCGCCGTGCCGAGGCGCTCGACGGTCGAGTCGGGCAGGTCGAAGGAGTTGAGCGCCCGGCCGAGGAGCCGCTCAAGGTGCGTCTCGGTCGTCTCGTACAGATCGTGAGGATCCTGCGGATCGTTCAAGAGGGTCTCCAGGCCGTCGCCGCATGTCACTTGGTGCTTGCTTAACGTAGTCCCTGGGTCTGACATCGTGTCCGGGTTCCGGCAAAACGAAGGGCCCGCTCGCGAAGTTCCCGCCCGTTCCCTCCAACTCCCCTCCCCTTACCGGGAGTACGCCTCCGCCTCCGGTCCGTACAGCTCGCGGTACGAGGGGAAGTCGCCGCCCGGGCCGCGCAGACCGCCAGGGGCGGCGAGGACCGCGCGGACGATCGCCCGGGTCACCAGGTCAGCGCCGGCCGCCAGGATCTCGTTCAGGGCGAGCGGACCCGGCCCCTCCGGCAGCTCCCGCGCCCCGGTGGCGAGCGCGAAGACCGTGTCCCCGTCGTTCATCAGGTGCACCGGGCGCACCGCGCGCGCGATGCCGTCGTGCGCGGTGCCCGCGACCTTCTGGGCCTGGGCCCGGGTCAGGACGGCGTCCGTCGCGACGACGGCGAGCGTGGTGTTCAGCGGCGGCGGGGCGGACGCCTTCCGGGCCTCCGCGAGCCGCCGCAGGGCCGCCTCGTGGACCTCGGTAGCCGGGAAGGCGGGCCGGCCGGCCTCGAAGCAGCCGCCGTACGGGACGCCGTTCGTCGGGTCGACGGCCGAGCCGACCGCGTTCACCACCACGAGCGCGCCGACCGTGATCCCCGACTCCAGGACGGTGCTCGCCGTCCCCACCCCGCCCCGCAGGCCGCCGACCACGGCCCCCGTGCCCGCCCCGACCGCGCCCGTCTCCACGCGCGCGTGGTCCCCGCTCGCGGCGGCCGCCTCCACCGCCGCCCGGCCCGTCGCCGCGTCCGGGCGGGCCGTGAAGTCGCCGCCCCGGCCCAGGTCGAAGACGCACGCGGCGGGCACCACCGGCACCACGTGCGCCGGGTCGGGGCCCACGCGCACGCCCCGGTGCCGCTCCTCCAGCCAGGCCATCACCCCGGCGGCGGAGTCCAGGCCGTACGCGCTGCCGCCGGTCAGGACGACCGCGTCGATCCGCTGGACCACGTTCCGCGGGTCCAGGGCGTCCGTCTCCCGCGTGCCCGGCCCTCCGCCCCGCACGTCCACGGCGGCGACGACCCCGCCCTCCGGGGCCAGGACGACCGTGGTGCCGCTCAGCGCCCCGGGCCCGGCCACGCGCGCGTGGCCGACGCGCAGCCCGCTCACGTCGGTGATCGAGTCCTGACGGCCCGTCTCCTCGGGAAGTGTCATGTCCCCTGCCTACCACGCGTCTTGGCTCAGCGCTTGGGACCGAGGTAAGTGCCCCCGGAGGCGTCGACCACGGTGCCGGTGATCCAGCGGCCGTCCTCCGAGGCCAGGAAGGCCACCGGATCGGCGATGTCCTCGGGCTGCCCGACCCACGGCAGCGCCTGACCGCCGATCAGCATCCCTTCGAGCTGGGGCATCGCGGCCATGGCGGCGGTGAGCGAGGCGGTCTGCGTCGGGCCGGGGGCGACGGTGTTGACGGTGATCCGGCGCTCCCCGACCACGTTGGCGAGGGTGCGGGTGAAGGTCTCCATCGCCCCCTTCGTCATCGCGTACGCCAGCTCGTCGGCGAGGGCGATCCGGGTGACGGCGGACCCGATGTTGATGATCCGGCCGCCGTCCCGGAGCACCGGCAGCAGGCCCTGGACGAGGAAGTACGGCGCCCGGACGTTGACCGCGAAGACGCGGTCGAACTCCTCCGGGGTCTCGTCGGCGAGGTGCCCGCCGGAGGTGGCCGCGGCGGCGTTGTTGACGAGCACGTCGAGCGCGGCCTCCCCGGTGTGGGCGGCGAGCCCGGCCCGGACGCCCTCGACCAGCGCGAGGACCCCGTCGTGCGTGGCCAGGTCGGCCCCGACGGAGAAGGCCCGCCCGCCGTCCCGGACGATCAGGTCCACGGTCTCCTGCGCGGCGGCGGCGTCCCGCCCGTAGTGCACGGCGACGACCATCCCGTCGGCGGCGAGCCGCCGGGCGATGGCGCGCCCGATGCCCCGGGAGGAACCGGTGACGAGGGCGGTACGGGTGGAGGTGTGCTGCTGCATGGTGGGTCTCCTCGGGCTGCGGCCCGGGGCGTCTCCCCGGGGCACGGGAAGAACACTGGCGCGACGCGCTGACGAACCACTGACAGCCACCTGACGACCGCTGACCGCTGCATGCGCCTCGCGCCGCCCCCGTTGTAGGCGGCGCCCGCCGGGGCGATGCCCCCCGCCGCCCAGCGGAGGCGGTCAGGTCGGCAGGCCCGCTTGTTGGGCCGTTTCCGTCGCGCGGGTGCGGTCCGCCGTCGCTGCTGCCCGGTCTCCGGATGCCTCGTGGACGGCGGCGCGGCGGTGGAGCAGGTCCACCACGTCCTCGGCCACCCCCAGTTCCTCGAAGAGGGCCAGGGCCTCCGCGAGGAGCGGCAGCGGGTCGGTCGAGAGGCCTGCCAGGCCCTCCAGCGCCGTCGCCGTCCCCCATCGCTCCCCGAGCGCCCGGAAGCCCGCGAGGGCCTCCGTGAAGAGGGCCTCCGAGGAGGTCAGATGGGCGCGGCCCACGAGCCCGAGGGACCGGGACCAGGGGTCGTCGGCGAGGCGGAGGCCCTCCAGGGGGCCGATGGCGGTCGACCAGAGGAACGCCGTGTACGGCTGCCGCAGCGGAGCCGTACCCCCGGCGAGGAACCCCCTGGCCCGGTCCACGTGTTCGCCCTCCCGGAGGCCCGCCGCGAGGACGCACAGCGCGTACTCCTCGCCGAGTTCCGCAGACGGCTCCACCCGGTCCAGGAGCTCCGCGACCGGCGCCGCCACCCGGCCCCGGAGCCCGCGCAGCCACCAGTACGGGCTGAGCGCGGCCACGAGCCGCAGCCCGTCCTCCGGGGTGCCCCGCCGCAGCGCCGCCCGCAGGTTCGCGTCCTCCGCGTCGAGCCGGGCCAGCCACTCCAGCTGGGCGGGCCCGCGCAGTTCGGGATCGGCCGCCTCGGCGAGCTCCCGGTAGTACGCGTGGTGCGCGGCGAACGCCGGGTCCCCGGCCGGGAGCCGTTCGGCGGCGTACGCGCGGATCGTCTCCAGCATCCGGTACCGGCCGTCGTCCCGTACCTCCACCAGCGACTTCTCCACGAGCGAGGCCAGCGGGCCCGCGCCCGCCCCGCACACCCGGGCGACCGCCTCCGCCGTCGCCCCGCCCCGGAACACCGAGAGCCGCGCCGCCAGCTCCCGTTCGCCCGGTTCGAGGAGCGACCAGCTCCACTCCACCACCGCCCGCAGCGTGCGGTGCCGTTCCGGCGCCGTGCGGTCCCCGCGTGACAGTAGTTCGAACCGCTTGCCGAGGCCGTCCGCCAGTTCTTCCACGGTCAGGGTCCGCAGCCGGGCCGCCGCCAGTTCGACGGCGAGCGGCAGCCCGTCGAGCCCCGCGCAGAGCTCCGCCACGCGTGCGTGGCCCGTGAATCCGGGCCGGACCGCCGCCCCGCGCCGTACGAACAGTTCTTCCGCCGCCGCCGACTCCAGCGCGCCGAGCGGCAGCAGGGACTCCCCGGTGATCCCGAGGGCCTCACGGCTCGTCGTCAGGACCCGTAGCGCCGGGCAGGCGGCCAGCAGGCGCCGTACGAGGACGGCCGTCTCCGCGACCACGTGCTCGCAGTTGTCCACGATCAGCACCACCGGCCGCCCGGCCAGGGCCGTTTCGAGCCGCGCCGCGTCCCGTACCCCGAGTGCCGTGGCGAATGCCTCCGCGACCTCGGTGGAAGCGGACACCGCCCCCAGGTCCACGAACCGCACCTCCCCCGGCAGCCCTCCGCCCACCTCCAGGGCCAGGCGCGTCTTGCCCGCGCCGCCCGGGCCCACCAGGGTCACCAGGCGCGCGGCCGCCACCAGGGCCGCCAGCCGCTCCCGTTCCCGTTCGCGGCCCACGAAGTCCGTCAGCGGGGCCGGCAGCGGCGGGAACGTCCTCGGCACCTCCGTACCCCGCAGCAGCTCCAGGTGTACGGCGGACAGCTCCGGCGACGGATCGGCCCCCAGCTCCTCCGCGAGGGCCGCCCGCACCTCCTCGTACACAGCGAGCGCCTCCGCCTGCCGGCCCGCCGCGCCGAGCGCCCGCATCTGCAGGCCCCGCAGCCGTTCCCGCAGCGGCTGCTCCCGGATCGCCCACTCCAACTCCCGTACGAGGAGCATCGGGTCCCCGCCGACGGTCAACTCGGCGGCCGCCCACTCCTCCACCGCGTCGAGCCGCAGCGCGTCCAGCCGGGCCGCCTGCCCCGCCGCGAACGGCGCGTCCCGTACGTCGGCCAGCGCCGGCCCCCGCCAGAGGCCGAGCGCCTCCCGCAGCAGCCCTGCCGCACGGCCGGGATCGCCCGCCGCAGCGGCCCGCGCGCCCTCCCGGGCCAGCGCCTCGAAGCGCAGGACGTCCACGTCCTCGATGGCCAGCCGGTACCCGGCGGGCGTGAACTCCACCGCCACGCCCGGCGGAAGGGCCCGGCGCAGCCGCGAGACCTGCGCCTGGAGCGCGCCCTGGGCGCCGGCCGGCGGCTCGTCCCCGTACAGGCCGTCGACGAGCCGCTCCACCGGGACGGTCCGGCCCGCGTCGAGGAGGAGCCGGGCGAGCAGGGCGCGGACCTTGGGGCCGCCGACGGCGGGCACCGGGGTGCCGGTGGCGTCGGTCATGGCGAGCGGTCCGAGGAGGCGGAACATCATGGGGCGGATTGTGTCCCGGTGGACAGCGGCTCTTCCAGCCTCCCGGCCTCCAGCCTCCCGGCCTCCCACCTCCCGGCGTCCGTCAGGCCCTCGTCCTCGCGCGCGTGGCCGGGTTGCGGGCGGTCAGGGTGACCCCGACGGCGACCGTGGCCGCCGCGACGATCCCGGCCGCCAGGACCGCCCAGTGGCCGGCGAACGTGCACATCAGGATCGCGAACGACGAGACCGGCAGGACCAGTTGCTGGGCGATGCCGACCTTGAAGTAGCGGGCGTGCAGCAGCCACACCGACAGCAGGAACACGGCCGAGGGGATCGTCACGGCGGCGGAGGCGGCGAGCGTGGAGATGTGGGCCTTGCCGACGGACTGCTCGACGGCGATCTCCAGGCCGGCCCCGACGGCGGCGGCCGACGAGAAGATCACGTAGTGGCCGTAGCCCCACAGGAAGCCCTGGCGGCTGGAGGTCAGCCGATCGTGGGCGGGCACGACGAAGTAGATCCACCAGGCGGCGAAGACGAGCAGCAGGCCGCCCGCGGCGATCGGGAGGACTTCGCCGAGGGCGTCGTTCTCGACGATGCCCGTCTTCACGGCGACGGTCGCGGCGGCGACGGTCTCGCCGAGCACGATGATCGTGAACAGGCCGTACCGCTCGGCGATGTGGTGCGGGTGCCAGGCGCTGGGCGCGTCCTTCTCCGCGTACACCGGCACGGCCATCTCGGCGAGCGCCATGACCAGGAACACCCACGGGCGGGCCGACTCGGGCGCGAGGACCAGTGCGAGCCAGCCGATCTGGACGGCGAGGACCCCGCCCGCGTACCGGCGGCACATCGTCCGCTCGGCCGGGGCGGTGGCGTGGTGGGCGGCGCGCAGCCACTGGGAGGCCATCGCGAGGCGCATCACGACGTAGCCGAGGTAGACGACGAGGAAGTCGTGCTCCTCGAAGGCGCGCGAGACACCGGCGGCGAGGATGAGGACGCCGGCGATCTGGATGAGGGTGACGACCCGGTAGAGGACGTCGTCGTTGTCGTAGGCCGAGGCGAACCAGGAGAAGTTCATCCAGGCCCACCAGATCGCGAAGAAGACCATCGCGTAGTTGAGGATGCCCTGGCCCGCGTGGCCCTCGGCGACCGCGTGCACGAGCTCGGCACCGGCCTGGGCGACGGCCACGACGAAACACAGGTCGAAGAAGAGCTCCAGGGACGTGGCGACCCGGTGCGACTCCTCGCGGGAGCGGGCGGTGAGGGGCAGGAACGGTTGTGTCATGTGCACCAGCACATCAGAGCGGGCGGCGGGCCCGCCCGCATGGCGCGCCCCGGGCGCCTGCGGCCTCTGCCGCGCCCGCGGCCTCCGCCGCGCCCGCCGCACCCGGGGCGCCCGTGGCCTCCGCCGCGCCTGCCGCGCCCGCCGCACCCGGGGCGCCCGTGGCCTCCGCCGCGCCTGTCGCCCCCGCCGCGCCCCCGCGTCCCGCGTACACCCCCGGCAGCGTGCAGCTGCGTCTCCATCGGCCCGTGCACGAGCGCTCCCCCCAGATCCGGCCCACCAGCGGGTACGGCGATCCCCGGATCCGGCACACCGGGCCCGGTCCCGGTCCCGGGGCCGGGGCGGAGCAGGAGCCGGAACGGTCCTCGAAGCTCTCGGCCCGTCTCGCGCCGGCGCTCACGGTCGTCATCGGCCGGCTCTGGGGGCTGACCCTCGTGGTGGACGAGTGGATGTCCGGGAACACCGGCACCGCCTGGTGGGGTGCGGGCTTCCTCGTCCTGTCGTTCCTGCTGGTCCTCGGCCTCTGGCTGATCGACCCGAAAGACCGCTGATCAGAGGGGTCCGGGACGGGTGAGCGGGCGTAGTCTGGAGAGATGAGCACCGCCCCCGCCCACGGCCCGCGAGACGCGAAGCAGGCCGGCCTGACGTCCAGTCCCGAGAACACTCCGAAGAAGCCGGTACTCGTCTTCGACGATCCGCTGGACCAGCAATCCGCGGACGACACGGACCGCGGGTGGGGTGAGCGGCCTCCGGCCGGCGGCGACAGCGCCGCCGACCTCGCGCGCTTCCTCGACGAGAAGCCGCCGCACCACCTCTGAAACCGGCCCAGCGCGCCGGTCAGGAGGTGGAGTGCGCCCCCGCGCTGCCACCGCCGGCGACCCCGGTGCCCGGGTGCGTGTTGTTCACGGACGGGACGCGCTGGGCGACCAGGTGGTCGCGGATCTCCTTGAGGACCTCCAGCTCGCTGACCTCCATGACCTCCTCGACGCCCTCCTTCGCCTTCTCGTGCGCGGCGCGCTTGGCGAGGATCTTCGCCATCGGCAGGACCATGAGGAAGTAGACGACGGCCGCGGTGATCAGGAAGCTCAGCACCGCGCTGAGGACCAGGCCCCACTGGATCTGGACGCCCTGCATCTCGCCGTTGACCACCACGCACTCGCCCTTGATGCAGGACGCGTAGCTCTCCAGGTCCTTGGTGCCGAAGGCGCCGACGATGGGGTTGATGATGCCCTTGACCACCGAGTTCACGATGTTCGTGAAGGCCGCACCGATGACGACCGCCACCGCCAGGTCGATCACGTTGCCCCGCATCAGGAAGGCCTTGAAGCCTCCCAGCAGACTTTCCTTCTTCTCGGCCACCGAGGTGCCTTTCGTCGCGTGTGATGTCGCTCGTACCGCTGTGTGCGGAGCCATTAGGCCGTGAACGGCGCAGAGGCGTCCAATCCGTACACACGGGACGGTGACTTGACAGCGAGTCAGTGCGAATCAACACAACGTCACCGCCAGTTGGGACGTGACGCCGGCACCTGCCAGCGCCGCCGCCGTCGACCGCGGCACGGACAGGACGACGAGCGCCCCTCCGTCCGAACGAGTCTCGCCCGGCCGCGGAACTTCGGCCACTCGGGCGCCCGTCGCGACCACCCGCGCCTCACCCTCCCCGCCCAGTGGCGAGTTGGGCGCTGCGATCACGTCGACCCGGTCGCCGGGCCGCAGCAGCCGTACGGTCGCGGCGTCGGCGATCCGTACCGGCGCGGACACCAGGGGCACGGCGGCGGGCGGCCGCGCGCGAGCGGGCGCCGACGGAGGAGGTGCGGCCGGGGCGGCGCCCGTGCTCGCGACGGCCAGCGCGCCCGCCGTCAGGGCCAGGAGCAGCGCCGGTGCGCGCCGCCCCCGCCGGAGCGCCCTCCGCAGCCGGTGCGGGGCGCCCCCGACCCGTAGCGGCTCGAACGCCGGCACCGTGCAAAGGGGAGGGACGGAGGAAGGGGAGGTGGTCGTCATGCGCATGGGGTGCCGCCTGTCCTGGTCGGGAACGGGATGTGGTCCCACCCTCCCGACTCCGCCACCACCCCGCTCCCGCCTGGGGACCACCCCGCGCCTGTGGACAACCCGCCCACTCCCCGGGGTGGTTTACGGCAGCCCGATCCCGAGGCCGGTTTACGGCAGCCCGATCCCCAGGCCGGTTTGCGGCAACTCGATCCCCGGGCCGGTTTACGGCAGCCCGGCCCCCAGGCCGGTTTACGGCAGCTCGATCCCCAGGTCCCAGCCGTCGTGCGCCCGCATGCACAGGCAGTCCCGGTCCGCCGTCGCCGGCAGGGCCCCCACCGCGTCGAAGAGCACCTCCCGCAGCCGTCCCACGTTCTCGCCGAACACCCGCAGCACCTCGGTGTGGGAGACGCCCTCGCCGGTCTCGGCGCCCGCGTCCAGGTCGGTGACGAGCGCGAGCGAGGTGTAGCAGAGGCCCAGCTCGCGGGCGAGGACGGCCTCGGGGTGCCCGGTCATGCCGACCACGGACCAGCCGGCGGCGGCGTGCCACCGCGACTCGGCGCGGGTGGAGAAGCGGGGTCCCTCGACGACGACCATCGTGCCGCCGTCCACCGGCTCCCAGCCGCGCCCCCGGGCGGCCTTGACCGCGACCCGCCGCCCGTCCGGGCAGTAGGGGTCGGCGAAGGTCACGTGGACGACGTTCGGCAGGGCCCCGTCGGCCCGCTGCTCCCCGTCGAAGTAGGTCTGCGCCCGGCTCTTCGTACGGTCGACGAGCTGGTCGGGCACGACGAGCGTGCCGGGCCCGTACTCCTCGCGCAGCCCGCCGACGGCGCAGGGCCCGAGGACCTGCCGTACGCCCACGGAACGCAGCGCCCAGAGGTTGGCCCGGTAGTTGATCCGGTGCGGCGGGACGGTGTGGCCGCGGCCGTGCCGGGGGAGGAAGGCGACCCGCCGGCCGGCGATCTCGCCGAGGAAGAGGGAGTCGCTGGGGCTGCCGTACGGGGTGTCGACGGACACCTCCGTGACGTCCTCCAGGAACGAGTAGAAGCCGGAGCCGCCGATCACGCCGATGTCCGCGTACACGTCATGGTTCGCCATGGCGGTCAGCCTATGCACCGCGTACGCAAACGCCGAGGGCCCCGTCGCACGCGGCGACGGGGCCCAGGGGCAGGACGGATCAGGCGGCCGAGCTTCCGGTGCTCGACGAGGACGTCGAGGAGGCGGAAGAGGACGCGGTCGACGCGGCCGGCTTCGCGTCCGAGGAGGACGAGGAAGACGCGGACGAAGAGGTCGACGAGGACGTCGAGGACTTCGACGAGGCCGGCGAGCTGCTGGACGAAGAGCCGCGGCTGTCGTTCCGGTAGAAGCCGGAGCCCTTGAAGACGATGCCGACGGCCGAGAACACCTTCTTCAGGCGTCCGTGGCAGCTGGGGCACTCGGTCAGGGCGTCATCGGTGAACTTCTGCACCGCCTCGAGGCCTTCGCCGCACTCGGTGCACTGGTACTGGTAGGTCGGCACTTGACTTCCTCCTGGCACTCACACTCATCGAGTGCTAACGACGATCCATAGTGACGTATTCCGCTGGCTCAGTCCACCGCCACCGGCACTCGGTGACCGATACCACGTGCCGCGACCCGGCTCGCCTCGCGCGGCTTCAGCCGCGACCGCAGGGCGAGCAGCGTGGTCAGGGCGAGGGCCGTGCCCGCCATCGGCACCAGGAATCCGGCGCTCGAACCGTGGGCGTCGGCGAGGCGGCCGGCGACCGTGACGGCCGCAGCCTGGCCGAGCGCGACGGCGCCGGTGAGCCAGGTGAAGGCCTCGGTACGGGCCGAGGCCGGGATCAGGGTCTCGACGATGGTGTAGCCGGTGATCAGGGCGGGGGCGATGCACAGGCCGACGACCAGGCCCAGGGTGCCGAGGAGCAGCACCGAGTGCGCGGTCCACAGCAGGGAGGCGGCGGCGGTGAGGCCCGCGTAGCCCAGGATCAGGCGGCGGCGGGGGCCGGTCTTCCAGGCGACGGCGCCCATGGCGATGCCCGCGAGCATGTTGCCGGCGGCGAAGATCCCGTACAGCAGGCCGTTGGCGCCGGGGTTGCCGATCTCCTCGGTGAAGGCGGTGAGGGAGACCTGCATGCCGCCGAAGACGGAGCCGATGCCGAGGAAGGCGACGATCAGGACGCGGACGCCGGGGACGGAGAGCGCCGAGCGGTGGGGTTCGGCGGAGGTGGCCGCGGAGATCCCGTACGCGGGCTGGGTGGCGCGCTGCGCGGCGAAGAACAGGCCGCCGACGAGCGTGAGGGCGGCCTCGGCGATCAGGCCGGCGGCCGGGTGGACGCCGGTGCACAGGGCGGTGGCGAGGACGGGGCCGACGACGAAGGTGAACTCGTCCGTGACGGATTCGAAGGCGGCGGCCGTCGGCATCAGCGGGGTGCCGTCCAGCTTGGCGGCCCAGCGGGCCCGGACCATCGGCCCGACCTGGGGCACGGAGGCACCGGCGGGGACGGCGGCCAGGAACAGCGCCCAGAGCGGGGCGCCGGCCAGGGCGAGCGCGACGAGCAGCGAGACGGAGGCGGCGTGGACGAGGACGCCGGGGACCAGGACGGCGCGCTGGCCGAAGCGGTCGGCGAGCTTGCCGCTCTGCGGGGCGAACAGCGCCATGGAGACGCCGGTGACGGCGGCGACCGCGCCGGCGCTGCCGAAGGATCCGGTGGTGTGCTGCACGAGCAGGACGATGCCGATGGTCAGCATCGCGAAGGGCTGCCGGGCGGCGAAGCCGGGGAGCAGGAAGGACAGTGCACCGGGTGTGCGCAGTAGCTGCCCGTAGCCGGGCCGCTTGTCCGTGATGACCGTGGACGCCACGGTCCTTGCCTTTCTGCCGCCTGGTAGCGCGCCCCTGCACGGTGGTGCGGGTGTCGCCGAGAGCTGTCCTCATGCGCGTTACTGCGGTAGATACCGGGCCGGCCCCACTGCGGAGGGGCGCCACGGCCGCCATACGGTCGCGCCAGCTCTGCGTCAGGCAGAGTTGGTTCGATCAGGTGTGCCTTCATGGTACAGGGAAGAGCGTCTTCCCGCCTGGGAAAACGCTCCCGCACCTGAATTAATGCCTGGGATTAACCGGGAGTTTTCCTGTGGCGCTCGCTGCCCGGCAGATGGAAGCGCCCGGTGGCGGCCGGCGCCGAGGCCGCCGTCGCGCCCCCGGTCCCGAGCCAGCCGGCGAGCTTGCCGCCCTGTCCGACGGCCCGCAGGCGTCGCTCGGTGGCGTCCCGTACGGGGTCGGTGGCGACGACGAGGAGTTCGTCGCCGTGCCGCAGGACGGTCGCGGGCCCCGGTACGAAGCTGGCGCCCTCCCGTACGACGAGGGTGACCGCGGCTCCGGCCGGGAGGCGCAGTTCGGCGACCTCGACGCCGTGCATCCGGGAGCGCTCCGGGATGGCGACGGAGAGCAGGTGTCCGCGCAGCCGCTCCAGGGGGGCGGATTCGACGCCGAGGTCGGCGGCCTCGGCGGCGTCGCCCAGCTTGAGGGCCTTGGCCAGCCAGGGCAGCGTCGGGCCCTGGACGAGGGTGTAGACGACGACGAGGACGAAGACGATGTTGAAGATCCGCTCGCTGCCCTCGATCTTCGACACCATCGGGATGGTGGCGAGGATGATGGGGACGGCTCCGCGCAGGCCGGCCCAGGACATCAGGGCCTGCTCCTGCCAGGGGATCCGGAAGGGCAGCAGGCTGACCAGGACCTCCATGGGCCGGGCGACCACCGTCAGGACGAGGCCGATGACGACGGCGGGCCAGAAGTCGTGGCCGAGCTCGTGCGGGGTGACGAGCAGGCCGAGCAGGACGAACATGCCGATCTGGGCGATCCAGCCGAGCCCCTCGGCGAAGCCGCGGTTCGCGGGCGCGTGGGGCAGCTTGGCGTTGCCGAGGACCATCGAGGCCAGGTAGACGGCGAGGAAGCCGGAGCCGTGGGCCATGGCGCCGGCGGCGTACGCGACGACGGCGATGGCCATGACGGCGATCGGGTACAGGCCGGAGGCGGGCAGCGCGACGTGCTTGAGGCCGTAGGCGCCGACGAAGCCGACGGCGAGGCCGACGGCGACGCCGATGGCGAGCTCGAGGGCGATCTCGGCGACGAGCAGGTACCAGTGGTCGACGGGTCCGACCGTGGAGAAGGCGACGACGAGGATGACGACGGGGGCGTCGTTGAAGCCGGACTCGGCCTCCAGGACGCCGGTGACCCGTGAGGGGAGGGGCACCTTGCGCAGTACGGAGAAGACGGCCGCGGCGTCGGTGGAGGAGACGACGGCGCCGATGATCAGGGCCTGCCGCCAGTCGAGGCCGACGAGGTAGTGGGCGCCGGCGGCGGTGATGCCGACGCTGACGGCGACGCCGACGGTGGAGAGGACGACCGCGGCGGGCAGCGCCGGCTTGATCTCCTTCCACTTCGTGCCGAGGCCACCCTCGGCGAGGATCACGACGAGGGCGGCGTAGCCGATGACCTGGGTGAGTTCCGCGTTGTCGAAGGCGACGTTGCCGATGCCGTCCTGCCCGATCGCGACGCCGATGCCCAGGTAGAGCAGGAGGCTGGGGAGCCCGCTCCGGGAGGAGATCCGCACGGCCGCGACGGCCACGAGCAGGACGAGGGAGCAGACGAGCAGGAGTTCGTTGAGCTGGTGGACAGTCAGTGGCCGTTCCTTCCCCTCACGTGCGGCTGGATCGTTCCTCCAGCGGCAAGGTACTTCGTTACCTTACCTAATCTTTAACGCTTTCTTGACGCTCTCTTTGCATCCCCTCGCTCATCAGTACGGTTCTCTTCCTGACACCGCGTCCGGGCCGTCCGGACGCTGCGCCTAAGGTTGCTCCCGTACTCCAGGACCACCCTGCCCCTCGAAGGACAGCGATGCCCTCCAACACGTCCGCGCCCCCCGGCAAGAAGACCGCCAAGAAGAAAGGGCGGCGCGCCCGCCTGATCCTCGTCCTCCTGGTCCTCGCACTGGTCGCGGGCATCGGCTTCGGCGGCTACTGGGGCGTCAGCACCGTCCGGGCCTCGTTCCCGCAGACGACCGGCGAGATCCGCCTCGACAACCTCTCCGCCGACGTCGAGGTGAAGCGGGACGCGAACGGCGTCCCGCAGATCTACGCCGACAACGAGACGGACCTCTTCCGCGCCCAGGGCTACGTGCAGGCGCAGGACCGGTTCTACGAGATGGACGTCCGCCGGCACGTGACCGCGGGCCGGCTCTCCGAGATGTTCGGCGAGAGCCAGGTCGACACCGACGCCTTCCTGCGCACCCTCGGCTGGCGCCGGGTCGCGCAGGAGGAGTACGACAAGGTCCTGTCGCCGGAGACGAAGAAGTACCTCAAGGCGTACGCGGAAGGCGTCAACGCCTATCTGAAGGACCGCGCCCCGAAGGACGTCTCCGTCGAGTACGCGGCGCTCGCCCTCACCAACGACTACGCGATCGAGCCGTGGACCCCCGTCGACTCGGTGGCCTGGCTCAAGGCGATGGCCTGGGACCTGCGCGGCAACATGCAGGACGAGATCGACCGCTCGCTGATGACGAGCCGGCTGAGCGCGAAGCAGATCAAGCAGCTGTACCCGGAGTACCCGTACGCGCTCCACCAGCCGATCCTCGACAAGGGCGCCGTCGACGGGTCCACCGGGAAGTTCGACCCGAAGGCCGACGCGACCGAGGGCGACGGCACGACCACCGGGGACACCCCGGGCACCGGCCCCGGCGGTTCCTCCGGCTCCTCCGGCTCCTCCGGCGGTGTGTCCTCCCAGCTCGGGGCCCTCTCCGAGGTCCTCGACACCGTCCCCGCCCTGCTCGGCCCGAACGGCAACGGCATCGGCTCGAACTCCTGGGTCGTCGCCGGCAAGTACACGACCTCCGGCAAGCCGCTCCTCGCCAACGACCCGCACCTCGCGCCCCAGCTGCCGTCCCTCTGGTACCAGATGGGCCTGCACTGCCGCTCGGTCTCGGAGACCTGCCGCTACGACGTCGCCGGCTACACCTTCTCCGGCATGCCCGGCGTGATAATCGGCCACAACGACAAGATCGCCTGGGGCCTCACCAACCTCGGCGCCGACGTGACCGACCTCTACCTGGAGAAGATCGGCCCCGACGGCTACCTCGTCGACGGCAAGGTCAAGCCCTTCACCAGCCGCGAGGAGACCATCAAGGTCGCCGGCGGCACCGACCGCAAGATCACCGTCCGCTCCACCGGGCACGGACCGCTTGTCTCCGACCGTTCCTCCGAACTGGAGAAGGTCGGCCAGAAGGCCCCCGTCGGCAACGCCGCCCCCGACCGCGGCACCGGCTACGGCGTCTCCCTCCAGTGGACCGCGCTCCAGCCCGGCCACTCGATGGACGCGATCTTCGCCCTCGACCGCGCCAAGGACTTCACCACCTTCCGGGCCGCCGCCAAGAACTTCGAGGTGCCGTCCCAGAACCTGATCTACGCCGACGCCGAGGGCAACATCGGCTACCAGTCCCCGGGCAAGATCCCGCAGCGCGCCACGGGCGACGGCACCCTGCCCGCGCCCGGCTGGGACTCCAAGTACCGGTGGAAGGGGTACATCCCCTTCGAGAAGCTGCCGTACGAGTACAACCCGGAGCGCGGCTACATCGTCACCGCCAACCAGGCCGTGATCGACCAGAAGACCTACCCCGACCTGCTCACCAAGGACTGGGGCTACGGCTCGCGCAGCCAGCGGATCAACGACCTCATCGAGTCGAAGATCAAGGACGGCGGCAAGATCTCGCCGGACGACATGCGGACCATGCAGACCGACAACCGCAGCGAGATCGCGACCCTGCTCAACCCGCTGCTGCTGAAGATCGACATCGCCGACCCGCAGGTCCGCGAGGCGCAGAAGCTCCTCGAGGGCTGGGACTACACCCAGGAGCCCGACTCGGCCGCCGCCGCCTACTTCAACGCGGTCTGGCGCAACGTCCTCAAGCTCGCCTTCGGGAACAAGCTGCCCAAGGAGCTGCGCGCCGAGGGCGACTGCATCAGCGTCCGTCCGGCCGACGCCACCGGTCCGGTCGACGAGCAGAACCGGCTCGTCCGCGAGTGCGGCCAGCGCGACCCCGACTCGGCGCAGCCGGACGGCGGCGACCGCTGGTACGAGGTGGTCCGCCCGCTCCTCAAGCAGGAGAAGAACGAGTGGTGGACGACCCCCGGCAACCGCCTGGACCCGGCCACCGAGACCCGTGACCAGCTGCTCGCCCGCGCCATGAAGGACGCCCGCTGGGAGCTGACCGCCAAGCTCGGCAAGGACGTCTCCACCTGGAGCTGGGGCCGACTGCACCAGCTGACCCTGAAGAACCAGACCCTCGGCACCGCCGGACCCGGCGTCGTGCAGAAGCTCCTCAACCGCGGCCCGTGGAACCTGGGCGGCGGCGAGGCGGCGGTCGACGCCACCGGCTGGAACGCGGCCGGCGGCTACGAGGTCATCTGGGTGCCGTCGATGCGGATGGTCGTCAACGTCGGCGACTGGGACAAGTCCCGCTGGGTCAACCTGACCGGCGCCTCCGGGCACGCCTTCCACTCGAACTACACCGACCAGACGGACACCTGGGCGAAGGGCGAGCTGTACGACTGGGCCTACGGCAAGGCGGCGGTCGACGCGGCGGCGAAGGACACACTCACGCTGAAGCCCTGATCAGGGGCGGAATCGGGTGACCCCCTCCGGGGTCACCACCGCGTGCACGGGGTGGTCGTGCGGTTCCTCCGGGACCCGCGTGACCACCTCGTCCGCGTAGAGGAGCACCACCAGGGCGGGATCCACGCCCGCGCGTGCGAGGCGGGCGAGGACCCGGTCGTACGAGCCGCCGCCCCGCCCGAGCCGCATCCCGCGCCCGTCGACGGCGAGGCCCGGCAGCAGTACGGCGTCGGCTTCGCACACCGCCTCGGGGCCGAGCCGGGGCCCGGTCGGCTCCAGGAGGCCGCGGCCGGCCTTCGCCAGCGCCTCCCGTCCCTCGTACGCAGCCCAGTCCAGGTCGTTGTCGGGCAGCAGGACGGGGAGCAGGACCCGCACCCCGCGCGCGTGGAGGGCGTCGAGCAGCGCGCGCGTGCCCGGTTCGCGGCCCACCGACACATAGGCGGCGACGGTGGCGGCCCCGGAGAGTTCGGCCAGTTCCATTCCGTGCCGGGCGAGGGATTCGGCGGCGTCCTCGATGAGGACGGGGGCCAGTGCGGCGCGGGCGCCCAGAAGTCGGCTGCGCAGCACGGTCTTTTCGGACATCTCCGGATTCATGACAGCCTTCTGTGCGTTCGTGAAATTCTCGTAACTATCTTTATGTCAAGAAAGTTAACCGAAGTCACATCTTCTTCTCATTCCGAACGACTAAGGTTCTCCGCATGAATCAGTCGCTCCCCAGGCTCGGCCGGATCAGCAAGGCTGTCATCCCCGCCGCCGGTCTCGGTACACGCTTCCTTCCGGCGACCAAGGCGACGCCGAAGGAGATGCTGCCGGTCGTCGACAAGCCGGCGATCCAGTACGTCGTCGAGGAGGCCGTCGCGGCCGGCCTCTCCGACGTCCTGATGATCACCGGCCGGAACAAGCGTCCCCTGGAGGACCACTTCGACCGGAACTACGAGCTGGAGGAAGCCCTGATCCGGAAGGGCGACGGGGAACGCCTCTCCAAGGTCCAGGAGTCCAGCGACCTGGCCACCATGCACTATGTCCGCCAGGGCGCCCCGCGCGGCCTCGGTCACGCCGTTCTGTGCGCCGCCCCGCACGTCGGCGACCAGCCCTTCGCGGTGCTCCTCGGCGACGACCTGATCGACCCGCGTGACCCGCTGCTCGCGCGGATGGTGGAGGTCCAGGAGCGGGAGGGCGGCAGCGTGATCGCCCTCATGGAGGTCGAGCCCTCGCAGATCCACCTCTACGGCTGCGCGGCGGTCGAGCCGACCGCCGACTCGGACGTCGTGCAGGTGACGGACCTGGTCGAGAAGCCGGACCCGGGCGAGGCGCCCAGCAATTACGCGATCATCGGCCGCTACGTCCTGGACCCGGCCGTTTTCGACACCCTGCGGGACACCGAGCCGGGCCGCGGCGGAGAGATCCAGCTGACCGACGCCCTGCAGAAACTCGCCTCGGACGAGAAGATCGGCGGACCGGTGCACGGCGTCGTGTTCAAGGGCCGCCGCTATGACACCGGCGACCGCGGCGACTATCTGCGTGCCATTGTCAGACTCGCGTGCGAACGTGAAGATCTGGGACCGGACTTCCGGGCCTGGCTCCGGAGATACGTCAGCGAGGAGATGTAGCACCTTGAGCAGCAGCACGGCACCCGAGCACGAGCACGACCACGCGGCAGGCGCGGCCGACCCCTGCGCGGGCCCGGCCCGCGGCCTGTGGTCGGTGGACGAGCACCTCGCCGACATCCTCGCGACGGTCTCCCCGCTCGAGCCGATCGAGCTGCAACTCCTCGACGCCCAGGGCTGCGTCCTCGTCGAGGACGTGACGGTGCAGGTCGCGCTGCCCCCCTTCGACAACAGCTCCATGGACGGGTACGCGGTCCGGGTCGCCGATGTCGCCGGTGCCACCGGGGAGTTCCCCGCCGTCCTCACCGTCATCGGCGACGTCGCCGCGGGCGCGGGCGGCCTGCCCGAGGTCGGCCCCGGCGAGGCCGCCCGGATCATGACCGGCGCCCCGCTGCCGCCCGGCGCCGAGGCCGTCGTCCCCGTCGAGTGGACCGACGGCGGTACGGGCGGGGGCGCGGCCACCGGCATGACCGCCGCGAGCACCGCCCCCGAGGGCGCCGGCGGCGAGGTCCGGGTCCACCGCTCCGCCGAGGCCGGCGCCCACGTCCGCAGGGCCGGCAGCGACGTACGGGCCGGGGAGCTGGCCCTCGCGGCGGGCACGGTCCTGGGGCCGCCGCAGATCGGCCTGCTCGCCGCCATCGGCCGCGGCACGGTGAAGGTCCGCCCCCGCCCCCGGGTGGTCGTCCTGTCCACCGGCAGCGAGCTCGTCCAGCCCGGCGAGCCGCTGGGCGAGGGCCAGATCCACGACTCCAACAGCTTCGCGCTCGCCGCCGCCGCGCGGGACGCCGGCGCCCTCGCCTACCGGGTGGGGGCCGTCGCCGACGACGCGGAGTCGCTGCGCGCCACCATCGAGGACCAGCTCATCCGGGCCGACCTGATCGTGACCACCGGCGGGGTGAGCGTCGGCGCGTACGACGTGGTGAAGGAGGCGCTGACCGCCGACGGGCAGGTCGACTTCCGCAAGCTGGCCATGCAGCCGGGCAAGCCGCAGGGCTTCGGCGCGGTCGGCGCCGAGCAGATCCCGCTGCTCGCCCTGCCGGGCAATCCGGTCTCGTCGTACGTCTCCTTCGAGCTGTTCGTACGGCCCGCGATCCGCGCGCTGATGGGCGTCGAGGACCTCCACCGGCCCCGGGTGCGGGCGGTGCTCGACGCGGAGAAGGCCCTGTCGTCCCCGGCGGGCCGCCGGCAGTTCCTGCGCGGCGTGTACGACCCGGACACGGGCGCCGTCACCCCCGTGGGCGGCGCCGGGTCCCACCTGATCGCGGCCCTCGCCCACGCGGACTGCCTGCTCGTGGTCCCGGAGGACACGGAGAGCGTGGAGCCGGGCACCGAGCTGGAAGTGGTCCTCCTCGGCTGAGGGGGCGACGCTGGGGGTACGGTGTCGTCCTTCACACAGCGACCGGGAGTGTCACGGCCATGAGCACGCAGCAAGGTCTCACCCACATCGACGAGGCGGGCGCGGCCCGCATGGTCGACGTATCGGCGAAGGACGTCACGTCCCGCACCGCCCGCGCCAGCGGGCGGGTCCTCGTCTCGCCGCGCGTGATCGAGCTGCTGCGCGGCGAGGGCGTCCCGAAGGGCGACGCGCTGGCCACCGCCCGCATCGCCGGGATCATGGGAGCGAAGAAGACCCCGGACCTCATCCCGCTCTGCCACCCGCTGGCCGTCTCGGGCGTCACCCTGGACCTGGCGGTCACGGACGAGGCGGTCGAGATCCTGGCGACGGTGAAGACCACGGACCGCACGGGCGTCGAGATGGAGGCCCTCACGGCGGTCTCGGTGGCGGCCCTGACCGTCGTCGACATGATCAAGGCGGTCGACAAGGGCGCGGTCATCTCCGACGTACGGGTGGAGGAGAAGACGGGCGGCAAGTCGGGCCACTGGACGAGGGCCGAGGCGTGACGCGCGCGGGCCGGGTGGCCGGCACGCACGAGGAGCACGTGGAGCCCGCCCCCGAGGAGGTTCCGGCCGCGGCCTACCGCGCTCTCGTCGTCACGGCCTCCAACCGGGCTTCGGCCGGGGTGTACGAGGACAAGGGCGGTCCGCTGATCGCCGAGGGCCTGACCCGGATGCGCTTCGCCGTGGACGGCCCGCAGGTCGTTCCCGACGGGGCGCCCGTCGAGGCGGCCCTGCGCGCCGGGGTCGCCGCCGGGTACGACGTGATCGTCACCACCGGCGGTACGGGCATCTCGCCCACCGACGAGACGCCCGAGGTGACCCGCCGGGTCCTGGAGCGGGAGATCCCGGGCATCCCGGAGGCGATCCGCGCGCACGGCCGCGCGAAGGTCCCGACGGCGGCGCTCTCGCGCGGTCTGGCCGGGGTCGCGGGCGGCACGCTGATCGTGAACCTGCCGGGGTCCCCGGGCGGGGTGCGCGACGGGCTCGCCGTCCTGGAGCCGCTCCTGCGCCATGCCGTCGACCAGATCCGCGGCGGCGACCACCCGAGAGCGTCGTGATCTCGTCCTGGCCGGCGATCCTCGTCGACGGCGACGTGGTGCTCCGACCGATAAGGATGCGCGACCAGGCGGCCTGGCGCGAGGTGAACCGGCGCAACCGCGAGTGGCTGCGGCCCTGGGAGGCGACGGTTCCGCCGCCGCCTCCGGGCGGTCCGGTCGCCCACCGGCCGACGTACCGTCAGATGGTCCGCCATCTGCGCTCGGAGGCGAACGCCGGGCGGATGCTGCCGTTCGTGATCGAGTACAAGGGGCGGCTCGTCGGCCAGTTGACGGTGGCCGGGATCACCTGGGGCTCGATGTGCTCGGGGCACGTGGGGTACTGGGTGGACAGCGAGGTGGCCGGGCGCGGGGTGATGCCGACGGCGGTCGCGCTCGCCGTCGACCACTGCTTCCGCGTGGTGGGGCTGCACCGCATGGAGGTGTGCATCCGCCCGGAGAACGGTCCTTCGCGCCGGGTGGTGGAGAAGCTCGGTTTCCGCGAGGAGGGGCTGCGGCCCCGCTATCTCCACATCGACGGCGCGTGGCGGGACCATCTGGTGTTCGCGCTGACGGCGGAGGAGGTGCCGGAGGGGCTGCTTCGGCGCTGGCATCACGCAAGAATGCAATAAGTGTTCGAATTCAATCGCCAGTTGGCGGTCAATCGATCTGAACAATCACAAAAAAGTTCAGTGATATCAGCCAGATCGTGCGACACACCGGGCCAATTGGCCGATGCGTGTTACAGAACCCCTCTACCGTGTGAGGCGTGAGCAGCAGCGGCCTCATCTACGCAGTCATCGTCGGGGCCTGGGCCGCCTACTTGGTGCCGATGTGGCTCCGCAGGCAGGACGAGCTGAACGAAGCCCGTCCGACGGAACGCTTCAGCACCGCCATCCGGCTGCTTTCCGGACGGGCGGGCATGGAGCGCCGGTACGCCAAGGAGCTCAAGGAGCGGGACCGTACGGCGCAGGGACCGACGCCCGACGTGGACCCGGACGCGGAGACCGAGCATCTGAGCTCGGTCGACGTCCGGGCCTTCTCCGCGCCCGCGGCCAGGACGGAAGCGCGCCTGGAACTCCCGGAACCCGATCCGGAACCGGCGCCGAGCCCCGCACCGGCCCGCCCCGCCCCGGGCGCCGCCGAGCGCGCCCGCCGCGGCAAGGTCCTCGCGCGGCGCCGCCGGGTCACCACGCTCCTCTTCGCCGCCTTCACCCTCGGGGCGGTCGTCGCGGCCGTCGGCGGCGTCGCCTTCCTGTGGGCCCCGGCGGTCCCCGCCCTGCTCCTCAGCGCGTACATCGTGCACCTGCGGATCCAGGAGCGACGGCGCTTCGTCTACGTGATGGACCGGCGCCGCGCCGAAGCGGCCGCCGCCCGGCTGCGCGAAAGCCGCCGCCCGGCCCCGACGCCGGAACCGGAGGCCGACCCGACCCCCGCCCCGGCGGTCTCCCCGCAGGAGGCGGACCGGCGCGCCCTGGTCGAGCAGACCGACCACGCCGAGTGGGTGGACCAGCAGCGCGAGCGCGGCCCGGCCCGCGGCGACAGCTGGGACCCGGTCCCGGTGCCGCTCCCCACGTACGTCACCGCCCCGGTCGCCCCGCGCGCCACGAACGGCATCGACATCACGGACCCGGAGACCTGGAGCGCGGCCCGCTCCTCCACGGCGGCCGACCCGGCCCCCACGCCGTCCCCGGCGCCCCGTCAGCGCACCACCCCGCCCCGCCGCGGCCGCGACCACGGCCGCACCCCGCTCTTCGACCAGTACGCGGACGACGACCGCCCCCGGGCGGCCAACGAATGACCCCCGGCCGGGGGCCCGCGACGGCTCCCGGCTGACCTGCGACGGAAGCGATTTTTGTTCTTCCCGATCGGGATGCTAATGTTTCACACGTCGCAAGGGCCTGTGGCGCAGTCTGGTAGCGCACCTCGTTCGCATCGAGGGGGTCTGGGGTTCAAATCCCCACAGGTCCACAGACGACTGTTCTTGAGTAGCTCTCAAGGACGTTGACGAAGATCCCGTCCGATCGAAAGATCGGGCGGGATCTTCGTCGTTCCGGGGGTCGCTCGATGCCCGTCCGGGGTGACCGTTCACGGGTGGCCACTGCCGGCCGCGCAGCCTGCGTCGCGGCCGATCGGTACGGTCATGTGCCGAGCGGGTCAGGGCCCTCCGTACAGCAGCTCCCCGTCGATGTCCGCGAGCCGGGCGCAGCCGGCGAGGGCCATGGACGTGGCGAGTTGGGCGCGGTACGAGTCCAGGAGGGTGGTGACGCCCGCGGCGCCGCCGAGGGCCAGGGACCAGACGACGGGACGGCCCAGCAGGACGGCCCGGGCGCCCAGGGCGAGGGCCACCAGCACGTCGGTGCCGGTGCGGATGCCGCCGTCGACGAGGACCGGGACCTCGGTGCCCACCGCCGCCGCGACAGCGGGGAGGGCGTCCGCGGAGGAGACCGCGCGGTCCAGCTGCCTGCCGCCGTGGTTGGAGACGATCAACCCGGCCGCGCCCGCGGCCACGCACGCCCTGGCGTCGTCGGCCCGCAACACCCCCTTGACCAGGACGGGCAGCCCGGACATCCGGTGCAGCCGGCCGATGGCGTCCAGACCCAGCGAAGGGTCCTGTTCCCAGCCGGGCAGCCGGGTGCCGATGCCCACCGAGCGGCACAGCTCGTCGTCCTCGGGCAGGGGCAGCGGCAGTCCCGAAGTCGCCCGGGGCGGCACGTACGGGGCGTCGACCGTCAGCACCAAGGCCCGCGCGCCGGCGGCGACGGCCCGATCGACCTGGCGGCGGGTGATCTCCGCGTCCCGCAGCCAGTACACCTGGTACCACCAGGGCCCGGCCACCGCGGCGACGTCCTCCGGGTGGCGGGTCGCGCGGGAGGAGAGCACGAGCAGCGAGCCGGCCGCGGCGACGCCCGCCGCCGTGGCCGTCTCGCCCTCGTCGTGCGCCATGCGGTGGAAGGCCGTCGGGCCGGCGAGCACCGGCGACGCGAGCCTGGTCCCCAGCAGGTCGACGCCCGTTTCGACGGACGAGACGTCGCGAAGCACCCGTGGCAGCAGCCGTCGGCCGCGCCAGGCGGCCGCCGCCTCGCCCACGCTTATTTCCTCGTCCGACCCGGCGGCGTAGAACTCGTACGCGGCCCTCGGCAGGACCTTGCGCGCCAGCTCGGCCAGCTCCCCCGACGCGCGGATGCCGGCGCTCGCCGAGCCGGAGAGTTCCTGTGCCACCGTCATGTCAGATCCAGTCCCCCGCGCCGCCGGCCGCACCGTCACCGGACACCGTGACCTCGAACTCCAGCGCCGCCACGGCCTGCCGGGCGCGCTCCACGGCCTCGGCCGCGTCCGCACCCCGGGCGCGTACGAAGGCCGCCCGGGACTCCGAGCTGTCCAGGTCCCCCAGCACGTCGCCGGCGTCGAGCAGGGCCTCGGCGGCCACCACGCCCGGCCGGGCGGCGGCTTCGTCCAGGCCGCCGATCCGCGCGAGGGTGCCGCGGGCCTGCGGGACGGCGAACCAGATCGCCTCCGGGCTGCGGTCCACCGACGGGTCGGCCAGCGTCTTGCGGATGTCCGCAAGGACCGGCTGTCCCAGCGTCTGGCGCACCACGCAGTCCACCAGGTCGACTCCGGTGACGTCGTGAACCAGGTACGGGATCTCGTCGCCGGCGAGTCGGACGTGGGTCTCGATGACCCGGGGTCCGGCCGCCGTCAGCACGACCTCGGTGTGGGTGACGCCGTACGTGATGTCGAGGGCATCGAGCAGCCGCCGCACGTACCCGTGCACCGCGTCGGTCTGCTCGGGGGACAGTTCGGCGGGCACGACGTGGCCGAGCTCGACGAAGCCCACCGGGTCGGAGAACTTCCGCGTCACGGCGAGGATCTCGTGCTCGCCGTCCTCGGAGAAGGCCTCGACGCTGAACTGCGGGCCCTCGTGGAAGCGCTCCACCAGCACGCCCGCGTCCGGGATGACCTCGAAGTCGGCCGCGGCGCGGGCGAAGGCCGCCTCCGCCTCCTCGGCGCTGCGGACCACGGAGACGCCGAAGCTGCCCGCTCCCTGCACCGGCTTGACCACGCACGGAGTGCCGTGCTGCGCGAGGAAGGCCCGCAGTTCGGCCACGTCGGCGACCCGCCCGCCCGGGGTCTCGTCCACGCCGAGTTCGGCCAGCCGACGGCGCATCGCGTCCTTGTCGTGGACATACGCGATGGTCTGCGGCGAGTGACAGGGCAGGCCCAGGGCCGCGGCGACCGCCGCGGCCCGGTCCTGGTCCCGCTCGCCGAAGGTGCCCACGCGGGTGAAGGGCTGCCTCTCGTGGACGGCGGCGGCCAGCGCGATCCACTCCGCGTCGGGGGCGTCGCTGCGCAGGGCCAGCACCCGGTCGTGCTGCCCGGGCTTGCGGATCTTGGGGACGAAGTCCATCCGGCACAGGATGGTCGTGACGACGTCCGGGCCGCCCGCGTCGCGGATCAGGCCGGGGATTTCCCTGCCGCCGCCGACGATCAGTACGTGTTCTGTCATGGGGTCACCTCGCTGGGAGAACTGGAAGGGGAAGAGAGCGCCGGGGCGGGCGTCGCGCGGGGCGCGCCGGTGGCCCGTACCACCACGGCGGCCAGCGCGAACACCGCGGCGAGCACGGCCCAGCCCGCCGTGCCCAGCGGCAGCAGCACGCCCGTCATCAGGACCGGGCCGACGATCTGCTGGCCGGTCATCCCCAGGCTGAAGGCGGCCAGGTAGCGGGACCGGGCCGGCGCGGGCGACAGCTCGTACGACAGGTTCCACACGGCGACCGAGTGCAGGTTCTCGCCCACCGTCAGCAGCACCACGGCGAGTACCGCACAGGCCGCGGCGGGCCACACCGGGACGTGCTCGGCGCCGGCGAACGCCGCGCACGAGACCAGCAGCGGGACGAGGGCGACGGGTACGAGTCTCAGGGCGCCCGCGGTGGTCTCGGCGAACCGGGCCACGTACACCTGGAGCAGCACGGTCAGCACGGTGTTGACCGCGAGCAGCACCGAGACCGCCGAGGACGGTGCGTCGGTGGCTGTGGTCAGCCACAGCGGCAGGAGCACGAAGAGCACCGAGTCGTGCAGTGACAGCACGCCGTTGGAGACGGTGAAGAGCATGAACCGCAGGTCCCGGAAGGGGCTGCGGACCGCTGTGGGCTGAGGCTCGGCGGCATCCGCCTGCGGTGCGGGGGCCGGCGGAGGCACGGCCGCGGCCCGGCGGCGCAGTTGCTCCACCACGGCGGCGATCACCCAGAAGGTCGCGGCGTTCGCCAGGAACAGCGCGACGAACGCCGCCCGTTCCTGGATCGCGAGGACCGCGCCCGCGAGCAGGAAGCCCGCGGTCAGGCCGATGTTGCGCACCGAGCGGATGGAGGCCATCGTCCGGGTCTGGTTCTGCCCGCCCTCGACGATGCCCACCACCACCTGCTGGAGGGGCGAGCAGCCACGGTCCAGAGCGGTGAGTACGCAGGTGAGCACGGCGTACGGCCAGAAGTCGTCGATCAGTGCGAATCCGGCGTAGCCGAGGCCGCGCAGCGTCAGCAGGGCGACGTACACCCGTACCGGACCCACTCGGTCGGCCAGCCGGCCGAGCGGCACGGGGCTGAGCAGCCCGGCCACCGCGGCGACGGACAGCACCAGGCCGACCCGGGCGGCGGGCAGGCCGACGACCGTGACGAAGTACAGGGTGGAGGCGGCCAGGAACATGCCCGAGCCGACCGAGTCGACCGCGGCGCCGGCCGCAAGCCGGCGTCCCGCGGGTGTCTTGGGCAGGATGGCGAGCAGCGCGCCGGCGATCCGGCCGGCCGCGCGCTGCTCCTCCTCCTTCGTGCCGCTCGGCTGCCCGCTCATACGCCGCTCCGTTCCGCGGACGCGGATCCGGCGATCCAGTCGACCAGTTCGGCGGTACGCCGTACGTGGACGGCTGTGGCGGCCTCCGGGGCCGGCTGGCGCAGGTGGTTCCAGGTGTACCGGCGGGCCGCGTTGACGCAGGCCTCGGCCTGTTCGTCCAGGTACGCCGGGGCGGCCGACAGCAGAGCCACGGCCAGCGCAAGCCGGCCGATGCGGTCCACCAGCACCCAGCCGCCGGCGGCGGTGTGCGCCGGGTCGGCCCCGACCCACTCGTCCCGCGTGGTGCCCAGGCCCGACAGCGCCGACTCGGCGATCTCCCAGGCGGCGGCCGCCCGGCCGGCCGGGCACGGGCCCAGCGCGGTACGCAGCCGATCGCGCACCCCGTCGTACACCTCGGCCGCGGCCAGCGCGGTGACCAGGGCCGCCACCTGGCCGTGCGCCGCCACGGCGGCACGTGCGGTGCCGTCCGGCGCGTCGGCGTCCGTCGCGGACCGGCCCGTTCCGGTCATGGCCAGGACGCGTGCGGTGTCCGTCTCCACGGCCCACAGCGCGCACCCGCGCAGTACGTCGGCCGCCGGAGCCGGGTCCTGCCCGCCGGCCGGGGCCGCCTGATGCGCGGCCCAGGCCCGGGCGGCCGCCAGGTCGATCAGCCGGTCGCACAGCTCCTCGTCCAGCGAGGCCCGCCAGGCAGAGGCACCGGCCGGACCGGCCTCGCCCGCCTCCGGTGCGTCCAGTACCGTCCGCAGCCGCCGCGTGGCGTTCTCCAGCGCGGCGGCCGCGGCGGCCGCACCCGCTTCCACGGTCGCCTCCACCGCGCTCACGCCCGCTCCAGCCAGCGCGCGTACCCGTCGTGCCGGCCACCGACCACGTCACGGAAGAGGTCGCGCAGCTGCTTGGTCACCGGGCCGACGCCGCCCGCACCCAGCGGGCGCTCGTCCACCGAGGCGACCGGCACGATCTCGGCGGCGGTCCCGGTCAGGAACGCCTCGTCCGCGATGTAGACCTCGCTGCGCGGGATGCTCCGCTCCGTCACCTGCAGGCCCAGGTCGCGGGCCATGGTGATGACGCTGTCACGGGTGATGCCCGGCAGGACCCCGTCGCTGACCGGCGGCGTGACCAGGGCGCCGTCGCGCACCAGGAACAGGTTGGCGGCCGAGGCCTCCGCGACGTGTCCGGTCGCGGTCAGCATCAGCGCGTCGTCGTATCCGGCACGCAGCGCGCCCACCTTGGCGAGCGCGCTGTTGACGTAGGCGCCGGTGGCCTTGGCGAGCGGCGGCACCGTCTGGTGGGAGTTGCGCTGCCAGTTGCTGACGATCAGCCGGCAGCCCTCCGCCTCGGCCTTGTCGCCGAGGTACGAGCCCCAGGGCCACACCGCGATCGACATCTTCACCGCGTCCAGCTGCGGCGCGACGCCCATCTCGCCGTAACCCAGGTAGGCGATGGGGCGGATGTAGCAGGATTCGTGGCCGTTGATCCGGACCAGTTCGAGCACCGCGGAGACCAGCTCTTCGTCGGTCCAGGGCAGTTCCATCAGGTACACGCGCGCCGAGTCGCGCAGCCGCGCGATGTGCTCGCGCAGCCGGAACACGGCCGGGCCCGAGTCCGTGGCGTAGGCGCGGATGCCCTCGTAGACGCCCCAGCCGTAGTGCAGGCTCGGCGTGAGCACATGCACCTTCGCGTCGTCCCAGGGGACCAGCTCGCCGTCCATCCAGATGAAGGGGGTCGGGGTCAGTGGCATGTCTGCTCAGTCTCCTTGTGAGGTGGTGCTGTCCTGCCCGAGGCCGAGCAGCCGGTCGCGCTCGCTCGCCCCTTGCAGGCGTACGGTCTCGTCGAGCTCCGCGCGGCCCTCGCCGGTGAAGCGGAACCAGCCGTGCCGCGCTTCGAGGTCGCAGCCGCGCAGCTTCTTCGCGTCGTAAGCGGCGAGGCCGTACCAGATCTCGCGCACGTCGTGGGCCAGTGCCCAGCGGATCGTCTCGTGGTAGGTGAGGGCGAAGTAGACGCCCCTGGCCCGGTCGTCGTCGAAGCCCGCCGTCCGCCCGTACAGGGCCCGGCCGGCCCGCAGGTACAGGACGAAGCCGAGGGTCTCGCCGTCGCGTTCGGCGCTCAGCACGAGGCAGCTGTCGCCGACCGTCTCGCGGATGGCGTCGAAGTCCCGCTGGACGCGGGGCCGTCCGCCGGGCAGCCCGTACTTGGCGCGCAGGGCGACCTGGAGGTCGACGACCGAGTCCGAGAGCGCCTCCGGTCCCTCACGGACCACGGTGCGGAAGCCGGCCTCCGCGTACTCGCCCAGCTCCCGGTGGGCACGCCTGCGCTTGCGGCTGGCCAGGCCCGCCAGGTACGCGTCCCAGTCCGGCGCGTCGAGCCGCAGGACGGACTCGGCGCCGAGCACGGCCGGGACGTGGCCGCGGGCCTCCGCCGCCGGGCCGAGAACAGCGGCCTGCTCGTCGGTGGCGTACAGCAGGGAGCTGCTGCGGCAGCCGAGTTCGGCCGCGGCCTCGTCCAGGAGGCGCGGCAGCTCGGCGAGGACCCGCGCCCGGCCGGCCGTGTCGCGGCCGGTGGCGTGCACGATGCCGTGGTGCGAGCCGAACACGGCCAGTGCCACGGAGGGGTACTGGCCGCGGCGGGCCTCGGCCAGGCTGCCGCCCAGCTCGTCCCAGCGTGCCCGCTCGGCCGGGGCCAGCAGCTCCGGGGCGCCGAAGGCGTTGAGCTCGCCGGTCATCTTCGGGGTGTCGTAGAAGAGCAGCCCGCCGCCGTCGCGGGTGACGAGCAGGGGGGCGAGGGCCACCAGCTCGCCGGACTCGCGTACGGCGAGGTAGCGGACCTCGTGCAGGTCGGTGCGCTCGGTGAAGCGCCACCAGCGGTCGTCCTCCCAGAACACCGCGGGCGCGGCGAGGGCCGGGAACGCGGCGGCGGTGGGCCGCTGGTCAGGGTGCAGGACCTCCGCGGTCAGGTCGCTCACCGGGACGCCCCCTCGGGCTCGGCGCCCGCCGGTTCCCAGCCGAACGCCGCTTCCGCCGCCGCGCCCGTCTTGTCGAGGAGGGCGAGCAGTTCCCCGGCGTCCTGCGCCTCGACCAGCCAGGTCGCGATGAAGTCGCCGGACTTGCGGCCCGCGTACCGGGCGCCGCCCCAGTCCTCGCCGAGTCGGGCGAGGACGGTGAACTCCCGTGTCCCGTCCGGCGCCTCGGCGGGCAGCCGGACGATGCGACCGTCGCGCGGCGGCAGGCCGAAGTTGGCCACCAGCGGCGCGGCGGCGGCGTGCGCGCGCACGGCGTCCAGGTCCACCGGCAGCCCGCACTCGATCCTGGCCCACAGGTGCCGCGGGTCAAGACCGAGCAGGGCCTCCAGCATGGCCGGGATCGGGGTGCCGCCCACCCGGCCGGCGATCTCACAGAGCACGATCCCGCCGGCGTCCGTCACGAAGAACTCGGCGTGCACGAAGAGCGCGGGGGCGGCGGGCAGCGCACCGACCAGCTTCCAGGTCTCCGCGACCAGCCGCTCGTACAGCGGGTCGTCGGCGGGCAGCGTCCAGCTGCCGTTGCCGGAGTCGGTCCAGTGCGACAGGCAGCCGCCGTCGGTGTAGACGGACGGCACGCACACCACCGGCTCCCCGCCGACGTGCAGCGCGTCCACATGACACATGCGACCGGTGACGTACCCCTCGACCTCGTGGTCCCCGGCGGTCAACCGGTCGGCCAGCTCCGGGATCCGCGCCGGGTCGTGCAGCACCGCGACGCCGGTGGAACCGGATCCGCCGCGCGGCTTGACCACGACCGGGCCCGGGTGGGCGGCCATGAACGCCTCGACGTCGGCCGCGGAGGCGACCGCCGCGAACGGCGGCACCGCCACCCCGCCCTCTGCCGCGAGCTCCTTCATCAGCACCTTGTCGCGGTACGCGCGGGCGCTTTCGGGGAGCTGGCCGGGCAGACCGAGTCCGGCGCGCAGCGCCGCGGCCCGCTCCACGTCCGCCTCGGCCAGGGCCAGTACGCGCGTGACGGCGTGCCGGCCGGCCATCCGCCGGGCGGCGTCGAGGACGGCGGCGTCGTCGGTGTAGTCCGGGACCCGTTCGACCTCGGCGAAGCCGGGCCCGGGGTCCACGCCCTCCGCGGTGACGGCGAGCAGTCGGCCCGACTTCTCGCGCAGCCACTCGGCGAACGGCAGGCCCGCGTTGCGCGGGCTGAGCAGGACGAGGATCATGCCGACACCTCCGGCCAGGCCACGCCCTGCTCCGCGGCGAGCGCCGCGAAGGCCGAAGCGGTGTGCGGATCCAGCGGAATGCCCAGCTCCGTGCGCTGGGCGGCGATCCGCCGCTGCGGGTCGCCGGGCACCTGGACGGGCTGCTCGGCATCGGCGCCGGGCCGGGTGCCGCGGGTGGTGTCGAGCATGCCGGCGAGCCCCGCCTCGAAGTCCTGCCGGCCGGTGAAGGCGGCCGGGTCCAGGCAGACGATCAGGTGGCCGATGCCGCGGCTGCGGCCGGGGGTGGACGCGCCGATGTGCTCCAGTTCCCAGTCGGCCGGCGAACCGGTCAGCACCGCGCCGAGCAGGGTGGCCACCATGGCCAGGCCCTGCCCCTTGTAGCCGCCCAGCGGCGAGAGCGCGTACGCCTGCTCGGGGTCGGTGGCCGGGCGGCCCTCGGCGTCGGTCGCCCAGCCGGGGTCCAGTGCCCGGCCTTGCTTGCGGCGCTCCTTGATCTCGCCGAAGCAGACCTGGCTCGTCGCCATGTCGAGGGCGAACTCGTCGCCCTCGACGGCGGCGGCGAAGCTCAACGGGTTGGTGCCGTACAGCGGTTCGGTCCCGGAGAAGGGGGCGACCCGCGAGGCGGCGGAGGTGGTGACGATGCCGACCAGGCCCTCCTGGGCCAGGTACCGGCTGTAGACGGAGGCCGCGCCGAAGTGGTTGGAGTTGCGGACGCCGACCGCGGCCACGCCGTGGCTGCGGGCCCGCTCGGCTGCGATCCGGGCGGCGGCCAGGCCGGCCACCACGCCCAGCGCCCCGTCGGCGTCGAGCATCACGGCCGCGCCGCTGTCCCGGACGGTACGGATCTCCGGACGGGCGGTGGCGATCTTGTCGGCCAACTCGTCGAGGTACTGCGGCAGCAGCCGCAGGCCATGGGTGTCGATGCCGCGCAGTGACGTCTCGGTCAGGGCCCGCGCCACCTCCCCGGCGTCCTCGGCGGACAGGCCGGCGCCGGTCAGGGCCGTCTCGGCCAGGGCCACGGCCGTGGCGGCCGGGAGCAGGGGCGCGGCCGGGGCCGCGCTGCCGGCGGATTCCCCGGCGGCCGTGGGGTGCTGCACGTCGTGCACGTGGGTCATGCGGGTCGGTTCGCCTTCCAGAGCATGAGGGAGGACGGGCCGTGGCCGTCCGGGAGGGTGCCGTCGCCGGGCCGGTCGCCGTCGAGATCGCTGCCGCCGTCGGGGCCGTCGCCGTCGTAAGCGCTGCCGCCGTCATGTCCGGCGCCACCCGGCAGGGCGTGGAAGCCGGTCGCGAGGCAGGCTTCCCGGGTGCCGTCGTGTCCGGTCCGGAGCCAGACGGTGTCCGCCCCGTCGGCGACCGCGCGCGTCACCGCTCCGCGGACGAGCGCCGCCAGTTCCTCGGCGGTCGCCGGGTCCGCGGACGGCGCGGGCAGCACGTCGAGCTGCCGGACCGTGTCCGCCGGGGCCCGGTCGGGCACCGGCCGACGCCGGATCCGTACCGAGGCCAGCGCCGTGCCGTCGCGGTGTACGGACAGCTCGTCGCCGTCCCATCCGGCCTGGCCGGCCGCCGCGGGACGCACGGTGAAGGCCGGTCCCCGGTACTCGGGCACGAAGCCCGTGCCGGCCGCCGGAGGCAGCGTGATGCGGCCCGTGTCGTCCAGCAGGACGCCGGTGCCGGTGTCCACAGCCAGGAGCGCGATGCTGTCGGCGTCGAGGTGGTCGACGAACGGGCCCAGGTGGGCCGTCGCGGAGACGCCCGCGCTGGACTCGGGCATGCAGCCGAGCATGGTGCCGAGGCCGGCGGCCCGTGCCGCGCGTAGCATCCGCAGGGCCGGCGTGACACCCCCGGCCTTCATCAACTTGAGGTTCACGCCGTGGAACGCCTGGGCGCAGGCGTCGAGGTCGTGCGGCCCGGTGATGCTCTCGTCGGCGTAGACCGGGATCGGGGACGTCTCCTTGAGCGCCTTGGCCGCCGCCCACGACTCGCGGGGGAAGGGCTGCTCAAGGAGCGTCACGCCGAGTTCGGCCATCGCGCCGAGCGCGGCGGCCGTCGCGGCGGGCTCCCAGCCGCAGTTCCCGTCGACGAAGAACGGTGCGTCGGTGTGTTCGCGCAGCGCCTTCAGGATGTGCAGGTCACCGGGGGCGGCCAGCTTGACCTTGTACGCGGGCCAGCCCGGTCGGTCAAGGAGCTTGCGCACCATCACATCGGGCTCGTCAAGACCGATGCTGTAGCTGGAGTGCAGTTCCCCGGGCTCGTCGGCGCCCAGCCGCCGCCACAGCGGTACGTCGGCCAGCCGGGCCGCCAGGTCGTGCGCGGCCACGTCCAGCGCGGCCAGCGCGAACGGCGAGTCGGCCAGCAGCGGGGCCAGTACCGACCAGGCGCCCTCGGGGTCGTCGGCCGGCAGCTCCCGCAGGACGCCGGCGACGGAGCGCAGCGAGGCGTGCAGCGCGTCGAGCGAGGAGTTGTAGCGGTCGGTCATGAAGGCCGAGGCCTCGCCGAAGCCGGAACGGCCGCCCGCCGTCAGCTCGACGAGCACGCCCGGCTGCACCGGGATCGCCTCCCGGGCGCTGCGCCAGATGTCGTGGTCCGTGAGGCGGATCTCGTGGACGTGGAGCCTCACCACTGCTCCCCTGCGTACGCCGGCAGGGTGGTGCCGAAGGAGACCGGCTTGAGCTCGTCGTACCACTGGGCGTGCTCGTCGTACGCCGCGAAGAACGGCCGCCCGACCCAATCGGGCCGGCGGGCCTGGAGGAAGCTGAGGACGAACGCCTTCTCGCCCGCCACCTCCGTGGTGCCGTGCAGCATGACCTTGCCGGGTGCGGCCGACATCACCGGGCCGCGGGCGGTCCTGGCCAGGCCGGAGACGCCGCGGACGGCCTCGCGGTAGATGTCGAGGGCGCGGGCGAGGGGCAGGCCGAAGTAGCTGCTCGCCCCGGTGTCGCGCTCCACGAACATGTAGTAGGGGATGACGCCCAGTTCGACCTGGAGCTGCCACATCCGCGACCAGGCGGCCGGGTCGTCGTTGACGTGCGCGACCAGCGGGGCCTGCGCCCGTATCTCGGCGCCGGTGGCGCGGATCCGGGCGATCGCCTCGCGCACCTGGTCCGTCTCCAGCTCCCGCGGGTGCGAGAAGTGCGCCATGAGGGCCACGTGCCGGCCCTGTGCGACGCACTGTTCGAGCAGCCGCAGCAGGTCGTCCGCGTCCGGGCCCGTGGTGAACCGCTGCGGCCAGTACGACAGCGCCTTGGTGCCGAACCGCAGGGTGCGCACCGACGGGGTCTGTGCGAGCAGCGGCTCGACCCAGCGGCGTACCACGTCGGTCCGCATGATCATCGGGTCGCCGCCGGTGAACAGCACGTCGGTGACCTCGGGGTGGTGGGCCAGGTAGCCCGTGAGGTCCGCCGGGTCGCGCAGCGCCTGGCGCAGCTCCTCCTGGCTGACGAACTGCGCCCAGCGGAAGCAGTAGCCGCAGTACGAGTGGCAGGTCTGCCCCTGGGAGGGGAAGACCAGCACCGTCTCGGCGTACTTGTGCTGGAGTCCGTCGAGGCGGCGGCCGTCCAGGGTGGGCACGTTGGCCTCGAGCTGGTCGCCCGGGTGCGGGTTGAGGTCCCGCTGGGCGGCGGTGGCGGCCTCGCGCAGCTCGGCGCGCGGCGCCCCGGCGTCCAGCAGCGCCGCCATCCGGTCGAAGACCGGCGCGGGCAGCATGTCGCGGTGGGGGAAGGTGAGCCGGAAGATCGGGTCGTCGGGCGCCGCCGACCAGTCGATCAGCTCGTCGGCCACGTACTCGTTGACCTTGAAGGGCAGGACGCCGGCGACCACGCGCAGGTCGCGGACGTACTCGTCCGGCATGCCGCGGTCCCGCGCGAGCTGCGCGAGGCGCTCGTTCGCGTAGTGCTTCACCAGGCTTCTCGATTCCCGCTCAGCGTGCGACGTGGGACTTGGACCAGTCGAACTCGACGAGGTCCTGGACGCCCATGCGCTCGATCAGGGTGTGCAGGCCGGTGTAGTCGCGGACGAGGCGGCTGCGGCTCTGCTCGGCCTGGCAGTCCTGGAGCATCTCGTGGCCGCCCTCGACGCCGACGAGGTCCATGATCCGGTGCCACGTCGTGTAGTCGGTGGCGACGAAGGCCTCCAGGCCCTCGAAGAGCATGTCGCGGAAGAAGCGCTGCTTCTTCTCGTCGAGGCGGTCGTGGACGACCTCGGCCAGCACGGCGGAGATCGAGGCGTGGCAGTACTCGTCGCGGTTGTGCAGCTTGGCCGTGCTGCTGTTGATCGGCTGGATGTCCGGGTCGTCGGCGAGCAGGTCCAGGTAGGCGTTGATGGAGATCTCGGAGACCGTCGCGAAGGCGAGGGTGGTCAGCGAGGCCTCCCAGCGCTCGCTCGCGCTCTCGCGCAGCCGCAGGTGCTCGCGCGCCGTGTGGGAGATCGGCAGCTCGTGGTCGGGCATCGCCCAGCCGCGCTTGCGCCGGGTGACGGCGCTGGCGTTGAGGTGCATCAGCGTGTGGTACTGCTCGTCGACCATGGCCTGGGCCAGCGAGATGTTGAGCGCCTCGTCCTGGAGTTCGGGGTACTCGCCCTCCATGACCAGGGCGAAGGCGGGGTTGGCCACCTTCTGCTCGGCCATGATGGTGTGCCGGTTGTACGCGATCCAGGCCCAGCTGAGCAGCTGGGTCTTCTTCTCCGGGTCCAGCGCCCGGAACGTGGGGTGGTCGCGGAAGGGCAGGATCCGCTCGGGGTAGTCCGGCCGGTCGAGCTCGAAGAGCTCGTCGAGGTTGGGCTCGTCGCGCTTGACGGTGGCGCGGCGCTGCCAGTTGCCGACCAGGCGGCGGATGACGGCGCTCTCGATCTGGTCGTCGGGGTTGTGGCGGGGCACGCCCTCGGGCAGTCCCCTGAGCTCCTCCGGCAGTCCGGTGGGGAACTCTTCGTCCTGAGCCGGTTCGTTCCGGTCGTCAGCCATGGTTCTGGGCCTCACGTGGTGTCAATGTCGGTGGACTGGTGACAGCCGCTGCCGTGTCGGCGCGGGCCGCAGTGCCTGGACGGCCCACTGCGGGCGCGACGGCGCGCGGTCGGCCGGCTTCGGTACGGGTCTGCGCTCGGCAGCCGGCTTCGGTACGGGTCAGCGCTGGGCAGCCGGCGGCGGTACGGGCCGGCGGCGGCCGGTCGCGGGTCAGCGCTGGGCGGCGATCCAGTAGCGGGTGAGGTGGCGCCGCTTGTCCGTGTAGGCGGAACGCGCGTGCACCATGCGCTGGTTGTCCCAGACCAGAACGTGGTTCTCGGGGATGAGTACCGAGACGCGGTTCTCCCGGAAGAAGGCCTCGGCCTGCTCCGCGAGGTGGATGCCGAAGCTGCCGAGCGGCAGCTGGTCGGGGTCGACGGAGGCGTCGACCGGCGGGTCGTACTGGCCGGTGGTCAGCAGGTTGTAGCTGAAGCGCAGGACCTCCTGGCCGCCGTCGGTGACCTCGACGACCGGGCGGCGCACGCCTTCGGTGCCGACGCCTCCGGTGTTGTGGCCGATCCAGTCGATGGTGTGCTCGTAGAGCGCGGCCCGGTCGCGCTCGGGCAGCGAGGCGACGAACTGCCGCATGTCGGCGAGTTCGGTGTGCCCGCTGCCGCAGGTGGCCTGGACCCGGCAGTGCAGGGCCAGATAGGTGGGCGGCGGGTTCCAGCCCGGTGCCTCGGTGTGCACCAGGATCGTGTTGACGCTCTTGGAGTAGCGGCGCTCCTCGAATCCCGGGGCGGCCTTCACCTGGTAGCGCAGCGAGCCGTCGTACTGCGGGACCAGCTCACCGAAGACGCCGACCGCAGCGGCCGCCTCTTCGTCCGTGGTGATTCCCTCGAGCAGCGTGTACCCCTGCTCGGCAAGTTCCCGAGTGTGAACATCAAGGGCCGTAGACATGAAGGATTCCCCCATCCTCAGTTGACCTTACGGCCGGGTGGCGGTCCGGTGACCCGGTCGAGATCGAGCCCCCCCGGCGCATCCCCGGGTGATCCTCCGGGAGGGGCGGGCGGGGGCGCAACGTCTCTAGTTGTGAGATAAATCACGGGAACCAAAGGGCTTCCGACCTGCTTCAGTGTCAGGCATTTCCCCAGGTGAACCGGGTCTGAATGGGCCTGATTCGCATCCGGTCGAGTAGTCGGTTGCTGCATGGGGCGTCTGGTTAGCATGCGGCGTATGACCACTATCGGTATCCGTCCCGCAGTGCGGGACGACATCGCAGCCATCGTTGCCATGCTCGCGGACGACGCACTGGGCGCTACTCGTGAGTCACCGGACGATCTGACTCCCTATCTGTCAGCATATGAGCGACTGCAAAGCGATCCGAACCAGCTGCTGGTCGTCGCCGATCGCGACGGCGAGGTCGTCGGCACCCTCCAGCTCACGGTCATTCCGGGGCTGTCCCGCAAGGGCTCGACCCGCTCGATCATCGAGGGTGTACGGATCCACAGCTCCGAGCGCGGCCACGGCCTCGGCGCCCAGCTCATCGAGTGGGCCGTCGACGAGTCCCGCCGCCAGGGCTGCCAACTGGTGCAGCTCACCTCGGACTCGGCCCGCACCGACGCCCACCGCTTCTACGAGCGCTTGGGTTTCACGGGCTCGCACGTGGGATTCAAGTTGCAGCTCTGACAGGCCCGTTCGCCATGCCGTCCGAGAGACGGCCGTACGGCGAGGGTGCCCTTGGACCGGGGCGCCGGCTCGGCGGGGGCGTCAGGTCAGCGGCTTCGCGAAGCAGCGGCTGTTGGGGTAGTCGCGGTAGTGGCCGAACTTGGCGCAGGGCTCGTAGCCGCTGGAGGTGTAGAGGGCTATCGCCTCCGGCTGGGCGGTGCCCGTCTCCAGGACCATGCGGGTGCGGCCGGCGGCGCGGGCGTCGGCTTCGAGGGCCGCGAGGATGCGGCGGGCCAGGCCCAGGCCGCGGGCCTCGGGGATCACGTACATGCGCTTGAGCTCGGCGTCGCCGTCCGCGTAGCCCTCGTCGTTCTCGTCCTGGGTGCGCCAGCCGCCCGTGGCGACCGGCCGGCCCTCGGAGTCGTACGCGAGGAGGTAGAGGCCGTGGGGCGGGACGAACATCCCGGGGTCCAGGGGTGTGGCGTCGCCCTCCTCGTCGCCGTAGCGGACGGCGTACTCCGCCTGGACCGCGTCGTTGAGTTTGACGGCGTCGGGGTGGTCATAGGGCGTGGGCTGGATGTTCATACGGTGGATCGTACATGTATGCGACGGGAAGGTGTCGGTATTCTCCCGGGATGCTCACTGTCACGACCGCGAATGTCAATGGTCTCCGCGCCGCCGCCAAGAAGGGCTTCGTCGAGTGGCTGGCCGGCACCTCCGCCGACGCCGTCTGCCTCCAGGAGGTCCGCGCCGAGGAGGCGCAGCTGCCCGAGGAGGTGCGCAGCCCCGAGGGCTGGTTCACCGTCCACGCCCCCGCCGCCGCCAAGGGGCGCGCCGGCGTCTCCCTCTACACCCGCCGCGAGCCCGACGCCGTACGGATCGGCTTCGGGTCCGCCGAGTTCGACTCCAGCGGCCGGTACGTCGAGGCCGACCTGCCCGGCGTGACCGTCGCCAGCCTCTACCTGCCCTCCGGCGAGGTCGGCACCGAGCGCCAGGACGAGAAGTACCGGTTCATGAGCGAGTTCCTGCCCTACCTCAAGGAGCTCAGGACCCGTGCCGCCGCCGAGGGGCGCGAGGTCGTCGTCTGCGGCGACTGGAACATCGCCCACCGCGAGGCCGACCTCAAGAACTGGAAGTCCAACAAGAAGAACGCCGGCTTCCTGCCCGAGGAGCGGGAATGGCTGAGCCGGGTCCTCGACGAGGGCGACGGCGGCTACGTCGACGTCGTGCGGGCGCTCCACCCCGAGCAGGAGGGGCCCTACTCCTGGTGGTCCTACCGCGGGCGCGCCTTCGACAACGACAGCGGCTGGCGGATCGATTACCAGATCGCCACCCCCGGGCTCGCCGCCAAGGCCGTCAAGGCCTACGTCGAGCGGGCCGCCACCCATGCCGAGCGGTGGAGCGACCACGCCCCCGTGACCGCCGTCTACGAGCTCTAGGGCGGGGCGCGGGGCCGTCAGGGGGTCTCGCGCAGCCGCCTGTCGAGTGCCAGTGAGAGCTCCGCCTCCACCACGCTCTTCGCCAGCGGGCGCAGCCGCCACAGGTCGTCGTCCTTCGCGTGGGCGCGCAGGAGTTCGGTGAAGAGCTCGGCGAGGGCGTCGGCGTGTTCGCGGACGCGGGCGCCCGCCTTGAGGACCTCGGCGAGCGGGACGCCCTCCCGGACCAGGGCGGCGGAGACGTCGAGCAGTCGGCGGCTGATGTGGACGATCTCCTCGCCGTCGGTGACGAGGTAGCCGAGGTCGAGGGCGGCGGCGAGGTTCTCGGCGGTGACCTCGCCGGCGAAGTGGTCGGCGAGCTCCTCGGGGGTGAGGCGGACCGGCTCCTCCTCGGAGGGGGCGGGGAGGGCGAGGACCTCGCGGACGTTGCGGCCGCTCTCGAAGGCGGTGGTGAGGTCGGCGATGCCGTTGAGGGTGTGGCCGCGCTCCAGGAGGGCGGCGATGGTGCGCAGCCGGGCCAGGTGGTTGTCGTCGTACCAGGCGATGCGGCCCTCGCGGCGGGGCGGCGGGATCAGGCCGCGCTCGCGGTAGAAGCGCAGGGTGCGCACGGTGATGCCGGCGGCGGAGGCGAGTTCCTCCATGCGGTACTCGCGGGGCGCGGGTGTGCCCGCGGCCGGCCCGCCCGTGTGGGGCGCGGGTACGCCGGCGTTCGGCTCGCGCGGGTCGTCCTGTGCGTCCGTCTCGGGACGTGATCCTTCTGCCACACCCGCCAGCCTAAGTTGTACCGCCGGTAACTTTCCCTCGCCGTACCCCTACCGCTCGGTATGGAGCTGCTCTACAGTCCCGACTGTGCCAGTGATTGCTGGCGTAATTGGCCGGGCGCGCGGGAGGCGGCATGGCGAAGCACGAGCACGTACGGGTGGCGGTGATCGGGTCGGGATTCGGCGGCATCGGGGCCGCCGTCCGGCTGCGCCGCGAGGGGATCACCGACTTCGTCGTCCTGGAGCGGGCCGACTCCGTGGGCGGCGCCTGGCGCGACAACAGCTACCCCGGCTGCGCCTGCGACGTCCCCTCCCACCTCTACTCCTTCTCCTTCGCGCCCAACCCGGACTGGCCCCGGACCTTCTCCGGACAGCGCCACATCCGCGCCTACCTGGAGCACGTCACCGACACCTTCGGGATCCGTCCGCACCTGCGCCTGAACCACGAGATGCTGCGGGCGGAGTGGGACGCGGAGGCGCTGCGCTGGGAGATCGAGACCAGCGGCGGCACCTTCAGCGCCGAGGTCCTCATCTCCGCCGCCGGGCCGCTCTCCGACCCGCAGATCCCCGACATCCCGGGCCTCGCCGACTTCCCCGGCAAGGTCTTCCACTCGGCGCGGTGGGACCACGACTACGACCTGCGCGGCAAGCGCGTCGCCATGGTCGGCACCGGCGCCTCCGCCATCCAGATCGTGCCGGAGATCCAGCGCGAGGTCGGCAGGCTCACCCTCTTCCAGCGCACGCCCCCGTGGGTCATGCCCCGCATGGACCGCTCGATCAGCGGCGCCGAGCGCTGGCTCCACCGCACGCTCCCGGCCACGGCGACCCTGCGCCGGGGCCTCCTCTGGGGCATCCGCGAGCTGCAGGTCGGCGCCTTCACCAAGCACCCGAACGAACTCGGCCTGGTCGAGAAGCTCGCCAAGGCCAACATCGCGCGCTCCATCAAGGACCCGGAGCTGCGGGCCAAGCTGACGCCCTCGTACCGCATCGGCTGCAAGCGGATCCTGCTCTCCAACACGTACTACCCGGCGCTCGCCCAGCCCAATGTGGACGTCGTCGCCTCCGGGCTCCGCGAGGTCCGCGGCTCGACCGTGATCGCCGCCGACGGCACCGAGACCGAGGTCGACGCGATCGTCTTCGGCACGGGCTTCCACGTCACCGACATCCCGATCGCGTCCCGCGTCGTCGGCGCCGAGGGGCACACGCTCGCCGAGTCCTGGAAGGACGGGGTCAAGGTGCTGCGCGGGGCCACCGCCGGCGGCTTCCCCAACCTCATGATGATCATCGGGCCGAACACCGGCCTCGGGAACTCCTCCATGATCCTCATGATCGAGTCCCAGCTGAACTACATGGCCGACTACCTCCGCCAGATCGACATCCTCGGCGGCCGCACCGCCCTCGCCGTCCGCCCCTCCGCCGTGAACGCCTGGAACCGCAAGGTCCAGTCCCGGATGGAGCGGACCGTCTGGAAGGCCGGCGGCTGCAACAGCTGGTACCTCGACGCCAACGGCCGCAACACCACCCTGTGGCCGGGCACCACGGCCGAGTTCCGGCGCGAGACCCGGCAGGTCGACCTCTCCGAGTACGAGGTGATCCGCGCGCCCAGGCCGGCGCCGGCGCCCAAGCCCGAGCCGGCCCCGAAGTCCGCCCGTACCTCCCGGAAGAAGGAGACCGCCAAGTGACGCTCCAGAGCCTTCCCGCGCCCCGCGCGCTCACCGCCGTCTCCGCCGACGGCTCCCCGATCCACGTCGAGGTGTACGGCCCCGAGGGCGCGCCCGCCGTGGTCCTCTCCCACGGCTGGACCTGCTCGATCGCCTTCTGGACCGAGCAGATACGGGCCCTCGCCGCCGACCACCGGGTCATCGCCTACGACCAGCGCGGCCACGGCCGCTCCCCGGCGCCCGCCGCGACCGGCGGCGCGGGCTACTCCACGACGGCGCTCGCCGACGACCTGGAGGCGGTGCTCGCCGCCACCCTCGGTCCCGGCGAGCGGGCCGTGATCGCCGGCCACTCCATGGGCGGCATGACGGTCATGGCGGCCGCACGGCGGCCCGGCTTCCGGCAGCACGCCGCCGCCGTCCTGCTCTGCTCCACCGGCCCCTCGCGGCTGACCGCCGAGGCCACCGTCGTCCCGCTCGGGCCCGGCGGGCTGCGCAGCCGGCTGACCAAGGCCGTCCTCGGCGCGAAGGCGCCGCTCGGCCCGGTGAACGCCGTCTCGAAGAAGGTCCTGAGGTACGCGACGATGGGACCGGGTTCGGCGCCGGAGCGCGTCGAGGCCTGTGCCCGGATCGTGCACGCCTGCCCGCGCGGCGCCCGCCACGGCTGGTCGCAGGTCCTGGCCGGGCTCGACCTCGAAGCGGGCCTCCGGGAGCTGCGGCTGCCGGTGGCCGTCCTCGTCGGCACCGCCGACCGGCTCACTCCGCCCGTCCACTCCCATGCGATGGCGGAGGCGCTGCCGCACTGCACGGGCCTCGTCACGCTGGCGGGCATGGGCCACATGACACCGGTGGAGGCCCCGGAGGCCGTCACCGCGCAGATCCGCGAACTGACCCTGACGTACCTGGGCGTCAAGGAGAACGAGGAGGCAGGGGCATGAGCAGGGTGAGCCTGGAAGGACAGGTCGCGGTCGTCACCGGCGGGGCCCGCGGGGTCGGGGAGCTCCTCGCCCGCAAGCTCTCCGCGCGCGGCGCGAAGATCGCGCTGGTCGGTCTGGAGCCGGAGCAGCTGAAGGAGGTCGCCGGGCGGCTGCACACCGAGGCCGACTGGTGGCACGCCGACGTCACCGACCACGAGGCGATGGCCCGGGTCGCGGCCGAGGTGAAGGAACGGTTCGGGAAGGTCGACATCGTCGTCGCCAACGCCGGTGTCGCGGCGGGCGGTCCGTTCGTCGACTCCGACCCGGTCGCCTGGCGGCGGGTCATCGAGGTCAACCTGATCGGCGGCGCGGTGACGGGCCGGGCGTTCCTGCCGGTCCTCATGGAGTCGCGCGGGTACTTCCTCCAGATCGCCTCGCTCGCCGCGATCACGCCCGCCCCGATGATGACGGCGTACTGCGCCTCCAAGTCGGGCGTCGAGGCCTTCGCGCACAGCCTGCGCGCCGAGGTCGCGTACAAGGGCGTGAAGGTCGGCGTCGGCTATCTGTCCTGGACCGACACGGACATGGTGCGGGGCGCGGACCAGGACGACGTGATGAAGGAGCTGCGGCAGCGGCTGCCGTGGCCCTCGAACCGCACGTACCCCCTCGGCCCGGCCGTCGACCGGATCGTCGCGGGCATCGAGCGGCGCTCGGCCCATGTGTACGCACAGTGGTGGCTGCGCGGGATGCAGTCGGTCCGCGGCTACCTGCCGAGCCTGATCGCCACGGTCGGGCAGCGCGAGATGCGGCGTTTCGAGCCGCGCCTGAGCTCGGTCTCCAAGGGGCTGGTGGGTGCGGGCGGGGCTGCGGACGAGCAGGCGCGGGCGGAGGGTTCCTCGGCGCGGTAGCCGTCCGTAACCGATCGAAATGCGTGGAGTGTTCGCTCGTGCGAGGCTGGTCGAGCCCGAGGGGCACATCGCCCCGACCCCCCTCGCACCCCTTCTAGGAGTGAACTTCCATGGGCATGCAGGACCAGTTCAAGGACAAGGCCAAGCAGGCGGCGGAGAAGGCCAAGCAGGCCGCCGGCAAGGCGAAGGACGAGGCCTCCCAGCGTGCCTCCCAGGGCCGCGGGCGCGCCGACGAGGAGACCCGCCGGGCCCAGCAGGAGGAGCAGGACCGTCTCGACATGGACTACGACGCCTGACGTCGGCCCGTCCTTGAGGAAGGCGCACCCGGGGCCCCGGGTGCGCCTTCTGCCGTGGCCGGCCGTGAGGGACCGAAAAGCTGTACGTCCGAGGGGCCGGATCTTCGTACGGTGATCGCCATGGCCGTACTTGAGCGACTCCGACCCGACCACGCACCCGCCCTGCTCGCCTTCGAGCGGGAGAACCGGGCGTACTTCGCCGCGCGCGTGCCCGACCGGGGGGACGCCTACTTCGAGGAGTTCGACGCCCGGCTCCGGGAGCTGATCGAGGCGCAGGAGGCGGGCGAGATCCACTTCCACGTGCTCGTCGCCGAGGGCGGGGAGATCGTCGGGCGGGTCAACCTCGTCGAGGTGGACGCCGACGCGGGCAGCGCCGAGCTCGGCTACCGGCTCGCCGAGAAGGCGACCGGGCGGGGGCTCGCCACCCGCGGGGTGCGGGAGGTGTGCCGGCTGGCCGTCGAGGAGTACGGGCTCAGCCGGCTGACCGCCGTCGTGACCGTGGGCAACGACGCGTCGAGCGCCGTGCTCGCCCGGGCCGGGTTCGGGGCCGTGGGCGGCATGACGCTCGACGGCGAGCCGTGCACCGCGTACGAGCTGGACCTGACGACCGTCCGGGGCCTGTCCGGCGGTTCAGGGTCGGACAGGCCCTAGGCGTCGGGCCTCGGGGGCAGTTTCGGGCGGGAGCGGTCCGGCAGTGACTCGTAGCCCGGGGGGCTCGCCGCGGGGGTCTCGTCGAGGAGCGCGAGGGCGATGTGGACCGCGTCGTCGAGCTGGGCGTGCCGGCCCTCGGCCCAGTCGAGGGGGGTGCGCAGGACCGCGAGGTCGGGTTCGACGCCGTGGTTCTCCAGGGACCAGCCGTACTCGGGGAACCAGGCCGCGTTCATCGGGACGGTGATCTGGGTGCCGTCGCCGAGCCGGTGGCGGCCGGTCATGCCGACGACCCCGCCCCAGGTGCGCTGCCCGACGACGGGGCCGAGGCCGAGGATCTTGAACGCGGCGGTGATCATGTCGCCGTCGGAGGAGGTGGCCTCGTCGGCGAGGGCGACGACGGGGCCGCGCGGGGCGTTGGAGGCGTACGACACGGGCTGGGCGTTCCTCGTGAGGTCCCAGCCGAGGATCTTGCGGGTCAGTTTCTCGACGACGAGTTCGCTGATGTTGCCGCCGGCGTTGCCGCGCACGTCGACGATGAGGGCGGGACGGGAGACCTCCCAGCGCAGGTCGCGGTTGAACTGGGCCCAGCCGGAGCCGCCCATGTCGGGGATGTGGAGGTAGCCGCAGCGGCCGCCGCTGAGCTCCCGTACCACCGCACGGCGTTTGGCGACCCAGTCGTGGTAGCGCAGGGGCCGTTCGTCGATGAGCGGGACGACGGCGACGCGGCGGGCGCGGCCCTCGCCCTCGGCGGGGGTGAAGGTGAGCTCGACGGTGGTGCCGCCGGTGCCGGAGAGCAGCGGGTACGGGCCGGTGACCGGGTCGACGGGCCGGCCGTCGACGTGGGTGAGGACGGCGCCCTCGCGGATGCCGGTGCCGGCGAGCGGGGAGCGGGCCTTGGAGTCGGAGGACTCGCCGGGGAGGATGCGTTTGACCGTCCAACCGGCTTCCCGCGGCACGAGGTTGGCGCCGAGCAGGCCCATCGGCCGCTGGTAGTGCGGCGGTCCCTCGTTGCGGCGGGCGGGCGTGACGTACGCGTGCGAGGTGCCGAGTTCGCCCATGACCTCGCGGAGCAGGTCGGCGAACTCGTCGGGGGACGCGACCCGTTCGACGAGCGGCCGGTACTGGTCGAGGACGGCCGTCCAGTCGACGCCGCCCATGTCGGGCTCCCAGAAGTAGGCGCGGACGATCCGGCCGGCCTCGTCGAAGGCCTGCCGCCATTCGGCGCCCGGGTCGATCTCGTGCAGGATGCGCCGCAGGTCCAGGTAGACGGTGGAGTCGCCGTCGCCGGACTCGGTGGCGGGCACGGCCCGCAGTTCGCCGTCGTCGGCGACGACGAGCCGGGTGCCGTCGCCGCTGACCGCGAACCAGTCGAGGTCCTTGGCGAGTTCGCTCTTGCGGGCCTTGGTGATGGAGAAGTGCTCCAGGGTGGGCTTGCCGGAGGTGTCGGCCGGGTTGGCGAAGGTCTCGCCGAGCGCGCCCGAGATGGGCCAGCGCAGCCAGACCAGGCCGCCGCCGCTGACCGGGTGCAGCGCCGAGTACTTGGAGGCGGCGACCGGGAAGGGCGTGACCCGGTCGGGGAGCCCCTCGATCTCGACGGTGACGGTGCCGTCGGCGGTCTCGGCGTCCTCGTCCGTGGGGTCGAGGCCGCCGGCCGCCGGGCGCCCGTCGGGGAGCAGTGCGAAGGGGGAGGGCGTGGCGGAGGAGAGCGGGACGAGGTAGGGGCGGCAGCCGAGCGGGAAGGACAGGTCGCCGGTGTGCACGTCGTACACCGGGTCGAAGCCCCGCCAGGAGAGGAAGGCGAGGTAGCGGCCGTCGCGGGTGAAGACCGGGTTCTCGTCCTCGAAGCGGCCGTTGGTGACGTCGACGACGGTGCGGGCGCCGGGGCCCGAGATCCGGGCCATCTTGATGGAGCGCAGGGAGCGGCCGATGCCCGGGTGGGACCAGGTGAGCCAGTCGCCGTCGGGGGAGAAGGCGAGGTCGCGGACGGGTCCGTTGACGGAGCGGATCAGCTCGGTGACCTCGCCGTTGGACTCCTCGGTGGCGTCGAGGAGGAGGAGCCGGCCGTCGTGGGAGGCGATCGCGAGCCGCTCGCCGTCCGGGTCGGAGACGAGTTCCTCGACCCGGCCGAGGTCGCCCGAGGCGAGCCTGCGGGGCGGCCGGTCGCCGCTGGCGCGCGGCAGATAGGCGACCTCGACGGCGTCCTCGCCCTCGGCGTCGGTGACGTACGCGACCTGGCCGCCGCTGCCGAGCATCTCGGGGAGCCGGACCCGGACGCCGGGGGAGTCGATGATGGTGCGGGCGGGGCCGTCGCGGTGCGTCAGCCAGTACAGGCTGCCGCGCACGGAGACGGCGGAGGCCCGGCCGGTCTCGTCGACGGAGAGCGCGTCGATGTGGTGGGCGGCCGGCACCTGGTAGCAGCGGCGGCCGACGCGCTGGCCGCCGAGCCGCACCTCCAGCTTGCGGGGGCGGGAGTCGGCGGTGAGGGCGTCGACGATCCACAGCTCGCCCGCGCACTGGTAGACGACCCGGCGGCCGTCGCTGGAGGCGTGCCGGGCGTAGAAGTCGTCGTGGTCGGTGTGACGGCGCAGGTCGGTGCCGTCGGGCCGGCAGGAGTAGAGGTTGCCGATGCCCTCGTGGTCGGAGAGGAAGGCGATCCGCCCGCCGACGGTCATGGGGGCGTCGATGTGCCCGCCGAGGTCGGGCAGCAGCCGTTCGCCGTGGAGCCAGAGGCGGCCGGTGGCGCCGCCCAGGTACCGCTTCCAGGCGGCCGGCTCGTGCGGCGGCTTCCCGGTGAGCAGGAGGCTGCGGCGCTCGCCGTCGTTCCCGGTGATCGCGGTGTCGTCGGTGACCGCTATGTCCGAGACGGGGCCCCAGGGCAGGCGGAGGCCGGGGGAGCCGTCGGTGGGGACGGTGTACGCCCAGGAGTAGTACGAGAAGGGCTGCCCGTGCGAGGAGACGGCGAGGATGTCGGAGCGGCCGTCCTTGTCGGGGGGCGTCCAGCCGCAGACCCGGGTGTCGGTGGAGCCCCAGTAGGTCAGCCGCCGGGCGGTGCCGCCGTCGATGGGGACGAGATGGATCTCGGGGTCGAGGCTGCGCCAGTTCGTGTACGCGATGTGCCGCCCGTCCGGCGAGAAGCGCGGGTGCCCGACCCGCGTCCGGTCGACCGTGAGGCGCCAGGCCCGGTCGGGGCGCTCGCCCTCGGGGGCGAGCGGGGCGAGCCAGAGATCGTCCTCGGCGGCGAAGCACAGCAGGTCGTCGTGGAGGTGCGGGAAACGGAGATACGCGACGTCGTCACTCACCTCCTCATGCTTTCCGCGCGGAGGGGGTGAGGCAACTCGTACGTGTATGCGGGCGTCCTTGTGAATGCGCGCACGATGTGGCCCAGGACACGTACGAAACGGTTTCGTTTCGCTGAGGGGGTGGGTATATCGTTCCTGGTGTACGAAACCGTTTCGTTCGGATCGGAGACCGGCCATGGCACGCAGCAGACTCACTCCCGAGCGGGAGTCCGAGCTGTACGCGGCCGTGCTCGAACTCCTCCGTGAGGTCGGCTACGACGCCCTCACCATGGACGCCGTCGCCTCCCGCACCCACTCCAGCAAGGCCACCCTCTACCGCCAGTGGGGGAGCAAGCCGGAGCTGGTCGCCCGGGCCATGCGGCACAACAAGCCGGTCGACATCACCGAGATCGACACCGGCTCGCTCCGCGGCGACATCCAGGAGATGATCGCCCACACCGACGACTGCCAGATGGACAAGGACGCCGCGCTGATGCGGGGTCTCGCCCATGCCGTCCACACCAACCCCGAACTGCACCGGGCGCTGCGCGAGCTGCTCATCGAACCCGAGATGAACGGCCTCGACGAGGTGCTGCGCCGAGCGGTCCGCCGGGGCGAGATCAAAGCCGACAACCCGGCGCTGAAGCTCGTCCCGCACATGCTGATCGGTGCGTTCATCGCCCGCCCGCTGATCGAGGATCAGCCGGTCGACCGCGCCTTCCTCAGCGCCTACTTCGACGCCGTGGTGCTCCCCTCACTCGGCGTCTGATCACCTGAAGCTCCACCTCTCCACCTGACGACGAACCGCTCACGCCGTCGGGCCGGCTCCCCATGCCCTGTCCCGCCCCACCCTGGGAGTACGCCCCCGTGGCCACGTTCCTCTACAAGCTGGGCCGCGCCGCCTTCCGGCGCCGCCGGCTCGTCGCCCTCCTCTGGGTGGCGCTCCTCGCCCTCGCCGGCGTCGGTGCCGCCACCGCCCCCACCCCGACCTCCAGCTCCTTCTCGATACCCGGCACCGAGGCCCAGCGCGCCTTCGACCTGCTCGAAGAGCGCTTCCCCGGCGCCGGAGCCGACGGGGCCACCGCCCGTGTCGTCTTCAAGGCCCCCGCGGGCGAGAAGATGACCGACCCGGCGCACAAGGCCGTCGTCGAGGAGACCGTCGCCGCGCTCAAGTCCGGCTCGGACCAGATCGTCCAGGTCACCGACCCGTACACCGCGCACGCCGTCTCGCAGAACGGCTCCACCGCCTACGTCTCGGTCTCCTACAAGGTCAACGGGATGGAGCTGACCGACGAGACCCGCGAGGCCCTCAAGGACGCCGGTCACGACGCCCAGGGCAAGGGGCTGACCGTCGAGATCGGCGGCGACGCCCTCCAGACCATGCCCGAGCAGGGCGCGAGCGAGGCCATCGGCATCGTCCTCGCCAGCATCGTGCTCGTCATCACCTTCGGCTCGCTCGTCGCGGCCGGGCTCCCGCTGCTCACGGCGGTCATCGGCGTCGGCATCGGCGTCTCGACGATCACCGCGCTCGCGAACGTCCTGGACCTCGGCACCACCACCTCCACGCTCGCGTCGATGATCGGCCTCGCCGTCGGCATCGACTACGCCCTCTTCATCGTCTCCCGCTACCGCGCGGAGCTCGCCGAGGGCCGGGACCACGAGGAGGCCGCGGGCCGCGCGGTCGGCACGGCCGGCTCCGCCGTCGTCTTCGCCGGACTCACCGTCGTCATCGCCCTGGTCGGCCTGGCCGTCGTCAACATCCCGATGCTGTCGAAGATGGGCTTCGCCGCCGCCGGCACGGTCGTGATCGCCGTACTGATCGCGCTCACCCTGATCCCCGCCCTGCTCGGCTTCGCCGGGAACAAGGTCGTCGGCCGCAAGCAGCGCAAGGGACCGAAGAACGACCTCCAGAAGGACGCCAAGCCCAACGGCGGCACCCGCTGGGCCCGCTTCGTCATCCGCCGCCCGCTGATGGTCCTGATCGTCGGCGTCCTCGGCCTCGGCGCGATCGCCGTGCCCGCCGCCTCCCTGGAGATGGGCCTCCCGGACGACGGCGTGAAGCCGACCTCCACCTCCGAGCGCCGGGCGTACGACGCGCTGTCCGACGGCTTCGGCCCCGGCTTCAACGGCCCGCTGCTCGTCGTCGTGGACGGCGACAAGGCGACCGCCGACCGGACGGTCTCCACGATCAAGGGCCTCGACGGCTGGGCCGCGGTCACCCCGGCGACCCCGAACAAGGCCGGCGACGCCGCCATGATCACCGTGGTCCCGAAGGACCGGCCGTCCTCGACCGCCACCGAGAACCTGGTCCACGACATCCGCGACGCCACCGGCGACGACGTCCTCGTCACCGGCGCCACCGCGATGAACATCGACTTCTCGCAGAAGATGAACGACGCCCTGGTGCCCTACCTGGCCCTCGTCGTCGGCCTCGCCTTCGTGCTCCTGACCCTGGTCTTCCGCTCGGTCCTCGTCCCCCTGAAGGCGGCCCTCGGCTTCCTGCTCTCGGTGGTCGCGGCCCTCGGCGCGGTCGTCGCGGTCTTCCAGTGGGGCTGGCTCGGCAGCCTCTTCGGGGTCGAGCAGACCGGCCCGATCATGTCGATGATGCCGATCTTCATGGTGGGCGTCGTCTTCGGCCTCGCGATGGACTACGAGGTCTTCCTCGTCACCCGGATGCGCGAGGCGTACGTGCACGGCGAGCGGCCCGGCGAGGCGATCGTGACCGGCTTCCGGCACAGCGCCCGGGTGGTCACCGCCGCCGCGGTGATCATGATCGCGGTCTTCTCCGGCTTCATCGGCATGGACGACCAGATGGTCAAGATGATCGGCTTCGGCCTGGCCGTCGCGGTCCTCTTCGACGCCTTCGTGGTCCGCATGGCGATCGTCCCGGCCGTGCTGGCGCTCCTCGGCCACAAGGCCTGGTGGCTGCCGAAGTGGCTGGACCGGCTCCTGCCGAACGTGGACGTGGAGGGCGAGGGCCTCGCGAAGTCCGCGCCCGCGAGCGAGGGCGGTGCCGCGAAGCCGGACCTCGTGAAGGTCTGACGCCGGATCGCTCCGTACGCCGGATCGCTCCGTACGCCTGATCCGTACGCCGTCAGTGTGTCGTCATCGACGTACTGGCGGCGTACGTGTGCTTCAGGAAGCGGAGCAGGGCCGTGGTGTCGAACTGGACGACGGTGACCCCGTCCCCCGTGTGGAGCTCGACGACCGTCTGGACGCGGCCGCAGGGCCAGACCCCGATGTCGCCGCGGCGGGTCGGGGCGCGCATGCCGGTCTCCAGGAGGGCGCGGGGGAAGGACCACTCGACGGCGCCGGGGAAGCCGAAGCGGACCGTCGCCGGGGAGGAGTCGGGATCGTAACGGAGGGACACCGGGACCGGGCGGGAGAGCGGGGCGTCGCTGATGATGCGTCCCTTGGCATGGTCGTCGACTCTGCGGTCGTGCGCGCCGGCCATCGGGGGCTCCTCACGTGTTGTCCTCTTATCGACTAATTGTCGGCCAATGTCCCTTCTTCTTCCCGGCGAGCGCGCGCCGCATGCGCATACGGCCGGGGGTGTGGGCAGGGTCACGCGCCCCCGCGCGCCGCCGTCCTGTCATCGATGCGCTCTTGCAAGCTCTTCGCAGGAACGCCTTATCATTCCGGACGTGCATGTACCTGACGGATTCATCAACGCCCCCGTATCGGCCGCCGCCGGTGTCGTCGCCGCCGGCGCCGTCGCCGCCGGCCTGCGTGGAGCCCGCAAGGAACTCGACGAGAGGACGGCCCCGCTCGCCGGCCTCGTCGCGGCCTTCATCTTCGCCGTCCAGATGCTGAACTTCCCGGTCGCCGCCGGGACCAGCGGACACCTCCTCGGCGGGGCGCTCGCCGCGATCCTCGTCGGGCCCTGGACCGGAGTCCTGTGCATCGCCGTCGTCCTGCTCATGCAGGGCATCCTCTTCGCCGACGGCGGCCTCACCGCCCTCGGCGTGAACATCACCGTCATGGGCGTCGTCACCGTCGTCGTGGCCTACGCGCTCTTCCGCGGCCTGGTCCTCGTCCTGCCGCGCACCCGCCGCTCGGTGACCGTGGCCTCGTTCGCCGCCGCGCTCGTCTCCGTACCGGCCGCGGCGACCGTCTTCACCCTGATCTACGCGATCGGCGGCACCACCGACGTCCCCGTCTCCAAGGTCCTCACGGCCATGGTCGGCGTGCACGTCCTCATCGGCGTCGGCGAGGCCGTCATCACCATGCTGACCGTCGGCGCCGTCGTCGCCGTCCGCCCCGACCTGGTGTACGGCGCCCGCGGCCTGACCGCGCCGCTCAAGCTCCGCGTGGACGGCGAGCTGGTCGACGCGGCCCCTTCCGCGAGGCCCGTCGCGAAGGGCTCCCCGAAGAAGCTGTGGATCGGCGGCGTCGTCACCGCCCTCGTCCTCGCCGGCTTCGTCTCCTTCTACGCCTCCGCCAGCCCCGACGGCCTGGAGAAGGTCGCCGCCGACCAGGGCATCGACAAGAACGTGGAGAAGCACGCCGCCGCGGACTCCCCGCTCGCCGACTACGGCGTCAAGGGCATCGAGGCCCCCCGCCTCTCCGGCGGCCTCGCCGGCGCGATCGGCGTCGGCGCGACCCTGGCCGTCGGCACCGGCGCCTTCTGGGTCGTCCGCCGCCGCAAGACCGCCGCCCTGGAGGCGTGACATGGGGGCGGGGCACGCGCACAAGCTCTACCGGCACGGGCACTCGCCGGTCCACGAGCTGCCCCCGCACACCAAGCTCGCCGCCGTCCTCGGCTTCGTCGTGGTCGTCGTCTCGACGCCCCGCGAGGCCGTCTGGGCCTTCGCCCTGTACGCGGTCCTGCTCGGCGTCGTCGCCGGGCGGGCCCGCGTCCCGGCCGGCTTCCTGCTGCGACGGCTCCTCATCGAGATCCCGTTCGTCGCGTTCGCGCTGCTCATGCCCTTCGTGGTCCCCGGCGAGCAGACGGAGGTCCTCGGGGTCTCGCTGAGCGTCCCCGGCCTGTGGGGCGCCTGGAACGTCCTCGCCAAGGGCACCCTCGGCGTCGCCGCCTCCGTGCTCCTCGCCTCCACCACCGAACTGCGGGCCCTGGTCCTCGGCCTCCAGCGGCTCAAACTGCCGCCGCTGCTCGTCCAGATCGCCTCGTTCATGATCCGGTACGGCGACGTCATCACCGACGAGATGCGCCGCATGTCCGTCGCCCGCCGCTCGCGCGGCTTCGAGGCGAAGGGCGTCCGCCACTGGGGCGTCCTCGCCAAGTCCGCCGGCGCGCTCTTCATCCGCTCGTACGAGCGCGGCGAACGCGTCCACCTCGCCATGGTCAGCCGCGGCTACAGCGGCACCATGCCGGTCATCGACGAGGTCACCGCCACCCGCGCCCAGTGGACGTACGCCGCCGCCCTGCCGCTCTCCGCACTCCTGATCTGCCTCCTGGGATGGACCCTATGACTGGGATGGACCCCGTGACCGCCCCCTCGCTCGAGGTCTCCGGCCTCGCGTACGCGTACCCCGACGGCCACCAGGCCCTCTTCGGCGTGGACCTGACCGTCGGGCGCGGCGAGCGGGTCGCCCTCCTCGGTCCCAACGGCGCCGGCAAGACCACCCTCGTCCTCCACCTCAACGGCATCCTCACCGGCGGCGCGGGCAGCGTCACCGTCGCCGGGCTTCCGGTCGGCAAGAAGCACATGGCCGAGATCCGGCGGAAGGTCGGCATCGTCTTCCAGGACCCCGACGACCAGCTGTTCATGCCGACCGTCCGCGAGGACGTGGCCTTCGGCCCGGCGGCGGCGGGCATCCGGGGCGCCGAGCTCGAAGCGGTCGTCCAGAAGGCCCTCGCGAGGGTCGGCATGGCGGAGTTCGCCGACCGGCCGCCGCACCACCTCTCCTTCGGGCAGCGCCGCCGGGTCGCCGTCGCGACCGTCCTCGCCATGGAGCCGGAGATCCTCGTCCTCGACGAGCCGTCCTCCAACCTGGACCCGGCCTCCCGCCGCGAGCTCGCCGACATCCTCCGCACGCTCGACGTCACCGTCCTCATGGTCACCCACGACCTGCCGTACGCCCTGGAGCTCTGCCCGCGCTCGGTCATCCTCAGCGAGGGCGTGATCGCGGAGGACGGTCCCACCGCCGCGATCCTCTCGGACGAGGAGACGATGGCCCGGCACCGCCTGGAGCTGCCGTTCGGCTTCGTACCGAGCTCCGTCGCCTGACTTTGGTCCGACCGGCTGGATGTGCCGGTGGGTCGTGCCGGGGTGCTCCGTGCGGCGGCGGAGCCGGGGCTATGAAGGGAATCGAACGGAATCGGATGAGAGTTCGCCATCCGGTCATTCCGGCCATCCCCGAATGTCCAACCTCAGGAGTCGCATGATGCGCCCCATCAGATCCGCCTGCCTCGGAGCGGCCACCGCCCTGGTCACCCTCCTCGCCTGCGCCCCCGTCGCGGGCGCCGCCGCGACGGACACCGGTTCCGCCCACGTCGGGGGCAAAGCCCGGACCTTCTCGCTCAAGTCCGTGGTGCAGGAGCTGCACCGCTTCCCCGTCACCCCCGCCGTCCCCGGCAGCGTCCTGCAGGGCGATCGGGTCGTCATCCACTCGGACCTCCTCGACGAGGCGGACAACAAGGTCGGCGACACCGACGGCACCTGCACCACCACCCGGAGCGGGGACCCGATGTTGGTCGACGAAGCGGAGCAGTGCATCGTGACCTACACCCTCCCGGAGGGGCAGATCACCGTGCAGGGGATGTACTACAACTACGTCTCCCAGGGGCCCTTCGACAACGCGATCACCGGCGGCACCGGGAGGTACGACAAGGCTCGCGGCTCGCTCCACTCCGAGACGATCGCCACGACCCCCAGGATCGTGAGGCGCGTCACGTTCGACCTCGTCTGACCTCGCCCGACGTCCGCCTGACCCCGGAATCAGGCTTTCTCCCCCCGCGTTGCACCATGGGAGTCGGTCGTACGAGAGAGAGTGTGGGTCAGGTGGACGTCCAGGGCACGGTGGCGGCGGGCTGGGAGCCGGTCAGGGACGCGTTCCTGCGCAACTTCGAGCAGCGGGGCGAGCGCGGGGCGGCCGTCGCCGTCCACCGGGACGGCGTGCGGGTCGTCGACCTGTGGGCGGGCACGAAGGACGCCGACGGCACGGAGCCGTGGACGGCGGACACCGCCCAGGTCGTCCGCTCCGCCACCAAGGGCGTCTCCGCCGCCGTCCCCCTGCTCCTGCACCAGCGCGGGCTGCTCGACCTGGACGCCCCCGTCGCCGCGTACTGGCCCGAGTTCAAGGCCCACGGCAAGGACCGCGTGACCGTACGGCAGCTGCTAGCGCACCGGGCCGGCGTCCCCGTCCTCGACCGCCCGCTCACCCTCGCCGAGGCGGTCGACCTGTCGACCGCGACGGAGGCGATAGCCGCCCAGGCCCCCGCCTGGGAGCCCGGCACCGCCCACGGCTACCACGCCCACACCTTCAGCTGGCTGCTCTCCGGCCTGGTCCACCGGGTCACCGGCCGCACCATCGGCCGCTGGGTCGCCGAGGAGATCACCGGCCCCCTCGGCCTCGACCTGTGGATCGGCCTGCCCGAGGCCGAGGCCCACCGGGTCGGCCGGCTCGGCCCCGTCGAGGAGATCGACCCGCCCGGCAGCGGCGCCCTCAAGCTCCGCCCCAAGCGCTCCGTCACCGAGGCCTACCAGGACCCCGGCTCCCTCACCCGGCGCGCCTTCGGGGTCATCGACCCCAAGCCCGACGAGAACGACCCCGTCTACCGGGCCGCCGAACTGCCCGGCTCGGCGGGCGTCGCCACCGCCCGCGCGCTCGCCCGCTTCTACGCCGCCACCCTCGGCCCCGTCGACGGTGCCGAGCGCCTCTTCGCCCCGGCGACGCTCACCCTGGCCGGTACGGAGGAGTCCGCGGGCCCGGACCGGGTCCTCCTGGTCGGCACCCGCTTCGGCCTCGGCCACATGCTGCACGGCCCGGCCTCCCCGCTCCTCGGCCCGTCCTCCTTCGGCCACCCCGGCCGCGGCGGCTCCCTCGGCTTCGCCGACCCGGACACGGGGATCGCCTTCGGGTACGTCACCAACGGCATGCGGAAGACGGTCACGGCCGACCCGCGCGCCCAGGCCCTGGTGCGCGCGGTGCGCTCGGTGACGGGCTGAAGAAGAGGTCCCCTCAGGCTGAAAAAGAAGGTCTCCTCAGGCTGAAATCCGTTCCCCGGGCGGCGACTTGACATTGTGAGCGGCCGACGGGCCGTCCCCGGCCACCTGGCCGATACCGTGTGCCCGCTCCACCGACCATGGAGCGAGCGCGGGGGTGCGTGGTGATCGAGATTCCGCTGCGGCGGTCCGGGTACGGAACGGTCCGGATCGCCGACAGCCGGCTCTGGGAGACGTACGGCAGCATCGGGCTGCTCTCCACCCGGCGCGGCCTCGCGCCCTGGCCGTACACCAACTGGGACCGGGCGGCCCGCCGTTCGCTGACCCGGGCCGGGGTGACCATCCCGGGCTGGCTCGTCCATCTGTACCGCGCCCGCGGCGGCGCCCTCCCCTCCTTCCTCCTCGCCGTCCCGGACCCGTCCAGGGGCGAGCTGACGGCGGACCTCGCGGCCCTCGCCGCCGTTCCCCCGGCCCGCGTCCGGGAGGAGCTGGAGCAGTGGTTCCCGCAGGGCGTCCCCGCCGAGCTGGGGACCCTGTACGCGGACCCGGCGGCCCGCCTCGCCGAACTGTGCGAGTTCATCCCCCGGTACTGGCGGGCGGCCCTGGCCCCGTACGCCGCGCCCCTGCGGGTCGCCACGGAGGAGGACATCCTGCTGCGGGCCCGGATCCTCGCCACCCAGGGCCCGGAGCGGCTGCTCGGCTCCCTGCGCGGACGGCGGCTCACCCGGAAAGGTGACGTGCTGAGGCTGCACGTCGGGCCCGTGGTGAGCGGCCGGACCGCGGTGCCGTGCGTCTCCCGACTCGTCCTCGTCCCCCTGGTGTTCGGCAAGGGAGCCCCGTACTCCGCGTCCGCCCCGGACGGCACGACGGCCGTCGCCTACCAGGCCGAGGGGGCCGCCGTCCTGCTCGGGGAGACGCCCCCGCCGGCCCGCCGGGGCCTCGCCGAGGGGCCCGCGCGCGGGGACCGCCTGGAGATCCTGCTCGGCCGCAGCCGGGCCGGCGTCGTCCGCGGCCTCGTCGCGCCCACCACCACCTCGGACCTCGCCGCGACCCTGGGCCTGGCCCCGAGCACCGTCTCCGAGCACCTCACCGCCCTGGTCGCCGCGGGCGTGGTGCGGCGGCGCAGGGAGGGCGTACGGGTGCTGTACGAACTGGACGGGGCGGGTGTCGCGCTGCTCCGGCACATGGACAACAGGCGTAGGGTCAACGCGCCGGAGAACCAGACCAGTTGAAACCAGGAGGAACCGAATGACCACGGATGCCACGGACGCCACGGGTGTCACGGATGCCATGGGCGTCACGGATGTCGCAGGTGTCGCGGATGCCGCGGGCGTCGACACGTACGAGAAGCTGCTCGCCCTGCTCGACGAGCGCGGCGCGGCCTACCGGGTGATCGAGCACGCCCCCGAGGGCGCCACCGAGGCGGTCAGCGCGCTCCGGGGCCACACGCTCGACCGGGCGGCCAAGTGCATCATCGCCATGGTGAAGATCGGCAAGAAGGAGAAGCGCTTCGCGCTCGTCGTCGTCCCCGGCGACCGGCGCATCGACCTGAACGCCGTCAAGGCGCTGTACGGCGGCACGTACGTCTCCTTCGCCTCCCCGGAGATCGCCGAGGAGCTCGCGGGCTCCCCGAGCGGCACGATCCTGCCGTTCGCCTTCGACGAGCGCCTCGAACTGATCGTGGACCCGGACCTGTTGGTCCACCCGGAGTTCTTCTTCAACGCGGCCCGGCTCGACCGCTCGCTGGCCCTGGCCACCGAGGACTACCGGACGATCGCCGAACCGCGCGTGGAACGGGTCTCCTCCTGACCGCGCCTCAGGCCACGGACGGCGTGAGGGCGAGCACCATCCCCAGGCCGACGAGGATGGTCCCGATGACCTTGTTGAGCACGCTCTGCCGCTGCAACAGCCGGGTGCGCAGGGACTGGTTGGAGAAGAGCACGGCGGCCAGCGCGAACCAGACCAGGTGCGCGAGCGACATGAACAGGCCGTAGCCGATCTGCTGGAAGAGCGGGGTGTCGGCGCTGACGACCTGGGTGTAGGTGCTCAGCACGAAGAGCATGGTCTTCGGGTTGAGCGCGTTCGTCAGGAACCCGGTGCGCAGCGCCCCCGCCTTCGAGAGGCCGGCGTCGCTCGACAGGTCGATGTCCACCTGGGCCTTGGTGACGAAGGTCTTGTACCCGATGTACACCAGGTACGCGGCGCCGATCAGTTTCATCGCCGTGAAAAGCATCGGGGTACGGGTCACCAGAAGTCCCACGCCCAGCATGGTGTAGGTGACGTGGACGAGAACGCCCAGGGAAATGCCGACGGCGGCGAGAACACCGGCGGTCCGCCCGTACAGATAACTGTTCCGCACGGTCATCGCGAAGTCCGCGCCGGGACTGATGACTGCCAGAATGGTGATGACCGCTACGGCGATTAGCTGACCCATTTTCCCGTCTTCTCACTCAGGTGGGAACGGGCGCGGGGGCGCCGTGGTGGCCGCCCCCGCGCCGTACCGTGCTCCGGACACTTACGGCTTGTGACGGTAGGTGATCACGAGCACGTCGCGCGAGGCCGGGAGGGCGGGATCGATCTGCTCGATGGGCGTGACGCCGTGGTAGACCCGCTCGTCGTTGACGAGCGCCACGTCGAGGACGTCGGTGAGGGAGAACTTCTCCACCGGCTGCTTGTCCAGGTTGAAGACGGTGCTCTCGCCGCCGGTGGCGTTCGAGCGGCCGATCATCGCCATCAGGACGAAGGTGACGCCGTCGCGGTGGACGCCCTCCGGGGTCGGCAGGCCGACCTCCTCGCCGTTCACCTCGATGCGGAACTGGTGGGCCTCGATGTGCCAGCCCGAGTACGGGGCGAGGCGGCCGAAGATGTCGCAGCCCAGCGTGAGCAGGCTGTCCATGGTGGCGCCGCGCAGGCTCTGCTCCTCGAACGGCTCGTAGTGCCGGGCGACGCCGCCGTTGAGGTTGTTGTAGTCGAGGCCCTGGTAGTGCGGCTGGTGGGGCTCGACGCGGTAGTCGGCGCTCGCCGGGGGCGCGCTCAGCGTGGCGTGCCGGCGCCGGCGGTAGCGCCCGCCGTCCGCCATGTACCCGTCGAGCGGCATGCGGGACCAGCTCTCGCGGAAGGACTCCAGGTCGTCGAGGGCGGTCTCGGAGCGCCGCAGGAGGAGCGACTTCACCTTGTCGCCGGAGATCAGATCGAAACTCCGGGAGGAAAGGGAGGAGCAGATCTCCTCGACGCCGGACTCGTACGAATCGTCCCCGTGCTGCTGCGAAGCCATTGTCTCCCCCTGGGTCAAAAGCAATAGTCGGCGGGGTGGATCGTGCTCTCGGCGGCGGACGGGTGTCAAAGGGTTTCGGCCCAGGCCGAATGGCCGAGAATTTACGCTCTCCGACTGTCTCCGAGCATTCGTCCGGGAATTCGATGAACGGCGTGTTGCGAAAAGGTTTCACAGAGCGTTTTCAGCGTTGCCGCTCCAGGATGAGGACGGCTTCGGTGATGACGCTCATGCGGTTGGGGCTGGTGCGGGATCTGCGGAAGATCTGCCAGGACTTCAGGCGTGCCATGCCGCGTTCGACCGGCGCCCTCGCCGCGGCCGGGGCCTGGTTGGCGGTGCGTTGGGTGAGGGTGAGTTCACCGCCCGGCGGGCGTTTGAGTCCGGTGGTGACCCACTCGACCAGGGCATGCGGGAGGTCGAGTGCGGCAGGACAGGGAACCGACAAGGCTCCCGTGCCGGTGGGTCGAGACGTCGAACACCTCCCCCGACGGCACGGGAGCCTTGTGCGTTGCGGCCCTCACCTCGGTCCAGTCGGCGTCCCCCGATCAGTGGCCTCGTCGAAAACGCTCAGTGCCCGAGCGTGTCCTTGGCCTTCTGGCCGGTCTGCTTGGCGTCCGCAGCGGCCTGCTCGGCCTTTCCCTTGACCTCCATGCTCTCGTTACCGACTGCCTTGCCGGTGCCTTCCTTCACCTTGCCCTTCATCTTCTTGCCGACGTTCCGGGCCTTCTTCTCCATGGCCATTCCTGTTCACCTCCGACCTCTTCTCGTTCTCCGTATGTCCGGATGTCAGGCCTCGACCCGGAGCCATCGCGGCAACAGGGCGTGCGACCCGGCACGCACCAGCCGCCCGGCCATCCACCGCCCGCCCCGTGCCGCCACCCGCAGGCCCCACCCCGTCATCCGCGTGGAAGCGCGGCACGTCAGGGCCCTGGGACTCCACCGGCGACGGGTGAGTTTCATGAATGTCGCCTGCTGGCCACCAGGCGATAGAGCCCCAGGAGGATGAGAGACCCCACAATGGCGGCTATCCACGTGGAAAGCTCGAAGAAACCGTCGATCGAGTCGACGTCGAAAATGACCTTGCCGAGCCAACCTCCCAAAAGGGCGCCGGAAATTCCGATCAGTATCGTAAGGATGAAACCACCGGGGTCCCGGCCCGGCATCAGGGCCTTCGCGATGATTCCCGCGAGCAGGCCCAGCACTATCCAGCCGATGATGCTCATGAGCACCCTCTTGTCAGCGCGCCGATGTTCTATAACCTCGTCTGCACCGATCGGCCCGTCCTAAACATGGACAATCCGTGCGGCGGCGCCGACCGGGACCGCTTCGAGGACGAACCGGACGAGGGCTGGACCGGCCAGCCGGACGTCACGCTGATGGGCGCGGTCCGCTGCTCACGGGCGGCCCTGCCGCACCTCGCGGCGGCCGGCGGACGCGGGGCGATCGTCACGATCGGCTCGGTCAACGCGGAGGCGGACTTCGGCAACCACGCCTACAGCGCGGCGAAGGCGGCCCTGGCGTCGCTGACCCGCACCCTGGCGGGCGACGCCGCCCCGCGCGGGGTCCGGGTCAACCGGATCAACCCGGGCACGATCGCGACGAGGGCCTGGACGGGCAAGGAGGACCGACTCGCCGCCCTGGCCACCCGCGTGTACCCCCTGGGCCGCGTCGGCGCCCCGGAGGACGTGGCGGCGGCGGTGGCCTTCCTGGCCTCCACGGACGCCTCCTGGATCACGGGCGCCACCCTCCGCGTGGACGGCGGCCTGCTCGCGGTGCACACGCACTTCGCGGAGGTGCTGGGCGACTGACGGCCCATCAGGCAAGTGTCGTGACGGCTGGGAGCCGACTCACCGATCTGCGATGCTCAGCCGACCGGTCCCGTCATCGCGTGCGGCACCACCGCCGGGTCACCCCGCCCGCAGCATCAGCCCGATCCCCACCACCATCAGGCCCGCCGCCGCGATCCTCGGGGCGCCGAAGCGTTCCTTGAAGAAGAGGGCGCCGATGGCCGCGCCCACGATGATGGAGGACTCGCGGAGCGCGGCGATCGGGGCCAGCGGGGCCTTCGTCTGGGCCCACAGGACCAGGGCGTACGCCGCGACCGACAGGGCCGCGCCGAGCAGACCCCGGGCCGCGTACGGGCGGAGTTCGGGGAGGAGGGCCGCGCGGCGGGTCCACAGGGCGTACGCCGGGATCGCGAGGCCCTCCAGGACCATCAGCCACCCGATGTACCCCAGCGGGGTGCCGGAGGCGCGGACGCCGACGCCGTCGACGACCGTGTACAGCGCGATCGCCAGGCCCGTCGCACCCGCCGCCAGCAGCGCCGGCCAGTGCGGGCGACTCCCACCGCCCCGGATGCCCCACAGGGCGAGGCCCGTCAGGCCCGCGCAGGCCACCGCCACCCCGAGCAGCTGCCAGCCGCCCGGCACCTCGTGGAGGAAGACCGCCGCGAGGACGGTCACGACCAGCGGGGCCGTACCGCGGGCGATCGGGTACATCTGGCCGAAGTCCCCGAGCGAGAACGACCGCATGAGCAGGGCCATGTACCCGACGTGCAGGGCCGCCGAGGCGACCAGGTACGGCCACGCCCCCGCCGCCGGCGGCGGTGCGAAGCAGGCCACGGCCAGACCGATCAGCGCCCCGCCGCCGGATATCAGCGTGAAGGAGAGCAGCTGGTCCTTGATGTGGTGCGCGATCGCGTTCCAGCTCGCGTGCGTGACGGCCGCGAGCAGGACCGCCAGCGTGACGAGCGGGGTCACTTCACGGGCTCGCGGACGTCCACGAGCGTGCCACCGGCGTGCGTGACCAGCGTCTTCGGGTCCAGCGCGAACACCGTGTGCGGGGTGCCCGCCGCCGCCCACACCACCTCGTGGTCGAGGATGCCCCGGTCGGCGAGGACCCGCGTCCGCGTCCGGTGCCCGAACGGCGGGACGCCCCCGATCGCGTACCCCGTCGTCTCCCGGACCACCTTCGCGTCCGCTCGGGTCACCTTCTCCGCGCCCAGCTCCTGCCGTACGCGCTCGACGTCCACCCGCGACGCGCCGTCCATCAGGACGAGGACCGGCACCCCGTCGGCCGCGAAGATCAGCGACTTCACGATCTCGCCGACCGCGCAGCCGATGGCCTCGGCGGCCTGCTGGGCGGTCCGGGTCTCGTCCGGGAAGCGGCGGATCTCGACGTCGAGACCCAGCTCCCGGAGGGCGGCGGCGAACTGGGGGTGGGCGGCGGAGGCGGTGTCCTCGTCGGTCGTCATGGCCCGCACGCTAGCGGTCGGTGTACGGGCCACGCGACAGAGTTCCGGCACTCGGTCACCCCGCCTTGAGGACCCGCGCGACCACCGGGCCCGCCGCGTCGCCGCCGTGACCGCCCGACTGGACGACGGCCGCGGCCGCGAGGTCGCCCGAGTAGCCGGTGAACCAGCTGTTGGACGTGGCCTGGCCGTCGAGCTCGGCCGATCCGGTCTTCGCGCCCTTCGGGGAGGGGACCCCCGTCATCGCCTTCGCGGCGGTGCCGTTCGTCGCCGTCTCCCGCATCATCCGGCGCAGGCCGGCCGCGATCTCGGGGGCCAGCCGGTCCGCCTTCGCGAACTCGCGGTCGTCGACCTTCCGCGCCACCAGGTACGGCTGGAGGAAGCCGCCGTTCTTCGCGGTCGCGGAGAGCGAGGCGACGTTCAGGGCGCTCATCGTGATCTTGCCCTGGCCGATGTACGAGGCGGGCGTCTCGGCGCCCGCGGACTCGGGCACGGAGCCGTCCGCGGCCTGGACGCCGATGTTCCACGTCTGGCCGATGCCGAAGGAGTCGCGGGCGGTCGCGCCGAGGGCGGTGTCCGCGATGCCCTTGTCACTGAGCTTGGTGATCGCCTTGATGAAGGCGGTGTTGCAGGAGCGGCTGAAGGCCTCGGTGAGGGTGCCGCCGGTGATGCTGAACCTGTCGAGGTTCTGGAAGGTCCTGCCCCGCGACAGGACGTCGGAAGGACACTCGACCCGGGTGCCGGGCGTCGCCAGACCGTTCTGCATCATCATCGTCGCCGTGACGATCTTCATCGTCGAACCGGGGGCCTGCTGCCCCATGAGCGCGGTGTTGAATTCCTTGGCGGGATTGTTGGCGACCGCCCGTATCGCCCCCGTCGACGGCTCGATCGCGGCCACCGAGGCCGAGTCGAACTCCTTGACGGCCTTCTCGGCCGCCGCCTGGACGCCCGCGTCGATGGTGGTCTCCAGGGTGCCCGGCCTGCCCTTCGACAGGACGAGGAGGGGGGTGTCGGCGACGCCCGCCGTGCCCGAGTCGATCCAGGTCTCGACGCCGGGGGTGCCACCCGCCTTCGACGCGTACCGCCTGCGCAGTTCGTTCAGGACCGGCCCGAGCGAGGGGTACTTCTCCGCCGTAAGCTCCACGCCGTCGTGGTCGACGGCCTTCACCTCGGCGGTCTTCGCGACGCCCGTCCGCAGGGTGCCGGAGGCGGTCAGCTTCGGGTGGAGGACGGCCGGCTGCCACTTCACCAGCGGGCGGCCGGTGGACTGGCCGCGCACCACGGTCAGTTCGGAGGAGTACGACCAGTCCTTGGAGACGCCCTCGTGCGAGATCGTCGCCCGTACCGTGAACGGCACCCTCGCCCCGACCGGCGTGCCCGGCGTGATGACCGCCTTCGAGACCTTCGCGCCCTCCCGGTACGCGGCGACCGCGGGCCCCGCCGTGACCGGGTCGTTCGTCAGCTGGGCCGCCCGGTCCGACTCCCCGGCGGCCCAGGCGGCCAGGAAGTCCCCTGCGGTCCGCGTGACTTCCTCACCGGTGACCGGGCCCGTCCTCGGCGCCTCGTCCGCGAGGCCCTTGACGTTCGTGTCGCCGCCCGTGACCCCGTTCCAGAGGTTGTAACCCCCGTAGCCGACCCCGCTCGCCACGACGGCGAACACGCCCCCGACGATCGCGACCTTGGCTCCGCTGCGCATGACTGCGCCTCCCCTCCCCAGGTGGACCGACGAGTCAAGCAGTCAGGACCTTCGCGTGTCGAGCAACTGTCGCCATATCCGTCACACCCGACCCATCGGCCCGCCCTTCTCGGCTACGATGATTTGAACACGTTCAAGTCATCTGGATCGGGGGCGGGGCATGCACGTCGATGCGCGAAACGGTGTTCATCCATGGCAGTTCGGCCTCGTGCTGCTCGCCGCGCTCACTCCCGTGGCCGCGTCGATCGCGTGGCTGGACCAGGGCTTCGCCGATCCTTCCCTTCTTTCCCTGGTCCTCGCGACCGCCGGGGTGACCGCCGTACCGCTGTTCCTCCACGCCGGTTCGTCGGGCTTCGTCTCGGCCATCGGAGTCATCTCGGTGTTCCTGCTCGTGTGGAGCTACATCGCCGCCATGGCGGGGATGTTCGTCTTCTTCCCCTCGGTGCTGCAGCTCTGGCTGGCCGCCGCGGCGGACCCACGACGGCGGCCGACGGCGGCCAAGGTGATGGCCGGCGCCGGCCTCGCGCTGTCGGTGCTCCTCCTGGCGCACTTCTACGGCGAGTGACCACGGGCGAGTGACCACGAGCGGGAGGGCACGACCACCGGTCGCGCCCTCCCGCTCGTGGTCTCCCCGCTACACCCAGGTGTCGAGCCACATCCTGTTCCGCCACTGGTCCATCGGAATGGGAGTGCCGGTGTAGAGGGGCCAGAAGTAGATGAAGCCTCGCGACTCCACGGCCCTAGGGTCGTGACCAGCGATTTCTTCAGTGCTCGCAGTCTGGCGGGCGCTGCTGGGCCGTCTTGGGGCCGTGATCATGGATCGGTTGCCCGCGTGATCAGCTCGTGGTCGAGGTGTCCAGCGCACTTGATCCCCGTTGCGGGAGCAGCGGCACTGGCGTGGAGTAGGCGACCTACTTGGAGAGTCGGGCGTCCCCCCACGCTCCGTAAGAGTAATCGTTGTAGTACTCACCCGCAGTGAATTTTACTTTCAATTTCAAAGTCTGAATCCCTGTCACTCCGATATGGATTTTGACGGGAGTCCCCTTCCCTAGTTCAGTGCTTCGCAAGCTTCGGCCGTCGCCGAAAATCTCAAATGTCAACCGTCCCCCTGTGGGGGAGGGGTCGGTAACTCCGATGGTCGCATCAAAAGCCTTCCACTGGCCGCCGAGGTTGTACTCGACTTCATTGGCTGGGATGGAGTTCTTGTCGACTCGGAGGGCGATGCTTTGAGGGAATGTTTCCCCGCGCAGTTCTACGGAGCCTGGGTCCGTGCCGTAGCTTGCACTCAAGGCCTCCATGTCCACCAGGTATTTCGTCTCAAGTGGTCGAGGGGCGGCCGGGGTCTTACTTGGTGGGGTGGGTGAGGGGGTGCCCCTGGAAGGTTCGTCGGCGACGACGGGGTTTGGGGTCTTCACGTCCACCTGTTTGGTATCGTCTGATTTAATGCCAAAAAAAAATGGCTACGATCAAGCCGGCGATGCCGATGAGTGCGAAAAAAATATTCCAGCGGTGCTGATGATGGTCGCTTGTCATGTGGCAAGTATGGGAATTCCTCCAAGGGGGGATTGGTTTCTAGGGGCGTGTCGACGGCTGCGTGTGCGGGCCCCGATGCATCGCGGCCCGCACGCGCTTTTCTATTCGTACGCGCTGTCGAATTCGTGAGACAAGTCGTATAGGCTCTCCACTGCCTTGCGGGTCCGCCCCTCGCTACTCGACATGAGGTGCGTGTACGTCCGGAGCGTGAACCCGGGGTCGGCGTGGCCGAGGTACTGGCTCAGGGCCCGGATGTTCTCGCCGGCGTCCAGGAGCACGGAGGCGTAGAAGTGCCTCAGGGCGTGCATGCCGTGTTCCGGGGCCGACGCGTACCGCTCGCCCTCCTCCGGCTCCGGGATGATGCCCACAGCGGCGAGAGCGGGCTTCCACATGAAGTCGTTGAAGTGGCTCACCCGGATGTGGCCGCCGGCCGCCCCGGTGAAGAGGAGCGACTTGGTCACGAGCGGCCCGTCGGGGGTTCGCCAGGGGAGCGTGACCTTGACGGGCGGGTGCCGCTCCGAGTGCGCCTGAAGCGCGGCCGACACGGACGGAGGAAGGGGCACGTCTCGCACCTTGCCACCCTTCGGGAGAGCGAAGACGAACTTGCCCCGGATCCGCTTGAGCTGATGCTCCACGGAGATCCAGCCGCCGTCGTGGTCCACCTCGTCCTCGGACAGGCCGAAGACTTCTCCCTGCCGCAGTCCGCATCCGCCGGCCGCGTCCACGGAGGCCCTCAGACGCTCCGGCAGGGCGGCCCGCACGCCGAACACCTGGGCTGCCGTCCAGGGGACGACGCGGGTGTGGCTGGCTTTCGGGATCTGGATGGACTTGGCCTTGCACGGGTTCTTCGAGATGAGTCCGTCGTCCAGGGCCGCGCTGAACGCGGCCGAGACGGTGCCGAAGACGATCCGGCGGTGGGAGGCCGCGGGCACGCTGGACTCCAACTCGCCGAGCCACGTGCGGATGTGACCGGGCTGGAACGACGCGAGTGGCCTGGTCCCGATGTACGGGAACGCGTGCAGGCGGAGCCTTCGCTCGGCGGCCTCGCGGCTGTTCACCTCGGTCGTGTGCGTCGCCACCCACTTCTCCGCGAACTGCCGGAAGGTGACGCGGCCCGCCCGTGGGTCGACGTACTGTCCCCGCGCCATGTCGGCCGCCGTCTCGATCAGCCACAGCTCGGCGAGGCGCTTCTGCTTGTCGGGGAAGCTCTTGGACTTCTCCGTGCCGTCGGGGCCGATGTATCGGGCCCGGTAGCGCATGCCCGTGCCGTAGCGGTCGGATTTGACCCGGCGGGGCTTGTCGTCGGGGCCCTTCTCGGTCTTGTACCAGCGGTCTTGGATGTGGCCAGCCATGTGGGCTGCGTCCTCTCGGTTGGTGGGGTGCCTGCCTTCAGGGAGGGAGGCATGGGGGTGCCGTGGAAGCGGCTATGAAGGGGTTTCGGGGCGGCTGGGGAGCGTGCCTCCCTGCCTCCCTGGATGAGGCTTTGTGCAGGTCACCGGCAGGGAGGCGGTCAGGGAGTTCTCCCTGCCTCCCTGGCCGGATAGGCTGCGCGCGGTTGTCGTCGTCTAGCGGCCGAGGACTCCGTACGCCGGTTCGCCCGGCTGCGGAACCCCGGGTTCGAATCCCGGGCGGCAGCCACATGGCCCGCCGGGCCCCACCGGGGCCAGTGAGAGCGAGGCGCCCCGGGGTTATCGGCTCCGTGACGGCCGTGACGCGGGCGTGACCGCCGTGACTCCGCCCCCTTTACCCGCCTTACCTCGCAGGTCAGCGACCTTTACCGCCCCCTCTACCGGGGTAAAGGGCTCCCCCTACCTGAGCGGCTCCGGCGGGGGTGTGACGGTGGGGCGTGACGGGGGTGTGACGCCGTCACGGGTAGCGGGAGGGGCTCTACCTTCCGCTCGGCCGGCGCGTCAGGCGGCGTCGGTGGCTTCCTGGTGCTGGACCCAGGTGCGGACAGCAGCAGGGTCGTAGCGGACGTGGCGGCCGACACGGAAACCGGGCGGGCCGGTGCGCTGCTTGCGCCAGTGGTAGACGGTCTCGATAGGGACGGCGAACATCGCTGCGATGTCCTCGGGGGTGAGATAGCGGTCCGGAAGCCCGGCGCGCAGGGTCTCGATCGGCTTGCTGACCATGAGAGTTGGTTACTCCTCGTGTCCGGCGTGGGGCGGGGTGGGAGTGGTGCCGGTAGCCGTCCTAGAGATTCGGTGTATCGCAGCGTCCGCAGCCCCCTAGCGTCCGCACTCAATCGTTCGTGCAGGTCAGAGACTGTGAGAGGTGCGGACGCTAGGGCGGACGCTGCGGACACTGGACGGCTGTAGCGTCCGCAGCTCCGGCCGTGTCCGGGCCGCTATTTCGCGGCCCGGTCCGGCGGTGTCAGTCCAGGTCAGGGACCGTGCCCCCCTGACCGATCGGAGCCACGTCGGGCCAGAGAGGGCCGGTCGGGGGCGCGGACACTGCGGACGCTGTCTCCTGTGCGAGGTCGGTCCGGGTCAGGACAAGGAGCCTGCTGCGGTGCCGGTCCTGGCTACGTTGCGTGTCGTCCACGGTGATGCCGATCGACCGCAGGAGCGGGGCGAGGCGCTTGACCTTCCCGCTGGCGCGGGTGGCGTCCTTGGGCCACGTGGGCGGCCGGATGCCGCCCGGAGGCGGGACGTGCTCCAGGAGCTGGGCGGCAGTCCCGGTCCACGTGCCGCACTGCTCCACCAGGGAGGCGAGTGCGGCGCCGAACGGGTCGCCCTCCAGGGCGTCTCCGGCGACGTTCGCGGACGCGGCGAGGTAGTCGTCCAGCGTCGTCCACTCCATGACCTGGTCGACGGCCGCGAGGACGCGGGCGAAGTCGGCCATGCGCGGGAGCGCGTCCAGCTTCACGTGCGGCAGGACGGCGAGGACGGACGCGAGGAGGTCGAAGAGCGAGCCGAGGACGGCCGGCCGGATCGTCTCGAACGCGGTCGCCAACTCCTCCTCCGTACGCCGCTGCTCCGGTTCGATCAACTGGAGGTCGAGCATGAGCAGTCGCTCGGCGAGGTCTCCGGCGAGAGCTCCGGCGTCGATGGTCGTCATGGCCAGCACGCGCCGGAAGGAGAGGACCACGACGTCGTCGTCGGTGTAGAGGGCCCGGTCCACGATCGCGTCGCCCGTGACGGCCTTGCACAGGGTGTCCGACAGCCACGGGGGGATGGCGGAGATGTTGTCCAGGCACAGGGCCCAGGAGCTGAACGCCTGCGTGGCCCACACCTTGATGTCCCGGGGCTGCGAGCGCTTCGCGGCCGGGGAGGGATCGATCAGGTTGACCATCATCTGCGCGGCGGCGGACTTCCCGGTGCCCTGCTCGCCCTTGAAGGTGAGGACGGGGTGGGGGATGGTCGGCATCCACGCGGCGATCAGCCACGTGACGAGCTGGCGGAAGGCGGACTCGTCCATGTTCAGCAGGCTGTGGAGCATGGACAGCCCGTCGCCGAGAAGGACCGGTGCGGGCATGGGTGCCATGGCCCCGGACCGGCGGAAGAGGACCGGGGAGCGCTCGACGACGTGCCAGCCGCCGGCGGTGACGGTGACCGCGCGACCGTCGGCGGTGCCGAGGTCGACCACGATCGTCCCGGCGTCGTCGTGCCCGACCCGCAGGTGCACCTGTACCGGGTCGTCCGACTCGGCGATTCCCTCCAGCACGGTCATCGCGTCCGCCAGCGCGGACTGCGAGGCCACGTCGCCGTCGAACGTCTCCGCGTACAGGCGGGCGAGACGCTGCCGGACACCGGACCGACCCCGCAGGGGCAGGGCGACGTTCGGGCCGTCGACCGCGACCGCGTAGGGACGGCCGTCGGTCGACATGACGAACCGGTACCGCTCACGGGCGAGGGCGACCAGCCGCACGGCGGCCGACGGCTTCTTGCCCCCGTCGTCGACCGGCGGGCGCGTGTTCACCGCTCCCCGTCCGGTGTTCACGGCCGACTGCCCGGTGTTCACGGGCGCCGGGTCGACCGACCGGTCGGGACCGGTCGGTCGGGCGGTCCCGTTCACCGGCTTGGTGGTGCTGTTCACGCGCTCACCCCTCGATCGGTCGACTGCTCACAGGTGTTCATCCGGGCCGCACGCCGCCGCTGGTCGAGTCGACCGATCCGCACGCGACGCTCGGCCGGTTCGCGATGCTTTGCCTGGTCAGCGGTAGACCGTGCGGCCGATGAACGGGCGTGAACGATCCGCGCGAGCGCCAGCCAGTCGACTTGATCCGGCCCGAACCGGATCGGCTCCGAGTCGGCCGACGGGTCGGGCGCAGGGGACGGCAGGTCGGTCGGGGCGTCGGTCGGCTGAACACCCGTGAACACGGGGCCGGTCGACCAGACGAGCAGCAGCGCGAGCGAGAGGAACAGTCGGTCGGCCTTGATGTGGTTGCAGGGCTGGCAGGCGAGCACGAGGGCGTTCGCGGACCACGTCCGGTAGAGCGAGATCGGCACGACGTGGTCCATCGTCGCCTCACGAAGGTCCTTGAACGGGTGCCGGCAGTAGGCGCACCGCCAGCCGTCGCGGGCCGCGAGCTGCGCCTTGCGGCCGCGACGACGGGCGGCGTTGAGCCGCGGAGAGGCGTGCAGGCTCATCCGGTCACCCCGGAGACGTCGACCAGATCGAGCACGGTCCGCAGCGCGGCGGACAGGGAACCCAGGTGCATGGCCATGGCGGTCGGGCTCGCCGTGCCGAGGTCGAGGTTCTCGACCCGGCTCAGCGCGTCCCGGGCGGCCGCCAGCAGGACCGGCGGCACCGGCACCACGGCGGGCGCCTGCGGGGCCAGCTCCTTCGGCCGCATGGCGGGCCACAGGTCCCACACGGTCGTTCCCAGGGCGCGGGCGACGGCGTGGGCGTGACGGGCGTAGGGGCGGCGTCCGGGCTCGTTCACCCACCGTTCCACGGTCTTGGGGTCGACCTGGAGCTGTTCGGCGAGTTCGGCGTAGGTCAGGTCGGCCTCGACGATGGCTGCCGCCAGCCGCAGGTTGCCCTCGACGGGCGTCGGGGCGGGCAGGTTCAACGGGGTTTCGGGTGCGATCGTCACAGCGCCGCCTCCACTCCGAACACGCGGGTGATCGCGGAGCCGACGCACCGCAGGTACTCGAACGGCGGCAGGGCGTGGCTCCCGGGCGCGTCGCCCCGGTAGACGGCCATGACGCGCTCGGACCGCTGGTCCAGCGAGAGGAGGTCCGTGGTGATCAGCGCGAACCGCACCGAGTCGCGTACGACGTCGTCCTTGACCAGGTCCGCGTAGTCCAGGCACACACCCGGGGTCGTCACCAGCAGCGTCAGCAGCTCCGCGAACGACACGTGCGCCGTGACGGGGACGCTGATCCGCACCGGCTCGTTCGGGTCGGGGGCGCCGAACGCGTCGACGTGACCGCCGACCGGGCGACCGGCTAACCGCAGAGCAAGGGAAACAGGCATCATGGGAGTACCCCTTCGTGGGTCGGGGAGCGGTGACTTTGCTTGGCCGCGAGCGCCGCTCCCTGCTATCCCCTGGCCTCTGACCAGGGGTTTCTCTTTGGTCGGGCCCGGTCTTGCTGGGCTCGATCTGTTAACTAGCGTGCACTAGTGCACGCTAGTCGTCAAGCGTTGCGCAATAGCGTGCACTAGTTCGCTCTAGTGGGTACCCTCAGGGCATGACTGGCACTGGGGTTCCGAAGTCGAAGGCCGCTCAGGTGGCCGATGCGCTCCGCGAGGAAGTCAAGAAGATGAAGCCCGGCGAGCGGCTGCCTACCCAAAGGGAGTTGGTCGAGCGGTTTGGCTTCGCCGGCCAGACCATCCAGAACGGTCTCGCGATCCTGCGTACTGAGGGGGCGATCATCTCGGCAGGGAACATGGGTAACTTCGTGAGTGGTGGTGAGGCGGTCGATAAGGACGACGAGCTCAAGGAAATCCGCTCCCAGATTCAGGCGTTGACTGAACGAGTCGCAGCGCTGGAGGGGCGCTCCGAGTCAGGCCGTGCTTGATCTGTGCCTAGCTTGATGGAGACGGAGTATGGGCCACTAGTGGCACATGTAGTGGCATCTCTGCGGACGAGGGGACGGCACCGGTGTCCCCGGACTGTCCCTTGCGTGTCCCCCCGGTCGATCGGCCAGACTCGCGGTAAGCACTCGGAAGAGAGGGCACATGGGCGACGACAGGCCTGCATGGGCACGGCGCATCGCTGGTGAGCGAGCGGCGCGCGACTGGTCACAACGGGATGCGGTGAGGGCTCTTCGGGCCCATGCCCCCTCGGAGCTCCCGTCCGACGACAGCATGATCCGGCAGTGGAAGCGGTGGGAGGCCGGCGCTCTCCCGAACGACTTCTATCGCCCCATCATCGCGGCCGTGTTCGGCACTGTGACGAACGCGTTGTTCCCGGCGCCGTCTCGGCGGGACGGGGACAGCGAGATCTTGGCGGCGAGCGGTATGGAGACGTTGGAGATCGTCAGTCGACTCAACCGGTCCGACGTCGACAATGCGACGCTCGACGCCCTGCGGATCACGACAGACCGCCTCTGCTCCGAGTACCCGTTCATGCCGAGCAGCCAGTTGCTGATCGAGGGTCGTCAGTGGCTCCGCAGGGTTGTAGAGCTGCACTCGAAGAGCCTCACCCTTGCTCAGCATCGGGAGGTGCTGGCGCTCTCCGGGTGGCTGGCTCTGCTCGTGGGCTGCGTGGAGTACGACTCTGGCGACCGCCACGCGGCTGAGTCGACGCGCCGGGCGGCGCTCTCGATCGCCACGGAGGCGGATCACGCTGAGGTTGCCGGATGGGCGCATGAGATGCGGGCATGGTTCGCTCTCACGACCGGTGACTACCGGGGAGTCATCGCCGCGGCTCAGGCCGGTGCGGAAGTCGCCGCTCACCACGGCGTCGCAGTGCAGCTCGCGGGACAAGAGGCGAAGGCATGGGCGCGGCTCGGTGACCGCCGACAGGTCGAGGTCGCCCTCGACAAAGGCCGGCGGCTGCTCGAAGGGATGCCGCACCCGGAGAACCTGGACAACCACTTCGTGGTCGACCCCGCGAAGTTCGACTTCTACTCGATGGACTGCTACCGCCTGGTGGGCGAGGACAAGCTGGCCCGGAACCTCGCCGAGGAAGTGCTCCGCGCGGGCACGGACTTCGACGGGACGGAGCGCTCGCCCATGCGCAACGCGGAGGCGCGGGTAACGCTCGGCGTGACTGCGGCCCGCGAGGGAGATCTGGAGCAGGCGCTCATCATGGGAGAGCGGGCGCTCCAGGGTGACAGACAGTCGGTCCCCTCGCTCATCATGACGAGCCGTGAACTCGCTGCAGAAGTGAAGCGCCGGTACAGCACCGAACCGGCCGCCCAGGACTACCTCGCACGCCTCCAGGCGCTCGGGCGAGAGAAGCCGGGATTTCTGCCGCAGTAGCGACCGAAGCTAGCGGGCCATCCCGGCCCTTGAGCCCCGAGTTCCTCCGCGAACCGGGGCTCTTGCCTGTCTCGTGCTAGATGCTAGTCCGCAGGTCAGCCCACGGATAGGCCGCTAGCACCCCTGCTAGACCTAGCGGCAATGACTGCTAGGTCTAGCAGGGGTGCAGGGAGTCGATGCTATCGAGGATGGCGATAGGCAGTCGGTGTGTGTCCGAGGTGGGGATTTCTGCGTCATCGCGTCATCAGCGTCATCGGTGGCGTTGACCTGTGGGTTTCGGTGACGCAGAGGGGTGGGGGCCTGCGTCACCGGTGACGCAGCCGTCCGTCACGGGGTGACGCAGGTGACGCAAGGTGACGCAGGCATTTGGGCTCTGCGTCACCCCTGCCGGTGCAGCTCAGAGGCCGTTTTCGGGCCGGTGGTGACGCAGGTGACGCAGCGGTTCCTACTTAAGAAAAAGAGAGGGGCCTGTGTCTGTTGTTGTGCGCGCCTTCGGGCGTGAAAAGGGGAGCCGCACAGCGGCACGCCCCTTGGGCGGCGACAAGTCGCCGAAGAACAAGAGGAGCACCGCCTCGCCGGGACGGGGTGCTCCTTTTGCCTGTGCGGCCGGCCACTATGCGCTCCGTGCCTTGTCGCTTGTCTTGTCGCCTGTCCGGAGACGCGCTGCACGCTGGCCTTGGCGCGGCCTAAGTCCTCTGACCTGCGGGGCGACAAGCGACAAGACAAGCGACAAGACAAGCGCCAGTGCTCCGCCCTCGGAGCCGAGGACGCCCTGAGCGGTAGCCGCGCACAGACAAGAGGAGTACCCCGTGCGGGGGGCGTGCTCCTCTTGTCTGTACGCGGTGGCGTGGCACGGGAGGTCTAGCGTCCGGCGGCCACTTTGCTCTAAGAGCGCTCTGACCTGGGGTGATGCTCTTAGAGGAGAGGAGATCTTGCGGACGCTGCGGACGCTGACGGACGCTATACATTTTGTTTAGCGTCCGCACGGAAACCGCAGGTCAGGAACGGCACGGGAAGGGCTGCGGACGCTGCGGACGCTGTTTCCCCTCAACTCTCTAGGACGAGAGGTAGGAGAGGCTTTTCAGGAGGGGGTGGCCGACCAAGGGTGAGCCGCCGTCCCTCCCCTCTGAAAAGCCCTTCCCGCTACTCGGCCTCTGCGGCTCGGAGGTCCTCCTGCAGCCAGCCCAGAATCTGCTCCTGCAGAGCTCGTTCCTCCGGAGCCAGGTTGGGGTCAGCGAGCTTCCCTTGGACGTTCTCGATCGCCCGCCGGAACACTGCCGGGTCCCGGCGAGGCATCGGAGCCGATGGTTGCTCGCGGAAGCGGTGCCGTTGGGCGAGCTGTTCGCGGGTGATGTGCCCCTCGCGAAAAGCCTGCTCCCACGTTGCTTCAGCGTGATCCTCGTTCGGGTCTTGCTCCCGGAAGTCGAGTTCCCATGAGTCGGGATCGTCAATGGGGCCCGGCGGAGCGAAAGGGTCCGGTTCGTAGGAGAGCCCGTAGTCGTAGCTGTGTGGGCCGTAGTCGTCGTCGCGCTGCCTGTCCATGCCCCGCCCTCCTCGTCATGACAGTTGGGTCGGATCGTACCGATGGAGCGGCGATGAGGCGGGCGATATCGGGGCCGTCCGGGCCGTCTGTGGGCCGTCGAGGGGTCGCCGGGGCCCACCGTCAGCCACCGACAACAACCAGGAGGGCGCGACCACCGGTCGCGCCCTCCTCGTGCAATTCCCCTGCTACACCCAGGTGTCGAGCCAGATCCGCGCCCGCCACTGGTCCATCGGAATGGGAGTCCCGGTGTAGATGGGCCAGAAGTAGATGAAATTCCAGACGATGAGCAGGACGAGACATCCCGCCGCCACCGCGCCGAAAGTCCGGCGTCTTTCCGATGAACCGCGGGGGCCGATGATCGCGCCCAGCATCATGGCCACCGCCAGGCACAGGAAAGGCACGAAGACGACCGCGTAGAAAAGGAAGATGGTGCGTTCCTGGTAAAGGAACCAGGGGAGCCAGCCGGCCGCGATGCCGCAGGCGATCGCGCCCGCGCGCCAGTCGCGGCGGAAGGCCCAGCGCCACAGGACGTAGAGGATCGCGAAGCACGCCGCCCACCACAGGAGCGGGGTGCCGAGGGCCAGGACCTCCTGGGCGCACTTCTCCTTCGCGGTGGCCGGGCAGCCCGCCGTGCCGGGGGCGGGGGACTCGTAGAAGTACGAGACGGGGCGGCCGAGGACGATCCAGGACCAGGGGTTCGACTGGTAGGTGTGCGGCGAGGTGAGGCCGACGTGGAAGGTGTACACCTCGGACTCGTAGTGCCAGAGGCTGCGCAGCCAGTCCGGGAGCCAGCCCCAGGTGCCGCCGCCGACCGCCTTGTCGTGGTCCTCGGCCCAGTGCCGGAAGTAGCCCTTGTCGGTGACCAGCCACCCCGTCCAGGTCGCCAGGTACGTCCCGATCGCCACCGGCACCACCGACACGAACGCCGGGACCAGGTCCTTCTTGATCACCGCGAGGTACGGGCGGACCGCGCCGGCCGTGCGGCGGCCGCCGACGTCCCACAGGACCGTGAGCAGGCCGAAGCCCACCATCACGTACAGGCCGTTCCACTTGGTCGCCGCCGCGAGACCGAGGGAGACACCGGCCGCGAGGCGCCACGGCCGCCAGCCCAGGCGCAGGCCCTCCGCGATCTCCGCGTCCGGCCGGAGCACGCCCTCCTCGTCCTCGGGGAGCGCGGCCGCGAGCCGCGCCCGCGTCCGGTCCCTGTCGAGGACTAGGCAGCCGAAGGCGGCGAGCACGAAGAACATCAGCACCTGGTCGAGCAGCGCCGTGCGGCTCATCACGAAGTGCAGCCCGTCGACGGCGAGCAGCAGGCCCGCCAGACAGCCCAGGAACGTCGAGCGGAACAGGCGGCGGCCGATCCGGCACAGCATCAGCACGGACAGCGTGCCGAGCAGCGCCACCATGAAGCGCCAGCCGAAGGGCTCGAAGCCGAAGAGCTTCTCGCCGACGCCGATCACCCATTTGCCCATCGGCGGGTGCACGACATAGCCGGGGTCGGTCGGGATCAGGACCGACCCCGGGTCCTTCAGGATCGTCTTGTCGATGTCCTTCGGCCAGGCCCCCTCGTACCCCTGGTTGATCAGGGCCCAGGAGTCCTTGGCGTAGTACGTCTCGTCGAATATCACCGCGTGCGGCTTGCCCAGGTTCCAGAACCGCAGCAGGCCCGCGACCGCCGTGACCAGGAGCGGACCGCCCCAGGCCAGCAGCCGCCACAGCCGCTCGGCGCCGCCGGGGCCGATGCCGAGGAGCGACCACGTCCGCTCGGACGGCCGGGTGTACGGGGGGACGAGCCGCTCCCGCAGCCCGATCGGCTCTCCGGCGGGCGGCACGTAGCCGAAGCGCCGCAGCCTCTGCTGCCATGAAGAGGGCTCTGCCACGGGCGCCGCCACGGGGTGCTGGCCCTCCAGGGCCTCGGGTGCGGTACTGGTCACCGCGCCATCGTAGGGAACGCGCCTGTGCGCGTCGCCTGTCCGGGCTGGGAGGATGTCGCATGTGACAGGAACGCTGGTACTCGCAGGGACCCCCATCGGTGACATCGCGGACGCCCCGCCCCGGCTCGCCACCGAGCTGCAGAGCGCGGACATCGTGGCCGCCGAGGACACCCGGAGGCTGCGCGGCCTCACCCGGGCGCTCGGCATCCACACCACGGGCCGGGTCGTCTCGTACTTCGAGGGCAACGAGTCCGCCCGTACGCCGGAGCTCGTCGAGGCCCTGGTCGGCGGCGCCCGGGTGCTGCTCGTGACCGACGCGGGCATGCCGTCCGTCTCCGACCCCGGCTACCGGCTCGTCGCCGCCGCCGTCGAGCAGGACATCAAGGTGACGGCCGTCCCCGGCCCGTCCGCCGTGCTCACCGCGCTCGCCCTCTCCGGGCTCCCCGTGGACCGCTTCTGCTTCGAGGGCTTCCTGCCGAGGAAGGCCGGCGAGCGCCTGGGCCGCCTCCGCGAGGTCGCGGACGAGCGACGGACCCTCGTCTACTTCGAGGCCCCGCACCGCCTCGACGACACCCTCGCCGCGATGGCCGAGGTCTTCGGCGCCGACCGCCGGGCCGCCGTCTGCCGCGAGCTGACCAAGACGTACGAGGAGGTCAAGCGCGGCCCGCTCGGCGAGCTCGCGGACTGGGCGAAGGAGGGCGTGCGCGGCGAGATCACCGTCGTCGTCGAGGGCGCCCCGGAGACCGGCCCCGCCGAGCTCGACGCGGAGGAGCTGGTGCGCAGGGTGCGGGTGCGCGAGGAGGCGGGGGAGCGCCGCAAGGAGGCGATCGCCGCCGTCGCGGCGGAGGCGGGACTTCCCAAGCGGGAGGTGTTCGATGCCGTGGTGGCGGCAAAGAATGCGGACGCGTCGAGCCCTGGAAAGGGCAAAGGACTAATCTGAAAGGCAAAGCCGAACCCGGCGCCGGGACTCTTCCTAGGGCGCTTGGCAAGGGAAGGACCAAAAGCCTTCCATGGTTCCTTCCCCGCTGATGCGCTCCGGCCCGAAAAGGCGTCCACTGATCAGTGGAGAGGAGCTGGCATGAGCGAGATCACCGGCACCGGCATATCCGTCGCCCATGAGGCGTACGCCTTCGCCTGCATGCGCTGTGGATACGGCTGGGAGCAGGCGTACGACATCGAGCACCACGTCGACGCCGCCGGCCAGGAATTCGTCGTCTACAAGGCCGACGGAGAGCGGGTCCCTTCCCCGCTGTCCAGCCCCACCTGCATGAACTGCGGCGGACACGTCGTCCGCATCATGCGCGCGGGGCAGGTGTCGTCGGTGCTCGACCTGGTCGCCGCGACCGAGAAGCACCAGCACGGGGCGCGGGCGACGAAGCCCGTCTCGCCGGCCGGACCCATCGGCCAGGAGCTGACCGAGGACGTTCCCGAGAAGCCGCCGGCGCCGCCGGTACCGCACCACTGGCACCTGTCCGACCTCTTCCACCCCTTCCGACGTCACCAGTAGTCCACACGCGACCCGCTCCGGTGTCACCAGGAGGCCACCGGTAACCCCGCGCGTCGGCACTCATGGCCCTCGTACGATCGGGGCCATGAGTGCCAAGGACGCCCCGCCGCCGCTGCCCGAACCCCTCCTCGTGGAGGTCGCGGACTCGCACACCCACATGGACCTGCAGTCAGGGACCGTCGAGGAGGCCCTCGTCAAGGCCGCCGCCGTCGGCGTGACCACCGTCGTCCAGGTCGGCTGCGACGTGAAGGGCTCGCAGTGGGCCGCCGAGACGGCCGCCGCCCACGAGAACGTGCACGCCGCCGTCGCGCTGCACCCGAACGAAGCCCCGCGGATCGTCCTCGGCGACCCGGACGGCTGGTCCCGCCAGGGTGCCCGCCCGGGCGGCGGCGACTCTGCCCTCGACGACGCCCTGGGCGAGATCGACCGGCTCGCCGCCCTGCCGTACGTGCGCGGCGTCGGCGAGACCGGCCTCGACTTCTTCCGTACGGGCCCCGAGGGCATCGCCGCGCAGGAGCGTTCCTTCCGCGCCCACATCGAGATCGCCAAGCGCCACGGCAAGGCCCTCGTCATCCACGACCGGGAGGCCCACGCCGACGTCCTGCGCGTCCTGGACGAGGAGGGCGCCCCCGAGCGGACCGTCTTCCACTGCTACTCCGGCGACGCCGCCATGGCCGAGATCTGCGCCGCCAAGGGCTACTACATGTCCTTCGCCGGCAACGTCACCTTCAAGAACGCCCAGTACCTGCGGGACGCGCTCGCGGTCGCCCCGCTCGAACTGGTCCTCGTCGAGACCGACGCCCCCTTCCTCACCCCGGCGCCCTTCCGCGGCCGCCCGAACGCCCCATACCTGATCCCGGTCACCGTCCGGGCCATGGCCGAGGTGCGCGGGATCGGGGAGAACGAGCTGGCCGAGGCGATCGCAGTGAACACGGCCCGCGCCTTCGACTACTGAGCATCACCGATCCATAACGGTTACGTGTCGTAGTCGGGTCGTCCGGGAGAGTAGCGGTCGTCGGGGCTAGTGTCCCGGCCTCGTGAGCACTTCCCAGGGCAGTCACCGAGTCGGACGGCGGGGCGCGGGCGCGACCCTGCCCGTCCACGAGCAGCCGACGCAGACGGCGCCCCTCGTCGTGCCGGGCCTCCTGCCCGCCCCCGCCGTCGTGCCCGGGCAGGGCTCCCGCGCCGGGGCCCGCCGGGCCGCCCGCCGCCGCAAGGCCTCCGGCGGCACGGGCGAGGGCCTGCGGAAACTCGTTCCGCAGGCCCTCGTCGTCGCCTTCCTCGCCGGCGGCACCAGCGCCTTCGTCGCCGACGACAAGGCCGTCGAGCTCACCGTCGACGGCGTCCCCCGCACCCTCCACACCTTCGCCGACGACGTGCGGGAGCTCCTCGCCGACGAGGGCGTCGCCGTCGGCGACCACGACATCGTCGCCCCCGGCCCCGGCGAGGCCCTGGCCAGCGGCGACGAGATCGTCGTCCGCTACGGCCGGCCGGTCTCCCTCACCCTCGACGGGCAGCGCCGCCAGGTCTGGACGACCGCCGGGACCGTCGAGGGCGCCCTGCGCCAGCTCGGGGTCCGTGCCGAGGGCGCCTACCTCTCGGCCTCCCGCGGCGCCACCATCTCCCGCCAGGGCCTCGCCCTCGACGTCCGCACCGAGCGGGCCGTCACCTTCCTGGCCGACGGGCGCGAACGGACCATCCGCACGAACGCCGCCACCGTCCGGGAAGCCCTCACCGAGGCCGGGATCACCCTCTCCGGCCAGGACACCACCTCCGTCCCGGCCGACTCCTTCCCCCGCGACGGCCAGACCGTGAACGTGCTCCGCATCACCGGCTCCAAGCAGGTGCGGGAGGAGTCCGTCCCGTACGCCGTCGAGCAGGTCCGCGACCCCGAGCTCTTCGCGGGCACCGAGGCCGTCGAACGGCAGGGCGTCCCGGGCGTCCGCCGCGTCACGTACAGCCTGCGCACGGTCAACGGCGTCAGGCAGCGGCCCCGTAGGACCGGCGAGGAGATCGTCCGCGAGCCCGTCAGCCGCAAGGTGCGGATCGGCACCCGGCCGCTGCCCACCTCCGTCGCCGGCGCCGACGGCCTCGACTGGGGCGCCCTCGCCGCCTGCGAGTCCGGCGGCCGCCCGAACGCGGTCGACCCCTCGGGGACGTACGGCGGGCTCTACCAGTTCGACCCCGGCACCTGGCACGCCCTCGGCGGCACCGGCACCGCCCAGAACGCGCCCGCCGCCGAACAGACCTTCCGCGCGAAGAAGCTGTACGTGCAGCGGGGGGCGAGCCCCTGGCCCCACTGCGGGCGCCGGCTCACCCACGGGTAGCCGCCGCCCGTACCCGTACCCGTACCCGTACCCGTACCCGTGGGCCGTGGGCCGTGGGCCGTGGGCCGGGCAGGGCGGGCCCGTACCGGTGAGCCGTAGGTCGGCCCCACCCGCGCCCCGTACGCTGTACCGGTGAGCACCACCACCGGCCCCGAAAGCCCCGACGCCCTCCTCGGCCCCGCCGACATCCGTGAGCTGGCCGCCGCCCTCGGCGTGCGCCCCACGAAGCAGAAGGGCCAGAACTTCGTCATCGACGCCAACACCGTCCGGCGGATCGTCCGCACGGCCGAGGTGCGGCCCGACGACGTGGTCGTGGAGGTGGGTCCCGGACTCGGCTCCCTCACCCTGGCCCTCCTGGAGGCCGCCGACCGCGTGACGGCCGTCGAGATCGACGACGTCCTCGCCGCCGCGCTGCCGTCGACGATCGCCGCCCGCATGCCGCAGAAGAAGGACCGCTTCGCGCTCGTCCACTCCGACGCGATGCACGTCGAGGAGCTCCCGGGCCCGCCGCCCACCGCGCTCGTCGCGAACCTGCCGTACAACGTGGCCGTGCCCGTCCTGCTCCACATGCTGGAGCGGTTCCCGACCATCGAGCGGACCCTCGTCATGGTCCAGGCCGAGGTCGCCGACCGGCTCGCCGCGAAGCCCGGCAACAAGGTGTACGGGGTCCCCTCCGTCAAGGCCAACTGGTACGCCGAGGTCAAGCGCGCCGGCGCCATCGGCCGCAACGTGTTCTGGCCCGCGCCGAACGTCGACTCCGGCCTCGTCTCCCTCGTCCGCCGCACCGAACCGCTGCCGACCACCGCCACCCGGCAGGAGGTCTTCGCGGTCGTCGACGCGGCCTTCGCGCAGCGCCGCAAGACCCTGCGCGCCGCCCTGGCGACCTGGGCGGGCTCGCCCGCGGCGGCGGAGGAGGCCCTGGTGAAGGCCGGGATCTCGCCGCAGGCGCGGGGCGAGTCGCTGACGGTCGAGGAGTTCGCACGGATCGCGGAGAACAAGCCGGAGGCGAAGGCATGAGCGGCGGTACGGAGTCCCGGGGCGCCCGGTCCGCGTCGGCCGCCGCGCCCGGCGTGACCGTACGCGTCCCGGCGAAGGTCAACGTCCAGCTCGCGGTCGGCGCCGCCCGCCCCGACGGCTTCCACGACCTGGCCAACGTGTTCCTCGCCGTCTCCCTGTACGACGAGGTCACCGCCACCCCCGCCGCCGAGCTGACCGTCACCTGCGAGGGTCCGGACGCCGACAAGGTGCCGCTGGACCGCAGCAACCTGGCCGCGCGCGCCGCCGAACTGCTCGCCGCCCGGCACGGCATCTCCCCCGACGTGCACCTGCACATCAAGAAGGACATCCCGGTCGCCGGCGGCATGGCCGGCGGCAGCGCGGACGGCGCGGGCGCGCTGCTCGCCTGCGACGCGCTCTGGGGCCTGGACAGCCCGCGCGAGACGCTCCTGGAGATCTGCGCCGAACTCGGCTCCGACGTGCCGTTCAGCCTCGTCGGCGGGGCGGCGCTCGGCACCGGGCGCGGCGAGAAGCTGACGGAGCTGCCGGTCGGGGGCACCTTCCACTGGGTGTTCGCCGTCGCCGACGGCGGTCTTTCGACGCCGGCGGTGTACGGCGAGTTCGACCGCCTCGCGGAGGGCGTGGACGTCCCCGAGCCGGCCGCCTCCCCGGCGCTCCTGGAGGCCCTGGCGACCGGCGACACCACCGCTCTCGCCGCCACCCTCGCCAACGACCTCCAGGCTCCGGCGCTCTCCCTGCGCCCGTCGCTCGCCGAGACCCTGACGGTCGGCACGGAGGCGGGCGCGCTCGCGGCGCTGGTCTCGGGCTCGGGCCCGACGACGGCGTTCCTGGTGAAGGACGCGGAGGCGGCGGCCACGGTAGCCGCCGCCCTCACCGCCTCCGGCACCTGCCGTGCGGCCCGCCCGACGACGTCTCCGGCGCCGGGCGCGACGGTCCTCTAGAGCTTGTTCCTGGAGATCCGGGCCAGGAGGAGGTTCGGGTCCGGGGCCACGGTGTCGAAGAAGGCCGCGCTGTTCACGTAGAGGGTCTTGGCGCGTACGGCCGCGGAGGTCGGGTTGTCGAGCCCGTCTGCCTCGGTGAGGACGGTCTTGTGGGTGCCGTCGGGGCGTACGAGCTCCAGCTTGTTGACCGTGTTCAGTGCGGCGAGGACCGTGTCGTCGTGGCCGGCGAAGGTGAAGTCGTCGATCCCGGTGAGCCCGGTGGCCCGGGTCTCGATGGGACCCGCGCTCCGGTCCTCCTCGAACGGGATGCGGAGCAGGGTGCTCTGGGCCGTGTTGGACACCCAGACGGCGCCGTCGTGGAGCTTGAGGCCGTTGGCGCCGAAGGGGAGCTGCGGGGACGGCGCGAGCTCCGGCCCCGAGGCCCAGACGAAGGGGTCTCCGCCGTCCAGCGGGATGCTCCACACCTCGCCGCGGTTCGAATCGGCGGCGTAGAGGGTGTCGCAGTGCTCGTCGAGGGCGATGCCGTTGGGGAACGCGTCGGCGGGCAGCTGGGCGATCTGCCGCGGCGCGCCGCCGCCGGGGGCGATGCGCCAGATGCCGGTCTCGGCGGTGCCGGTGGCGTAGGCGACGTACAGGGTGCCGTCGTGGGCGCGGGCGATGCCGAGGGCGAGGGCGGCGCCGAGGTTCGGCGTCTGCGGGTTCGCCACCGTGGGGAGCTCGGCGACGGGCGTCTTGGTGCCGTCCTTGGCGACGCGGACGACCTTGTGCGCGAAGGCGAGGGTGATGTCGGCGGAGCCGTCGGGTTCGAGGGCGATGTTCTCCGGCGTCTCGCCGGCGGCGAAGTCGAAGTGGGCGACGATGTGCGGGTCCGTGACGGTCGGGTCGACGGCCGACGCGGGGCCGCCGGCGAGCACGGTGAGGGCGGCGGCGGCCGCGGTGGCGGCGGCCAGGCGGGGAATGCGGCGCATGGGCCTCTCCTCGGGAGTCGGTGACATGGGACGACCATGGCGACCCGCCGCCCCCGGCAGGGGGCAGCCTCGCCCGGCCGTCGCCCGCGTGGCCGACGCGATGAGCCCGGTTGGGCCGCACGGCCCCGGGGGCGTCGTATGAGGCCGGTCAGAGCTTGTTCCTGGAGATCCGGGCCAGGAGGAGGTTCGGGTCCGGGTTCACGGTGTCGAAGTAGGCCGCGCTGGGGACGTAGACGGTCTTGGCGCGGACCGCCACGGAGGTCGGGCCGTCGAGGCCGTCCGTGCCGGTGAGGACGGTCTTGTGGGTGCCGTCGGGACGGACGAGCTCCAGCTTGTCGGCCTGGATCAGCGCGGCGAGGACCGTGTCGCCGTGGCCGGTGAAGGCGAAGTCGTCGATCCCGGTGAGCCCGGTCGCCCGGGTCCGGATCGGGCCCGCGGTCCCGTCCTTCCCGATCGGGATGCGGAGCAGGGTCCCGTGGGCGGTGTTGGACACCCAGACGGCGCCGTCGTGGATCTTCAGGCCGTTGGCGCCGAAGGGGAGCTTCTCGGTCGGTCGGAGGGCCGCGTCGTCGGCCCAGACCGTCGCCGCCACCTCTTCGTCCCCTGCGGGCACCGGTGCGCTCCACACGCGGCCGCGTGCCGAGTCGGCGGCGTACAGGGTGTTGCACTTCTCGTCGAGGGCGAGACCGTTGGGGAAGCCGCTCATCGGCACCTTCACGATCCGCTGGGGCGCGCTGCCGTCGGGGCGGATGCGCCAGATGCCGTTCTCGTCGGCGGTGCCGGTGGCGTAGTTGACGTACAGGGTGCCGTCGTGGGCGCGGGCGATGCCCGTGACGAGGGCCGCCGGCGGGTCGACCACCGTGGGGAAGGTCGCGACGTCCGTCGGCCCGGACCCGTCCTTGCCGACCCGCACCACCTTGTGGGCGTAGGCGAAGGTCAGGTAGGCGGAGCCGTCGGGCGCGAGGGCGATGTTCTCCGGGGTCTCCCCGGCGGCGAAGTCGAAGTGGGCGACGATGCGCGGGTCCGTGACGGTCGGGTCGACGGCCGACGCGGGTCCTGCGGCGAGCACGGTGAGGGCGGCGGTGGCGGCGGCCACGGCGGCCAGGCGGGGGACGCGACGCATGGGCCTCTCCTCGGGAGTCTCGGGAGTCGGTGACATGGGACGACCATGGCGACCCGCCGCCCCGGTACGGGGCAGCCTCGCCCGGCCGTCGCCCGCGTGGCCGACGCGATGACCCCGGTTGGTCCGCACGGCCCCCGACCCCTTCCGGTCGCCTTCGCCCGGGGCCTCCGCCGCGGCCGCCCACCGGGGCGCCTCGCTCGCCCGGCGCGAGGGGCGGGGCCGCCGCCCGTACTCAGGCGCCGGTTGAGTACGCGCGCCCTGTCGCCCCGCCGGGCGGCCACGGGACCGTACCTCCATGGGAATCAGCGCGCGTGAACTCGCCGAGGCCACCCCGGCCTCGCGCGACCGGTACGTCGACCTGCTCCGGGTCGCCTCGCTCGCCGTCGTCGTGCTCGGGCACTGGCTGATGGCGGCCGTCACCGCCGACGGGCAGGTCGGGAACCTGCTCGCCGTCGTGCCGGGGCTCCAGGTGGTGACCTGGGTGTTCCAGGTGATGCCGGTGTTCTTCTTCGTCGGCGGCTTCTCGCACGCCCTCGCCCACCGCTCGCGCCCGCAGTATGCGGCCTTCCTGCGGGCCCGGCTCCAGCGGCTGCTGCGGCCGACGATGGTGTTCGTCGGGGTGTGGGGCGCGGCCGCGCTCGTGCTCCAGCTGTCCGGCGCGGACGGAGGGCTCACCGGGGTCGCGCTGCGGCTCGTCACCCAGCCGCTGTGGTTCATCGGGATCTACCTCGCGATGGTGGCCTTCACGCCGCCGCTGCTGCGGCTGCACGAGCGGTGGGGCTGGGGCGCGTTCGGCGCGCTCGTCGGCGGGGCGGTCGTGGTGGACGTGCTGCGGTTCGCGGCGGACGTGCCCTTCGTGGAGTTCCTGAACTTCGCGTTCGTGTGGCTCGCGGTCCACCAGCTCGGCTTCCTCCGCGCCGACGGCATGATCCGCCGCCCGGCCCTGCTCGCCGGCGCGGGCCTTCTCGGAGCGACCGCGCTGGTCGCCCTCGGGCCGTACCCGCTGTCGATGGTCGGCATGCCGGGGGAGAAGGTGTCGAACATGGCGCCGCCGACCCTCGCCCTGCTCTGCCACGGCCTGTGGCTGGTCGGCGCGGTCGAGCTCCTGAAGGGCCCGGGGGCGCGGTTCGTGGCCCGCGCCGGGGTGTGGCGGACGGTGGTCGCCGCGAACGGGATCGCGATGACGGCGTTCCTGTGGCACCTGACGGCCATGCTCGGAGTGTACGGGGCACTGCTCGGCCTCGGCGTGGAACTCCCGCCCCCGGCCTCGGCCGCCTGGTGGGCGCAGGTCCCGCTCCGGTTCGCTGCGGCGGCACTCCTCACGGCGCTCCTGGTGTCCGTCTTCCGCCGCTTCGAGGCCCCGGCCCCGGCCCGCCGCGAGGGCGGCTCCGCGCCACTGGCCGCCTTGGGCGTCACGCTGGCCCTGTTCGGGGTCCTCGGCCTGTCGATGACCGGCCTCGGCGGCCTTCTGGAGGGCCACACGGCGACCCTGGTCGCGGTCCGCGTCACCGCCCCGGCGGCGGTGGCGATGACGCTGGCGGGCTGGCTCCTGGTGGAGCGGCCCACATCTCGTCGATCTCGGTGAGGTCGATGTCGATGGGGAAGGGCACAGCGAGCCCCAGCCGGTCCCGGTGGACGCCGGTGCAGGTGTACGTCTTGGTGACCGGGTCGCGCGTCGCTGCGACGTCGGCGGCCCAGGTCCTGCGTCCTGGCGCCCCGGCCACGGCCCCGGCCCACGTACCCTGGACGTCGATCGATCACCCCGTACAGGAGTCAACGTGGCCGTCAACCTGGTCAATGTCGAGAACGTCAGCAAGGTGTACGGCACCCGTGCCCTGCTCGACGGGGTCTCGCTCGGCGTCTCCGAAGGGGACCGGATCGGGGTCGTCGGGCGCAACGGCGACGGCAAGACCACCCTCATCCGGATGCTCGCCAAGCTGGAGGAGGCCGACACCGGCCGCGTCACCCACAGCGGCGGGCTGCGGCTCGGGGTGCTCACGCAGCACGACTCCCTCGACCCGAAGGCCACCATCCGGCACGAGGTCATCGGCGTCATGGCCGACCACGAGTGGGCGGGCAGCGCGAAGATCCGCGACGTGCTCACGGGGCTCTTCGGCGGGCTCGACCTGCCGGGGTTCGAGAAGGGCCTCGACACGATCATCGGGCCGCTCTCCGGTGGCGAGCGGCGGCGCATCGCGCTCGCGAAGCTCCTCATCGAGGAGCAGGACCTGATCGTCCTCGACGAGCCCACCAACCACCTCGACGTCGAGGGCATCGCCTGGCTCGCCGGCCACCTCCAGAACCGCCGCTCGGCGCTCGTCTGCGTCACCCACGACCGCTGGTTCCTCGACCAGGTCTGCACCCGCATGTGGGACGTGCAGCGCGGTGACGTGCACGAGTACGAGGGCGGCTACTCCGACTACGTCTTCGCCCGCGCCGAGCGCGAGCGGATCGCCGCCACGGAGGAGGCCAAGCGGCAGAACCTGATGCGCAAGGAGCTGGCCTGGCTGCGGCGCGGCGCCCCCGCCCGTACCTCCAAGCCGCGCTACCGCATCGAGGCCGCGAACGAGCTGATCGCCGACGTGCCGCCGCCGCGCGACACCAGCGAGCTGATGAAGTTCGCCAACGCCCGCCTCGGCAAGACGGTCTTCGACCTGGAGGACGTGAGCATCACCGCCGGCCCCAAGGAGCTGCTCAAGCACCTCACCTGGCAGCTCGGGCCCGGCGACCGCATCGGCCTCGTCGGCGTCAACGGCGCGGGCAAGACCTCACTCCTGCGGGCGCTCGCCGAGGCGGCCGTCAGCCAGGGCGAGAAGCAGCCCGCCGCCGGGAAGATCGTCGTCGGCAAGACCGTCCGGCTCGCCTACCTCTCCCAGGACGTCACCGAGCTCCCCGCCACGCTGCGCGTCCTGGAGGCCGTGCAGCAGATCCGCGACCGGGTCGACCTCGGCAAGGGCCGCGAGATGACCGCCGGGCAGCTGTGCGAGCAGTTCGGGTTCTCGAAGGAGAAGCAGTGGACTCCCGTCGGTGACCTGTCCGGTGGCGAGCGGCGCCGCCTCCAGCTGCTCCGGCTGCTGATGGACGAGCCGAACGTCCTCTTCCTCGACGAGCCCACCAACGACCTCGACATCGAGACCCTGACCCAGCTGGAGGACCTCCTCGACGGCTGGCCGGGCTCCATGGTCGTCATCTCCCACGACCGGTTCTTCATCGAGCGCACCACGGACCGGACGTTCGCGCTGCTCGGCGACAAGACCCTGCGGATGCTGCCGCGCGGCATCGAGGAGTACCTGGAGCGGCGGCAGAAGATGATCGAGGCGTCCCTCCCGACGCCCGCCGCCGCGCCCGCGCAGCAGAAGTCCGGCGTTTCCGCCGCCGACGCCCGCGCCGCCAAGAAGGAGCTGCAGAAGGTCGAGCGGCAGCTCGACAAGCTCTCCGACAAGGAGGCGAAGCTGCACGCGCAGATCGCCGACAACGCCACCGATTTCGAGAAGGTGGCGAAGCTCGACGCGGAGCTCCGGGAACTCGCGGGGGAGCGGGAGGAATTGGAGATGCGTTGGCTGGAGCTGGCCGAGGACGCGTAGCCGCACTTCGCGTCCGCGACGCATAACGAGGGCATCACAGGCCGGTCCTCCCTTGGGTACAAGGGGCGGACCGGTCGCTTTTGCGCCATGCCGTGAGTGGTAGAAAGAAAGCCCGTTCACGTCAAGGGGGAACCGCTGATGACCCAGCCGCCCAGCAACCAGCCGCCGGGGGGCTTCGGAGCCCCCCAGGACCCGAACCAGGCCCCGAACCAGGGTCCGGCCACGCCGCCCGTGCCGCCGCAGGCGCCGCCGGTCCCGCCGCAGGCACCGCAGACCCCGCCCGCGCCGCAGTCCCCGCCGCCTGCCGCGCCCGGCCCGTACGGGCAGGCGCCGCAGCCCGGTTACGGCTACCCGCAGCAGCCGGGGCAGGCGCCGCAGCCCGGTCCGTACGGCCAGCCCGGTCCCTACGGGCAGCCGGCACAGCCGCCCTACGGCTACCCGCAGCAGGGCCAGCCGGGTCAGCCCGGTCCGTACGGTCAGCAGCAGAATCCCTACGGCGGCTACCCCACCCAGCCGATGTACCAGGGCGCCCCCACCCCGCCGCCGGCGCCCGGCGGCGGCGGTCCGTTCAAGGGCCGCACCGGTGTGGTCGCCGGCGTGGCCGCCGCGGCCGTCCTGGTCGCCGCCGTCACGACCTGGGCCGTCGTCGGCGGGGGCGACGACGAGGACCCGGTCGCCAAGCCGACCGCCACGGCCACCTCCACCGCCGCCCCGAAGCCCACCGAGTCGGTGGACCAGGGCGACGGTTCGGGCGACGGCGGCAAGGGCGAGGACGACCTCAACGCGGGCCGCCAGGCCGGCGAGGCGAAGGTCAACTGGCTGCTCAAGAACAACGTCGACCTGCCCCGCAACGGCTCCGACGTCTTCGGCCCGTGGATCGTCGGCGACACCGTCGTCAAGGCGATGTACAAGGGCGTCGACGGCTACGGCCTGAGCGACGGCAAGTCCAAGTGGCACGTCGACCTGCCGTTCGAGCTGTGCGCGGTCCCGCCGGAGCCCGCCGCCGACGGCTCCATGGTCTTCGGGTACGCCGAGAGCGCCAAGGACGGCGCCAAGTGCACCCAGCTCCAGAAGATCGACCTCAAGACCGGCAAGCCCGGCTGGAAGAAGGCCGTCCCGAAGCCCACGGGCTTCTTCGCCTTCTCCGACAACACCCTGGCCATCAGCGGCAACACGGTCACCGCGGCCGGCTCCAGCAGCGCGTACGGCTTCTCGCTCGCCGACGGCCACCAGCTCTTCAAGAGCCCCGACAGCGGCTGCAAGCCCTTCGCCTACGCCGGCGGCAGCAAGCTGATCGCCGCCATGGACTGCCCCTCGGGCAGCACGACGAAGAAGCTCCAGGCGATCGGCCAGGTCGACCCCAACACGGGCAAGCCGAAGTTCACCTTCCAGCTGGAGGCGAACTGGGAGGTCGACAAGGTCTACTCGGTCGACCCGCTGGTCGTCTCGGCCACCCAGCGCGAGCAGAAGAAGTGGTCCATCTTCGCGCTCGACGCGAACGGCAAGCTCCGCTCGCAGATCCAGGGCGGCAACGACAAGTTCGCGCCCTCGTGCGGAGGCGGCCTGGTCATCTTCGGCCGCAACCTCCAGGGCTGCACCGGTGTCGCGGCCGACGCGAACACCTTCTACATGGCCACCGAGACCAGCTACGGCACGGCCAACGAGGTCATCGCCTTCGACCTGAAGACCGGCAAGGCCAAGTGGCGCTCCAAGGCCCCCGGCGAGCAGTCGATGACGCCGCTGCGCATGGAGGGCGGGCAGGTCCTGCTGCACGTCGCCCCGTCGTACGACAAGGGCGGCGCCGTCGCCACCCTCGCCCCGACCGGCGGCGCGCCGAAGATCCTGCTCCAGCACCCGGCCTCGACCGCCGATGTCGAGAGCGACTTCTACGACCCGGGCTTCGCCTACGGCAGCGGCACCTTCGTGGTGGCGGCCGGACGTGTGTCGGCGTCCAACGACAAGGACGAGATGCAGGTCAAGACCATGATGGCCTTCAGCAAGTGAGGTACACGGACCGATGACGCAGCCACCCCCGCCCCCGCCGAACCAACCCCCGGACCCGCAGGGCGGCTTCGGCGCGCCGACGCCCCCGCAGCAGCAGCCGGAGCCCGGTTACGGCTATCCGCAGCAGCCGCCGGCCCAGCCGGAGCCGGGCTACGGCTACCCGCAGCAGCCGCCTCAGCAGCCGTACGGGTACCCCACCGCGCCCCAGCAGCCGCAGCAGCCCCAACAGCCCCCGCAGTACGGCGGCTACCCGCAGCAGCAGCCGGTCCAGCCCCCGTACGGCTACCCGACGCAGCCTCAGCAGCCGCAGTACGGCGGCTACGCCCAGCCCGCCCCGCCCCCGGCACCCGGCGGCGGCAAGAAGCTGTCGGCGCAGCTGCAGATCGTCATCGCGGCGGTCGTCGCCGTCGTCCTGATCATCGGCGTCGGCATCTGGTACGCCAACTCCGGCGGCGGTGACGGCGGCAACGAGGCCAAGGGCTCGGGCGGCACCTCGCAGGGCACCGGCGGTGGCGGGGCCACCGGCGGCAACGGGCTCGGCGGTGGCGGCAAGGAGAAGGTCCCGGCGGACACCAAGGCGAAGATGGCCTACACGGTCGCGGAGCCGAAGGTCGCGGACCTCACCGACGTCTCCGGCTCCTGGCTCACCGACAAGGCGTTCGTGAAGCCGGGCGTGAACTCGCTCGTCGCCTACGACCTGGACAAGCCCACCGTCCTGTGGACGCTGCCGCTGACCGGCCAGGTCTGCGGCGCCTCGCGGCACGTCACCGCCGACAACAAGGCGGCGATCCTCTTCGAGGCCGCCAAGCGCGTGGCGCCCCGCTTCTACCAGAACTGCACCGAGGTCGGCGTGGTCGACCTGAACACCGGCAAGCTGCTGTGGTCCACCTCGGTCACCGGCGGCTCCGCCGGCGACCAGAAGGTCCGGTTCAGCGAGGTCACGCTCAGCGGGGCGACCGTCGCGGCCGGCGGCACCGACGGCGGCGCCGCCTTCGACCTCGCCAACGGCAACCCGCGCTGGAAGCCGCAGCCCAACGACCAGAACTGCTACGACCTGGGTTACGGCGGCGGCGAGGGCCTCGTCGCGGTCCGCAAGTGCGGCTCGTACGACAACCCGAACGTGCTGATCCAGAACCTCAACCCGACCACGGGCGCCCCGCTCTCGCAGTACAAGATGCCGCCCGGCGTGAAGTACGCCTCGGTCGTCTCCACCAAGCCGCTGGTCGTCGCGGCCGACGTCGGCGAGACCGCCGGCGACGGCAGCGGCATCTCGGACTTCTTCTCCATCGACGAGAAGACCGGGAAGCTGAAGGCGAAGATCACGGCGGACGCGGACCAGTACGCGGCCCGCTGCCGTTCGACCAAGGTCGAGGCCTGCTCGCAGGCGCTCGTCGGCAACGGCCGTCTCTACGTGCCGACCGAGGAGCACGAGGGCAGCACCGGCGAGTACGGCAGCGAGACCAACGAGATCATCGCCTTCGACCTGGCCACCGGGCGCACGGTGCCGGAGAAGGCCGACGCCGGCGACGGGTTCACCTCCGTCCCGCTGCGGATGGACGGCGGCAACCTCATCGTCTACAAGGAGCCCCCCTACGACAAGGGCGGCCGGATCGTCTCGGTCGACGGCGGCACGATGAAGGAGACGCTGCTCCTGGAGAACCCGGCGGACAAGACGATCCACAACGCCGAGACCAGCTTCAGCCTCAACGGCGCCGAACTCCTCTACCGGGACGGCCGGTTCTTCATCTCGGAGACCATGGTCAGCAAGCCCCGGGAGTCGAGCTCGACCAACGACATCAAGGAGTACCTGCTGGTCTCCTTCTCGGCCGGGCACTGACGGCCGGTACGACAACGCGCGCGTGGGCCCCTCCGGATCACCGGAGGGGCCCACGCGCGTGTGTGGGTGGTCAGCCCGAGGTGTCAGCCCGAGACGGAGGAGTCGTCGATCGGGTTGGTCGTGATCCTGGAGATGCGGCAGTCGGCCGGGGAGCCGCCCTTCCACTTGCAGGTCTCGACCCAGGCGCGCAGCGGGGTGCCGTTGGTGACCGCGTAGGTCGTGAGGTTGAGGCCCGTTCCGGCGCCGCTCGTGACCATGTGGGTGGTCCACTTGTGGCGGCCCTCGCCCGCGGACTCCGTGATGAGCCGGATGCTGACCGCGTAGCCGTCGGCGTTGGTGTCCTGGACGGACATCATGACCGGGTCCAGGCGGTCGTTCCGCCACTGCCATCCGGCGACGACCTTGGAGAAGGGCGTGGTCAGGTACACCTCGCTCTTGGGGACGGCGGCGTGCGAGGTGCCGGCCGCGGCCGGGATCATCAGGGCTGCCGCGGCGGTGGCCAGGGCGATGGAGCGACGGCGGACGGTCATCTGTTTCCCCTCTTCGACTGTGCGTCGATCATGACAGACCGACCGGCGACCGGTTCTGACGGATCACCAGGTGGAAGCGGGTCGGGGGGACTTGCCGCCGGGCGTCCCCCGGGTGTCCCCGGCCCGCGATGGGGGTGATACGGGGTGGAGGAACGTGTAGTTTGCCGGTTTCAGGCCGCCGGGACATCCGGCCGGCCAGGAGGTAGGGGGGATGACCGGGATGGGCGTACGCCTCGTGGTGGTGGACGACCACCGCCTGCTCGCGGAGGCACTCGCCTCGGCGCTGAAGCTGCGCGGGCACCGGGTGCTCGCGGCGGCCGCGCCGGTGGCGGGGGCCGCGGAGCTGGTGGTGGGCCGGGCGCCGGAGGTCTGCCTCCTCGGCACGGCGGCGCCGGACGCGCCGGGGACCTTCGACCCGGTCGTACGGATCAAGCGGGAGCGGCCGCAGGTGGCCGTCGTGGTGCTCGGCCCGGTGCCCTCGCCGCGGGGGATCGCGGCGGCGTTCGCGGCCGGGGCCTCGGGGTACGTCCGCCACGACGAGCGCATCGAGGGCGTCGAGCGCGCCCTGGTGAAGGCGCGGGCGGGGGAGGCGGCGGTGGCGCCGCAGCTGCTCCAGGGGGCCTTCGCGGAGCTGCTGCACCCTTCGGCGCAGCCGGACGACGAGGCGCAGCGGCTGCTCCGGCTGCTCACGCAGCGGGAGGTGGAGGTCCTGGTGCGGGTCGCGGAGGGCGAGGACACCCGGCTGATCGCGGCGGGCATGGGGATCGCGCCGAGCACGGCGCGGACGCACGTGCAGCGGGTGCTGATGAAGCTGGGGGTCGGTTCGCGCCTTGAGGCGGCGGCCCTGGCGGCCCGTACGGGGCTGCTCGACCGGGCGGTGCCGGGGCAGCGCGGCTCCTTCTGAGGTGACGGCCTGAGGTGACGGCCTGAGTCGACGGCCTGAGGTGACGGCCTGAGGTGACGGCCTGAGGCGACGGCCGAAGCGACGGCCTGAGGTGGTGGTGAAGCCGGGCCCCGGGTGCGGGGCCCGGCTTCACCATTGACTGCGATGTTTGAATGTGATTCTTTATGCGTGGTTCTGTTTGATCCGCCCGGAGGCACCCCGTGAAGAAGACCGTCACCACGCTCGCCGACGGGCGCGAGCTGATCTACTACGACACGCGCGACGACGCCGTCCGCACCGCCGTCGACCCCCGCCCCCTCACCCCCGTCGTCTCCCGCTCCGAGATCCGGTACGACGAGCTCACCGGCGACGACGTCGCCGTCGCCTCGCACCGGCAGGCCCGCACCTACCTCCCGCCGGCCGACGCCTGCCCGCTCTGCCCCGCCCGGGACGGCCGCGAGAGCGAGATCCCCGAGGAGGAGTACGAGGTGGTGGTCTTCGAGAACCGCTTCCCCTCCCTCTCCGGCGGCGTCGGCCGCTGCGAGGTCGTCTGCTTCACCGACGACCACACGGACTCCTTCGCCGACCTCACCGAGGAGCGGGCCCGGCTCGTCCTCGACGCCTGGACCGACCGCACCGCCGCGCTCTCCGCCCTGCCCGGAGTCGAGCAGGTCTACTGCTTCGAGAACCGCGGCCGGGAGATCGGCGTCACGCTGCCCCACGCGCACGGCCAGATCTACGCCTTCCCGTACGTCACGCCCCGCACGGCCGCCATGCGCCGCCGCGCCGACGAGCACCGGGCGGCGACCGGACGGAACCTCTTCGACGACGTCGTCGCCCGCGAGAAGGCCGACGCCGAGCGGGTGGTCCTGGAGACCGAGCACTGGATCGCCTTCGTGCCGTACGCCGCCCACTGGCCGTACGAGGTCCACCTCCACCCCAAGAACCGGGTGCCCGACCTGCTCGCCCTCGACGAGGCGGCCCGCACAGAGTTCGCACAGGTCTACCTGGAACTCTTGAGGCGCTTCGACCGGATCTTCGGCCCGGACGAGCCGCCGACGCCCTACATCGCCGCCTGGCACCAGGCGCCCTTCACGGACGAGCGGCGCGAGGACTTCGGACTGCACCTGGAGCTTTTCACCGTCCGACGGGCCTCTGGCAAGCTGAAGTTCCTCGCGGGCACCGAGTCCGGCATGGGCGCTTTCATGAACGACATCCGGCCCGAGGACGCGGCCCGACGACTCCGAGAGGTGGCAAGCGCATGACGCGGAAGTATCTGGTGACGGGAGGGGCCGGGTACGTGGGCAGCGTGGTCGCCGCCCACCTCCTGGAGCGGGGCCACCGGGTCACCGTCCTCGACGACCTCTCCACCGGCTTCGCCGAAGCCGTCCCCGAGGGCGCTGAGTTCGTCGAGGGCCGCATCCAGGACGCCGCGCGGTGGCTCGACGGCTCCTACGACGGCGTCCTGCACTTCGCCGCCTGCTCCCAGGTCGGCGAATCGGTCGCCAAGCCCGAGAAGTACTGGGAGAACAACGTCGGCGGCACCATGGCCCTGCTCGCCGCCATGCGCGCCGCCGGGGTCCGCAGGCTGGTCTTCTCGTCCACCGCCGCCACCTACGGCGAGCCGGAGACCGTGCCGATCACCGAGACCGCGCCGACCGCGCCCACCAGCCCGTACGGGGCGAGCAAGCTGGCCGTCGACCACATGATCGGCGGGGAGTGCGCCGCCCACGGCCTGGCCGCCGTCTCGCTGCGCTACTTCAACGTCGCCGGGGCGTACGGCGCGCTCGGCGAGCGGCACGAGCCCGAGTCCCACCTGATCCCGCTCGTCCTGCAGGTCGCCCTCGGCCGGCGCGAGGCGATCTCCGTGTACGGCGAGGACTACCCGACCCCGGACGGCACCTGCGTCCGCGACTACATCCACGTCGCCGACCTCGCCGAGGCCCACCTCCTGGCCCTCGACGCGATGACCGACGGCGCCGTGCCGGCCGGCGAGCACCTGGTCTGCAACCTCGGCAACGGCAACGGCTTCTCCGTCCGCGAGGTCGTCGAGACCGTGCGCAAGGTCACCGGCCACCCGATCCCGGAGACCACCGCCGAGCGCCGTCCCGGCGACCCGGCCGTCCTGGTCGCCTCCGCCGAGGCCGCCCGCGAGCGGCTCGGCTGGACGCCGTCCCGCCCGGACCTGGCCGATGTCGTCGCCGACGCCTGGGCGTTCGCCCGACAGCAGGAAGGACCGCGGCCATGACGTCGACGAGTGTCGCCGCCGACTTCGAGGCGCTGTACGGCGCCGCGCCCGACGGCCTCTGGGCCGCCCCCGGGCGGGTCAACCTCATCGGGGAGTACACCGACTTCAACGACGGCTTCGTGCTGCCGCTCGCGCTGCCGCACACCACCGTCGCCGCCGTCTCCCGCCGCGAGGACGGCGTCCTGCGCCTGCACTCCGCCGATGTCGACGGCGGGATCGTCCAGTTGGAGGTCGACGCCCTGGAGCCGCTCTCCGGCGGCGGCTGGGCGGCCTACCCGGCCGGGGTCGTCTGGGCGCTGCGGGAGGCCGGTCACCCGGTCGCCGGGGCCGACGTCCACCTCGCCTCGACCGTTCCGACCGGCGCCGGGCTCTCCTCCTCGGCGTCCCTGGAGGTCGTCACCGCGCTCGCACTGAACGACCTGTTCGGGCTCGGGCTCTCCCGTCCCGAGCTCGCCCGGCTCGCCCAGCGCGCCGAGAACGCCTTCGTCGGCGTGCCCTGCGGCGTCATGGACCAGATGGCCTCCGCCTGCGCGGAGGAGGGCCACGCGCTCCATCTGGACACCCGGGACCTCTCGTACCGTCAGGTCCCCTTCGACCTGGCGCGCGAGGGGCTCCAGCTGCTCGTCGTCGACACCCGCGTGAAGCACGCGCTCGGGGACGGCGCGTACGCCGAGCGGCGCGCCGGGTGTGAAGCGGGTGCGCGGGCGCTCGGCGTCACCACCCTGCGCGAAGTGAGCGCCGCGCATCCGCCCGAAGCGCTCGCACGTTTGAACGACGAGACGATTCTGCGGTACGTGCGGCACGTCGTCTCCGACAACGCCCGGGTCGAGCGGACCATCGCGCTGCTCGACGCCGGCGCCACCCGGGCCGTCGGCCCGGTCCTCACCGAGGGCCACGCCTCCCTCCGGGACGATCTGCGGGTCTCCTGCCCCGAGCTGGACCTGGTCGTCGAGGCGGCGAACGCGGCGGGGGCGCTCGGCGCCCGGATGACCGGCGGCGGCTTCGGCGGCTCGGCCGTCGTCCTCGTCGACGCCGAGCGGGCGGAGGCGGTGTCCGCCGCCGTCGGGAAGGCCTTCGCCGAGGCCGGGTACACGGCCCCCGGGATCTTCCCGGTGGTCCCGGCGGCGGGCGCGCGCCGCCTCTGAACGACCCTCCCGGACCACCGCTCGCGTTCCCACGACTTCGGACAGTTCCGCGAATCGGCCCCCGCCGTGGCGCCCCGCCCCTACTCTGTTGGGCAGCGCCGGTGGGGGCCGGTGCTGTTCAGGGGGCGAGACCCGTCGGGTACGGCGCCAGAAGCGGGGTAGCAGTCAACGCACGGCGGCGGCCGTGCGTCCGGCGGACCCGCCTCCGGCGCCGTACCCGCGTCGGTCCGTTCCTCGACACTTGGGAGTGTCCGTGGCACGCATCCGCGTCCTGGTGGTGGACGACCACCGCATCTTCGCCGAATCGCTGGCCGCCGCCCTCGCGGCGGAGCCCGATGTCGACGTCGCCGCCGCCGGCAGCGGCCCGGCGGCCCTGCGCTGCCTGGAGCGCGGCGCGGCGGAGGGCCGCAGGTTCGACGTGCTGCTCGTCGACGCCGAGCTGGGCGCGGGGCCCGCCGGGCCGGCCATGGCGCGCGCGGTGCCCGAGGACGGGGAGGGCTCCGTGGACGGGATCTCGCTGGTCACGGGCGTACGACGGCTGCAGCCCGCGCTCCGTACGGTCGTCCTCGCGGAGAAGGACGACCCGCGTCGGGCCGCGCTCGCACTCCAGGCCGGGGCCTCCGGCTGGGTCGCGAAGGACTGCTCGCTGCAGCGGCTCCTCGCCGTCGTACGGGGCGTGCTGCGGGACGAGACGCATCTGCCGCCCGCGCTGCTCACCGGGGTCCTGCGGGAGCTGACGGCGGCCCGCAAGCACCGGACGGACAGCGAGCGGCTCGTGGAGTCGCTGACCCCGCGCGAGCGGGAGGTGCTGCGCTGCATGGTCGCGGGCCTGGGGCGCAAGGCGGTCGCCGAGCGCCTCTTCCTCTCCCCGCACACCGTCCGTACGCACATGCAGAACGTGCTCGGGAAGCTGGGCGTGCACTCGACGCTCGCGGCGGTGGCGCTGGCCCGCCGGGCGGGCGTGGGCCCCGCGGAGCCGGTGCTACCCGGGGATGTTGTCGAACGGGGCGGTCAGCCGGCGTAGCAGCGAGGCCAGTTCGCCGCGCTGGGCGCCGGAGAGCTGGGCCAGGATCGCGCGCTCCTGGGCGAGGAGTCCGGCGAGCGCCTCGTCGGCGCGGTCGCGGCCCTCGGGGGTGAGCCGGACCAGGACCCCGCGCCGGTCGCTGGGATCGGGGAGCCGCTCGACGAGGCCCTTCTTGGTGAGCCGGTCGATGCGGTTGGTCATGGTGCCCGAGGTGACCAGGGTCTGGGTGAGGAGCTGGCCGGGGGAGAGCTGGTACGGGGCTCCGGCGCGGCGCAGCGAGGTGAGGACGTCGAACTCCCAGGGCTCCAGCTGGTGCTCGGAGAAGGCGAGTCGACGGGCGCGGTCGAGGTGGCGGGCGAGCCGCGAGACACGGCTGAGCACCTCGAGCGGTTCCACGTCGAGGTCGGGGCGCTCGCGGCGCCATGCTGCGACCAGTCGGTCGACCTCGTCCTCCATGTCGATCAGTGTAGAGGGTCTGTTGACATAAAGTCTCTTGTGTTCGAGTTTCTCGATATCAAGTATCTTGGTTTCGAGATATATTTTCCTGGACTATGGGGAAGGGACCCCGCCGGAACTCGTTCCGCTTCGGCAACTCGTGCCAGCAAGGGGGCTTCGAACATGCATTCCGTGGAAACCGCCGCACCGACCTGGGATCCGCAGCAGTACCTCCGTCACTCCGGCCACCGCACCCGCCCGTTCCTCGACCTGCTCGCCCGAATACCGCGGCTGCCCGCCCAGGACAGGCCCGCCCGCATCGCCGACCTCGGCTGCGGACCCGGCAACGTGACGGCCCTCCTCGCCGACCGGTGGACCGACGCCCACATCACCGGCTTCGACCTCTCGCCCGAGATGCTGGAACGCGCCGAGAAGGACTGGGCGGGCACCACCCGCGGCGGCGGCTGGCTCGACTTCCGCCCCGCCGACGCCGCCCACTGGACCCCCGACGAGCCCTACGACCTGATCGTCTCCAACGCCGCCCTCCAGTGGGTCCCCAACCACCCCGAGTCCTTCGCCGTCTGGATCGACGGCCTCCGCCCCGGCGGCACCCTCGCCTTCCAGGTCCCCGGCAACTTCACCTCGCCCAGCCACGCCCTGCTCGGCGAACTCTGCGAGACCCCCGAGTGGCGGGCCCGCCTCGGCGACCAGGGCCGCCGCTTCGTCCACATCCTCGACACCGCCGACTACCTCACCCGCCTCACCGACCTCGGCTGCGAGACGGACGTCTGGGAGACCACGTACTGCCAGCTGCTCCAGGGCGAGGACCCCGTCCTCGACTGGGTCAAGGGCACCGCGCTGCGGCCCGTCCTCACCACCCTGGCCGACGACCAGGAGGCGATCGACGCCTTCCTCGCCCAGTACCGCGCGCTCCTCCGCGAGGCCTACCCACCCGGCCCGCACGGCACCGTCTTCCCCTTCCGCCGCATCTTCGCCGTCGCCCGCAAGAAGCCCTGAAGGGCGTGAACGCGGGGACGCCCCGCACCGGATGATCCGGTGCGGGGCGCCCGCAGGGTCGAACCCGCAGGTCACTGGACGGTGTTGTAACCGCCCCAGCCCGAGCCGAGCTTGACCCGCGTGCCGAACTTGGCCGGCGCGGTGTTCAGGTAGCGGTAGAGGTCGCCGCCCGAGGTGATGCCCAGGAGGTCGGCCTTGCCGTCGGCGTTGAGGTCGCCGGGGGCGACCAGCTTGGAGTAGGTGTTCCAGCCGGTGCCGATCTTCACGCGCGTCTTGAACGGCGTGGTCGCGACGCCCGTGCCCGGGTACAGGTACAGGTCGCCGCCCGTGGTGCGGGCGATCAGGTCGGTGCGGCCGTCGCCCGTGTAGTCACCCGCGCCGACGAGCTTGTTGTACGTGCCCCAGCCGCTGCCGACCTTGATGCGGGTCGCGAGCGCGGTGCCGGTGCCGTTGCCCTTGTACAGGTACAGGTAGCCGGAGCGGTCGCGGGCCAGCAGGTCGCCCTTGCCGTCGCCGGACAGGTCACCGGCGCCGATGATCGCGTTGTAGACGCCCCAGCCGCTGCCGAAGTCGTGGTCGTCGATCCACATGTCGCCGTCGAGCTGGATGGCGATGTCGGACATGGCGTCGGGGTTGAGCGAGGACAGGTGGATCGGGTTCAGACCCGACCACATGCCCTCGTCGCCCATCGCGATGCGCGGGTCCAGCTTGCCGGTGGTGCTGTTGTAGTACCAGTACATCGTGCCGCCGACGGTGGTCGCGATGATCCCTTCCTTGCCCGTGTACGGGTTGTTGCCGGCGCCCGCGAACTGCTGGATGCCCACCCAGTCGCCGGCCGCGCCCATCTGCTGGCGCGGGGCCAGGGTGCCGGTGCCGGTGCCCGGGTAGTAGAACAGCGTGCCCGCGTTGTCCCGGGCGAGGACCTCACCGTCGCCGGCGGGCAGGATCTGGTTGTAGCCGCCCCAGCCGCCGCCGATGGACTTGCGGGCGCCGAACGGCGCGGTGGTGCTGCCGGTGCCGGCGTAGAACCACAGGGTGCCGGCGGTGTCACGGGCGTACAGGTCGGCCTTGCCGTCGCCGGTGGCGTCGCCGACGCCGACGAGCTGGTCGTAGACGCCCCAGCCGCTGCCGACACTGATCCGGGAGCCGAGCGGCGCGGACAGGTTGCCGGTGGCCAGGTACAGGTACAGCTGGCCGTCCTTGGTGCGGGCGAGCACGTCGGCGCGGCCGTCCGCGTTCACGTCACCGGGCGAGGTGATCTTGTTGTAGATCTGCCAGCCGGTGCCCACCACGGACTTGGACGCGGTGCCGGTCTCGGCGGCGTCGCGGAACAGGGTGAGCGTGCCGTTCTCGGAGAGGACGAGCACCTCGGGGGCGGTCGAGGTGCCGCCCTGCTGGCCGATCGGGATGATGTCCTTGGCGACGTCGAAGTCACGGCCGATGTCGAAGACGTCGCCACCACCGCTGGACGTGCTCGTGAAGAGCAGCCCCTCCGTCGTGCGGAAGATGATGTCCTCGATGCCGTCGCCGTCCAGGTCGGACAGCGGCAGGGAGGTGGCGTCGGCCGCGGCGGTGCCGGCCCGGTCCGCCTTCGGCAGCACCAGCTTCGGCGGCGTGAAGGAGGGCGCCTCCTTCTGGATCGACGGGACGGGAGCCGGGGTGTCGGCGGACGCGGGGCCCGCGAGGAGCATGCCGGCGGAGAGGGCGAGAGCGGTGCACGCGGCGACGCGGCGCGCACGCTTGGAGCGCTGGAACAGCAAGAGATCCCCCCAGGGACCTAGAGGTTCGACGGAACCAAACAGGGGGGCTCGCACAGCATCGAACGGCGTCAGCGCAGGCCAGTGGGCACGTGGAGACGACCTCGTTCGAAGGTCGGAACACCCCCCCCGGATGTTGGACACGAGTGTACTCACGCGCGCTCCTGGCGCCAGTGATCTCCGGATGAACGACGGGCGCCCCGCACCGGACTCCGAGTCCGGTACGGGGCGCCCTCGGGTCCCGGGGTGTCAGGACACGCTGTTGTAGATGCTCCAGCCCGAGCCGAGGCCGGTCCGGAGGGAGAACTTGGCGGGGGCGGTGTTCAGGTAGCGGTAGAGGTCGCCGCCGGAGGTGATGCCGAGCAGGTCGGCCTTGCCGTCGGTGTCGAGGTCGCCGGGGGCGACGATCTTGGTGTACGCGTTCCAGCCGCTGCCGATGAACCTGCGGGTTCCGAACGGCGTGGCCTCGACGCCCGTGCCCGGGTACAGGTACAGGTCGCCGCCGGAGGTGCGGGCCAGCAGGTCCGTGCGGCCGTCGCCCGTGTAGTCACCCGCGCCGACGAGCTTGTTGTACCCGCCCCAGCCGCTGCCGACCTTGATGCGGGAGGAGAGCGCCGTGCCGGCGCCGTTGCCCTTGTACAGGTACAGGTTGCCGGAGGTGTCGCGGGCAAGCAGGTCGCCCTTGCCGTCGCCGGACAGGTCGCCCGGGCCGACGATCGCGTTGTAGACGCCCCAGCCGCTGCCGATGCGGTTGTTCGCGATGTAGAGGACGCCCTGGTAGACCTCCGAGATGTCGGACGAGGCGTCCATGTCCATCGAGGACAGGTGCGTGAAGTCGGCCCCCGCCCAGCCGCCCGTGTCACCGACCTGGCTGCGGGTGCCCAGCTTGCCGCCGGTGACGCCGTACCAGAACATCGTCCCGGCCTTGTCCCGCGCCAGGACGCCTTCCTTGTTGCCCAGGACCGGGTTGTTGCCCGCCCCGCCGAACTGCGGGACCTCGGCCCAGCCGCCCGTGTCGCTCACCTGCACGCGGGTCCCGAGGGTGCCGTCGCCCTTGCCGGTGTAGTACCAGAGCGTGCCCTTGACGTCGCGGGCGATCAGCTCGCCGTTGCCGTCGCCGTTGTCGTCGCCGACGGGGAAGATCTGGTTGTAGACCCCCCAGCCGCCGCCGATGGACTTGCGGGTGGCGAAGGGCTTGGACTTGTCGCCCGTACCGGCGTAGAACCACAGGGTGCCGGAGCTGTCGCGGCCCAGCAGGTCCGCCCAGCCGTCCCCGTTGTCGTCGCCGATGCCGAGGAGCTGGTCGTAGGCGTTCCAGCCAGGGCCGAGCTTCACCCGCGCGGAGAACGGCGCGGTGCGGTTGCCGGTCGCGTAGTACAGCCACAGGTTGCCGTCGTGGTCGCGGGCGACCAGGTCCGCGCGGCCGTCGTCGTTCACGTCACCGGGCGCGACGAGCTTGTTGTAGATGCCCCAGCCGTAGCCCTGCCAGACCCGCGAACCGCCCGTGGGCGTGGCGTCCGCGTACAGGCTCAGCGTGCCCGTCTGCGACAGCGTGAGGACCTCGGGACCGCTGGCGTTCCCGTCCTGGTTGCCGATCGGGACGACGTCCTTCGGGGGCTGCGCCGCGAAGGACCCGAACTGGCCGCCCTGGACCGAGGTCGGGGCGGTGTAGACGTTGCCGTCCCAGCCGCGGTAGATCAGGTCGCCGCTGCCGTCGCCGTCGAAGTCCGACAGCTGCGGAGAGGCACCGACACCGGTGGCCGCGGCGGCGCCCGCACGGGCCGCGCCGGCCCCCGGACGGGTCAGCGACGGCGGGGTGAAGTCGGCCGGCTTCTCGACGGCCGGGTGCGGGGCCGGAGTGCCGGTGGAGGCGGAGGCCGGGCCCGCGAGGAGCATGCCGGCGGAGAGGACGAGCGCGGTGCAGGCGGCGAGCCGACGCGCGCGCGTGGAGTGCGGGAAAGACAAGAGATCCCCCCCAGGGAATCAGAGGTGCGACGGAACCGGACGGGGGCTCGCACAGCAGGGAACGGCGTCGGCGCGGCCGGCGGTGGCGGCCGCGCGGAGACGACCTCGTTCACAGGTCGGGAGCACCCCTCGTCGGATGCTGGACGGGAGTCTACTCACGCGCGCGGACGCCCCGCACCGGAGTTCCGGTACGGGGCGCCCGAGGCCACGTCAATGCAGGTCAGTACAGGTCAGTACAGGTTGGCGTAGGTCTGGAAGCCGTAGCCGATCTTCACCCGCGGGGTGATGGCGGCGTTCGTGCCCGTGCCCAGGTACCGGTACAGGTCGCCCGCCGCGGTCACCCCGAGCAGGTCGGCCTTGCCGTCGCCGTTCAGGTCGCCCGGCGCCACCAGCTTGGTGTACGTGCCCCAGCCCGTGCCGATCCGCACGCGCCCGGCGAACGGAGCGGTCTTGGAGCCGGTGCCCTTGTACAGGTACAGGTTGCCGGAGCCGTCACGGACCACGACGTCCGCACGCCCGTCGCCCGAGAAGTCACCCGCGCCGAGGATCCGGTTGTACCCGCCCCAGCCGCTGCCGACCTTGATCCGGGAGGCGAAGCCCGTGCCCGAGCCGTTGCCCTGGTACAGCCACAGGACACCGGCGCTGTCGCGGGCCAGCAGGTCGGACTTGCCGTCACCGGACAGGTCGCCCGGCCCGGCGAGCAGGTTGTAGATCTGCCAGCCGCCGCCGAGGTCACGCTCGCGGTTGTAGAGGTGGCCCTGGTAGATCTCCAGAAGGTCCGCGTACGGGCCCCCGTCCAGCGCGGAGACGAACGACAGGTTCGCGCCGGCCCAGCCGCCGGTGCTGCCCTGCTGCTCGCGCGCGGTCAGCTTGCCGTTGTTCTCGCCGCCGTACCAGAACAGGGTCCCGGCCTTGTCGCGGGCGAGGAACGCGGTCTTGCCGGCGGCCGGGATGTTGCCCGCCCCGCCGAACTGGTCCACGTTGAGCCAGCTGCCGGTGAGCTTCACCCGCGTCTCGAACGTGCCGTTGCCGCGCCCGTTGTAGCCCCACAGGGCACCGCTCTGGTCACGCGCGAGCAGATCGGCCCGGCCGTCGGCGTTGACGTCGTCGGCGGCGACGATCTGGTTGTAGATGTTCCAGCCGCCGCCGAGCTCCTTGCGGGGCTTGAACGGCGCGGCCGTGGAGCCGGTGCTGCCGTAGAAGTACACCTTGCCGGCCGTGTCGCGGGTGAGAAGGTCGCCCTTCCCGTCGCCGTCGTTGTCGCCGAGACCGACGAGCTGGTCGTACGCGCCCCAGCCCGAACCCACCTTCACCCGGCCGGCGAACGGCGCCGTCGCGTTGCCGGTCCACCGGTAGAAGTACAGCTCGCCGTTGTACTGCCGGGCCAGCAGGTCCGCCTTGCCGTCACCGTCGACGTCACCGGGCGAGAACACCTTGTTGTAGATGTTCCAGCCGCTGCCCGACCAGGCGAACGATCCCGTGGTCGAGGTCGCGTCCACGTACAGCTGGAGCGAACCGGTCGCGGTGAGCGACAGCACCTCGGGCTTGCCGTTCCCGGTCTGGTCGCCGAGCGGAACGAGATCGAGGTCCAGGACCGTGCCGCTGGTGTCGAACACGGTCGGAGCCGTCCCCGAGGACGGTGCGACGTACGTCCAGCCGTTCCACTTGCGGTGGATCAGGTCGGTCTTGCCGTCGCCGTCCACGTCGAAACGCGGCGCCACGACGGCCGTCGCCTCGGCCGCGCGGGCCGTATCGGCCGTGCCGGCCAGCGGCGACAGGTCGAGGTTCGCCGGCGCCGAGTCGCCGCGCTGCGGCTCCACGACGGGCCGCGGCGGCCGCGGCGCCGAGTCGGCCACGGCGGGAGACGCAAGCAGCATGCCGGCGGAGAGGGCGAGCGCGGTGCAGGTGGTGACACGACGGGCACGCCCGGAGAAAGCGGAACGCAAAAGATCCCCCCCTGGGGAACGTACGGGAGGGCGGACACCCCCCCAGATGTGAGGGAGGAGTGTATCCATGCGCGGAAGTGGGGAGTCCAGTCGGTTTCCCCACTCCGTCAGCTCGCGCGGCCCGGCGCGCCGCCGACCCGCCCGCCCCCGCCCGCGGCTCAGTTCTTCCGGTGCCCTATCAACCGCGGCTTCTGCTCCAGACCGTCGAGCCCGTGCCACGCCAGGTTCACCAGGTGCGCCGCGACCTCCGCCTTCTTCGGCTTGCGGACGTCCAGCCACCACTGGCCCGTCAGCGCCACACTGCCCACCAGCGCCTGCGCGTACAGCGGCGCCAGCTTCGGGTCGAAGCCCCGGGCCTTGAACTCCAGACCGAGAATGTCCTCCACCTGCGTGGCGATGTCGCTGATCAGCGACGCGAACGTGCCCGTCGACTGCGCGACCGGCGAATCCCGTACGAGGATCCGGAACCCGTCGGTGTAGTTCTCGATGTAGTCGAGTAGTGCGAACGCCGCCTGCTCCAGGAGCTCCCGCGGATGCCCCGCCGTCAGCGCCCCCGTCACCCCGTCGAGGAGCTGGCGCATCTCGCGGTCGACCACGACCGCGTACAGCCCCTCCTTGCCGCCGAAGTGCTCGTACACCACCGGCTTGGAGACTCCGGCCTTCGCCGCGATCTCCTCCACCGACGTGCCCTCGAAGCCCTTCTCCGCGAAGAGCCTGCGACCGATGTCGAGCAACTGCTCCCGGCGCTCCGCGCCCGTCATCCGCACCCGGCGGCTCCGCCGGGGTTTCTGCTCTCCGCCGCTGCTGTCGGTACCGCCGGTCCTGCCCTCGATCGCCACGTCTTCCATCATGCCGCGTCTGCGGGGGCGCTCTGGCGGCGGGCTTCGATGCGGGACTTCGCCGGCCAGCGCACATCGCTCGCCCACCCCAGCTGCTCGAACCAGCGGATAAGGCGTGCACTGGAGTCGACCTGGCCCCGCAGCACCCCGTGCCGGGCCGACGTCGGGTCCGCGTGGTGCAGGTTGTGCCAGGACTCGCCGCAGGACAGCACCGCCAGCCACCACACGTTGCCCGAGCGGTCACGCGACTTGAACGGACGCTTGCCCACCGCGTGACAGATCGAGTTGATCGACCAGGTCACGTGGTGAAGCAGCGCCACCCGGACAAGGGAGCCCCAGAAGAACGCCGTGAACGCGCCCCACCACGACATCGTCACCAGACCGCCCACCAGCGGGGGGATCGCCAGCGACACGACCGTCCACAGCACGAACTGGCGCGAGATCCGCCGGATCGCCGGGTCCTTGATCAGATCGGGCGCGTACTTGTGCTGCGGCGTCTGCTCCTCGTCGAACATCCAGCCGATGTGAGCCCACCACAGGCCCTTCATCAGCGCCGGAACCGTCTCGCCGAACCGCCACGGCGAGTGCGGGTCGCCCTCCGCGTCCGAGAACTTGTGGTGCTTGCGGTGGTCCGCCACCCAGCGCACCAGCGGACCCTCCACCGCCAGCGAACCCATGATCGCGAGGGCGATCCGCAGCGGCCGCTTCGCCTTGAAGGAACCGTGCGTGAAGTACCGGTGGAAACCGATCGTGATCCCGTGGCAGCCGATGTAGTACATGACCACCATCAGCCCCAGATCCAGCCAGCTCACCCCCCAGCCCCAGGCCAGCGGCACCGCCGCGAGCAGCGCCAGGAACGGCACCGTGATGAACAGCAGCAGGGTGATCTGCTCGATCGAACGCTTGCTGTCCCCGCCCAGCGTGGCGGAGGGCAGGGCCGCGGTGTCGTCCGGCGTCGCGGACGCCGACGTCAGCTCGGGGCTCATGGTCATGGGTGTCCCTGGGGGTGAGTGAAAACAGGGGAAACGCGTCGAAGCACGAAGCCGTGGCTACGCCTCCGTAACCTACGGCGTCGTAAGTATGGCAGCGCCGTGGCGCGCGGCAAGAGGGCACAAAGAGGGGCCTGCCCGCCGCCCACCATGTGGACACCTATCCTGGGGACGTCGGACAGCGCGGTCCGCAAGCCTCCAGAACCCCTCCAGACGTGCTCAAACACTGCAAGGAGCCGCACCTGTGAGCAGTGCCGACCAGACCTCCACCGCCAGCACCGAGCTGCGCGCCGACATCCGCCGACTGGGCGATCTTCTCGGCGAGACCCTCGTGCGCCAGGAAGGCCACGAACTCCTCGACCTCGTCGAGAAGGTCCGCCGCCTCACCCGCGAGGACGGCGAGGCCGCCGCCGAGCTGCTCCGAGGCGTCGAACTCGAGACGGCCGCCAAGCTCGTGCGCGCCTTCTCCACCTACTTCCACCTCGCGAACGTCACCGAGCAGGTCCACCGCGGCCGCGAGATGCGCGAGAAGCGCGCCGCCGAGGGCGGCCTCCTCGCCCGCACCGCCGACATGCTCAAGGACGGCGACCCCGAGCACGTCCGCGAGACCGTCAAGAACCTCAACGTACGGCCCGTCTTCACCGCGCACCCCACCGAAGCCGCCCGCCGTTCCGTCCTCAACAAGCTCCGCCGCATCGCCGCCCTCCTGGAGACCCCGGTCAGCCAGTCCGAGCGGCGCCGCACCGACCTGCGGCTCGCCGAGAACATCGACCTCATCTGGCAGACCGACGAACTCCGGGTCGTCCGCCCCGAGCCCGCCGACGAGGCCCGCAACGCCATCTACTACCTCGACGAGCTGCACGCCAACGCCGTCGGCGACGTCCTGGAGGACCTCGCCGCCGAACTGGAGCGCGTCGGCGTCGAACTGCCCTCCGGCACCCGCCCCCTCACCTTCGGCACCTGGATCGGCGGCGACCGCGACGGCAACCCCAACGTCACCCCCCAGGTGACCTGGGACGTCCTGATCCTCCAGCACGAGCACGGCATCACCGACGCCCTCGAACTCGTCGACTTCCTCCGCGGACTGCTCTCCAACTCCATCCGCTACACCGGAGCCACCCAGGAACTCCTGGACTCCCTCCAGCGCGACCTGGAACTCCTCCCCGAGATCAGCCCCCGCTACAAGCGCCTCAACGCCGAGGAGCCCTACCGGCTCAAGGCCACCTGCATCCGGCAGAAGCTCGTCAACACCCGCGAGCGCCTCGCCCACGGCACCCCCCACCAGGACGGCCGCGACTACCTCGGCACCGCCGAACTCATCCGCGACCTCACCCTCATCCAGACCTCCCTGCGCGAGCACCGCGGCGCCCTCTTCGCCGACGGCCGCATGGAACGGGTCATCCGCACCCTCTCCGCCTTCGGCCTCCAGCTCGCCACCATGGACGTCCGCGAACACGCCGAGGCCCACCACCACGCCCTCGGCCAGCTCTTCGACCGCCTCGGCGAGGAGTCCTGGCGGTACGCCGACATGCCCCGCGACTACCGGCAGAAGCTCCTCGCCAAGGAACTCCGCTCCCGCCGCCCCCTCGCCCCCACCCCGGCCCCGCTCGACGCCGCCGGCGAGAAGACCCTCGGCGTCTTCCACACCATCAAGGAGTCCTTCGAGCGCTTCGGCCCCGAGGTCATCGAGTCGTACATCATCTCGATGTGCCAGGGCGCCGACGACGTCTTCGCCGCCGCCGTCCTCGCCCGCGAGGCCGGCCTCATCGACCTGCACGGAGGCTGGGCCAAGATCGGCATCGTGCCGCTCCTGGAGACCACCGACGAGCTCAAGGCCGCCGACGTCATCCTCGACGACATGCTCGCCGACCCCTCCTACCGGCGCCTCGTCTCGCTCCGCGGCGACGTCCAGGAGGTCATGCTCGGCTACTCCGACTCCTCCAAGTTCGGCGGCATCACCACCAGCCAGTGGGAGATCCACCGCGCCCAGCGCCGCCTCCGCGACGTCGCCCACCGCTACGGCGTCCGCCTGCGCCTCTTCCACGGCCGCGGCGGCACCGTCGGCCGCGGCGGCGGCCCCTCGCACGACGCGATCCTCGCCCAGCCCTGGGGCACCCTGGAGGGCGAGATCAAGGTGACCGAGCAGGGCGAGGTCATCTCCGACAAGTACCTGATCCCGTCGCTGGCCCGCGAGAACCTGGAACTGACGGTCGCCGCCACGCTCCAGGCCTCCGCCCTGCACACCGCCCCGCGCCAGTCCGACGAGGCCCTCGCCCGCTGGGACGCGGCCATGGACACCGTCTCCGACGCCGCCCACACCGCGTACCGCAGGCTCGTCGAGGACCCCGACCTCCCCGCGTACTTCTTCGCCGCCACCCCCGTCGACCAGCTCGCCGACCTCCACCTCGGCTCCAGGCCCTCCCGCCGGCCCGACTCCGGCGCGGGACTCGACGGACTCCGCGCCATCCCCTGGGTGTTCGGCTGGACCCAGTCCCGCCAGATCGTCCCCGGCTGGTACGGCGTCGGCTCCGGCCTCAAGGCCCTGCGCGAGGCCGGCCTCGACGCCGTCCTCGGCGAGATGCACGAGCGGTGGGGCTTCTTCCGCAACTTCCTCTCCAACGTGGAGATGACGCTCGCCAAGACGGACCTGCGGATCGCCCGCCACTACGTCGACACCCTGGTCCCCGAGAACCTCAAGCACGTCTTCGACACCATCGAGGCCGAACACGCGCTGACCGTCGCCGAGGTCCTCAAGGTCACCGGCGGCGAGAAGCTCCTCGACTCCAACCCGGTCCTCCAGCAGACCTTCGCCATCCGCGACGCCTACCTGGACCCGATCTCCTACCTCCAGGTCGCCCTCCTCGCCCGCCAGCGCGCGGCCGCCGAGCGCGGCGAAGACCCGGACCCGCTGCTCGCACGGGCCCTGCTCCTCACCGTGAACGGCGTGGCCGCGGGCCTCCGCAACACCGGCTGACGGTCCTTCCGTACGCATGACAGAGCCCCCGCCGGGGAATCCGGCGGGGGCTCCGTCGTCCTACGCGGTACGTCAGTTCTGGGTGGCCTTGCGACGGCGGGTCACCAGGACCGCACCGGCGGCCGCGAGGGCCAGGGCGGCGGCGGCGAGGATGCCGACCGGCGCGCTGGAACCCGTCTCGGCGAGGTTGCCCTCACCCTTGGTGTCGCCGGTGGCCGAACCGCCGGCGGTGGAACCGCCGTTGGCGGACTCACCCGAGGTCGAACCGCCGGCGGTCGAACCACCGGTGGTCTGCTCGCCCGTGGTGGAGCCACCCGTGGCCGTGTCGCCACCGGTGGTGGAGGTCCCGCCGGTCGTGGTCTCACCGGTGGTGGAACCGCCCGTGGAGGTGGTCTCGCCGGTGGTGGAGCCACCCGTGGTCTGCTCACCGGTCGTGGAACCGCCGGTGGTCTGCTCGCCGGTCGTGGAACCGCCCGTGGTCTGCTCACCGGTGGTGCCGCCGGTCGACTCTTCCTCGCAGTCGACCCAGAACACCTTGTGCTTGCCGGTGTTGCCCTTCTCGTTGTCGAACTTCCAGTCCAGCTTGTAGTGGCCGTCCGGAAGAGACAGGTCGGCGGTGCGCTCGTGACCGGTGCCGTCCAGGGTCAGCGAGCCGGAGGTGCCTTCCAGGTCCTTCGTCGGCGCCTGGCCCGTGATGGTCCAGTCGACCTTCTGTGCACCGTCGAACTTGAAGCCGTCGAGGTAGAAGGTGCAGACGTGGGGCTCATTCTTCATGAGCTCTTCGCCGGTCTTGGCGTCGTGGATCTTCACCGTGCCGTTGTCGCCGTTGGGGTTCTTGGGACCCTGCGAGGCGAAGGCGGTGGGGGCGAGGATCACGGAGCCCGCCATGGCCGCGACAAGAGCGGCTGCGGGGATGAGGGAGCGTCGCATAGTCGTCCATCTGTGGGATGAGGATGCCGTGGGAGGTGGCTGGGGCAGCCTATCCATCGCTTTAAGCCAGGTTTAAGCCAGAGGTCCATAACGATTGGCCCAGGAAAGGGGTTTAAACGGGTCAGAGCGCCAAGAACGTCGCCACCAACACCGCCCCGCCAACCCCCGCCAGCGACCACGCCGTTCGCGGCAGCCGCATCCCGCCGCCCACCAACGGCGCCGCGAGCAACAGCGCCCCGCCCAACGGAAGCCAGGCGTGCAGGCCGCCGCCCCAGCCCGTCCGCACCCCCTCGTCCGTACCCGGCTTCACCACCACCGGGATCGTCGCGCCCTTCTCCGCCGCCACCGAGTGCACGATCGTCAGCGTCCGGCGCGTCGACGACGGATCCTCCGGGGCGTACCGGCCACTGCACGTGTCGTCGGTGCAATCGGTCACCGTCAGCGTCCCGTGCTCCCGGCCCTTCGCGAGCAGGACGTGCTGGGCGGAGTTCCACGAGGCCCAGGCACCCGCGACGACGAGGAACAGGGCGACCAGCGCCACGGCTGCGGTACGGACGTGCGTCATGACCCGCGATCGTACAGTCGTACTGCGCCGCGACCGCCGGCCCTACGAGTTGTACGCCGACTGGGCCCGCTCCAGGCCCTCCGCCACCAGACACTCCACCGAGTCCGCCGCCCGGTCCACGAACCACTCCAGGTCCTTGCGCTCCGTCGACGAGAAGTCCTTCAGGACGAAGTCCGCCACCTGCATCCGGCCCGGCGGACGCCCGATCCCGCACCGCACCCGGTGGTACTCCGCACCCATCGCCTTCGTCATCGACTTCAGACCGTTGTGCCCGTTGTCGCCGCCGCCCAGCTTCAGCCGCAGCACCCCGTAGTCGATGTCCAGCTCGTCGTGGATCGCCACCACGTGCGCCGTCGGCACCTTGTAGAAGTCCCGCAGGGCCGTCACCGGACCGCCCGAGAGATTCATGTACGACATCGGCTTCGCGAGGATCACCCGGCGGCTCGAAGGCCCGGGGGGCCCCATCCGGCCCTCCACGACCTGCGCCTGCGCCTTCTGCGCCCGCTTGAACGAGCCGCGGATCCGGTCCGCGAGCAGGTCCACGACCATGAAGCCGATGTTGTGGCGGTTGGCGGCGTACTCGGGCCCCGGGTTGCCGAGACCGACGATCAGCCAGGGGGCGTTCGCGTCGTCCGTCATGTGCGCAGCTCTCCTCGTATCCGGTATCCGCGTGTCCGGGTGTTCGTACAAGATCCGTACAAGAGAAACGGGGTGACGGGCCCGTACGGCCCATCACCCCGTCACGTCAGGCAGAGCCTACGGCTCAGGCCTCGGCGCCCTCGGCGGCCTCGCCCTCGGCGGCCGGCTCCTCGGCCTGCGCGGCCAGGACCTGCAGGACGACGGCGTCGGCGTCGGTCACCAGGGTGGCACCCTTCGGGAGGGTGATGTCCTTCGCGAGGACGGAGGCGCCGGCCTCCAGGCCCTCGACGGAGACCGTGACGGCCTCGGGGAGGTGGGTGGCCTCGGCCTCGACGGACAGGGTGCCGAGCACGTGCTCCAGCAGGTTGCCGCCGGCGGCCAGCTCACCCTCGGCCTGGACCGGGATCTCGACCGTGACCTTCTCGCCGCGCTTCACGAGGAGCAGGTCGACGTGGATCAGGAAGCCCTTGATGGCGTCACGCTGGACGGCCTTCGGGATCGCCAGCTCGTTCTTGCCCTCGATGTCCAGGGAGAGCAGGACGTTCGGCGTACGCAGGGCGAGGCCGAGGTCGTGGGCCGGGAGGGTGATGTGGGCCGGCTCCGAGCCGTGGCCGTAGACGACGGCGGGAACCTGGGCGGCACGGCGGATCGAGCGGGCGGCGCCCTTGCCGAACTCGGTACGGACGGAAGCGGCGAGCTTGACCTCGGACATGTTGCACTCCTCGTAGAAGGTGACGAAAAAGGTGGTCACCCGGCCACGACTGGCGATGGCCTGCTACGAAGAGCGCGTCGATAACGGACCGCCGTGACCCTCTACGGGCACGGCCTCCCTCGCCGAGCAACTACGGCAGTCTACCGGCCACCCGCCGTCCCACCCAATTGGATCAACCCGGGGGCCGGGCCGTACCGCCCGGTGGCGTCATCCGCTGCGTCATCGGAGCGGCATGCGCGACGAGCAGGCGTCGAATCCGGCCGGCCCAGGGAGAACCACGTCGCGGGCGTCGACGGAAGACGCCACCTCGCGACGGAGGAGACATGCCCAGGAGAACCGGTCCCGTTGTCCGTGCACTCGCACTCTTGTCGGCCGCCTCGGTGATACTCGCCGCACCGACCGCGTCCGCGCAGGACGGGCCGTCCGTGCCCCGGTCCGCGGCGGAGAACACGGACCTGTGGTTCGTCGAACTCCAGAGCCCGCCGACGGCGGACGGCGCCCGCATGAGCACGACCAGGGACGAGAAGGACGCGTTCCGCAGGGAGGCCCGGAGGAGAGGGCTGAAGTTCACCGAGCGCCGGTCCTTCGACACCCTCTGGAACGGACTCTCGATCAAGATCGCCGGCTCGCAGCTCGACACCCTGTCCCAGATGCGGGGCGTCAAGGCGATCTACCCGGTCGGCACCGTCGCGCTTCCCCCGAGGAAGAAGCCCGCCGCACCCCGGCTGGCCACCGCGATCGCCATGACCGGCGCCGACGTCGCGCAGAACGAGCTCGGGCTCACCGGCGCCGGCGTGAAGGTCGGCGTGATCGACACCGGCATCGACTACGACCACCCGGACCTCGGCGGCTGCTTCGGCCCCGGCTGCCGCGTCGTCGGCGGATACGACTTCGTCGGCGACGCCTTCACCGGCGGGGACGCGACCCCCGTCCCGGACGCCAACCCCGACGACTGCGACGGCCACGGCACCCACGTGGCCGGCATCGTCGGGGCCAAGGGCCAGGTCACCGGCGTCGCACCCGACGTCACCTTCCGCGCGTACAAGGTCTTCGGATGCGAGGGCGAGACGACCGACGACGTCGTCCTGCAGTCGCTGGAGCGGGCCTACGCCGACCGGGTGAACGTGGTCAACATGTCCATCGGCTTCGACTTCGCCTGGCCGACGCACCCCGTCGCCCAGGGCGCCGACCGACTCGTCCGCAGGGGCGTCCCGGTCGTCGCGTCCATCGGGAACAACGGCACGAACGGCCTCTACTCCGCCGGCGCCCCCGGCGTCGGCAACCAGGTCATCGGCGTCGCCTCCTTCGACAACACGCACACCAACCTGCCGTACTTCACCATCACCCCGGACGGCACCAAGATCGGATACGAGCCCCTCCAGGGCACACCGCCGCCGCCCACCAGCGGCAGCTTCCCCATGGCCCGGACCGGCACGCCCACCACGGCCGACGACGCCTGCGACCCCCTGCCGGCCGGCAGCCTCACCGGCAAGGTCGCCCTCGTCCGGCGCGGCACCTGCCCCTTCCACACCAAGGCACGCAACGCCGAGCTCGCTGGAGCGACCGGCGTCGTGATCTACAACAACAGGCCGGGACGCTTCTCCGGCAGCGCCCCCGGCGAACCCGCCCTGACCATCCCCGTGGTCGGTGTCTCGGACACCGAGGGCGCCCTGATCGACGGCCGGCTGGCCGCCGGACCGGTCACCATGACCTGGACCGCGGACAGGGCCGCGTTCCCGAACGCCACCGGCAACCAGATCTCGGACTTCAGCTCGTACGGGCCGACCCCCGACCTCGTGCTCAAGCCCGACCTCGGCGCCCCCGGCGGCTTCATCCGCTCCACCTTCCCCGTCGAAAAGGGCGGCTACGCCACGCTCAGCGGCACCTCCATGTCGTCCCCGCACGTCGCCGGCGGCGTCGCCCTGCTGCTGCAGGCCAAACCCGGCACGCCCCCCGGGACCGTGCGCACCCTCCTGCAGAACACCGCCGACCCGAAACCGCAGGCCGGCGCCGCCGGCGCCCTGGACAACGTGCACCGCCAGGGCGGCGGCATGCTCGACATCCCCGGCGCGGTCCTCGCGAAGGCGCGGATCGAACCGAGCAAGCTCTCGCTCGGCGAGAGCCAGGCAGGACCCGCCGCCCGGACCCTCACGGTCCGCAACCAGACCAACGTGGCGCGGACGTACCAGCTCACCCACGCGCCCGCACGGGCCACCGGACCGAACACCTACCAGGTCACCCAGCACGACGCGGCGGCCGGCGTCGCCTTCACCTCGGGCGGGAACCCCGTCACCCAGGTGACCGTGCCGCCCGGCGGCAGCGCCACCGTCACCGCCACGATCACGGCGCCCGCCTCGCTCGCGGACCGCGGACTCTACGGCGGCTACCTGACCTTCACCGACACCCAGGACCCCGGCCAGGTCTTCCGCGTCCCCTACACCGGCTTCAAGGGCGACTACCAGTCGATCCCGGTCCTGACCCCGACCGCCAACGGCTTCCCCTGGCTCGCCCGACTGACCGGGACGGACTTCCAGAAGGTGCCGCCGGCCTCCGCGACCTTCTCGATGGCCGGCGCGCAGAACATCCCGTACGTGCTCGCCCACCTCGACCACCCGGCGCGCCGACTGCGCGTCGACGTCTTCCAGGCCGACAACGGCCGCAACTGGGGCAGGGCGGTCGACCTGCAGTACCTCGCGCGCGACGCCGCGCAGGACGACTTCTACTACTTCCCCTTCAACGGTGAGACGAGGAGGGGCAACACGCCGGTCACCGTGCCCAACGGGCAGTACGTCCTGCGGCTGACCGTACTGAAGGCGCTCGGCACCGGCCCGGCCGACACCGAGACCTTCACGTCGCCGGTCTTCACCATCGCCCGGTAGACGGTCCGCAGAAACCGGAAGGGCCGCCTCCCACGGGAGGCGGCCCTTCTCTCGGTCATGCGTGCAAGCCTACGGCTCAGTGCTCCTCGAAGAGGCTCGTCACCGAACCGTCCTCGAACACCTCGCGCACCGCGCGCGCGATCGTCGGCGCGATCGAAAGCACCGTGATCTTGTCGAGCTCAAGGGCGCCCGGCACCGGCAGCGTGTCCGTGAACACGAACTCGCTCACCTTGGAGTTCTTCAGCCGGTCCGCGGCCGGACCCGACAGGATGCCGTGCGTGGCCGTCACGATGACGTCCTCGGCACCGTGCGCGAACAGCGCGTCGGCGGCGGCGCAGATCGTGCCACCCGTGTCGACCATGTCGTCCACCAGGACACACACACGGCCCTTCACGTCACCGACGACCTCGTGCACCGTCACCTGGTTCGCGACGTCCTTGTCACGGCGCTTGTGCACGATCGCGAGCGGCGCGTCCAGACGGTCGCACCAACGGTCGGCGACCCGCACGCGACCCGCGTCCGGAGACACGATCGTCAGCTTCTCGCGGTCGACCTTCGCACCCACGTAGTCCGCCAGGACCGGAAGGGCCGACAGGTGGTCCACCGGACCGTCGAAGAAGCCCTGGATCTGGTCCGTGTGCAGGTCCACGGTCAGGATGCGGTCCGCACCCGCCGTCTTCAGCAGGTCCGCCACCAGACGCGCCGAGATCGGCTCGCGACCACGGTGCTTCTTGTCCTGACGGGCGTAGCCGTACGACGGAATGATCACGGTGATGCTCCGGGCGGAAGCCCGCTTCAGAGCATCGATCATGATCAGCTGCTCCATGATCCACTTGTTGATCGGAGCCGTGTGGCTCTGGATCAGGAAGCAGTCCGCGCCGCGCGCCGACTCCTGGAAGCGGACGTAGATCTCACCGTTGGCGAAGTCGAACGCCTTGGTCGGAACGAGACCGACGCCCAGCTGGTGCGCGACCTCCTCGGCCAGCTCGGGGTGGGCGCGGCCGGAGAAGAGCATCAGCTTCTTCTCGCCGGTCGTCTTGATCCCGGTCACAGCACTGTCTCCTCAGACGTGTTCTCTGGCCGCGATCCCGCGCCTTCCGAGCGCATGTGCGTGCCAGCCGAATTTGTGTGCACGTATCACGGTACGCCGAGTTCGACGTACCCGTTTCCGGTCAGCTTTCGCCGGCGGACTCCTCAGAGGCGACCTGAGCGGCCTGCGCGGCAGCACTGCCGGGCCGCTTCCGGGCCACCCAACCCTCGATATTCCGCTGCTGGCCCCGGGCCACGGCGAGCGAACCGGCCGGCACGTCCTTCGTGATCACGGACCCCGCGGCGGTGTAGGCCCCGTCCCCGATGGTGATGGGAGCCACAAACATGTTGTCCGAACCCGTACGGCAGTGAGAGCCGATCGTGGTGTGGTGCTTCGCCTCGCCGTCGTAGTTCACGAACACGCTCGCGGCGCCGATGTTCGTGTACTCGCCGATCGTCGCGTCGCCCACGTACGACAGGTGGGGGACCTTCGTGCCCTCGCCGATCGTCGCGTTCTTCATCTCGACGTACGTACCGGCCTTCGACTTCTTCCCGAGGTTCGTCCCCGGACGGAGGTACGCGAACGGCCCCACGGACGCGCTCTCACCGATCACGGCGGAGAAGGCCACGGTGTTGTCCACCCGCGCGCCCTTGCCCACGGTGACGTCCGTCAGGCGCGTGTTCGGGCCGACCACCGCGTCCTCGGCGATGTGCGTGGCCCCGTGCAGCTGCGTACCCGGCAGGATCACCGCGTCGGCCTCGAAGGTCACGGTCACGTCCACGAAGACGGACGCGGGGTCCACGACGGTCACACCGGCCATCATGGCCCGCTCGAGCAGCCGCTGGTTCAGCAGGGCACGGGCCTCGGAGAGCTGCACCCGGTTGTTGATCCCCAGGATCTCGCGGTGGTCACCGGCGAGCGACGCCCCCACCCGGTGACCGGCCTCACGGAGGATCGACAGCACGTCGGTGAGGTACTCCTCGCCCTGGCTGTTGTCCGTCCGCACCTGACCCAGGGCCTCGGCGAGCAGCTTCCCGTCGAACGCGAACACACCGGAGTTGATCTCCCGGATCGCGAGCTGGGCGGCGGAGGCGTCCTTGTGCTCGACGATCTCGGTGACGGCACCGTCGGCGTCCCGCACGATCCGCCCGTACCCGGTGGAGTCCGGAACCTCGGCGGTCAGCACGGTCACGGCGTTGCGGTCGGCGGCGTGGGTGTCGGCGAGGGCCTTGAGCGTCTCCCCGGACAGCAGCGGAGTGTCACCGCAGACGACCACGATGGTCCCCTCGGGCACCTCGACGAGCTCCTCCAGCGCCATCCGCACCGCATGCCCGGTGCCGTTCTGCTGCTCCTGGACGGCGGTCCGGGTCCCGGCGTAGTACGCGTCGAGGTGCTCCTTCACGAGCTCCCGGGCGTGCCCGACGACGACGACGAGGTGCTCGGGCTCCAGCTCCCGGGCGGCGGACACGACGTGCCCGACGAGCGAACGCCCGGCGATCTCGTGCAGGACCTTGGGGGTCTTCGACTTCATGCGGGTGCCCTCACCCGCTGCGAGGACGACGACGGCTGCCGGGCGGTTGGCGCTCACGGGAATGCCCTTCGGCTTTGGGTGGTGGACCCACGCAGGATACCGGGGGGCAAGGAGGCGGACATGAGTGCGGGTCCTGACCTGGACGGTCAGGACCCGCACTGGTGGGCTCCCGGAGAAGGATTCGAACCCTCATTCAATGGACCAAAACCATTTGTCCTGCCCTTAGACGATCCGGGATGGTTCGCCAGCAATGCCCGATTCCCTGTTGGGGTAATCGGGACGGCCCCTACTATGCCGCACCGGACCCCCTCGATGCGACGGTACGGATCGGCGCTCCCGAGGATTTGGATCACGAGGCAGCCGTGGCCGGGGCGGCCTCGCCCGTAGGGTGGTGGGTATGACCACAACGGGGGCAGATCGGGACGCCGAGGGCGTCGGGAGTTGGTGGTGGTGGGGGAGACGGCGGAGTGCCGTCCTCGATGTCGGGCTCGCGGCCGTGTCCGCGCTGGAGTGTGCCGTCGAGGGTGTCGGGTTCGCCGACAAGGCTTCGCTGCCCGTGCCCGTGGGGGTGCTGTTCGGGCTGGTCGTCGGGGCCGTGCTGCTCGTGCGGCGGCGGTGGCCGATCGTCGTCGTGCTCGTGTCGATCGCCGTCGCGCCCGCCGAGATGGGCTTCTTCATGGGGATCGTCGGGCTGTACTCGCTCGCCGCCTCCGACGTGCCCCGGCGGATCACGGCCGCTCTCGCCGGGATGTCGACGCTCGCCGTGTTCGTCGTGACCGTCGTGCGGATGCGGCAGGACGTGGCCCAGGCCGATGTCGGGCCGCCGGACATCGATCCCAGTGGCTGGTACGTGCCGAGCGTCGCGCTCTTCATGACGCTCGGGCTCAACGCGCCGCCGGTTCTCTTCGGGCTCTACATAGGGGCCCGGCGCCGGCTCATGGAGAGTCTGCGGGAGCGGGCGGACTCGCTGGAGCAGGAGCTTTCGCTGCTCGCGGATCGGGCCGAGCAGCGGGCGCAGTGGGCGCGGCAGGAGGAGCGGACGCGGATCGCGCGGGAGATGCATGACGTCGTGGCGCACCGGGTGTCGTTGATGGTGGTGCATGCGGCGGCGTTGCAGGCGGTCGCCTTGAAGGATCCGCAGAAGGCCGTGCGGAACGCGGCCTTGGTCGGGGACATGGGGCGGCAGGCCTTGACCGAGTTGCGGGAGATGTTGGGGGTGCTCCGGGAGGAGGCCGTTCCTGCCGCTCCTGCCGCCGTTCCCCTGGCCGCCGTGGGGCGGGCCGCTGCTGCCGCTGCCGAGGCCGCCGCCGAGGACGGGCCCTGTCTGGATGCCCTGGAGGCCCTGTGTGAGCAGTCGCGGCTGGCGGGGGCGGCCGTGGAGCTGGTGGTGGTCGGTGCGGCGCGTCCGTATGCCCCGGAGGTGGAGCGGACGGCGTACCGGGTGGTGCAGGAGGCGTTGACGAACGTCCACAAGCATGCGGCGGGGGCGAAGGTCGTGGTGCGGCTGGCGCATCGGGATGCCGAGGTCGCGATGCAGGTGGAGAACGGGCCCTCCGATGCCGCGGTGGCCGATGCGGGGCTGCCGAGCGGTGGGAACGGTCTGGTCGGGATGCGGGAGCGGGTCGTGCGTCTCGGGGGTGTGTTCGTGTCCGGGTCCACCGATGCGGGTGGGTTCAAGGTGTCGGCGGTGTTGCCGACGGGGTCCGCCTAGCCCGCCGTAAGGCGGGTCGGCTGGGCTCCTGTGATCAGGGTGGACAGGGCCGCGTCGATGTCCCGGCCGAGGTACCAGTCGCCCGCGTGGTCGAGGCTGTAGACGCGGCCTTCGATGTCCATGGCGAGGACGGCCTGGTGTTCGCCCTCCTCGCCGAGCGGGGCGAGCTCCGTGTCGAGGGCGCGGCCCAGGTCGGCCAGCGTGCGGGAGAGGTGGAGTCCGGCGAGGGGGTCGAAGCGGACGGCGGCGGGTGCTATCTGCCGGCCGTGGCCGGGTGCGGTGATGCGCAGGCCGCCGAATTCGGCCCAGGCTTCGACGGCGGCGGGGAAGACGCTGTGCCGGTGGCCCGCGGGGGAGATGTGGGCGCGCAGGGTGTCGGCCCATTCTTCGGCGAGCTTGATGTCCCAGCGGCCGGGCTGCCAGCCGGCCTCGCGGAGGGCGGCGTCGACGTTGACCGGGAAGCGGGTGGTGCTGAGGTGGTCGGGCATGGGTGTGCGGTCAGCCGTTCTCGACAGGCGTGGTGGGGTCGACGGCGCGGACACCGAAGTGGGCGAGCATCGCCGTACAGGAGCGGCAGGGTGCCGCGTAACTGCCGTGGAGCGGGTCGCCGTCCTCGCGGATGCGCCGTGCGGTGAGTTTGGCGTGCTTGAGGGAGCGGCGGGCCTCGCTGTGGGTGAGCGGTTTGCGCTGGGCGCGCTTGGAGCGGTTGTTCTCGGTGGCGGTGAGGTGCCGGGAGAGCAGGATCGCTTCGGGGCAGCGGCCGGTGAAGCGTTCCCGCTGGCTGCTGGTGAGGGTGTCGAGGAAGTCCTGGACGAGGGCGTGCAGGACGGGGGGCCGGTCGCCGCGGCCCGCGGTGCACGTGAGGGTTTCGCCGCGGACGGAGAGGGCGGCTCCGACGGTGGGGAGGATTCCGTCGCGGCGGTGTCGCAGTAAGGGTGCGCGGCTCGCCTCGGCGTCGCTGCTCCAGTTGAGGCGTGGGTCACCCTGTGTGGGCGTTGTTGCTGCGTGCATGGTGCTGGTCTTCCCCTCCTGCAATCCCCCGAGTTGCGTGGACAGCCTGCCAAATAGGGAGCCATATGGGGAAGCTGGGGCGGCGAAACGCGTCTTCGGTGTGTCGGAATCATGGTGGGCCTGTCATGGCGTCGTGACATTCGGTCACCGCCGGGCGGGGGCCGTTCGGGGTCTTGTGGCAGCGCATAGGCTGTGCGGGATCAGTCGGTAGTAGCAGTCAGCGACGCCAGTGCAGGGGGCAACCGCCATGACGACAGGTCGGCTCGGGCAGGACACCGCGCCACCGAACGCGGCCTACGCCGGGCAGGTCGTGCATTTCCCGGATCCGGTGCGTGCTTCCCGTCACCCCAGGGGGGTACGGGTGGACGAGCACGGCTACCCGGATTTCTCGCCGTACGCGCGGGCGGCGGCGGAGATCGCCGATCCGCCGGAGGGTTTCGGTGTCGACGAGCTGCGTCTGACGGACTACGTGTCGGCGAACGCGGCGATGGCGGCGACGGGTCATGAGCTGTGGGACTCGATCCCGGCGGTGGCGACGCCGCACGGCTGGACCTGGCACCACGTGGCGCGGTCGCGGCGGATGGAGCTGGTCCCGGTCGAGGTGAAGGCGCTCCTTCGGCACCACGGTGGGGTGGCGACGGCTGCGGTCGACCAGTCGAAGCGGGGTACGCGTCCGCTGCAGGAGACCCGGCCGGTGCACTTCGGGCTGCCGAAGGGCCGGGTGTCGGTGTCGGAGCAGCAGTTGCAGGGGGTCGAGGAGGATCTCGGCTACCGGCTGCCGGGGGCGTACCGCTCCTTCCTGAAGGCGGCGGGCGGGTGCGCTCCGGTGGGGGCGGCGCTCGACGCGGAGCTGGGGCTGCTGGTCGACCAGCCGTTCTTCACGGTGCGGGAGGAGGCGGGGGTCAATGACCTCGTCTATGTCAACAAGTGTCTGCGTGACCATCTGACGAAGGACTATCTGGGTGTCGCCTTCGTCCAGGGCGGTCTGATCGCGCTGAAGGTGCGGGGTGCGGCGGTCGGTTCGGTGTGGTTCTGCGCGTACGACGACGCGCGGGACTCCGGCGAGGTGGCGGCCGGTTGGACGGTGAACGAGCGGGTGGAGCGGCTGCTGCTGCCCTGTGGTGCGGACTTCGACGCGTTCCTCGGGCGTCTGGCGGGCAATCCGCCGGAGCTGGAGACGGTGGCGAACCTGATGGTGGACGGCGGCTTCGCGCGTGCCGTGCCCGTGGTCCCGGTGGGGGAGTGAGCTGGCTGTGGTGACGTTCGCGCAGGCGCAGGAGCGCGCCGAGGAATGGATCAACGGCGATCTGCCGGCGTATCAGCACCGTGAGGTGCGGGTGCGGGAGTTCGAGCTGGGGTTCGTGGTGTGGGCGGAGGACCGCGAGGGCGGTCCGACGTCGGACGGCGGGCGTCAGCGGCTGGTGATCGCGCGCAGTGGCGAGGCGACGCTGTGGCCGGGGCTGCCGGTGGGTGAGGTGATCCGGCGGTACGAGGAGGAGTACGGGGCGACGGACGAGGTTCCGGCGCAGGCGGCGGTGCCGGCGGCGCGGATCGATCTGAACCAGACGTCGTTCCTGTTGAGTCCGCCGGAGTGGCTGCAGGACGCGGCGGACAAGATCGGGCTGCCGAGGGAGGAGTCGCACGCCTCGCAGGAGAGCGCGAGTGCGTCGGCGTCGGTGGACGACGCGTCGGACGCGGTGGATGCGGTGACGCCTTCGGCTTCGGTGGCTTCGTCTGCCTCTTCTGCTTCTTCTGCTTCTTCTTCGGAGGCCGCTGCGGCTCCGGTTCCGGCTGCCGAGCCCGTCGCGGCTGCGGCTCCGGAGGGCGACGCGTACGAGCCGACGGCGATGGACGGCGTTCCGGCGGAGAGTCCTGCGGCGGCGACGCCCGCGCCGGTGGCCCCGCCGGCTCCGCCTGCTCCCGCTCCCGCGTCGTCCAGCCCGTGGGTGGACGCGAACGCGAGTTCCGGGGGTGTGGACGGGGCGGTGCCGTTGCCCGCGACCGTCTTCGCGCCGCCGCTGTCGGGTACGGACGACGAGGACGCCCCGCCGCCGGTGGTGGGCGCGGACGCGCCGACCGCCCTGATGAAGGGGGGCAGTGCGCTGCCCCCGACCGCGATCGCGCCCCGGCTCGACCCGGCCGCGCCGGCTCCGGGTGCGGTGCCCCCGGCCCCGCCGACGCCGCCGGTCGCGCCCGTGCCCGCGCCCCAGCCTTCGCCGGCTCCGGCTCCGGCCCCGGCCCCGGCTCAGGCCGGTCCGGGTGCGCCGCTGCCTCCGCCGCCCGCGCCCTCGGTGTCGGGGGCCGGGGACATCGCGGACGCCGCGACGAGCAAGGCCGCGCTGCCGCCGAAGGCCGGGCGTGGTCCGACGCCGCCTCCGCCGCCGGGGGTTCCGGGGGTGCCGGGTGGTTCGTCGGGCTCCAACGCGTACATCCCCACGCAGCTGGTGTCGCAGCTCGGGCCGGACGGGCCCCAGCCGCCCGCGCCCGCGCAGCCGGGTCCGCCCGGTCCGCCGGCCCCGCCGGGGCCGGTGACGCCGCCGCAGCCGGTGCACCACGCGGCGACGATGCTGGCCCATCCGAACCAGGGCGGTCCGGGCGCGCCTCCGCCGCCCCCGCCGCCGCCGGGTGTGCCGGGTGGCGGCACGCCCGCGGGCGGCATCGCGCATGCCGCGACGATGCTGGCGCACCCCGGTCCGGGTGGTCCGGCCGGTCCGCCGCCCCCGCCCGCTCCGGCGCCGCCGGTGCACGGCGGGCACACGCCGCCGCCCGCGCCCGGTCCGGTACCCCCGGGTCCCGTGCCGCCCGGTCCCGTGCCTCCGGGTGGTCCCGTACCCCCGGCGTACGGCTATCCGCAGCCGACGGGCCAGCCGACGGTCGGCCCCGGCTACCAGGCGGTGCTGCGCTACCGGGCACCGGACGGTTCGGAGGCGCAGATCATCCGGCGTTCGGCGCCGGGCACCCCGCATCCGGAGTGGCAGATCCTGCACGAGCTGCGGGCGATGAACGTGCCGCCGCAGCAGGTGCTCGAACTCCACACGGAGCTGGCGTCCTGTGAGCTGCCGGGTGGTTACTGCGCGCGGATGATCCGGGAGACGTGGCCGCAGGCGCGGATCACGAGCATCGCCCCGTACGGCCGTGATCACGCGGGCCGGCAGCAGGGCATGCAGCAACTCCTGACCCATCAGGGCGAGTTGCACCAGGTCGCGGACGGTCCGGCGCGTCCGGCTCCGGTGCGGGCGCCGCTGCCGCAGGTGCAGCCGGCGCCGCCGATCCCCCCGGAGGGGATCGCGCAGGAGCTGGCGGGTGCGTTCGGTCCGGGGATCCTCCGGTTCGACCAGCGGGCGGTGTCCCGGCAGGGCGTGCCGGAGATCGTGGCGCGCACGCTGGTGTGGGCGGGGCTTCCGGCGGATTTCGGTCCGTTCTTCTGGGCGCAGCCGGCGATGCCGGTGGTGCCGACGCTGGCGGAGCTGGCGGCGCAGCGGCAGGTCCAGGCCGCGCCGGACGCGAGCTCGTACCTGGTGCTCGGTTCGGACTTCGGGCGGGCGATCTGCGTCCAGTACGGGACCGCGCACATCGTGGCGGTGCCGGTGGAGGCCGGTCCGGGCGGGCAGTCGGTGCCGCCGCAGTTCGTGAACACGGGGCTGCCGGAGTTCACGCGGTCGATGGCGCTGCTCGGGCGGATGTGGCGGCTGCGGTTCGGGCTCAACCCGGAGCAGGCGGGCCGCTGGACGGTCGATTTCCAGGCGCAGTTGGCGATGCTGGATCCGGCGGCGCTGTCGTCGCCGGAGAACTGGTGGTCGGTGCTGCTCGAACAGATGTGGGACGGCTTGCTCTAGGTCTGCTCTAGGTCTGCTCTAGGCCTGCTGTAGGCAGGGGTGGACCGAATGTGATGAAAGGCGCTCGACGTGTGTGCACGTTGGGCGCCTTTTGTCCGTTCTGATGACGCATCCTGGTTGTTCGAGGCCAACGGGAAGGGGCGTCAGGGATGAGTTTCGCCGTCGGACGGGGGCGCGGGTACCGCCCCGAGCAGGTCGACCGCCACCTCGCCGCGCTCTCCGACGAGCGCGACGCCGCCTGGGAGCGGGCGGCGCGGCTCACCGTCCTCGCGAAGGAGATGGAGACGGAGGCCGCCGGGCTCCGCCTGGCCGTCAAGCAGCTCGTCCCGCATCGGTACGAGTCCCTCGGCGAGGGTGCGCAGAAGATCCTGGAGCTGGCCGAGCGGGAGGACGAGAAGCTCGTACGGGCTGCCGAGGCGGAGGCGCAGGCCCTCGCGGAGGCGGCGGACGCGGCGGCCCGGGAGGCGTCGGAGGCGGCGGAGGCGTACGCGGAGGGGGTCAGGGCGGCGGCGGAGGCGGCGGCCCGGGCGACCCTGGAGGAGGCCCGCGCGCGGGCCGAGGAGATGGGGACGATCGCCCGCCGGGACGCCGAGGGCGCCAGGGAGGCCGCGCGGGAGGCCTTCGAGGAGACCGAGCGGCGCGCGGCCGAGCTCCTGGCGGAGCAGCGGGCCGAGCAGAAGGCCGTACGGGCGGAGGCGGAGCGCACGGCCGAGGCGGAGGCGACGGCCCTGGACGCCCGCCACGAGGAGCTGATCGCGGCGGCGGAGGCGGGGCTCGCGGAGGCGCAGCGGGCCCTGGCCGAGACGGAGGAGCAGGCCCGGCACGGCCAGGAGGACGCCGAGGCCCGCGCGGAGGAGCTGCTCGCCGAGGCCAGGATGAAGGCGGAGCGGGTCGAGCGCGAGACGGAACGGGTGCTGCGGGAGCACGAGGAGGCGCGCGACGAGATCCACTCCCACATGGAGCACATCCGCAACTCGCTCGCGGCACTGACGGGCCGCCCGACGACACCGGAACCGGCATCGGAAACGACACCCGAACCGGCATCGGAACCGGCATCGGAACCGACCCCCGAACCGCGGGAAAAGGAAGGCGACTTGGGAGACGGGGAAGATCCCGAGGCCGCCGAGTAGGCTCCCGCCCCATGCTCATGAAACTGACGGCGGTCACGCTCGACTGCGCCGACCCCATGGCCCTGGCCGCGTTCTACCACCGGGCCACGGGGATCCCGCTCGCCGACCGGTCCGACGACGAGTTCGCGGGACTGCGCGGCGCGGACGGCGGCCTGTTCCTCGGCTTCCAGCGCGTCGACGGCTACCGTCCCCCGTCCTGGCCGGGCCAGGAGGTCCCGCAGCAGCTGCACCTCGACTTCGACGTCGACGACCTGGACGAGGCCACGGCCCGCCTCGTGGAGTGGGGTGCGACCGTCCCGGACGTCCAGCCCCGGCCGGACCTGTGGCGGGTGGTCCTGGACCCGGCGGGGCACCCCTTCTGCCTGACGATCCCGCGCGGGGCCGCGTAGGAGGCCCGTCCCGCCGACGGTGCGGGGGCGGCGTCAGGCGTTCTCGGGCGCGCCGCTTCCCCGGTCGGTGAGCAGTGCTTCGGCGGCGGCCGTCGCCACCACCTCGGCGACGGTGGACAGGGCGGGCGAGTCCAGCTTCCACTGCTGCCAGTACAGCGGGACGTCCATGGGCCGCGCCGGCGCCAGCTCCACCAGCCGGCCGGAGCGCAGGAGCGGCTCCGCCTGCGGTTCGGGCACCATGCCCCAGCCGAGGCCGAAGGCCACCGCGTCCCGGAACCCGTCGGAGGTGGGTACGAGGTGGCGGATGCGCCCCGCGCCCGAACGGCCCCCGGTGAGGGACCGTACGAAGGCGTCCTGGAGGGCGTCGCGCCGGTCGAAGACCACGGTCGGGGCCTCGCGCAGGTCCTCCGCCAGGGACCCGGTGAAGTGGACGGCGGCGAACTCGGGTGAGGCCGCGGCCCGGTAGCGGGCCAGGCCGAGCCGCCGTACCGTGCAGCCGGCCACCGGGTCGGGCGAGGAGGTGACGGCCGCCATCACCTGGCCCTCGCGCAGCAGGGCGGTGGTGTGGGACTCGTCCTCCCGGTGGAGCTCGAAGCAGATCGGCGGGTCCTGCGGAACCCGGGTGAGCGCGGGCAGGAACCAGGTGGCCAGGGAGTCGGCGTTGACGGCGATCGGGATCCGGACCGGGCCCTGCTCGGCCGCCAGGCCCAGTTCGGCGCGGGCGTCCCGTTCGAGCCGCGCCAGCTGCCGGGCGAACCGGACCACCACCTCGCCGGACTCGGTGGGGCGCACCGGTTTGGTGCGCATCAGCAGGACCCGGCCGGTGCGCTGCTCCAGGGCCTTGACGCGCTGGCTGACGGCGGAGGGGGTCACGTGCAGGGCGGCGGCCGCGGCGTCGAAGGTGCCCTCGTCGACCACCGCGAGCAGCGTCCGGACCTGGTCCAGGGGAAGTTCGTCCACCAGGAGAGCATAAGCAGGGCTAAGGGTACGTAAGAATCTTTAGCTGTACTCATCAGGGCGTCGTCCCTACGGTCGAAGCCATGACCAGCAGCATCCTCGCCGCCGTACTCGCCGGATTCGGAACCGGCCTCTCCCTCATCGTGGCCATCGGTGCCCAGAACGCGTTCGTCCTGCGCCAGGGCGCCCGCCGTCACGCCGTCCTCGCGGTGGTGGCGATCTGTGCCGTGTCGGACGCGGTGCTGATCGCGCTCGGCGTGGCGGGGGTGGGTGCGGTGGTCACGGCGTGGCCGGCGGCGCTGACCGCGGTGGGGCTGGTGGGCGGGGCGTTCCTGCTCGGCTACGGCTTCCTCGCGGCCCGGCGCGTGCTGCGCCCCGATCCGTCCGCCGCCCTGACCGCGGGCGGCCCGGAGGCCGGCTCGGCCCGCCGGGCGGTCCTGACCTGCCTGGCCATGACGTGGCTGAACCCGCACGTGTACCTGGACACCGTGCTGCTCCTCGGCTCGCTCGCCTCCGACCGCGGCGACCTGCGCTGGGCCTTCGGCGTGGGCGCGGCCCTGGCCAGTCTGGGCTGGTTCTTCACCCTGGGCTTCGGCGCCCGGCTGCTGAGCGGCGTCCTGTCCCGGCCGAAGGCCTGGCGCGTACTGGACGGGCTGGTCGCGGCGACCATGCTGGCGATGGGCGGAATGCTGGTGGCGGGAGCCTAGGGCGTGCCCGGCGGATCAGGCCCTGGGGCGGGCGTGAAGGTCCGAGCCTAGGACGGGCGTGCAGGTCCGAGCAGCGCCCGGCCGAGTTCGCTCGCCCGGTAGTAGACCTCGCGCCGGTACCGGTGCGAGGTCACCAGGCCGGCGTCCCGCAGCACCGCGAGGTGCTGGGAGACCGCGCCGACGCTGAGCCCGGTCTGGTGGGCGAGGCCCGTGGTGGTGGTAGGGGTGCTCGTACGGCCCAGGAGTCCCGCCCGACTGCGTCCGAGGAGCCGCGCGAGCCCGTCGCCCGGTTCGGCGCGCCGCTCCCACAGGGTGCCGACGGCCCGTACGGGATAGACGAGGCACGGCGGTACGCCCTTCCGCCCCGGGAGCAGGACGCAGCGGGCCGTGAAGGCGCTCGGGGCGAGGGTGATCCCGCCGCCGCCCAGGGCGAGGCCCCGGGCCGGGAGGCCGGGCCCGGTGAGCCGGTCCTCCGCCCACCGCAGGCTCGGGTGGAGGTGGGCGAAGACCTCCTGGATGCCGTCCTCGGAGAGCTGCCGGGTGCGGTACGCGAGGTCGGCCTCCAGTACGGCCCTGATCCGGGGCCAGTACGGCCGCACCCCGGCAGCCCACCAGTCGAGCAGGGCCTCCCGGTGTCCGGGCAGCCCCGTCGCGAGCTCCTCCTCGATCTCGGCGAGCGGGCAGCGCGGCGGGGGCGCGAGGGCTTCGAGCTCGGGCAGGTGCGGGAGCAGGTCGGTGCGCTCCCGGCCGACGGTCAACGCCGTTTTGATCCAGGGGAGATGGAGGGCGTGGCCCCCCGGGTCGGCGGAGGCCCGCAGCGCCGCGACGGACTCCCACAGGGGTGACACGGCGAACCGGAGCTGCGCCAGGTCGTCGACCCCGAACCGTATCTCTCCCACCGGCACCCCCACCCACGAGCTTTTCGCCCAGACTAAAACAATGGTCGGCCCCGGCCGGGGGTGATGGTGTTCGCCGACATGACCACCACGACCCTTGAACGCCCCCGGCTCTTCCGGCTCCCGGACTTCCGCCGGCTGTGGATCGCCGACACCGTGAGCCAGGCCGGTACGGCGATCACCGTCCTCGCGCTGCCCCTCGTGGCGATCGGCCCGCTGCACGCGTCCCCGTTCCAGGCGGGACTACTGGTGACGTGCGAGTACCTGGGCTTCCTCCTCCTCGGGCTGCCCGCCGGGGCGTGGGTGGACCGGATGCGCCGCCGCCGCGTGATGATCGTGGGCGATCTCGCCCGGGCCGCGCTGCTCGCGAGCCTCCCGCTCGCCGCGTGGCTCGGTGTGCTGACCCTGCCTCAGCTGTACGGGGTGGCCTTCGGGTTGTCCGTCTGCACGGCCTTCTTCGACATCGCGTACCAGAGCCATCTGCCCCAACTCGTCGACGGCGAGCGGCTGGTGGAGGCGAACGTGGCCCTGGAGGCGTCCCGTACGGTCACGGCGGCCGGCGGTCCCGGCGCGGGCGGCGCGCTCGTGGCGGCGGTGACGGCCCCGGTGGCGCTGGTGGTGGACGCCGTCAGCTTCCTCGCCTCCGCGCTGTTCCTCTCCCGGATCCGCCGCCCCGACCCCCGGCCGGAGCGGGCCCCCGGGGCCCGGCTGCGGGACGAGATCGCGGAGGGGCTGCGGTTCGTGTTCCGCGACCGGCTGTTGCGGGCGCTGACGATCGCCGCCGCGATCTCCAACCTGTGCGGCACGGTCGGTGCCTCGATGCTCCTGGTGCTGCTGGCGGGGGACCTGGGCATGTCGCCGTTCCTGTGCGGGCTCGTGTTCACGGCGGAGGCGCTCGGCGGCTTCCTCGGCAGCCTCCTCGTGACCCGTGTCGCGGCCCGTCTCGGCGAAGGCCGCGCGATGGTCGCCTCCGTCGTGGTCAGCGGGACGCTGTGGCTGCTCGCGGTGCCGTTCTTCCACGCGGACGGGCGGTACGCGGTGGCGTGCCTGCTCCAGGGCCTGGGCTGGACCGCCTTCATGACCTTCAAGGTCGGCACGGTGTCCCTCCGCCAGCGCCTCACCCCCGCCCCGCTCCTCGGCCGCGTGAATGCGACCTTCCGCTTCCTGGCCTGGGGCTCCATGCCGCTCGGCGCCCTGGCGGGCGGGCTCGTGGGCCAGTACGTGAGCGTGCGGGCGGCCCTGTGGACGGGCGCGGTGGGCGAACTCCTTGCCGTGGTGCCGTTGTTGGTGGCGGTACGGGGGCGCCGGGCACTCGACATTTAGTCTGCGCGGAGATAGTCTATGGACACATCATCCGGTCGAAGGAGGCCCGCCATGTGGGAGTACGAGCACGGCATCGAGACCACCGCCACCCCGGAGGCGATCTGGCGCCTCTGGGCCGACGTCGAGAACTGGGGCGCCTGGAACGCCGAGATCGAGAAGATCGAGATCAGCGGCCCGTTCGAGGAGGGCGCGCGGATCACGATGACGCCGCCCGGCGACGACCCGGTCGAGCTGGTCGTCGCCGAGGCCGTCGAGGACGAACTGTTCGTCGACGAGGCCCGCTTCGGCGATCTGCTGCTGCGCACCGTCCACCGGATCGACCGGCTCGACCGGGACCGGGTGCGGGTCGTGTACCGCATGGAGATCACCGGCACCGGCGCGGACGAGGCCGGCCCGCAGATCGGCCCCGGCATCACCGCCGACTGGCCCGACACCATGGCCTCCCTCGTCGAACTGGCCCGGCGCTGATGGCGCTCGACCCCGGCAAGAGCCCCGGATTCCTGCTCTGGCACGCCACGCTGCGCTGGCAGCGGGACATCGCCGCCGCCCTGGCCCCCCTCGGCCTCACGCACGTGCAGTTCGTCCTGCTCGCCTGCGCCTGGTGGCTCAACACCCAGGGCGAACACCCCAACCAGCTGGCCCTCGCCCGCCAGGCCGGCACCGACGTCAAGATGACCTCCCAGGTCCTGCGCACCCTGGAGAACAAGGGCCTCGTCGCCCGCGAGGTCGACCCGGCCGACACCCGCGCCAAGCGCCTGCGCGTCACCGACGCCGGCGCCGCGCTGGCGCCCCGCGCGATCGCCGCCGTCGAGCAGGTCGACGCGGAGTTCTTCCAGCCGGTACCGGTCGAGGACGCGATCACCCTGCTCGGCCGCCTGGCCCATCCCGAAACCTGATTGCCGGTGGCGGTAGGGGGACGACTACTGTCGTCCCCCCAGGGGAGGGAACAACTTGAAGCACATACGCATCTCCAGCCGCCGCCGTCTCACGGCGGCGGCCGTCACCGCCGTCCTCGCGGTGACCGGCGGCACGATCGCCACGACCCCGGCCACGGCCGCACCGGTCCCGGTCCCGACGACCGCCGCCGACGAGTCGCCGCAGACCACCCCGGTCCGTTTCCCGCTGAACGCCGAGGTCGTGAGCGCCGGCGCGACGGGGTTCCTGTCCCGGACCAACGGTACGACTCCCGAGTACCGCTGGACCCGGTACGCGGACGGCACGTCGACGGTGCTGTCGGGCTGGGCCGTGGGGGGGCGGCTCCGACGTCGTGGCGACCGGGGACGGCTCGCAGCCGTGGGAGAGCCAGGTCGTCACGGTGCGCGACATGGCCTCGCCCTCGGCGGAGCCGGTGCAGGTCGACCTTCGGGCGCTCGGGGAGCACTACTTCTTCGGCGGCATGGCCGGCTCGACGCTGATCGCCCACGACAGGCCGGCCGACGGGGTGTCGACGGTCCGTCTCGTCACGGTCGCCGACGGACGTGTGACCGATCGCGCGGTGCCCGGACTCCCGGGAGGAGACTGCTGGTTCGCGGACGCCTACGCTCCCGGACTCGCTGTTTTCAACTGCGCCACTTCCGACGCGGGATTGGACTCGGCTGTCGTCGACCTCGCCACGGACACCGTCGTGGACATGCGCCCGGCCAGTGAATCGGTCTGGTGGCCGAACGCCGTCTCGACGACACACGTGGCCTGGCAGGAGCTGGACGACCGCGGGCAGGGCCGGATCGCCGTGTCCCGCCTGGGCTCCACCGACGTGCGATACGTCGAGGGCACCGGTATCGACCCGGAGAGTTTCCGGCTGCTCGGCGGCTGGGTGCTCTCGGGGTACCGGGTCGCCCTTGAGCAGCGCGCGCCGTACGCTCCGGGGCGCCCGTTCCTCGCCCGCCACCCGGAGACGGGTGAGACCATCGAGCTCCTTACCCACTACTCGTCCGCCGTGCCCGCCCCGGACGGCTCCCTGCTCGTACGCGGCGGCACGCTCGACCGGAACGAGGGCCTCTACCGGGTGTCGCTCGACGGGAACGGGAAGCCGCGGGCCGAGCTCGTCGCCACCACCGGGCAGTCGACGGCCGTGACGTACCTCGGCACCACCGTCCCGAGTACGTTCACCTTCGACCGCATCGGTCAGGGCGCCGACCTCACCTGGCAGTTCTCCCGTACGGATACGGACGTGTGGCTGACGCTCGTCCACGAGCGGACCGGCGAGCGTCTGCAGCGGAGGATCTGGTCCACGGACCCGGAGGCCGTCAACGAGGCCCGTCGGGACGGGCAGACCATCAGCTGGCGCTGGGACGGCTCGAACCCGGTCAACCCGCTGAAGGCCGCGTACAACGGCGCGTACACCTGGGAGATCAAGGCCGTCCCGGACGACGGCATCGGGCCGGAGGCGAAGGCCTCCGGGCGGTTCACGGTGAACCGCGCTCCCGTGCCGCACGACTACGACGACAACGGAACCCCCGACATCCTGCTGCACGTCGACGGCGGCGGTGCTCTCCTGCGCGCGGACACCAACAAGACCGCTTCCGGTGACAGTGTCCGGCACGTACTCGACTACGTGCCCCGCGTCGGGGTTGGCTGGGGCATCTACGACCGCATCGAGTCGGTCGGGGACGTCGCCGGCACCCGCGTGGACGACGTGGTCGGACGGGACGAGAACGGTGTGCTCTGGCTCTACCAGGGCACCGGCAACGGCGACGAGCCCCTCCGAGGCCGGGTCAGGGTCGGCAGTGGCTGGGGGATCTACGACCAGCTCGCCGGCGGCAGCGACCTGACCGGCGACGGCCGGTCCGACCTCGTCGCCACGGACAAGGCCGGCGTCCTCTGGCTCTACAAGGGAACGGGCAACGCCTCCGCCCCCTTCGGCGCCCGCAAGAAGGTCGGCGGCGGCTGGGGCGTCTACAACCAGCTCACCGCGACCGGCAACCTCGCCGGCGCGGGCGCCGGTGACCTCGTCGCCCGCGACAAGGACGGTGTCCTCTGGCTCTACCTCGGCAAGGGCGACGGCACCTTCGCCGCCCGTACCAGGGTCGGCGGCGGCTGGAACGCGTACCCGCACGTGGTCGCGATCGGCGACGGCACCGGCGACGGCCGGGCCGACCTGGTCGCCTTCGACGCGAAGGGCCGTTCGTACACGTACGCGGGGACCGGTGACTACCGCGCCCCCCTCAAGGGCCGGGTCGAGTTCGCCCTGATCGCCGACCAGTACTGGCTCCGCCTCCTGCACGTCCTCTGACGGTCCAGGGGCGGAATCGCCTCACTCCGTCCCGCGCCGCTTCCCCCTCCCCCAGGACCGGGAAGCGGCGCGGTTCTGCGCGGGTCACTCGACCTTCAGGCACACCCGGGTACTGAAACACCCTGACCCGCCCCTCACGCGAGGGCGCACTCCGCCCACACCGTCTTCCCCGGCGCGCCGAGCCTCGGGCGCCAGCCCCACCGGTCGGCGAGCGCGTCGACGAGCAGCAACCCCCGACCCCCTTCCGCGAGTTCCGGCTCCGGAAGGCGGCCGGGGCGCGGCGGTACGCGCTCGGCGCGGGTGTCGCTCACCTCGATCCGCGCGACGTCCGTGACCCGCAGCAGCAGGTGGAAGTCCCGCCCCGGCACATGCCCGTGCCGCACCGCGTTCGCCGCCAGCTCGGCCGCGACCAGGACGGTGGTCTCGTGCGCCCCGGTCCCGTACGGGACACCCCACTCGTCCAGTCGGACGCCGACGAGCCGGCGCGCGAGCCGTGCGCCCCGGGCGGTCGACGTGAACTGGAGAGCGAAGATCCTGCTGCCCAAGTAAGGGGAGGCGCTGGAGAGTTGGGTGGTGTCGGTGGGGTCGAAGTTGTTGCTCTTCATGCCTCCCACGCTCCTCTCGGTGGCGTAGCGTGACCAGTGGTGACGCACCGACGCGATCTGCTTGTACGTGTCGTGCCGGTGCCGGTACGAGAGGCGGGGTGCGTTGGCGGAGGAAGAGCCTGGGGGTGAGGCCGGCCAGGCAGCGGACAAGTCCGGCAAGGGCGTGGTGGCTGCATTCGGACAGAGCCTGAAGACGCTGCGGGTGCGGGCGAAGATGGAGCGGGAGGAGCTCGGCAAACGGCTGGGCTACTCCGCGTCGACCATCGCCTCCTTCGAGCAGGGCCGGAGAATCCCGCCGCCGCGCGCGGTCGACCAGTCGGACGAGGTGCTGGACGCGGGCGGGTTGCTCTCGGTGTGGAAGGACCAGCTGGAGAAGGCGCAGTACCCGGCGTTCTTCCGGGGGATGGCGCAGCTGGAGAAGCAAGCCATAGAACTGCTGTCGTACGACACCCTGGTGATCAAGGGGCTGTTGCAGACCGAGGAGTACATGCGGGCGGTGCTGAGCAACCGGCGTCCGCCGCTCGACGCCGAGACCATCGAGCAGCGCGTGACCGCCCGGCTGGCCCGACAGGCCATCTTCGACCGACGCCCCGCGCCCTTCCTCAGCTTCGTCATGTGCGAATCGGTGCTGCGGCGGAAGGTCGGTGGCAGGGAGGTGCTGCGCGGGCAGTTGGAGCAGCTCCTCCTCATCGGCCGGCAGAGGAACGTCGAGATCCAGGTCATGCCGCTCGATGGTGAGGACAACGCGGGCTTGGAAGGGCCGTTCACGGTCGTCACCCGCGAGGACGGCAAGAGGTTCGTGTACGCCGAAGCCCAGAGCACGAGTGCCTTGGAGACCGACCCCAAGCAGACGGTTCTCGCCGCAGCCCGCTATGGGATCATCCGGTCGCAGGCTCTCAGCCCGCGAGAGTCACTGGAGTTCATCGAGAAATTGTTGGGAGAGCTATGAACAGCGCGGAGTCCCTCGCCTGGTTCAAGAGCAGCTACAGCGGCGGTGACGGCGGCGACTGCGTCGAGGTCGCTGTCGGCGCGGGAGCCGTGCACGTCCGTGACTCCAAGGACGTGAGCCGCCCGTCCCTCCGGGTCTCGCCCGACGCCTGGGCCGGTTTCATCGGGCTCGCCTCGGCCGAGTAGTACAGCCCGCCGTTGTACGTGTGAGAGCCCTGCCGTCCGAGCCGGACGGCAGGGCTCTCCGGCTGGATGATCTACGTCCCGGGGCGGTATGCCTCCAGGCGGTCGGCCAGTTCCCTGGGGTGACCGAGCATGGGGCAGTGGTCACCGGGCATCTCGTCGGGTGTGATGCCCAGGCGTTCCCGCACGATCCGGCGCATGTACTCGGCGGGGAAGAAGCGGTCGTCCCTGGCCAGGAGGAACTTCGTGGGCACATCCGGCCACGCGGCCAGTGGCCATGGCTTCTTGAGCGGCGTGGCCGATTGCGTGCGCGTGTGCTTCTGGGCCTCGGCGGCCAGTGCCGGCGGGGTGTCGTGGTGGAACAGGGCGACGTCGTCTTCCGGGTCGCTGCCGTCGCGTTCGTCTTGTTCGCGCCTGGCCTGCTCGTAGCCGGTGTTGGCCCACCACTCGCCCGGACTCTCGCCCGGTGCCGGGACCTGCGCCTGCAGCATCACCAGCACGTCCGCCTGCACGCGGCCGCACACCAGCGGTGCGGTGAACCCGCCGAAGGAATGGGCCACCAAGATCAGGTCGGTGCGATCGCCGATGGCGTCGACCACGGTGTCGGCGTACTCGGCCAGCCCGGCCGAGTCGTCGTCGCAGGGCAGGTCCACCGCCACGACGTCATGGCCCCGCCTTCGCAGCTCGGCCTCCAGCAGGTGCCAGTACCACGGGTCGGACGCGGCACCGGGAATCAACACGTACGTAGCCATCGCCGGCGACCTCTCCTGTAGCGAACACGGCGCCTCGACGCCTTCGTTTTCAGCAACTGAGGGTGCTCAGATGCCGGTAGAGCTCCTTGTGTCCTTCCGGGTCGGGGTGCAGACCGTCGACGAGCAGGTGGGGTCGGTCGCGGAGCGGCTCCCACATGTCGAGGAAGTCGATGTGGTTCTCCTCGCACCAGGTCTGCAGGATGGCACGCAGCGCGAGCGCCCGCTCCGTGGTGAAGCGGAGGCCCTCGTAATCGCCGAGCCGCGTCTCGTCGACCCAGATCGGTCCGACCACGACCATGCGCGCGTTGTGCTGCCGGGCTGTCGCGGCCAGCGAGACGAGAGGGTCGGTGACGTGCGGCAACGCGTCGCGGTCGGTGTCCGACGCGGCGACGGGCAGGGCGGAGTCGTTGATCCCGGCGGCCACGACGAGCGTGTCGGGGTGGCGGGGAGCCAGGAGCGGCGGTATCTGCTCGCTGACGTCCGTCAGACTGCTGCCGGGGATGGCCAGGTTGAAGACCCGGTGCTGGGTCTCGTTCGCCGCGATGTGGGCAGCCGAGAAGTGTGCGGCCCAGCCTCCCTGAGGGTCGCAGCGTCCATAGGCGATGCTGTCGCCGACGATCACGACGCGTGCCGCCGCGCGCAGCGCCCGCGCGTCCAGGTAGGCCCAGGCGGTCTCCCCCGAGGCGAGGAGTACTCGCCGCCGGGCGTAGTCGTCCACCTCGTAGTCGTCGGCAGCGGCCAGCTCCTGGTCGCTCAGACGCAGGACGGCGCCCTCGACCGTGGCGCCGAGCTTCCGCTCCAGAGTCAGGTGCACGTCCTGGCCGCTGGTGGCGATCACGGACTCGTCGGTGATGGTCAGGGGCCTGGTCGTGTAACCGGCCAGTGACGCCGCGGTCGTCGGTACCGTGCGACCGAAGAGAGCGGTCTGGACCCGCTGGTCCAGCAGCGTGCCGAAGGAGAACAGGGCGTGGGGGCGCGGCTCGCTCACGTCGTGGCCTTTCACTGAGAATGATCAAGTCAGCCTATCGGCCCCAAGAATCTCGCCCCGGACCGCCAAGCTGCCCAGACCGCCAAGCTGCCCGGACCGCTAGGCCGCCCAGAGCGCGAGGCCGACCGCGATCGAGCAGACCGCGAGGCCCGTGACGAGGGCGCGGGCCGGGACGGACAGGCGGCGGACGGCGGGCGTGCAGAGCAGGGCGATCGGTACGGCCGCGATGCCGAGGCAGATCAACACCCAGGAGAACGGGATCCCTTCGGTCGGCCCCCTGTCCGCCTCCGCCCACAGCGCCAGGAACCCCAGGCCCCAGAGCAGGAACAGGGCGACCGACCACAGCCCGGCCGCCACCATGGCGACGCCGATCCCACGGCGGGACGGCGCCGGGCGGGCCGGGCCGTAGAGCGTCGCGTACGTGTCGGGGTTCAAAGCCGGCTCCTTCGGATGAGGTGACCCCATCGTCGGGTCCGGGGCGCCGTCCGGGCATGGGTGCGACTGCTCAACTTCTGGCGGGGCAGGTACTCAGTCCTCCTCCTTCAGGACCGGGAAGCGGCGCGGGGCCAGCGTGAGGAGGGCCAGGAGGGCGAGGGCCGCCGCTGCCGCCGCGCCCAGGTAGACCCGGTCCACCGCCGCGTCGACCGCCCGGCGGATCTCGTCGGTGGCGGTCAGGGCGCGGGCCAGCGTGTCGAGGTCCGTGTCCGCGCCGAGGCGCGCCGCCAGGACGCCGTTGGCGATCGCGCCGAAGAGTGCCGCGCCGACGCTCTGGCCGACCTGGCGGCAGAAGAGGACCGAGGCCGTCGTCGTGCCCCTCTCCTCGTACGGGACGGTCGACTGCACGCCGACGATCAGCGGCAGCTGGAAGAGGCCGAGGGATCCACCGAGCAGCAGCATCAGGAGGGCCGGCTGCCAGGGTTCGCCGGGGAACGGCAGGAACGGGAACGCGAGCAGCAGGAGCAGGGCGAGCGAGATGCCCAGGATCGCGGTGAGGCGGAACCCTATGCGGGTGTAGACCCGGTTCGACAGCGCGGCCGTGATCGGCCAGCTCAACGTCCATGAGGAGAGGACGAAGCCGGCCGCTATCGGGCCCAGGCCCAGGACCGACTGGGCGTACGTCGGCAGGAAGACCGTCGGGGCGACCATCAGCAGGCCGAGGGCCCCGAGGGCGAGGTTGACGGCGGCTATCGTGCGGCGGCGCCAGACCCAGCCGGGGATGATCGGTTCGGCCGCGCGCCGCTCGATGACGACGGTGAGCGCGGCGAGGGCGGCGGCTCCGCCGAGGAGGCCGAGGGACGGGGCGGACAGCCAGGGCCAGGCGACGCCGCCCTGGACGAGCGCGGTGACGAGTACGGCTCCGGTGGCGAAGATCGCGAGCGCGCCCGCCCAGTCCACGCGGACCCGGGCCCGGGGCGCGGTGCGGCCGGGTTCCAGCAGGTGGCGGGCGATCAGCCAGAGGGCGACCAGGCCGACCGGGACGTTGATGAGGAAGATCCAGCGCCAGTCCGCGTAGCCGGCGAGGAGGCCGCCGACGGCCGGTCCCGCGATGGAGGAGGCGGCCCAGACCGAGGACAGTTTCGCCTGGATCTTGGGGCGTTCCTTCAGGGGGTACAGGTCGGCGGCGATGGTCTGGACGGTGCCCTGGAGGGCGCCGCCGCCGAGGCCCTGGACGATGCGGAAGGCGATCAGGGAGGCCATGTTCCAGGCGGCGGCGCAGAGCACGGAGCCGATGAGGAACAGAACGGTTCCGGCGATGAGGACGGGCTTGCGGCCGAAGGTGTCGCTGAGCTTCCCGTACACGGGCAGGGTGACCGTGACGGCGAGCAGATAGCCGGAGAAGAGCCAGGAGAAGACGGAGAGTCCGCCGAGGTCGCCGACGATCTGGGGGACGGCGGTGGACACGATCGTGCCGTCGAGGGCGGCGAGCCCCATGGCGAGCATCAGGGCTGCCACTACGGGGCCGCGGCGGGCGGTGCCAGGGATGGACGCGGGCGTCGGATCGGCGTCCGCCCGGGTCGTCGACGGTTCCGTCACCGCGCACCCTTCCTTTCTTCGTACACCTAAATGTGCGCGGTCAGGGTCTCACCCCACCCCAGGGTTGAGAACCCCTAGGGGCCTCTCCCCCATGCGGCCCAGGGGCCGTTCGTACCGGCGGATGAGGAGAACTGCCGTTCCCGCTTCTTAACTTGAACTTACAAACCCACCCACCGTTCCAAGGAGAGAAACCGTGACTACGGCTGTGACCATCCCCAGGCACGGGGGTACTGGCGAGGGGACGGCCGTGGCCGCGCGGGCGCGCCAGGTCGTCAAGGCGTACGGGTCGGGGGAGACCCGGGTCGTCGCGCTCGACTCCGTCGACGTGGACATCGCCCGCGGGCGGTTCACCGCGATCATGGGGCCCTCGGGTTCCGGCAAGTCGACCCTGATGCACTGCCTCGCCGGGCTCGACACCGTCAGCAGCGGGCAGATCTTCCTCGACGAGACCGAGATCACCGGTCTCAAGGACAAGAAGCTCACCCAACTGCGCCGGGACCGGATCGGGTTCATCTTCCAGGCGTTCAACCTGCTGCCCACCCTGAACGCCCTCGAGAACATCACGCTGCCGATGGACATCGCCGGGCGGAAGCCCGACGCGGAGTGGCTGCGGCGGGTCGTCGACACCGTCGGGCTCTCCGAGCGCCTCAAGCACCGGCCGAACGAGCTCTCCGGCGGCCAGCAGCAGCGCGTCGCCGTGGCCCGCGCGCTCGCCGCCCGGCCCGAGATCATCTTCGGCGACGAGCCGACCGGAAACCTCGACTCGCGGGCCGGAGCGGAGGTCCTCGGCTTCCTCCGTACGTCCGTGGACGAGCTGGGGCAGACGATCGTCATGGTGACCCACGACCCCGTCGCAGCCTCCTACGCGGACCGGGTGCTCTACCTCGCCGACGGGCGGATCGTGGACGAGATGGAGCGGCCCACCGCCGACGCCGTACTCGACCGCATGAAGGACTTCGACGCGCGCGGGCGGACCTCATGACCGTCCTCAAGACCTCGCTGCGCAACTTCTTCGCGCACAAGGGCCGGATGGCGCTCTCCGCCGTCGCCGTCCTCCTCTCCGTCGCCTTCGTCAGTGGGACGCTCGTCTTCACCGACACGATGAACACGACGTTCGACAAGCTCTTCGCGTCGACCGCCTCCGACGTCACCGTCAGCCCGAAGGCCGCCGGCGGCAACGACGACATCCCGCAGAACGGCCGCCCCGAGTCCCTGCCCGCCTCGCTCGTCGAGCGGATCAGGAAGGTCGAGGGCGTCAAGGACGCGCAGGGCTCGGTCGCTTCGACGAGCGTCACCGTCGTCGACGCGAAGAACAAGAACGTCGGCCCGACCGGCGGCGCCCCGACGATCGCCGTCAACTGGACGCCCAACGAGCTGCGTTCGGTGGAGATCGCCTCCGGCCACGAGCCGCGCGGCCCCACCGAGGTCGTCGTCGACGGCGCCACCGCCGAGAAGCACGGCCTGAAGCTCGGCGACGAGCTGCGGACCATCGCCGTCACCGGCGACTTCACCGCGAAGATCGTCGGCACCGTCGAGTTCAAGGTCACCAACCCCGGCGCCACGGTCGTCTACTTCGACACCGCCACCGCTCAGCGTGAACTCCTCGGGAAGACCGGGCTGTTCACCCAGGTCTCCGTCGACGCGAAGGACGGGGTCTCCGACGACGCGCTCAAGGCTGACGTCGCCGCCGCCCTCGGAGGCGGCTACAAGCTGCAGACCGCCGCCGAGGTCGCCGACGCGGGCCGCGCGAGCATGGCCGGCTTCCTCGACGTCATGAAGTACGCGATGCTCGGCTTCGCCGGGATCGCCTTCCTCGTCGGCATCTTCCTCATCGTCAACACCTTCTCCATGCTGGTCGCCCAGCGCACCCGCGAGATCGGCCTCATGCGGGCCGTCGGATCGAGCCGCAAGCAGGTCAACCGGTCCGTCCTCGTCGAGGCGTTCCTGCTCGGTGTCGTCGGCTCCGTCGCCGGTGTCGCCGCCGGCGTCGGCCTCGCCGTCGGGCTCATGAAGCTCATGGCCTCCATGGGCATGGAGCTCTCCACCCGCGACCTCACCGTCGCCTGGACGACCCCGGCCGTCGGCCTCGCCCTCGGCATCGTCGTCACCGTCCTCGCCGCGTACATCCCCGCCCGCCGGGCCGGGAAGGTCTCCCCGATGGCCGCCCTCCGCGACGCGGGCACCCCGGCGGACGGGAAGGCGGGCAGGGTACGGGGCCTGATCGGGCTCGTCCTCACCGCCGCCGGGGCGGCCGCCCTGGTCGTCGCCGCCCGCGCCGACGAGGCCGGACCCGGCTCCCTCTGGCTCGGCCTCGGCGTCGTCCTCACCCTCCTCGGCTTCGTCGTCGTCGGCCCGCTCCTCGCGGGCGGCGTCGTCCGCGCCCTCGGCGTCGTCGTCCTGCGGATCTTCGGGCCCGTCGGCCGGATGGCCGAGCGCAACGCGCTGCGCAACCCGCGCCGCACCGGCGCCACCGCCGCCGCCCTGATGATCGGCCTCGCGCTCGTCGCCGGCCTCTCCGTGGTCGGCTCCTCGATGGTCGCCTCGGCCACCGAGGAACTGGACCGCTCCGTCGGCGCCGACTTCATCGTGCGGTCCGGTACGGGGCAGCCGATCGTGCCGCAGGCGCAGGCCGCCGTGGCGAAGACCCCCGGCCTGGACCACGTCACCGCGTACAAGTGGGTCGACGCGAAGGTCACCGACCCGCGCGGCAAGGTCTCCACGGCCGACCTGGCCGCCACCGACCCGACGTACGTGAAGGACCTGCGCCGCGAGGTCACCGCCGGCACCCTCACCGACGCGTACGGCGAGGACGCCATGTCCGTCGGCAGCGACTACGCCACCGAGCACCGCGTGAAGGTCGGCGACGTCCTGACCGTCGCCTTCAAGGGCGGCGACACGGTGAAGCTGAAGGTCGCGGCGATCACGGCGGACACCGGCCAGGTCGACAAGGGCGCGATGTACACCGCCGTCTCCACCGTCACCCGCCACCTGCCCGCCGACCGGGTGCCGGGCAGCCTCCTCGTCCTGGCCAGCGCCAAGGACGGCCAGGAGACCGCCGCGTACGAGGCCCTCAAGGACGCCCTCGCGCCGTACCCGCAGTACAAGGTCAGCAACCAGGCCGACTACAAGGAGGAGCTGCAGAACCAGGTCGGGCAGCTGCTCAACATCGTGTACGGGCTCCTCGCCCTGGCGATCATCGTCGCGGTCCTCGGCGTCGTGAACACCCTCGCCCTCTCGGTGGTCGAACGGACCCGCGAGATCGGCCTCATGCGGGCCATCGGCCTCTCCCGCCGGCAGCTGCGCCGCATGATCCGCCTGGAGTCGGTGGTCATCGCCCTCTTCGGCGCCCTCCTCGGCCTGGGCCTGGGGATGGGCTGGGGCACGGCCGCGCAGAAGCTCCTGGCCCTGGAGGGGCTCGGTGTCCTGGAGATCCCCTGGCCGACGATCGTGACCGTCTTCATCGGCTCGGCCTTCGTGGGGCTCTTCGCGGCGCTGGTCCCGGCGTTCCGGGCGGGCCGGATGAACGTCCTGAACGCGATCGCGAGCGAGTAGCCGCGCCGCGGGACGGCGACGGGGGGTGCGGGCCCCGGTGGACTCTGCCAGGTCCACCGGGGCCCGCACGGCTGCTCAGGAGGTTCGGACGGTGGGTGGGAGCTCGGACGGGTGGGAGCTCCGGCGGGCGGGAGCTCGGACGGGTGAGAGCTCAGACGGGTGGGAGCTTCATTCGTCCACTCCGAAGGCCTCGTCGAAGGCCTCGGGGGGATCGTCGAAGTCGTCGGCGGCGGTGCTGCGGCCCTTGGGGGATCCGTGGTCCCCCCGGTGGGCCCTGCCGACCAGGGGGACCACCTTCGCGACCGGCTCGCCGGACTTGCTGATGATCACCTCCTCGCCGGTGGCGACCGCATCCAGGATCTTGGAGAAGTGGGTCTTCGCCTCGTGGACGTTGTACTGCCGGGCTGCTTCCATAGCGGCCTCTCACAGTGGGGAGGGCTCACCGCTGGGTGTGCGCGGGTGGACGAGGTACTGGACTTAAAGCGTAGTCCCGGGCGGCCCCTTTCCTTCGGGCGAGTGACAGTGGCACGTCGTAGGCTGGGGTCGCACCGGGCCGTGACGGCCCGGGACCACCCGGCCCGTGAGACGTGTCGGGCTGTTCGCGTTGCCCGCCCCCGTACACCGAACCCGGGATGGAAGCTCCATGAGTCTGCACGGCCTGCTCGATGTCGTCGTCAAGGACGCCGCCCTCGCCGAGGCGGTGAAGGCCGCCGCCGACGGGAACCGTCCGCACGTGGACCTGGTCGGGCCGGCGGCCGCGCGGCCGTTCGCCGTGGCCGCGCTGGCCCGGGACTCGGGGCGGCCGGTGCTCGCGGTGACCGCGACCGGCCGGGAGGCCGAGGACCTCGCCGCCGCGCTGCGGTCGCTGCTCGACCCGGACACGGTCGTCGAGTACCCCTCCTGGGAGACCCTGCCGCACGAGCGGCTCTCGCCCCGCTCCGACACCGTCGGCCGCCGCCTCGCCGTGCTCCGGCGACTGGCCCACCCCCGCGACGACGACCCCGCCGCCGGGCCCGTCTCCGTCGTCGTCGCGCCCATCCGTTCCGTACTCCAGCCGCAGGTCAAGGGCCTTGGGGATCTCGAACCCGTGGCGCTGCGGTCCGGACAGACCGCCGACCTCGACGACGTCGTCGAGGGGCTCGCGGCCGCCGCGTACTCCCGGGTCGAGCTCGTCGAGAAGCGCGGCGAGTTCGCCGTGCGCGGCGGCATCCTGGACGTCTTCCCGCCGACCGAGGAGCACCCGCTCCGGATCGAGTTCTGGGGCGACGACGTCGAGGAGATCCGGTACTTCAAGGTCGCCGACCAGCGGTCCCTCGAAGTCGCCGAGCACGGGCTCTGGGCGCCGCCCTGCCGCGAGCTGCTCCTGACCGACGAGGTGCGCGAGCGGGCCGCGGCGCTCGCCGAGGAGCACCCCGAGCTGGGCGAACTCCTCGGCAAGATCGCCGAGGGGATCGCGGTCGAGGGCATGGAGTCCCTCGCGCCGGTCCTCGTCGACGACATGGAGCTGCTGCTCGACGTCCTGCCCAAGGGCTCCATGGCCGTCGTCTGCGACCCCGAGCGGGTACGGACCCGGGCCGCCGACCTCGTCGCCACCAGCCAGGAGTTCCTGCAGGCCTCCTGGGCGGCCACCGCCGGCGGCGGCGAGGCCCCGATCGACGTCGGCGCGGCCTCGCTGTGGGGGATCGCGGACGTACGGGACCGGGCGCGCGAGCTGGGCATGGCCTGGTGGTCGGTGTCGCCGTTCGCGGCGGACGTCGACCAGGGGGCCGACACGCTCACCCTCGGCATGCACGCCCCCGAGTCGTACCGCGGCGACACCGCCCGCGCGCTCGCCGACACCAAGGGCTGGCTGGCCGACGGCTGGCGCACGGTGTACGTGACGGAGGCCCACGGCCCCGCGTCCCGTACGGTCGAGGTCCTCGGCGGCGAGGGCATCGCCGCCCGTCTCGACGCCGACCTCGCCGAGATCTCCCCGGCCGTCGTGCACGTGTCGACCGGCTCCATCGACTACGGCTTCGTCGACCCCGCGCTCAAGCTCGCCGTGCTCACCGAGACCGACCTGTCCGGCCAGAAGGCGGCCGGCAAGGACGGCCAGCGGATGCCGGCCAAGCGCCGCAAGACGATCGACCCGCTGACCCTGGAGGTCGGCGACTACATCGTGCACGAGCAGCACGGCGTCGGCCGGTACATCGAGATGGTGCAGCGGACCGTGCAGGGCGCGACCCGCGAGTACCTCCTCGTCGAGTACGCGCCCGCGAAGCGCGGCCAGCCCGGCGACCGCCTGTACATCCCGACCGACCAGCTGGAGCAGGTCACCAAGTACGTGGGCGGCGAGGCGCCGACCCTGCACCGGCTCGGCGGCGCGGACTGGACGAAGACGAAGCAGCGCGCGAAGAAGGCCGTCAAGGAGATCGCGGCCGACCTGATCAAGCTGTACAGCGCCCGCATGGCGGCTCCCGGCCACGCCTTCGGCCCGGACACGCCGTGGCAGCGGGAGCTGGAGGACGCCTTCCCGTACGCGGAGACGCCCGACCAGCTGTCCACCATCGCCGAGGTGAAGGAGGACATGGAGAAGACGGTCCCCATGGACCGTCTGATCTGCGGCGACGTCGGCTACGGCAAGACGGAGATCGCGGTGCGGGCGGCCTTCAAGGCCGTCCAGGACGGCAAGCAGGTCGCGGTCCTCGTCCCGACGACGCTGCTCGTGCAGCAGCACTTCGGCACGTTCAGCGAGCGGTACTCGCAGTTCCCGGTGAAGGTGCGGGCGCTGTCGCGGTTCCAGACGGACACCGAGTCGAAGGCGACGATGGAGGGGCTGCGGGAGGGCTCGGTCGACGTCGTCATCGGCACCCACCGCCTGTTCTCCTCCGAGACGAAGTTCAAGGACCTGGGTCTGGTCATCGTCGACGAGGAGCAGCGCTTCGGCGTCGAGCACAAGGAGCAGCTGAAGAAGCTCCGGGCGAACGTCGACGTCCTGACGATGTCCGCCACCCCGATTCCGCGCACCCTGGAGATGGCGGTGACGGGCATCCGCGAGATGTCGACGATCACGACCCCGCCGGAGGAGCGGCACCCGGTCCTCACCTTCGTGGGCCCGTACGAGGAGAAGCAGATCGGCGCGGCCATCCGCCGCGAACTCCTGCGCGAGGGCCAGGTCTTCTACATCCACAACCGGGTCGACTCGATCGACCGGGCGGCCGCGCGGCTGCGCGAGATCGTCCCCGAGGCGCGGATCGCGACGGCGCACGGCCAGATGTCGGAGCAGGCCCTGGAGCAGGTCGTCGTCGACTTCTGGGAGAAGAAGTTCGACGTGCTCGTGTCGACGACGATCGTCGAGTCCGGCATCGACATCTCCAACGCCAACACCCTCATCGTCGAGCGCGGCGACAACTTCGGCCTGTCGCAGCTCCACCAGCTGCGCGGCCGTGTCGGCCGTGGGCGCGAGCGGGGCTACGCGTACTTCCTCTACCCGCCGGAGAAGCCGCTCACCGAGACCGCGCACGAGCGGCTCGCGACGATCGCCCAGCACACCGAGATGGGCGCCGGCATGTACGTCGCCATGAAGGACCTGGAGATCCGCGGCGCGGGCAACCTGCTCGGCGGCGAGCAGTCCGGTCACATCGCGGGCGTCGGCTTCGACCTGTACGTACGGATGGTCGGCGAGGCCGTCGCCGACTACCGGGCGCAGATGGAGGGCGGTGTCGAGGAGGAGGCCCCGCTGGAGGTGAAGATCGAGCTGCCGGTCGACGCCCACATGCCGCACGACTACGCGCCGGGGGAGCGGCTGCGGCTCCAGGCCTACCGCTCGATCGCCTCCGCGAACTCGGAGGAGGACATCAGGGCCGTGCGCGAGGAGCTCACCGACCGGTACGGCAAGCTGCCCGAGCCGGTCGAGAACCTGCTCCTGGTCGCGGGCCTGCGGATGCTGGCGCGCGCGTGCGGGGTCGGCGAGATCGTCCTCCAGGGCTCCAACATCCGCTTCGCGCCGGTGGAGTTGCGCGAGTCGCAGGAGCTGAGGCTGAAGCGCCTCCACCCGAAGTCCGTCATCAAGCCGGCCGTCCACCAGATCCTGGTGCCGCGCCCGACGACGGGGAAGATCGGCGGGAAGCCGGTGGTCGGCCGTGAACTCCTCGCGTGGACGGGCGAGTTCCTGACGACGATCCTCGGGGGCTGAGGTCGCGGGGCGGCACCCCTGGGTTTTGGGTGGTGCCGCCCCACGGCTCCTACAACTCGTCGAGGTCCAGGGCCTCGGCCATCGCGCGGTAGCCCGCGTCGCCCGGGTGGAGGTGGTCGCCGGAGTCGTACGCGGGGAGGATGCGGTCCGGGTCGGCCGGGTCGGCGACGGCGCGGTCGAAGTCGACGACCTCGTCGTACGCGCCGGACGTGCGCACCCACGTGTTGAACGCCTCGCGCTTGGCCTCGTTCTCGGGGGTGAAGTAGAAGGAGCCCTTGATCGGGGTCAGCGTCGCGCCGATCACCTTGATGCCGCGGGCGTGCGCCTGGCGGATCAGGGTGCGGTGACCCTCGATGAGGCGCTCGACGGAGACCTCGGGGGTCGGGCCGCCGGGGAACGCGGGGCCGCTGCCGCCGATGTCGTTGATGCCTTCGAGGAGGATGACGGTCCCGACGCCCTGCTCCGTGAGCACGTCCTGCTTGAAGCGGGCGATGCCCTTCTCGCCGGCCCAGGTCACGTCGTTGGTGACCTGGTTGCCGCCGATGCCGTGGTTGAGGACGGCCCGCGGGGAGCCGGCCGCGGCGAGGCGCTCGGCGAGCTCGTCGGGGTAGCGGTTGTCGGCGTTCGGGGTGGCGCCCACGCCGTCGGTGATGGAGTCGCCGAAGGTGACGATGCCGTCGCGGCGGGCGGAGTGCGGGCCGCCGGAGACCTCGACGCCGGAGAGGTAGTACCAGGACGAGTCGGTCTCGGTGAACGCCGTACCGGCCACGTCGGCGCGGTGGTCGCCGGCAGCCCGGTAGCTGGTGGCGCCGGCGAAGTGGTGGAAGGTGGCGGGGCCGGTCGGGCCCGCCAGGTAGAGGGTGACGGTGACCGACTCCAGGGCGCCGGTGCGGAACGGCACGCCGTCGCTCAGCAGGGTTCCGCCGGCCGGGATCGTGACGGAGCCGCGCCCGCCGAAGGTGAGCGCGCGGACCGAACCGGGCCGCACGGCGCCGGCCTCGGCGGTGCGGGCGACGGTCGCTCCGGTGATCCTCAGCGGGGTGTTGCCGTAACGGTTCGTCAGCTCGATGCGGGCCCGGGTGCCGCCGGTGGTGACCCGCACGGTCTGGCGGACGGTCTGGTCGTCGAAGCCGGCCGTGGACCAGTTGGGGGCGAAGGGCGCGGTCGCCGCCTGCGGGGACGCGGCCCAGGCGCCGTGCCAGCCGGTGTCGCCGCCGCGCACCGGTGCGGCCGTGGCGCCGGTGGTGGGGAGCGCGGTGAGGGTGGTCGCGGCGAGCAGGGCGATGCCTGCGCGCCGGAGGGTGCTGGTGGTCTTCATGTGTTCTCCCCGTTGTCGTGTGCGGTGGCTTCTCCTGTGCGCACGACCAGGGACAAGTCTTGATCGACTCTGGCTATTCCCCTGCTCCGTCGCCGAGTTGAGCGGAACTGAGCAGTCCGGTCAGTCCGCGGAACACCTCGCCCGGGTCTCGGCCGCCGAGCGGCGCGTCGAGGTTGTGGGTGAGCAGCAGGGTCGCGAAGCCGTGGGCCAGGGACCAGGCGGCGACGCCGGTGTCGCGGGGGGCGTCGGTGCCGGCGGGGAGCGCGGTGACGCCCGCGCGGAGCTCGGCGGCGGCCCGCTCCTTCGCGGCGAGCAGCTCCGGGTCGTCGGCGCGGTGTAGGTCGGGCTGGAACATGACCTGGAAGTGCGCCGGGTGCGCGACGGCGAACCGGACGTACCGCACCCCGCGTTCGCGTAGCTCGGGGGTGTCGGCGAGGGTCGCGGCGAGGAGCTCGTACCCCTCGGTGGCGATGGCCGTGAGCAGGCCCGTGCGGTCCTTGAAGTGGTGGGCGGGGGCGGCGTGCGAGACGCCCGCGCGGCGGGCGAGGTCGCGCAGGCTCAGCCCCCCGGGGCCCTCGGCGGCGATCACGTCGAGCGCGGCGGCGAGGATCGCCTGCCGCAGGTCGCCGTGGTGGTAGGTGCTCCGGCTCGTGGTCATGGCAGCAGCCTAGCCGCCATCTAGTCATTGACAAGTTCCCGCGCCGGGGTGCAATCTTGTCACTGACAAGATGTGAATGAGGCCGGGAGGACACCGTGGACACCGCTCGCGTACGTCAGATGTGGCACCTGCTCGAACCCCTGCACTCCGTGCTCTACTACGCCCCCGAGGCCTTCGACGAGGCCGCCGCCCTCGGCTACGAGACCGCCGACCGCTGGCCCTCCTACTTCGCGTGGCGCGCCGCCGCCCTCGGCCCCGTCGGACCGGTCCGGGTCGCCTCCGCCTTCTACGGCTTCAGCCCCGAGAAGGTCGCCCGGCACGTCCCCGCCGCCTGGGAGGTCGCCACCCCCGCCGACGTGCTCGCCGCCCGGCTCCGCGCCGTCGACCGGATCTACCGGCGCCTCCTCGGCGACGAGACGCTCGGCAGCCCGGAGCTCGCCGAGGCGGCCGACCTCGCCCGCCGCGCCGCCGGGTCGGCCGGCCTCGAAGGCCGCCCGCTCGCCGCCGCCCACGCCGAGCTGCCCTGGCCCGAGGCCCCGCACCTCGTCCTCTGGCAGGCGGCGACGATCCTGCGCGAGCACCGGGGCGACGGCCACATCGCCGCCCTGATCGCCGCAGGCCTCGACCCGGCCGAGTCGCTCGTCTCCTTCGCGGCCGTCGGCGCCGCACCGGAACCGGTCTTCGAGAGCAGGGGCTGGAGCGAGGACGCATGGGCCGCCGCCCGCGAACGCCTGACGGCCCGGGGCCTCCTGGCTACAGACGGCGCCGCCACGGCCGAGGGCCACGCCCTGCGCGCGGAGGTGGAGCGCCGCACGGACGAACTGGCCGCCGGTCCCTGGACCGCCCTCGGCCCGGAGGCCACCACCCGCCTCGCCGACCTCCTCGGCGGCCCCTGGCTCACCATCATCGGCTCGGGCCTGCTGCCCTCCGAGAACACGCTCGGCATCGGCAAGATCTGACGCCGCCTCGATCCCGGGCCCTTCGATCCGTCCATCCCGGGCCCTTCGGTCCGTCCGATTCGGGACCAAAGATCCGAAGGGTCCGGTGTGTCGCGGCCTAGGATCCCAGGGTGCTGACACGTCGAACGCTCCTGCCCGCGGCCCTCGCCGTCACCACCGTCCTCATGGCCGGCGCCTGCTCGTCGGGCGGAACGGGCGGGACGCCCGCCGCGCCGGGTACGGCGCTCGCCGCCGTGGACACGCTCACCGTCAAGGGCCGGGCCCCGAAGACCGGCTACGCGCGGGAGAAGTTCGGCCGCTCCTGGGTGGACGTCGACAAGAACGGCTGCGGGACCCGCGACGACATCCTCAAGCGCGACCTGACCGGCGTCCGGTTCACGGACGGTCACTGCAAGGTCGCCTCCGGCACGCTCACCGACGACCCGTACACCGGCACCACCGTCCGCTACGTCAGGGGCCGCTCCCAGGTCGACATCGACCATGTCGTCGCGCTCTCCGACGCCTGGCAGAAGGGGGCGCAGAAGTGGGACGGCGAGACCCGGCGCCGCTTCGCCAACGACCCGCTCAACCTCCTCGCCGTCGACGCCGCCACCAACCGCCGCAAGTCCGACGGCGACGCCGCGACCTGGCTGCCGCCGAACAGCGCCTACCGCTGCACGTACGTGGCCCGGCAGATCGCGGTGAAGAAGAAGTACGGGGTGTGGGTGACGGCGGGGGAGCGGGACGCGATGAAGCGGGTCCTCCACACCTGCCCGCAGCAGAAGCTGCCGTAGTACCCGGCGGAAAAACGTTTGAGCGGTCGGGTGAACGATCTTTAACCTGCCCGCATGGACCTGAACGTCACCACCCTCGCCGAACGACCCGAGCTCGAAGGGGCGATGTGGTCCATGAAGGACCTGTGGCCCGAGTTCATGATGTACGACCCGGTCGGCTGGGCCAACATGGGCCGGATCGTCCGGGAGTTCCCGGAATACGTGCTCGTCGCCACCGACGCCGAGAACGCGGTCGTCGCCCGTGGCTTCAGCGTGCCCTTCGCGCTCGACGTCGACGGTCGGCGCGCGCTGCCCGCCCGCGGCTGGGACGAGGTCCTCAACTGGGCCTTCTCCGACCTGCGGCACGGCCGGGAGACCGACACCGTGAGCGCGATCGAGATCACCGTCCACCTCGACCACCTCGGCAAGGGCATCTCGCACACGATGCTCGCCGCCATGCGGGAGAACGCCGGCAAGCGCGGCTTCGCCGAGTTGGTCGCCCCGGTCCGGCCCAACGGCAAGCACCTGGAGGCCGAGGCCTCCATCCACGAGTACGCCTTCCGCACCCGTGAGGCCGACGGCCTGCCGCACGACCCGTGGCTCCGCGTCCACGTGCGCGCGGGCGGCGTGATCGAGGCGGTCGCCCCGGCCTCGATGACGGTCTCCGGCTCTCTCGAGCAGTGGCGGGAGTGGACCGGCCTGCCCTTCGACACGGACGGCCCGGTCGAGGTGAAGGGCGCCCTGGTCCCGGTGCACTGCGAGGCCACGCGCGGCTACGCGGTCTACGTCGAGCCCAACGTGTGGGTCCGGCACCGCATCGTCTGACGGTGCCGTCGGGGACCCCGGGGGTGATCTTCCCGGGGGGAGATGTACCGTACGGCGTTCCCTGCAGTACGCGCGTGCGAAGTCCGCGTGCGCACATCCGTGAGAGGTCCCCGATCGTGAACCAGGCCGTTTCCTTGGAGAAGGGCGCGGAACCTCCGCGCCGAACCGGGTTGCCGGTCCTGTGGGTCCGGACGGTGCTCGCCGCCGTGCCGCTGCTGAGCCTCGGGGTCCTCGGTCTCGTGCCCTCGCTGGTCCTCGCCCTGCGCCGGGGGACGCGCGGCGACTGGCTGGCCGTGCTGCTGTTCACGGCGGTCTCCGTCGGGTGGTGCTTCCAGATCGCCCTGACCCCGGTGGAGACCCACGGCGCCCCGTACCTCCTCGACGTGGTCCTGCTCGCGACCTCCACCGTGGGCGCGGCGGTGCACTGCCTCACCGCGAAGGACGCGAAGGACGCCAAGGGGGCCTCTCGATGAAGACCCGTCGTACCTGGCGCCTCGCCGAGCGCGAAGCGGCCAAGAAGGAGGCGGCCGAGTCCGGCCTCGACGTCCGCGGCGTGCTCGCCGCGACGGCGGGGGCCCTGCGCGGCCGGGCCGGCTGGGCCCTGGGGTCCGTCCTGGTCATCGCCCTCGGTCTCCTCGGCGTCCGGCTGTTCGCGGGCGGGGACGACTCGGGCACCCCGCCCGACACCCGGGCCCGCTCCTACAAGGACTACGACGCCTGTCTGCTCACCGACGACAAGGGCATCGTGACGGGCGCGCCGGCGGCCCCGGTCTGGGAGGGGATGCAGGCCGCGTCCCTGGACAAGCGGATCCGGGTGACGTTCGTGCCGGTGACGGGGGAGCAGTCGGTGGCGAACGCCCGCCCGTTCCTCAACGGCCTGGTGCAGCGGGACTGCGAGATCGTCGTCGCCTCGGGTGCGCCGCAGGCGAAGGCCGCCGAGGCGGCGGCGGCGAAGCATCCGGAGGTCCGGTTCGTGACGGTCGGCGCGGGCGACGGTCCCGCCCGCGACAACCTGACCCGGGTGGCGCCCGGGGCGTCCCTGAAGGACGACGTCACGGCGACGGTGAAGCGGCTCGCGGCCGACGGCTGAGCGACGCCGAATCAGGCGGAATCGGACAAGCGCGGAAGGGTTCCTTCCGTTCAGCAAAGCAAGAGTAAAAACCGGGACCCTGCATGGAGCTGGTGACCGGTCATGAGGCAGTCTCGCGAGGCTTTGTAAGTAGCGCGTAAGTAAAGGCTGACCCATGCATATACGCCGGGTCCGTAGCCCTCGACCACAGCCACCGGGTCGCACCGGCAGGCACAGGTGGAGGGCTACGGCTCTTTTCGTCCTCATCTCCATGTTCCTCATGGTTTCTACCGAATCGGCGGTCGCCGCGGGCGTCACGCTCGAACCGGTGAAGATGCCCGAGCTCTCCCTCTCGGGTATGTGGAACTGGCTGCAGCACAATCCGCTCGACACCCCCGACCAGCGGGGCGGCACCGCCCGCGGCAAGAGCCACAAGGCCTCCGCGGCGTCCACCAGCAACGAGGGCGAGGCCGGTCGCAAGCCGGGCAAGGGCAAGGGCGAACTGCCCCCCTTCGCGCGCGAGACCGACGACCCCGCCGACGTCACCACCGGCAAGGCGCCGGGCGGCAAGAACAGCTTCGACCCGCGCACCAGCAGGCGTGACGCGAAGAAGTCCACGGAGACCTCGGACTACTTCGTCAACGCCGACGGTTCGACGACCGTCCGCCACTACACCGGCCGGGCGAACTTCAAGGCGTCCGACGGCACCTGGAAGCCGATCGACACGAGCCTGACCGAGGACAAGGACGGCCGTCTCCAGCAGACCGCCAACTCCCTCGACGTCGAGTTCGCGCCGACCGCCGCCGACCGGCAGCTGGCCTCCGTGGACTTCGGCTCCGGCCGGTCCCTGGCCTACGCGCTGCGCGGCGCCGCCAAGTCCGAGCCCACCACGGCCGCCGACGGCACGCTGACCTACGCGGACGTCCTGCCTGACACCGACGTGCGCCTCGTCCCCCTCGCCGAGGGCTTCAAGGAGTACGTCGTCCTGCGCTCCCCGCAGGCCGCCAACTCCTGGGTCTTCCCCCTCGACGTCAAGGGCCTGACCCCGCGGATCGCGGCCGACGGCGACGTCGAGTTCACGGACGCGTCGGGCGAGGTCACCGCGACCATCCCGCACGCGTACATGGAGGACTCGAAGGTCGACCGGCGCTCCGGCGACGCCGCCCAGTCGCGGGACGTCAGCTACGAGCTGACGACCGTCGACGGCGAGCCGGCCCTGCGGATGACCGCCGACCGCGCCTGGCTGGACGACCCCGAGCGGGTCTACCCGGTCAGCATCGACCCGACGGTGACCTCGTCGAACTCGACGTACGTCCAGAACACCATCGGTGGCGACCACTCCACCGAGACGATGATCAAGGTCGGCTCGTACGACTCGGGCACCAACAAGGCGAACTCGTTCCTGCAGTTCTCCTCGCTCGGCACGACGCTGAAGGGCCAGCGGGTGTCCGCCGCGACCCTCAACGTGTACGCGCTGTGGTCCTCGACCTGCACGCCCGAGGACTTCTCGGTCCACCCGGTCACGCAGTCCTGGACCCCGTCCACGGTCGCCTACCCCGGTCCCACGTACGGCGCCGCCATCGGCACCGCCACGCCCGCGCCCGGGGCCTCGTGCACCAACGACACCGGCGCCACCACCGTCGGCGTGAAGATGCCGGTCTCCCTGTCGACGTCCTGGTTCACCCAGGTCGCCACCGGCGGGGCGAACTACGGTCTCGCGCTGACCGCGCCGACCGGCGACATGCTCCACTGGAAGAAGTTCCACTCGGACAACTCGGCCACGGCCGGTTTCCGCCCGGCGCTCGACCTGACGTACACGGCGAACACCAAGCCGCAGGTCAACGCCCAGTATCCGCCGGAGAACTTCCAGGCGCACACCCTCCAGCCGGAGCTGCTCGTCTACGCGAGCGACGCCGACGCCTGGCCCGAGGCGCTGTCGTACTCCTTCGAGGTGTACGACTCCGAGAACCCCGACACCCCCGTCGCGACCTCCGGCGTCATCGCCGAGCGCTCCTGGAAGGTGCCGGCCGGCAAACTCACCTGGTCGAAGAACTACAACTGGTACGTGAGCGTCACCGACGGCTACGACTCGGTGATGTACTCGGCCAGCCGCTTCTCCACCACGGTGCCGCAGCCGCCCGTCACCTCGGGCCTGGCGATGAACACCGACGGCCACGACTTCGACCCGTCCGACGGCAACTACACGACGGACGACACCGACGCCGACGTGCCGGTCATCGGCCCGTCCCTGGAGATCGAGCGCGCCTACAACAGCCTCGACCCGCGGGTCGACAGCGCCTTCGGCGCCGGCTGGTCGACGGTCGTCGACATGAAGGCCGCCGAGGTCAAGGACAGCTCCGGCGCCGTCACCAGCGTCGTCATCACCTATCCGGGTGGTGAGCAGGTCGCCTTCGGCCGCAACGGCAACGGCACCTTCCAGCCGCCGCTGGGCCGCTACGCCCGCCTGGAGGCGGTCACCACCGCCCCCGTCGGCTACAAGCTGACCGACAAGGACTTCACGGCCTACGCGTTCACGCAGCCGACCGCGAAGACCGGCGTCTACGCCGTCTCGTCGATCACCGACTACGCGGGCCGCGCCGAGACGTTCACGTACAACGCCTCCAAGCAGCTCACGAAGATCAGCAACACCACGTCCAAGCGGAACCTGACGATCGCCTGGGCGACGCCGGCCGGAGCGACCGTCCCGCACGTGGACACCGTCGCCACCGACCCGTCCACCGTGGGCGACGCCAGCACCGCGCAGACCTGGAAGTACGGCTACACGGGCGACCAGCTCACCAGCGTCTGCCCGCCCGCCGACTGGTCGAAGTGCACCACGTACACGTACGCGACCGGCAACCACCACCGCACCACGGTCCTGGACGCCGACCCGTACGCGTACTGGCGCCTGGGCGAGGCGGCCGGGCAGACCGTCTCCAAGGACGCCGTCGACGCCAACCAGGGCAAGTACAACGGCCTCTACCGGAACGTGACGCTGGGCTCCGCCTCGCTGCTCGCCGGCTCCACGCAGAAGACCGCCACCTTCAACGGCACGACGTCGTACGTCGAGATGCCCAGCGCCCCCGGCGCGACGCCCTCGTACACGACGCTCTCGACCTGGTTCAAGACCACGCAGGCCGGCGGAGTCCTCTTCTACTACGGCGACAAGCCGCTGAGCGACCCGAACCCGGTCGCGAACACCACCTACAACACCCCCGCGCTGTACGTGGGCACCGACGGCAAGCTGCGCGGCTGCCTGGCCACCGGCCTGTGCATGACGACCCTGACCTCCACGGCCTCCGTCAACGACGGACAGTGGCACCAGGCCGTCCTGACAGGCGCGGGCAACACCCAGACGCTGTACCTCGACGGTGTGTCGCAGGGCAGCAAGGCCGGCCAGATCAAGGACTGGAACACCCCGTACATCACGCTCGGCGCGGGTGTGAACACCGACGGCTGGCCCGCGATGAACGCGACCGACCAGCTCGGTCACTTCGCCGGCCAGATGGCCGAGACCGCGATCTACACCGAGCCGCTCACCGCGGACGTGATCACGGCGCAGTACCAGGCCGCGAAGCGGTCCGCCGGACTGCTCCAGAAGATCACCACGCCGAACGGCAAGGTCGAGTCCTCCGTCGTCTACGGCACCACGGACGACCTGGTCCTCCAGGCGACCGACGCCAACGGCGGCACGTGGAAGCTGAACCCGGCGACCATCACCGGCTCCTCGCAGGTCTACCGCTCGGCCGTCATGGGCTCCGCCCCCGGCGGCTACTGGCGCCTCGGTGACACCGGCGGCGCGGCCCAGGCCGCGAACGAGCTGCACACCGGCTTCGGCACGTACAACACCGCCACGCAGGGCGTGGCCGGGCCGTTCGGCACAGGCGACAACACCGCGGTGTCGTTCAACGGCACCAGCTCCTGGGTGGAGCTGCCGTACGGGCCGCTGCACGCCAAGCCGGACCGCTCGGTCGAGCTGTGGTTCAAGACCGCCAAGCCCGGCGTGATCATGAGCGACCAGAGCCTCGCGCCGAACAACGCGGGCGGCACCGCGGGCTCGTGGAGCGACCTGCTGTACGTGGGCGCGGACGGCAAGCTGCGCGGCCACTGGTGGAGCAGCACCTGCAACGGCAACGCGGTCATCGGTTCGACGGCGTCCGTGACGGACAACGCCTGGCACCACGCGGTGCTTTCGGCGTCCGGCACCACGCAGACGCTGTACCTCGACGGCGCCAAGCAGCAGTCCTGCACGGGTGCGCCGAACGACCAGACCACGTCCCGCACCTTCATCGGCGCCGGTTTCAGCAAGTGGTACAGCTCGCCCGGTGACGTCTCGTACTTCACCGGCTCGATCGCCGAGGTCGCCGTCTACCAGGACGGCCTGACCGAGGACGAGGTCGCCCAGCACTGGTCGGCGTACAAGGCGAGCTCCGGCATCGCCCCGGTCCGCACGGTCAAGCTGACCGACCCGACCGACAAGACGCTGACCTACGTCTACGACGCCGAGATGGGCAACCGCCTCCTCGCCGCCGTCGACACCAACGGCAACCGCACCACCTACGGGTACGACACCGCCGGCTTCCTGCACACCATCACGGACGCCAACGGCAACCGGTCGATCAGCGGCCACGACATCCGCGGCAACACGGTCTCCCAGACCACCTGCCAGGACACCGCCGCCAACAAGTGCTCCACGGAGTACTCGACCTTCTACCCGGACGCGACCACCGCGTTCCCGCCCATGGACCTGCGCAACGACCTCGTGCTCACCGAGCGCGACGGCCGTTCCTCGGGCCCCACGGACGACACGTACAAGACCAGCTACGCCTACGACACCAACGGCCAGCTGCTCTCGGTCACGACCCCGCCGGTCGCCGGGTTCCCCAACGGCCGCACGGCCACGACGACGTACACCACCGCCACCACCCCGGCGGCGGAGGGCGGCACGGCCGTCACCCCGGCGGGTCTCGTCGCCACGGTGACGACGGCCGGTGGCCGCAAGACCTCGTACTCCTACTTCTCCAACGGTGACCTCGCCGAGATCACCGACGCCAACGGCGCCAAGGTGAAGTACACGTACGACAACCTCGGCCGCCAGGTGTCGAAGACGGAGATCTCCGACGCGTTCCCCGCGGGCCTGGTCACCAGCCAGACCTACGACAAGAACGACCAGGTCACCACCGAGACGACGCCGCCGACCACCAACCGGATCACCGGCGCCAAGCACCAGGCGAAGACCACCACGGCCTTCGACCCGGACGGCAACATCCTGTCGCAGACCGTCTCCGACCTCACCGGCGGTGACGCGGCGCGCGTGACGTCGATGACGTACGACGCCAACAACCAGATGATCACCAGGACGGACCCGGGCGGCGACACCACGTCGTTCGAGTACGACGTCTACGGCAACAAGGTGAAGGAGACCGACCCGGCCGGGAACGTCAACACCTACACCTTCGACGGCGAGCAGCGCCCGCTGACGACGAACCTGCTGAACTACACCGGCGACCCGTTCAACCCGTCTCCCGCGACCACCCTGGTCCAGGAGTCCCGGGCGTACGACCCCGCCGGCCGCCTCGCGTCCGTCACCGACGCGATGGGCTGGGTGACGGCGTACACCTACACCGACGACGGCCTGTCGGCGACCGTGGTCCGCAAGGACCCGCAGACCGGCAAGCAGTTCACGGAGCAGGCGAACACGTACGACGCCGCCGGCAACCTGATCGAGCAGATCACCGACGACGGCCAGAAGCGCTCCACCTTCACGGTGGACGCGGCCGACCGCACGACGACGTCGACCGAGGACCCGAACGGCTTCGCCCGCTCGACGAAGGTCTCGTACGACCCGGACGACAACGTGGTCACGGAGACGGAGACGGACCCCACCACGGGCGACGTCTCGACGACCGACACCCGCTACGACGGGCTCGGCAACGTCACCGGCAACACCGTCCACGACGGGACGACGGCCCCGGTCGCGCGCTACAAGCTGGACGAGACGACGGGCTACGGCCTGGCGGACTCCTCCGGCGGCAACAGCACCGGCACGCACGGCACGGGCATGCACTGGAACACCGACCGGGGCGGCAGCGCCGTCTTCGACGGTGACGCCAACTCGTACGCCCAGACGACGGGGCCGGTCGTGAACACGGCGGGCAGCTTCACGGTCGCCACGTGGGTGCGTCTGGACGACACCACCGCCAACCACTCCTTCCTGGCGCAGGACGGCACGGTCGGCAGCACCTTCCAGCTGTACTACTCCACCGCCTACGGCTGGACGTTCAACCGTACGTCGGCGGACATGTCCGGTCCCGTCCTGGCCCGGGCCACCTCCGGCACCGCCGCGGTGACGGCCGGGACCTGGACCCACCTGGTCGGCGTGTACGACCAGGAGGCGGCCAAGATCCGGCTGTACGTCAACGGAACCCTGGCCCAGGAGACCGCGTACACCACGCCGTGGGAGGGGACCGGTCCGCTCCAGATCGGCCGCCGCAGGGCGAGCAACGCCTACGGCGAGTACCACAAGGGCGCTCTGGACGACATCCAGGTCTACCAGGAGGCCCTCACCCCGGCGCAGATCACCGCCCTCAAGGGCGGCACCCTGCCGGCCGCGGGCAGCACGGTCCGCACCGCCTCGTGGGACCTGGACCAGCGCGGTCTGCCGACGTCCATGACGGACGCCAACGGCAACACCACGGACTACGGCTACGACGAGTCCGGCCAGCAGACCTCGGTCACCGAACCGGTCGTCAACGCGGAGAAGAACGGCGCCGCCCCCGAGGCGCTCCGTCCCGTCTCCATGACCGGGTACAACACCTTCGGCGAGCCGACCGAGTCCTCGGACCCGCTCGGAAACGTCGAGATCACGGCGTACGACGGCGAGGGCCAGGAGTCCTCGACGACCTCGCCCGACTACCTGGCGCCCGGGGCCACGACCCCGATCAAGGCGACCTCGTACAACGAGTACAACAAGCTCGGCCAGGTGACCGCGGAGGTCGACCCGCTCGGCAACCGCACCACGTACTCGTACACGCAGCTCGGCGACCTGGCCTCGGTCACGGAGCCCGGCGGCGGCACCACCAAGTACACCTACGACACCAACGGCGACCAGCTCTCGGCCACCCGGCCGAACGGCGCCCGTGAGGAGAGCACCTGGGACTACCTGGGACGGCCGGTCACCAGCACGGACATCGTGCGCCAGCCGACCCAGCGGGCGTACACCGACATCAACGAGTACGACGCTCCGGGCGGCGAGCTGTCCCGGACGGTCTCCGCGACCGGTGTGACCCAGTCGTACAAGTACAACTCCGTGGGCGAGGTCATCGAGACCACGGACGGGGCGGGCAACGTCTCGAAGTTCACGTACGACATGGACGGTCAGGTCCTCAAGGCCACCGACCCGGACGGCACCAGCACCCGGAACACGTACGACGGCTTCGGGCAGCTGACCAAGATCGAGGACCTGGACGCGACGGGCGCGGTGCTGCGGTCGAGCAGCTCCACGTACGACCGGGCCGGCAACCCGCTCACGCTGACGGACTACCGGGGTCACGCGAAGACCTTCACGTACGACTCGTCGGGCCTCGTCACGAAGCTGGTCGAGCCGGTCTCCGCGACGGAGTCGATCACGACGACGTACGGCTACGACGTGGGCGGCAACCTGACCCGCTTCACGGACGGCCGTGGCAACCCCTTCATCACCACCTACAACACCTGGGGTCTGCCGGAGTCCACGATCGAGCCGTCGACGCCGACGCATCCCGACCTCGCGGACCGCACGTTCACCGCGGTCTACGACCAGGGCGGGCGTCCGAAGGAGATGCGCTCGCCGGGTGGCGTGACCGTCTCCTACGAATACGACGCGAAGAGCCGTCTCGTGAAGCAGTCGGGAACGGGTGCGGAGGCCGCCACGGTCGACCACACCTACGACTACGACGCGGACGACCGGATCACGGCCGTCGCGGGTGCCGGTGTCGACAAGAACACCTTCACCTACGACGACCGCGGTCTGCTGCTCTCCGCTTCCGGCCCCTCAGGCGCCTCGTCCTTCGCGTACAACGCGGACGGGGCGATGACCTCGCGGACGGACGCCTCGGGCACGTCGACGTACGGCTACGACACCGCCGGCCGGCTCAAGACCGTCAACGACGGTGCGACCGGCACGACGGCCACGTACGCCTACAACCAGAACAACGACATCACGTCGATCGACTACGGCACCGGCAAGTCGAAGCGCAGCTTCGGCTACGACGCCCTGCAGCGACTCACCAGCGACAAGCTGACCTCGCCGACGGGCAAGGACCTGGCGTCCGTCACCTACGGCTACGACGCCAACGACAACGAGACGTCGAAGACGACGACCGGTGTCGCGGGTGCCAAGGCCAACACGTACACGTACGACTGGGCCAACCGCCTGACGTCCTGGAACGACGGGACGACGACGGAGGCCTACGGCTACGACGCGTCCGGCAACCGGACCCGCGTGGGCGGCGACACGTACACGTACGACGCCAGGAACCGTCTCACCTCGGACGGCCACAACTCCTACGTCTACACCGCGCGCGGCACGCTGAGCTCGGTGACGGACGAGGGCGGCCGGACCACCCAGATGAAGGCGGACGCCTTCAACCGCGTGATGCAGGAGGGCGATCGCAGCTACACCTACGACGGCCTGGACCGTGTCCTCGAAGCCAAGGACGAGACCGGTACCGCCATCCACACCTTCCAGTACAGCGGCGACGACAACGACGTCGCCTCGGACGGTGTGACGTCCTACAGTCGCAACGCGGACGGCTCGCTCGTCGGCGTCAAGACGGCGATCTCGTCGGTCCTGGCCTTCACGGACGTGCACGACGACGTGGTGGCGCAGTTCACCGCGACGGGCGAGGCGCTCACCGGCTCGACGACGTACAGCCCCTTCGGCAAGGTCCTCCAGACCAGTGGCATGGTCGGTGCGCTCGGCTACCAGTCGGGCTGGACCGACCCGGAGACGGCCAAGGTCAACATGGCCGCGCGTTGGTACTCGCCGCAGACCGGTCAGTTCAACAGCCGTGACACGGTGAGCAACAGCGGCATCCCGGACTCCATCGGGGCCAACCGCTACGCGTACGCCAACGGCAACCCGATGACCGGCGTCGACCCGACGGGCCACTGGTTCGAGTGGGCGAAGAAGGCCATCAAGAAGGTGACCAAGAAGGTCACCAAGACGGTCAAGTCCGCCTGGAAGAAGACGAAGGCCACGGTCAAGAAGGCCGCGAAGGTCGTCAAGCGGGCGGCGAAGGCCGTCAAGCGGGCCGTGAAGAAGGTGGTGCACCGGGCGAAGCGGGCTGTCCGCAGGGCGGTCCACTACGTCGCCGACAGCGTCAGAAAGGTCAAGAGATACGTCAAGAGGACGTATCACCGGGTGAAACGCGCCGTCCACAAGGTCGTCAAGCACGTCAAGCAGGCCGTGCGGAAGGTCGCCAAGGCGGTCAAGAACGTCGCCCACAAGGTGGTCAAGGCGGCCAAGAAGGTCGGCAGGGCCGTCAAGAAGGCGGCGAAGGCGACAGCCAACTTCGTCAAGCAGCACGCCTCGACGATCGCCTCGGTCGCCGTCGGCATCGCCGTCTTCGCGGGTTGCACCGCGCTCACGGCCGGTGCGGGCGCGATCGGCTGCGCGGCCCTCGCGGGCGCGGCGGGCAACGCGGTCGGCTACGCGATGAGCGACGGCCCGAAGACGCTGGGCGGCTTCGCCCTCGCGGTCGGCGTCGGCGCCCTGACCGGCGCGGTCGGCGGCGTCGGAGGCCGGTTCGCGGCCAACGCGGTCGGCAAGCTCGCCTCCGGCGCGCTCGGCCGGATCGCCTCGGGCGCGGCGGAAGGCGCGACCGACGGTGCTCTGGGCGGTGCGATCGAGTACGGCACCTCCTGTGTGAACAGCGAGGAGGGCTGCTCCGTCGGCGGCGCGGCGAAGGCCACGGCGATCGGCGCGGCGATGGGCGGAGTCTTCGGCGCGGCGGGCAGTGCCCGTGGCCCGAAGTCCAAGACCCCTCCGGAACCGGACGCCAAGCCGAGCCAGCCGAGCGGCTCCTGCCCGATCAGTCGTGGCACGCCGCACAGCTTCACGGCGGCGACACCGGTCCTCCTGGCCGACGGCAAGACCAAGAAGATCTCCGAGGTCAAGGCCGGCGACAAGGTCCTCACGGCCGAGCCGGGCAAGAAGACCAAGGAGGTCCACGAGGTCAAGCAGGTGATCGTCACCAAGACCGACCGTGACTACGTCGACGTCACGGTTGCGACGAAGGCCGGTCCGAAGACGATCCAGACCACCAAGCACCACCAGTTCTACGAGTCCACCCACGACGCCTGGACGCAGGCGGGCGACCTCAAGGTCGGCCAGAAGCTCCAGAACGGCGAGGGTGCCCCGACGGCGATCGTCGAGGTCAAGTCGTACACGGCGCAGCGCGTCACGTACGACCTGAGCATCGAGGGCCTGCACACGTACTTCGTGGTGGCGGGTGCGGTGGTGACGTCGGCCGACGTGCTGGCCGCGGTCGACACGAGTGCCGCGGTGCTCGTGCACAACTGCGGTGGTTCGGTACGCGGGCACACCCCGGCATGTACGTGTGCCACGGGCGGGACTCCGGTCGGCCCGAGGAATGCCGGTCTTGCCGGTGGCACTCACCCGAAGACCGGCGTGCCGTTCGATGCCCAGGGCTTCCCGGACTTCACCGGTCACGTGGACCCGGCCACGCCAGACGTCTGGATCACTCTGACCGGCGACAGGGCGAAGGACTTCGCCGCGGCGGACAAGGCGGCCGGAATCAACGCGGCATACCGGAAGGGGAAGTGGACATGGAACCATCACCAAGATTGCGGCAGAATGCAGCTGGTCAATATGAAGATCCATTCGAAGACCGGCCATACCGGCGGTTTCTCGATCTGCTAGAGCGGAGTCTTTGGTCATGATCTTCGACCAATCGGATGACGACGAGTACGTCGGCCCACCGGTGGATGCCGAGATGATTCGGCAAGCCGAGGACGTGCTTCAGGTCCGTCTGCCGAAGAGCTATGTCGATCTGCTGTCCCTGCAGAACGGCGGCGTGCTGCGCAACCGCTGCTTCCCCACCGAATTCCCCACGTCATGGGCGCGCGATCACATCTGCGTCGACGTGATCCGGGGCATCGGGGGGGAAGAAGGGGTGGAAATCGTGTCAGCCGACATGATTGACGAATGGGAGTACCCCGATATCGGTGTCGTCTTCGGCGTCACTCCTTCCGCCGGCCACGACACGGTGATGCTCGACTATTCCGAGTGCGGGCCGCTCGGTGAGCCCGCCGTGGCGTACATCGACGAAGACAGGGTGCCGAGACGCCTCGCGAGTTCATTCGCGGAGTTCGTGAGCGGACTTGTCTCGTGCCGGACGTTCGGCGAAGACGAGGACTGATCTCTGATCGGTCTGTTGCGGTTCGCGGCCCGTCTCGAGTCTCTCGGGGCGGGCCGCTTCGTATGGGCGGGGCAGGGCCAGGCTCTCGCGCGCTCGATAATGGGCAGGACAAGGGCCCGAATTACTCCTGGTTAGGCGGTCGAAGGTGTCACTTGACGTAGAGCGGACAGTCCGGGGGATCGACAATGTCGAGGAGTACCCCGGCCTCGAACGCGCATGGCGCTGGTCGCCCACGCCCATGTTCGTGTTCTCGCTCGCGCTGAACCAGGAGGGGACGCGCATTCATCAGGTGAACACCCGGGAGTTCCACGACGAAGATCTGGTCCGGGCGGTGCTCGCGTTCGCGCGTGAGCACCATGCCGGGACGGGTGACGATCCCCGACCCTTCGAGGTGGTGACGGGGTTCTCCCATCCGGGATACGACTTCGACGCCGTCGCGGCGATCCAGCCCGCCACCCACGGCTACTACCGGGGCGAGTACGACGAGCTCCATGACCTGGTGGTCGGCGTCTTCCCGGCGTACGCCTGCGAGTTCTCCGGGAACGAGACGCAGGACGAGGCGTTCCACCGCTTCAAGCGGATGCTCCGCGCGCCGGAACTGAACCGCGGGCCCGTTCCCTTCCTGCGGATGAGGTACGACAACACGAGGACCCGCGGCCGAAGCGAAGGTGACCTCCGCGGGTTCACCACCACGGACGTGCTGCTCAGGGAGCTGGAGCTCCTGGAGGGCGCGCCCGGCGGCTTCGTGGAGTACGAGAACCGCCACGGGGACGTCCGGCGGATCGAGTGGGACGGATCGTGGGTGGTCGACGGCAAGCCACAGGACCACGCGCCGTCCCCGGCCGAGGTCCTGGAGACCCTGAACTGACCGACGGCGAGTCCTGCCGAGAGCGAGGGCCGCGATCGCGACGCCCGGAACCGCGTGCACGGCGGAGGCGGCACGTAGGGCACCGTTGTCGACGGCCCGTCCCGTCAGAAAGGTCCTCATGGTGTGAGCCGGGAACACGACAAGGAGCGGGAGGGCGCGCTCGGTCGGGCGCCCCGCGGCTAGCCTTTGCCCATGTCGAAGAAGTACGTCGTCCACGAGGACCCGGTGGTCCGTACCGCCGGCCAGTACATCGCCATGGCCGATCTGGCGCCCTTCGGCTTCCCCGACCTGTGGGAGCAGATCTGGCTGGGGCGCCGTGAGGACGGCCTGTTCGTCATGCAGTGCGTGCCCTTCCGGATCTACGGGCTGAACCTCTTCGACGTGGTGCGGCTGGACGAGGACGACATGCTCGTCGAGGTCGTGGAGAAGGGCGGCCACCGCACGCTGCGGGCGCTCCTCGAAGCGGGTCTCGCGCCCCAGGTCTTCGACGAGGTCGCCGGCGGCATCGCCGCGCAGGCCCGGAGTGCGGGCTTCGCCCTCGAGTGGAGCGGCGACCGGCACGCGGCGATCGACGTTCCCGGCGACGGGGACTCCGCCTCCCTGGTGGCGTTCATGGATGCGCACGAGGGGGCCGGGACGCTGTTCTGGGAGTGGAGCGACGCGGAGCCGTTCCAGGCTCCTCAGCGGGGAACCGCCTGCTGACGACGGCCGTACCGGTCGACCATTTCGAAGCGCGGCCGGGTGAGCTCGAAGGAGCCTGGTCGGCCGCCCGATCTCCAGCGGGCAGGCGGACTGCGGCTGTCGTCGGCGCTGAGGACGACCACAAGCGGGCCTGGACGGCGGACGTACCCCTGGACGCCGACCGCCACGCGGTACTGGACGAGCGGCGGCTGCGCCGCCTGGTGGGCACGAGGGCCGGAACGGTCTTCGCCGTCGTCGACCACTACGAACCCACCGAGACGATCAGGGCGCCCGCGCCCTACCGCCTCACCGTCAACGGCGTCCTCCAGCCGGGCGGCAGCTGACCCGGAGGCCGTACGCACGGCACCGCCCCGGCCCGTACGCGCGGGTCAGGGCGGTGCCGTGCGTACGGCCGTCGCCGGCCTCCTGCTCCGGTCGGCGTCAGCCCGTCTTGACCCAGTCGCCGCAGCCCGAGGACTTGAAGTAGGCGTCCTTCGCCGTGACCTTCACGATGGCCGTGCCCGTCACGTTGTCGTTGGCGAGGATCGTGTCCGTGCTGTGGCTCGCGTCCTTCGAGCGCTCCCAGTAGCACTCGGCGTCCTTGTTGCCCGTGGACTTGTACGTGCCGGGGGCGATGTCGACGCCCACCTTGAACATGCCGCCGTCGCCCTTGAGCGTGGCCTTGGGAGTGCCGGTCGCCTTGGCGTCGACGGCCTCCCAGGTGCCGCAGCCGGAGGACTTGAAGAGCTTGTCCGTGGCCTTGATCTCGACGTAGCTGGTGCCCGTCACGTTGTCGTTGGCGATGATCCCGTCCGTGTCCCCGGAGGCGTTCTTGGCGCGCTCCCAGTAGCACTCCGCGTCCTTGTTGCCCGTGGACCTGTAGAGGCCGGGCTTCACGTCCGCGCCCACCTCGAAGTCGCCGTCGCCGTCGATCGTGGCGACCTTCTTCTCGGGGGCCTTGGACTCCGGGGCCTTCTTGTCGCCGCCCGGCTTCGCGGACTGCTCCTGCTTCGAGCCGGCCCGGGGGGAGTCGGTGTCGCCGCCCCCGCCGACCGCCGCGCCGATCACGACGACCGCGACGACAGCGCCGGCGGCGGTGAGGACCTTGTGGCGGGCGAACCAGTTGCGCTGCTGCTGAGACATGGCTGTGGCACCTTCCGTGGCGCTGTGGGGACTCCGTGTTTCGATGACGTAATCACAGCAGAGACTGTGAACCGAGTCAACACTGTTCACGGGTTTTGAGTTCGCTCACGCTGTGAACCGGTATGGGCGGTAGGGTTGGTGTGTTCACACGCATACGAGGGGAGTCGGACAGGTGCCCGAAGAGAGCGCGACCGAAGTCACCGCCGCCGGTATCGCCCGGCTGGCGGGCGTCGGCAGGGCCGCCGTCAGCAACTGGCGCCGGCGCCACGCCGATTTCCCCAAGCCCGTCGGAGGAACGGAGACCAGCCCCTCCTTCGCCCTCGGCGACATCGAGCAATGGCTCCGCGACCAGGGGAAACTCGCCGAAGTCCCGCTCCGCGAGCGCGTCTGGCAGCAGCTCGCCGGCCACCCCGCCGGCACCGTCGCCGGCCTCGTGCACACCGGCTGCGTCCTGCTCCTCCTCCGCGAGCGGCCCGACGCCTGGACCGGACTCGCCGCGCTTCCCGACGCCCGGCTCGCCGACACCCTCTCCGGCCCCCTCGAAGAGGTCCTCACCGCCCGCTTCGGCGCGCCCAGGGCCGTCCGCACCCCCACCCCGGCCGAGACCGCCCCCGCCGTCCCCCTGCTCCGCGCCGCCGCCGAACTGGCCGCCGAGCTCGGCGGCGCGCGGCAGGCCTTCGAGTTCCTGCTCGGCCGCCACCTGGACGCCAACCCGCGCCAGTACACCCTCACCCCGCCCCCGCTCGCCGAGCTCATGGCGGACCTCGCCGCCGCCGCGGCCCCCGACGGCCGCCCCCTCGCCACCGTCCTCGACCCGGCCTCCGGCACCGGCGGCCTGCTGCGCGCCCTCCCGCACCCCACCGCGCTGTACGCCCAGGACACCGACCCCGACCTGGCCGCCCTCACCGCCCTGCGCCTCGCCCTCCACGGCGACGCCGACATCCGCTGCGCCACCGCCGACACCCTCCGCGCCGACGCCTTCCCCGACCTGGCCGCCGACGCGGTCCTGTGCCACCCCCCGTTCAACGAACGGACCTGGGGCCACGACGAACTCGCCTACGACCCGCGCTGGGAGTACGGCTTCCCGGCCCGTACGGAATCCGAGCTGGCCTGGGTGCAGCACGCCCTCGCCCGCCTCCGCGACGGCGGGACCGCGGTCCTCCTCATGCCGCCCGCCGTCGCCTCCCGCCGCTCCGGCCGCCGCATCCGCGCCGACCTCCTGCGCCGCGGGGCGCTCCGGGCCGTGATCGCCCTCCCGGCCGGCGCCGCACCCCCGTACGGCATCCCGCTCCACCTCTGGGTCCTCGTCCGGCCCGGTGCCGGACAGCGGCCCCCGGCCGAGACCCTCTTCGTGGACACCGCCGGGCTCGTCCCCGACGCCGGCCGCGACAAGCTCCCCTGGACCACCCTGCGGAACACGGTCCTCGACGCCTGGAGCGGCCGCGGCGGCGACGAGTCCGTGGCCCGCTCCGTCCCCGTCATCGAACTCCTCGACGACGAGGTCGACCTCGCCCCCGCCCGCTACCTCACGGCCCCCGCCGCCGGCGGCACCGCCCCCGAACTCGCCACCGTCCGCGACCGCCTGGACGAGACGCTGCGCCGCACCCAGGGCCTCGCCCCCACCCCCGTCCCCGCGCGCGCCGCGCCCCGCCCCCTCACGACCGTCGGCGAACTGGCCCGCACCGGCGCCCTCCAGCTCCGTACCGGCGGCTCCGGCACGGCCCCCGAGGACGGCGGCCCCGTCGCCGTCCTCACCGAGTACGACGTCCTGTCCGGCGCCGCCCCCTCCGGCACCCTTCCCGCCGGCGCTCCGGCCGAGGAGCCCGTCCTCGTCGCCGAGGGCGACGTCGTCGTCCCCGTCCTCGGCGGAGGCTCCGTGGCCCGGGTCGTGGACGCGGCCACGGCCGGTGCCGCGCTCGGCCGCAACCTCCAGCTGCTGCGGCCCGATCCGGCCGCCCTCGACTCCTGGTTCCTCGCCGGCTTCCTGCGCGGCACCGCCAACAACCGGCAGGCGAGCAGCTTCGCCTCGACGGCGACCAGGCTCGACGTGCGCCGCCTCCAGCTGCCCCGGCTGCCCCTCGCCGACCAGCGCCGCCACGGCGCCCACTTCAAGTCCCTCGCGGAGTTCGAGGAGGCCCTCCGCCTCGCCGCCCGCCTCGGCGAACAGCTCGTGCAGGGCCTGTACGACGGCCTCGCCGACGGCAGCGTGGAGCCGGGGTGAGAACGGGAGCCGAGACCGTGACGGCAGAGGCGTGGAGACCCGGTGAAGACCGTCCTATTCTCTTAGCCTGATCATCCGTCTGGGGGAGCGTCGTATGTACGGCCAGGTGCCCACACCCGCACCGCCGCGGGCCGCCGGCCCGTCGGCGGCCACGATCACCGTCCGCGTGCTCATCACGGTCCTGGTGCTCCTGTCCCTGGGGTTCCTCGCGTGGGTCGCCATGCTCCGGATCGCGATCATGCGCCGCTCCGGGCGGGACTGGGCGCTCTTCTGGGCGCAGTTGATCCTCAACATCGCCTGTCTGGTGCCGCTGGAGCAGCATTTCGCCGGTACGTGGATGAACACCGCCGGCATGGTGGTCCTGCTCGTCCAGATGGCGCTGGTGACCTGCTACTTCCTGGTGGTCGACATCCGGCACCACCAGCCCGCCCCGGTCGTGGTCATGGTGCCGTCCGCGGGAGCGCCGCCCTATCCGTACGCCGCTCCGGGGTACGGCCACGGCTACCCGCCGGGCGCGAGCGCGATCACGGTGCCGGGCTCGATTCCGCACCCGAACCCGCACCCGAACCCGTACGCGTCCGCCCCGCCGCCGCCCGTCCAGGCGCCCGCCGGGTCCGCGCCCCGCATCGACCAGGTCCGCGCCGAGCTCGACGAGCTGAGCGACCTGCTGCGCGGCGACGACTCCGGGGAAGGCGAAGGCGGCAGGTGAACGGGCGGGTCATCGGCGGGCGTTACGAGCTCGCCACCGTCATCGGCCAGGGCGGGATGGGCCAGGTCTGGACGGCGTACGACGGACGTCTCGACCGCCGGGTCGCGGTGAAGCTGCTCCGGCCCGCCACCATGACCGGCCCCGCCACCGCGAGCGGTCCCGCCACCGCCGCCGAGGAGCTGCGGCGCCGCTTCGTGCGCGAGTGCCGGGTGACCGCGCAGGTCGACCACCCCGGCCTGGTGACCGTGCACGACGCCGGCAGCGACGGCGACGACCTCTACCTCGTCATGCAGTACGTGGAGGGCGCCGACCTCGCCGACCACCTCGCCGAGCACGACCCGTACCCCTGGGAGTGGGCGGTCAGCGTCGCCGCGCAGCTCTGCGCGGTGCTCGCCGCCGTGCACGCGGTGCCGATCGTGCACCGCGACCTCAAGCCGCGGAACGTGATGATCCGCCCGGACGGCACCGTGACCGTCCTCGACCTGGGCGTCGCCTCCGTCCTCGACACGGACACCACCCGGCTCACGCACACCGGTTCGCCCATCGGCAGCCCCGCGTACATGGCGCCGGAGCAGGCCATGGGCGGTGCCGTCGGCCCGTCCACCGACCTGTACGCCCTCGGTGTCCTGCTCCACGAACTCCTCAGCGGGAACGTGCCCTTCGCCGGGTCCACCGCGCTCGGCGTGCTGCACCGCCACCTGTACGAGCCGCCCGCGCCGCTCCGGCAGCTGCGGCCCGAGGTTCCCGAGGCGCTCGAAGTGCTGGTCCTGCGGCTGCTCGCCAAGGACCCGCAGGCGCGGCCGTCCGGCGCGCACGAGGTGTACGAGCAGCTGCTGCCGCTGCTCCCCGCGCGCGGCGCCCCGGCGGGGCCGCTGGACCCGACCCGCCCGTTCCTGCGCCCGCACGCGCCCTGGCCGGAGCGGGCGACGGCGAGGCCCGTGCCCGTACCTCCGGTCCCGCCAGTCCCGGTCCCGCCGCTCCCGGTGGCACCGCAGTCCCCGGTCCCGGCCCAGCCCCAGCCCCAGTCCCCGTCCCCGGCCCAGCCCCCGGCGGCCGATCCCCGTACGGACCCCCGTACGGACCCCCGTACCGACCCCCGGGTGTACGCGACCGGGGCGGCGCCGTCCGGGCGCCCCGGTGTCGCCGCGGCCGTCGACGAGGTGAAGCGGCTGCTCGGGGAGGGCTCGCTCACCCAGGCCGTGGACATGCTCGGCTCCCTCCTGCCCGCCGCCGCGGCCGAGCACGGCGAGCAGTCGCCGGTCGTCCGGATCCTGCGCAAGCAGTACGCGTCGACGCTGATGGACGACGGCCAGTACCGGCGCGCGCTGCCGGAGCTGCGCCGGCTCGCGGAGGACCGCGGCGCGGAGGCGGGCCCGGCGGACCCGCAGTTCCTGCAGTTCCGCTACGACGCGGCCCTGTGCCTGGAGCAGTTGGGGGAGACGGCCGCCGCGCTCGCGGAGTTCCGCGCGGTCCTGCCGTACTACGAGCGCGATCCGGCCCGGGCCTTCGACATCCGGCAGCGGATCGGGCTGTTGCTCCTGGCGGCGGGCGAGCACGCGGCCGGGCGGGAGGAGCTGCAGCGGCTGCTGTTCGACGCGGAGCGCGCGTACGGCCCGTATCACCCGCTTCCGGTGGACTTGCGGAGGGCGCTCGACCACCAACGCCAGCTGGGGCTGTGACCTTGACGAGGCGACAGGATTACGACTCGGCAACCGATCGGGTAATGGATCTTCACGATCCTTTTTGCCTGTTTTGGCACATGTAACGTTCGCGTCTGATCATGTCCGCGTCCCCCAAGGAATTCCACATGACGACGCCGCCCGCTCCCTTCACCCCCGAGCAGCAGCCCGCCGCCCCCGCTCCCGCTCCCGCCAAGAAGGGCTCCGCGCTCCTCAAGAAGGTCGGCAGCTTCGTCGTCGTCCTCATCATCGGTGTCGCGGTCAGGTTCGGCATTCCGTACTTCACGGGCGACGCCCCGGTGCACGCCAAGGCCGGCGAGTGCGTCACCGTCACCGGCCCCGACAACGACCCGAAGGTCGACACCGTCGACTGCTCCTCCGGCAAGCCCGACCTGTTCAAGGTCGTCAAGGTCGTCGACAACACCTTCGACCTGAACGTGTGCGGCGATGAGCACTCGGCGCTCGCGCAGCAGTGGGACGCGGACAAGTTCGTCCTCTGCCTGGACGAGGTCAACCCGAAGAAGTAGTCGCGAGACCCGCGGCACAAGCGAAGGGCCGGAACCCCATGGGTTCCGGCCCTCTCCGCTATCTCAACGTATAGCGCAGAGGGGGCCTTGCGGCAAGGCCCCCTCCGTGGCGCACAATCGCCCCTCGAAGCCAAAAGATGCACGAAAACGGGGTTTTTATTTCATGACGTCCCTTATTGCTGGCGTGTTCGACCTCTCCGGCAACCTCTCTCCCAAGGCCGACCCGGCGCTCATCGCCGCCGACGAGCAGCACTTCGCGGCCATCGCCCGGTGTCTCGACGAGACGATCGCCGAGCTGTCCGAGCGGCTCGACGCCGAGCGGAAGGCGCCCGGCGGGGTGGGCCGGGAGGCGATGGACCGGGACGCGGAGATCCACCGGCTGAGCGGCCGCCTGCGGACGCTGCGCCGCTTCGGCCTCGACCTGTGCCTGGGCCGCGTGGTCGGCACGCAGGGCACGCAGAGCGCACAGGGCACGAACGGCACACAGGGCACGAACGGCGAGGGCGGCACGGAGGGCGAGGGCGGCACGAACGGCGAGGGCGGCACGGAGGGCGAGGGCGGCGCGAACGGCGAGGGCGGCGCGCAGGGCGAGGGCGGCGCGGAAGGCTCCGAGCCGATCTACATCGGCCGTCTCGGCCTCACCGACAGCACCGGCCGCCGGCTGCTCGTCGACTGGCGTTCCCCGGCGGCGGAGCCGTTCTTCGCGGCGACGCACGCGAACCCGATGGGCCTTGCGAGCCGCCGCCGCTACCGCTGGTCCGGCGGCCGGATCGCGGACTACTGGGACGAGGTCTTCACCGCAGAGGGCCTCGAAGGGCATGCCGCGCTCGACGACCAGTCCGCGTTCATCGCGAGCCTGGGCGGCAACCGCTCGCCCCGGATGCGGGACGTGCTCGCGACGATCCAGTCCGACCAGGACGCCATCATCCGCGCGGGCTCGCGCGGCGCCCTCGTCGTCGACGGCGGCCCCGGTACGGGAAAGACGGTCGTCGCCCTGCACCGCACCGCGCACCTGCTCTACTCCGACCCGCGGCTCGGGCACCGCCGGGGCGGCGTGCTGTTCGTCGGCCCGCACCAGCCCTACCTGAACTACGTGGCCGACGTCCTGCCCAGCCTGGGCGAGGAGGGCGTACGCACCTGCACCGTCCGCGACCTGGTCGCCGAGGGCGCGAAGGCGCCGGCGGAGACCGACCCGGAGGTGGCCCGCCTGAAGTCGACGGCGGACATGGTGAAGGCGATCGAGAAGGCCGTGGCGTTCTACGAGGAGCCGCCCACCGAGGGCATGACCGTCTCCACGCACTGGTCGGACATCCGGCTGACCGCCGCAGACTGGGCGGAGGCCTTCGACGCGGTGGAGCCGGGCACCCCGCACAACGAGGGGCGCGAGCAGGTCTGGGAGCACCTGGTCTCGATCCTCTTCGACAAGTACGACGGCGAGGAGGTCCCGGAGCAGCAGTTCCGGAAGTCGCTGCGCCAGGACCGGGAGCTGACCGGGGCCCTGAACGGCGCGTGGCCGATGCTGGAGGCGGCCGACCTCGTCGGCGACCTGTGGACGGTCCCCGCGTACCTGAGGATGTGCGCGCCCTGGCTGACCCCCGACGAGGTGAAGCGGCTGCGGCGCGCGGACGCCCAGGCGTGGACGGTCTCGGACCTGCCGCTCCTGGACGCGGCCCGGCAGCGGCTCGGCGACCCGGAGACGGCCCGGCTGAAGCTGCGGCGCAAGGCCACCGTCGCCGCCGAACGCGAGCGGATGGCCGGCGTCATCGACAGCATCGTCGCGGCCGACGCCGACGGCGAGGGCGCGGTCACGATGCTGCGCGGAAAGGACCTCCAGGACAGCCTGATCGACGAGAGCGCCCTGCCGACGGCCGAACGGGAGCCGCTGGACGGCCCGTTCGCGCACATCGTGGTCGACGAGGCGCAGGAACTGACGGACGCGGAATGGCAGATGCTGCTCCTGCGCTGCCCGTCGAAGAGCTTCACGATCGTCGGCGACCGCGCCCAGGCCCGGCAGGGCTTCACCGAGTCGTGGCGGGAGCGCCTGGAGCGGGTCGGGTTCGACCGCATCGACATGACGTCGCTGAGCATCAACTACCGCACGCCGGAGGAGGTCATGGCGGAGGCCGAGCCGGTCATCCGCGCCGCGCTCCCGGACGCCAACGTGCCGACGTCCATCCGCGGCAACGGCATCCCGGTCGTCCACGCCCCGGTCGCCGACCTGGACGCCGTCCTCGACGCCTGGCTCGCCGAGAACGCCGAGGGCGTCGCCTGCGTCATCGGCGCACCGGCGTTCGCGGAGCGCCCGCGCGTCCGCTCGCTCACCCCGTCCCTCTCGAAGGGCCTGGAGTTCGACCTGGTGATCCTGGTCGACCCGGAGGACTTCGGCGAGGGCGTCGCGGGCGCGGTCGACCGGTACGTGGCGATGACCCGCGCGACCCAGCGCCTGGTGATCCTGGAGAGCGCCCCGGCCGACCGTCCCTGAAAAGGAAATGAGCGGCGGAGGGCCCCCTTGGTACGGTGACCGGATGGCAGCGATCAGAGAAGTCCAGGTCACCATCGACTGCGCGGAGCCCGCGCGCCTCGCCGAGTTCTGGTGCGAGGTGCTGGGGTACGTCCTCCCGCCGGTCCCCGAGGGGTTCGCCACCTGGTCGGAGTACCACCGGTCGCTGTCGTTCGAGGAGCAGCCGGTGTACTTCGCCTGCTCCGACCCCACGGGCGCGGGCCCGCGCGTGCTCTTCCAGCGCGTCCCCGAGGGCAAGGTCGTCAAGAACCGGGTGCACCTCGACGTGCGCGCCGGCAAGGGCCTCGTGGGCGACGAGCGCCTGGCCACCCTGGAGGCCGAGTGCGCACGCCTGGTGAAGCTCGGCGCGACCCACCTGTACACGCAGTACGCCGACGGGGAGAACGAGTCCTGCATCACCCTGCAGGACCCCGAGGGCAACGAGTTCTGCCTCGACTGAGCACCTGACGTCGTACGAAGCGGCCTCCGCCCGAGATGGGGCGGAGGCCGCTTCGGCGTACCGGGCGGGTCGGTGTCTCCGCGGCGTATAGCCCGGCCCGTCTGCCGGTAGTCGTGAGAGGGGCCCCTGGCCGGGCGTTTTACCTGTTCAGGGGCCTTTCGTGTCCTTGGGGCCAGGGCTTACAGAACGTCGACGTTCGCGCCGGACAGCCGGTTCCGGCAGTCCAGCACGTACTGGGCGTGCAGCTTCACCGCCTCGTAGTCGAAGTCGTCGTGGTCGGCGAGGAGCACCACTGCGTCTGCTGCGGCCAGCTCCTCCGGCGTCGCCTCGACCCGGCGGACGGCGGCGAACGGGCCGCCGTGCCGTTCGTGCTCGGCCGCCCGCTGCCCGGGGACGACCGGCTCGGGAACGTGCACCCCGACCGCCAGCCGCTTGATCCGGCGATCGTCCACGTCGTAGCCGACGACGCGGTGGCCCACCTCCGCGGCGCGTACGGCCAAGGGCAGCCCCACGTAGCCCTGACCAGCGACAACAACATGCATGGCAGCTCCCACTACGATTCCAGTGCTTGAATGGAACGTCGTCTTCGACCGAGCGAGGAGAAGCGCTGTGCCCCTGGTGTCCGTCGTGATGCCCGTGTACAACTCGGCAGCGACGCTCGGCGCAGCGGTTCGGTCGGTGCTCACGCAGACCCACAGCGACCTGGAGCTGCTGGTCACCGACGACAAGTCTTCCGATGACTCCATGGACCTGCTCATGGAGTTCGCCCGGCAGGACGAGCGCGTCAAGCCGGTGTCGGCACCGGAACAGGGCGGTGCCGGCCGGGCACGCAACCTCGCCATCGAGCGGGCCCGGGGGGACTACGTCGCCTTTCTCGACAGCGACGACATGTGGCTTCCGGAGAAGACCGAGCGGCAGATCGCATTCGCCGCGGCGGGCAGTGCGCCGTTGACGTTCACCTCGTACTTCAAGATGGACGCCGATTACGAGGGCGAGAGCACCGACTTCACCCCGAACGGGCGCGTGGTCCGTGCGCGGGAGCACGTGGACTACCGCGCGATGCTGGTCCGGGACTACATCGGCGCTCTCACCGCCATGTACGACCGCACGGTCCTCGGCACGCGGCTGATGCCGGAGATGCGGAAGCGACAGGACTACGCCCTGTGGCTGTCGATCATGCGCGAGGGTGCGGACGCCCGGGGGCTGCCCGAGCCGCTCGCGGTGTACAGGGCCCACCAGGCGGGGTCGCTGTCCTCCAACAAGCTGTCGCTGGTCCGGTACAACTGGGAGCTGTACCGCGAGCACGAGGGGCTGTCGGTGCCCCGGTCGACGCGGGCGCTGGCCGGCGCTGCGTGGCAGTCGCTGCGCAACTCGCGGATCTAGCCCCCTTCGGCGAGACCCGGCCAGACGCCCACCCGCTCGGCCTGCGAGGCGGTCGGTTCCGCGGCGGCCCTGTCACGCAGGAACAACTGGAGCAGCAGGCGGCGGTCCTCCGGCGCGACGTCGTGCTGGCCGTCGGCGAGCGCCTCGCGGCCGGATCGTGACCCGTACGGTCTCGTACAACAACCCGGGCGCGACGGAGCCCCCGGAGCCGGACGACGACCCGGACCCCGACAAGGCGCCGGTCCCGGACCCCGGTCAGGTGCCGGTCCCGGACCCCGGTCAGGTGCCGGGCGCGGGCCCCGGTGAGGCGCCGGTCTCGGGCCCCGGTCAGGTGTCGGACGCAGTCCCGAGCCCCCGTCAGGAGTCCGGGCCCGTGCGGGACGAGACCCCCGCCCTTCCGTAGACCCCGGCCACCGAGCTGCTGCTCGGCCTCCGTCGCCACGACGCCCGGTTCCTGCTCTCCGAGCGGGACATCCGGCACCTGGCCCCGGCCGTCGACGCCTGGTTCGCCCGGGGCGCCACCCCCGACGCCGTCCGCCGCACGCTGCTCGCCGACCTCCCGGAGAACCTCAAGCACCCGGCGGGCATCCTGTCCCACCGCCTGAAGGCCCTCCTCCCGCCACCGCTCCCCACGGTGCTCCCGGTCCGGGGCCCGGCCCCGATCCAGACCTGCGTCACCTGCGAGGAGGTCGCCTTCCGCGCCTGGGAACCGGGCCGCTGCCCCGACTGCGAGGCGGATGCGGACGCGGACGCGGCGCGGGCGGCAGCGGAAGCCTGGCTCGCCGCCGACGCGGCTTAGGGCCTGTCCGGCGGATCGGGCCGGACAGGCCCTGGTGCGGCAACGGTCATTGTCGTGAGGGTCACGACAGGCCGTTCGCCGGTCTGCTCATGGAGAAGACGTGCCGGGCAGAGGCGAACCCGATCGCGCTCCTACTGCTGGTCCCACTGCTGGTTCCTGCCACCGTGGCAGTCCCACTGGCGGGCGGGCGCGCCGTTGTCCGTGCGCCAGTCGGCGATCTCCAGGCACTTGCCGCTGTTGCGGTTCTTGAGCAGCGTGACGTTGCTGGTGTCACTGAGCCACACGTGGTCCCACTGCTGGTTCTTGCCGCCGGTGCACTCCCACTGGCGGGCGGGAGCGCCGTTGTCCGTGCGCCAGTCGGCGATCTCCAGGCACTTGCCGCTGTTCACGTTCTTGATGGTGAGGCCCGTCTCCGTCGTGGCGTAGTACATCTCCCACGACTGGTTCGCGCCACCGGTCACTTGCCACTGGTTGGCGGTCGCGCCGTTGGCGGTGGACCAGCCGCCGATTTCCAGGTACTTGCCGCTGTTGATGTTCTGGAGCGTCCACCCGCTTGCGGCGCTCGCGCTCGGCACCTGGACGGTCGCGACCAGCGCACCCGCCGCCAGGGCGGCCCCGGCCAGACGCATGACGGCAGTCTTCTTCCGCATGAATGATCCCCCGTTGTCTCCTGGGCCGCCGTGTGGCCGGCGGCCTGCTCGCCACGGAAGTTAGCACGATCATCAAGGCCCCCGCCGTGCGCGCTCGGGCGGCGGCTCGTCCCGCCAACTCCCGGGCCGCACCTGGACCGTGTGATGCTCCGCCCGGTCGGCGGCGGACGGGAGCGGCAGGCCGATCCCGCCGACCTGTGCCCCGCCGCCCCCGCCGAGCGGAAGGATCAGGCGCCCTGCGGGTCCCGCTTCATGGCCCACAGGACCGGGCCGCCGCCCGGCAGGGCGAACTCGTCGACGACCTTGAAGCCGAAGTGCTCGTACACCGGCAGGTTGTCCGGCTTCGACGACTCCAGGTAGACCGGGAGGCCGTCCGCGTCGGCCTTCGCGAGGCCCGAGCGGAGGAGGGCCGAGCCGTGGCCCTGGCCCCGGGCGGCGGGGTCGGCGCCGATGACGGCGAGGTACCAGTGGGGTTCCTTCGGCCCGTGCTCGGCGGCCGCCGTGACGGCCTCCTGGAAGACCGGGGCGCGGTCGCCGAGGATCTCCACGAGCTCCTGGACGGTCTCCGCGTCGGGGACGGCCTTGTCCGCGCCCTCGGGCGACACCCAGAAGGCAGCGGCCGACTCGGTGCGCTCGCAGACGCCGTGGAGCCCGTACTGCCGGGTGAAGAGGGTCGTGAAGTAGCGGCCGAGGTCCGTCGTGCGGGAGGCCTCGTCGGGGAAGAACCAGCGCATCATCGGGTCGTCGCCGAAGGCGGCGGCCAGCGTGCCGCTGACCGCGCGAGCGTCCTCGATCGTGGCCGGTTTCGGTGTGTTCGCCAGGGTCATACGGGTCATTCTGACCCTTGATGATCTTGGTTGGGCGAGGGGGGTCCCCTTGCCGGTCAGGCCGCCTTGGGCTGCGTACGGAACAGGCGCACCGCCGCCGTCGCCGGCAGGGCGATGCCCACGGCGAGGATGGTGAGCAGCTCCGTCGGGCCGAAGCGGGCGGCGAGGAGAAACCCGCCGAGGGCGACCACGACCGGGGTCGCGAGGGTGAGGGCGGTCGCCAGGGTCTTGGTGCTCCGGTCCCAGGCGTCGGACGTCCACAGAAGGATGAGGCCCACGATCAGGGCGGCCACGGCGGGCAGGGAGCCGGCGAGGCCGGCGAACCCGCTGAGGCCGATCAGGATCGCGGTGACGGTGTTCCGCGTCCGGGGCTGGACCTTTGGGGGAGTGGTGACGGCCGCCGTCTCCGGCTCCTCCTCGCGGGCCGCCGCCACGATGGCGGCGGGACTGCCGAGCCGTTCCAGGGCCGTGCGGACGGCCTCCGCGTCCTGCTCCTCCCCGACGGCGACCGCGAGGTGTTCGCGCAGGTCCGCGAGGAGTTCCTCGCGGCGCCCTGCGGGCAGGAAGGACGCCTCCCGCTCGATCGTGGCCAGGTAGTCGGTCACGAGGGGGTGCTCGGTGCCGGTCATGCGGAGCCTCCATGGGATGCGGTCAGGAAGTGGTCGACGCCGTCGCGGAAGCGCGGCCAGTCCTCGGCGAACTCGGCGAGCGCGGTCCTGCCCGGCGCGGTGAGCGTGTAGTAGCGGCGGGCGGGGCCGGTGGCCGACTCGCGCAGCTCGGTGTCGACGAGCCCGTCGCGGCGGAGCCGGGACAGCAGGGGATAGATCGTTCCCTGGCTGGTGGTCATCACGCTGACCGCGGCCAGTTCGTCGAGGATCTCGACGCCGTAGCGCGGGCCGTCGCGCAGCAGGGCGAGGACGCAGTACTCCAGTACGCCCTTGCGCAGCTGACTGGCGACCTTTCCGGCCGCCGTCTCGGATCTTGCTTCGCCAGGAACCATGTAATGCAAGATACCCCCGAGGATGCCGTCGATCAACGCCCCCGAACCGCGTGCGACGATTTCCACGTGCGTGAACTGAGTGAGCTGACCGAGGTCGACGAGCCGGCGTGGCCGCTGCTCGAACAGGAACTGCGGGCGGCGAAGGTGCCCGTCCGCGTACTCGACGCCGACCCTGGGCAGGCGGCGGCCACGCTCCTCCAGACGCAGGTCACCGTCCGCTCGTTCCTCGGGGCGTTCCTGTTCCACACCGGCGGGGCGCTCGTCGACGACGGCTGGCTGCGGGTGTACGGCAGCCCGGCCGCCCACAACGACCGGCGCCTGCCCGGCCTCGCCCGGATCAACGGCTACCCCGAGGAGCCCGACCCCGCCTGGCGGCCCGCCGCCGGGCTCGTCGTCGCCCACGACGTCCTCGGCGGGGCCTTCGCGATCCAGGGCGGTACGGAGGAGGAGACCGGACTGCCGGGCCGCCCCGGCGAGATGGTGTACTTCGCCCCCGACTCGCTGCGCTGGGACGCGATCGGCGCCGGCTACGGGGCCTGGCTGTCGTGGGTCCTGGCCGGGGGCGTCGAGGAGTTCTACGAGGGTCTGCGCTGGCCCGGCTGGCGCGAGGAGGTCCCCGGCCTGACCGGCGGGGAGGGACTCAGCCTCTACCCGCCCCTGTGGTCCGCCGAGGCGCACCAGGACCTGGCCGGGACCAGCCGCGCGGTCGTCCCCCTGGGGCAGCTGCTCGGGCTCGGGCGCGAGACGGCCCTGCAGCTCGACGGGACAGACCCCGGTTTTCTGGGCGACGTGTAGGACCTGTCCGCCGCCTCAGGACCGGGCCCGCCGGACAGAGGTCCTAGTCGCCGCTCGCCGTCGCGAGGGCCTTCCGCTGCATGCTCCGCAGCGCGGCGAGCTCGTCGGCGTAGCCCGCGCCCAGCGTCTTCTCGGCGTCGGTCTGCGCCGCCGCGACGACGGCGGTGAGGCCGGTCTCGGCCTGGCAGCCCGCGTCCGCCCTGGACAGTTTCAGCTCGACCCCGGCGACGGCGTGGAGCCGGGCGGGGTCCTGGCCGGCCTGCCGGAGCTGCTCGTCCACCGTGCCCTGCGGATCGCCGAAGGCCTCCGCCTCCGTCCCCGCGGCCTTCATGCAGGTGCGCCAGGAGGTCTGCGCCTCCCGGTAGCGGCGGTCGGCCCGCACCTTCTCCACCACCGCGTCGCTCAGCACCTGGAAGGTGTTGTAGAGCTTGTAGTAATCCGCCCCGAAGAGCCGGGACTTGGCGTCGCTGACGCAGGAGTCCGCCTGGTAGAAGAACTGCCGCTTCATCGGCATCGCCAGGTTCACCCGGTGGGCGGGGGTGCCGAGCAGCGCCTCCTTCCAGCGCTTGTCCGCGCCCGCGGCGGCGTTGACGTCCGCCGGCGGCCGCATCGACAGCGCGGTGCTCGTGATGCCGTACCCGTCGTTCACCGCCTGCGCGACGCTGAGCAGCCCGTACGGGTTGACGTCGGCGAGGTGGTTCCCCGTGGCCAGCGGCTGGGGGCGGTACGTGAACCCGCGCCGCTTCATGCACGCGGCGACGAGCTCCTCCTCCGCCGTGTGCAGGGCCGTGAGCTGCGAGCCGGGGTAGTGGGTGACGCCCTGGAAGGGGCGGGGTGCGGGGAGTGGCGCGGGGCCGGGTGCGGCGGTGCCGCCGGACGTCGAGCATCCGGCGGCACCGAGACCCAGAAGCAGCGCCACGGCTGCGGTGCGTCTCCTGGAACTCATCGACTTAGTAGGTGCACCACTTGTTGGAACCGATGGTGCTCAGGTTGTCGCCGATGTCCGTCCAGCCGGTGCCGCGGTCCAGCGCCCAGCCCGTGCCCTGGTAGTTCGTGGCCTTCCACAGCACGACGTTGCAGCTGTTGCCGTTGTTGAAGGCGGAGCCGTGCAGGGCGGTCCTGAAGTTCGCGTACCCGGTCAGGTCGGCGTTGTTCTGGTACACCGTCTGGACGCTGCCCTGGTAGTTGGTGTTCCAGTACACGCACAGCCCGCCGCTGGCACAGCCCGCCGGGGCGGCGTTCGCCGCCGGCGCGACGGCCGCCGCGCCGAGGGCCACTCCCGCCGCCATGCCGAGGGCGGCGAGCGATCGCTTGAGGTTCATGAGGTCTTCTCCCGTATCTCGTGCACCGGGGTTTTCGGTGCGGCACGACACTGCCGGCGGCGGCCAACCGATCCTCAAGTCGCTTCCAACGCGCCTCCAACGGAAGGACGTTGAAGTGCAGGTCGGATGGTGTGGAGGGCGCGCCACGCCGATAGTTGAAACCGGCGACAAACGTGTTCGCGCCGATGCATTCTGGCCACCGACAGGAAGATCGACGGGGGAGTACGGGGGTACGCGATGTGGTCTGTTGTCTCGGCAGGGGAGTTGCCCGCGCAGGAACGGTTCGACTGGTTCGCCGATCTGGTCAGCCGGGAGGTGATGCCCACCGCGCTCAGCATCGACCGGACCGCCGACTTCCAGGCCGAGGCGGCCGTACTGGACCTCAAGACGGTGCGCATCGCCCGGTTCGGCTTCTCGCCCCTGCGGTCCCGCCGCACGCCCGCGCTGATCCGGCGCGGCGACCCGGAGCAGTACCAGCTGGGACTGATGCGACGCGGCGCCACCGTCCTGTCCCAGCACCGCAACGACTGCAGCGTCGGGGCGGGCGACCTGGTCTTCTGGGACACCTCGCGGCCCTCCGACGCGGCCATGCCCACCGACTCCGGGCCCGTGCAGCTGACCATGCTCCAACTCCCGCGTGACGTCCTGCCGCTGCGCTCGCGCCGGATCGACCGGCTGCTCGCCAGCCGGATCCCCGGAGGGCACGGGCTCGGGGCGGTCCTCGCCTCCTTCCTCGGCTCCCTGGAGGGCCACGCCGGGCAGTGCGCGCCCGAGGACCTGCCGCGACTCGGCTCCGTCGTCGTCGACCTCGTCGCCGCCTGCCTCGCGCAGAACCTCGACGCCGAGGAGCAACTCCCCGCCGAGGCCCGGTCGCGGGCCCTGATCCAGCGGATCCACACCTTCGTCGACGCCCACCTCGGCGATCCCGACCTCACCCCGGCCGCCGTCGCCGCCGCCCACCACGTCTCCGTACGGACCCTCCACCAGCTGTTCCAGGCGCACGGCGAGGGCGAGACCGTCCACGCCCGCATCCGGCGCCGCCGCCTGGAGCGCTGCCGCGACGAGCTCGCCCGCCCCGAACTCGCCGGACGCCCGGTGCAGGCCGTCGCCGCGCGCTGGGGGTTCAGCGGCCCGGCGGTCTTCAGCCGCGCCTTCCGGGCGGCGTACGGACTCAGCCCCACCGAGTACCGCGCGCTGAGCGTCAAGGAGGCCCGCGCCGAGCGCACAGCGGGAGGGGCCGCGCGTTCCTAGGCTCGGAGCCGTTCGACAGGCTTCGAGAGGACGGGGGAGGGATCATCATGACCAGGAACAACGACCAAGGGATCTGGGACTTCAACGAGTGAAGACGACCACCGTACGGACAGAGCGGCTCGACCTCGTTCCGCTCGCCGTCACGCACGCCGATGAGATGGCCAGGGCGCTCGCCGACCCCGCCCTGCACGTCTTCATCGGCGGCACCCCGCTGACCGGGCCCGAACTCCGGGCCCGGTACGAGCGGCTGACCGCCGGGTCCCCGGACCCGGCGGTCGTCTGGTGCAACTGGGTGGTGCGGGTCCGCGCCGAGGACCGGCTCGCCGGGACCGTGCAGGCGACGGTCACCGAGGGCGGGCGGACCGCCGAGGTCGCGTGGGTGATCGGGACCGAGTGGCAGGGGCGGGGGATCGCCCGCGAGGCGGCCGGCGCGCTCGTCGGACTGCTCGTGGACGAGGGCGTCCGTACCGTCGTCGCCCACGTCCACCCCGACCACGCGGCCTCCGCGGCCGTGGCCCGCGCGGCGGGCCTTGTGCCGACGGAGGACGAACAGGACGGCGAGATCCGCTGGGAGCTCCGGCCGTGAGCGCGGAGACGTTCTTCGTGGTCGCCCGGATCGCCGACGCCCTCGGGGCCGTCATCCTTCCCGTGGGCGGACCAGCGGAGATTCGCCACGAGGACGAACGACGCCACCTCCCGCCGGAGCTGCGGGACGAGGCGATCGTCCGCTCCTGACCGTCCATACGGCCATTCCCAGGAGGCCGAGCGCCGCCACCGCCCCCGCCGCCAGGCCCGCCCGCAGGCCCGGGGGCCGGAACGTGCACGAGAGCTCGCCGTTCTCGGCCGGGACGGCGAGGAGGCCGCCGTAGGAGAGCGGGGTGGCGTTCTCGCAGTGCCAGCCCGCGATGTGCGGGGTCGCCACGACCGCCGTGCCCGTGGAGCCCGGCGGGAGGGTGGCCCGGATGCCGTCGGACGTGACGCGGACCGATGTCGCCGCGCGGGCGCGCAGGGCCGTCACCGCCGAGCGGAGCCGGTCGTGGTCCAGGCAGCCGAGTTCGCCGGGGCCCGGGAGGTCCGGCTTCAGGCCGGGGACCCGCTGGACGCCCAGGGACGTCAGGGCCGCGCGGCGCTTCGGCCGCCCGCCCAGGAGGTGGGTCTCGCGGTCGCCCAGGCGGGCCGTGCCCGTGGCGTCCGGGGCCCAGAGGAAGACCTCCGTACCGACGCGGCACGCGCCCGCGTGCGGGGGCTCGTAGACCTCGGCGCCGAGGAGGAGTTCCTGGTTGCGGAAGGGCGACGGGCCGTAGGCCGGGGGCGGGCCCGGGGGCCGTACCGTCACCAGGGGCAGGTACGCGTCCGTACGGACGAGCTCGCCGTCCCGCCAGCGCGCGCCCACCCCGAACAGCGCGTCCGTCACCGGGTTGTCCAGGCTCAGCAGGTTCCGGCCGCGCGAGGTCCAGCCGCCGCCCAGTGCGGCGAGGGTCTCCGTCAGGACCGCCGGGGTGTGGCTGCTGTAGTAGGCGGCGCCCTGGCCGCCCAGGAGCAGCGGATCGTTGCCCGCGACCCGGGGCAGGCCGGAGTCCGTGCGGTACGCGGGCCAGCCGTCGGCCGCCGCCAGGGCCGCCGCCCGCCGCTCGTGCTCCGCGCCCCACGGCGGGTAGTCGTCGAGCCGGACGAGCCGCTCCCGGTCCGCGTACGCCGTCGTCGCCGCCGCCTGCCCGAGCAGGGTGCCGGTGACGAGGAGCGCGGCGAGGAGCCCGTACCGGCCCCGGCGGGGGAGCAGGAACGCGCCCGCCACCGCCGCCAGGCCCGCGCCCGCGAGGAGCAGCGACCAGGAGGTGAGGAGGGGGCTGGGGAGGGCCCCGGCCGTCAGGGCCAGGACGACCGCCGTACCGCCGAGCAGCGACCTGCGGTCCGGGAGGCCGTGCGCGAGGCCCGTCCAGGCGGCGAGGACGAGGACGCCGGACAGGACGAAGGTCTGGCGGTACGGGCTGCCGTTCGGGGTGGCGAAGGCGTGCCAGGCCAGGTGCGTCGGGCCCCACTGCATCGACAGCGCGACCGCCGCGCACAGGCCGCCCCACAGCCACCGCTCCCGGCCCGGCGCGTCCCGGCGGAAGAGCAGCGCCCCCGCGAGCAGCGGCACCGCCGTGCAGACGAAGGCCGCCGGGGTCGCGAAGCTGTACGTCACCGGGAGCAGCCGGGCCAGGAAGTCCGTACCGGCCGCCGGGGCGAAGTCCCGGACGACGCCCGGGTAGGCGTGCCGGGAGCCGAGGAAGACCGGGACCAGGACGGGGGCCGCGAGACCGATGCCGATCCCGGTCGTCAGCGCCGCCCGTCCCAGGACACGTACGCGGAAGGAGTCCGTGAGCGCCAGCCGGACCAGGAGCACCAGGGCGGCGCCCAGGGTCGCCATGTACGCCGTGTAGAAGTTCGCGAGCCAGCAGACCGCCACCACCAGCGGGCCCAGGAGCGGCCGCCGGCCCTCCCGTACCCACTCGCCCACCAGGCAGAGCAGCGGGAAGGAGATCAGGCCGTCCAGCCACATCGGGTTGTACGTGCCCTCCGCGAGCGACCAGCCGCACAGCGCGTACGAGGCGCCGAGGACCGAGGCCCACCACCACACGCCCGCCGGGCCGAGCCGCCGCAGCAGGAACGTCATCGCCGCCGCCGCGACCGCCGTCTTCAGGACGGTGACCGCGTACACCGCGTACTCGACGTCCCCGCGCGGGAAGAGCGCGACCAGGGGCGCGAAGGGGCTCGACAGGTAGGTGCCGTAGTCGGGCAGGAAGCTCGTGCCCCAGCCGGCCTGCCAGTCGAGCAGCAGCCCGCCGTCCGCCCGGCCGTGCAGCAGGTCCCACAGGTGCGCGTGGAACGGCACGAACTGGTTGGCGAGGTCGTTGACGGCCCGGTGGCGCGGCCCGAAGGGGAAGACCCGGGCGACGGCGTCCCCGCCGCAGACGGCGACGACGGCGAGGAGGGCGGAGAGCAGGTACGAACGCTTGGTTTTCGGCATGACGGATCGAATATGACAGCGGACGCACGGGAAATGACGGGTCCGGCGGGCCAGTTCACGCGATGGTCGCCTGAAGGTCATCCACCCGGACCGGCCGGGACACCGGGCTCCGTTGTCGTGGTCCGCGTGCTGCTCTCGATCGTCGTCCCGTGCTTCAACGAGGAGGACGTCCTCGCCCGCTTCCACGACCACGTGACCGCCGAATTCTCCCGCCTGGAGGGGGAGTTCGAGCTCGTCTACGTGGACGACGGAAGCCGGGACGGGACCCTCCCGCTCCTCCAGGAGCTCGCCGGAGCCGACCCGGACCGGGTCCGCTACCTCTCCTTCAGCCGCAACTTCGGCAAGGAGGCCGCGATGCTCGCCGGGCTCCGGCACGCCGCCGGCGACGCCGTCGTGATCATGGACGCCGACCTCCAGCACCCGCCGGAGCTCGTGCACCGCATGGTCGCCCTGCACGCCGAGGGGTACGACCAGGTCGTCGCCCGCCGCACCCGCGAGGGCGACAGGGTCACCCGTACCCTCACCGCCCGCCTCTACTACTGGGCGATCAACCGGCTCGTCGACGTCGAGCTCGTCGACGGCGTCGGCGACTTCCGGCTGCTCTCCCGCCGCGCCGCCGACGCGGTCCTCGGCCTCAGCGAGTACAACCGCTTCTCCAAGGGCCTCTTCTCCTGGGTCGGCTTCCCCACCACGACCTTCTCCTACGAGAACGCCGTCCGCGAGCAGGGCCGCTCCAAGTGGACCTTCGGCAAGCTCCTCAACTACGGCCTCGACGGACTCCTCTCCTTCAACAACAAGCCGCTGAGGGCCGCCGTCCACCTCGGCCTCCTCCTCACCGTCGTCGCCCTCGGCTACGCGGCCTGGATCGTCGGCGACGCCCTCGTCAACGGCGTCGACACCCCCGGCTACGTCACGCTCCTCGTCGCCGTCACCGCCCTCGCCGGCGTGCAGATGATGATGGCCGGACTGATCGGCGAGTACGTCGGACGCATCTACTACGAGGTCAAGCGGCGGCCGCACTACCTGCTCAAGGAGACGAGCGGCGGTTCGGGGGCGGCCGACACCCGGGTGACGGGTGAGTCGTTGTGGGAAACAGTCGCTCCGAAGTAGTGGCTCCGGCCCGGGCGACTCCCTACCATCGATCACCGCAAGGTCGTTCAACTGACGCACGACCAGCCCGGGAGGCTCCTTTGCACCGCCGCACTGCGCTCACCGTCTCCGCCGCCCTCCTCGCCGCGGCCCCGCTGCTCACCGCCTGCGGCGGCGACGCCCACCCAGGAGCGGCGGCCGTCGTCGGCGGCGAACGGATCGAGGTGTCCAGCCTCCAGGCCCAGGTCGCGGACGTCCGCGCCGCGCAGGCGGCCTCGCCGCAGTCCGCCCAGCTGGTCGCGGCCACCGGCGACCTCAGCCGCCGCAAACTCAACGTCATGATCTTCGACCGGGTCGTCGACAAGGTCGCCCGCGACAACGGCGTCAGCGCCACCCGCGCCGAACTCCAGCAGACCAAGGCCTCCTTCGTCCGCCAGGCCGGCGGCGAGGACCAGCTCGCGGCCGTCCTCCTCCAGGAGCAGGGCGTGGCACCCGACCAGATCGACGCCTTCGTCCGCCGCAACGTCCTCATGAACAAGATCGCCCGGAAGCTGGGCGTCACCGAGGACGCCGAGGGCCAGAAGAAGCTGACGGAGGTCTTCTCCGCCGCCTCCAAGGACCTCGCCGTCGACGTGAACCCGCGCTACGGCCGCTGGGACGACGCCCAGGTCCGCCTCGACACCACCTACGACGGCTCGCCCTGGCTCCGCCAGATCAGCCAGGACCCGGCCGCCGTCCCGGCAGGGGCGTGACCCGGGGTAGGTTCGAAGGGTGACTTCTGAGAGCCCCGGCCGCATCGTCCTGCTCACCGCCAGCCACCGCGTGGCCCCCGGACTGCTGTCCTGGCCCGCCTGGCAGGCGCTGCACGGGGCCGACCGGGTGCTCTGCCCCGACGAGGACCACCCCCAGCTGCCGTACCTGCGGGAGGCCGGCGTCGCCGTCGAGCACGCCCGGCCCACCGCCGAGGAGCTCGTCGAGGCCTGCGCCGGGGGCCGCACGGTCCTGCTGCTGCCCTCCGGCGAGGGCGACAGGGCGCTGACCGACGGCCTCGCCCGGCTCGCCGGCTCCGGCCGCGTGTCCATGCCCGACCTGGAGCTGCTGCCCGGCTCGTACGACCTGCCCGGCGCCCGCCTCCTCGACCTCGTGCAGGTCATGGACCGCGTCCGCCGCGAGTGCCCCTGGACCTCGCGCCAGACCCACCGGGGGCTCGCCAAGTACGCCATCGAGGAGGCGTACGAACTCGTCGAGGCGATCGAGGAGGGGGACCGGCGGGAGCTGCGCGAGGAGCTCGGGGACGTGCTGCTGCAGGTCGTCTTCCACGCCCGGATCGCCGAGGAGGACGCGGAGGAACCGTTCTCCGTGGACGACGTCGCCGGGACGCTCGTCGAGAAGCTGATCCACCGGCACCCGCACGTCTTCGGCGACGCGACCGCCGAGACCCCCGAGGACGTCCACGCGCACTGGCAGCGCACCAAGGCGATCGAGAAGCAGCGGGAGTCCGTCACGGACGGCGTGCCGCTCGGGCAGCCCGGCCTCGCGCTCGCGGCGAAGCTCGCGGGGCGGGTCCGTTCGGCGGGCCTCGACGTGAAGCTTCCGGCGGGCGAGGGCATCGGCTACGAACTCCTCGCCCTCGCGGCCCGCGCCGAGGCCTCCGGGGTGGACCCGGAGGCGGCCCTGCGCGCGGCGTCCAAGGCCTACCGGGACGCGATCCGGGCGGCGGAGGGCCTGGACGCCTAGGGCTGTCCGGCGGATCAGGTTCGGACAGGCGCTAGAGCTGGTCGCGCGGCGCCCGGGCCCCCGGGTTGTGCCAGAGGGGGGTCGGGGGGCCCAGGAGGCGTTCGGCGGCGGTGCTCGGGCGGGTGGTGAAGCGGCCGACGGACGGCAGGGCGTCGTGGTGGATGCGCGCCGGGTCGGTGCCCAGCTCCTCCAGGACCTCGCGGACCTCCGTCACGAAGGCCGGCGGCCCGGCGAGGTACACGTCGTGCTCGGGCCAGCGGCCGCAGGCCTGCAGGGCCTGGAGCAGCCGCTCCGTCGCCTGGTCCCTGCGCTGCCGGGGCGCTGCCGTGATGTAGGTGGCGTGGAGGCCGGGCAGGAGCTCCTTCAGGAGCTCGACGTCCTCGCGCCCGTACAGGTACTCCTTGGCGCGGGCCACCACGAACAGCCGGCCCTCGAGCCCGGGCTCGGCCTCGGCGGCCTCCACGAGGAGCGCCCGCACCGGGGCCCAGCCCGTACCCCCGCATATATAGGTGCGGAGGCCGCCCGGTGCGGTCCGCGCGGTGAGCGCGCCGCCGGGGGCGCTGAGCCGCAGCACCTCGCCCGGGCCCGTCTCGTCGACGAGGGCCGTGCTCATCGCGCCGCCCCTGATCCGGCTCACGTGCAGCTCCACGGTGCCGTCCGGGCGGGGCGCGTCCGCGAGGGAGTAGGTGCGCCAGACGCGCGGGACCCGCAGCGAGCTGACGCTGACGTACTGGCCGGGGCGGAACGGCAGCGGCTGCCGGGGGCGCAGGGTGAGGACGGCGAGGTCGTCGCCGTACCGCTCGTGCCGGACGACGTCCGCGTCCCACCAGGCGGGCTCCCCGGCCCCGGCCGCCTCGGCGGCACCCGCCTGCATCAGATCGGCGACGAGCCCGTACGCCTCGGTCCAGGCCTTCTCCGCCTCCACCGTCCAGGCGGAACCGGCGGCGTGCGCGAACGCGGCGAGCAGGCTCTGCCCGACCCCCGCGTACAGCGCGGGGGAGGCGAGGAACTTGCGGTGGTCGCGGCCCAGCTGCCCCAGGTACACGCCGAGCCCGGGATCCTCCAGGTGGGTCACCACATGGGTGAGCGCGGCGAAGAGCCGGTCCTTCTGGGGGAGCATGTCCTCGGGGAAGAGCTCGCGCACGCCGGGGTTGTGCCAGAAGAGGTGCGAGTAGAAGAACGTGACGGCGTGCTCGGCGCGTCTCTCGACGACCGCGAACGTGCTTCTGAGCAGCTGGGGATCCACCGACAAGAATCTAGGGCACAACCTGTACGGCTTGATCACATCTTCTCCACGAACGTGCCTCCCGGGGCCGCCCTGTACGGTCGTGACGTGAGTACGACCCCCGGCCCCGCCCCCGCCCCCGACCTCTTCACCTGGGAGTTCGCGAGCGATCCCTACCCCGCCTACGCCTGGCTGCGGGAGCACGCGCCCGTCCACCGGACGACGCTGCCCAGCGGGGTCGAGGCCTGGCTCGTGACCCGGTACGCGGACGCCCGGCAGGCCCTCGCGGACCAGCGGCTCTCCAAGAACCCCGTGCACCACGTGGAGCCCGGGAAGACCGGGATCCCCGGCGAGCGCAGCGCGGGCCTGATGACGCACCTGCTCAACATCGACCCGCCGGACCACACCCGGCTGCGGCGGCTCGTGTCGAAGGCCTTCACCCCGCGCCGGGTCGCCGAGTTCACGCCGCGCGTGCAGGAGCTGACGGACCGGCTCATCGACTCCTTCGTGGAGCGGGGGAGCGCCGACCTCATCCACGAGTTCGCCTTCCCGCTCCCCATCTACGCGATCTGCGACCTGCTCGGGGTGCCGGCGGAGGACCAGGACGACTTCCGGGACTGGGCCGGGATGATGATCCGGCACGGCGGCGGGCCGCGCGGCGGGGTCGCCCGGTCGGTGAAGAAGATGCGCGGCTATCTCGCCGAGCTCATCCACCGAAAGCGTGAAGGCCTGCGGCAAGAAGGGGCGGACGACCTGATCTCGGGGCTCATCAAGGCCTCCGACCACGGCGAGCACCTCACCGAGAACGAGGCCGCCGCGATGGCGTTCATCCTTCTCTTCGCCGGTTTCGAGACGACCGTCAACCTCATCGGCAACGGCGTCTACCAGCTGCTGCGCCACCCCGAGGAGCGCGCGCGGCTCCAGGCCTCGCTCGCCGCCGGGGAGACCGGGCTCCTGGAGACGGGCGTCGAGGAGCTGCTGCGGTACGACGGGCCCGTGGAGATGGCGACCTGGCGGTACGCGACGCGGGCGCTGACCATCGGCGGCCAGGAGATCCCGGCGGGTGACCCGGTGCTCGTGGTGCTCGCCGCCGCCGACCGGGACCCGGAGCGGTTCGAGGGTCCCGACACCCTCGACCTCGCCCGGCGCGACAACCAGCACCTCGGGTACGGGCACGGCATCCACTACTGCCTGGGCGCGCCGCTCGCCCGCCTCGAAGGGCAGACGGCGCTCGCGACCCTGCTGACTCGCCTGCCGGACCTGCGACTTGCCGCGGACCCGGCCGAACTGCGGTGGCGCGGCGGGCTCATCATGCGTGGTTTGCGTACGCTTCCGGTGGAGTTCTCCCCTTCCGTACCGCTCTTGGCTACTGACGAACCATCAGGAATGTGATCTTTACGTGATCGCGGGGCGATCGACTTGTGACGGGCGTTCGAATGCCGCTACGTTTCCCGGCAGTCTCAGCCGTCACGCGAAAGGCCCTCCTATGCGTTCCGGGAACGGACGACACCGTCGCCCCCGTCAGGCCCCCGCCCTCGTCGTCGCCGCGGGCGTCACCGGATCCGCCATGGCGCTGCCGCTGCTCGCCACCGGATCCGCCTCCGCCGCCGACGCGGCCACCTGGGACCGGGTCGCCGAGTGCGAGTCCGGCGGCCAGTGGAGCGCCAACTTCGGCAACGGGATGTACGGCGGCCTCCAGTTCACCCAGGACAGCTGGGAGCGGAACGGCGGCCTCGCGTACGCGCCCAGCCCCGACCTCGCCAGCCGCGCCCAGCAGATCGCGGTCGCCGAGAAGGCGCTCGACCGGGGCAGCAACGAGTGGGCCACCTGCGCGCCGATCGCCGGCCTGAAGAACGACGGAAAGGCCACCGGTGTGAACCCCGGCCCGACCGCCGTCCCGACGGCCCCCACGGGACCCCTCCCCGAGTCCAACCGCACCGCGGGGACCGACGCGGCGGCCGAGCGGTCCACCGCGTCCGCCACCCCCGTGACCCCCGCCACCCCCGTGACGCCGGCCACGCCGAGCGCGCCGGCGACCTCCACCGCCTCCGCCGCGCCGACCACCCCGGCCGCGTCCACCACTCCGGCGACCCCGGTCACACCCGACGCGTCCGTTACGCCCGGTACGCCGGTTTCGCCCGATGCGCCGAAGGGTGACGTGTCGTCGGCCACGCCCGGTACCGGCAAGCACCGCGGCGAAGCCGCCCCGGAGGAATCCGGCAAGGCGGGCAGCTCGGCCGAATCCGGACGACACGCGTCAAGTGCGGACAAGCCTGCGGAAAAGGTCGACGGCACGCCGGTGACTGACGAAGCGAAGGATTCGGGCGCAACGGACAGTCCGCGCACTTCGGGTGAGTACACCGTGAAGCCGGGCGACAGCCTGTCCGGCATTGCGGAGGAGAACGAACTCCCCGGAGGCTGGACCGCCCTCTACGACGCCAACAAGCAGACGGTGGGCGTCGATCCGAACCTCATCCTGCCTGGTCAGAGCCTTGACCTGACGGAGGGTTCGACGACGACGGCCGGTTAGTTCGCGGGCTTATGTCCGGTTCTGGGCAAGTGAGACATGGGTCTCTTCGCCCCAACTGGTGTGTCACGTCCGCAAACTTTGCTTCCGTCACCTCTCACCTGCGCAAACACCGCCCACCGGAGGGCAAGCAGGGGCGATATTTCCGCAATGGGCCTCTTTGAACTTCCGGTGGGTCTGTGTCTACGGTCTTCACCGCTCGCCACCGCGGGCCCCGTCGACCGAAACGCCGAATCCTGCCGTCGGTCGCCGGGAACAGTCGTCGCGCAAGCGCCGAAGGCAGGAGTGGGGGACCCAAGGTAAGTGCCGGGCCCGGCCGTTGAGACAGACGGCCGACGACCGGCTTGGGGTGAAGCCGCGTGCTAGGACGCGCGGCCGGGCAACTTTCCGGCCCGAACCCGACAGCTCACCTCACAGGCGTCGGTGAGGAGAATCCCCATGCTGTTTTCCGCCAAGGGCAAACACCGTCGTCCCTCCAAGGCCGCCCAGGTCGCCACGCTCGTCGGCGTCACCGGTGTCGCCGTCGCCGCCCCGCTGCTGACCGCGGGCACCGCCTCCGCCGCCACCACCGCCGAGTGGGACACCGTCGCCCAGTGCGAGTCCGGCGGCAACTGGTCCATCAACACCGGCAACGGCTTCTACGGCGGCCTGCAGTTCACCAACTCCACCTGGGCCGCCTTCGGTGGCACCGCCTACGCCCCGCGCGCCGACCTGGCCTCGAAGGCCCAGCAGATCGCCGTCGCCGAGAAGGTCCTCGCGGGCCAGGGCAAGGGTGCCTGGCCGAGCTGCGGCGTCGGCCTCTCCGGTGCCTCCTACGACGGTGGCGCCGCCGAGACCGCCCCGCAGCAGAGCGAGCCCCAGCAGGCCGCCCCGCAGCAGGCCGCCCCGAAGCAGCAGGCCGCCCCCCAGCAGCAGGAGCGTCGCGCCGAGGAGCCGACCACCCGCAGCGAGCAGCGCAAGGCCCCGAAGACCGTCACCACGCCGACCGGCAAGAAGGTCAAGAAGGGTGACGGCGAGTACAAGGTCGTCGCCGGCGACACCCTCAGCAAGATCGCCCAGGCGCACGGCGTCAAGGGCGGCTGGGCCAAGCTCTTCGAGCTGAACAAGGACGTCGTCGAGGACGCCGACCTCATCTACCCGGGCCAGCAGCTCCACCTGAAGTGAGCCCGGCGGCCCGCGTGAGTCCGGCGGCTCACGCGGTCCCGACGACCCTCCCGCGGTGACCACCCCGGTCCGGCGTGCCCCTTCCCCCGTGCGCGTCGGACCGGGGTTCCCCCGTTTCGGGGGACCTGACGGTTACTGTCCAGTAGATACGGGGGCCTTCGTCCCGGGATGCATGCCCTTGGGTCCTTTTTCGTCCCAGGGGGCGGGCGCCCGGCCGGCTGCGGCCCCCGAGCCGGTTAGGCTCTTGTCGCAAGGCCAAGCGACCCTGCACCGACCTTGCGTCACATCCAGCGTCACATCCCAAAAAGGAGATGCTCGTGCCGTCCATCGACGTCGTCGTAGCCCGGGAAATCCTGGACTCCCGAGGCAACCCCACGGTCGAGGTCGAGGTCGGCCTCGACGACGGCAGCACCGGCCGTGCTGCCGTTCCGTCCGGCGCCTCCACCGGTGCGTTCGAGGCCATCGAGCTCCGCGACGGTGACCCCAACCGCTACCAGGGCAAGGGTGTCGAGAAGGCCGTCCTCGCCGTCATCGAGCAGATCGGCCCGGAGCTCGTCGGCTACGACGCCACCGAGCAGCGCCTGATCGACCAGGCCATGTTCGACCTGGACGCCACGGAGAACAAGGGCTCGCTCGGCGCCAACGCCATCCTCGGCGTCTCCCTCGCCGTCGCGCACGCCGCCTCTGAGGCCAGCGACCTCCCCCTCTTCCGCTACCTGGGCGGCCCGAACGCGCACCTGCTGCCCGTTCCGATGATGAACATCCTCAACGGTGGGTCGCACGCCGACTCCAACGTCGACATCCAGGAGTTCATGATCGCCCCGATCGGCGCGGAGTCCTTCTCCGAGGCCCTCCGCTGGGGCACCGAGGTCTACCACACCCTCAAGGCCGTCCTGAAGGGCAAGGGCCTCTCCACCGGCCTCGGCGACGAGGGCGGCTTCGCCCCGAACCTGGACTCCAACCGCGAGGCGCTCGACCTCATCCTGGAGGCCATCAAGCAGGCCGGCTACGTCCCGGGCAAGGACATCGCGCTCGCGCTCGACGTCGCCGCGTCCGAGTTCTACAAGGACGGCAAGTACGAGTTCGAGGGCAAGTCCCGCTCGGCCGCCGAGATGACCGAGTACTACGAGGAGCTCGTCTCCGCGTACCCGCTCGTCTCCATCGAGGACCCGCTGTTCGAGGACGACTGGGCCGGCTGGAAGGTCATCACCGAGAAGCTCGGCTCCAAGGTCCAGCTCGTCGGCGACGACCTCTTCGTCACCAACCCGGAGCGCCTGGCCCGCGGCATCGAGGAGGGCACCGCCAACGCCCTCCTGGTCAAGGTCAACCAGATCGGCTCGCTGACCGAGACCCTGGACGCCGTCGAGCTCGCCCAGCGCAACGGCTTCAAGTGCATGATGTCCCACCGCTCCGGCGAGACCGAGGACGTCACCATCGCCGACCTCGCCGTCGCCACCAACTGCGGCCAGATCAAGACCGGCGCCCCGGCCCGCTCCGAGCGCGTCGCCAAGTACAACCAGCTCCTGCGCATCGAGGAGATCCTCGACGACGCCGCGGTCTACGCCGGCCGCAGCGCCTTCCCGCGCTTCAAGGGCTGAGCAGGCCTGACGCTGTAGATACGTACGTCCCCGTACTCGGTCCCGTACCGTGTGCGGGGACGTCCGCGTGAACAGGGGAGGCGACACGACATGGCCGCGAAGGACCGGGACCGGTTCTCGACCGCGACCCGGATCAGGCTGCTCGGCGAGCAGACCGCCGCCCGTGTCTACCGCTCCCAGACCCGCCGCCAGGCCCGCCGCTCCCGGCTCACCGGCCGCGCGGCCTTCCTCGCCCTCGTGGTCTGCTCCCTCGTCGTGGCCCTCGCCTACCCGATGCGGAGCTACGTCTCCCAGCAGGGCGAGATCGCCGAGCAGGAGCGCAGGGCCGCCGAGGCCGCCCGGCGGGTCGAGGAACTGAAGGACGAGAAGGCCCGCCTCCAGGACCCGGCCTACGTCCGCCGCCTCGCCCGCGAGCACCTGCACTACGTGCTCCCCGGCGAGACCGGCTTCACCGTGAACGACCCCGACGCGGAGCAACGGCCCCGCGCCGACCAGGGGCCGGAGGACCGCCCCTGGTACGACAACCTGTGGGACGGCGTGGACCACGCCGACCGTCACTGAACAACCCAGGACCCGACATGGAAACGCCCCCTCCGCAGACCGAACGCACCGAGCCCACCGACACGGACATCGCCGCCTTCGAGCTCCAGCTCGGCCGCCCGCCCCGCGGCCTGCGCGCCATCGCGCACCGCTGCCCGTGCGGCAACCCGGACGTCGTCGAGACCGCGCCCCGGCTCCCCGACGGCACGCCGTTCCCGACCACGTACTACCTGACCTGCCCGCGTGCGGCCTCGGCCATCGGCACGCTGGAGGCCAACGGGGTCATGAAGGAGATGCAGGCCCGGCTCGCCACCGACCCGGAGCTCGCCGCCGCCTACCGGGCCGCGCACGAGGACTACATCGCCCGCCGTGACGCCATCGAGGTCCTGGAGGGCTTCCCGAGCGCCGGCGGCATGCCGGACCGGGTCAAGTGCCTGCACGTCCTCGTCGGCCACTCCCTCGCCGCGGGACCGGGCGTGAACCCGTTCGGCGACGAGGCGCTCGCGATGCTGCCGGAGTGGTGGGCGAAGGGCCCCTGCGTGAACCCGTGTGCGGAGAAGGAGGGCGAGGAGAAGTGACCCGGGTCGCCGGAATCGACTGCGGTACGAACTCCATCCGCCTCCTCGTCGCCGACGTCCACCCGGAGACGGGTGACCTGATCGAGCTGGACCGGCGGATGACGATCGTCCGGCTCGGCCAGGGCGTCGACAAGACCGGCCGGCTGGCCCCCGAGGCCCTGGAGCGGACCTTCGCGGCCTGCCGCGAGTACGCCGCGGTCATCAAGGAGCTGGGCGCCGAGCGGCTCCGCTTCGTCGCCACCTCCGCCTCCCGCGACGCCGAGAACCGCCAGGACTTCGTGGACGGGGTCGTGGAGATCCTGGGCGTCGAGCCCGAGGTGATCACCGGCGACCAGGAGGCCGAGTTCTCCTTCACCGGCGCCACCGGCTCGCTGCACGGGGACGACCGGCGCCTGGTCCTGGACATCGGCGGCGGCTCCACCGAGTTCGTGGTCGGCAACCGGCACGTCGAGGCCGCCCGCTCCGTCGACATCGGCTGCGTCCGGCTCACCGAGCGGCACGTCCGCCACGACCCGCCGACCGCCGAGGAGGTCGCCGCGATCCGCGCCGACGTCCGTACCGCGCTCGACCTGGCCGCCGAGACCGTCCCGATCGACACGGCCGACACCCTCGTCGGACTCGCCGGCTCGGTCACCACGGTCGCCGCGATCGCCCTCGGGCTCCCGGAGTACGACTCCGAGAAGGTCCACCACTCCCGGATCACGGCCGCCCAGGTCGCCGAGGTCACGGACCGGCTCCTCGCCTCCACCCACGACGAGCGGGCCGCGATCCCCGTCATCCACCCCGGCCGGGTCGACGTGATCATCGCCGGAGCCCTCGTCCTGCGGGAGATCGTGGAGCGCGTCGGAGCCTCCGAGGTCGTCGTCAGCGAGCACGACATTCTCGATGGGATCGCCCTATCCGTGGCATAGCGGGCGGCTATCGAGCCCCCCGGCGACACCCCGTCGGAAAAGGTTCGTGAAGTTCTTCACAAGGAAAAGGGCCCTGATGGCGCCCGAGGAAGGTCATTAGGCCCTCCGAGGGGCGTCTCAGGGCCCTTTCGCAGGTCCGGAGGCCGATTCGCTCGATGTTTCCATCGTGTGAAGCAGGAGTCCGGTTCAGCGTTAACGGGGGCTCTCCAGGCCAGTTCACAAGGGGTGAACAACGTTCGCCCTTGCATCCCGGTTCCTTTGCAGCACCATGACATGGATCACGTGGGCGGCGGAGTGTAGCAGAGGTGTCCCCGAAGCTTGTGAAGGGGCGCACGAGCACCCCCCTCAGGAGGGGTGGATACTCGATCCCATGAGCACCACGGAGCGTCCCAGGATCCTCGTAGTAGGCGGCGGGTACGTAGGCCTGTACGCAGCTCGGCGCATCCTCAAGAAGATGCGCTACGCGGAGGCGACCGTCACGGTCGTCGACCCGCGGTCGTACATGACCTACCAGCCCTTCCTCCCCGAAGCCGCCGCCGGCAGCATCTCTCCGCGTCACGTCGTCGTCCCGCTGCGACGCGTCGTCCGCGGAGCCGAGGTGCTCACCGGCCGGGTCACCACCATCGACCAGGACCGCAAGGTCGCCACGATCGCGCCGCTCGTCGGCGAGGCGTACGAGCTGCCGTTCGACTACCTGGTCATCGCCATGGGCGCGGTCTCCCGCACCTTCCCGATCCCCGGTCTCGCCGAGCAGGGCATCGGCATGAAGGGCATCGAGGAGGCCATCGGCCTGCGCAACCACGTCCTCGAGCAGCTCGACAAGGCCGACTCGACGACCGACGAGGAGGTCCGCCGCAAGGCGCTGACCTTCGTCTTCGTGGGCGGCGGCTTCGCCGGCGCGGAGACCATCGGCGAGGTCGAGGACATGGCCCGCGACGCCGCGAAGTACTACCAGAACGTGTCGCGCGAGGACATGCGCTTCATCCTGGTCGACGCGGCCGACAAGATCCTCCCCGAGGTGGGCCCGAAGCTCGGCCAGTACGGCAAGGAGCACCTGGAGTCCCGCGGTATCGAGATCTACCTCGAGACCTCCATGGACTCCTGCGTCGACGGCCACGTCGTGCTGAAGAACGGCCTCGAGGTCGACTCCAGCACGATCGTCTGGACCGCCGGTGTGAAGCCGAACCCGGCGCTCTCCCGCTTCGGTCTGCCGCTCGGCCCCCGCGGCCACGTGGACTGCAACGAGAAGCTCCAGGTCAACGGCCTCGACTACGTCTGGGCCGCGGGCGACAACGCCCAGGTCCCGGACCTGGCCTCGATCAAGGCCGGCGTCCCGCGCGAGCGCGCCTGGTGCCCGCCGAACGCCCAGCACGCGCTGCGCCAGGCCAAGGTCCTCGGCGACAACGTGGTGGCCGGCATGCGCGGCTTCCCGCAGAAGGAGTACAGCCACGCCAACAAGGGCGCCGTGGCCGGCCTCGGTCTGCACAAGGGCGTCGCCATGATCGTCATGGGCAAGATGAAGATCAAGCTCAAGGGCCGTCTCGCCTGGTACATGCACCGTGGCTACCACGGCATGGCGATGCCGACCTTCAACCGCAAGATCCGCGTCTTCGCCGACTGGACCCTCGGCATGTTCCTCAAGCGCGAGGTCGTGTCGCTCGGTGCCATGGAGACGCCGCGCGAGGAGTTCTACGAGGCGGCCAAGCCCGCCCCGGCGCCGGCCGCCCCGGCGCAGGAGAAGGCCAAGGCCTGACCCGTGGCACCCCTGTAGTACCGGCACCACCAGCAGTACAAGAGCAGTACAAGAGCAGTACACGCAAGGCCGTAAAAGGGCCGTCCGCCATCCGTGGTGCGGACGGCCCTTCGCGTGTTTTGCCGACTCGTTGCGCGGGCCGGGACTGCAAACACCTACGGACGGTGTTCCCTTGGTGACGAACATTTCTGGGGCACGAGATCACGGAGGTGTGCACCATGGCCGACGCCGCGTCGCGGCTGACGACACTCGCCGAGGAACTCCTCGGAGGACCGCTCCCGGTCCGCCTGCGAGCCTGGGACGGCAGCGAAGCCGGTCCGAAAGGCGGCCCCGTCCTGATCGTCCGCGACCGCCGGGCCCTGCGCAGGATGATCTGGAAGCCCGGCGAACTGGGCCTGGCCCGCGCCTGGGTGGCCGGTGAGATCGACGTCGAGGGAGACCTCTACGAACTCCTGGACCGCCTCTCGGGCCTCCTGTGGGAGCGCGGCGGGGAGACCAGGAGCCTGCTCGACTCCGTACGCGATCCCAGGCTCCGCGCCGCCGCCCGCTCCCTGCTGCGGCTCGCCGGGCCCCTGCCGCCGCCGCAGCCCCCGGCCGAGGAGGTGCGCGGCCGCCACGGCAGCCGGCACAGCAGGCGCCGCGACAAGCAGGCGATCAGTCACCACTACGACGTGGGCAACGACTTCTACGAACTGGTCCTCGGTCCTTCGATGGTCTACTCGTGCGCGTACTGGACCGAGGACGGGACGCTCGAGGACGCCCAGCGCGACAAGCTGGACCTCATCGCCCGCAAGCTGAACCTCAAGGAGGGCGACCGGCTCCTCGACGTCGGCTGCGGCTGGGGCTCCATGGCCATCCACGCCGCCCGCGAGTACGGGGCGAAGGTCGTCGGCGTCACCCTCTCCCGCGAACAGGCCGTCTACGCCCGCAAGAGGGTCGCCGACGAGGGCCTCGCCGACCTGATCGAGATCCGGGTCCAGGACTACCGCGATGTCGCCGACGGCCCGTACGACGCGATCTCCTCGATCGGCATGGCCGAGCACGTCGGCGCCGCGAAGTACCGGGAGTACGCCGACGACCTGTACGCCCTCCTCAAGCCCGGCGGGCGGCTCCTGAACCACCAGATCTCCCGGCGTCCCGAGCCCGACGAGGACGCCTACGAGATCGACGCCTTCATCGACGCGTACGTCTTCCCCGACGGCGAACTCTCCCCCATGGGCAGCACCCTGACGACCCTGGAGGACGCCGGCTTCGAGGTCCGGGACGTGGAGGCGATCCGCGAGCACTACGCGCTCACCCTGCGCCGCTGGGTGGCCAACCTGGAGGCCGACTGGGACCGGGCGGTCCGGCTCACCTCGCCCGGCCGGGCCCGGATCTGGCGGCTCTACATGGCGGCCTCGGCGGTCTCCTTCGAACGCAACCGGATCGGCGTGAACCAGTTCCTCGCGGTGAAGACGCCGGTGTCGGGGAAGAGCGGGACGGCGCTGCGGCCGCGGGTCTGGCAGGAGTGAGACGACGAAGGGCCGGTCTCCCCGACGGGGGAGACCGGCCCTTCGCGTATCCGTACTACTCGGCCTTGATGGCGGAGAGCATGTTCAGCTTGGCGGCGCTGCGGGCCGGCCACAGGGAGGCGAGGACGCCGACCAGGGCGGCCAGGACCAGGAAGAGCCCGATCCGGTCCCAGGGAAGGACCAGGGCGTAGCCCGGCAGGCTGCTCTTGATGGTCTCGCCGACGGCCCAGCCGAGGAACGAGCCGAGGCCGATGCCGATGATCGCGCCGAACACCGAGATGACGACGGCCTCCAGACGGACCATCCGCTTCACCCGGCGCCGGTCGAGACCGATCGCCCGCAGCATGCCGATCTCCTGCTGGCGCTCGAAGACGGACATCGCGAGGGTGTTGACGACGCCGAGGACGGCGATGATCAGGGCCATGCCGAGCAGGCCGTACATGATGTTCAGCAGCACGTTGATCGGGCCGCCGAAGGTGTCACGGATGTCCTTGTGGTCCATGACGGTGATGGCCGGGTTGTCGCCCATGGCCTTCGACAGGGCCTTCTCGTTGGCCGCCGAGGCGCCGCCGTCCGTCTTCACGAAGATCTGCGGGATGTACGGCTGCTGCTCGTGCGCGTCGAGGAGCTTCTTGTCGACGAGGACGGGCGAGACGAAGTCGCTGCTCTCGTAGATCGCGCCGATCGTCAGCTTGGTCTTCTGCTTGTCCATGTACTCCGCCGGGACCGTGGCGCCGACCTTCAGGCCGCGCTTCTCGGCGGTCTTGCTGTCGACGGCGATCTGCCCCTTGGCGAGGGAGTTCATCGAGCCGTTCACGACGTCGAGCTTGAGGACCTTCTCGATGGCGCCGGGGGTGACGCCGGAGGCGGAGGTGAACTTGCCCTCGATCTCCAGGGCGCCGGCCTGCTGCGGGGAGACCGCCGCGACGCCGGGGGCCTTCTCCAGGGCCGTCAGGGCCTCGTCGCTGAGGCCGGTGCCGCTGGCCATGGTGACCATGTAGTCGGCCTTGATCTGGTCGGTCGTCGCCTTGTCGAGGGCCGAGCCGACCGTGGCGCCGAGCACCGAGAGGCCGGTGACGAGGGTCAGGCCGATGGCGAGCGCGGAGGCGGTGGCACCGGTGCGGCGCGGGTTGCGGACCGCGTTCAGGCCGGCGAGCTTGCCGGAGACCCCGAAGACGCCGACGAACAGCGGGCGGATCAGGGCGATCACGGGCCGGGACAGCATCGGGATGAGCACGATGACGCCGATGAGGGTGAGGAACGCGCCGCCCGCGATGAACATGCGGCCCTCGTCGCCGCCCTGGCCGGCGCCGAGCACGATCAGGACGACACCGAGCGCGGTGAGCACGGCACCGAAGGAGTTGCGCAGGACGAGCGACTTGGTGCTGGCGGTGGCGTGGACGCTGCTCATCGCGGCGACCGGCGGGATCTTCGCGGCGCGGCGGCCGGGCAGCCAGGCGGCGAGCATGGTGATCAGGACGCCGACGCCGAAGGCGGCGAGGGCCGGGGTGGCTTCGAGGACCAGGTCGCCGGCCGGGACCTTCAGGTCGAAGGCGCTCATGGCCGAACGGAGGCCGACGGCCAGGCCGATGCCGAGGGCGTAGCCGACGGCGGAGGCGACCAGGCCGACGAGACCGGCCTCGGCGAGGACGGAGCGGGTGATCTGCTTCCGGGAGGCGCCGACCGCGCGCATCAGCGCGAGTTCCTTGGTGCGCTGCGCGACCAGCATCGTGAAGGTGTTGGAGATCAGGAAGATCCCGACGAAGAGCGCGATGCCGGCGAAGCCGAGGAGGACCTGGTTGAGGGCGCCGAGGCCGGCCTCGATGTCCTTCGCCTGCTGGTCGGCGAGGGCCTGGCCGGTCTGCGCGGTGGCGGCCTTCGGGACGACCTTCAGGACCTCGTCGAGGAGCTTGTCGGCGTCCGCGCCGGGGGCGGCGGTGACGGTCAGGTTCTGGAACCAGCCGGGCTTCAGGTAGAGCTTCTGGGCGACGGAGGTGTCGAAGACGATCAGGCTGCCGCCGGCGTTGACGGCGCCGTCCTCGGTCGTGAAGACGCCGGAGAGGGTGTACTCCTTCACCGGGCCGTTGGTGGCGACGCGGACGGTGTCGCCGACCTTGTAGCCGCCCTTGTCGGCGGTGTCCTTGTCGAGCGCGACCTGCGTGTCCTCGACCGGGCCGTTGCCGGCGGTGAACGCGTACGCGCGGTCCTTGCCGTCCTTGCCGGGGGCGAAGTTGGTGCCCTTGTTGGACCAGCCGACGCCGATCAGCTTGCCGTCCTTGTCGGGCACACCGGCGAAGCCTTCGACGCGGGGGTTGACGGAGGCGACCCCGTCGAGCTTCGCGACCCTGTCGACGACCTGCTGGGAGAGGCCGGGGGTCTTCCGGGCCTCTTCGGGGTTCGGGTTCATCTCGACGGCGACGGCCACGTCGTCGTAGCTCTTGGCCGACTGGTTGCGGAAGGCGTTGGAGAGGGTGTCGGTGAAGACGAGGGTGCCGGAGACGAAGGCCACGCCGAGCATCACGGCGAGGACGGTCATCAGCAGTCTCGCCTTGTGCGCGAGGACGTTGCGCAGGGCGGTACGGAACATGGGTGGGTCCTGGAGTTCGAGGAGGCGGAGGGCGGGGGCGACTGCGCGTCAGCTCGTACGGCCCTTGGCGTCGAAGGCCTTCATGCGGTCGAGGACGCCGTCCGCCGTCGGGCGGAGCATCTCGTCGACGATCCGGCCGTCCGCGAGGAAGATCACGCGGTCCGCGTAGGAGGCGGCCACCGCGTCGTGGGTGACCATGACGACGGTCTGGCCCAGCTCCCGTACCGAGTTGCGCAGGAAGCCGAGGACCTCGGCGCCCGAGCGGGAGTCCAGGTTTCCGGTGGGCTCGTCGCCGAAGATGATCTCGGGGCGCGAGGCGAGGGCGCGGGCCACGGCCACGCGCTGCTGCTGGCCGCCGGAGAGCTCGGAGGGGCGGTGGCTGAGCCGGCCGGAGAGGCCGAGCATGTCGATGACCTGCTGGACCCACTGCTTGTCGGCCTTGCGGCCCGCGATGTCCATCGGCAGCGTGATGTTCTCCAGGGCCGTCAGCGTCGGCAGCAGGTTGAAGGCCTGGAAGATGAAGCCGATCTTGTCCCGGCGCAGCTGGGTGAGCTGCTTGTCCTTCAGGGTGGAGAGCTCCGTCTCGCCGATCCGGACCGAGCCGGAGGAGAAGGAGTCCAGGCCGGCGACGCAGTGCATGAGCGTCGACTTGCCGGAGCCGGAGGGGCCCATGATCGCGGTGAACTCGCCCTGGCGGAAGTCCACGGTGACATGGTCGAGGGCGACCACCTGGGTCTCGCCCTGTCCGTAGACCTTCGAGAGATCCGTGGCGCGGGCGGCCACCGCGGTGGCGCGGGACACGGTGGGGGTGGTGGTCACGGGAGGACTCCTGTCACTGCGACGGCGATTCGGGAACCCCTCCATCGTGTCGAGCGTTATGGCCCCGGTCGTCCGCCCACGTGCCCGTTCCGGGGGCCGACTCGAGTCTGACCGGGGGGCCGGTCCCTCCTCCTTTGGGATGACGGGACCCCTGACTCCGTCCGGCGGGGAACCCACCGGACGGAGGTGACAGACCTGCGGCGACTTTTCGTCATTCCAGGGGGTGCCGCTTTGCGCCTGCGACCCCAGTCACAGTTTGGCGAAACCGCCCCGACCTGCACTGACGCACCCTCAGACGTCAATAAAATAAGACAACATCGGGCCGATGTTCCGCTGATCGGGGGAAGGCGTCCCGATAGGCTCATGTGCCAACGCGGAGCTTCGCGGCGACGCCCGGATGGTGGAATGCAGACACGGCGAGCTTAAACCTCGCTGGCCTTCGGGCCGTACCGGTTCGAGTCCGGTTCCGGGCACCATGGTTTCGCCGGTCCGGCAGCCGCTCCGGCGGCACGGGGCGAGCCCGGTCGTGCGGGGACCCCGACCGCCGACGAAGATCGAGAACTCACGGGAAAAGATCCTCCCCGAGCACTAGGGAGTTTCTTTTGCCTACGCATTACTCTTGACGCAGGGTCGCGCCGTGCGGTCCGCCATGGAGGAGTGAGATGAGGAGCAGCAACCCGGTCTTCTCGCGACGGGGGTTCAGCCGCGACGCCGGCTACGCGGGCTTCAACGCGCAGCAGCCGCAGGCCGGGGGCCCCGCCGTCGGAACCAACCCGTACGCCACGGGCAACCCGTACGCGACCAACCCGTACGCCCCGCAGGACACCCAGCTCGGCGCCCCGCAGCAGGCCCGCGGCAACGTGATGACGATCGACGACGTCGTGAGCCGTACGGCCATGACGCTCGGCACGGTCGTGCTCACCGCCGTCCTGTCCTGGCTGCTGCTGCCGGTCGACCCCGCGAACCTCAACAAGTCGTACGGCATCGCCGTCGGCGCCGGTCTGGTCGCCCTGGTCCTGTCGCTGGTGCAGTCCTTCAAGCGCAAGCCGACGCCCGCGCTGATCCTGGGCTACGCCGCCTTCGAGGGCGTCTTCCTCGGCGTGCTCTCCGCCGTCGTCTCGACGTACATCGCCGACGGCGTGGTCATCCAGGCGGTCCTGGGCACGATGGCGGTCTTCGCCGGTGTGCTCATCGCCTACAAGATGGGCTGGATCCGCGTCACCCGCCGCTTCTACGGCTTCGTGATGGCCGCCGCGATCGGCTTCGTGCTGCTCATGGCCGTCAACCTGCTGTTCGCCGTCTTCGGCGGCGGTGACGGCCTCGGCTTCCGCAGCGGCGGCCTCGGCATCGTCTTCGGCGTCATCGGCATCATCCTGGGCGCCTGCTTCCTCGCCCTCGACTTCAAGCAGGTCGAGGACGGCGTGACCTACGGCGCGCCGCGCGAGGAGGCCTGGCTGGCCGCCTTCGGTCTCACCATGACCCTGGTGTGGATCTACCTGGAGATGCTGCGTCTGCTGTCGATCCTGCAGGGCGACGACTGACGCGTACCGAGGTGACGGAAGGGCCCGTCCGGCTTCGTGCCGGGCGGGCCCTTCCGCTTGTCCGCTTGCCGGGGAGGCGGGGCGGGTCTCAGAGCAGCCTGCGCGCCGCCCGCCGCAGGTCGTACTCGTGGATGATCGCCTTCGCGTGGCCGTACGCCAGGTCGTGCGCCCCGCGGAGCCAGCTGACCCGCTCCTCGAAGCGGAGGAGGGAGGGGCCCTCCTCGACGGTGCGCATCCAGTCGGCGATCTCACGGCCGGTGCGGCGCGGGATCCGGGCCAGCAGGTTGCGATGGGTCTCTTCGGAGAAAGTGTGGGACATCGGCGCCTCCGGACGCTTCGTACCGTGTGCTTCTCGTACTCCTTCCCGTCACCGTGCCGAAGCCTTCGGCCGTTGGCAAGGGGCCCGGGAGGGCGCGTAGGGTCGCGGCGTGCACGATACGACTGAACTGACCACCGCCGTCGAGCGGTTCGCCGACCGGCTGCGGGCGGCCCCGCAGAGCCGCCTCAAGCAGGGCGCGGCGGCCGAAGGGCTGGCCCTGGCCAGGGAGTTGTCGGTGCGCGCCCAGCGCGCCGAGGACCCGGACCGGGAGCCGCGGATCATGCCGGACGCGGGCCTGTTCGCGGTGGGCGACCAGCTCGCCGTCGCCGGGAACGATCTGGCCGAGATCCTGCGAACGGCCCCGGCCGACTCCCGCGCGGGGGAGCTGGACGAGGCCGTGAGGCTGGTACGGGAGGCGGCGGAGCGCTCGGGGCTCTGACGCCGCGGGCCGGACGTCCCGGGCACCCCCGCGATCGGCGGTCGGAGGCCGCCGCAGCGCCTCGAGGCGGCGTGTGCGGCTCCGCCGAGAGGCTTTTCCGGGCCCTAGGGGCGCGGAGTCAGAGGGAGGCGATGACGCGGTCCGCGAGGATGTAGACGTTCTCCTCGTCCGAGTCGCCGTACGAGAAGGTCAGGGCGAAGGCGCCCGAGACGCCCGAGCCGCCGAGCAGGACCGGGGTGCGGCCCGAGCGCAGGGCCTCCGCGAGGCGCTCCGCGGTCTCGCGGTGCCCCGGGGTCATACAGAGCGTGGTGCCGTCCGCGAAGACGTACACGTCGAGCGTGCCGAGCGGGCCGGGGCGCACGTCGGTGAGCGCGGTACGGGTGTCCGCGAGCTCCTCCAGACGGGCCACCGTCCGCTCGTGGTCGGTGACGACCGGCGTCTGCACCGGCACGAAGTCCGGGTGCGAGGGGTGCCGGCGGCGGGCCGCGGCCAGCTCGGCCGAGTCCTCGGGGTACTCCTCGAAGGAGTCGAAGGAGTCCAGCGGGTCGGGGCCGTCGAGCGCGGCGGCCTCCGCCTCCATGGCCTCCAGGGCCATCGCCTCCATGCCCACGAAGTCGGCCTGGCGCGGCACGAAGAAGGTGCCGTCGTCGACCGGGCCGCCCAGACCGCCGAGCAGGGACGGGGCGTCGGCCGCGTCACGGGCCTCCTGTGCGGCCCAGAAGGCGCGCGCCTCGGCGAGCTCGCGCTCCCGCTCCTCGGCCAGCGCCTCGGCGACCGCGGCCCGTATCTCCGCGGCGGGCGAGGTGCGGGCCGCGGGGACCGTACCGCCGTGACCGGCGGCCAGCTCGCCCCGGAGGGCGGTGACCTCCTTGCGGAGACCGTGGACGGCGTGCAGGGCAGCAGCGCCCACGGCCGTGGCAGCGGCCGTGGTCAGCAGCAGGGCAAGAGACATGGCGCTCACTGACGTACTCCCGATTCCGAGTCGATCCCCCGACTTCCTACATCAGCTTGTCCCGGGGTGGTGCCCGCTGTCAGTGCATTACGTCACGAATTGGACAGGTATTTCTGCCAGGCGTTTAGTCCCGAAACAGCTCTGACCTGGGAAAACGAACTCCCCCGGGACGTAGGTCACATCCTGGGGGAGATTCGGTCACGGCTCGGACGCGGAGCGGTTGACGCGCTCGGTGCGTGGAGAGCGGGCGGTGCTCAGCTCAGTCGCTCGCTTCTTTGGTCGCACTGAGCTTCGCCACCGCTGCGGGCAGGTGTCGCCTTCGTTCCTCAGGCGACCCCTACCCTCCGCTACGGCTCAGCTCAGTCGCTCGATGACCATGGCCATGCCCTGGCCGCCGCCGACGCACATGGTCTCCAGGCCGAACTGCTTGTCGTGGAACTGGAGGCTGTTGATCAGCGTGCCGGTGATCCGGGCGCCGGTCATGCCGAAGGGGTGGCCGACGGCGATGGCGCCACCGTTGACGTTCACCTTGTCCAGGTCCAGGCCCAGGTCCTGGTAGGACGGGATGACCTGGGCGGCGAAGGCCTCGTTGATCTCGGCGAGGTCGATGTCGCCGATGGTCAGGCCGGCGCGCTTGAGGGCCTGCTTCGAGGCCTCGACCGGGCCGAGGCCCATGATCTCGGGGGAGAGGCCGGAGACGCCGGTGGAGACGATCCGGGCCAGCGGGGTCAGACCGAGCTCGCGGGCCTTGGTGTCGGACATGATCACGAGCGCGGCGGCGCCGTCGTTCAGCGGGCAGCAGTTGCCGGCGGTGACCAGGCCGTCGGGGCGGAAGACCGGCTTGAGGCCCTGGACGCCCTCCAGGGTGACGCCGGCGCGCGGGCCGTCGTCCGCGGACACGACGGTGCCGTCGGGCAGCGTCACGGGGGTGATCTCGCGCTCCCAGAAGCCCTTCTTGATGGCTTCCTCGGCGAGGTTCTGCGAGCGGACGCCGAACTCGTCCATCTCCTGGCGGCTGATGCCCTTCCAGCGGGCCAGGTTCTCCGCGGTCTGGCCCATCGCGATGTACGCGTCGGGGACGAGGCCGTCCTCGCGCGGGTCGTGCCAGGTGGAGCCCTCGGACTCGGCGACGGCCTTGGTGCGGGCCTCGGCGTCGGCGAAGAGCGGGTTGTGCGTGTCGGGCAGCGAGTCCGAGTTGCCCTTCACGAAGCGGGACACCATCTCGACACCGGCCGAGATGAAGACGTCGCCCTCGCCCGCCTTGATCGCGTGCAGCGCCATGCGGGAGGTCTGCAGGGAGGAGGAGCAGTAGCGGGTGATCGTGCAGCCCGGCAGGTGGTCCATGCCCATCTGCACGGCGACGATGCGGCCCAGGTTGTTGCCCTGCTCGCCGCCGGGGAGGCCGCAGCCGAGCATCAGGTCGTCGATGTCGCGCGGGTCCAGCTCGGGCACCTTGGCGAGCGCGGCCTGGATGATGGTCGCGGTGAGGTCGTCCGGCCGCAGGTCCTTGAGGGAGCCCTTGAAGGCCCGGCCGATGGGCGAGCGGGCGGTCGAGACGATCACGGCTTCGGGCATCACGGCTCCAGAGGGTGCGGAGTGGGCGGACTGAACAGGAAGTTACCCGTACGTACCGCACGGGTCACCGCCGGAACGGTGTGACGCGGACCTCTTTTCTAAGCGAGCGCTCAGGTCGTTGCCGTGCGGGCCCGCGCCGTGCTGGGCGGTGCCCCGCTGCCGTGTGGGCAATCGTCCCGCAGGGCGGGACGGGTGGGCACACGGGACGGCGCCCCCCGGCCGGGCCTAGGCTTCCGCGCCTTGACCCGCACCACAAGGGTGCCGCCACCGGGGGTGCGGGTCCAGGCCCGGAAGCCTCGGGCGCCGGCAGGGCGCGGGTCCGTTGTGCCCACCCGTTCCGCCCCAGCGGAACGACTGCCCACAACGGGGGCGGCGGGGGCACCGCCCCGGCGGGCGCGGCCCACAACGGGGCGGGCGCGGGCCCGCAGCGGGCGGTGGCGTTATGCCTGGGCGTCCTCCGGGGACGGGGTCGGGGTTTCCGTGGGGACCGGGAGCCGGCGCCGGCGCCGGTGCTTCAGGAGGGCCCACGGGGCACGCGCGCCCGTGACCTCCGTACCGGCCTCCCGCACCGCCTCCGCCGCCGCCTTCGCCACCGGCAGCATGTTCTCCCGCCGCTCCGGCTCCAGCCGGTCCGTTTCCGGCCAGACGCCCAGCGCCGCGCACAGCGTCGGCAGGACCGCCATCGCCGCCGTGGCGTACCCCTCCGCCGAGGGGTGGAAGTTGTCGATGCCGAACATCTCGCGCGGGTTCGCCGCGAACTCGGGGCCGAGGAGGTCCCCCAGCGACACCGTCCGGCCCCCCTGCTCCACGACCACGATCGTCTGCGCCGCCGCCAGCTGTCGCGAGGCCCGCCGGGCCAGCCAGCGCAGCGGCTGGTAGACCGGCTCGATCGTGCCGAGATCGGGGCAGGTGCCGACGACCACCTCCGCGCCCGCCGTCCGCAGCCTCCGCACGGCCGAGGCGAGGAGTCGTACGGACTCCGTCGGCGGCAGCCGGTGCGTCACGTCGTTCGCCCCGATCATGATCACGCACACGTCCGGGGGGCCGAGGGGCTGCGCGAGCAGCAGCGAGACCTGTCGCTCCAGGTCGTCCGAGCGCGCCCCCGAGAGCGCCACGTTCCGCAGGACCACCGGCCGCTCCGCCACCGCCGCGAGCCCGGAGGCGAGCAGGGCGCCCGGGGTCTGACCCGAGCGGCGGACCCCTTGGCCCGCCGCCGTGGAATCACCCAGAAGGGCCAGTCTCAGGGGGTCGTCCGTGCCGAAGGCCCGGCCGTAGAGGCCGTCCGCCACCGGCGGCAGCGGTGCCGGGGCGCCGTAGACCGTGCGCTTGGCCAGCTGCGCCTCGGCCAGGAGGAGGCCCACCGCCGCCACCCCGATCAGCCCGATGCTCCCGCCGCCGTACGCCGCACCCGCCGCGATCCGTCGCGCCACCCTCGCCCTCGACATGGGGCCGTCACCTCCTTCAAGCCGTTCAGGGTGTAACTGCCCCGTAACCCGCTCCGACTACGCATACGCTGGCCACACCATTACGGAGACCCCGGAGATTACGGTGCAATTCCACGACTCGATGATCAGCCTCGTCGGCAACACCCCGCTGGTGAAGCTCAACAACGTCACAGCGGGCATTCAGGCGACCGTTCTGGCCAAGGTCGAGTACTTCAACCCCGGCGGCTCGGTCAAGGACCGGATCGCCGTGCGCATGATCGAGGCGGCCGAGCAGAGCGGCGAGCTGAAGCCCGGCGGAACCATCGTCGAGCCCACGTCCGGCAACACCGGCGTGGGCCTGGCGATCGTGGCCCAGCAGAAGGGCTACAAGTGCATCTTCGTCTGCCCCGACAAGGTGTCGCTCGACAAGATCAACGTGCTGCGGGCCTACGGTGCCGAGGTCGTCGTCTGCCCCACGGCCGTCGACCCCGAGCACCCCGACTCGTACTACAACGTCTCGGACCGTCTCGTCCGTGAGACGCCGGGCGCCTGGAAGCCCGACCAGTACTCGAACCCGAACAACCCGCGCTCGCACTACGAGACGACCGGCCCCGAGCTCTGGGAGCAGACGGACGGGAAGATCACCCACTTCGTCGCGGGCGTCGGTACCGGCGGCACGATCTCCGGCACCGGCAACTACCTCAAGGAGGTCAGCGGCGGGAAGGTCAAGGTCATCGGCGCGGACCCGGAGGGTTCGGTCTACTCGGGCGGTTCCGGCCGTCCGTACCTGGTCGAGGGCGTCGGTGAGGACTTCTGGCCGACCGCGTACGACCGGAACGTCACGGACCGGATCGTCGCGGTGTCCGACAAGGACTCCTTCCAGATGACCCGCCGCCTGGCCAAGGAGGAGGGCCTCCTCGTCGGCGGCTCCTGCGGCATGGCCGTCGTCGCGGCCCTGGAGGTCGCCAAGGAGCTCGGCCCCGACGACGTCGTGGTCGTGCTGCTGCCGGACTCCGGCCGCGGCTACATGTCGAAGATCTTCAGCGACGAGTGGATGGCCGGCCACGGCTTCCTGGAGGACACCTCCACCGCCACCGTCGCCGACGTCCTGCGCCACAAGGAGGGCAACATGCCCTCCCTCGTCCACATGCACCCGGACGAGACCGTCGGCCAGGCCATCGAGGTGCTGCGCGAGTACGGCGTCTCCCAGATGCCCATCGTCAAGCCCGGCGCCGGCCACCCCGACGTCATGGCCGCCGAGGTCGTCGGCTCGGTCGTCGAGCGCGAGCTCCTCGACCACCTCTTCACCAAGAAGGCCTCCCTGGAGGACCCGCTGGAGCAGCACATGAGCGCGCCGCTGCCGCAGGTCGGCTCCGGCGAGCCGGTCGCCGACCTGATGTCCGTCCTCGGCGAGTCCGCCGACGCGGCGATCGTGCTGGTCGAGGGCAAGCCGACCGGTGTCGTCAGCCGTCAGGACCTGCTGGCCTTCCTGGCCAACGGCGGCACGAAGTAAGCGGTACGAAGCAGTTCGTGCGAATGGTACGAGGGCGACACGTACCCGCAGCACCCGCTTAACACGCGTCCGGCACATTGGTGGTCGTCGGCGTCACGGACTTCCGGAGCGGCTCCCGGGCCTCCACAGACGTCGCGGACGCGGTGACCGGCCCTGACCCGGGCCCGTGTCCCTCGCGGGGACCGTCGTCGTCCCGCCCCCCGGTGACGGGGGTGCGACGGTCCCCGCGCTCCTCTTCCGGCCGGCCCCGCATCGCGGGGCTGGCCGTACGTTCTCCCGCCTGCCTATCCTGCCTGCATATCCTTATGCAGAGTTTTCCGCGGGTGAATAGGTGAAGGGGGCGGCATGAGCGACAGCCCGGCCGGTCGGCTGCAGGCGCTCTTCGAGGGGCACCGGCTGACGCCGACGCAGCGGCGGATCGCGCACTCCATGGTCCGGCGCGCCGGCGACGTGCCGTTCCTGTCCAGCGTCGAACTCGCCGAGCTCGCCGGGGTCAGCCAGCCCTCCGTCACCCGCTTCGCCGTCGCCCTCGGCTTCGACGGCTACCCGGCGCTGCGCAAGCACCTGCGGGAGAGCCTGCCCGCGGCCGCCGAGGAGCCCTCGGGGCACAACGAGTACCAGCAGGCCGTGCTCGCCGAGATCGAGAACCTCCGGCACCTCGCCGGGCTCCTCGCCGACCCCGCGCCCGTCGAGCGGGCAGGGCGGCTCCTCGCCGGCTCCCGGCCGCTGCTCGTGCTCGGGCTGCGGGCCGCCTCCTCGCAGGCGCGGGGCTTCGCCTACTTCGCCGCCAAGGTGCACCCGGACGTCCGGCTCCTCGACGAGGGCGGCTCGATGCTCACGGACCGCGTCGACGCCGCCGTACGGGCCGGGGCCACGGCCCTGCTCTGCTTCGCGCTGCCCCGGCACCCCAAGGAGGTCGTCGAGGCCCTGGAGTACGCGCGCAAGGCCGGGCTCACGGTCGTGACCGTCGCCGAGTCGGCCTTCGCGCCCGTCGCCGCCCACAGCGACCTGCTGATCCCGGCCGCCGTCGGCACCGGGCTCGCCTTCGACACGGCCTGCGCGCCGATGCTGCTCGGGCGGGTCCTCCTGGAGGCCATGGCGGACGAACTCCCCGACGCGCAGGCGCGCCTCGAGGAGTTCGACACGAAGGCGGCGGCCCGGGGCCTGTTCGTCGAGTAGGCCCCCCGAACCGTCAGATCTCCAGCTCGGCCTCGATCTTCTTCAGCTGGTGGCGGGCCATCGCCAGGTTCGCGCGGTTCTTGTCGAGCGCCAGGTAGAGGAAGAGGCCGTTGGTGCCGCGCCCCTTGAGGAGCCGGATCAGGTGGTACTGGCCGCCGAGGGTGATCAGGATGTCCTCGATCTCGTCCTTGATCCCCAGCATCTCCATCGTCCGGACCTTGGCCCGGACGACGTCGGTGTTGCCCGCCGCGGCCACGGCCAGGTCGAGCTCGTTGCCGCCGCCGATCGTGCCGAGCGCCATGCCGCTGGTGTAGTCGACGAGGGCCGCGCCGATGGCGCCCTCGATCTGGGCCGCTTCCTTGAGGGAGGTCTCGGTGTTCGCCATGGTGTCGTACTTCCTTCTCGCTGTTCGGGACTCGGTGTCAGTTCAGGTCTTTGCGTTCCAGCGCGCCGTCGACGAGTTCCCCTATCCGGGCACTGGACCTGCGGGCCTCCAGGTGGAGCCGCCCCACGTTGATCCGGGGTTCGGCGAGCAGTGTCAGGACGGCCGAGCCGCCCGCCGCGTACGTCGCCACGTAGCCGTTCTCGCCCCGTACGAGCAGCTCGCGGAAGAGGCCCTGCCCGGTGGTGTCGGTCAGCCGCTGGCCGACGCCGAGCGCCGCCGCGGTCAGCGCGGCCACGCTCTCCGCCTCGCCGTCCACGGTGTCGTGGGCGAGCACGAGCCCGTCGGCGCTGGCCGCCAGGGCCCCGGTGAGCTGGGGCAGTCGCGCCCGCAGCCGTCTGAGCTCGCCGAGCACCTCGGCCTCTGCCGTCATCAGCTGCCTCCTCTCGGCGCGCATGCGTAGCGCACGCCTCATCACAGGGCCTCCAGGGCGTCACGGAGCCGGCGCAGCAGGGCGATGTCGGGATCGGCCACCGGCGGGGCCGGTAAGAGCACCGGCGGGGGCGGTACGGGGTCGGGTTCGGGCGGGGTCTCGACGAGCCCGGCGGCGGCCAGGCGCCGCACGTCGAGGAGCGTGTGGAAGGCGGGCCGGCCGAGCAGCCGGGCCAGTTCCGCCGGGGTCCGCTCCCCGTCGGCGGCGGCGAGCAGTGCGCGCCGGCGGGCCCCCACGGTCTGGCCGGGGGCGGCGGGGCGCGGCACGACCGGGGCGGTGTCGACGGAGGCGTACGGCCAGACGGCGTCGAGGAGTTCGCGGCGGCGCACGGTCTCGCGCTCGACGGCCTCGGCGGAGACCGGTCGCACCGTCCCGAACCAGTGCCCCACCCCGTACCGGAAGCGGGTCGGCCCGCTGGTGGGGGAGAGGGCGAAGAAGGCCGCGTCGAAGACGGCGCCGAGGTGGCATATCTCCAGCTCGCCGTCGTGCAGCCGGCCGCTGTCGACGAGGAAGCGGCCGACCGCGCGGTGCGCCCCGGCCCGGTCGACGGCCTCGTCCCAGCCCTCGCGGGGCAGCCGGCCGCCGGTGGTGAGGAGGACGTCGACGCCGGGGGCGGCGGGGGACTCGGCGTGCACGACCCGGCCGTCGACGAGGTAGAGCGTGCCGTGGTCGCGGAGCAGGGCGCCGGTGGCCTTCTCGGCGGCGAGCCTCACCAGCATCGGGGAGACGCTCATCCCAGGACCAGCCTGTCCGCGAGGTCGCGGAGCCGGAGGCGGGCGAGGGCGAGGTTGCCGGAGTCGCGGTCGAGCCAGAGGTGGAGGAAGACGCTGCTGTCGAAGGAGGTCTCGACGAAGCGGAGGACGTGGTAGCCGGCGCGGGTGGTGACGATCAGGTCCTCGACGGGCGGGCCCTCCTGCTCCCCTCCCGTGGTGAAGGAGTCGAACTCGGCCGCCGAGCGGGCGAGTTCGGCGGTCTCGGCGGCCGTCGTCTCGTGGTCGCCGACCGGTGAGTCGCCCGCCGTCCCGAGCGCGAGTCCGCTGGTCCAGTCGACCAGGGAGGCGCCCCGGGCCCCGGGCAGGGCCATGGCCTCCAGGAGGCACTCGTCGATTCCGGGCACGCGGGTTCCCCTCCCGATGCGGCGTGCGAACGTGCGGCAGTGACGATGACGCTACTGAACGTTCGTACCCCGGGGAGGCGTTCTGGCATTTTCCATCGGAACATGCCGCTGTCTGACGCGAATTGATCCGAAGCGATCTTCGGTCGGGGGCTCAGCCGCGCGACTCCACGGCGTGCGCGATGTCGGACAGGTCCTTCGCGAGCGCCTTCGCGACCGCCTTCGCCCCGAAGCGGGCGAGCAGCCGGGCGGTGAGCCCCGGGGTGCGGCCGTCGGCGGGCCGGGCGGAGAAGGCCATCCGCAGGGTGGTGGACCCGGCGCCGTCGGGCGTCAGGGTGAGCTCGGAGACGTAGTGCATGCCGTGCGAGTCGGCGACCGTGACGTACCGGTCGGGCGGCTCGCACTCGGTCACGGTCATCTCCTCCGTGGCCTCCTTGCCCAGCATCCGCCGGGTCTCGCGCCAGCGCGTGCCCACGTCGAAGACGCCCTCGGTGAGGACCTCCACCCGGTCGACGCCGGAGAGCACGCGGGGCAGGTCCCGCAGGTCGGTGATCGACTCCCAGACCCGCCCGGGGGAGGCGGCGACCCGGCGCTCGACGACGACGGAGGTGGTGGCGTCCGTACCCGTTCCAGTCATGACCTCATCGAAACCGGGCCGCCCCCGGAGCGCTACCGGACCAGCGCGTCCGCCCGCGCCCCGCCCGCCTCGGCGACGATCTCGTCGAGCGTCTGGGCCTTCCGCACGGTCGTGAACGTCACCGCCCCGTCGCCGTCGACGGCGAAGCCGTGGATCGCGGGCCGGGGCAGGCTGTTGTACGCGTAGTGGTGGGCGAAGTAGTACGCGCCGGTGTCCGGGACCGCCACGACGTCCCCCGGGTGGAGCAGCGGCAGCGCGCGGCCCCGGGCGAGGAGGTCCCCGGCGAAGCAGGCGGGGCCCGCCACGTCCTGGACGGTGACGTCCCCGGTGCGGGGGCGGCCCCCGGAGTCGTACGCGAGGATCCGCAGCGGCCAGGACTCGGGGGCGTAGACCGTACGGGTGGCCAGCTGCACGCCCGCGTGGGTGACGGCGATCGGGCGGCCGCCGGAGTTCTTCGTGTACTCCACCCGGGCGAGGATCGTGCCGTGCTTGGCGAGCAGGGAGCGCCCGAACTCGGTGACGAGCCGGTAGCGGCCGTCGAAGAGGCCGGGGACGGTGTCGGCGAGCAGCCGGGCGTACTCGGCGTACGTCGGGGTCTCCTCGTCGGAGGTGAAGTTCACCGGCAGGCCGCCGCCGATGTCGAGGGTGTCGATCTGCTGCCGGCCGGCGGTCCGGTTGATCTCCTCGGCGAGCGCGTACGCCTCCCCGACCCCCTCGGCCATGAGGGCGAGCGGGATGCCCTGGGAGCCGGTGTGGGTGTGCAGCCGGGTCAGCCAGGGCCGCTCCAGGTAGGCCGCGACGACGGCCTTGCGGGCGCCCTCGTCGCGGAGCGTCACGCCGAACTTGGAGGTGGCGGTCGCGGTCGACAGCGCGCCGATGGAACCGGCTCCGACCTGCGGGTTCACCCGGAGGCCGAGCGGTGAGGCGGTGGGGGCGGAGGCGACGAGCGCGTCGAGGCGGGCCAGCTCCTGGAGGTTGTCGGCGTTGACGGCGATCCCGAGCGCGAGGGCCTGGCGGAGCTCGGCCGGGGTCTTGGCGGGGGAGTCGAACACGGTGTGGGCGGGCGGGACGCCGGCGGCGCGGGCGAGGGCCAGCTCGCCGGGACTGGCGACCTCGACGCCGAGCCCGGCCTCGTGGAGCAGGCGCAGGACGGGGACGAGCGGGGTGGCCTTCACGGCGAAGGCGTGCAGTACGTGTGCGTCGGTGACGGCGGCGAAAGCGCTGGTCAGGGCGGTGGCGGAGGCGCGGATGCCGGCGGTGTCGAGGAGGGCGACGACCGGTTCGGCGGGGGTGAGGAGTCCTTGATCGACGGTGGCTCGGACGGCGAGATCGCGACGGGAGGAGGCCATGCGGCCCAGTCTCGTCCATGCCTCGTCCCCGGCGTGGCCGGTACGCCCTGTTGACTAAGACTATTCAGCGAGCCAGTATGTGAATATCTGAACGACATTCGAGGAGGCACCCCCATGTCAGGACCCCGCCCCGTGCGAGCCGCCCGCGGTACGGAACTGAGCGCCCTGGGATGGCAGCAGGAAGCCGCCCTCCGGATGCTCCAGAACAACCTCGACCCCGAGGTCGCCGAGCACCCCGACAAGCTCGTCGTCTACGGCGGCACCGGCAAGGCCGCCCGCGACTGGCGCTCCTTCGACGCCATGGTCCGCACCCTGCGCACCCTCAAGCAGGACGAGACCATGCTGGTCCAGTCCGGCCGCCCCGTCGGCGTCATGCAGACCCACGAGTGGGCCCCGCGCGTCCTCATCGCCAACTCCAACCTGGTCGGCGACTGGGCCAACTGGGAGGAGTTCCGCCGCCTGGAGCAGCTCGGCCTCACCATGTACGGCCAGATGACGGCCGGCTCCTGGATCTACATCGGCACCCAGGGCATCCTCCAGGGCACGTACGAGACCTTCGCCGCCGTCGCCGCGAAGAAGTTCGGCGGCACCCTGGCCGGCACCATCACCCTCACCGCCGGCCTCGGCGGCATGGGCGGCGCCCAGCCCCTCGCCGTGACGATGAACGACGGCGTCGCGATCTGCATCGACGTCGACCCGCGCGCCATCGAGCGCCGCATCGAGCACCGCTACCTGGACGTCAAGGCCGACAACCTGGCCCACGCCCTCCAGCTGGCGACCGAGGCCCGCGACGCCCGCCGCCCGCTCTCCATCGGCCTCCTCGGCAACGCCGCCGAGCTGCTCCCGCAGATGCTCGCCGAGGGCGCCCCGATCGACATCGTGACCGACCAGACCTCGGCCCACGACCCGCTGTCGTACCTCCCGATCGGCGTCGCCTTCGAGGACATGGCCGACGCGGCCGCCAAGGACCCGGCCGGCTTCACGCAGCGCTCCCGCGAGTCGATGGCCAAGCACGTCGAGGCCATGGTCGGCTTCATGGACGCCGGCGCCGAGGTCTTCGACTACGGCAACTCGATCCGCGGCGAGGCCCAGCTGGCCGGCTACGACCGCGCCTTCGCCTTCCCGGGCTTCGTCCCCGCCTACATCCGCCCGCTGTTCTGCGAGGGCAAGGGCCCGTTCCGCTGGGCCGCCCTGTCCGGCGAGGCCTCCGACATCGCCAAGACCGACAAGGCGATCCTCGACCTCTTCCCCGAGAACGAGTCGCTGCACCGCTGGATCAAGATGGCCGGCGAGCGCGTCCACTTCCAGGGCCTGCCCGCCCGCATCTGCTGGCTCGGCCAGGGCGAGCGCGACAAGGCTGGCGACATGTTCAACGACATGGTCGCCGACGGCACCCTCGCCGCCCCGCTCGCCATCGGCCGCGACCACCTGGACTGCGGCTCCGTCGCCTCCCCGTACCGCGAGACCGAGGCCATGCTCGACGGCTCCGACGCCATCGCCGACTGGCCGCTGCTCAACGCCATGGTCAACGTCGCCTCCGGCGCCTCCTGGGTCTCCATCCACCACGGCGGCGGCGTCGGCATGGGCCGCTCCATCCACGCCGGCCAGGTCTCCGTGGCCGACGGCACCAAGCTCGCCGGCGAGAAGATCCGCCGCGTGCTCACCAACGACCCCGGCATGGGCGTCATCCGCCACGTCGACGCCGGCTACGACATCGCCGAGCGCGTCGCCGACGAGCGCGGCGTGCGCGTCCCGATGCGCGAGGGCTCCGAGGACGAGGCCTCGGCGTGAGCGCCACCTTCCACGCCATGTGGCGGTCGTTGCGGCCCATCGGCCGCAACGCCGCCTCCGGTGGCTACCGCCGCTACGCCTGGACCGAGGCCGACGCCGACTGCCGGCTCTGGTTCCGGATGCAGGCCGAGGCCCGCCGCCTGGACGTCGAGACCGACCGCAACGGCAACCAGTGGGCCTGGCTCGGCGACCCCGCGGCAGGCGACGCCGTCGTCACCGGCTCCCACCTGGACTCCGTCCCCGACGGCGGCGCCTTCGACGGCCCCCTCGGCGTCGTCTCCGCCTTCGCCGCCCTCGACGAACTCCGCGCCCGCGGCGTCTCGTTCAGGCGGCCCCTCGCCATCGTCAACTTCGGCGACGAGGAAGGAGCCCGCTTCGGCCTCGCCTGCGTCGGCTCCCGCCTCACCGCGGGACGGCTGACGAAGGAGCAGGCGTACGAGCTCCGCGACGCCGACGGCATCAGCCTCCCGCAGGCCATGGAGGCGGCGGGCCACGACCCGTCCGCCATCGGCGCGGACCCCGAGCGGCTCGCCCGCATCGGCGCCTTCGTCGAGCTCCACGTCGAGCAGGGCCGCGCCCTGGACCTCTCCGGCGACCCCGTCGGCATCGCCTCCTCCATCTGGCCGCACGGCCGCTGGCGGTACGACTTCGCCGGCGAGGCCAACCACGCGGGCACCACCCGCCTGGTCGACCGCCGAGACCCGATGCTCACGTACGCCGAGACCGTCCTCGCCGCCCGGCGCGAGGCCGAACTCGCGGGCGCCGTCGCCACCTTCGGCAAGATCGCCGTCGAGCCGAACGGCGTCAACGCCATCCCGTCGATGGTCCGCGGCTGGCTCGACGCCCGCGCCGCCGACCAGGGCTCCCTCGACAAGGTCGTCGCGGGCGTCGAGGCGGAGGCCCGCGCCTACGCCGAACGCCACGGGATCGACCTCAACGTCGTCCGGGAGTCGTACACCCCGATCGTGGAGTTCTCGCACGCCCTGCGCGACGAGCTCTCCCGGATCCTCGGAACCTCGGGCAAGGTGCCGGTCCTCGGCACCGGCGCGGGACACGACGCGGGCATCCTGTCCGAATCGATCCCGACCGCCATGCTGTTCGTACGGAACCCCACCGGCGTCTCGCACTCCCCGGCCGAGAACGCGGCCGAGGACGACTGCGTGGCCGGAGTCCTCGCACTCGCCGACGTACTGGAGGAGCTGGCGTGCCGCTGACGACGTACTGGCTGGAACACGCCTGGCTCGATACGAACGTCGAGCCGGGCGTGGCCCTGACCGTGTCCATCAGCGGCTCCGCCGCGGGCACCTCCGACGGCCGCATCGAAGCCGTACGCACGGGGGTGGAGGTCCCGCCCCCGGGCGCCGTGATCCTCCGCGGCCTCACCATCCCCGGCCTGGCCAACGCCCACTCGCACGCCTTCCACCGCGCCCTGCGCGGCACCGTCCAGGTCGGCTCCGGCACGTTCTGGACCTGGCGCGAGGTCATGTACACCGTCGCCCAGCGACTCACGCCCGACAGCTACTTCGCGCTCGCCCGCGCGGTGTACGCGGAGATGGCGCTCGCGGGCATCACCTCCGTCGGCGAGTTCCACTACCTGCACCACGCGCCCGGCGGCAGCCCGTACGCCGACCCCAACGCCATGGGCGAGGCCCTGATCGCGGCGGCGGGCGAGGCGGGCATCCGCATCACCCTCCTCGACACCGCCTACCTCTCCTCCGGCTTCGGCGCCGCCCCCGAGCAGCACCAGCTCCGCTTCACGGACGGCACGGCGGAGAAGTGGGCCGAGCGGGTCTCGGCCCTCAAGGACCGGGACGGCGTACGCATCGGCGCCGCGATCCACTCCGTACGGGCGGTCCCGGCGGACCAGCTGTCGACGGTGGCGCAGTGGGCGCGGGACCGGCAGGCCCCGCTCCACGTCCACCTCTCGGAGCAGACGGCGGAGAACGACGCCTGCCAGGCCGCCCACGGCATGACGCCGACCCAGCTCCTGGCGGAGCACGGAGTCCTCGGCGCGAGGACGACGGGCGTCCACAACACGCACCTGACGGACGAGGACATCGCGCTCATCGGCGGGTCCGCCACCGGCACGTGCATGTGCCCGACCACCGAACGGGACCTCGCGGACGGCATCGGCCCGGCCGTGGCCCTCCAGCGCGCCGGCTCGCCGCTCTCCCTGGGCAGCGACAGCCACGCCGTCATCGACCTCCTCGAAGAGGCGCGGGCGATGGAGCTGAACGAGCGCCTGCGCACCCGCACCCGCGGCCACTGGACGGCCGCGGCGCTGCTCCGCGCCGCCACCGCCGACGGCCACGCGGCCCTCGGCTGGGCCGACGCGGGCACCCTGGAGCAGGGCGCCCTGGCCGACTTCACGACGATCACCCTCGACTCGGTCCGCACGGCGGGCCCGGTCCCGCGCCTCGCGGCCGAGACGGCGGTCTTCGCGGCGACGGCGGCGGACGTGCACCACGTGGTGGTGGGCGGCCGGACCATCGTCCAGGACGGCACGCACGTCGCCGTACCGAACGTGGGCGAGGCCCTGGCCTCGGCGATCGCCACGCTCAGGAACTAGGCGCGCCGGCCGGTGGTGGCATGCGTTCCGCGGGGCGGAACGGGTGCCCACCACCGGCCCACCGGCCCGCACCCGAACCGCCCGCCCCCACCGGAGAGCAACATGACGACGACGCTGATCACGAACATCGGCAGCCTGGTGACGAACGACCCCGCCCTCGGCGAAGGCCCCCTCGGCCTGGTCCGGAACGCGGCCCTCGTCCTGGAAGACGAAAAGGTCTCCTGGGTGGGCCCGGCGACGGCGGCCCCGGCCGCCGACCAGGCCGTCGACGCGGCCGGCCGCGCCGTCATCCCCGGCTTCGTCGACTCCCACTCGCACCTCGTCTTCGCGGGCGACCGCACGGCGGAGTTCAACGCCCGCATGTCCGGCCAGCCCTACAAGGCCGGCGGCATCCGCACGACGGTCGCGGCGACCCGCGCGGCGAGCGACGCCGAACTCTCGGCGAACGTGGCCAAGTACATGTGGGAGGCCCTGCGCCAGGGCACCACCACCTTCGAGACGAAGTCCGGCTACGGCCTGACGGTCGAGGACGAGGCCCGCGCGCTGCGCATCGCGTCGGAGCACACGGACGAGGTCACCTACCTCGGCGCGCACATCGTGTCGCCCGACTACGCCGACGACCCGGCCGCGTACGTGAAGCTGGTGACCGGCGAGATGCTCGACGCCTGTGCCCCGTACGCCCGTTGGGTCGACGTCTTCTGCGAGAAGGGCGCCTTCGACGGCGACCAGGCCCGCGCGATCCTCAAGGCCGGCATGGCGAAGGGCCTGCAGGCCCGGGTGCACGCCAACCAGCTCACGTACGGCCCCGGCGTCCAGCTGGCGGTCGAGCTGGACGCGGCGAGCGCCGACCACTGCACCCACCTCACCAACGCCGACATCGACGCCCTCGCCCAGGGCAACACGGTCGCGACGCTGCTCCCGGGCGCCGAGTTCTCCACCCGGGCCGAATGGCCGGACGCCCGCCGCCTGCTCGACGTCGGGGTGACGGTCGCCCTGTCCACGGACTGCAACCCGGGCTCCTCCTTCACCTCCTCGATGCCCTTCTGCATCGCGCTCGCCGTCCGCGACATGCTGATGACCCCCGACGAGGCCCTCTGGTCGGCCACCGCCGGCGGTGCCGCGGCCCTCCGCCGCACCGACGTCGGCCACCTGAACGTCGGCGCGCGGGCGGACCTGACGATCCTCGACGCCCCCTCCCACGTCCACCTGGCCTACCGGCCGGGCGTCCCGATGATCGCGGAGGTCTGGCGGAAGGGCGTGCGGGCGGTCTGACCGGAGGAGGACCACGCGAAGGCCGGAGGGCCCTACCCTCAGGTGCCATGACGACGACCACCACAGCCCTCTGGTCCTTCGCCCTGGTCGCGGCGGTCCTGACCCTCACCCCGGGCCTCGACACCGCCCTGGTCCTCCGCATCGCCGCCCTCGGCCACCGGGCGCGGGCCTGGGGCGTCGTCCTCGGCGTCCAGACCGGCGTCCTGGCCTGGGGCGCGCTCACCTCCCTGGGCGTGACCGCGCTCCTCACGGCCTCCCACCTCGCGTACGAGATCCTGCGCTGGGCGGGAGCGGCGTACATGGTCTGGATGGGAGCCCAGATGCTCCGCAGGACGTTCAAGGGAGGCCCGGCGAAGGAGGCCCCGGAGGCCCTGGAGGACACCGCCCCGGCGACCTCGGACAGCCTCATGGCGGGCTGGCGCCAGGGCACCCTCACGAACCTCCTCAACCCGAAGGTGGGCGCCGTCTACGTGTCCGTGCTCCCGCAGTTCCTCCCGGCGGAGTCGAACCACCTGGCGATGGGCCTCCTCCTCACCAGCGAGCACATCCTCCTCGGCCTCGTCTGGTCCACGGCCCTGATCGCCGGCGCCCGCCTCCTCTCCACCTGGCTCCGCCGCCCCGCGGCCCGCCGCACCCTGGACCGCCTGACGGGCACGGTCATCGCGGGCTTCGGCCTCCGCCTTGCCTTCGGCGACTGAGAGTTGAAGGCCCCTGTGTCACGGTCGACCGACGCGCTGTCCCGAGCGTTGGACGCCCCCGCGGACCCGCCCCTCCGCCCACTCCCGCCGTCCGTCGCGGACCTGCTCCGCACCCTCGGCGCACCTCCCCGCCTGGCCGCCCACCTGCGCGCGGTCCACGACGTCGCGCGGGAACTGGTCGCCTGGGCGGAGGACCGCTACCCCGACCTGGACCTCGACGGCGAAGCCGTCCTGTTCGGGGCGGCGACCCACGACCTCGGCAAGGTCGTGCACCCCGCCGAACTCTCCGGCCCCGGCTCCCGCCACGAGGAGGCGGGAAGGGAGCTCCTGGAGTCCCACGGCTTCCCTCCGGAGCGGGCCCGCTTCGCGGCCACCCACGCGATGTGGACGGCCCCCGGGGCGACCCTGGAGGACCTCCTGGTGAGCACGGCCGACAAGATCTGGAAGAACAAGCGGGTCCCCGACCTCGAAGACCTCGTCGTGACCCACCTGACGGAGGCGGCCGGAAGGCCCCGCTGGGAGGAGTTCCTCGCCTTCGACGAACTCCTCGAACACATCGGGACGGGCGCGGACGCCCGCCTCGCCTTCCAGGCGTCGTTCCCCGTCAGCGGAACTCGTGGATGACCTCGATCTCACCGACGATGTGCGCGTTGAACTCGTCCAACTCCTCGGCGGGGACCCACAGCTCCAGAATTGTCCGCCCGCCCGCCTGCTGGACCGGATACCGGCGGAGGAACTCCGTGTCGACCTCGAAGCGGGTCACGTAGCCGACGCCGCTGTGCTTCACGTTCCAGTCGCGGGCGATCCTCACCGCGTACTCCTCGTTGAGCACCGGGTAGAAGATCGGCTGCTCCGGCAGCCGCGGCGGCCAGGTCCGCCAGCCCGACTCCCGTACGAGCTCCAGCTCGACGGGGCCGGTGGGGCGCCACAAGGTGGTCGTCGGTCGCTGCGCGGACATGGCTTCGCTCTCTGTCTCCGTGTGGGGCGGTCGCCGATGCGGCTGCCGGGGCCCCGACGGTACCGACGGCGACGGTGCGGCAGCCAATGGATAAGGGCCCGTCCAGGGTCGGTCGACCGTGAACGGGCCCGTGACGCAGCCGTCTTGGCGAGGTCATTCCTCCAGTGTCAGCCCCCGCCGCAGCCGGCCGAGGGTGCGGGCGAGGAGCCGGGACACGTGCATCTGCGAGATGCCGAGCTCCGCGCCGATCTCCGACTGGGTCAGGCCGGAGACGAAGCGCAGGGAGAGGATCTGCCGCTCGCGCGCCGGCAGCGAGGCGATCATCGGCTTGAGGGAGGCGATGTACTCGATCCCGGTGAGCCCGTTGTCCTCGTAGCCGAGCCGGTCGGCGAGCGCGGCCTCGCCGCCCCCGCCGTCCTCCTCGTCGGGCTGCGCGTCGAGCGAGGTCGCCGTGTAGGCGTTGCTCGCCGCCATGCCCTCGACGACCTCCTCAGGCCGGATGCCGAGCTCCTCGGCGAGTTCGACGACGGTCGGGGCGCGGTCGAGGCGCTGGGAGAGCGCGTCGCCGGCCCTGGCGAGGTCGAGCCGGAGCTCCTGGAGTCTGCGGGGCACGTGCACGGACCACGAGGTGTCGCGGAAGAAGCGCTTGATCTCGCCGATGATCGTCGGCATCGCGAAGGTCGGGAACTCGACGCCGCGGGTCAGTTCGAAGCGGTCGATCGCCTTGATGAGGCCGATGGTGCCGACCTGGACGATGTCCTCCATCGGTTCGCTGCGGGTGCCGAACCGGGCGGCGGCGAACCTGACCAGGGCGAGGTTGAGTTCGACGAGGGTGTTGCGGACGTACGCGTAGTCGTGGGTGCCCTCCTCCAGCTCGGAGAGCCGGGCGAAGAGCTGCTTCGACAGGGCACGGGCGTCGACCGGTCCGATCCGGTCGAGCGGCGTGTCGAGCAGCCGGTCGGGCAGATCGACGACGGATGCGACGGATACGGCAGGTGTGACGGATGTGGCAGATGCGGTAGGTGTGACGGGTGCGACAGGGGGGAGGGGGACTGCTGCCGACGGCGCGTCGGGGGTACGCGGGGCGTCGAGCCGGGGTGACATGGGTCTCCTTCGGGTTCTTCTCGCTGCGGTTTGCGGCGCCTCCAAAGCCGGCCGGGTCGGACGTTCCCTTCTAGCCCTACCCGCTCGACCCGGATGGTTGCAAGTGGCAATAATCCTGTTCGTACCGATATGGGAAGTACCTCGTGTGCATCGGAGGGCGCCCCGCTTGTAGGGTTCGGGACACGTCAGTCGGCATCCGCGAGAGCGAAAGAGGCACGGCCATGGACCGCGAACACATCGGCAGCGCGCCACCCGCGCGGCTGCGGGTCGAGGTCCGCGACGTGGCCGGGAGCACGCTCCTCACGCCCGTCGGTGAGCTCGACCACCACACCGCCGACCTGCTGCGCACCCCTCTGGACGACGCCCTCGACGCGGGCCGCGCACGACTCGTCGTCGACTGCACGGGCCTGGAGTTCTGCGACTCGACCGGACTCAACGTGCTGCTCGGCGCCCGGCTGAGGGCGGACGCCGCCGGCGGCGGCGTCCATCTGGTGGGGATGCGGCCCGCGGTGGCCCGGGTGTTCCACATCACGGGCGCGGACGCCGTCTTCACCGTCCACGAGACGCTCGCCACAGCGCTCCCCGGCTGAGACCGAGGCCACACCCCCGCTCCGCGGCTCCACCCGTACGTCCTGTCCCTCTGTCCCGTCGATCGGTGAGGTGAAGCGTTGATGGACCAAGCTTCCGACGTCCGGACGCTCGCCCTCGGCGAGACCAGCGGCACCGTGCCGCTCGCGCGTGACTTCACGCGCTCGGCGCTCCACGAGTGGGGCTGGCTGCCGGCCGCCACCGCCGACCGCAGGGCCGCCGCCGAGGACGTCCTGCTCGTCGTCTCCGAGCTCGTCACCAACGCCTGTCTGCACGCCGAGGGCCCCGAGCGCCTGCGCGTCCTGCGGATGCCCCGGACGCTCCGCCTCGAAGTCACCGACCGCGGCGCCGGGCAGCCCGCCCCGCGCACCCCGCACCGCTCCGGACGGCCGGGCGGCCACGGCATGTTCATCGTGCAGCGCCTCTGCCTCGACTGGGGCATCGACCGCACCCCGGGAGCCCCCGGCAAGACGGTCTGGGCCGAACTGGCCGCGCCCGCCTAGGACTTTCACCCGCCCAAGGCTTTCACCCCGCCCGGGGCTTTCACCCCGCCGAGGACTTTCACAAGTTCACCCGTTCCCCTGCCTTCCCTCCTCAAGGCCCCGGGCGTACCTTGACGGCCAATCTGAAAGACCGTCAGTTTCGTTGCGGTGAGGGGTGCTCGGGTGTCCAAGGTGCCGAACCGGAGGAGAACGACCGCCGCGCTCACGGCCGCGGTCGCGGTGGCGGGCGTGACCGTGCTGGCGTCGGCGCCGGCCGCCCAGGCAGAGGTCGTCGACGTCAACTACGCCTGCGAGACGAAGATCGGGCCCAAGAGCGCCGTCTCGCCCGTCGACATCAAGGCCGTCAAGAGCGGCAGCGGCTACACGATCACGATGTCGTTCGAGAAGGGCGTCTCCGACAGCCCGGTCGAGCTCCCCAAGGGCGTCATGACCCCGCGCGCCGAGCTCGTCCTCGGCGGTGACGCGAGCGGCACGGTGAAGGTCACCGGGTCGCCGAACACGGCCGCCATCCCGCCGGACACCCCGATCAAGATCGGCACGCTGACCGGCACGTTCACCCCGAAGAAGAACGGCAAGGTCACCTTCACGGCGGGCGTCCTCACCGTGCACGCCCTCGGGATGGACGCGGCCGTCTGCACCCCGAAGAACAACCCGAAGCCCTCGCTCGAACTCCAGGTCACGGGGGTCTCGGGCGGCGGCTCGGGAGGCTCGGACACCCCGCCGCCCGCCACCGACGGCGACCAGCTGCCCAAGACCGGCCCGCTCGACTCCGCCGTGGCGCTCGGCACCCTCGGCGGCACCGTCCTGCTGACCGGCGCCGCCGGAGTCCTCTGGCTCACGCGGCGCACGGCACGTTGATGCGCACGGCCGCGCGTTCCGGGCTGCTCGTCGCCGCGGCCGCCCTCCTCGGTGCGGTCGCGGCGGCGCCCCCCGGTGCCCAGGACTGGACGGCGGCGCCCGCCGCCGGACGGCCGTACGCCTACCTGGAGGGCCCGGCCGGCAGCGTCCTCCAGGACACCCTGTCGGTCACCAACCCCGGCACCGCCCCGCTCACCGTGCGCCTCACCGGCCAGGGCGCCCCGGTGTCCTTCGCCGCGCGGTCCGTGACCGTGCCCGCCCGCACCCGGGCCGACGTGCCCTTCGCCGTGACCGTCACCGCGGACACCCCGCCCGGCGAGCACCGCGGCACGGTACGGGCCGCGGCCGCCGGCCGGGAGGTGAGCGTCGACCTGCGGCTCCGGGTCAGCGGACCGCAGCTCGCCGCGCTCACCGTCGAGGACGTCCACGTGGACGAGGGCGCCGTCCGCTACACCCTGGTCAACCGCGGCACCACGATCCTCGCCCCGCGCCTCGCGATCCGCGCCGAGGGCCTCCTCGGCACCGTCCTCGACCGGCCCGACCGGGCCCTGCCGCTCACCCTGCGCCCCGGCGAGCGGGCCACCCGGACCGAACCCTGGCCCGACCCGCCCGCCCTCGACTCCGTCACCGTCCGGCTGACGGCCACCGCACCGGGCGCCGCCCCCGCCACCGTCCGCGCCGAGGCCTCCTTCGCCTCGGGCCCCGCCCTCGCCGGCACGGCCGGGCTGCTCCTGGCGGCGGCGAGCGGCGCCGGGTACGCGGTACGGCGGCACCGAGGCAGGTCACGGACCCGGCTGTCCCGCACCCAGCCGCCCCCTACCCAGCCGCCCTCTACCCAGCCGTCCCGTACCCAGCGAGCCTCGGCGGGAGCGACACCATGAGGACGATCCGTACCGCCGCCACCCTGCTCACCGCCCTCGCCCTCGTCCTGCTGCCCGCCGCCCCCGCGGCGACCGCGGCCCCGGGGCCCGTCGTCGAGCTCTCCGCCACCGAGGGCGGCAAGGGCGGCGAGATCACCGTCAGCGGCAGCGGCTGGAAACCCGGCGCGCTGCTCATGCTCCTGATCTGCGGTCAGGGCGCCCCCGGCAAGGGCGTCATCGGCGGCACCAACTCCTGCGCCAACACCGAGGGCCGAGCGGCCACCGTCGACAAGAGGGGCGCCTTCAGTACGAAGCTCCCCGTCGCCGAACCGCCCAAGCCCTGCCCCTGCGTGGTGCACGTCGCCGGGGTCACCGGCCAGCAGGACGCGGTCGACAAGGAGTTCACGGTCGCCGGGCACCCCACCGCCCCGCTCCCCGAGGCCTCCGGCGACGGCCGTCTCGCCGTCCTCGCCGCCGTACGCCTCGACGGCTCCAGCGGGATCCTCGTCTGGTTCGGGGCGCCCGCGCGCCGCGAGGTCGTCTTCACCGTCGGCAACCTCGGCCCGACCGCCGTCAAGGACCCCGTCTTCGAGGTCGGCACCAGCCACGGCGTCTTCGCGCCCCAGTACGAGGAACGCCAGTGGCGCGGCACGATCGAACCCGGCAAGAAGGCCCTGATCCGCCTCCCCGCCGAGCTCACCGCCGGCGCGCACGGCGACTACCAGGTCTCCGTGAAGTACGCGGGCAAGGTCCTCGTCGAGCAGCCGTGGGGCGTCGGCAGGCCCTGGGGCGTGACCCTCTTCTGGGCGCTCCTCGCCGTCGTGGTGCCGGCCGCGCTGTTCCGGATCGGCATGGCCGTGGTCGACCGCGTGCGGCCCGTTTCCGGGGCCGGCCGGGCCGCCGCCCCCAGGACCCGGACGAGGGCGCGCCCGCGTCGGCGCGCCCCGGCCCGTACACCCGCTTCCGCCCCCGCTCCGGGGGACGGCGAGACGACCGCGGCCCTGCCGTGGTTCAGCCCTGACTCCGCACCGTCAGCGCCAGAGAGCAGCAGCCCGACGACGACGAAGGGACAAGCGTGAGTACGCAACGGAGGATGAGCGCGGCCGGGGTCGCGCTGATGCTCGGCGGCGCGGGGATCCTGTATGCCGCCGGCCCCGCCCAGGCCGCCGAGGTGAGTTACGCGACGGAGTGCATTCCGCCGTCGATCTCGGGGCTCCCGCCCGTGCAGGGCACCACGAAGGTGCTGATCACCGCACCGGCGGAGGCCAAGGTCGGCGACGAGGTCGAGATCGTCTGGAAGACGGTCCAGGCCGCCTCGAAGAACCCCGACGTGCTCGACCTCGACAAGGACACGGTGAAGCCGACCGGCGTCCTCACGGTGGGCGGCGCGGCGAGCGGGACCGTGGCGATGGAGGGACCGCGGCAGAACCCGCCGATCCCGAAGAACAGCCCGATGGTCCTCCCCGACATGAAGGGGAAGCTCAAGCTGGACAAGGCGGGCGAGATCACGCTGACGCCCGGCAAGTACAACATCAACGTGTCGAAGCCCTTGTCGACGGACACCAAGTGCTCCCCGAAGGAGACGGTCCCGGTCGGCGCGACGATCAAGGTCACGGACGGCTCCTCGACCTCCGGGGGCGGGACGACGTCGGGCGGGACGACGACGTCCGGTGGCTCGACGACGTCGGGCGGCACCAGCACGTCGGGCGGTACGACGACCACGTCGGGCGGTACGACGACGCCCGGCGGTACGACGACGACGTCCGGCGGCTCGACCACCACATCGGGCGGTACGAGTTCCACGTCCGGCGGCTCGACCACCACCTCCGGCGGTACGAGTTCCACGGCGGGCGGCACCACCGCCACCGGAGGCGCCACCGGAGGCGACACCGGTGGAAGCTCCGGCGGTTCCGGTGGCTCCGGCGGGCAGACCGACTTCTCCGGCAAGCAGGTCGCGGTCCAGTTCTCCTGCCAGCCCCCCGGCCCCGCCTCGATCGCCTCCAAGGTGACGATCGACGCCAAGAAGAACGGCAACGGCTACGACCTCACGGTCAAGACCGCCAAGGGCGTCATGGACAGCCCGGCGGCCCTGCCCGCCGGCGCCCTCAAGCCGTCCATGGCGGTCAAGGTCGGTGGCGCCGACAGCGGAACGGTGAAGGTCACCGGTCCCGCCAACGCGGCCCCTCTGGAGGCGGGCAAGCCGGTCGACCTGCCCGACATGAAGGGCACGTACACGCCGGGGGCGACGGGCAAGTCCACCCTCAGCCCGGGCACGCTCACCATCAGCGTCTCGCTGGGCGGCTCGCCGATCGTCATCCCCTGCCAGGTCAAGGGCACCGTCCAGGCCTCCCTCGAACTGGACACCAGCAAGCAGGCGGGCGGCGCCTCCGGCGGTGACGACGGCGGCACTTCCGCGGCCACCACCACGAGCTCCGGCGGTTCCGACGGCGGGAACCTCGCCCACACCGGCGCGGACGACAACGGCGCCCTGCGCGCCCTCGCCCTCGTCGCGGGCACGATCATCCTGCTCGGCGGCGCGGTCTTCACCTTCACCCCCTGGGCGCGGCTCAGGCGGTGAGGTGCCGGAGAACGACGGAGGGCCCGTCGCACCGGTGCGGTGCGACGGGCCCTCCGTGCGGGGCGGGTGACGTCAGTGGACGTCGCCCATGAGCGCCTTGACCTTCTTGCGGTACATGAAGACCGCGACGGCGGCGACCGTGACGGCCACGGCCTGCAGCGCGATGATCCCGGTGCCGTTCAGGTCCACGCCCGCGAGGGAGAGCAGACCCGTGGTGCAGTCACCGGCGGTGACGGCGAGGAACCAGACGCCCAGCATCTGCGAGGCGTACTTCTGCGGCGCCATCTTCGTGGTGACGGAGAGGCCGACCGGGGAGAGGCACAGCTCGGCGACGGTCTGGATGAAGTAGATCCCGACCAGCCACATCGGGCTGACCTTGGTGTCGCCGGTGGCCAGGCCGATCGGGGCCAGGAAGACGAAGAACGAGATGCCGATGCCCACCAGGCCCAGCGAGAACTTCACGATGGTGCTCGGCTCCTGGTTGCGGCGGGCGAGCCACAGCCACAGCCAGGCGAAGACCGGAGCCAGCGCCATGACGAAGAGCGGGTTGAGCGACTGGAACCAGGTGGCCGGGAAGCTCAGCGGACCGATGTGGTCGGTGGTCTTGCTGTCCGCGAAGAGGGACAGGGTCGAGCCGCCCTGGTCGTAGATCATCCAGAAGACGGCCGCGGCCACGAAGAACCAGATGTAGCCGGTGACCTTGGACTGCTCGGCCTTGTCGAGGTCCTTGTCGCGCTTGATGCGGACGATCACGGCGATCGGGATGAGCAGACCGGCGAGGGTGATCGGGACGAGCGCCCAGTTCAGGGTGTACATGCCGGCGGCGACGACGATGCCGTAGAAGACGGCGACGACGGCGATCGTGGCGCAGACCTTGACGAGGACCGACTTGCGCTCGGCGTCGGAGAGCGGGTTCGGGACCACGCTGCTCTTCTCGCTCAGGTGCTTGGTGCCGAAGAGGAACTGGCCCAGGCCGACGGCCATGCCGATGGCCGCGAGCAGGAAGCCCAGGTGCCAGTTGTAGCTCTCGCCGACGGTGCCGATGACCAGCGGGGCGAGGAAGGCGCCGAGGTTGATGCCGACGTAGAAGAGGGTGAAGCCACCGTCACGGCGCGGGTCGTCCGGGCCGTCGTAGAGGTGACCGACCATCGTGGAGATGTTGGCCTTGAGCAGACCGGAGCCGGCGGCGACGAGCGCCAGGCCGACGAAGAACATCGCCTGACCGGGGATGGCCAGCGAGGCGTGACCGGCCATGATCACGAAGCCTGCGATGGTGACGGTCTTGCGGGCGCCCCAGACGCGGTCGCCGAACCAGCCGCCGGGCATGGCCATCAGGTAGACCATCGAGACGTAGACGGAGTAGATCGCCGTCGCCGTCGCCGCGGTCATCGCGAGGCCGCCACCCTGGCTGCCGGTCGCCGCGTCCGCGCCGCCGGAGACCAGGTACAGAACGAGAAGGGCCCGCATGCCGTAGTAGGAGAAACGCTCCCACATCTCGGTCATGAAGAGGGTGGCCAGACCACGGGGGTGGCCGAAGAACGTCTTCTCGGAACCAGGGGTTCCGGTCGAAGCCGTCGTCAGGCTGGACGCCATGTCGATCCTTGCTCTGTCGGGACGCACGCCTTGTGAGCGTGATGCGCCCGGTGGGGGAGGCCGGCACCGGCGGAGTCGAGTGACTCCACAGGGATCCACGCCCCGAGGGATGCGTATGCGCGTCCCGGGACCCGGCCCACAGGTCGTTCACCGTCAAGGTTCGGCGAGGCCGACCCTACGCAGAAAGAGGACCTTGGCGCGCGAAGCTGGCCAAAGGTCCCCGATTACCGCTACTGACGTATCGCCACCATACGACACGACAGTGCCGGATATGGAAGGACTTGAGAGATGGATCACAGGTGACGAGGGAACCGCAAGCGATCTTTCGAAGGTCATTCCCCGGATGCCCACAAGATCCCCAGGGGTCATCCGGGCCCTGTGGATCACGCCCCGGTCCGGGTGCCGTGCGGACTACCATCACCCCATGACCCGTGTACTGCTCGCCGAGGACGACGCATCCATCTCGGAACCGCTGGCCCGCGCCCTGCGGAGAGAGGGATACGAGGTCGAGGTCCGCGAGGACGGCCCCACCGCCCTCGACGCCGGACTCCAGGGCGGGGTCGACCTGGTCGTGCTCGACCTGGGCCTGCCCGGCATGGACGGCCTCGAAGTCGCCCGTCGGCTGCGCGCCGAGGGCCACACGGTCCCGATCCTGGTCCTCACCGCCCGCGCGGACGAGGTCGACACCGTCGTCGGGCTCGACGCGGGCGCCGACGACTACGTCACCAAGCCCTTCCGGCTCGCCGAACTCCTCGCCCGGGTCCGGGCCCTGCTCCGGCGCGGCTCCACCGAGCCGGCCGCCGCCCCCGCGACCCACGGCGTACGGATCGACGTCGAGTCGCACCGGGCCTGGATGGGCGACGAGGAGCTCCAGCTCACGGCGAAGGAGTTCGACCTGCTCCGGGTCCTGGTCCGGGACGCGGGCCGGGTCGTCACCCGCGACCAGCTGATGCGCGAGGTCTGGGACACCACCTGGTGGTCCTCCACCAAGACCCTCGACATGCACATCTCCTGGCTGCGCAAGAAGCTCGGCGACGACGCGGCGAACCCCCGCTACATCGCGACGGTCCGAGGAGTCGGCTTCCGCTTCGAGAAGAGCTGAGCGCTCCCGCGCCCCCAGGGGCGCGGGGAACTGCGCGACCAGCCCACGACGACCGGCAGCCGCGACACGACGCGAACCCCTGCGTCAAACCGCCCCGTAGGCTCGGCAGCGCAAACCCGTACCCCGCCCGGAGGGCATCGTGCGCCGCCGTCTGATCAACTCCACGCTCGCCGTCGTCCTCGTCGTCATCGGCGTCTTCGGCGTCTCCCTCGTCATCGTCGAGAGCCGCACCATCGCCGGCAGCGCCCAGGAGAGCGTGGACTCGGAGGCGCTGCGGATCGTCTCCATCGTCGACAGCCGGCTCATCGGCGGCGAGCCGGTCAACCCGGACATCCTCGCCGAGCAGAGCGGCGCCAAGCGGTACGCCCAGATCCGCATCCCCGGCCGCGAGACCATCGAGATCGGTGTCCGCCCCACGGGCGAGGTCATCCGGGGCCTCGCCGAGGGCGAGCGCGGCGAGACGGTGATCGTCGAGGAGTCCCGCTCCACGGTGACCGCCGAGGTCGGCCGCACCCTGATGATCATCGGCGCGGTGGCCCTGCTCGCGGTCGTCGCCGCCGTCCTCCTCGCCGTACGGCAGGCGAACAAGCTGGCGTCCCCGCTCACCGACCTCGCCGAGACCGCCGAGCGCCTCGGCTCCGGCGACCCGCGGCCCCGGCACAAGCGGTACGGGGTGCCCGAGCTGGACCGGGTCGCGGACGTCCTGGACGCCTCCGCCGAGCGGATCGCCCGGATGCTCACCGCCGAGCGCCGGCTCGCCGCCGACGCCTCCCACCAGCTCCGTACGCCCCTCACCGCGCTCTCCATGCGCCTGGAGGAGGTCGCCATGGCCGACGACCTCGACACGGTCAGGGAGGAGGCGACGATCGCGCTCACCCAGGTCGAGCGGCTCACCGACGTCGTCGAGCGGCTGCTCACCAACTCCCGCGACCCGCGGACCGGCTCCGCCGTCGCCTTCGACCTCGACGAGGTCGTCAAGCAGCAGATCGAGGAGTGGCGCCCGGCCTACCGCAGCGCGGGGCGGGCCATCGTGCACTCCGGCAAGCAGGGGATGCGGGCGGTCGGCACCCCGGGCGCGGTCGCCCAGGTCCTCGCCGCCCTGATCGAGAACTCGCTCATGCACGGCGGCGGCACGGTCGCCCTGCGCACCCGCGTCACCGGCAACCAGTCGGTGATCGAGGTCACCGACGAGGGCCCGGGCGTCCCCGCCGACCTCGGCGCGCGGATCTTCGAGCGGGCGGTGAGCGGCCGCAGCTCGACGGGCATCGGCCTGGCGGTCGCCCGGGACCTGGCGGAGGCGGACGGCGGGCGTCTCGAGCTGCTCCAGCAGCAGCCGCCGGTCTTCGCGCTCTTCCTGAGCCGGGAGGTCAGGGGCATCACGGAGCGGCCGCAGGAGCGTCCCGTACGGTAAGCCCCGGTAAGCCCCGTTTTATGAGAAGCGCAGGTCAGACGCGGTCGGGCTGGCGGCGGCTCGCCTGCCGCGGGGCCTGCTCCAGGAACGATTCGGCGGTCTGCACGGCCTCCTTCGCCGGCAGCGCGCGGAACACCCACGTGCGGTACGACCAGAAGCGGAACAGCGTCGCGACGCCGATGCCGAAGAACTTGAAGAAGTTGCTCTGCAGCGGGGTGTCCCAGCCGAACCCGTACGTCGCCGCGAACAGCAGACCGTTCTGGATCACCAGGCCGACCAGGCTGAAGACGAGGAAGAGGGTCAGCTCCTTGGCGCGGCTGCTCTTGTCCCGGTCCCGGTAGGTGAAGTACCGGAAGCCGAGGTAGTTGAAGACGATCGCGACCACGGTGGCGATGACGCTCGCCCGCACGACCGGCAGGTCCGAGAAGTGGCGGACGAGGTTGAACACCCCGAGGTCGACCAGGACCCCCACCGCGCCGACGGCGCCGAACTTGGCGACCTCCCGGAAGAGCCCCTGGAGTCGCATGCGCAGCGCGCCGGGTTCACTCATGGTGATCGCTCTGTCCCGTCCGTCCGGATGACGTCCGGGCGACGTCAACCCAACCACTCTAACCAGCGCCCCTGTCACCCGCCTGTGTACCGCGCAAACCTGTGGACAACCCGTGACCCACCCACGTCCCACCTGCTCGGAGCTTGTGCCAAAGCACAGCCGGACGAGTGTTCCCCGATGGTGCGGATACCCTAAGAGGGTGACGTTCCCCGTAGTAGGCATGGTCGGAGGCGGGCAGCTCGCCCGTATGACCCACGAGGCGGGTATCCCCCTCGGCATCAAGTTCAAGCTCCTCAGCGACACCCCGCAGGACTCCGCGGCCCAGGTGGTCAGCGAGGTCGTCATCGGCGACTACCGCGATCTGGACACGCTGCGTGACTTCGCGCGCGGCTGCGACGTGATCACCTTCGATCACGAGCACGTGCCCGCGGAGCACCTGGCGGCCCTGGAGGCGGACGGCGTCGTCATCCGCCCCGGCCGCGCGGCCCTCGCGCACGCGCAGGACAAGGGGGTGATGCGCGCGAAGCTCGACGAGCTCGGCGCGCCGAGCCCCCGGCACCGCATCGTGGCGGACCCGGCGGACGCGGCGGCCTTCGCCGCCGAGGTCGGCGGCTTCCCGATCATCCTGAAGACCGTGCGCGGCGGCTACGACGGCAAGGGCGTCTGGTTCGTCCGCACGCCCGAGGACGCCCGCGAGGCCTTCCTCGCCGGGGTCCAGGTCCTCGCCGAGGAGAAGGTCGACTTCGTCCGCGAGCTCGCGGCGAACATCGTCCGCTCCCCGCACGGCCAGGCCGTCGCCTACCCGGTCGTCGAGTCCCGCCAGGTCGACGGCGTCTGCGACACCGTCATCGCGCCCGCGCCCGGCCTCGACGAGGAGCTGGCCGGTCAGGCCCAGGAGCTGGCCCTCCGGATCGCCAAGGAGCTGGACGTCGTCGGTCACCTCGCCGTCGAGCTGTTCCAGACCACGGACGGCCGCATCCTCGTCAACGAACTGGCGATGCGCCCGCACAACTCCGGCCACTGGACCCAGGACGGGGCGATCACCTCGCAGTTCGCCAACCACGTCCGGGCGGTTCTCGACCTCCCCCTCGGCGATCCGCGCCCCCGTGCGCGGTGGACCGTGATGTGCAATGTCCTGGGCGGCGACTACCCGGACATGTACTCCGCGTACCTGCACTGCATGGCCAGGGACCCGCAGCTCAAGATCCACATGTACGGCAAGGACGTGAAGCCCGGTCGCAAGGTGGGCCACGTCAACACCTACGGCGACGACCTCGACGACGTGCTGGAGCGCGCCCGTCACGCCGCCGGCTATCTGCGAGGAACCATCGTTGAGTAATCCGCTCATTGGCATCGTCATGGGATCCGACTCCGACTGGCCCGTGATGGAGGCCGCGGCGCAGGCCCTGGACGAGTTCGAGATCCCGTACGAGGTCGACGTCGTCTCCGCCCACCGGATGCCGCGCGAGATGATCGCGTACGGCGAGGAGGCCGCGGACCGCGGGCTCAAGGCGATCATCGCGGGCGCCGGCGGCGCCGCCCACCTGCCGGGCATGCTCGCCTCCGTCACCCCGCTGCCGGTCATCGGCGTGCCGGTGCCGCTGAAGTACCTCGACGGCATGGACTCGCTGCTGTCCATCGTGCAGATGCCGGCCGGTGTCCCGGTCGCCACGGTCTCCGTCGGCGGCGCGCGGAACGCGGGCCTGCTCGCGGCCCGGATCCTCGCCACGCACGACGCCGACCTGCTCGCCCGCATGCGGGAGTTCCAGCAGGAGCTCAACGACCAGGCCACGGAGAAGGGCAAGCGGCTCCGGGCCAAGGTCGAGGGCTCGGCGTCCTTCGGCTTCGCCAAGTGAGCGCGGCCCTGAGCGCGGCGGACCGTCTCGACGAGGCCAGGGAGCTCCTGGCCTCGTCGCCCGTGGTCGACGGCCACAACGACCTCCCGTGGGCGCTGCGCGAGCACGTGCGCTACGACCTGGACCGGATGGACATCGCGGCCGACCAGTCGGCCTCGCTCCACACCGACCTGGCCCGGCTCCGTGCCGGCGGCGTCGGCGCCCAGTTCTGGTCGGTGTACGTGCCGTGCCGGCTGGCCGGCGACGACGCGGTCAGCGCGACCCTGGAGCAGATCGACATCGTCGACCAGCTCCTCGACCGGTACGCCTCCGACCTCGCCCCGGCCCTGACGGCGGACGACATGGAGGCGGCCCGGAAGCAGGGCCGCATCGCCTCGCTGAAGGGCGCCGAGGGCGGCCACTCGATCAACAACTCCCTCGCCACCCTGCGCGCGCTGCACGCCCTGGGCGTGCGGTACATGACGCTCACGCACAACGACAACAACGACTGGGCGGACTCGGCGACCGACGAGCCGCGCGTCGGCGGACTGACCGCCTTCGGCCGCGAGGTCGTCCGCGAGATGAACCGCTCGGGCATGCTCGTCGACCTCTCGCACGTCGCCGCGACGACGATGCGGGCCGCACTCGACGCCACTGCGGCACCGGTGATCTTCTCGCACTCCTCGTCCCTCGCGGTCTGCGACCACCCGCGGAACATCCCGGACGACGTCCTGGAGCGCCTGCCCGCCAACGGCGGCGTCGCGATGGCCACCTTCGTGCCCAAGTTCATCCTCCCCGCGGCCGTCGAATGGACGGCGCGGGCGGACGAGAACCTCCGGGCGCACGGCTTCGACCACCTCGACACCACCGCCGGGGCGATGAGGCTGCACCGCGCCTTCGAGGAGGCCAACCCCCGCCCGATCGCCACCGCCGCGACGGTCGCCGACCACCTCGACCACATGCGCGAGGCCGCCGGCATCGACCACATCGGCATCGGCGGCGACTACGACGGCACGGCCTTCACCCCGGCCGGCCTCGACGACGTCGCCGGCTACCCGAACCTGATCGCCGAACTCCTCCACCGCGGCTGGTCCCACCAGGACCTCGCCAAACTGACCTGGTCCAACGCGGTCCGCGCCCTCCGCGACGCGGAAGCGGTCTCCCGTGACCTCAAGAGCCGCACGGCCCCGTCGAACGCGACGATCGAGGCGCTCGACACGCCGTAGGGCCCGTGTGACGGGTCCTCACCCGGACGGTCCAGCCCACCGAGCCCCCCGAGGGGGCCGGTGGCACGGTGGACGGTACTGCCCCGCCGCTCTCGGCGGGGCGGTACTGCATCGCCGAGTTCGGAGTAAGACCATGGCGGAACTGCTGGACGACCATCCCACCACCACCCTCCCGACCGTGCCCGCCGCCCCGGAGCCACCTCCGCCGCTCGACGAGACGGCACGCGCCCGGGCCCTCCTCGCCGCGCAGCCCGTCACCGAGGGCCACACCGAACTCCCCGGGTCCCTCGACCCCGAGGACCTGCCGCCCGTGCGCAGCGCGGAGGCCGGGGCCCAACTGTGGTCCCTGCACACCGAGGACGACGAGGGCGTCATCGGGACCCTGCGGCGGATCGACTCCGTCCGCGCCCTCGTCGCCGCCTGCCCCGAGGACCTGCGCCTCGCGTACACGACGTCCGAGCTGGCCCACGCCCGCAACTGCGGCCGCGTCGCCGCCCTGCTCGGCCCGGTCAGCTGGACGGCGCTCGGCGGCTCCGCGGCCATCCTGCGGGCCTACCACGCCCTGGGCGTACGGGCCGTGAACCTCACCCGCTTCGACCGCTTCGCCCGCGACGCCGTACGGGAGATGAACCGCATCGGCCTCGCCGTGGACCTCTCCGGCGCCGACCCGGACACGGTCCGCCGCGCCCTCGCCGTCACCCGCGCCCCGGCGCTGCTGACCCTGGCCGCCCCCGAGACCCTGCCGGACGACGTCCTCGGCCTCCTCGGCGAGAACGGCGCCGTCCTCATGGTCACCGTCACCGAGGACCCGGCGGCCACCGCCGACGTCCTCGACCGGGTACGGGCACAGGCGGGCCCGCACTGCACGGGCGTCTCCCACACCACCGCCCCGGCCGCCGGCTACGCACCGCTCTTCGCGGAGCTGCTCCGCCGGGGCTGGACCGCCCAGGAACTCGTCGGCCTCGCCCACGCCAACGCCACCCGGGCGCTGCGCGAGACGGAGTTCCTGTCCCGGACGAACCGGATCCGGCCGGCCGCGGCCTGAGCGTACGAGAAGACGGAGGGGCGCACCGCCTGGCGGTGCGCCCCTCTTCGTCGTTCGGGATCAGGCCGTCGGGCGGCCCATCGCGCGGTACGTCCAGCCGGCCGTCCGCCACCGCTCCCCGTCGAGGGCGTTGCGGCCGTCGAGGATCACCCGCGAGGAGGCGACCGCGGCCAGCTCCGCCGGGTCGAGCTCGCGGAACTCGCGCCACTCGGTCAGGTGCAGGACCACGTCCGCCCCGCGCACGGCCTCCAGGGCCGAGTCGGCGTAGCCGAGGGTCGGGAAGACGCGGCGGGCGTTCTCCATGCCCTTCGGGTCGTAGACGGTCACCTGGCCGCCCTGGAGGTGTATCTGACCGGCCACGTTGAGGGCGGGGGAGTCGCGGACGTCGTCCGAGTCCGGCTTGAAGGTGGCGCCGAGCACGGCGACCCGGCGGCCCAGGAAGGTGGACCCGCCGAGGGCCTCGCGGGCCATCTCCACCATCTGGCCGCGCCGCCGCATGTTGATCGAGTCGATCTCGCGGAGGAAGGTCAGGGCCTGGTCGGCGCCCAGCTCGCCCGCGCGGGCCATGAAGGCCCGGATGTCCTTCGGGAGGCAGCCGCCGCCGAAGCCGATGCCGGCGCGCAGGAACTTGGCGCCGATCCGGTCGTCGTGGCCGATGGCCTCCGCGAGCTTGGCGACGTCGCCGCCGGCGGCCTCGCAGACCTCGGCCATCGCGTTGATGAAGGAGATCTTGGTGGCGAGGAAGGAGTTGGCGGAGGTCTTGACCAGCTCGGCCGTCGGGAAGTCGGTGACGACGAACGGAGAGCCCTCGCCGACCGGTACGGCGTACACCTCGCGGAGCGTCTTCTCGGCCCGCTCGCCGCGCACGCCGACGACGATCCGGTCCGGGTGCAGGGTGTCGTTCACGGCGAAGCCCTCGCGCAGGAACTCCGGGTTCCAGGCGAGCTCGACGCCCTCGGGGAGGAGCTGCGCGAGCCGCTCGGCCGAGCCGACCGGCACGGTCGACTTGCCGACGACCAGGGCCCCTTCGCGCACGACTCCGGCGAGGGAGGCGAAGGCGGCGTCCACGTAGCTCATGTCGCAGGCGTACTCGCCGTGCTTCTGCGGGGTGTTCACGCAGACGAAGTGCACGTCGCCGAAGGCGCCGACCTCCTCCCAGGAGGTGGTGAAGCGCAGCCGGCCGCTCGATCCCTCGATCCCGGCCACGTGCTTCGCGAGCAGCTCCTCCAGGCCCGGCTCGTACATGGGGACGCGCCCGGCGGACAGCATCTCGATCTTCTCGGGGACGACGTCCAGGCCGAGGACCTCGAAGCCCAGCTCCGCCATGGCCGCGGCGTGGGTGGCGCCGAGGTAGCCGGTGCCGATCACGGTGATCTTGAGGGCCATGCGGGACTCCAGGGAACGTCGGGCGGAATGCCTGCCCGAGCATAGTCGGGCCGGTCACGGTGCCTGTCGTGGTGCCCTGGTCCGGGGCCGGGTCACGCCCTACCATTTGGGTTACTTAACGGTAGTTAGCAGCGTGGGAGTGAGTGAGCGTGTCGGGTTCGACTGATTTCGACCTGTATCGGCCCTCGGAGGAGCACGACATGCTCCGGGAGTCGGTGCGTGCCCTCGCGGAGGCGAAGATCGCCCCGTTCGCGACGGCGGTGGACGAGGAGGCCAGGTTCCCCCAGGAGGCCCTGGACGCGCTGGTCGCCAACGACCTGCACGCCGTGCACGTCCCCGAGAGCTACGGCGGCGCCGGCGCCGACGCCCTGGCCACCGTCATCGTCATCGAGGAGGTCGCCCGCGTCTGCGTCAGCTCCTCGCTGATCCCGGCCGTCAACAAGCTCGGCTCCCTCCCGGTGATCCTGTCCGGCTCCGAGGAACTGAAGAAGAAGTACCTCGGCCCGCTGGCCAAGGGCGACGCGATGTTCTCCTACTGCCTCTCCGAGCCCGACGCGGGCTCCGACGCGGCCGGCATGAAGACCCGCGCGGTCCGCGACGGCGACTCCTGGGTCCTCAACGGCGTCAAGCGCTGGATCACCAACGCCGGCGTCTCGGAGTACTACACGGTGATGGCCGTCACCGACCCCGACAAGCGCTCCAAGGGCATCAGCGCCTTCGTGGTGGAGAAGTCCGATGCGGGCGTGTCGTTCGGCGCCCCGGAGAAGAAGCTGGGCATCAAGGGCTCCCCGACCCGCGAGGTCTACCTCGACAACGTCCGCATCCCCGCCGACCGCATGATCGGCGCAGAGGGCACCGGCTTCGCCACCGCCATGAAGACCCTCGACCACACCCGCATCACCATCGCCGCCCAGGCCCTGGGCGTGGCCCAGGGCGCCCTGGACTACGCCAAGGGCTACGTGAAGGAGCGCAAGCAGTTCGGCAAGCCGATCGCCGACTTCCAGGGCGTGCAGTTCATGCTCGCCGACATGGCCATGAAGCTGGAGGCCGCCCGCCAGCTCACCTACGCGGCCGCGGCGAAGTCCGAGCGGGTCGACGGCGATCTGACCTTCTTCGGTGCGGCGGCCAAGTGCTTCGCCTCCGACGTGGCGATGGAGGTCACCACCGACGCCGTGCAGCTGCTGGGCGGCTACGGCTACACCCGTGACTACCCGCTCGAGCGCATGATGCGCGACGCCAAGATCACCCAGATCTACGAGGGCACCAACCAGGTCCAGCGCATCGTCATGGCCCGCAACCTCCCGTAACGGCCAGGCGTACGCCCGACGGAAAGAGGCACCCCCTCGGGGGTGCCTCTTTCTCGCTATACGGCCACAGCCAGTACATAGCCGCCGGCCCGCATCTCGTCGCACAGGCCCTTGCAGGCGCCGAAGTGCTCCGCGAACTCGGGCTTCTGCTTCCAGGCGCTCATGGAATCCGGGTCGCTCCACGACGCGAAGGAGATGAAGTGCCCCGGTTCGCTCGTGTCACGGAGGAGACGGGCGAACCGGAAGCCTTCGTTGTCCTTCTTCGTCCAGGTCAGGAAGGCCGTCCACCGTTCGATGAACTCGTCTTCCCTCCCCTCGGAGACCCGCCAGTCACCGGAGGCCCAGAACTTGCTGTCCTCTGACATGGCACACCGCCTCGCTGGGGAGACCCCTCTTCCAGGCTAGGCGGCTACCAGCGGGTCAGCCGGTCAGCGGTCCGAGGTGACGGTGACCGGCTCGTCGTTCTTGATCTGCTCGACGAGCTGCTTCACCTTCGGCATGTCCCACTTCAGGGAGTTCTGCGGCGCGGAGCCGGCGAGCGGCATGTTCATGGACTTGCCGTCGCCGCCGCTGATGCCCTTCATCGCGAAGAACATCTTCCCGAGGTCGTACAGCGACATGTCCTTGTCCACGATCAGCGTGTCCAGACCGGCGCCGAGCGTCGGGTACAGCGCGAACGGGTTGAGGATCGTGCCCGGCGTCGCCGCCTGGTTCGCGAGGGCGGAGAGGAACTTCTGCTGGTTCTTCGTCCGCTGGAGGTCCGACTGGGCGAAGGCGTACCGGGTACGGACGAAGGCCAGGGCCTGCTCGCCGTTGAGGGTCTGCGTGCCCGCCTGGAAGTCCGCGCCGGACTTCTTGTCCTTGAAGCCCTTCTCGATGTTCAGCTCGACGCCGCCGAGCGCGTCCACGATGTTCGCGAAGCCGGCGAAGCCGATCTCCGCGTAGTGGTCGATGTGCAGGCCGGTGTTGTACTCGACGGTCCGCACGAGCAGCTCGGGGCCGTCCATCGCGTAGGCCGCGTTCAGCTTGGAGCCGCCACGGGCCGGGTACGCCTTGCCCGACTCGGAGCCGACGAAGTTCGGGATCGTCACCCAGGAGTCACGGGGCAGCGAGACCATCGTGTTCCCGCTGGAGCAGGCCGCGAGGACCATCATCGAGTCGGTCCGCTTGCCCTCGGCGGAGCCGGTGTGGAGCTTCTTCTTCTCCTCGGCGGACATGCCCTCGCGGCTGTCGGAGCCGACGATCAGGTACGTCGTGCAGTCGCCCTCCTCCGGCCGCTCGATGACCTTGGAGAGGTCGACCTCGTTGCGCATCCGGGAGCTGGCCCAGGCGTAGGTGCCGATGCCCCAGGCGGCGACGGCGACGACGAGCACGATCGAGCCGACCTTGATCCGCTTGCGCCAGTCCGGCGCGGGCCGGCCGGGCCCGGGAGGCGCGTACTGCGGGGGAATGCCGCCCCGACCGCCGCCGCCCTGGTGGCCGCCGCCCTGGGGGCCGCCGTACACCTGACCGGAGCTGTAACCGGAGTCGTACCCCTGGTTCTGCGCCTGTGTGAAGTTCGGGTTGTAACCCTGGTCACCCTGGCCGTAGCCCTGCTGGGAACGCGGCGGCTGCTGCGGAACCTGCGGGCGCTGCACATGGCTCATCCGGCGGGGTCCCTCGGGCTGATCGGGCCAGTCATTCATGCGGACCAGTGTGCCGGGCGGGCCTTTCCGGACAACAGCCCGGGTAGAAGATCGGACCGCTGCTGTTGCCAAGCTGATGCAAACCGGACCCGACGGGGACGGAGGCCGGACCCGGCATAAGGTGGAGGACATGACAGATCAGGGCGATATTCCGGACGGCATCCCGGGCAAGCCGACCTCCGCGTCCCGCACCACCCTCAGCCACATCATGACCAGCCACGACACCAACCTCCTCGGTACGGTGCACGGCGGCGTGATCATGAAGTTGGTGGACGACGCGGCGGGCGCCGTCGCGGGCCGGCACTCGGGCGGCCCGGCGGTCACGGCCTCCATGGACGAGATGGCCTTCCTGGAGCCGGTACGGGTCGGAGACCTGCTGCACGTGAAGGCCCAGGTCAACTGGACCGGCCGGTCCTCCATGGAGGTCGGCGTACGGGTCATGGCCGAGCGCTGGAACGAGTCCACGCCCGCCACCCAGGTCGGCTCCGCCTACCTCGTCTTCGCGGCCGTCGACGCGGAGGGCAGGCCCCGCCCGGTCCCCCAGGTCATCCCGGAGACGGAGCAGGACAAGCGCCGCAACCAGGAAGCCCAGATCCGCCGCACCCACCGCCTGGCCCGCCGCCAGGCCATCAAGGAACTGAGAGAACGCCGAGCAGCCGAGGGCTACGAGGACTGACGCGAGGCCTGCGCCCCACCCGTGTGGGGCCCGCACCCGCTGCCGTGTGGGCAATCGTCCCGCAGGGCGGGACGGGTGGGCACACGGGACGGCGCCCCCAGCCGGGCCTAGGCTCCCGCGCCCGAACCCGCACCGACCACCGCGGGGTCACGGACAAACGACCTGGTCCCCGGTGACCGCCTCGAACGGCGCCCCAGAAGCCTCCGCCCGCACCGCGGTGACCCCCTTGTAGTCCCCGCCCACGGTGACCCGCAACGTCCCGCCCCTTCCCGCCACGGCCCTGAGCTCCGCCCCCGGCAAGGCGGCCGCCAACGACCTGGCGGACCGGTCCCACCGAGGGTCGTACTCCACGAGGGTCCGCTTCTGCGGGGCCCCGGTCACCGGCGTCCGCGTCGTGTCGAAGCCGGTCGCCCGCAGCGCGTCGTCCACCTTGCGGCCGAGCCCGTCGGTCCGGGTCCCGTTGTAGACCTGGACGCGGATCGTCCGCGGTGCCACGTCGACGACGACCTCCTTGGGCGCCTTCGCCGAGGTCGAGGCCGAAGTCGAAGCCGAGGCCGCGGCCTTCTGCACGGCGGCCTGCGCGAGCGGCCGGTCGTCCCGCAGCGCCTGGAAGAGCCTCTGGGCCTTGGCCGCGTCCCACTTCACGGTCGAGCCGATGCCCTTCACGGGAAAGCTCATGTCGCCGATCGGCACGGACACGAACTCCGATGAGGCCGGGGTGAAGCCGTGCATCGCCTTGGCGAGGGCGAGCAGCTGATCCGTACCGAAGTCCTCGTCGGCCCGTACGGAGCCCAGCATCGTCGTGGCGACCTCACGGAACCGCACCGGGTTGAGCAGCACCCCGCCGTCGGTCACCCGCTCGATCAGCGCGGCGAGGAACCGCTGCTGCCGCTGCATCCGGCCGATGTCGGCGGCCCCGTCGATGTGCCGGGAGCGCACGTACTGCAGGGCCTGTCCGCCGTCGAGCTCATGGGTGCCGGGGGAGAGGTCGAGCCCGGTGTACGAGTCCTTCAGGGACCGCTTCGTGCAGATCTGCACTCCACCCACCGCGTCCACGGTCCGCATGAAGCTGGTGAAGTCGACCTCCAGGTAGTGGTCGATCTTCACGCCGGTCATCGACTCGACGGTCCGCACGGTGAGTCCGGGCCCGCCCTCGGCGTAGGCGGCGTTCAGCTTCACGGGGTGGGCGTGGTGCTTCTTGCCGCTGTTCATGTCGGTGTGCTCGGGCATCTCCGCGTACGAGTCGCGGGGCAGGCTGACGACGCTCGCCCGCTCCCGGTCCTCGGAGATGTGGACGAGCATCACCGTGTCGGTGCAGTGGCAGGGAGCACCGCCGAGCCGGTACTTCTTCTTCTCCTCGGCGGTGATCCGGTCCCGCCCGTCGGTGCCGACGACGAGGACGTTCATCCCGTGTCCGGCCTGCGGCCGGTTCTTCATGTCCTTGAAGGGGTCGACCCGGGTGATCCCGGTGTCGAGCCCGGCCACCACGGCGTGCCCGATCCCGCCGGCCGTGAGGACCGCCACGGAGAGCGCCGTCGCCATCCGCATCCCCCACCGGGGGCGCCTCCGCGGCCGGCGGACCGGTACGCGGCGGGCGGCGGGCCGGGGACGGGGCGTGCGGGGCGGTGTGGGCACGGACGGACACCTCCGCGGTGGGACGGGAAACCGTGAGCACCGTAGGCCCATACGATCAGTGCAAGGGCGCACCACCCGCTCGGCGCGCACCGGTGTCCCCCGTTCGCGGTAACGTGGCGGGCAATGAACGCCACGCCCCCCGTCTCCGTGATCATGCCGGTCCTCAACGAGGAGCGGTATCTGCGCACCTCGGTTCGTCACATCCTGGAGCAGGAGTACGACGGCGAGATGGAGGTGGTGATCGCCCTCGGCCCGTCCACGGACCGTACGGACGAGATCGCCGCCGAGCTCGTCCGCGAAACCGCTTCGGGCAAGCGCCGCGTCATCACGGTGCCGAACCCGACCGGCCGCACCCCCGCCGCCCTCAACGCGGCGATCCAGGCCTCCCACCATCCGATCGTGGTACGCGTCGACGGCCACGGCATGCTGTCGCCCAACTACATCGCGACGGCCGTCCGCCTCCTGGAGGAGACGGGCGCGCAGAACGTCGGCGGTGTGATGCACGCCGAGGGCGAGAACGCCTGGGAGGACGCGGTCGCGGCCGCGATGACCTCGAAGATCGGCGTGGGCAACGCCGCCTTCCACACGGGCGGCGAGGCGGGTCCGGCGGAGACGGTGTACCTGGGCGTGTTCCGGCGCGAGGCGTTGGAGCAGCAGGGCGGGTACAACGTGGAGTTCATCCGCGCCCAGGACTGGGAGCTGAACTTCCGGATCCGTGAGGCCGGGGGCCTGATCTGGTTCTCGCCGGAGCTCCGCGTCCAGTACCGCCCGCGGCCCTCGGTGAAGGCCCTGGCGAAGCAGTACAAGGACTACGGCCGTTGGCGCCACGTGGTGGCCCGCTACCACGAGGGCTCGATCAACCTGCGCTACCTGGCCCCGCCGACCGCCGTCTGCGCGATCGCGGCCGGCCTGGTGGTGGGCGCGGTCCTCACCCCGCTGGGCTTCGTGATCCCGGCGGGCTACCTGGCGGCGATCACGGCGGGCTCGGTCCCGGCGGGCAAGGGCCTGCCGCTGAAGGCCCGCCTGCAGATCCCGGTGGCCCTCGCGACGATGCACATGTCCTGGGGCTACGGCTTCCTCACCAGCCCCCGCTCCCTCGCGAAGAAGGTCATCGCGAGCCGCCGCCCGGCGGTGAAGAAGGGCGAGACCGTCTGACCTGTCGTACGGCGAAGGCCGGACCCCCGGTGAGGGGCCCGGCCTTCGCCGTACACGCGGTGCCGCGGAGTCCTAGGACTTCCCGTCCCACTCGTAGATCTTGGGGTTGACGGTCATGCAGTCCGTCTTGTCGTCCGCGCCCTCCGGCAGGTCGCCCGCGGCGACCGTCGGCTTCTTGTAGGTGCTGCCCTCGCGCCAGTCGGAGCCGATCACGACCGTGAGGCCCTCGGCCGCCGGGTCGATCCGGACGGCCGAGTCGGGCAGCCCGAGCGCCTTGGCCACGGACTGGGCGTTGGCCTTGCCCTGGTCGCCGTCCGCCTTGGGGTAGATGACCACGGTGTCCTTGCGGCTCGCGGCCTCCCTGGAGGCCTCGGCCTGTGCGAAGCCCTTGCCCTGGAGCATCTCGGTGATCGCGCGGGCACGGCCCTCGGCGGCCGGCTCGCTGTCGCCGCCGGTGCCGTTGACGACCGTCACGCCGAGGGACCCGGCGGCATCGGCGGTGACCTTCGGCTTCGCGGACGGCTTCGGCTTCGCGTCGGCCGGGTCGCCGTTCTTGTCCATGGCCACGTCGTCGCGGAGCATCGACCACATCTTCTCGGCGGCCGCCTGGCGCGGCTGGAGCCAGGCGTCCGGGTTGCCCGGATACGCGTCCGTCGGGACGGTGGCCGTGGTCAGCCGGTCCAGCTTCACGTTCTTCAGCTGCATCGACAGGTCGAACAGCTTCGCCACCGTGCCGATCTCGTCGGAGACCTTGAAGGCCTTCGTGGCGGTCTCGGCCAGTCCCATCAGACGTGAGGTGTCGGTCCAGGCGTTCTGGTCCTGGAGCTTCTTCATCAGGCCGTTCATGTACATGTGCTGGGCCTTGGCGCGGCCCTGGTCACTGCCCCAGGCGTGCCGGGTGCGCAGCCACTGGAGGGCCTGCTCGCCCTTGATCTCGTGGGTGCCCTTGGGAAGCTTGAGATGGGAGCCGCCCGGGGCGGCGGCCGTCGGCTTGTCGTAGACGCCGGTCTTCACGCAGACCGGGACGCCGCCGACCTCGTCGGCCATGGCCACCACGCCCGCGAAGTCGACCATCATCCAGTGGTCGATGTAGACCTTGGTGAGGTTCTCCCAGGTGGTGAGGGTGCAGCCGGCGCCGCCGCGCTGCAGTGACTCGTTGATGGGCCGGTTGGTGGTCTCGGGGTAGGTCCTGCCGTCCTTGTCCTTGCACTCGGGGATCCTGACGACCGTGTCGCGCGGGATGGAGACGATCGAGGCGTTCTTCCGGTCCGCGGAGATGTGCAGCAGCATCTGCACGTCGGCGAGCGGCGGCCGGTCCCGGTCCTTCTTGCCGCCGCCCAGGGCCACGTTCCTGGGGTCCTTGCGGTCGTCGGAGCCGATGAGGAGGATGTTGAGCGGGGTGTCGCCCAGGGCGTTCGGCGCGGCCTTCTTCGCGCCGCTCTTGCCGCCCGCGCGGTCACCGCTGCGGATGTTGCCGTTGAGGTGCTGGTAGTACGCGTATCCGGCGCCGGCCGTGCCGAGTATCAGCAGCGACAGGGTGATCGCCGTCCAGCGCAGCACCTTGCGCTTGCCGGTCTTCTTGGCGCGCCGGCGAGAGGCGGCGCGTCCGCCCGCGCCCGTACCGCCGCCGCTTCCGCCGCGCCGGCGCCCGGCGCGGGTCGACGCGGATGCGTCGGCCTCCTCCTCGGGAGCGTCGGCCTTCGCGCCGGTCGCCTCGCCGGCGCCGTACAGGTCGTCGTCCCAGCCCAGTTCACGGGCGCGCGGAACGCGCCCGCGCGTTCCCTCCCCACGCACGCTGTTCTGTCCCACCCCAGGTCCCCTCGTGAATCAGGAGTGCGCCGTGCCCCGGTGTTTCCGGGTCAGCCGCCGCACACCTTCTTGTCGGCTTCTACCTTCTCGACGTCCGGCGCCTTCGTCGGACCCGTGATGGGCACCCCCGCGCCCTTGAAGTCGGCGCCGAGCACGAGCGTCATGGGCTCGCGCGCGGCGGCGTCCTGTGTGCCCGGCTTGAGTGCCGAGGCCGGCAGGCCCATCATGTCCGCGAGCTTGCGGGCCTGATCGGCCTGGTTCGGTGCATAGGTGAGCGTGGTCTTCGCCGCCTTCTCGGGGGCGTTGCTCTTGTTGGTGGACCGCGTCACACCCTGGTCGTTCTGCAGCCAGTTGATGGTCGACTGGGCCGCGCCCCGGACCCCGCTGCCGTTGTAGACGTCGACGCGTACGTCGACGGCCGCGGCGCGCGGGCCCTGGAGCAGTTTCGCCTGGGCCTGCGCCTGGGCGTTCTTGGCGTCCTGCTTCTTCCTCTTCACCTCGGTGAAGGAGACGTCGTTCTGGATCATCGAGAACACCTGCGGAGCCTCGACCGGGTCGGGGACGACCGTCGCCCGCTTGTTCGGCGGCTCATCGGGGTTGTCGACGACCGGAACGGTCATGAAGCTGATGTTCTTGAGGTCGACCTTCCCGATCTCCTTGGCCAGGCTGGTCAGCTTCAGGGCACTGCCTATCCCCTTGTCCACGGTCAGCGCCTCGGTCGCCGCGTTCGCGACCGAGAGCAGCTGCGTCGGGCTGTTCAGGGTGTCTTCCTTCAGCTGCCGCATCATCGACGCGACGAACTGCTGCTGCATCTTGATCCGGTCCAGATCGCTCTGGTTGCCGAGGCCGTGGCGGTTGCGGAGGAACGAGAGCGCGGCCTCGCCCTGGATCCGGCTCTCGCCCGCCGGGAGGTCGAGCTTGGAGTAGCTGTCCTTGATGGGCCTGTTCAGGCAGACCTTCACGCCGCCGACCGCCGCCGACAGCGTCTTGACGGCGTTGAAGTCGACCATCATGAAGTGGTTGATCCCCACGCCGGTCATCTCCTTGACCGTGCGCATCACGCAGCCGGGGTCGCGGCCGTTCACACCGAACGACTCGTTGAACCGGGCCTTTTCGACCGAGCCGGGGATGACCTTCGTCGAACCGTCCGGCTGCTTCGTCGGGCAGTCCGGGATCTGGAGCTTGAGGTCCCGGGGGATGCTCAGGACCGTCGCGTTGGTGCGGTCGTCGGAGACGTGCATGAGCAGCGTCGTGTCCGCGTGGCCGGTGACGTTGCTCTTGTTCCCGTAGCTCTCGTTGCCCGCGCCGGTACGGACGTCGTTGCCGATGATCAGGATGTTCAGCGGCCCGTCCATCCCCGGGGTGGCCTCCGCGGCGTCACCGACGTCGACCGTGCCGATGTTGCCGTCGAGCTTGTTGTAGATCGCGTACGCACCCGCCGCACCGCCCACGAGGACGAACGCCATCGTGCCGCCGGTCCACAGCAGGACCTTCTTCTTGCGGTTCGTGCCCTGCTTGCGCTTGCGGCGGCTCTGCGGCGGGACCTGGCCGCTGCCGGGCTCCTCGGGGGCGCGGCGGCGGCGCTGGCCGGGGACGGGTGCGTCGGCCGGAGAGGGAGCGGGTGCCGGCGCGGGTGCCGATCTGCGGGGGCGGGACGGGGTCTGCGCCTGCGCCTGCGACCGGGGCTGCGACTGCCCAGCGGAGCGGTCCAGTCGCAGTTCGTAGTTGCCGGTCCGCGGGTTGAGGACCCACTGGTCGGCGGGGTCGATCTCGTCCGCCTGTCCACGGCTGTGCGCGTCCACGGTTGCTCGAATCCTCCGTCGGTGCCACGCGAGGCGCCTCCCCCACAGGGCGCCGCTCTCTCGGTCGTTCGATCCTTGGTCAGTGCGGCCACGTGGTCGGGTGCACCGGATCGCGTCACACTATCCGCCCAGTTCAGCGTGGGGCGACGTCCGTGACAAATTCCACGCCCCTTACAACCGGGCAATTTGCTCAAACCTCATCGCTCTCAACGCTCCCCTTGGGGCGTCCTTTACTCGCACACCCCCTCCGCCGCGTTCCGTCCCGTGAAGGTGGGCGTCGCGGACGGCGGCACCGTGCCGCTGTCGTCGGGCTTCCCGTCCCCGCCGTGCTCTCCGCTCTCCGGCGTCACCGCGATGGGGTTGTCCTCGCGCAGCTGCTTGAAGAGTTCACTCGCCGCGGGCTGCACCAATTCGTCCCGGTTCGCGTCGTATCGGTAGGACCGGCGCGGGACGGTGAGGAACTGCACCTTCGCGGTCGGGATGGCCCGCATGGCCCGCGCCAGGTCGTACAGGTCCTTCAGCGAGTCGAGCCCCGGGTCCGTGGTGATCGCCTTCGTGGCCGCGTCCAGGACCGGATAGAGCTTGGTCGGGTTGAGCAACACCCCGTCGCTCTGCACCTTGTTGACGAGGGCGCCGAGGAACTGCTGCTGACGGTCCATCCGTTCCGTGTCGCTGCCGTTCCCGATCGACTTGCGGGCCCGTACGAAACCGAGGGCCTGCTCCCCGTGGAGCGTCTGGCGGCCCGCCGGCAGCTTCAGCTTCGCGTCCGTGTCGTCCACGGGCTCCTTGAGGCAGACCTCCACCCCGTCCACGGCGTCCACCATCTTCTTGAAGCCCCGGAAGTCGATCACCATGTGGTGGTCCACCCGGATCCCGGTCAGCTTCTCGACGGTACGGATCGTGCACGCCGTACCGCCGAACTCGAAGGCCCAGTTGAACTGCGCGAACTGCTCCCGGGTGCGGGTCCCGTCGGCCTTGCGGCAGCTCGGGATCGTCACCATCAGGTCGCGGGGCAGGGAGACGGCCGTCGCGCTCGACTTCCCCGCCGCGAGGTGCAGCAGGATCGTCGTGTCGGAACGCTGGGTGCCCTCGTCCTTGCCGTACTTGCGGTTGCCCGCGCCGGCCCGGGTGTCCGAGCCGATGATCAGGATGTTCCGGGCGGCCGTGGTGCCGGCCGGCGGGCGCTCCTTCTCGTACTTCTCCAGCTCGGCGGCGGCGGTGGTGTCGGTGGTGATGTTGTCGTCGAGCTTCCGGTAGAACCACCAGCCGACCCCGGCGGCGGCCAGCACGACGACCGCGCAACCGAGGGCGGTCCAGCGCAGCCAGTGGCGGCGCCGGCGCGGCTCCTCCGGAGCACCGGGCGCCGTGTCCTCGTCCTCCGTGGCCGGAGGGTCCGGTTCGGCGGGCGTGCCTGCGCGGTCCGTCACGTCAGGGTCCGTCCTTCATGGCGTCGGCGGCGCGCCGGGCGTCCACCGGTCACAGAAGGAGACGGCCGAACCCGACGCATGGTTGTGCGGAAGGAGTCGACTCCCCCCGGGCCGATCATGTACCGGAGACGGCGCGTGGACCCGGGGACTCGGCGTGGTGCTGGTCCAACGGGGTGAAGAGGCGCTCAGCGCAGGGTGTGCGTCACGCGCTCGCTCTCGATCCGCTTCTCCAGGCCCTCCGCGCCCAGCCGGTCCAGGTTCCGGCACAGGACCACCGAGCCGCCCGCCGCGAGGGGGGCGTACAGGCCGGCCGAGAGGCCCTCCCAGGTCCCGTAGTCGAGTCCGGACAGGATCCGGGAGCCCGGGGCGAGGCCGAGGGCCGCCGCATCCGTCCGGGCCTGTTCGACGAGCTGGGCGCCGCTGCGTTCCGTACTGTCGACGACGAGCGCCGGAGCCTCCGGATCGACCGGCACGAACGGGGCGAACCGGTCGCCCTGGCTCGGCACCTCGACCGCGTAGTCCGCGTACCCGGCGGGCGCGGCCGGGAAGCGGCGGCCCAGCGGGGCCAGGGAGAGCGCGATCCGCTCCCCGGAACAGGCGAGACCCGCCTCCAGGGTGTCGGGACCCGCGACCACGACGTCCGCGTCCGCGGGGTCGCCGCCGATCTCCGCGACCACGCCGACGGACGAGCAGGCGAGCAGCCACACGGCGCTCTGCCAGTGCGCGGGCAGCAGCAGCGCGAGCCGGTCGCCGGGCCCGGCGGACAGTTCGCCCTGGAGCAGGTTCGCCGTCTTGGCCACCCAATTGGCGAAGGTGGCGACGGACAATTCCACGCGCTCACCGGTGGCGTCGTCGTAGAAGGTGACCAAGGGGCGGGCGGGGTCCGCGGCGAGCGCGGATCGCAGCAGGTCGGCGGGGGTGCGGTCGCTGGCGTTCACGCCCGACAGCGTACGCGGGCGGGCGCGGGCGGGTCCGCCGTACCGGTGACGGCGTCCTCCGGTCGGACCGACGCCCCGTCAGTTTCCGGGCGGGTTCCCGGCGCGCGGAACGGCCCGGCGATCCGCACGATCGGCCCATGCGTGCCTCACTCGCCTCCTCGATCGCCGTCACCTGCGCGGCGGTGCTCGCCCTGCCGGTCTCCCTCACCGCGACGGCGGCGGCCTCGGCGCCACCCGCGGCCGCCTCCGCCCTGCCACCCGCGCCCGAACTGCCGGGCTCCACCCAGTCGCTGCCCCTCGAACCGCTCGGCGCCGCCACCCGCGCCCTCGGCGGGGCGATCGGCTCGGGCGAGCAGGGGCTCACCCGACGCGACGTCAGGCCCTTCTCGCTCGTCGGCGTCGTCTGGGACGACCCGGCGGCCCCGCTGCACGGCACCGTGCAGGTCCGCACCCGGGCCGCCGGCGGCGGCACCTGGTCGGACTGGCAGGACGTCGAGACCCACAACGAGGAGCACGGCGCCGACCCCGACACCGCGGAGGGCTCCGCCCGGACGCACCGCGGCGCCACGGCCCCGCTGTGGGTGGGCGACTCGGACGGCGTCGAGATCCGCGTACGGGGGGAGGAGCGGCTCCCGGCGGGCCTGCGCCTCGAACTGGTGGACCCGGGGCAGGCCCCCGCGGCCGAGCCCGGGGCCCCTCGCACCCGCAGCGCCACGACTCCGGGCGCCCGGGCCGGCGCGGCCGCGGCGGAGGCGGCCGCGAGCGCGGTGAACGCCCAGCTGGCCCCGTACGGCGCGAGCTGGATCCCGGCCCTCTCGAAGAAGGAGACGGAGCTCACGGCCCGGAGCATGCCGCGGGCGCAAGCGGCCCCCGCCGTCCCGGCGGCCGCCGCGGCGAAGCCGTACATCGGCCCCCAGCCGAAGATCATCACCCGCAAGGGCTGGGGCGCGGACGAGAGCATCCGCGAGAAGGGCTTCGTCTACACGAAGACCATCAAGGCGGCCTTCGTCCACCACAGCGCCACCGGCAACAACTACACCTGCAAGCAGGCCCCCTCCGTCCTGCGCAGCATCTACCGCTACCACGTCAAGAGCATGGGCTGGCGGGACTTCGGCTACAACTTCGCCGTCGACAAGTGCGGAAACATCTACGAGGGCCGGGCCGGCGGCGTCGCCAAGCCGGTCATGGGCGCCCACACCCTCGGCTTCAACACCAACAGCATGGGCATCGCCGTCCTCGGCACCTTCAGCAAGAGCAACCCGCCGGCCGCCGTCGTGACCGCCGTCGCGCGTCTGACGGCCTGGAAGCTCGGACTGCACGGGGTGAACCCGAAGGGCACGTCGTATCTGGTCTCAGGGGGCGGAAACCTGTACAAGAAGGGCACGAAGGTACGGTTCAACGCGATCGCCGGACACCGTGACGGATTCGCCACCGAGTGCCCCGGCGTCAAGCTGTACGGCAAGCTCGGCACGGCCCGCACGAGCTCGGCGAAGTACCAGGGAAGGCCCTGAAGGGCCCGACCGGGTCACCGATGGGGTCGCTGATGGGTCACTGATGGGTCATGGAGGCAACCATCTGCATAAACTGACCGGTCATATCGCACGGACGACCGAACGGGCGAGCTGACGGGCCCCGAACAGGAAGCAGAGACGACAAGGTGACAGAAGCGATCCTCCTGGTCGGTGGCAAGGGCACACGGCTGCGACCCCTCACGGTCAACACGCCCAAGCCCATGGTCCCGGCGGCGGGCGTCCCCTTCCTGACCCACCAGCTGGCCCGGGCCCGCGCCGCCGGCGTCGAGCACATCGTGCTCGCCACGTCGTACCTGGCCGAGGTCTTCGAGCCGTACTTCGGCGACGGCTCCGCCCTCGGCCTCAGCCTGGAGTACGTCACCGAGGAGGAGCCCCTCGGCACCGGCGGCGCGATCCGGAACGTCGCCTCGCGCCTCCACTCGGGCCCCGACGAGCCGGTCCTCATCTTCAACGGGGACATCCTCACGGGCCTGGACATCCAGGCCCTCGTCGCGACCCACTCCTCCTCCGGCGCGGACGTCTCGCTCCACCTCACCCGCGTCGAGGACCCGCGCGCCTTCGGCCTGGTCCCCACGGACGACACCGGCCGCGTCACGGCCTTCCTGGAGAAGCCGCAGACGCCGGAGGAGATCGTCACGGACCAGATCAACGCGGGCGCGTACGTCTTCCGCCGTTCGGTCATCGACACGATCCCCACGGGCCGCCCGGTCTCGGTGGAACGCGAGACCTTCCCGGAGCTCCTCTCCTCCGGCGCCCACCTCCAGGGCATGGTCGACTCGACCTACTGGCTGGACCTCGGCACCCCGCAGGCCTTCGTCCGCGGCTCCGCCGACCTGGTCCTGGGCCGCGCGCCCTCCCCGGCCGTCCCGGGCCGCTGCGGCGACCGCCTGGTCCTGCCGACGGCACGCGTCGCCCCGGACGCCAAGCTGACCGGCGGCACGGTGGTGGGCGCGGACGCGGTGGTGGGCGAGGGCGCCCGGGTGACCGGCTCGACCCTCCTCGCGGGCGCGATCGTCGAACCGGGCGCGGTGATCACGGACTCCCTGATCGGCGCGGGGGCGCGCATCGGCGCGCGTACGGTGGTGAGCGGGGCGGTCATCGGCGACGGCGCGCAGGTGGGCCCGGACAACGAACTCCGAGACGGCGTCCGAGTCTGGTGCAACACCACCCTCCCCGCAGGCGCGGTCCGCTTCTCGTCGGACCAGTAGAACCAGCCGCGAGCGGCTGCGCCCCGCCGTTGTGGGCGCCTCGTGCCGCCCCCGTTGTGGGCAATCGTTCCGCTGGGGCGGAACGGGTGGGCACAACGGACGGCGCCCTTGCCGGCGCCAGAGGCTTCCGCGCCTGAACCCGCACCTCAAACGGCGGCGCACACGTGGTGCGGGTCCAGGCACAGGGAGCGGGGGCGCGGCCAGGCGCGCCGTCCCGTGTGCCCACCCGTCCCGCCCTGCGGGACGATTGCCCACACGGCAGCGGGGGCGACGCCCAGCACGGGCGCGGGGCGAAGCCCAGCAGGGCGAGGGCCCGCACGAGGCGGGGCACGGCCGCACGAGGCGGAGGCGCGGCCCCACAAGGCCCGCACGGCTAGGCTCGGACCCATGGCCGGCCGCTTCGCACCCAAACCCACCCGCACCACCGTCCGCGGCGGCCACCTCCCCCTCCCCGCCCCAGAAGGCACCCCCCTCGCCCTCGACCTCGGCCTCACCCTCGGCCCCCTCCGCCGCGGCCCCGCCGACCCCACCTTCCGGGTGACCCCGGACGGCTCGGTGTGGCGGGCCAGCCGCACCCCGGACGGCCCGGGCACCCTCCGTATCGGCGCGGGGGAGGCCGAAGCCTGGGGCCCGGGCGGCGACTGGCTCCTGGACCGCCTCCCGGCCCTCCTCGGCGCGGAGGACGACCCGACCGCCTTCGTCCCCCGCCACAAGCTGCTCCTGGCGACGCACCGCCGCCGCCCGGGCCTGCGCCTGACCCGTACCGGTCTGGTCCTGGAGTCGCTGATCCCGTCGATCCTGGAGCAGAAGGTCACGACGCACGAGGCGTACGGGTCGTGGCGGACGCTCGTCCGGAAGTACGGCGAACGGGCCCCCGGCCCGGCCCCCGAGGGCATGTACGTGATGCCCGACGCCCGCACCTGGACGCAGATCCCGTCCTGGGAGTGGCACCGCGCGAACGTCGACGGCAAGCGTTCGGCCACGATCGTCCGCGCGGCCAGGGTGGCGGCCCGTCTGGAGGAGGCCGCGCACATGGACCCGCCGGCGGCCCGCAAGCGCCTGGAGCTGGTCCCGGGCATCGGCGCCTGGACGAGCGCGGAGACGGTCCAGCGCAGCAACGGCGCCCCGGACGAGGTCACCACCGGCGACCTGCACCTGCCGGGCATCGTGGGCTGGGCGCTCGCGGGCGACCGTACGGCGGACGACGAGACGATGCTGGAGCTCCTGGCCCCGTACGCCGGCCAGCGCCACCGCGCGGCCCGCCTGATCCTCCTCAGCGGCCGCGTACCACCGCGCCGGGCACCCCGCAGGACGCCCGGCAACATCGTGGGCCTCTAGAGGACCGTCACCGCACCTCGACGAACTCCGAGGCGAGCCGCGCCGGTCGTTCCTTCGGCGGAGCCGCCGGATGGCCGATCGCCACCGCGCCCATCGGGTCCCACTCCTCCGGCAGCCCGAGGACCTCCCGTACGACGTCCCGGCAGAACATCGTCGAGGACACCCAGGCCGAGCCCAGCCGCTCACCCGCCAGGGCGACGAGGAAGTTCTGCACGCCCGCGCCCGTCGCCACCACGAACATCTCGCGCTCGGCGGCGTCCCGGCGCGGGTCGCCGTAGTGGTGGGAGCCGTCCATGACGAGGCAGGGCACGGCCAGGTAGGGCGCGTTGCGCAGGACGTCCCCGCGCCGGACCCGCTTCGCGATGGACTCCTCGGACTTGCCGTCCCGCCGCAGGTCCGCGGTCCACGCGTCCCGCATCGCGTCGAGCAGCCGCGTCCGCGACTCCGCCGACTCCAGGAGCACGAACCGCCACGGCGTGGTGTGGTGCGGCGCCGGGGCCGTCACGGCGGCGGCGACCGCGCGCCGTACCGCCCCCGGGTCGACCGGCTCGTCGGTGAACTCCCGTACGGTCCGCCGCAGCGTCACCGCCTCCCGTACGGCCTCCGAGGTCCCGAGCCGGAACATGTCGTCGGCGGCGGAGCGTACGAGCGCCCGCCCGCCCTCCTCGGCGTCGCCGCCCACCACGTGGGGCAGCCCGCGCACGACGGCGACCGGGAGCCCGGCCGCCTTGCCCTTCACCAGGTCGCCGGCGGCGGCGAGTTCGTCGGCGGTGGCGACGACGGTCGCGCTCAGCGGATTGCCGTGCGCGTCGGTCCCGCCGCGCAGGTCGTCGAGGACCCGCACGCCGGCCGCGCCGATCGCCACGTCGGTGAGTCCGTTGCGCCAGGGCCGCCCGAAGGTGTCCGTGACGACGACGCCGACGTCGACGCCGAGCGCCTCGCGCAGCCCCGAACGGATGCGCCGCGCCGAGGCGTCGGGGTCCTCGGGCAGCAACAGCACGGTCCCGGAAGGGGTGTTGGAGGCGTCGACCCCGGCGGCGGCCATGACGAGCCCCTGCCGGTTCTCGACGATGCGGAGGGTGCCGCGCCGCGCCACCACCCGTACCGTCTCGGCGTCGATGGCCTCCTCGCGGTCGTCGGCCGCGACCACCCGCCCCTCGGCCTTGCTGACGATCTTCGAGGTGACGAGCAGGACGTCCCCGTCGGCGAGCTCCGGCGACGCGGAGGCGATCAGCTTGGCCAGATCGTCCCCGGCGGCCACCTCGGGCAGCCCGGGCAGCGCCCAGACCCGGTACGAGGGAGCGACGCCGCTCACCCCCGCACCACCTCCGCGAGCGCCAGCGCCTCGCGGGCCATCGCGGCCGTCGCGTCCACGTCCGTCATCATCAGCGGCACCGCGCGGCACGCGATGCCCGCCGCCTCGACCTCCGCGACCGCGTCCGCGTCCACGGTGTCGACGAGCCAGCCGCCGACGAGTTCGGCGCCGTAGTGCAGGGCCACCGCCGCCGCCGTGGACTCCACGCCCACCGCCGCGAGGACCTTGTCGGCCATGCCGCGCACGGGCGCGTCGCCGACGATGGGGGAGAGGCCCACGACCGGCGCCCCGGCGGCGACGACCGCCTCGCGGATCCCGGGCACGGCCAGGATCGTCCCGACGCTCACCACGGGGTTGGACGGCGGGAAGAGGATGACGTCCGCCTCGGCGATGGCCTCCAGGACGCCCGGCGCGGGCTTCGCCGCCTCCGCGCCGACGGGCACGACGGCCTTCGCGTCGACGGAGGCGCGCAGCTTCACCCAGTACTCCTGGAAGTGCACCGCGCGCTGCTCGCCGTCCACCTCGATCGCCACGTGCGTCTCGACGCGGTCGTCGGACATGGGGAGGAGGCGCACGCCGGGCTGCCAGCGGGCGCACAGCGCCTCGGTGACGGCGCTCAGCGGGTAGCCCGCGCCGAGCATCTGCGTACGGACGATGTGGGTGGCGAAGTCACGGTCGCCGAGGCCGAACCACTCGGGCCCGACCCCGTACGCCGCGAGCTCCTCCTTGACGGTGAAGGACTCGTCCGTGCGTCCCCAGCCCTGCTCCTCGTTGATGCCACCGCCGAGGGTGTACATCACCGTGTCCAGGTCGGGGCAGACCTTCAGCCCGAAGAGATGGATGTCGTCACCGGTGTTGCCGATGACCGTGATCTCCGCGTCCGGCGCGGCCTGCTTGAGGCCGCGAAGGAAACGGGCACCACCGATGCCGCCGGCCAGAACCACAATGCGCATGCAGTGCAGTCTGTCAGGCGTCGATCAATCCCGGGGCGGCCGGGGCGCACTGCGCCTGGAGCGATTCGTGCATCGGCATCTCCGTGAGCCCCGGGTAGTACACGTGCAGGCTGACGGCCGGTTCGAGGGAGTCGTTGACGACCTCGTGGACGTACCCCGGCGCGAAGACCCGCTGCGCGCCGCTGTCGAGCCTCCGTACGCCCCGGTCCGTACGCTCCGTCAGCTCGCCCTCCAGGACGGTCAGCACGCCGGAGGAGAGGCCGTGGTCGTGGAGCCCGCTGCCCTGGCCGGGCACCCAGGAGAGCAGCCACACCTCGTAGCCGGGGCCGGTGCGCAGGCGGTGGTACCAGCGGGTGGTGGCGTCGTACTCGACGTACGGGGCCCACTGGGAGCGGTCGTCGGCGATGGAGCGGGCGAGGGCGGCGAACTCGGCCACGGTCTCGGGGTGGGCGCGCTCGGGCTGGAGGAGGTGCGGGACCTCGAGGATGTCGCCGGCGATCTGAAGGTCGCTGTCCATGTTCATGGGGTGGGGAGGTTCCTCAGCAGAAACAGAAGCGGTGGGGGGTCACGGAAGAGGGGTGACACGGGTGACGCAGGGTGACGCTGGGGGAGAAGCCGGAGCTCTACGGCTCCGACAGCTGGAGCTCTACGGCATCAACAGCTGGGACAGCAACAGCAACAGCGCGCCTGGACAGCGCGGCGGAACCCACGGCTGTGGGTCGCGGAGGGCGCTGTGGTCGCTGGCATGCCATCAAAGGTGGCCGGAGGGGTACCCGACTGTCAACTCAATGCCCGATTTGGGGGCTATGTTTCACCTCATCCGGTTACAGTGCCCGGAGAAAGGTTTGTTCAGGCGCGGACCAGGAGAGATGGCGCTTCGATCGCGCCCTTAAACATGGACGGGCGCGATCGGGCGGTGATCCAGATCACTTCCCCGGTCGGATCGCAACAAGATCCAAGTCTCGGACGTCCTCCCCTGTGAGGACGGCACGGCGCGATCGAGCCAGCGGCATGTGTCACGTTTTTTGGTGATTTGAACACTTTCCGCATAGGCTTGGTTCCGCAGAGTGAATACGGGGCCCAATAGCAGATCTCGGCTTGACTCGCACAGAGCACAAACTTGTAATTTCACTCGTGTCGTTCGGCCGGGTTCGTCCCGGCAACATCACGGGGACGCACAGAACAGACGAGGGGCGCACATGACCGAGTTGTTCCAGGAACTGCTGGTCGAGGACGCGGACGAGGAACTCGGCTGGCAGGAGCGCGCGCTGTGCGCCCAGACCGATCCCGAGTCCTTCTTCCCCGAGAAGGGCGGCTCGACCCGCGAGGCCAAGAAGGTCTGCCTCGCCTGCGAGGTCCGCTCCGAGTGCCTCGAATACGCCCTGCAGAACGACGAGCGGTTCGGCATCTGGGGCGGCCTCTCCGAGCGCGAGCGACGCCGTCTGAAGAAGGCCGCCGTCTGAACGGCACCCGGGCGCCCCGGCGCGCACACCAGGACATGACGAACGGTCCGCCCCCTGTGCTCACGACACAGGCGGCGGACCGTTCTGCGTGTCCGGCACGGCCCGCACCCCTCCGCTACGGCCCACACCCCTCCGGCACCGCCCACACCCCTCCGCTACGCCCCGCGCCCCTCCGCTACGCCCCGCACCCTTCCGCACGGTCTGTCCACAGGGCGGCGGACCGCTCCGCGTGCAGCCGTTAGTGTGGGCCTCCGTCCGAGACGCTCCCCACGCCCCCCGCGGGCGACCCCGGCCGGAGGGCCCGTAGCTCGATGTCCTCAACTCCTGAGTTTCCGCGACACGTCGTCACCGCCGTGCTCGTCACCCACGACGGCGCCCGCTGGCTGCCCGACGCACTCGCCGGGCTGCTCGCCCAGGAGCGCCCCGTGCAGAACGTGGTGGCGGCCGACACGGGCAGCGCCGACGATTCGGCGCAGCTCGTCGCCGACGCCATCGGCGCCGACCGCGTCCTGCACCTCGCGCGCCGCACCGGCTTCGGCGCCGCCGTCGAGGAGGCGGCCCGCACCGCGCCCCTGCTCGGACCCGAGGACCTGCCCTATCTGAAGCGCCCCAGCGGCTGGGACCCCGTCAGCCGCACCTGGAACGACGAGGCGTACGACCTCCCGGACCTCCCGCACGGCGAACCGGTCCAGTGGCTCTGGCTCCTCCACGACGACTGCGCCCCCGAGCCCGGCGCCCTCGCCGAACTCCTGCGCGTCGCCGAGTCCGACGCGGACGCCGCCGTCATCGGCCCCAAGCTGCGCGGCTGGTACGACAGGAAGCAGCTCCTCGAAGCCGGCGTCAGCATCGCCCGCAGCGGCCGCCGCTGGACCGGACTCGACCGCCGCGAGCAGGACCAGGGCCAGCACGACCAGGTCCGCTCCGTCCTCTCCGTCTCCACCGCCGGCATGCTGGTCCGCCGCGACGTCTTCGAGGGCCTCGGCGGCTTCGACCGCCGCCTGCCCCTCATGCGCGACGACGTCGACCTGTGCTGGCGCGCGCACTCCGCCGGCTTCCACGTCCTCGTCGCCCCCGACGCCGTCCTGCGGCACGCCGAGGCCTCCGCCCGCGAGCGCCGCACCGTCGACTGCGCGGGGCGCACCGCGGCGAACCCGCACCGCGTCGACAAGGCCGGCGCCGTCCACACCCTCCTCGCCAACACCCGCGGCCGGGCCCTCCCGTACGTCCTCGTACGGCTCGTCCTCAGCACCCTGCTCCGCACCCTCGCCTACCTCGTCGGCAAGGCCCCCGGCCAGGCCGTCGACGAGGTCATGGGCCTCCTCGCGACCCTGCTGCGGCCCGAGAAGATCCTCGCCGCCCGCAAGCGCCGCAGGAACCCGGCCGTACCCACCAGTGAGTTCCGAGCGCTCTTCCCGCCGCCCGGCGCCACCGTCCGCGCCACCGTCGAGCAGATCGCCTCCCACTTCGGCGGCGCCGAGGCCGACACCGGCGGCTCCCGCCACGGCGTCGTCGAGTCGGGCCCCGGCGGCGACGACGCCGACTACCTGGAGATCGAGCAGTTCGCCCGGCTCAAGAAGATCGCCCGCAAGCCCGGACCGGTCCTCTTCGCCCTGCTCCTCCTCGTCTCCCTGGTCGCCTGCCGCAACCTCTTCGCCGGCGGCTCGCTGGCCGGCGGCGCCCTGCTGCCCGCCCCCGACACCGTCTCCGGCCTCTGGTCGCGGTACGCCGACGCCTGGCACGCCCTCGGCACCGGCGGCACCCAGACCGCCCCGCCCTACCTCGCCGTCCTGGCCGCGCTCTCCGCGCTGTTCCTCGGCTCCACCTCCACCGCGCTGACCCTGCTGCTCGTCTGCTCGGTCCCGCTCGCCGGCTTCACCGCGTACTTCGCGGCCCGCGGCATCGTCGAGTCCCGGCTCCTGCGCGCCTGGGGCGCCATCGCGTACGCCTTCCTGCCCGCCGCCACCGGGGCCCTCGCCGCCGGCCGGCTCGGCACCGCCGTCCTCGCGATCCTGCTCCCGCTGATCGCCCGCGCCGCCGTCGCCGCCCACGGCCTCAACCGGCCGCGCGGAGAGCGCGGCAGCTGGCGCGCCACCTGGGCTTACACCTTCCTGCTCACCTTCGCGACGGCGTTCACCCCGGTCGTCTGGCCGCTCGCCGTCCTCCTCGGCCTCGGCGTCCTCGCCGTCCGCCGCGACGACATCACCGCGTACGGACTCCGCTTCCTGGCCGCCGTCGGCACCCCGGTCCTGCTCCTCGCGCCCTGGTCGCTCACCCTCCTCACCGACCCCGGCGCCTTCCTGCGCGAGGCCGGCGTCGACGTCCGTACGGGCACGGCCACCGCGCTCGACCTGCTCGGCACCAGCCCCGGCGGCCCCGGCACCACCGGCGGCCTGCTCCTGATCGGCCTCGTCCTCGCCGGCCTGGCCGGCCTCCTGCGCGAGGAGCGGCAGCTCGCCGTCCGCACCGCCTGGACCGCCGCCCTCGCCGGACTCCTCTTCGCCGTCCTCACCAACGGCGCGGGAGGCACCGGCTGGGCCGGACCCGCCACCCTCGTCTACGGCGCCGCCCTCATCGCCGCCGGCATGATCGGCGCCGAGGGCGGCCGCACCCGCGTCGCCGCCCACGGCTTCGGCTGGCGCCAGCCCGTCGCCGCCCTCATCGCCCTCGCCTGCGCCCTCGGCCCGGCCGCCGCCGCCGTCACCTGGATGATCGGCGGCGCCGACGGCCCGCTGACCCGGCGCGACCCGGTCCAGGTCCCGGCCTTCGTCGCCGAGGAGAGCGGCACCCGCGACCAGCCCCGCACCCTCGTCCTCGGCGGCAGCACGCCCGGCGAGGTCGCCTACACCCTCGTCCGGGGCTCCGGCGCCCGCCTCGGCGACGCCGAACTCACCGAGACCGCCGAGGCCGACCCCCGCCTCGACGGGGTCGTCGCCCGCCTCGTCGCCGGCTCCGGCGCCGACCAGACCCAGGAGCTCAGCGGCTACGCCATCCGCTACGTCCTCGTACGGGACGGGGCACCGCGCCAGATGAGCCGCGTCCTCGACTCCACCCCCGGCCTCAGCCGCCTCAGCCAGCTCGACGGCAGCGCGCTCTGGCGCGTCGACCGCGAGATCGCCCGCGTCATGATCGTCCCGCCGGCGGCCGAGGACGGCACGAAGACCGCGGAGGAGACCGCCAAGCCGGTCACCGTCGCCGCAGGACCCGTCGAGGCACACGACGACATCCCGGCGGGCCCCGCCGGCCGCGTCCTGCGCATCGCCGACCGCGCCGACGACGGCTGGACCGCCACCCTCGACGGCAAGGAGCTGACGCGGACCACCGTCGACGGCTGGGCCCAGGGCTTCGAACTCCCCACCGGGGGCGGCCGCCTCGACCTCACGTACGACGAGCCGCTCACCCACACCGCGTGGATCTGGGCCCAGGCCGGCCTCGCCGTCGTCCTGCTCGTCCTCGCCCTGCCCGGGCGGCGCCGCGAGATCGACGACGACCTCCCCGAGGAGGAGCTCGCCATCCCCGCCCAGGCGACCGACGGCGACGGCCGCCGCGCCCGCCGCCTGCGCGCCGCCGCGGAAGCGGAGGCGGAGGCGGCGGCGGAGACCGCCGAGACCGCCGAGACCGCTCCCGACACCTTCGACGCCTTCGGGACCGCACAGGGCGCGCCCGCCCCCATCCCGGGGCAGCAGTCCTACGAGCCCCACGCCCAGGGCGGGGACCGGGAATGGGACGGCGGCTACGACCCCGCCTACGCCCAGGCCCAGGCCCAGGAACAGCCGCAGACCCAGCCGTACGCCGAGCAGGGCTACTACCAGGACTACGCGGCCGACCCGTACCAGCAGCAGCCGTACGCGTACCCCCAGCAGGGCTACGAGCAGCAGCCGCAGCAGCAGCAGTACGACCCGCAGCAGTACGACCCGTACGGCGGCGGCTACGGCTACGGATACCCCCAGGGCCACGAGACCGAGCAGCGTCCCGACGGGAGCAGCAACCAGTGAAGCGCACGACCCTCTCCCTGATCGCGGGCGCCACGGCCCTCGCCGCCGTCACCGGCTTCGCGGCCCTCAGCGCCCCGGACGGCACCGCCGCCACCGGGACGAAGGCCACCACCCGCCTGCCGGTGGAGCGCGCCGGCCTCGTCTGCCCGGCCCCCAGCACCTCCGAGGTGGCCGAGACCCGCTACACCTCGTACACCCCGCCGGGTACGAGTACGGGCACGGGCGCGGCGACAGGTTCGTCGAAGACCGAACAGCCCATGGCCCTCCTGCGCATCGCCGCGCGAGGGCCGGCGGCGGGCGGCACCGGCAAGACCGACAAGAAGGCGAAGGCCCCCAAGGCCCCGGCCACCGTCACCGCCCCCGGCAAGCCCGTCACGGCCCAGGCGGACGGCGGCTCGGTGCCCGCCCTCACCGGCGCCGCGACCGGCACCCTCGCCCCCGGCTGGACCGTTCAGCAGACCACCGTCGTCCCGGCGGGCGGCGCGCGCGGCCTCCTCGGCCTCGGCTGCGGCGCCCCCGACACCGACTTCTGGTTCCCGGCGGCCTCCACCGCCAAGGACCGCCAGGACTACGTCCACCTCACCAACCCGGACGACACGGCCGCCGTCGCCGACATCGAGCTGTACGGCCCCGAGGGGGCCCTCAAGTCCCAGTTCACCGAGGGCATCCCGGTCCCCGCCCACTCCACCGTCCCGGTGCTCCTCTCCACCCTCACGAGCGAGGCCGGCCGGAAGGACGTCACCGTCCACGTCACCACCCGCAGCGGACGCGTCGGCGCCGCCGTCGCCGTGGCCGACGACAAGCTCGGCAGCGACTGGATCGCCCCGGCCGCCGACCCGGCGAGCAGCGCCGTGCTCCCCGGCATCCCGGCCGACGCCACCTCGGTGCGGCTCGTGGCCTTCGCTCCCGGGGACGACGACGCCGACCTCAAGGTCCAACTGGTCACCGCGAGCGGCACGATCGTTCCGGCGGGCGCCGACTCCCTCCACGTGAAGTCCGGGATGACGGCCGCCGTCGACCTGCCGAACCTCACCCGGGGCGCGGTGGGCTCCCTGCTGCTGACCCCGAGCGACCCGAAGAAGCCGATCCCGGTCGTGGCGGCCCTCCAGGTCGTGCGCGGCAAGGGAGAGAACACCGAGATCGCGTTCATCCCGGCGACCGCGGCCGTCTCCGCGCGCGCGACGGTCGCCGACAACCGCGCGAAGGGCTCGACGCTCTCCCTGACCGCCCCCGGCGCGGACGCCCAGGTCAAGGTCACCGCCTCGGCCGGCTCCGAGGGCGGCACGCCGGTGTCGAAGACCGTCACGGTGAAGGGCGGCACGACGACGGTCCTGACCGACCTCGTCCCGGCGGGCCTCAAGGGCTCCTACGCGCTGACGGTCGAACCGGTCTCGGGCGGCAAGATCCACGCGGCCCGCACGCTCGCCCTCCCGGAGGACGACGTCCCGATGTTCACGATCCAGCCCTTCGTGGACGACCGAGGCACGGTAGAGGTCCCGACAGCACACCAGGACCTGGGCGTCCTGGACTGACCGGGGCACCGCCCCCCCGTTGTGGGCAATCGTTCCGCTGGGGCGGAACGGGTGGGCACAACGGGGGGGCGGTGCCCTTGCCGGCGCCCGAGGCTTCCGCGCCTGAACCCGCACCCAGGTGACGGCGCGGCGGTGGTGCGGGTCAAGGCGCGGGAGCCTAGGCCCGGCCGGGGGCGCCGTCCCGTGTGCCCATGCCCACACGGGGGTGTGCGGGGGCATCGCCCAGCCGGGCGCGGGCTCACACGGCAGCGGGGCACCGCCCGCCCCCGCCTCAGTCCTGCCCGTACCGAGGATCCACGGACTCGGGCGACAGCCCGAGAAGCTCCGCAACCTGCTCCACCACGACCTCGTGAACCAGCAACGCCCGCTCGTCCCGACTCTTCGACCGAATCTCCACCGGCCGCCGATAGACGACCACCCGCGCCGGCTCGTTCTTCTCGGCCGGCATCGAGCCGCCCAGCGGCACCGTCTCGCCCGGCACCGGCGGCGGCACCTCCATCACCATGAAGTCGACGTCCGCCAGCTGAGGCCAGCGCCGTTCGAGGCGCTCCACGGAGTCGAGGACGAGATCGCGGAAGGTGTCCGCCCGGCTCGCGGAGAGCGGCACCTGCGGCGGCGCGACCGGCCCCCGCATCCCGCGGCCGTGCCGGTCGCGGCGGCGGGCCCGGGGCTCGGCCGGGGGCTCCGTGGGACGGTGCGAGGGGCTCGGCGGCACAGGACTGTCCATCACTGACGCAGCGTAACCCTCATCCGTCCCAGCGCACCGTGGCGGATCCTCGCCGACTTTCCCGGCGCGTCCGCACCCCCGCAGCACCCCCTTGTCGAAACCTGAACATTCCGGCCGACCTGACGCACGGTTCGGGGGCCCGCCACGATCGGCCATCTGGCCCTGGTTGACCGGATTTGTATCCCGAGCTGTCCGAATAGCCCCCTCCCCCCGCCCCCGTACACCCCTTCCCGTGCAGGTCAGAGCCACCGTCACTCGAAGGGGGGTGGCGGAGGTCACACCGCGACACGGTGGAGTGACCTGAGGGAGAGTCGTCGCGGCCCGCTCAAGAGTGCGGTACCGTCCAACGTCGTGAGCCCTGTACGTCGCTGTTCGCGCACCGCGTGCGGCCGCCCTGCCGTCGCGACACTGACGTACGTCTATGCCGACTCGACTGCGGTCCTCGGCCCGCTCGCCACCTACGCCGAGCCCCACTGCTACGACCTGTGCGCCGAGCACAGTGAGCGCCTCACCGCCCCGCGCGGCTGGGAGGTGGTGCGGCTCTCCGACGGATCCGCCCCCGCCCGCCCCAGCGGCGACGACCTCGAAGCGCTGGCCAACGCGGTACGGGAGGCGGCCCGCCCCCAGCAGCGCGCGGCCGAGGCCGGCGGCAAGGGCGGCGGAGGCCGCGGCGGCGACCCCATGGAGGTCGGTCGCCGCGGGCACCTCAGGGTGCTCCGTTCGCCCGACAACTGACGGCAACCGGCCACCGTCCGCGTATCCCCGACTGCGCTCCGGGTAGTTTTGGCGTTCCGTACACGCGCCGCACACGCGTGTGAAGAACTCAGGAGGGTGGATCCGTGACTGCCGATCTGTCGCAGATCGTGAAGGCGTACGACATCCGCGGAGTCGTACCCGACCAGTGGGACGAGACGCTCGCCGAGCTCTTCGGCGCCGCCTTCGTACGGGTGACGGACGCGGACGCGATCGTCATCGGCCATGACATGCGCCCCTCGTCGCCCGGCCTCGCGGCCGCCTTCGCGCGCGGCGCGGCCCGCCTCGGTGCCGACGTCACCCTCATCGGGCTCTGCTCCACGGACCAGCTGTACTTCGCCTCCGGCAGCCTCGACCTGCCCGGCGCCATGTTCACGGCCTCCCACAACCCGGCCCAGTACAACGGCATCAAGATGTGCCGCGCCGGCGCCGCCCCCGTGGGCCAGGACACCGGCCTGGCGGACATCCGCGCCCTCGCCGAGGAGTGGCGGGAGAAGGGCGCCCCGGAACCGACGGCGAAGCAGGGCACGATCACGGAACGCGACACCCTGAAGGACTACGCGGCCCACCTCAAGTCCCTGGTGGACCTGACCACGATCCGCCCCCTGAAGGTGGTCGTGGACGCGGGCAACGGCATGGGCGGCCACACGGTCCCCACGGTCTTCGAGGGCCTGCCGCTGGACACCGTCCCGATGTACTTCGAACTGGACGGCACCTTCCCGAACCACGAGGCCAACCCGCTCGACCCGCAGAACATCGTCGACCTCCAGGCCCGCGTCCGCGCCGAGGGCGCCGACCTCGGCCTCGCCTTCGACGGCGACGCCGACCGCTGCTTCGTCGTCGACGAGCGCGGCGAGCCGGTCTCCCCGTCCGCGATCACGGCCCTCGTCGCCGCGCGCGAGCTCGCCAAGAACCCCGGCGGAACGATCATCCACAACCTGATCACCTCCTGGTCGGTGCCGGAGGTCGTCCGCGAGCAGGGCGGCCGGCCGGTCCGCACCCGCGTGGGCCACTCCTTCATCAAGGAGGAGATGGCGAAGACCGGCGCGATCTTCGGCGGCGAGCACTCGGCGCACTACTACTTCAAGGAGTTCTGGAACGCGGACACGGGCATGCTCGCCGCGCTCCACGTCCTCGCGGCCCTCGGCGGCCAGGAGGGCACCCTGTCCGACCTGGTCGCCGCCTACGACCGGTACGCCTCGTCGGGCGAGATCAACTCGACGGTCGCGGACCAGGCGGCGAGCACGGCGAAGGTGAAGGCGGCGTACGAGGGCACGGAGGGCATCACCTTCGACACCCTCGACGGCTTGACCGTGTCGGCGGCGGACTGGTGGTTCAACCTCCGCCCCTCCAACACGGAGCCGCTGCTCCGCCTGAACGTCGAGGCCCGCGACGAGGCGACCATGGCCAAGGTCCGCGACGAGGTCCTCGCCCTGGTCCGGGCGACCGACTGACCCCGCCGTACCGCCGGGGAACGGGGGCGTGCCCCGTTCCCCGGCGGTAGGCTGACCTGGCCCGATCCGTCTGTTCGAAGGGACACCCCATGCCGCTCGAAGCCGGCCTCCTGGAGATCCTGGCCTGCCCGGCCTGCCACGCTCCGCTGAACGACCGCACGGCGGACGAGACCCCCGAGCTGATCTGCACGAGCCCCGACTGCGGCCTCGCCTACCCGGTCCGCGACGGCATCCCGGTCCTCCTCACCGACGAGGCCCGCAAGCCGGAGTAACGACGCCCGCGCTGGGCGGTGCGCTTCGCCCTCCGTGTGGGCCTGCGCCCCGCCGTTGTGGGCAGGCGTTCCGCAAGGGGCGGAACGGGTGGGCACAACGGACGGCGCCCTTGCCGGCGCCAGAGGCTCCCGCGCCTGGACCCGCACCACGACGGGCTCGCCACGGGGTCCGGGCCCACCCACGACAAGCCCCGCACCCGCACCCGCACAAGCAAGCGCCCCGCACAAACAAGCGCCCCGCAAGCCGCGCCCCGCAGGGAGGCCGCACATGCTCGACGAGACCCTCCTCGATGCCCCGGACGACCTCGCCCTGGCCGACCGCCGCGGCCTCCTCCGCGGCGCCGCCGAGGCCGGCGCACGGGTACGGACCGCCGCCCGGCACGCCGCCGAGGCCGGCATCGCGGACCTCCGCCCCGAGGGCCGCCCCCGCGCCGTCCTCGTCGCGGGCCCCGGCACCGCCGCGGCCGGCGTCGCGGATCTGATCGGCGCCCTCGCGGGAGCCGCCGCCCCCGTCGTACGGCTCCAGCCGACCGGCGTCGCCCCCGCCGCGGGCGCCCTGCGCTGGGCCCTGCCGGGCTGGGCGGGCTCGGTGGACCTGCTCCTCCTGCCCACCACCGACGGCGCGGAACCGGGCCTCGCCCTCCTCGCCGAGCAGGCGTACCGCCGCGGGATCACGGTCGTCGCCGTCGCCCCGAAGGCCTCCCCGCTCGCCGAGGCGGTCAACGGCTCGCGGGGCCTGTTCGTCCCGATGGCGACCGCCCCGAACGAGACGCCCGACGAGTACGCCGAGAGCATCGCGGCCAGCCCGGGCGCCCTGTGGGCCCTGTTCACCCCGCTGCTCATGCTCCTGGACCGCGTCGGCCTGCTCGACGCGCCGCAGGAGGTCCTGGAGAAGGTCGCCGACCGCCTGGACCGTACGGCCGAACGCTGCGGCCCGGCCATCGCCACGTACAGCAACCCGGCGAAGACGCTCGCCGCCGAGCTCGCGGACTCGCTCCCGCTGATCTGGACCGAGGGCAACGCCGCGGGCCCGGCCGGCCGCCGTTTCGCCGCCGTCCTCGCCGAACTCGCCGGGCTGCCCGCGCTCGCCGCGGAGCTCCCGGAGGCCCTGCCGGCGCACGGGGTCCTCCTCGCGGGCGACTACGCGGCCGGCGCCGACCCGGACGACTTCTTCCGCGACCGCGTGGACGAGCAGCAGGCGCTCCGCGCGCGGGTGGTCCTGCTCCGCGACCGCCCGGCGGACGGCCTGACCGCCGCCCCGGCCGCCCGCGAACTGGCCCTCGGCCACGAGACGGCCATCAGCGAACTGGAACCGGAGGAGGGCGACGACCTGGAGACCCTCGCCGAACTGGTCGCGGTGACCGACTTCGCAGCGGTCTACCTCAACCTGGCGACCGCGGCCCGCACCCCGCACTAGCGCCACCGGCGCACCCCCCCCCACCAGCCCGCCCCTACCCGCCTGCCCCCCCGCACTAGCGCGCACCCCAAAACGCACCCCCGGCACCCACCACCCGCACCGCCCCACCCACACCAGCCCAGCGCCCCACGGACACCCACCGGCACCAGCCACCCACCCACGTCGGCGTAGGGCCACCACAAGGACCCCACTGAGTCACCCCCTCGTCACCCGCCCCCTGTCACCTGTCTCCCGACACCCGCACGATCCGTCACCACCCCGAGGAGCTGGCAGGCACCATGGACCGCCTCGTCAACACCGTCCGCCCCTACGCCTGGGGATCCACGACGGCCATCCCGGAACTGCTCGGGATCGCCCCCACCGGCGAGCCCCAGGCCGAGTTGTGGATGGGCGCCCATCCGGGTGCCCCCTCCCGCACCGAGCGCGGCGCGCTGAACGAGCTCATCGCCGCCGACCCCGTGCGCGAACTGGGGGAGCGGGCCGTCGAGAAGTTCGGGCCGCGGCTCCCGTTCCTGTTCAAGCTGCTCGCGGCGGGCGCCCCGCTCTCCCTCCAGGTCCACCCCGACCTGGCGCAGGCACAGGCCGGGTACGCCGCCGAGGAGGCCGCCGGCATCCCGATCGACGCCCCGCACCGCACGTACAAGGACGCCAACCACAAGCCCGAGCTGATCTGCGCCCTCACCCCCTTCGACGGCCTGTGCGGCTTCCGCAACCCCGTCGAGGCCGCCGACCTGATCGACGCGCTGGGCGTCGACTCCCTCAAGCCGTACGTGGACCTCCTCCACGCCCACCCCGAAGAGGCCGCGCTCCGCGAGGTCCTGACGGCCCTGCTCACCGCCGACCGCGAGGAGATGGCGCACACCGTCGCCGAGGCCCATGCCGCCGCCGACCGCCTCGGCGGCGACCACGCCCCCTACGCGATCCTGGCCCACCACTACCCGAGCGACCCCGGCGTGATCGCCGCCATGCTCCTCAACCACGTCCGGCTCCAGCCCGGCGAGGCCCTCTACCTCGGCGCGGGCGTCCCGCACGCCTACATCGACGGCCTCGGCATCGAGATCATGGCCAACTCCGACAACGTGCTGCGCTGCGGCCTCACCCCCAAGCACGTCGACGTCCCCGAGCTCCTCCGGATCGTCCGCTTCGAACCGAACGAACCGGCCGTGCTGCGCCCGGAGGCCTCCCCCTCGGGCGAGGAGGTCTACGACACCCCGATCGACGAGTTCCGCCTCTCCCGGTTCGTACGGGCCGAGGGCGCCGCCCCCACCGACCTCACCGCCCCCGTCCCCCAGATCCTGCTGACCACCGCGGGCCACCCGAAGGTCGGCGAGGTCACCCTCGCCCCCGGCGAGTCCGTCTTCGTACCGGCGGGCGAGGCCACCGAACTGTCCGGGGAGGGCACCGTCTTCCGGGCGACCGTCGTGGCCTGATGCGACAATGACCGGCCGAACCGCGGCGATCGAGCCGGAGCACCGACGAAGGGACCACGTACACCCATGAGCGCGTCAGGCGGAACCAAGGCGATCGTGGCGGCACTCGCCGCCAACCTGGCGATCGCCGTAGCCAAGTTCGTGGCGTTCCTCTTCAGTGGTTCGTCCTCGATGCTCGCCGAGAGCGTCCACTCGCTCGCCGACTCCGGCAACCAGGCCCTGCTGCTCCTCGGCGGCAAGAAGGCCCAGCGCGAGGCCACCCCGCAGCACCCGTTCGGCTACGGCCGCGAGCGGTACATCTACGCCTTCCTCGTCTCCATCGTGCTCTTCTCCGTCGGTGGCATGTTCGCCATCTACGAGGGCTACGAGAAGATCAAGCACCCGCACCCCATCGAGGCCTGGTACTGGCCGGTCGGCGTGCTCGTCTTCGCGATCATCGCCGAGGGCTTCTCCTTCCGCACCGCGATCAAGGAGTCCAACGAGATTCGCGGCGGCCTCTCCTGGAAGGAGTTCGTCCGCCGTGCGAAGGCCCCCGAACTCCCCGTCGTCCTCCTGGAGGACCTCGGCGCCCTCGTCGGCCTCGTTCTCGCCCTCGGCGGCGTCGGCCTCGCCCTGGCGACCGACAACGGCGTCTGGGACGGCATCGGCACCCTCTGCATCGGCGTCCTGCTGATCGTCATCGCGCTCATCCTGGCCGCCGAGACCAAGTCGCTCCTCCTCGGCGAGGCCGCGGGCGTCGACGACGTCAAGAAGATCGAGGCGGCCGTCGTCGACGGCGAGACCGTCACCGGCCTCATCCACATGCGCACGCTCCACCTCGGCCCCGAGGAACTCCTCGTCGCCGCCAAGGTCGCCGTCCAGCACGACGACACGGCCGTCGAGGTCGCGAACGCCATCGACGCCGCCGAGGAGCGCATCCGCGCCGCCGTCCCGATCGCCCGGGTCATCTACCTGGAGCCCGACATCTACAGCGAGAAGGCCGCCTCCGCGGGCCCGAACCCGGCCGCGACCCCGGGCGGCCCCGGCCACTGACCCCCTGGGGACGCACGCCCCACCACCACAGGCCCCCGGGACCACACGCCCCGGGGGCTTCGTACATCCGTACGGGACACAGGCGCCGGACGCAGGAAGCACGCAGGAAGGACGCGGGAAGGACGCGGGAAGGACGGGCGGCGGGCCCGATGCGGACTGTGGCCACCACACCGATCGGTGTAGATTCGTGACCAGCCAGACGTCGCTGCTGATGGCGGTCGGGCGGTCCGCGGACCGGCCGAGGGAGAGAGGGCCTCCGACGACGGCACCCAGGAAGCGCCCGGGCATTCGTATGCCCAGAGGGCGTCGCCGTGGTGCCAGGCGCCTCAACCGACCCTCGCACTCGCACACACGAGGAGCAGCACAGTCATGACGACTGCCGCCCACCAGGACTTCAAGGTCGCCGACCTCTCCCTGGCCGCCTTCGGCCGCAAGGAGATCACCCTCGCCGAGCACGAGATGCCCGGCCTGATGTCGATCCGCCGGGAGTACGCCGAGACCCAGCCGCTCGCCGGCGCGCGCGTCACCGGCTCCCTGCACATGACCGTGCAGACCGCCGTCCTCATCGAGACCCTGGTCGCCCTCGGCGCCGAGGTCCGCTGGGCCTCCTGCAACATCTTCTCCACCCAGGACCACGCCGCCGCGGCCATCGCCGTCGGCCCGAACGGCACCCCGGAGAACCCCCAGGGCGTCCCGGTCTTCGCCTGGAAGGGCGAGACCCTGGAGGAGTACTGGTGGTGCACCGAGCAGGCCCTCACCTGGCCGAACTCGCCCACCGGCGGCCCGAACATGATCCTGGACGACGGCGGTGACGCCACCCTCCTCGTCCACAAGGGCGTCGAGTTCGAGAAGGCCGGCTCCGCCCCGGACCCGTCCACCGCGGACAGCGAGGAGTACGGCCACATCCTCCGTCTCCTCAACCGCACCCTCACCGAGAACCCGCAGAAGTGGACCCAGCTGGCGTCCGAGATCCGCGGCGTGACCGAGGAGACCACCACCGGCGTCCACCGCCTGTACGAGATGCAGCAGGCCGGCTCCCTCCTCTTCCCGGCGATCAACGTGAACGACGCCGTGACGAAGTCGAAGTTCGACAACAAGTACGGCTGCCGCCACTCCCTCATCGACGGCATCAACCGCGCCACCGACGTCCTCATCGGCGGCAAGACCGCCGTCGTCTGCGGCTACGGCGACGTCGGCAAGGGCTGCGCCGAGTCCCTCCGCGGCCAGGGCGCCCGCGTCATCGTCACCGAGATCGACCCGATCTGCGCCCTCCAGGCGGCGATGGACGGCTACCAGGTCACGACCCTCGACGAGGTCGTCGAGACCGCCGACATCTTCATCACCACCACCGGCAACAAGGACATCATCATGGCCGCCGACATGGCCAAGATGAAGCACCAGGCCATCGTCGGCAACATCGGTCACTTCGACAACGAGATCGACATGGCCGGCCTCGCCAAGGTCCCGGGCATCGTCAAGGACGAGGTCAAGCCGCAGGTCCACACCTGGACCTTCCCCGACGGCAAGGTCCTCATCGTCCTCTCCGAGGGCCGCCTGCTGAACCTCGGCAACGCGACCGGCCACCCCTCCTTCGTGATGTCGAACTCCTTCGCGGACCAGACCCTGGCCCAGATCGAGCTCTTCACCAAGCCGCAGGAGTACCCGACCGACGTCTACGTCCTCCCGAAGCACCTGGACGAGAAGGTCGCCCGCCTCCACCTGGACTCGCTCGGCGTCAAGCTGACGACCCTCCGCCCGGAGCAGGCCGCCTACATCGGCGTCGAGGTCGAGGGCCCCTTCAAGCCGGACCACTACCGCTACTGATGCCCCGGCCGGCGGCGCCCGCGCGCTGACGCGGCGCCGTCCCGGACACCCGTAGAGGACTCAGGCAGGCCCCCGCACCCCCGTGCCGGGGGCCTGCCCCGTCCAGCCCCGCTCCCCGCTACCGCTCCAGGAAGCGCACCTTCCCGAGGACCGCCCCATGCCCCGCGGCCGTTATTCGCTCCATGACCCGCACGATCACACCCCCCTCGGCGAAGAACACTTCCACTGCGCGCCCGGCCCCTCCGGCTGGCGTTACGTCTCGCAGATCACCACCCCCTCCGGCGACCACAAGGGCTCCGTCGACCTGGCCGTCGACGAACTCGGCCGCCCCATCCGCCTCGAACTGCACGCCGCGAGCTGGCAGGTCCGCGGCGCGGCCCTCGACGGCGTCACCTGGGTCCGCACGGACCCCACCGGAACCCACGCCACCGAAGGCAATGTGCGCGCCCACGCCTTCACCGGCACGTCCCCGGCGTTCCTCGTCGCCCTCACGCGACTCCTGCGTCTCACCCCCGATTCCCCCGAGACCCGTGTCAGGCTCGTCGCCTTCACGGACCCGGTGCTCGCCCCCCTCACGGTCGACCAGTCCTGGGCCCTGCTGAGAAGTGAAGCGCACGCCACTGACAACGGCCCACTGATGGTGGACGAGTACCAGGTCAGCGCCCTGGACACGGGCGAACGCCATACGGTCCACATCGCCGGCGACGTGGTCCTCGCCGCCCCCGGCATCGAACTCGAAGCCTTGGAGACCCCACCGTCGGTCTTCCCCTGATCGCCCTGCTCAGGCAGGAGGGGCGAACCCGGTGGGCCGCGCCCCGGACCCGGCGGCCGGCTCGCCACCGGGAGAAGAGCCGACGGGGGAAGCAACAACCGGAGGAGCAACAACCGGAGGAGCAACAACCGGAGGAGCAACAACCGGAGGCAGTACAGGACTCGACACTCCGACACCCTGCAAGCCGACCCCCGACAAGCCGCCCCCCGGCAAGCCCGCCCCCACCCCCGGAGCGAACGCCCGCCGGGCGTCCCGCGCCTGCCGCTCGGCCACCACCCCCGCCAGATAGGCATCGGCCGGCACCCCCGCCGGCGGAGGCGTACCGGTCCGGGCCACCAGCTCGTCGGCCAGCCGCTCCGCCAGCTGCCGCCCCACGACCGGGTCCAGCTCACGCGCCCGCGTCAGGTACTGACGTATCTCCAGCCACAGCGCCTCCGGCACTGCCGAGAGATCGATCCCGGCGAACCGTCCCACCAGCCACGGCGGCGGCGGAGGCACGGCCAGAGCCCGCGCCGCGGGTATCCGCTCCCGCACCACAAGGGTTCCCGCGAAGACGTCCCCGAGCCGCCGCCCCCGCTCGGACACCAGCGAAGCGACACAGGCGACGACCCCGAAGGTCATCAGGATCTCCACGACCCCCATCGCACCCCGCACCAGCGCGTGCCGGAACCGGATCGGCCCCCCGTCGTCCCGTACCACTCGCAGCCCGACGGCCAGCTTTCCCAGCGACCGTCCGTGCGACAGCGTCTCCACCGCGATCGGCGCCCCCACGAGCACAAGCAGGAAGGACGCGATGGACACGGCCGCCACCGCCGCCTCGTCCAGCGACGCCGTGGCGACCGCGAGCCCGAGCGTGATCAGCAGATACGCGGCCCACACCACGACCAGGTCGATGAGCAACGCGAGCGCCCGACTCGGCAGCCGCGCCGGCTGCAACCCCAGTACGACGGCGTCCCCCGTCACCAACCCACTCACGGCACCCACCCTTCTCCGAACCTTCCCGACCCCTCCGAACGCCAGTCTGCCAAGCTGACCCGCAGCGCGCCGCAGTAGTACGGACCCGTCCGCAGCCAGTGCCTGGAGCAGCAGCCGATCATGGACCTCGACGTCTACGTGACCGCCCACCGCGCCGAGTGGGAACGCCTCGACCACCTCCTGCGCCGGGGCGGCAAGCTCACCGGCGCCGAGGCCGACGAACTCGTCGCGCTGTACCAGCGCACGGCCACCCACCTCTCGATCGTCCAGTCGAGCACCCCGGACCCCATGCTCACGGCCCGGCTCACCCAGCTCGTGGCCCGCGCCCGCGCCACCGTCACCGGCACCCGACGCTCCTCCTGGCGCGACGCGGTCCGCTTCCTCACGGCCGGCTTCCCCGCCGCGGTCTACCGTTCCCGCCACTGGTGGGTCCCCACGGCTGTCCTCTCCACCCTGCTGGCGGCGCTCCTCGGCTGGTGGATCGGTACGCACCCGGAGGTCCAGGCCGCGATCGGAGCCTCCACCGACCTCCGCGAGATGACCCGCCCGGGCGGCCAGTACGAGACGTACTACTCCAGCCACCCGGCGGCCTCCTTCGCCGCCCAGGTCTGGACGAACAACGCCCAGGCCGCGGCCATGTGCCTGGTCCTGGGCGCGTTCCTCGGGATCCCGGTCCTCTGGATCCTCTTCATGAACATGCTGAACCTGGGCGTCGGCATCGGCCTGATGTCCTCCGCCGGCCGCCTCGACGTCTTCCTCGGCCTGATCCTTCCCCACGGCCTGCTCGAACTGACCGCCGTCTTCGTGGCCGCCGGTACGGGCCTCCGCCTCGGCTGGACGGTCATCGACCCGGGCCCCAGGACCCGCCGAGCCGCCCTGGCGGAACAGGGACGCGCGGCCGTCGGCATGGCGATCGGCCTGGCCCTGGTCCTCTTCGTCTCGGGCCTGCTCGAAGGCTTCGTCACCCCCTCGGGCCTCCCCACCTGGGCCCGCATCACCATCGGCATCGCCGCCGAGTTGGCCTTCCTCGCGTACGTCTACGTCCTCGGCGGCCGCGCCGCCCGAGCCGGCGACACCGGCGACCTGGAGGAGCCCGACCGCAGCGCCACGCTCCCCACCGCCGCCTGATGTGCGTCGGGCCCTCCTGAGCTGCTAGTCTCCTCCGGTGCTCGCGAAACCCGTTGACACGGGGCTCGTGGGGAGGTAGATTCAAACGGTTGCCTAGAACTGGACAGTTCGGCAGCGACCGGTGTAGAGTCTCACTCGCTCCGGTTGGGGATTCGATTCCACGGAGTCATCCCGATTCTTATTCGAATCACGAAAGCCGCCGATTAGGCCGGCCGAAATGAATCTGATAAAGTCGAAACCGCCGGAAGGGCCCGGAGCGAAAGCGAAACGGACCGGAAAGCACCGAGGAAATCGGATCGGAAAGATCTGATAGAGTCGGAAACGAAGGAAGCGCCCGGAGGGCCCGGAAACGGGACCGAAGGAAGCGTCCGCACCTTGAGAACTCAACAGCGTGCCAAAAATCAACGCCAGATTAGTTGATACCCCGTCCATCTCCGGATGGTCGAGGTTCCTTTGAAAAGTCCTGTCGGCCCTCGTGGCGGGCAGGCGACATACACAGCGAGGACGCTGTGGACGGTCGGCCACATTCCGGCATGACCGTCCCGCTCAACGCGAGTGTGCCACCGGATCACCGGTGAACATTCACGGAGAGTTTGATCCTGGCTCAGGACGAACGCTGGCGGCGTGCTTAACACATGCAAGTCGAACGATGAAGCCCCTCGGGGTGGATTAGTGGCGAACGGGTGAGTAACACGTGGGCAATCTGCCCTTCACTCTGGGACAAGCCCTGGAAACGGGGTCTAATACCGGATACGACCCGGGAAGGCATCTTCCCGGGTGGAAAGCTCCGGCGGTGAAGGATGAGCCCGCGGCCTATCAGCTTGTTGGCGGGGTAACGGCCCACCAAGGCGACGACGGGTAGCCGGCCTGAGAGGGCGACCGGCCACACTGGGACTGAGACACGGCCCAGACTCCTACGGGAGGCAGCAGTGGGGAATATTGCACAATGGGCGCAAGCCTGATGCAGCGACGCCGCGTGAGGGATGACGGCCTTCGGGTTGTAAACCTCTTTCAGCAGGGAAGAAGCGCAAGTGACGGTACCTGCAGAAGAAGCGCCGGCTAACTACGTGCCAGCAGCCGCGGTAATACGTAGGGCGCAAGCGTTGTCCGGAATTATTGGGCGTAAAGAGCTCGTAGGCGGCTTGTCACGTCGGGTGTGAAAGCCCGGGGCTTAACCCCGGGTCTGCATCCGATACGGGCAGGCTAGAGTGTGGTAGGGGAGATCGGAATTCCTGGTGTAGCGGTGAAATGCGCAGATATCAGGAGGAACACCGGTGGCGAAGGCGGATCTCTGGGCCATTACTGACGCTGAGGAGCGAAAGCGTGGGGAGCGAACAGGATTAGATACCCTGGTAGTCCACGCCGTAAACGTTGGGAACTAGGTGTTGGCGACATTCCACGTCGTCGGTGCCGCAGCTAACGCATTAAGTTCCCCGCCTGGGGAGTACGGCCGCAAGGCTAAAACTCAAAGGAATTGACGGGGGCCCGCACAAGCAGCGGAGCATGTGGCTTAATTCGACGCAACGCGAAGAACCTTACCAAGGCTTGACATATACCGGAAAGCATTAGAGATAGTGCCCCCCTTGTGGTCGGTATACAGGTGGTGCATGGCTGTCGTCAGCTCGTGTCGTGAGATGTTGGGTTAAGTCCCGCAACGAGCGCAACCCTTGTCCTGTGTTGCCAGCATGCCCTTCGGGGTGATGGGGACTCACAGGAGACCGCCGGGGTCAACTCGGAGGAAGGTGGGGACGACGTCAAGTCATCATGCCCCTTATGTCTTGGGCTGCACACGTGCTACAATGGCCGGTACAAAGAGCTGCGATGCCGTGAGGCGGAGCGAATCTCAAAAAGCCGGTCTCAGTTCGGATTGGGGTCTGCAACTCGACCCCATGAAGTCGGAGTTGCTAGTAATCGCAGATCAGCATTGCTGCGGTGAATACGTTCCCGGGCCTTGTACACACCGCCCGTCACGTCACGAAAGTCGGTAACACCCGAAGCCGGTGGCCCAACCCCTTGTGGGAGGGAGCTGTCGAAGGTGGGACTGGCGATTGGGACGAAGTCGTAACAAGGTAGCCGTACCGGAAGGTGCGGCTGGATCACCTCCTTTCTAAGGAGCACAGCACCGGATGCGAGCGAACGTCTCGCACGGTCAGCTCATGGGTGGAACGTTGATTAGTTGGCACAGTCAGGGACGAGAGACCGCTAGTACTGCTTCGGCGTGGAACACGGGATTCGAGGAACGGACTGTGCCTGGCACGTTGTTGGGTGTCTGAGGGTACGGCCGTCATGGTCATGCCTTCGAGGATGCCGGCCCCAGTACAGCACCGCCTGGCGGTGTGTGATGGGTGGCTGGTCGTTGTTTGAGAACTACACAGTGGACGCGAGCATCTGTGGCCAAGTTTTTAAGGGCGCACGGTGGATGCCTTGGCACCAGGAACCGATGAAGGACGTGGGAGGCCACGATAGTCCCCGGGGAGCCGTCAACCAGGCTTTGATCCGGGGGTTTCCGAATGGGGAAACCCGGCAGTCGTCATGGGCTGTCACCCATGCCTGAACACATAGGGCATGTGGAGGGAACGAGGGGAAGTGAAACATCTCAGTACCCTCAGGAAGAGAAAACAACCGTGATTCCGGGAGTAGTGGCGAGCGAAACCGGATGAGGCCAAACCGCAGGCGTGTGAGACCCGGCAGGGGTTGCGCATGCGGGGTTGTGGGATCTCTCTTCTGTCGTCTGCCGGCGACAGGACGAGTCAGAAACCGTATGGATAGGCGAAGGACATGCGAAAGGTCCGGCGTAGAGGGTAAGACCCCCGTAGCCGAAATCTGTACGGCTCGTTGGAGAGACACCCAAGTAGCACGGGGCCCGAGAAATCCCGTGTGAATCCGGCGGGACCACCCGCTAAGCCTAAATATTCCCTGGTGACCGATAGCGGATAGTACCGTGAGGGAATGGTGAAAAGTACCGCGGGAGCGGAGTGAAATAGTACCTGAAACCGTGTGCCTACAAGCCGTGGGAGCGTCGGGATGTGCTTGCACATCCTCGTGACTGCGTGCCTTTTGAAGAATGAGCCTGCGAGTTTGCGGTGTGTTGCGAGGTTAACCCGTGAGGGGAAGCCGTAGCGAAAGCGAGTCCGAACAGGGCGATCCAGTAGCACGCTCAAGACCCGAAGCGGAGTGATCTAGCCATGGGCAGGTTGAAGCGGAGGTAAGACTTCGTGGAGGACCGAACCCACCAGGGTTGAAAACCTGGGGGATGACCTGTGGTTAGGGGTGAAAGGCCAATCAAACTCCGTGATAGCTGGTTCTCCCCGAAATGCATTTAGGTGCAGCGTCGTGTGTTTCTTGCCGGAGGTAGAGCACTGGATAGGCGATGGGCCCTACCGGGTTACTGACCTTAGCCAAACTCCGAATGCCGGTAAGTGAGAGCACGGCAGTGAGACTGTGGGGGATAAGCTCCATGGTCGAGAGGGAAACAGCCCAGAGCATCGACTAAGGCCCCTAAGCGTACGCTAAGTGGGAAAGGATGTGGAGTCGCAGAGACAACCAGGAGGTTGGCTTAGAAGCAGCCACCCTTGAAAGAGTGCGTAATAGCTCACTGGTCAAGTGATTCCGCGCCGACAATGTAGCGGGGCTCAAGCGTACCGCCGAAGTCGTGTCATTGCAGCAAAAGCCCCAACGGGTGCTGTGATGGGTAGGGGAGCGTCGTGTGCCGGGTGAAGCAGCCGCGGAAGCGAGTTGTGGACGGTTCACGAGTGAGAATGCAGGCATGAGTAGCGATACACACGTGAGAAACGTGTGCGCCGATTGACTAAGGGTTCCTGGGTCAAGCTGATCTGCCCAGGGTAAGTCGGGACCTAAGGCGAGGCCGACAGGCGTAGTCGATGGACAACCGGTTGATATTCCGGTACCCGCTTTGAAACGCCCAATATCGAGCCCATTAATGCTAAGGCCGTGAAGCCGTTCCGGACCCTTCGGGGAAAGGAAAGTGGTGGAGCCGTCGACCCAAGGTGGTAGTAGGTAAGCGATGGGGTGACGCAGGAAGGTAGTCCAGCCCGGGCGGTGGTTGTCCCGGGGTAAGGGTGTAGGGCGTCACGTAGGCAAATCCGCGTGACACATAGCCTGAGACCTGATGCCGAGCCGATTGTGGTGAAGTGGATGATCCTATGCTGTCGAGAAAAGCCTCTAGCGAGTTTCATGGCGGCCCGTACCCTAAACCGACTCAGGTGGTCAGGTAGAGAATACCGAGGCGTTCGGGTGAACTATGGTTAAGGAACTCGGCAAAATGCCCCCGTAACTTCGGGAGAAGGGGGGCCACGCCTGGTGATGAGTCTTGCACTCTGAGCTGGGGGTGGCCGCAGAGACCAGCGAGAAGCGACTGTTTACTAAAAACACAGGTCCGTGCGAAGCCGTAAGGCGATGTATACGGACTGACGCCTGCCCGGTGCTGGAACGTTAAGGGGACCGGTTAGCTTGGTTTCGACCAGGCGAAGCTGAGAACTTAAGCGCCAGTAAACGGCGGTGGTAACTATAACCATCCTAAGGTAGCGAAATTCCTTGTCGGGTAAGTTCCGACCTGCACGAATGGCGTAACGACTTCTCGACTGTCTCAACCATAGGCCCGGTGAAATTGCACTACGAGTAAAGATGCTCGTTTCGCGCAGCAGGACGGAAAGACCCCGGGACCTTTACTACAGTTTGATATTGGTGTTCGGTTCGGCTTGTGTAGGATAGGTGGGAGACCGTGAAGCAGCCACGCCAGTGGTTGTGGAGTCGCCGTTGAAATACCACTCTGGTCGTGCTGGATGTCTAACCTCGGTCCGTGATCCGGATCAGGGACAGTGTCTGATGGGTAGTTTAACTGGGGCGGTTGCCTCCCAAAGGGTAACGGAGGCGCCCAAAGGTTCCCTCAGCCTGGTTGGCAATCAGGTGTTGAGTGTAAGTGCACAAGGGAGCTTGACTGTGAGACCGACGGGTCGAGCAGGGACGAAAGTCGGGACTAGTGATCCGGCGGTGGCTTGTGGAAGCGCCGTCGCTCAACGGATAAAAGGTACCCCGGGGATAACAGGCTGATCTTCCCCAAGAGTCCATATCGACGGGATGGTTTGGCACCTCGATGTCGGCTCGTCGCATCCTGGGGCTGGAGTCGGTCCCAAGGGTTGGGCTGTTCGCCCATTAAAGCGGTACGCGAGCTGGGTTTAGAACGTCGTGAGACAGTTCGGTCCCTATCCGCTGTGCGCGTAGGAATATTGAGAAGGGCTGTCCCTAGTACGAGAGGACCGGGACGGACGAACCTCTGGTGTGCCAGTTGTCCTGCCAAGGGCATGGCTGGTTGGCTACGTTCGGGAGGGATAACCGCTGAAAGCATCTAAGCGGGAAGCCTGCTTCGAGATGAGTGTTCCCACCTCCTTGAGAGGGTAAGGCTCCCAGTAGACGACTGGGTTGATAGGCCGGATGTGGAAGCCCCGTGAGGGGTGGAGCTGACCGGTACTAATAGGCCGAGGGCTTGTCCTCAGTTGCTCGCGTCCACTGTGTTAGTTCTGAAGCAACGAACACGCCCCCCTTTGGGTGGTGCGGCGGTTCGTAACTTCATAGAGTTTCGGTGGTCATAGCGTTAGGGAAACGCCCGGTTACATTCCGAACCCGGAAGCTAAGCCTTTCAGCGCCGATGGTACTGCAGGGGGGACCCTGTGGGAGAGTAGGACGCCGCCGAACAATCATTGTGGGAAAGCCCCGCACCTCATGGTGCGGGGCTTTTCTGCGTTTACGGCACGGATCCCCTTTCGGGGGCCGGGTTCAGCCGTCGTGTTCAGAGGCGGCCGGCTGCCTTGAGGGCGAGGTAGGCATCCGCCAGGGCGGGGGCGAGGGTGTCGGGGGTGGCGTCGACGACCGTGACGCCGTGGCGCTGGAGCTGTTCCGCGGTGCGAGCGCGCTGGGACTGTGTCTGGGTGGCGGCCGCTGCCTCGTAGACGCCTTCGATCGTGCCGCGGTTCTCTGCCATGCGGGTGACGTGGGGGTCGGCCACGGAGGCCACCAGGACCGTGTGGCGCTGGGCGAGCTGCGGCAGGACCGGGAGGAGGCCCTCCTCGATCGGGGCGGCGTCCAGGCCGGTCAGGAGGACGATCAGCGAGCGGCGTGGAGCGCGGGCGAGAGCGGTTGCCGCCAGGCCGCGGGCGTCGGTCTCCACGAGTTCGGGTTCCAGCGGTGCGAGGGCGTTGACCACGGCCGGCAGGACGTCGCCGGCGGAGCGGCCCTGGACCTGGGCGCGGAGGCGGCGGTCGTAGGCCAGGAGGTCCACGCGGTCACCGGCGCGGGAGGCGAGTGCGGTGAGGAGGAGCGCCGCGTCCATGGAGGCGTCCAGGCGCGGGACGTCGCCGACGCGGCCGGCCGAGGTGCGGCCGGTGTCGAGGACGATCAGGATGTGCCGGTCGCGCTCGGGGCGCCAGGTGCGGACCGCGACGGTGGTCTGGCGGGCCGTGGCCCGCCAGTCGATCGAGCGGGTGTCGTCGCCGGGGACGTACTCGCGGAGGCTGTCGAACTCCGTGCCCTCGCCGCGGGTGAGCACGCTGGTGCGGCCGTCGAGCTCGCGGAGCCGGGCCAGGCGTGACGGCAGGTGCTTGCGGCTGGTGAAGGGCGGCAGGACGCGGACGGTCCAGGGGACCTCGTGGTGGCCCTGGCGGGCCGCGAGGCCGAGGGGTCCGAACGAGCGGACCGTGATCCGTTCGGCGCGGCGGTCCCCGCGGCGGGTCGGGCGCAGGCTCGTGGTGAGGCGGCGGCGTTCGCCGGCGGGGACGGCCAGTCGGCGGCGTGAAGAGGCCTGTTCGGTGCCGGGGAGCCAGCTGCTGGGCGGCCAGGCGTCGCGGAGCTGGGCGCGCAGGCGGCGGCGGGACGGGTTGGTGACGGTGAGCTGGACCTCCGCCTCGTCACCGAGTCGAACGGATGTATCACCGCTTCGGGTGAATTGGAGCGTTCGTACTGGCGCCGCCAAGGCGTAGTCGCACAGAATTGCGAGGGAGAGGGGCGCGTTCACCGCGAGCATCCCCGTCCAGCTGGGGGCGAGGATGCCGACGGGGAGCGATCCGAGGGCGGCGAGCAGCGCGGTTCGTCCGGTGAGGGCCATGGGGCGCCGTTCTCAGCGGGGGACGGGGACGTGGGCGAGGATCGAGTTGATGACGGAGTCGGGGGTGACCCCCTCCATCTCGGCCTCGGGCCGCAGGTGGATGCGATGACGCAGGGTGGGGAGAGCGAGGGCCTTCACATCGTCCGGGGTGACGTAGTCCCGGCCGGTGAGCCAGGCCCAGGCGCGGGCGGTGGAGAGCAGGGCGGTGGCGCCTCGGGGAGAGACCCCGAGCGTGAGTGAGGGGGATTCACGCGTGGCACGGCAGATATCGACGACATAGCCGGCGATCTCGGCGGAGACCGAGACCTTGGCGACGGCGGCCCGGGCCGCTTCGAGCTCGGCGGGGCCCGCGACGGGGCGGACGCCGGCGGCCTTCAGGTCGCGCGGGTCGAAGCCGTCGGCGTGACGGGTGAGGACATGGATCTCGTCCGCGCGTGAGGGCAGAGGGACCGTCAGCTTGAGCAGGAATCGGTCCAGTTGGGCTTCGGGGAGCGGGTAGGTGCCCTCGTACTCGACGGGGTTCTGGGTCGCGGCGACCAGGAACGGCTCCGGGAGGGGGCGGGGGGTGCCGTCGACCGTGACCTGACGTTCCTCCATCGCCTCCAGGAGGGAGGACTGGGTCTTCGGGGGCGTGCGGTTGATCTCGTCGGCGAGCAGCAGGTTGGTGAAGACAGGGCCGGGCTGGAAGGAGAACTCGGCGGTGCGGGCGTCGTAGACCAGGGAGCCCGTGACGTCGCTCGGCATCAGGTCGGGGGTGAACTGGACGCGCTTGGTGTCGAGTTCGAGTGCGGCGGCCAGCGAGCGGACCAGGAGGGTCTTGGCGACTCCGGGGACGCCTTCGAGGAGGACGTGTCCCCGGCAGAGCAGGGCGACGACGAGACCGGTGACGGCGGGGTCCTGGCCGACCACGGCCTTCGCGATCTCGGTGCGCAGGGCCTCCAGGGAGGCTCGGGCGCTGTCCGATTCCGTGATGGTCTCGGGGGTCGGGGCGCTCATGAGGTGCGTACCTCTCTTTCGAGGGCGTCGAGTTGGTCCGCCAGGCGGATGAGGGTGGCGTCGTCGGCGGGAGCCGGGCCGAAGAGGAGGTTCCTGGGGTCCGCGGTGGTCTCGGGGAGACGGGCGGAGAGTGCGGGGAGGAGGCGGTCGGGGGAGTGGGCGTCCTGGACGGGGACGCCGAGCAGCGGGGCGATCCGGGTGCGGGTCGCGGTGCGCAGGACGGAGGCGGCGCGGTCGCGGGCGTTCGCCTTGCGGTAGAGGCGGGCGCGGCCCTCGGTGGCCTCGGAGGCGCGGAGGGCGACGGGGAGGCGCTCGGTGACCAGGGGGCCGAGGCGACGGCCGCGCCAGATGGCGGCGAGCAGGGCCGCGAGGGCGAGTTGGAGCGTGCCCCACAGCCAGCCGGAGGGGATGAGGGAGAGGAAGTTGCCCGTGGTGTCGTCTGACGGTGTGTCGGCGGCCGAGGTATCGGAGAGGGAGGGGAGGTACCAGACGAGATGGGGCCGGGAGCCGAGGAGTTGCAGGGCCAGCGAGGCGTTGCCCAGGTGGTCGAGGCGGGAGTTGTAGAGGATGTCGGGCGAACCGAGGAGGACGGTGTCACCGGGGGTGCCGGCGGCGGGGAGCCGGACGAGGGTCGGCAGGCCGTCGGAGTCGTAGCAGGCGTCGGCGATGGTGCCGGGGGAGGTCTCGTAGCGCTCGCCGCCGAGGTCGGCACTGCCGGCGCGGGTGGCGGCCGGCAGGGGGCAGGCGGGGGCGCGTTCCCTCACCGGGGCGCTCGGGGCGCTGGTGACGCCCGGGGCCAGGGTGCCGAGGGAGGCTTGGCCGGCGCCGATGAGGACCGTGCGGCCGATGGAGTTCTCCATCGCCGTATGGAGGGTGGACTGCTGAGCGTCCGTCAGCAGGTCGGGGGTGGTGACCAGGAGGGTGGTTCCGGTGTCCGTGGCCGCGGTGGCCTCGTCGAGGGTGGTGGCGAGGGTGACGGTGACGCCGCGGTCCTTGAGGAGTTCGGCGACGGCGCGGCTGCCGTGGGGGTCGGCGGAGCGCGGGTCGAGTGCGCCGTGGGCGTCGGTGGACCGGAACGTCGCGAGGACGAGGCCTCCGATCAGGACCAGGGCGAGGACGAGGACGGCGCCGCGGACGCGGGTCCACACCTGGCGGGCGGTGGGGGCGGTCGAGGTGGTGCCGGTGGCCGGGCGGCTCATGCGGGCGTCCCCGTGGAGGTGGTGTCGAGGGTGGGGCGGGTCCGCTCCAGGGCGGTGTCCAGTTCCTCGACGCGGCGGTACGCGGGCTCGTCGGCGGTGCGGCCGCCGTACGTGACGTCGTCGAAGGTGCGGGCCGCGAGGCGCAGGTCGTCCGCGTGGGAGGGGAGGGAGCGGCCGGCTTCGGCGGCCGCCTCGTCGGCGGTGCGGCCGGGGCGGGGTTCGAGGAGGGTGCGCTCCTCGAGGGAGCGGACGATGGCCCGCATCCGTTCCTGGACGGCCTCGTTCCAGCGGCCGGCGGAGGCGTGGCGGGCGGCGGCCGTCCGGTGGTCCCGGGCGGTGCGGGGGCCGTCGGAGAAGAGGGAGTCGCCGGTGGTGCCGGGTGCCCGGTGCGGGGTGCCGAGGCGCCACCAGAGGGCGGCGGCGAGGGCGGCCACGGCCAGGACGATGACGACGAGGCCGAGGACACCGCCCGGGGTGGCCCCCGAAGCGGCGCCGAAGAGGTCGTCGAGCCACTCCCAGAACCGGTTGAGGCCGCGCTGGAGGAGGTTCGGGTCGTTCTCGTGGTACCTCGGATCGGACAGCTCCCGCTCCGCCGCCTCGCGGGCGGGGACGCGGGAGATGTCCACCGGTACGTCGCCGTCGGCGCGCAGCCGTGCCAGTGCCGCGGCCGCTCCCCCCGTGACCGTCACCGCATCAGCCCCCGACGGTGTCGGTGTCCGGTGTGGCGCCGTAGCCGGGGAGGCCTGCGGCTCGGGCGAGTTCGAGGTCCAGGGCTTCGCGGCGGATGCGCTGGTCCACGTAGAGGAGGACGGTCACACCGGCGGAGATCGGGTAGGTGATCGCGCTGGTGATCACGCCGCCGATGCCCGTGATGATCAGGAACGGCCAGCCGTAGGTGTTGGAGGTGCCGGAGAGGAGGCCGGTGAAGCCGTCGCTGTCCGCCAGGAAGCCGATGATCATGAACGGGATCGAGACGATCATGGTGAAGACGAAGACCAGCAGCTGCGTGAGCACGGTGATGCCGAAGATCCGCCACCACGAGCCCTGCACCAGCTTCGCCGAGCGCTTCAGCGACTGGATGACACCCTGGCGCTCCAGCATCAGGGCGGGCGACGAGAGGCTGAAGCGGATCACCAGCCAGACGACCGCCACGATGGCGCCGAAGCTGCCGAGGAGGGCGAGGGCCACGCCCGGGGCGCCGCTGATCAGGAGCCCGGGGAGCAGGCCGACGAACACGATGGCGGCGGTCATCGCCGCGAGCAGCAGGGTCAGGCCGAGCAGCTGGAGCAGGCGGGGGCGGGCCTCCTGCCAGGCGGCGCCCAGCGAGACCGGGCGGCCGAGGATCGCGCGGCTGATGACGACGGTCAGCAGGGCGGCGCTCACGAGCGAGGCCATCATCGTCACGAGCAGCGCCGGGCCCAGGCCGATCAGGGAGGCCTGGGCGGAGTCGAGGGACTGTTCCAGCGCCTCGGCGGGCGTGGCGTCCGGGTTGAGCTCGGGGGGCGCCGGGACGAGGTACTTCTGGGCCAGGATGTTGGCGACCTGGGAGATCACCGCGACCGTGACCGTGATGGTGAGGACCGTGCGCCAGTAGGTGCGGAGGGTCTTCACCGCGCCGTCGAGGATCTCGCCCATGCCCAGCGGGCGCAGCGGGACGACTCCGGGCTTCGCGGCCGGAGGCCTGCCCCAGTTGACGTTCGGGGGCGGGGTTCCCCAGTTCTGGCCGGGGCCGGGGGGCGGAGTCCGGTCGGTCGGCGGGGACCACTGGCCGGCGGGCGGCTGGTCCTTAGACCACTGGGTGGCGGAGCCGTTCGCGTCGGCCGCGGAGGAGGGCCCGGGGGCCCCCGAGCCGTCCTGGCCGTCGGAGGGGGCGGATCCGGGCGAGGTCCAGCCCGGAGTGTCGTTCACGGTCGTCCACCTCGGATGAATGGTCGCGGTGCCGGATCGGCGAACCGGCTCGGTCACGGCGGCCGACACCTGACAGGGCGGCGGGCCGGGTGCCATCGTGCCACGCGGGGACCGCCCGTGGGCCGGAGCCGTGATCTCCTTCGTACCTTTGTCCGGACCTTCATTGTGCGAGCGGCAGGCGGCACACTGTGCGGATGCCCGATCTGGTCGCGCGAACCGCGCGCAGACGGGCCGAGCGGGCCGCCGACCACGAGATCAAGGCCCGGGCAGGGGGAGACGCTGTGGGACAGGTCACGGCAGGTAACGATTGGCTAATGGGATGATGTCGATATGAAGGGACGCGTTCTTGTCGTCGACGACGACACCGCACTGGCCGAGATGCTCGGCATCGTGCTGCGGGGTGAAGGGTTCGAGCCGTCGTTCGTCGCGGACGGTGACAAGGCGCTTGCCGCTTTCAGAGAGGCCAAGCCCGACCTGGTGCTCCTCGACCTGATGCTGCCCGGACGGGACGGCATCGAGGTGTGCAGGCTCATCCGGGCCGAGTCCGGGGTGCCGATCGTCATGCTCACGGCCAAGAGCGACACCGTCGACGTGGTCGTGGGCCTGGAGTCCGGCGCCGACGACTACATCGTGAAGCCGTTCAAGCCGAAGGAGCTCGTCGCCCGGATCCGGGCGCGGCTGCGGAGGTCCGAGGAGCCGGCTCCCGAGCAGCTCACCATCGGCGACCTGGTCATCGACGTGGCCGGGCACTCCGTGAAGCGGGACGGGCAGTCGATCGCGCTGACGCCGCTGGAGTTCGACCTGCTGGTCGCGCTCGCGCGCAAGCCGTGGCAGGTGTTCACGCGCGAGGTCCTCCTCGAGCAGGTGTGGGGTTACCGGCACGCGGCCGACACCCGCCTGGTGAACGTGCACGTCCAGCGGCTGCGCTCGAAGGTCGAGAAGGACCCCGAGCGCCCGGAGATCGTGGTGACCGTCCGCGGTGTCGGTTACAAGGCGGGGCCGAGCTGACATGACTGAAGGCAGTGCTGCTCCGAGGCCCGGGGACCCGGGAGTCCGTACGGGGCGGACTGCCGGACCGGGGCGGGGGGGCTCGCGATTCGGCCGTCTGCTGCACGGTGGACGGCTCTTCCGTGACGGGACGCGCGGCGGACCGGTCCTCCGGCTCTTCGCGCGCTGGGTCCGCCGGCCGCTGCTGCCCGCCGTGCGGCTGTGGCGGCGGAACATCCAGCTGCGGATCGTCGCGGGCACCCTGCTGATGTCCCTCGGAGTGGTGCTGCTGCTCGGCATCGTCGTCATCGGGCAGGTGCGCAACGGCCTGCTCGACGCCAAGGAGAAAGCCGCCCAGAGCCAGGCAGCCGGGGGGTTCTCCGCCGCCCAGGACCGGGCGGCGACCACTGCCTCGGCGCCCGGACAGCAGGACGGCGGACGGGCCGGCTCCTCCGTGAACTGGCGCTCCACCCTGGTCGAACAGCTCGCCAGCGGTGGCCAGAGCGCCTTCAACGTGGTCGCGCTCTCCCTCGACACCGGTGACACCGCGAGCCGCGGCGCCCGCGCCTCCGGCGAGGTCGACCCGACCACGAGCATCCCGGCGGACCTGCGGCACTGGGTCGCCCAGGGCACCGGGACCTTCCAGAAGTTCACGCGCATCCACTACACCAGCGGCAAGGCGTCCGAGCCGGGCCTGGTGATAGGCAAGCGGCTGAACGACGCCGAGGGCACCCAGTACGAGCTGTACTACCTCTTCCCGCTGGCCCAGGAGGAGGACTCCCTCACCCTGGTCAAGGGCACCCTGGCGACCGCCGGACTCTTCGTCGTCGTCCTGCTCGGAGCCATCGCCTGGCTCATGGTGCGCCAGGTCGTCACGCCCGTGCGGATGGCCGCCGGGATCGCCGAACGGCTCTCGGCCGGCCGCCTCCAGGAACGGATGAAGGTCACCGGCGAGGACGACATCGCGCGGCTCGGCGAGGCCTTCAACAAGATGGCCTCCAACCTCCAGCTCAAGATCCAGCAGCTGGAGGAGCTGTCGCGGATGCAGCGGCGCTTCGTCTCCGACGTCTCGCACGAGCTGCGCACCCCGCTGACCACGGTCCGGATGGCCGCCGACGTCATCCACGAGGCCCGCGTCGACTTCGACCCCATCACCGCCCGCTCCGCCGAACTCCTCGGCGACCAGCTCGACCGCTTCGAGTCGCTGCTCTCCGACCTCCTGGAGATCAGCCGCTTCGACGCGGGCGCGGCCGCCCTGGAGGCCGAGCCGATAGACCTGCGCCAGGTCGTCCGCCGGGTCATAGGCGGCGCCGAACCCCTCGCCGAGCGCAAGGGCACCCGGATCGTCGTCCTCGGCGACCAGCAGCCCGTCGTGGCCGAGGCGGACGCCCGCCGGGTCGAGCGGGTGCTGCGCAACCTCGTCGTCAACGCCGTCGAGCACGGCGAGGGCCGCGACGTCGTCGTGAAGCTCGCCGCCGCCGGGGGGGCCGTCGCCGTGGCCGTACGGGATTACGGCGTGGGTCTGAAGCCGGGCGAGGCGACCCGGGTCTTCAACCGGTTCTGGCGCGCCGACCCGGCACGCGCGCGTACGACCGGCGGCACCGGCCTCGGCCTGTCGATCGCCGTCGAGGACGCGCGGCTGCACGGCGGCTGGCTCCAGGCCTGGGGCGAGCCCGGCGGCGGTTCGCAGTTCCGGCTCACCCTGCCGCGCACCGCGGACGAGCCGCTGCGGGGCTCCCCGATCCCGCTGGAGCCCGAGGACTCCCGGCGCAACCGCGAGCAGGCGGCCGCCGGACGCGCCCAGGAGACCGGCCGGCTCGCCGCGGTCCCGGCGCAGCCCGCCGGGGACCGGGCCGTGCTCCCCGTACCGCCGAGGCTGCCCGCGCCGCCGCGGGCGACCGTCGACCCGACGGCGCTGCCCGGCAGCGGCGCCCGGGTCGTGGCGCGAGCGGCGACCGACGGCGACGGCGGCGGAGCGGGCACGGCGACGGCCGGTGGGAACGGGCAACTGGAGCAGGAGGACGGGACACGTGGGCGCTGACTCCCGAGCGGAGCACGCGGGGCGGGGACGGAGTACACGCGCGGTGGTGGTTGCCGCTTGCGGCGGGCTCCTGATGACCGGGTGCGCGACGATGCCCGACAGCGGGGACGTGTCGCCGGTGAAGGGGTCCAACACGGGCGACTCGCAGGTACGGGTCTACGCCGTCGCACCCCGCGAGAACGCGGACCCGGACGAGATCGTCGACGGCTTCCTCGAAGCCATGACCAGTGACGACCCCGGCTTCGCCACCGCCCGCACGTACCTCACGAAGAAGGCCGCGCGGAGCTGGAAGCCGGAGCAGAGCATCACCGTGCTCACCAACGCGCCCGGCCGCAGTCCGGCCGACCGCAACGCCGACCCCGACAACCAGGGGCGTGCCTTCCCGCTCTCCGGCCGCATGATCGCGACCGTGGACGACCGCCACGCCTACCAGCCGGTCAGCCCCACCGAGTACCTGCAGTCGATCCACGTCGTGCAGCAGCCGGCGGCGAACGGCAAGGGCAGGGAGTGGCGCATCGACAGCCTCCCGCCCGGCCTGATCCTCGGAGAGGCCGACTTCCTCCGCAACTACCGGTCGGTCAACAAGTACTACTTCGCCTCCGGGGAGGACTGGGTCGTCGCCGACCCCGTCTACATCCGGCAGCGGCAGGACCCCGTCACCCGGATGGATCCGGTGACGCAGACGGTCAAGGCGCTGCTCGAAGGGCCGACGAACTGGCTGAAGCCGGCCGTCGACTCGCAGTTCCCCTCCGGTACGGAGCTGAAGAGCGGCGTCACCACCCTGACCACGGACGACCAGTCCACGCTGCGGGTGCCGCTCAACCGCAAGGCGGACCGGGCCAGTGGTGAGGCGTGCCGGCGGATGGCGGCACAGCTGCTCTTCACGCTGCGCGACCTGACCTCCGTCAACGTCGAGCAGGTCGAGCTCCTGGGGTCGGGCGGGCAGTCGCTGTGCCGGCTGGGCCGGGGGCAGGCGGTCGAGTTCGCGGCGGTGCGGAACACCGACCGCGACGAGAACCCGTACTTCGTCGACGAGCACGGCAAGCTGATGATGCTCCTGGTCGGCGGCAAGGAGGCGAACGCGCCGCTCGAGGTGCCGGGGCCGTTCGGCAAGGGCACGGTGCCGCTCCGCTCGGTCGCCGTCGACCGGGGCGAGACCCGGGCCGCCGGGATCGGGCAGACCGGCCGCGAGCTGCTCGTCTCCTCCATCACCACCGAGCAGGACCCGCTGCCGCCGGTCCTGACCAGCAAGGCCGCCCGGCCCGCCGACCGGCTGTCCGCGCCCAGCTGGGACGGCAGGGGAGACCTGTGGGTCGCCGACCGCGACCCCGCCGCACCCCGGCTGTGGCTGGTGCCGGGCGGCACCGGCCATCCCGTCGAGGTCCACACGCCGTGGCTGGGGGACGACACCCGCATCGAGTCCCTGCGGGTCTCCGCGGACGGTGTACGGATCGCCCTGGTCGTCACGCGGGGCGAGCACACGACCCTGCAGATCGGCCGGATCCAGCGGGAGACGACGGGCGAGGAGCCGGTCGTCTCCGTCGAGTCCCTGCAGCCCGCCGCGCCCCGGATGGAGTCGGTCACGGCCGTCTCCTGGGCGGGGCCGAGCCGGCTCGTCGTGGTCGGCAAGGAGGCCGGCGGCGTCCAGCAGATCCGCTACCTCCAGACCGACGGCTCGACCTCGACGAGCTCGGTGCTCCCCGGTCTGAACGGGGTGACCTCGGTGGCCGCGCCGCACACGGACAAGTCGCCGGTGGTGGCCGACTCCGGCAACGACGGCATCGTCCGGCTGGCGCCGGGGACGAACTGGCAACCGATGGCCAAGAAGGGCTTCTCGCCGGTCTATCCCGGATAGCCGGTCTGTTCCGGATGGCCGGAGAGGACGTGTCGCGCCCCGGACGATGCCGGGGGCTCCCCGGGCGTACAGGGTGCACCTGACGTACTCCGGAGCCCCCGGCGGGGGTTTTCCACAGGGGTGGCCGGGAGGCGGCCGGAGGCGCACCCTGGAGCCATGCGGGGGTGGTGGCGCGAGATCGCCGGACTGGTGCTGCCGGTCGCCTGCGGAGGCTGCGGCAGACCGCGGACGGAGTTGTGTCCGGCCTGCGCCGACGCGCTCGCCGGGACGCGGCCGCGCAGGGTGCGGCCCGCGCCCGAGCCCGCCGGGCTGCCCGTGGTCCACGCCGCCGCGCCGTACGCCGACGCCGTACGGGAACTGCTCATCGCCCACAAGGAACGCGGGGCGCTCACGCTCGCCGGACCCCTGGGCGGCGCCCTCGCCGGGGCCGTGGAGGCCGCTGCCGGGCCAGGGGCGGGACCCGCGGACGGTCCGCTGCTCCTCGTACCGGTGCCGTCCTCGCGGCGATCCGTACGGGCGCGTGGCCATGATCCGACGCGGCGGATCGCGCTGGCCGCGGCGGCCCGGCTGCGGCGCGCGGGGAGGCCGGCGCGGGTCGTGCCCGTGCTGCGGCAGCGTCGGTACGTGGCGGACCAGGCGGGGCTCGGGGCGCGCGGGCGCCTCGCGAACCTGTCCGGGGCGCTGGAGGTCGTGCCGGGCGGCGCGCGGCTGCTGACGGCGGGAAGGGCGATTCTCGTGGACGACCTGATGACCACGGGCGCCTCGCTCGCGGAGGCGGCGCGCGCCCTCGGAGCCGTACACGTTCCGTTCATTCCTGGAATACCGCACGGCTTACCGGCCGGTTCGGCGCAGCACGGAATCGAACAGCGGGTGGCGGCTGTGATCGCATCCTCTCCCGCTTCGTTCGAAATAAACCGGAACTCGCCAGAAACTTGGATCGTTGCAGGTGGTGAGAGGTGAAAGCACTCGAGCGGAGGTATGTCGCGGTAGCGGGTGCCGACACCCGTCCGAAGGGGCTATGTTCGGTTGTGAGGAATGGCGAATGCCATCGCCTCACCGAATACATGGTTGCGCCTACAGGACAGGAGTTCAGGGCGAATTAACCTCTTGTCGATGGGGTGGGGATCTTGTCGACTGGGGAGGAGGAGGGCGAAGTCGCCAAGTCCGAGCTCCGGTAACCACCGGAGTCTGGTGCAAAGGGAGATGCCCGGCGGCCAAGGAGCCGATCCGGGCGATCCGGGAACGGAGTTCTGCGTGGACATCGTCGTCAAGGGCCGCAAGACCGAGGTGCCCGAGCGGTTCCGCAAGCACGTGGCCGAGAAGCTGAACCTGGAGAAGATCCAGAAGCTCGACGGCAAGGTGATCAGCCTCGACGTCGAGGTGTCCAAGGAGACCAACCCGCGGCAGGCCGACCGGTCCGACCGCGTGGAGATCACCGTCCATTCCCGAGGCCCGGTGATCCGGGCGGAAGCTGCGGCAGGCGACCCGTACGCAGCGCTCGACCTCGCCCACGGCAAGCTCGAGGCGCGACTGCGCAAGCAGCACGACAAGCGGTACACCCGCCGTGGCAGCGGCCGGTTGTCCGCGGCGGAGGTGGGAGACGTGGTGCCCGGCGCCGCCCAACTCAACGGAGACGGCCAACTGGCCGTGGACGAGACCGACAAGGTGCCCACCACGATGATGGGCTCCATCAAGGTCGAGGGCGAAGGCCCGCTCGTGGTCCGGGAGAAGACCCACCGGGCCGCACCGATGACGCTCGACCAGGCGCTCTACGAGATGGAGCTGGTCGGGCACGACTTCTACCTCTTCGTCGACTCCGACACGAAGCAGCCCAGTGTCGTCTACCGGCGGCACGCCTACGACTACGGCGTCATCCACCTGGAGAGCGACCCCCTCGCGGGTGAGGACCTCGGCGGCGCGGGCGGTGCGCTCGGCGGCTGACCGTCACCCCGGACCGCCCTCCGAACTGAGGTGTCCCTCTCGGTGCCCCTGGAGCGCACTTCGCGCCCCCAGGGGCACCCCCGTGCGTCTGCGGATCGCCCCGTCGTCGCCCGGGCATGAAACTATGGCGTGCACGCCAACCGGTGCCGAGCGGGCACGGGTTGGAGGACCGGAAACGAATTCAGGCCACGGCCTTCAGGGGGAGGAACGATGGCGGACAGCTTCGGGCCGGTGCTCAGCGGGCGCGAGCACGGTGGTCCGATCCCGGAGGGATCGGATTCGGACAGCGCTGCATTCCGCAAAGAGCCGATCCGGGTCCTCGTCGTGGACGACCATGCCCTCTTCCGCCGTGGGCTCGAGATCGTCCTCGCCCAGGAAGAGGACATCCAGGTCGTCGGCGAGGCCGGTGACGGCGCCGAGGCCGTCGACAAGGCCGCCGATCTGCTGCCCGACATCGTCCTGATGGACGTACGGATGCCCCGGCGCGGCGGCATCGAGGCGTGCACCTCCATCAAGGAGGTGGCACCCAGCGCGAAGATCATCATGCTGACGATCAGCGACGAGGAGGCCGACCTCTACGACGCGATCAAGGCGGGGGCCACCGGCTACCTCCTCAAGGAGATCTCCACCGACGAGGTCGCCACCGCGATCCGCGCGGTCGCGGACGGGCAGTCGCAGATCAGCCCCTCGATGGCGTCCAAGCTCCTCACCGAGTTCAAGTCGATGATCCAGCGCACCGACGAGCGCCGGCTCGTGCCCGCCCCCCGGCTGACCGACCGTGAGCTGGAGGTCCTCAAGCTCGTCGCGACCGGGATGAACAACCGGGACATCGCCAAGGAGCTGTTCATCTCCGAGAACACGGTGAAGAACCACGTCCGGAACATCCTGGAGAAGCTGCAACTGCACTCCCGGATGGAGGCCGTGGTCTACGCGATGCGGGAGAAGATCCTGGAGATCCGCTGACCCTCGGGCAAGGGCCTTGAGCAGCTCGGGCAGACCCTCAGGCCCTCAGGCGAGGGCCTTGAGCAGCTCGGGCAGACCCTCAGGCCCTCAGGCGAGGGCCTTGAGCAGCTCGGGCAGCAGTTCCGGGTGGTCCATCCGCTCCACCGCCACCGCGTCGCAGCCCACCCATTCGGCCGCCTCGCGCAGCGCCTTCGCCACCGCGGGCACGGCCTTGGGGCCGTCGAGGGAGACCTGCTTCGCCACCAGCGTCCTGCCCTCCCGCGCCGGGTCCACCCGGCCCACCAGGCGGCCCCCGGCGAGCACCGGCATCGCGAAGTAGCCGTGGATCCGCTTCTGCTTCGGCACGTACGCCTCCAGGCGGTGCGTGAAGCCGAAGATCCGCTCCGTGCGCGGCCGTTCCCAGATCAGAGAGTCGAACGGCGAGAGCAGCGTCGTCCGGTGCCGGCCGCGCGGCTCGGTGGCGAGCGCCGCCGGATCCGCCCACGCGGGCTTCCCCCAGCCCGCCACCGTCACCGGCACCAGACCCGAGGACTCCACCACCGCGTCGAACTGCTCGGCCTTGATCCGGTGGTAGTCGGCGATGTCCGCGCGCGTGCCCACGCCGAGGGCCTCGCCCGCCTGCCGCACCAGGCGCCGCACGCACTCGGCGTCGTCCAGCTCGTCATGGAGCAGGGCCTGCGGGATCGCCCGCTCGGCCAGGTCGTACACCCGCTTCCAGCCGCGCCGCTCCGTGACGACCACCTCGCCGTACATCAGGGCCCGCTCGACGGCGATCTTGCTGTCGGACCAGTCCCACCACTCGCCCTTGTTCTTCGCGCCGCCCAGTTCGGTGGCCGTCAGCGGCCCCTCGGCCCGCAGCTGGTCGATGACCTTGTCGTACGCCCCGGCCGACAGCTCGTGGCTCCAGTGCGGGCGGTCGCGGTAGGCGCGCCGGCGGAAGGCGAAGTGCGGCCACTCCTCGACGGGCAGGATGCAGGCGGCGTGCGACCAGTACTCGAAGGCGTGAGCCTCGGTCCAGTACGCGTTCTCCACGGTCGGGCGGCCCACGGCGCCCAGGCGGGCGTACGGAATGAGCTCGTGCGAGCGGGCCAGGACCGAGATGGTGTCCAGCTGGACCTGGCCGAGCGACCGGAGGACCCCGCGGACCCCGGCCCTGCGGTCGGGCGCGCCCAGGAACCCCTGGGCGCGCAGGGCGAGCCTGCGGGCTTCGTCGGCGGACAGTTCGGCGGCGGGGCGCGGCGCAGTCGTCATGCACCGCACCCTAGGTCCCGGCACTGACAACGGGAGCGCTCAGGCGGCGGGGGCCGGGAGGTACGGCAGGGGGCTCGGCAGGCCGAAGTCGGACGGGAGCAGGGCGCCGACCCAGGCGTCCCGGAGCGTGCCCTTGTTGGCCAGGGCGGCGCGCTGCACGCCCTCGACGACGAAGCCGACCCGCTCGGCCACCGCGCGCGAGCCGGTGTTGCCGACCTCGGCGCGCCAGATCAGGCGGGTGCAGCCGAGCCCGGTGAAGGCCCAGTGGGCGAGGGCGCGGACGATCTCGGTCATGTGGCCGGCGCCGCGGTGCTCCTTCGCCAGCCAGTAGCCGACCTCCCAGACGCCCGCGCCGCGACTGGACAGGGTGGCCGCGGCGAACAGCGGGCCGCCCTCCACGGGCTCCACGACGAAGGTGTACTCGGTGTCCTCGCGCCAGCCGTCCGGGACCAGCCGGTCCGCGAAGAACTCCGCGTCCTCGCGCTTGTAGGGGTCGGGGACGGTCGTCCATCGGCGGATGTCGGGGTCCTGGCAGATCGCGTACACCGCGTCGACGTCCTCGGTGACGGGGATCCGCAGTCGCAGCCGGTCGGTGGTGAGGGTGATCGGTTCCATGCCGGGATTGTGCTGACCTCGCGGATCGGAAGCGAACACTTTTCGGATGGGGCGGCACCTTCCGCCCACCTCGTGCGTTCTCCATACGGGCGGACGTACGGCTCCGGCACTGCGGGCCTCCCTCTGCACGGGCGGTCTCGCTTACGATGGCCGTTACGGTGGGGACCACCTGCCGTGCCCGCGCTCGCGTCCATCACAAGACCCAGTGCCAGGCCCGACCGGCAAGGAGACCAGCCTCAGTGTCCGTCTTCAACAAGCTCATGCGTGCAGGCGAAGGCAAGATCCTGCGCAAACTGCACCGCATCGCGGACCAGGTCAACTCCATCGAAGAGGACTTCGTCAACCTCTCCGACGCCGACCTGCGGGCGCTCACCGAGGAGTACAAGCAGCGGTACGCCGACGGCGAGAGCCTCGACGACCTGATGCCGGAGGCCTTCGCGACCGTCCGCGAGGCCGCCAAGCGCGTCCTCGGCCAGCGCCACTACGACGTGCAGATCATGGGCGGCGCCGCCCTCCACCTCGGTCACGTCGCCGAGATGAAGACCGGTGAGGGAAAGACCCTCGTCGGCACCCTCCCGGCGTACCTCAACGCGCTCTCCGGCAAGGGCGTGCACCTGATCACGGTCAACGACTACCTGGCCGAGCGCGACTCCGAGCTGATGGGCCGCGTCCACAAGTTCCTCGGCCTGACCGTCGGCTGCATCCTGGCCAACATGACGCCGGCCCAGCGCCGTGAGCAGTACGCCTGCGACATCACGTACGGCACGAACAACGAGTTCGGCTTCGACTACCTGCGCGACAACATGGCGTGGTCCCAGGACGAGCTCGTCCAGCGCGGCCACAACTACGCCTGTGTCGACGAGGTCGACTCCATCCTCGTCGACGAGGCCCGTACGCCGCTGATCATCTCCGGCCCCGCCGACCAGGCGACCAAGTGGTACGGCGACTTCGCCAAGCTCGTCACCCGGCTGAGCAAGGGCGAGCCCGGCAACCCGCTGAAGGGCATCGAGGAGACCGGCGACTACGAGGTCGACGAGAAGAAGCGCACCGTCGCCATCCACGAGGCGGGCGTCGCCAAGGTCGAGGACTGGCTGGGCATCGACAACCTCTACGAGTCGGTGAACACCCCGCTCGTCGGCTACCTGAACAACGCCATCAAGGCGAAGGAACTGTTCAAGAAGGACAAGGACTACGTCGTCATGGACGGCGAAGTCATGATCGTCGACGAGCACACCGGCCGTATCCTCGCCGGCCGCCGCTACAACGAGGGCATGCACCAGGCGATCGAGGCGAAGGAAGGGGTGCAGATCAAGGACGAGAACCAGACCCTCGCCACGATCACCCTCCAGAACTTCTTCCGCCTCTACGACAAGCTCTCCGGCATGACCGGTACGGCCATGACCGAGGCCGCCGAGTTCCACCAGATCTACAAGCTCGGCGTCGTCCCGATCCCGACGAACAAGCCGATGCAGCGCAAGGACCAGTCCGACCTGATCTACCGGACCGAGGTCGCCAAGTTCGCCGCCGTCGTCGACGACATCGCGGAGAAGCACGAGAAGGGCCAGCCGGTCCTCGTCGGCACGACCTCCGTCGAGAAGTCCGAGTACCTCTCGCAGCAGCTCGCCAAGCGCGGCATCCCGCACGAGGTCCTCAACGCCAAGCACCACGAGCGCGAGGCCACGATCGTCGCCCAGGCCGGCCGCCGCGGCGCCGTCACCGTCGCCACGAACATGGCCGGTCGCGGTACGGACATCAAGCTCGGCGGCAACCCGGACGACCTCGCCGAGGCCGAGCTGCGCCAGGCGGGCCTGGACCCGGTCGAGCACGTCGAGGAGTGGGCCGCGGCCCTGCCCGGCGCCCTGGAGCGTGCCGAGAAGGCCGTGAAGGCGGAGTTCGAGGAGGTCAAGGAGCTCGGCGGTCTGTACGTCCTCGGCACCGAGCGCCACGAGTCGCGCCGCATCGACAACCAGCTGCGCGGTCGCTCCGGCCGTCAGGGCGACCCCGGCGAGTCCCGCTTCTACCTCTCGCTCGGCGACGACCTGATGCGCCTGTTCAAGGCGCAGATGGTCGAGCGCGTGATGGCCATGGCCAACGTGCCGGACGACGTGCCGATCGAGAACAAGATGGTCACCCGCGCCATCGCCTCCGCCCAGTCCCAGGTCGAGACCCAGAACTTCGAGACCCGTAAGAACGTCCTGAAGTACGACGAGGTCCTCAACCGGCAGCGCGAGGTCATCTACGGCGAGCGCCGCCGCGTCCTGGAGGGCGAGGACCTGCACGAGCAGGTCCGGCACTTCATGGACGACACGATCGACGACTACATCCGCCAGGAGACCGCCGAGGGCTTCGCGGAGGAGTGGGACCTCGACCGCCTGTGGAACGCCTTCAAGCAGCTCTACCCGGTGAAGGTCACCGTGGAGGAGCTGGAGGACGCGGCCGGTGACCGGGCGGGCATCACCGCCGAGTTCATCGCCGAGTCCATCAAGGACGACATCCACGAGCAGTACGACGCGCGCGAGAAGCAGCTCGGCTCGGACATCATGCGCGAGCTGGAGCGGCGCGTGGTCCTCTCCGTCCTCGACCGCAAGTGGCGCGAGCACCTCTACGAGATGGACTACCTCCAGGAGGGCATCGGCCTGCGCGCCATGGCGCAGAAGGACCCGCTGGTCGAGTACCAGCGCGAGGGCTTCGACATGTTCACCGCCATGATGGAGGGCATCAAGGAGGAGTCCGTCGGCTACCTGTTCAACCTGGAGGTCCAGGTCGAGCAGCAGGTCGAGGAGGTCCCGGTGCAGGCGTCCGCTCCCTCGCTCACGAAGGAGGACGCCGTTCCCGCGGGTGCCGGGCGTCCGGAGATCCGCGCCAAGGGGCTCGACGCCCCGCAGCGGCCGGACCGGCTGCACTTCTCCGCGCCGACCGTGGACGGGGACGGCGGTGTCGTCGAGGGCGACTTCGCCGACGACGGGGACGCCGGCGACGGGCTGACGCGTGCGGAGCGGCGCAAGGCGCAGAAGAACGCGAGCGGCGGGCGTCGCCGCAAGAAGTGACGCTTTGAGCAGTCGCTCTGAGCAGTCGTTCTGAGCAGTGCGGAGGGGTCGGTCGCCGGGTGGCGGCCGGCCCCTTCGGCGTGGGTGCGGTCGCCCAGTTGCGGCCGGTCCCTTCGGCGTGGTCGCCCGATGGTGGCCGGCCCCTTCGTCATGGGTGGCGGGCGGCCGCGCCGAGGCCGTCCAGTTCCACGGCGGCGCAGCGCCAACGCTGGTCCTCGCCGCGCTCCAGGCGGAAGGCCATGGCCCGTACGCGGGCGCCCGTCGCGATGGTCGCGAAGGCCTCGATCGCCGAGTGGGGGGCGTGCACCTGGATCGAGCAGCGGCGCAGGACCGGGCGCGGGCCGTGGGAGCGCAGGGGTGTCTCCGGGGCCAGCCGGACGAGCTGCTCGTACGCGTCTCCGACGGTGTGGCCGAGCATCCAGTGGACGGGCCGCTCCCCGCTGAGCACGGCGAGCAGGCGCTCGGCGAAGACGGTGTGCGGCGGGAGCGTGCGGGGCGCCGCGGTGCGGGGCGGGCCGGCCTGGGCCGGGGTACGGGGTGGGCCGGCCTGGGCGGGGGTGCGGGGGCGGGTGCCGGCGGAACCGCGCGGGCGGGCCCCGGCGGCCCCACGCGGGCGCGTGCCGGCCGGTCCGCCGGTGGCCGTGCGGGGGCGGGGGAGCGGGGAGGGCGTGGTGATGAGCGTGGCGTCCATGGCGAGCCCCTGTCGTTGCGTAACCGAGTGGTACCAGTCGGTAACTTCCGTTGGGGATCTTGTACGGGGGGACTCCGGGGCCCCGCAAGGAGGCCGCCGCGGCCGGGCGGTCCCGAAAACGGATCACCTATCAGGGTGACGCGGTCGGAAACCGGCTCTCCGGCGGCTCGGCGAGCGGCCTTCCGCGGTGGACGGACGGCTGCTCCGGCCCGCCGCCCCGAAGGGGGACTCCGCACGTATCCTGAGGGCCTCTCCGTCTACGAAAGCGGCCTGCCATGCGCGTCTACGTCCCCCTGACCCTCCCCGGTCTCGCACAGGCGCACAAGGCGGGCGAGCTGGGCCCCGGTCCGCTGACCGCCTACGCCGTCACCCCCGCGCTGCGCGAGTGGTACGTCTCCGACGACATCGAGGAGCTGGAGTACGCGGCGCTCAACCGGGCCGCGTCCGCCTCCCTGCGACTCCTCGCCGGCGATCCCGAGGCGCCCCGGCGCAGGGTCGTCGTCGCCGTCGACGTGGCCGACAAGGACGCGACCGTCGACCCCGACCGCGGGCTCGACGCCGGCTCCATCGGCGAGGTCCGCATCGCCGGAGCCGTACCCCTGGCCAAGGCGGCCGCCGTGCACGCCGACGCGGACGACGCCGAGGCGGACGTCACGGCGGCGGCGGACGCGCTGGGCGCGGCGGACCAGGGCGACGACGACGCGCAGTTCGTCGTGGACGGGGCCGAGGACCACGAGCTGCTGTGGTTCGGGGTGCAGGAGATCCCGGGTCTCCTGGGCTGACGTCCCTGTCGGTGGGGCCAGGTACCGTCTCTGTCCATGGGGAAGCACGGAAAACACCTGGTCTGGGACTGGAACGGCACACTGCTCGACGACATCGGCGCGGTCATCGGGGCGACGAACGCGGCCTTCGCGGAGCTGGGGCTCGAAGAGATCACGCTCGAGCGGTACCGCGAGCTGTACACGGTGCCGGTGCCGAAGTTCTACGAGCGGCTGATGGGGCGGCTGCCCACGGACGAGGAGTGGACCCTCATGGACGGGACCTTCCACCGGCACTACTGGGCGCGGGCCGAGTCCTGCACGCTCACCGCCGGGGCGGCGGAGCTGCTGGCCGCGCGGCAGGAGTCCGGGTTCACGCAGTCGCTGCTGTCGCTCGCGCCGCACGCCGATCTCGTGCCGCTCGTTGCGCGGTACGGGATCGCCGAGCGGTTCCTCCGGGTGGACGGGCGCGTCGATGCGTCGACGGACGGGAAGTCGGGGCACATGGTGCGGCACCTGGCCGCGCTGGGCGTTTCGGCGGAACGGGTCGTGGTCATCGGGGACGCCGCCGATGACGCGATCGCGGCGGCGCATGTGGGGGCGCGGGCCGTGCTTTATACCGGGGGCTCGCACAGCCGGGCCTCGCTCGCGAGGGTCGGGGTGCCGGTGGTCGACTCGCTGGCCGAGGCCGTCGCCGTCGCGGAGGAGCTGGTCTGACGGCTTCCGTCCGGTGGTGGGCGGGTGGGGTGGGGCCGGGTGCGGCCCGGTGGGGGGTTGTGCCCACCCGTTCCTCCCCCAAGGACTTCGTCCAGGGGGGACCCCCGTTGCGGAACGTATGCCCACAACCCCGGTACGCCTGTGTCAGCCCTTCGCGCGGAGGACCTTCAGGAATTCGCGCATCCAGGTGGGGTGGTCCGGCCAGGCTCGGGAGGAGACCAGGAGGCCGTCCACGACCGCCGCGGTGTCCTGGAAGGTCGCACCGGCCGACTGCATGTCGAGTTCCAGGGCCGGGTAGGCCGTGACGCGGCGGCCCTCAAGGCTGCCGATCGCCGCCGTCAGGAGCGGGCCGTGGCAGATCTGGGCCACCGGCTTGTCCGCGTCGAAGAAGGCCTTGAGGATCTTGCGGAGCTCCGGGTCGTTGCGCAGGTACTCCGGCGCCCGGCCGCCCGGGATCACCACCGCCACGTACGCGCCCGGGTCGACCTCCGAGAAGGCCAGGTCGGCGGGCCAGGTGTAGCCCGGCTTCTCCGTGTACGTGTCGTAACCCGGCTCGAAGTCGTGGACGACGAAGCGGAGCGTCTTGCGGGCCGGGGCCGCGATGTCGACCTCGTAGCCCTCCTCGAGGAGGCGCTGGTAGGGGTACATCACCTCCAGCGACTCCGCCGCGTCCCCGGTCACGATCAGGATCTTCGCCATGGCTCTCCCAGATCACAGATGGTCGGTCTGTCGTGTTGTGCCCATGCTTGCGTACACGCTGCCCCTGACGGGGTGGTTTGCCAAGAGGACACGTGTCGCTGTCCATATCGTCAAACTTCCCCCGTTCTTTTGTACGCATACGGCTCATGACGGTTCGGGGGTCATGAGCGATAGGCTTTTGCCGTGATCAGCGCGATACGCCATGGGGGCAGTGGAGCCCCCGGCTGCCGTCCGGTCCGCGACAGCGGCCGGGCCGACCGTGCGTTCGCCGATCCCCTCCGCCCGGGCGTGCCGCACTTCGTGGCCGGTTTCGGTCCGGGCGTCTCTCATTCGGGCATAACGTCTCCTTCGACCGGAATCACCGCGTCGTGGCGTTGTGCCCTTTCTTCCACCGACGTCACGCAACGGCGCGCGACAGGAGTCAGAGGACATGCAGACCAAGCTGGACGAAGCAAAGGCCGAGCTGCTCGAGAGGGCCGCTCGGGTAGCTGAGCACAGCCCGGTCGGGGGGCGACTTCCGACGGGCCCGGAGGGCGCGGGGGAGCGTCCGGACCGGGACACCGTGCTCGACTACCTCCAGCGCTACTACCTGCACACCGCGCCCGAGGACCTCGCCGACCGCGACCCGGTCGACGTGTTCGGTGCCGCGCTCTCTCACTACCGCCTCGCGGAGAACCGTCCGCAGGGCACCGCGAACGTGCGCGTCCACACCCCGACGGTGGAGGAGAACGGCTGGACCAGCAGCCACTCCGTCGTCGAGGTCGTCACCGACGACATGCCCTTCCTCGTCGACTCGGTCACCAACGAGCTGTCCCGCCAGGGCCGCGGCATCCACGTCGTGATCCACCCGCAGGTCCTCGTCCGCCGTGACGTCGCCGGGAAGCTCATCGAGGTCCTGTCGACGCAGATCCACGGCGAGCTGCCGCACGACGCGCTCACCGAGTCCTGGATCCACGTCGAGATCGACCGCGAGACCGACAAGGCCGACCTCAAGCAGATCACCAACGACCTGCTGCGCGTCCTGTCCGACGTCCGCGAGACCGTCGAGGACTGGGACAAGATGCGCGATGCCGCCCTGCGCATCGCCGACGGCCTCTCCGGCGAGCCCACCGCCTCCGACCTGCGGCCCACCGAGGTGGAAGAGGCCCAGGAGCTGCTGCGCTGGCTCGCCGACGACCACTTCACCTTCCTCGGCTACCGCGAGTACGAGCTGGTCAACGGCGACGCCCTGTCCGCCGTGCCCGGCACCGGACTCGGCATCCTGCGCTCCGACCCGCTGCACGGCGCCGACGACCAGGGCCACCACGCCCACCCCGTCTCGCCCTCCTTCAGCCGGCTGCCCGCCGACGCCCGCGCCAAGGCGCGCGAGCACAAGCTGCTGATCCTGACGAAGGCCAACAGCCGGGCGACCGTGCACCGCCCCTCGTACCTCGACTACGTCGGCGTGAAGAAGTTCGACGCCGACGGCAACGTCATCGGCGAGCGCCGCTTCCTCGGCCTCTTCTCGTCCGCCGCCTACACCGAGTCCGTCCGCCGGGTCCCCGTCGTCAAGCGCAAGGTCCAGGAGGTCCTCGCGGGCGCCGGCTTCTCGCCGAACAGCCACGACGGCCGCGACCTGCTCCAGATCCTGGAGACCTACCCGCGCGACGAGCTCTTCCAGACCCCGAGCGACCAGCTGCAGTCCATCGTCACCAGCGTCCTGTACCTGCAGGAGCGGCGCCGGCTGCGGCTCTACCTGCGCCAGGACGAGTACGGCCGCTACTACTCGGCCCTCGTCTACCTGCCGCGCGACCGCTACACGACCCGCGTCCGGCTGCGGATCATCGACATCCTGAAGGAGGAGCTCGACGGCATCAGCGTCGACTTCACCGCCTGGAACACCGAGTCGATCCTCTCCCGCCTGCACTTCGTCGTCCGCGTCAAGCCCGGCACCGAGCTGGCGAAGCTCACCGACGCCGACGTCGACCGCATCGAGGCCCGGCTCGTCGAGGCCGCCCGCTCCTGGGCCGACGGCTTCGGCGAGGCGCTCAACGCCGAGCTCGGCGAGGAGCGCGCCGCCGAACTCCTCCGCCGCTACGGCAACGCCTTCCCCGAGGGCTACAAGGCCGACCACTCGCCGCGCGCGGCCGTCGCCGACCTGTGCCACCTGGAGGCCCTCGCCGGCAGCGGCAAGGACTTCGCGCTCTCCCTGTACGAGCCCGTCGCCTCCGGCGCCGGCGAGCGCCGCTTCAAGATCTACAAGACTGGCGCCGAGATCTCCCTCTCCGCCGTCCTGCCGGTCCTCAACCGGCTCGGCGTCGAGGTGACCGACGAGCGCCCGTACGAGCTGCGCCTCGCCGACCGCAGCAACGTCTGGATCTACGACTTCGGCCTGCGGATGCCCACGCAGACCGGGAACGGCGACTACCTCGGCGACGACGCCCGCGAGCGCTTCCAGGAGGCCTTCGCCGCCACCTGGACCGGCCAGGCCGAGAACGACAACTTCAACTCGCTCGTCCTCTCCGCCGGGCTCACCTGGCGCGAGGCGATGGTGCTCCGCGCCTACGCCAAGTACCTGCGCCAGGCCGCTTCGACCTTCAGCCAGGACTACATGGAGGACACCCTCCGCAACAACGTCCACACCACCCGGCTGCTGGTCAACCTCTTCGAGGCCCGCATGGCCCCGGAGCGGCAGCGCGCCGGCACCGAGCTGATCGACGCGCTCCTCGAAGAGCTCGACGCCGCCCTCGACCAGGTCGCGAGCCTGGACGAGGACCGGATCCTGCGGTCCTTCCTCACCGTCATCAAGGCGACGCTGCGGACGAACTTCTTCCAGACCACGGCGGAGGGCAAGCCGCACTCCTACGTGTCGATGAAGTTCGACCCGCAGGCCATCCCCGACCTGCCGGCCCCGCGCCCCGCCTTCGAGATCTGGGTCTACTCCCCGCGCGTCGAGGGCGTCCACCTGCGCTTCGGCAAGGTCGCCCGAGGCGGCCTGCGCTGGTCCGACCGCCGTGAGGACTTCCGTACCGAGATCCTCGGCCTGGTCAAGGCGCAGATGGTGAAGAACACCGTCATCGTGCCGGTCGGCGCCAAGGGCGGCTTCGTCGCCAAGCAGCTCCCGGACCCGTCCGTGGACCGCGACGCCTGGCTGGCCGAGGGCATCGCCTCGTACAAGACCTTCATCTCGGCGCTGCTCGACATCACCGACAACCTGGTCGCGGGCGAGGTCGTGCCGCCGGTCGACGTGGTCCGCCACGACGAGGACGACACGTACCTCGTGGTCGCCGCCGACAAGGGCACCGCGACCTTCTCCGACATCGCCAACGGCGTCGCCGAGGCGTACGGCTTCTGGCTCGGCGACGCGTTCGCCTCCGGCGGCTCCGCCGGCTACGACCACAAGGGCATGGGCATCACCGCCCGCGGTGCCTGGGAGTCCGTCAAGCGGCACTTCCGCGAGCTGGGCCACGACACCCAGACCGAGGACTTCACCGTCGTCGGCGTCGGCGACATGTCCGGCGACGTCTTCGGCAACGGCATGCTGCTCTCCGAGCACATCCGCCTGGTCGCCGCCTTCGACCACCGCCACATCTTCATCGACCCGAACCCGGACGCGGCCACCTCGTACGCCGAGCGCCGCCGGCTCTTCGACCTGCCGCGCTCCTCGTGGGCGGACTACGACACCTCGCTGCTCTCGGCGGGTGGCGGCATCCACCCCCGCAGCGCCAAGTCCATCCCGGTCAACGCGCAGATGCGGGCCGCCCTCGGCATCGAGGACGGCGTCACCAAGATGACCCCGGCCGATCTGATGAAGTCGATCCTGCAGGCGCCCGTCGACCTGCTGTGGAACGGCGGCATCGGCACGTACGTGAAGTCCTCGGCCGAGTCCAACGCCGACGTCGGCGACAAGGCCAACGACGCCATCCGCGTCGACGGCCAGGACGTCCGCGCCCAGGTCATCGGCGAGGGCGGCAACCTCGGCGCGACCCAGCTGGGCCGCATCGAGTTCGCCCGCGCCGGCGGCCCCGAGGGCCAGGGCGGCAAGGTCAACACCGACGCCATCGACAACAGCGCCGGCGTCGACACCTCCGACCACGAGGTCAACATCAAGATCCTGCTCAACGGGCTCGTCGCCGAGGGCGACATGACCGTCAAGCAGCGCAACAAGATCCTCGCCGAGATGACGGACGAGGTCGGCCGGCTCGTCCTGCGCAACAACTACGCGCAGAACACCGCCCTGGCCAACGCCGTCGCCCAGTCGCCGTCCCTGCTCCACGCCCACCAGCGGTTCATGCGCCGCCTGGGCCGCGACGGGGCCCTCGACCGCCAGCTCGAGTTCCTGCCCAACGACCGGCAGATCCGCGAGCTCCTCAACAACGGCCGGGGCCTGTCCCAGCCCGAGCTCGCCGTCCTCCTCGCGTACACCAAGATCACGGTGGCCGACGAGCTGATCGGTACGGAGCTGCCGGACGACCCGTACCTGCGCGGGCTGCTCCACGCGTACTTCCCGACGCTGCTGCGCGAGAAGTTCACCGAGGCCGTCGACAACCACGCCCTGCGCCGCGAGATCATCACCACGGTCCTGGTCAACGACACCGTCAACACCGGTGGCTCGACCTTCCTGCACCGCCTCCGCGAGGAGAGCGGCGCGTCGATCGAGGAGATCGTCCGCGCGCAGACCGCCGCCCGGGTCGTCTTCCGCCTCGGCCAGGTCTGGGACGCCGTCGAGGCACTCGACAACGTGGTGCCGGCCGAGATCCAGACCCGGATGCGGCTGCACTCCCGCCGGCTCGTCGAGCGCGGCACCCGCTGGCTGCTCAACAACCGGCCGCAGCCGCTCCAGCTCACGGAGACGATCGAGTTCTTCGCCGACCGCGTCGAGGAGGTCTGGGCGCAGCTGCCGCAGCTGCTGCGCGGCGCGGACCTGGAGTGGTACCAGTCGATCCTGGAGGAGCTGACCGAGGTCGGCGTGCCGGAGGAGCTCGCGCTCCGCGTCGCCGGCTTCTCCTCCGCCTTCCCGACGCTCGACATCGTCGCGATCGCGGACCGCATGGGCAAGGAGCCGCTCGCGGTCGCCGAGGTCTACTACGACCTGGCCGACCGGCTGCGGATCACCGACCTGATGGACCGCATCATCGAGCTGCCGCGCAGCGACCGGTGGCAGTCGATGGCCCGCGCCTCGATCCGCGAGGACCTCTTCGCGGCGCACGCGGCGCTGACCGCCGACGTCCTGACGGTCGGCAACGGCACGACGAGCCCCGAGGAGCGGTTCAAGGCCTGGGAGGAGAAGAACGCGGCGATCCTGGGCCGCGCGCGGACGACCCTGGAGGAGATCCAGGGCTCGGACACCTTCGACCTGGCGAACCTGTCGGTGGCGATGCGGACGATGCGCACGCTGCTCCGTTCGCACAGCTGATCCGCGCATTCCGCGCATGAGGAAGGGCCCCGCCGGTGTTCCGGTGGGGCCCTTCCTCATGCACGGAGCCTCTAGGGCTTCCAGACCGTCAGCTTGGCGAAGTAGTCCGGCAGGTCGTTCTCGGCGTTCTGGGTGATCCTGGTGATCTCAAGCAGGGCGAGCCGGCCGTCGCTGGTCGTGCCGCACAGGAGGGTGCCCACGGGGATCTCCGTACGCAGGTCCTTGGCGTCGATCTTGTCGGGCAGGGCGTTGCTCCGGGCGCCCTCCAGGCACTCGGAGGCCGTCCTGCCGGTGCTCTTGCCCATGCCGTTGGGGAACTCCCAGCGGCCTCCGGAGACCTCGCTCATGACCAGCTCGGCCTCGGGAGTGTTGAACTTCGCGCTCGTGTCGACCGCGGGGATGTCGAGGTCGGCCATGGCGATTCCCGGTTCCGCCGGGGCGCGGAGAGCGAAGGGACGGTCCTTGAAGAGGAGGGTGCCTTCGTCGCCGCCGCTGGACGGGGTGGTGGAGGGCTTGGCGGAGGGTGTGGTGGAGGCCGTGGCGGTGGGTCTGCCGCCTCCTCCTCGTGCGTCGTTCCCGCCGTCGCCGCTGTCGCCGAGGCTCTGGGCGACGCCCCAGACGCCGGCGACCGCGAGGACGGCCGCCGTCACGGCCAGCGCGATGCGGACCTGCCGCCGTTGGGTTGGGGCGGGGGCCGCGGTCGGCGGACCGAACCGTGGCGGTGGCGGCGGGGCCGGGGCGTCCATGGTCGGCGCGTAGGGGGTGCCGGTCGGAGGCGCGTCCGGGCGGGTCGGCTCGTGGGGCGGTGGCGGAGGCGTGTCCGGGCGGGTCGGCTCGTGGGGCGGTGGCGGAGGCGTGTCCGGGCGGGTCGGCTCGTACGGCGGTGGGGGAGGGGTGTCTCCGGCTGCCGGCTGTGCGGCCGCACGGACGCGGCGGTCGACGGCCTCCGCCACGGGGGCCGGCAGCCAGTCGCCGAGCGTCGTGAGCGGGCGGCCCGTGGCGCGCTCGCACCAGTCGGTCAGTTCGGCGGGGGTGATCCTGGCCGCCGGGTCGGCGGCCAGGCAGCGCTCCAGGAGCGGGCGCAGCTCCGTCGGGTAGCCGTCGAGTTCCGGGGGCCGCTGGGCGGTGTTGGCGATCCGGGTGCCGACGGTGAAGGCCGCGCCGTCGCCGTACGGATGGCGTCCGGTGGCGGCGACCGCCGCGATCAGGCCGAGGGAGAAGACGTCGGAGGCCGGGGTGACCGGCTCGCCGAGGGCCTGCTCCGGTGACATGTACTGCGGGGTGCCGATGATCCGCCCGCTGCGGGTGATCTGGGTGGCGTCGGCGGCTCGGGCGATGCCGAAGTCGATGACGTACGGGCCGTCGGGGGCGAGCATGATGTTGCTCGGCTTCAGGTCGCGGTGGACGACCCCGGCCGCGTGGATCGAGGTCAGGGCCCGGGCCGCGCAGCCGACGAGCGGGAAGACGGTCGCCGGCGGCAGTGCCCCGAAGGCGCCGAGCGCCTCGTGCAGCGCGATGCCGGGGACGAAGGCGGAGGCCAGCCAGGGGGAGGCGCCCGAGGTGTCGTGGTCGACGACGGGCACCAGGTGGTACCCCCGCACCCGGCGGGCGGCCCGCACCTCCTGCTCGAAGCGCCGCCGGAACTCGGGGTCCTGGCCGTGCTCGCGCAGGATCAGTTTCAGGGCGACGGGCTGGCCGCCGCGCGTGTGCGAGAGGTAGACGGTGCCCATGCCGCCCGCGCCGAGCCGGGCGACCAGCCGGTATCCGGCGACGTCCCGCGGGTCGTCGGGTCCGAGGGGCGTGAGCACGTCGTCGACGCCGGTACCGATGTGAGCCTCCCCTGCTCCGGGTGTCGCCGCCGCGCAGGAGTCGGCAGCGCTTGCCGGACGAGACTACGACACGGTGGATCTTGTCGAATTCCCTTTCCGGTGGGGTGGGTTCAGGCGTCGGGCGGCCCTCCGGTCGTCGAGGTCCACAGGCGGCGGGCGGCGAGCAGGGCCGCTGCGAGCAGCAGGGCGTTGCGGAGCACCATGACGGCCAGGCCGGTGGTGGTGCCGGTGACGACGTCGTCGTAGAGGACGGGGTACGCGAGGGAGCTGAGGGCGGCCGCCGGGAGGAGCAGCAGGGCGACCGGGCGCATCACGGTCGCCCGGGAGGTCATGCAGACGGCGGCGAGGCCGAGCAGCCAGATCATGTACTGGGGGCTGATCACCCGGCTGGTGACGGTGAAGAGCAGGACGGCGGCGAGGGCCGCGTCGAACGGGGTGGCGTCGGTCCAGCGGCGGGCCTGGAGGCGCCACAGGAGGAGCCAGCCGAAGGCGATGACGGTGAGCAGCAGGGCGAGGTGCCCGAGGCTGGAGACGTACGGGCCGACGTACTCGTAGGCCCCGTAGCGGAACTCGATCCGGCCCGGCCAGATGCCGCTCGCGCGGGCCGCCGCGAGGGCCGTGCCCCACAGGGACTCGATCTGGATGCCGCGGCTGCCCTGCTGGCGCAGGAAGCCCAGCGCGTCGGAGAAGAACAGGGCGAGGGTGGCGAGGAGCGCGAGGGCGGTGACGGCGGCGGCGGTCCAGGCCTCGCGGGTGGTACGGCCCCGGGGCGTGCCGATCAGGGCGAGCGCCGGCCACACCTTGACCATGGCGCCGATCCCGGCGAGCGCCCCGCCGAGCCGGCGGGTGGCGGTGGCGCGGGTACCGAGGGCCAGGAGGGCGAGTACGGCGAGGGCGGTGGTCTGGACGTCGTACCGGGCGAAGGGGAGGTGGAGGAGGAGGGGGAGGCCGAGGACCCAGATCAGGGCGCCGTGGGTGAGGCGGGCGCTGTCGGCGTGGGCGAGGGCGAGCGTGACGACCGCGTCGGCGAGGACGGTGAGGGCGACGAAGGCCTGGAAGTAGGTGAGCCAGGGGAGGACGCCCGGCGACATGATCACGAGCCCCGCGCCGGGCGGGTACTGCCAGGTGACGTCGCCGGGCGGGAAGGTGCCCTCGGCGAACTTCCCGTACCAGTACTGGTAGAGGTCCACCTCGCGGGCCACCCCGCCGATGCCGAGGTTGTCGCGGACGAGGAGCAGGAGCATGCCGGCCCGGGTGAGGAGCCAGACGACGGCAAGGGCGAGGTAGGGGCCGTTGCCGATCCTGACGAAGGTGGCGGAGGTGAAGGTGTCCGAGTCGAAGGGGGACCCGGTGAGGGTGGGGGGTTCGCTTCCGGACCGGGACGGGGTGGAGGGTTCGCTTCCGGACCGGTCCGGGGCGGGGGGTTCGCTCGTGGGCCGGGGCGGCGACCGGAGGGGGTCGGGCTGCGGGTGATCGTTCGTCATCCCACCGCACTTTAGCCCGCAATGTCCTATTTATTTGGTTTCTTCGCGCCCGGCTTGGCCGTGAACTCCTCGTATGCCGCCACGACCTCCTTCGCCGGGCCGTCCATCCGCAGCGTCCCCGCCTCCAGCCACAGCGCCCGGTCGCAGGTCTCCGTGATCGTGGAGTTCGAGTGGCTGACCAGGAAGACCGTCCCCGCCTCCGCCCGCAGCTCGTCGATCCGCTGCTGGCTGCGGCGGCGGAAGCGCGCGTCGCCGGTCGACAGGGCCTCGTCGATCAGGAGCACGTCGTGGCTCTTGGCGGCGGCGATGGAGAAGCGCAGCCGGGCGCCCATGCCGGAGGAGTACGTCCGCATCGGGCGGGAGATCGCGTCGTCCTTCTCGTTGATGCCGGAGAAGTCGACGATCTCGTCGTAGCGTTCCTCGACCTCCGTGCGGCTCATGCCCATGGCGAGGCCGCCCAGGATCACGTTCCGCTCGCCGGTCAGATCGTCCATCAGGGCCGCGTTGACGCCGAGGAGGGAGGGCTGTCCATGGGTGTAGATCCGCCCCCGGTCCACGGGCTGGAGGCCCGCGACGGCCTTCAGGAGGGTGGATTTCCCGGATCCGTTCGAACCGATCAGGCCGATCGCCTCGCCCCGGTGCGCGACGAAGCTGACCCCCTTCACGGCGTGGACCCGGCGGCCGGCCGGCGCCGTGCGCCGCTGCAGCATCCGGCCCAGGGCGGCGGTGGCGGCGCCCCGGCCGCCGGGGTGCCCGCCGTGGACGGTGTACGTGACGTGGACGCCGTCGGCGATGACGGTGGGGGTCTTCGGGTCTTCAGCCACGGCCGTACGTCTCCTCCGCCTTCCAGAACCACATGAAACCGCCCGCGAAGACGAGGAGGGCCCAGCCGGCGGCGAGCGCCCACACGTGCGGCGGCAGCTGCGAGGCCGTGAAGCTCTCGATCAGAGCGAAGCGCATGAGGTCGATGTAGACCGCCGCCGGGTTGCACTGGAGGGCCAGCACCACGGCCTCCGGGAAGCGCCCGCTGTGCGCCAGGTTCTGGATCGAGAACATGGCGCCCGAGGCGTACATCCAGGTGCGGAGCACGAACGGCATCAGCTGGCTGACGTCCGGCGTGCGGGCCGAGACCCGGGCCAGGACGAGCGCCAGGCCCGTGCTGAACAGCGCCTGGAGGAACAGCGCCGGGACGGCGAGCAGCCAGCTCCAGGTCGGGAACTCGCCGAAGCAGGCCAGGATCGCGGCCAGGGTGGCGAGCGAGAACAGCAGCTGCTGGAGCTGCTGGAACGCGAGCGAGATCGGCAGGCTCGCGCGCGGGAAGTGCAGGGCGCGGACCAGGCCCAGGTTGCCGCTGATCGCCCGGGTGCCGGCCAGGGCCGTGTTGGAGGTGAAGGTCCACACGAAGATGCCGGTCATCAGGAAGGGGACGTAGTCGGGCACGCCGTTCTTCGCGTTCATGATGACGCCGAAGATCAGGTAGTACACGGCCGCGTTGAGGAGCGGGGTCATCACCTGCCAGACCTGGCCCAGGCGCGCCTGGCTGAACTGGGCGGTCAGCCGGGCGGTCGCGAAGGCGGTGATGAAGTCGCGGCGGGACCAGAGCTGCCGCACATAGGAGGGGAGCGAGGGGCGGGCCCCGCTGACGCTCAGGCCGTGGCGGCGGGCGAGGGCGGCCAGGTCCTCCTGCTCCGCGGGGGCGGCCGGCTGCGTGGGTGGGGCGAGGGTCGTGGTCACGGGCGGGCGCTTTCGACGAGGGTGCGGGGGGGTGCGTGCTGCCGTCGGCGATGGGACGGGTCCGTATCGTCGCTACGGGGAGGTTAGGGCGCCCATGCGTCGGAACGCAACCGTATCGTCGTAACGCCTCCGGGACATCGCCGTTGGTTAGGATGCCGTTCATGACCGACCCGACCCCCCGCCGCGCCCCCGCCGGTGCCGCCGTACTCCGCGAGGACGTGACCGAGGCCATCCGCGCCGCCGTCTTCGAGGAGCTCGCGGCCGTCGGCTACGCCCGGATGTCCATCGAGGGCATCGCGCGCCGCGCGGGAGTCGGCAAGACCGCCGTCTACCGGCGCTGGAAGTCCAAGCTCTCCCTCGTCCTCGACCTCGTCGGCGCCTTCGCCGCCCAGGGCCTGCCGGCCCCCGCCAGCGGCTCCCTGTACGGGGACCTGCGCGTCCTCCTCGAAGTGGCCTCGCACGCCCTGCGCCACCCGGTCGCCTCGCAGGTCATCCCCGACCTGCTCGTCGAGGCCGCCCGGCATCCCGAGATCGCCGAGACCGTCAAGGCCGTGCTGCTCGACGGGCAGCAGGGCGTCATGACCCAGGTCGTCCGCGCGGCCGTCGCACGCGGCGAACTCCCCGAGGGCACCGACCCCGGCAAGGCCCTCGACCTGGCCGTCGGCCCGCTCTACTGGCGCCTCGTCGTCGTCCGTACGCCCCTGCCGAAGGGGTACGTGGACGAGCTCGCGCGCGCGGCGGTCGCGGCGCTCAAGGCGTGACCCCGCGGGGTTGCTCCCCCTCGCCCGCTGCCCGGCGCCCTCCGCGCGCAACAGGTCCTGCTTCGCCGCGCGCGCAACAGCTCCTGCTTCGCCGCGCGGGTAGCAGCCCCTACTTCACCGCGCCCGCCATCACCCCGGACGCGAACTGCCGCTGGAACGCGAAGAACACCACCAGCGGCACCACCATCGACACGAACGCCCCCGGCGCGAGCACGTCCACGTTGTTGCCGAACTGGCGCACCTGCTGCTGGAGCGCCACCGTGATCGGCGGCGACTGCGAATCCGCGAAGATCAGCGCGATCAGCATGTCGTTCCACACCCACAGGAACTGGAAGATCCCGAGCGAGGCGATCGCCGCACCCCCGAGCGGCAGCACCACCCGGGTGAAGAGCCGGATCTCGCCCGCCCCGTCGAGCCGCGCCGCCTCCAGGAGCTCGCGCGGGATCTCCGCGAAGAAGTTCCGCAGCAGGAAGATCGCGAACGGCAGCCCGAACGCCGTGTGGAAGAGGACCACCCCGAGGGTCGTCTCGAAGAGCCCCACCGCGCCGAACAGCTTCGACACCGGGACCAGCGCCACCTGCACCGGGACCACGAGGAGCGCGACCACGCCCAGGAACCACCAGTCCCGGCCCGGGAACTCCAGCCACGCGAAGGCGTAACCGGCGAGCGAGCCGATGAGGAGGACGAGGAGGGTGGCCGGGACGGTGATCAGGACGGTGGAGAGGAGCGAGTCGGTGATCGTGTCGTTCGCCAGGAGACTGGCGTAGTTCTCGGTGGTCAGCCGGGCCGGGGCCGCGAACACCTCCCACCAGCCGCTCGCCGCGATGTCGGAGGGCGAGCGGAGCGAGGAGAGCAGCAGCCCGACCGTCGGCAGCAGCCAGAACAGGCCGGCGAGGAGGAGGAAGACCCGGACGGCACCGCCTGCCGCACGCGCCGAGGCCTTTGCCGCGAAGCTCTTCACCGGCGGGACTCCCTTCGGATGCGGCGGATGTTGACCACCATCACCGGCAGCACGAGAAGGAGCAGGACGACCGCGATGGCCGAGCCGACCCCGAGGTCCGCGTCCGTGCCGAAGGACGAGCGGTACAGCTGGAGCGCGAGCACGTTCGCGTCGTCCTGCGCGGAGCCCGGCGCGATGACGAAGACCAGGTCGAAGACCTTGAGCACGTTGATCATCAGCGTGACGAGGACGACCACGAGGACCGGCGCCAGGAGCGGCACCGTGATCCGCCGGAACACCTGCCACTCGTTCGCCCCGTCCACCCGCGCCGCCTCCAGGAGTTCGCGCGGTACGGCCGCGAGCCCGGCGCCGATCAGGACCATCGCGAACCCGGCCCACATCCACACGTACGCCCCGATGACGGCCGGGGTGACGAGCGAGGGGCCCAGCCACTCCACGCCGTCGTACTGCTCCCGGAAGTTGCTCGCGGGCAGACGCAGTACGGCTCCGTCGGCGCGGTCGGCGGGCAGGCTGAAGCTGCCGTCGGCCGCCGCCGTGGCCGTGGCGACGACCTTTCCGTCCCGTACGGCCTCGATCCGCAGCCCCTTCAGGCCCAGCTCCTTCGGGTCGACCACGTTCGGCTTCCCGCCGCCGCCCCGGGTGAAGTCCAGCCAGGCCGTGCCGGTGATGTCCGCGCCGGTGCCGGCGCCGGTGCCGGCACCGGCGCCGGTGCCTGTGCCTGTGCCGGTGCCTGTGCCTGTGCCGGTGGCGTGGGGCGTGCGGGCGGGGCGCGCGTCCTGGGGCATCTGCGCCGGAGCCACCCCGACCAGCGGGAGGAGCACGGGCACGCCGGCCCGTACCGGCTCCTTCGTGACGAACGCGCCGCCGCCCGCGGCCTTCAGCGGGTGCACGGGCAGCGGTCGGGCCCGCGGGAAGCCGGAGGACTCGGCGAAGGTGTCGTGGACCCCGACCCAGACGGCGTTGGCGACCCCGCGGTCCGGGTCCTGCTCGTAGACGAGCCGGAAGATGATCCCGGCGGCGAGCATCGAGATCGCCATCGGCATGAAGACGACCAGCTTGAACGCCGTGCCCCAGCGCACGCGTTCGGTGAGCACCGCGAAGACCAGACCGAGCGCGGTGGCGACCGCCGGGGCCACCACCAGCCAGATCAGGTTGTTCCGTACGGCGGTGCGGAGCGAGTCGTCGGTGACGAGGGCGAGGTAGTTGTCCAGGCCGACGAAGGACGCGTCCGAGCGGTCGAAGAGCGAACGGCGGACGGAGTACCCGATCGGGTAGACGACGAGCGCGCCGAGGAGGAGCAGGGCGGGCAGCAGGAAACCCGCCGCCACGACCCTGCTCCTGCCGGGGATCCGGGACACGGCCGGCCCCTCAGCCCTTGTACGCCTTCGCCGCGTCCGCCTCCAGGCGCGCCTGCGTCCCCGCGATGTCCTTCGGGTTCTTCAGGAAGTCCTGGAGCGTCTTCCACTCGCCCTTGCCCGGCGTCCCGCCGAAGGACTGCGGCATCTGGTCCGACATGTCGAAGCGGAAGTCGTCACCGGCGCCGATGAGCGCCTTGGCGATCTCGCGCTGGACGTCGTTCGGGTACGCCGCCGGGTCCAGGTTCTTGTTGGGGGAGAGGAACCCGCCCTCGGCCGCCCAGATCTTCGCCGCGTCCGGGGAGGCGAGGAAGGCGAGCAGCGCCTGCGCGCCCTTGGTGTCCTTCAGGGCCACGGCCGCGTCGCCGGCCGTCACCACGGGGGAGGTGCCGCCGTCGCCGACCTTCGGGAAGGGGAAGACCTTCGCGTCCTTCCCGATCTCCGCCTTCGTCTGGGCGATGTTGACGGCGGCGAAGTCGCCCTCGAAGACCATCGCCCCCTTGGGCTGGTCGCCGCCCGTGAAGGTCTGCGTGACCGAGGCCGGGTACTCCGTCTGCAGCGCGCCGGACGCCCCGCCCGCGATCAGCGCCGGCTTCCCGAAGAGCTCGGCGAGGGTCTTCAGGGCGGCGGCCACGGACGGGTCCGTCCACTTGATGGAGTGCTTCGCCAGCTGGTCGTACTTGGCCGGGCCGGCCTGGGACAGGTAGACGTTCTCGAACCAGTCGGTGAGGGTCCAGCCGTCCGCGCCGCCGACCGACACCGGGGTCACGCCGGAGGCCGAGATCGTCTCGGCGGTGGCGAGGAACTCCTTCCACGTCTTCGGCTCGGAGGCGCCCGCGTTCTCGAAGACGGCGGTGTTGTACCAGACCAGGGACTTGTTGGCGGCCTTGAAGTAGACCCCGTACTGGGTGCCGCCCACCGCGCCGAGCTCCTGCCAGCCGCGCGAGTAGTTCGCCGCCAGCGCGGCCTTGGCCTCCGGGCCGACCGGCTTCAGCCACTTCTGGGCGGCGGCCTGCTGGATCGCGCCCACCTGCGGGAGCATCGCCACGTCGGGCGGGGAACCGCCGGCGATCTTCGTACCGAGGAAGTTCACGATCGGGTCCTGCGCGGGCACGAAGGTGACGGTCGCGCCGGTGCGCTTCTCGAACTCCTTCAGGACCTTGGTGAAGTTCTCCTGCTCGGGGCCCGTCCACACGGCGGCGACCTCGATCTTCTCGCCCTTGAGGGAGAGCTCGCGGTCGGGCGCGGGCTGCGGGTCCTTCGCGGATCCGTCGCCGCAGCCCGCGAGGGTGAGGGCGAGGACGGTTGCCGTCGCCGCCGCCGTGGCTAAGGCCTTGGGTGCCTTGCGGGCCTTGCGGGCCTTGTGTGGACGAAGAGTTGTACGCATCGCTGCCCCGTCTCTCCCGTGCGCTTCGCTGTCCGTCCGACAGGTCTACGCCGGGCCGCGGAGCCCCGCAATACCGCCTTCCGTGTCACGAGGGCGATCGTGACGCCCTCGTGACGTGCCGTCAGCCGTGCGTGGCGGGGGCGAGCGGGGGTATGGGCGTCGCCTCGACCGAGCGTGCCGCGCGGTCGAGCGCGCTCGCCAGGAGGGCCAGGTCCGTCGGGCCGTTGCCCAGCTCACGGACCGGGCGGCGGGTGGGCGGATCACCCATCCGCTCCCACTCCAGCGGGACGACCGTCGGGCGGAGCGTCGCCGTCCGGGGGATCCGGCCCGTGACGCGGCCCGCCTGGAAGGGGGTGACCCGGCCGTCCGGATGCCCGAGGCGGCCCCGGCCTGCCGCCGGCACGTCCGGACCCGGCGCCACCGGGGGCGCGTCCAGCACGATCCGCAGCCGGGCCCCGTGGGCCAGCTCCGTGTCGGCGGTCCGGTCCGGGCGCGCCGAGGTCGCGACGAGGTGCACCCCGAGCCGCTCACCGTGCCGCGCGACGGCCTCCAGGGCCCGTACGACGGACCCGGCGGCCGGCCGGCCGGGGGCGCCGAGCGCGGGGGAGACCAGGGCGTCGAAGTCGTCGACGAGCACGACGAGCCGCGGCAGCTGCCCGCCCCCCGCCACCCGCGCGGAAGCCTGCTCCCCGGAGGCGGGCCGCGGGATCCGCCCAGCGGCGTCCTCGGAGGCGGGGTGGGGGACGCGGCCGCTGGACCGGCCCGTCACGTCGTCGCTGCCGGGGTACGGGACGCGCCCGCTCGCCCGGCCCGTCACGTCGTCCGCGCCGGGGTGGGGCATGCGGCCGGCCCGGCCGGTGACGTCGTCCGCGCCCGGGTACGGGATGCGCCCGCTCGCCCGGCTCGGGACGTCGTCCGCCGCCGCGCGCGGGACTCGGCCACTGGGGTGGTCCGAGAAGTCGCCGTCGCCGGTGCGGAGCGTTCGGCTGCTCGGGCGGTCGTCGAGTGCCCCGCCGTCCCGCCGCGGCAGCCGCCCGCTGGGCGTGTCGGCCAGGAAGGCGTCCCCGCCGGACCGCGCCCGCGCGCCGGCCCGCTCGTCGAGCGATCCGTCCCCGGCACGGGGGACGCGCCCGCTGGGGCGGTCCGTGAGATCACCGGAACGGGGGACCCGTCCGCTCGGGCGCTCGGCGAGATCACCGGCCTCGGGGTGCGGGACACGGCCGCTGCTGCGGCCCGTCACATCGTCGGCACCGGGGTGGGCCACGTGGCCGGAGGCGTCCTCGGCGCTCGGGTACGGGACGCGCCCGCTGGATCGGCCGGTGACGTCGTCCGCACCCGGGTACGACCCGCGCCCGCCGACCCGGCCGGTCACGTCGTCCGCGCCCGGGTACGGCACGCGCCCGTTCGATCGGGTCGGCGCCTCGTCCGCGCCCGTGCGCGGGACCCGCCCGCTCGGGTGGTCCGTGAGGTCTCCGTCGCCGGTGCGGAGGGTGCGGCCGCTCGGGCGGCCGCCGAGGTCTCCCGTACCGGGGTACGGGACCCGGCCGCTGGTGCGGCCCGGCACGTCCTCCGCGCCCGGGTACGGGGCCCGGCCGCCGCGGCCGCTCGGGAGCGCGCCGATCGTGCCGTCGCCCGTGCGGAGCGTGCGGCCGCTCGGGCGGTCCGTGAGGTCGGCGGTGTCCGGGACGCGGACGGTCGCGCGGGCGCCCTGGGGCACGGACTCCGCCGCGCTCGGGCCGCGCTGCCCGATCAGCCGGTCGGCGGCGCGCGCCGCTCCGCGGCGGTCGGCGAAGTGGCCGTCGCCCAGGAGCTCCGCCCTGCGCTTCAGCTCGGCGCCGAGCGCCTGCGCGAACTCCCGCATCCGTACCGGGTCCGAGGCCACCAGGTGCTCGGTGACGTGCGGCAGCTCCGTACAGACCGCGAGGCCCTCGCCGCGCTCGCCGCCCGCGCCGTCCACGAGGAGCAGGCCGAGCCGGTCCGGGCGTCCGCCCGCCGCGAGGGAGGCGGCGATCGAGCGGAGCAGTTCGGTGCGCCCGCTGCCCGCCGGGCCCTCGATCAGCAGGTGCGGGCCCTCCGCCGTGAGGTCCACGGACAGGGGGCCGCGCGGGCCCGCGCCCAGGACCGCCGTGCCGTCCCCGGCGGAGGCCCAGCGGGCCATCAGGGAGGCGGGGGTGGCCCGGGCCAGCCCGAGCTCGTCGAGCAGGCGGGACGACGGGGGCAGCGCGGCGGCCCGGGCGCCCGGCGCCGCCGCCGTCTCGGGGCGCAGCGGGGCGAGGGCCCGGCCGAACCGCTCGGCCCAGGCGACGGACACCGCGTCCACCACGCCGACCGTGCCGTGGCCCGCGAGCCGCCCGCCGGACGTACGGAGCAGCCGCAGCGCCGTCGCCACGTCGCCGCTGAGGAGCGCGGCGGCCCCGCACTCGCGGAAGGCGAGGGACGCGGCGCACGCGGCCTCGTACGTGGCGGCCACCGGCGAGTCCGGGGTGGCCGAGGGGGCCTCGGCCAGGCACAGGAGGTGGATGCCGGCCGCCGCGCCCACGCCCGCGAGGCGCGCGACCGTCTCGCGCAGGGCCGCGGAGCCCGGGTCGCCGTCCACGATCACGACCGTCGTCGGGCCGTCGTGGCGGGCCGCTGCCTCGGCGACGGACGCGCGGTCGGCGCTGGGCCAGCCGGGGCCGAGCGGGCCGTCGTCGAGCCGCCGGGTCAGCTCGGTCGTGCGGGCCTGGGCCTGCTCGCGGTCGTACGCCAGGAGCAGCCGGCAGTCCTGGCCGTGGGCCGGGCGGACGTGCGGGAGCCAGCCGAGCCAGCCCCAGGAGCGGCGCCGCTCCTCCAGGGGCCGGTTCCGGTCGGCGCTGATGAGCACGATCTCCAGGTCGGAGGGGGAGTGCAGGGCGGCGAGCTGGGCCACGACCGAGCGCGCGAGCCCGGTGAGCCGGTCGCCGGGGCCCGCCAGGCCGAGGGAGCCGGCCTCGCGCAGGCCGACGGTGACCGGTACGCCGGAGAGCTCGGCGCGGTCCGTCGTGCCGAGCCGGACGACCAGGGACTCGGGGTGGTCCTGGGCCCGCTCCCAGAGGCGGGGGCCGGGGCCGAGGGCGGTGAGAAGGACGGTGGCCGGGTCGGGCCAGGTGTCGGCGACCGGTACGGGACCGGGGGCGCCGTCCCGGGCGTCGGCGCCGGGCCGGGTGCCCGCGTGCGTGTCCGTGGAGGCGTGGGGGCCCGCGGCGGGGGCCGGAAGCTCCTCGCGGCCGCCCGCCAGGCGCCGGGCCCAGGCGCCGAGCCCGCGCTTGACGGGAGGCGCGGGTGCGGCTCCCCGCTCCTGGGGCGGGTCGGTCTGCCGGGTCCTGCCGTGCGGCTCCGCCCCGCCGTGTCCGTCGTGCGTGTCCCCCGCGTGCGCGTGGCCCCCGTCGTAGACCTCGCCGTACGCGATGCCGCGCGCCCCGCCGTGGGTGCTGTCGTCGGAGGGGCCCGTACGGTCCGGCAGGTCCGTCGCGTGGGCGACGCGCAGGTGGCCCTCGCCGTCCGGTGCGGTCGCCAGTGCGTCCGTACCGCCGGCGCCCGTCAGACGGAGGGCGGACTCGCCGAGGCGCAGCAGCGCGCCCGGGCGGAGCGGGACCGGGCGGTCGCCGACGGGCACGCCGTCGAGCGTCGTGCCGTTCGTCGAGCCGCGGTCGGCGACCGTGACCCGGCCGTCCTCGGCGACGGTCACCGTGCAGTGGGAGCGGGAGACGTCCGGGTCGTCGAGGGGCACGTCGGCGTCGACGGAACGGCCGATTCTGATCGCTCCGCCGTGCAGCAGGTGCACCCCGCCCGCGTCCGGGCCCGCCACCACGTGCAGCCGGGCGGAGGCCGTCCCGTCGGCCCGGTCGTCCGGTCCGGGGACCTGGAGGGAGAGGACCGCGCCGTCGACCAGCGGGGGCTCGCCGAGCACGCAGCGCCGGCCGTCGAGCCGCTCCGCGCCCGCGTAGAGCACGGTCGTGCCCGAGGAGGAGGTGTCGGGGCCGGTGACGGCGGCGGCGAGGTTCGAGGCCACGGCGGCGAGGGCCGTCCCGGCGGGGGCCGTGACGAGCACGTCGCAGGCGCGCCCGGTGCCGTGGCCGGCGTACGGCGCGAGGACGGTCAGCCGGATCTGCATCGCCGTCAGCGGTCCCTTCTGCGAGAGCCGGCCCGGCAGGGGGGAACCGCCCTGTGTCTCCCCCCACCCGGCACGGACGCGTCGCCCGGTACAGGTCGGCACGGCGCGGGGGCTCCCGACCCCGTCGTCGCGACGTGCTGCAGGCATCCTCGCACCTGCCACCGACAACACGCCCGCGGGTCGGCCATAAGTGATCTTGAATGGTCGGCCGTGGACGAGAAATAGCCTGGTTGGGCATGCCTTCGGAGCATGCGTGGCAACCGTCTCCTTCCGTGGAGCGTCTTCTTCCGGACAAGTTCGGCACAAGCGGGGAACAGGTTCCGTTGGCTCCGGCCCTCCGGGACCGCCCCCGGCGGGGCTCGAACACGACATCGGAACCGGCCTGTGGACGACCGGCCTGTGACCCGTTCGGCGGCACTAAAGTGGGTCGGACACCCGGACGGGTCACAACAGAGGACAAGGACCCCGGGGACACCTCAAGGAACCACCCCAGGACCACGATCAGCAGGGAGCGCGTGACGTGCGGCCTATCGGCAGCAAGTACCTGCTCGAGGAGCCGCTCGGCCGCGGCGCCACGGGCACCGTCTGGCGAGCCCGCCAGCGGGAGACGGCGGGCGCCGAGGCGGCCGTGCCCGGCGAGCCCGGCGAGACCGTCGCGATCAAGGTCCTCAAGGAGGAGCTGGCCAACGACGCGGACATCGTGATGCGCTTCCTGCGCGAGCGGTCCGTGCTGCTCCGGCTCACCCACCCGAACATCGTGCGCACCCGCGACCTGGTCGTCGAGGGCGACGTCCTCGCGCTCGTCATGGACCTCGTCGAGGGCCCCGACCTGCACCGGTACATCCGGGAGAGCGGCCCGCTCACCCCGGTCGCCGCCGCCCTCCTCACGGCCCAGATCGCCGACGCGCTCGCCGCCAGCCACGCCGACGGCGTCGTCCACCGCGACCTCAAGCCGGCCAACGTCCTGCTCGCCGAGCAGGGCGGCCAGATGCACCCGATGCTGACCGACTTCGGCATCGCGCGCCTCGCGGACTCCCCGGGCCTGACCCGCACCCACGAGTTCGTCGGCACGCCCGCGTACGTGGCGCCCGAGTCCGCCGAGGGCCGCCCGCAGACCTCCGCCGTCGACATCTACGGCGCGGGCATCCTCCTCTACGAGCTGGTCACCGGCCGGCCTCCGTTCGCGGGCGGCACCGCCCTGGAGGTCCTCCACCGGCACCTCAGCGAGGAGCCGCGCCGCCCCTCGACCGTGCCCGGACCGCTGTGGACGGTCATAGAGCGCTGCCTCAGCAAGAACCCGGACCAGCGGCCGAGCGCCGTGAACCTCGCCCGGGGCCTGCGCGCGGTCGCCGCCGGCATCGGCGTCCACGCCACCCCCGCCCAGATCGAGGCCGCGGAGGGCGTCGGGGCGCTCCTCGCCCCCGACCCGGCGCCCGCGCCGGTCCCGGGGACCCCCGAGGCGCAGACCCCGGGCGCCGCCGACCCGACCCAGGTGCTGCCCACCGGCGCCGCCGGAGCGGCGGCCGCCGCCGGGATGCCCCCGCAGTACGACCCCGCCGCCGCGACCAGCGTCATGCCGACCAGCGGCCCGGCGGGCGCCGCCGACCCGACGGCCGTCATGCCCCCCGTGCCGCCGCAGCCCCCCCAGTCCGGTCAGTCCGAGGACCCGCACCCCTGGCAGAGCCAGCTGCGGCAGGTCCGCGACCGGAACGAGCAGACCCAGGTGCAGTACCTGGACCCGAGCGAGGACCCGCTGCGCCGCCGCCCGCAGCGCCGGCCGCAGCAGCCGCCGCAGGACGCCCGGCCCGGCCCGTACGGCCAGCAGCACGGGCAGCAGCCGTACCAGCAGCAGCGGGCCCCTCAGCGGCCGCCGCAGCCCCAGCCGTACCAGCAGCCGCAGCAGTACGCGCCCCCGCCGCCCCCGCAGCAGTACGCCCCGGCTCCGCCCCAGCAGCAGTACCAGCCGCCGCAGCCGCCGCCCCAGGCCCCGGCGCCGCGCGAGCCGCGCCCGCCGCGCCAGCGCAGCGCGAACCCGGTCCGCATCCCCGGTCTCGGCTGCCTCAAGGGCTGCCTGATCATGATCGTCCTGTTCGTGATCGGCGGCTGGCTCATCTGGGAGCTCACCCCGCTGCAGGACTGGGTCGCCCAGGGCAAGAGCTACTGGCAGGCCATCGGCGACGGCATCTCGGCGGTCACCGACTGGATCTCCTCGATCGGCGAGGCCACCGGTTCCGGGGGTGCTACCGGCGGTACGGGGCAGTAACGCTGTCGATTTGTCGACTTCCGAGGGGTGATTTCCCCTCGGAGGTCGAGACCGGCGGCCGTGGACGCGTAGCTTTGTCGAGAACCGCAGCCGCTGAGGGAGCAGTCTTGGCACGGAACATCGGCAGCCGCTACACCGCCCACCAGATCCTCGGGCGGGGCAGCGCCGGAACGGTGTGGCTCGGCGAGGGACCCGAAGGGCCCGTCGCCGTCAAACTGCTGCGCGAGGACCTGGCGTCCGACCAGGAGCTCGTCGGCCGCTTCGTGCAGGAGCGGACCGCGCTCCTCGGCCTCGACCACCCCCGCGTGGTCAAGGTCCGCGACCTCGTCGTCGACGGCACGGACCTCGCCCTCGTCATGGACCTCGTCCGCGGCACCGACCTGCGCACCCGGCTCGACCGGGAGCGGCGCCTCGCGCCCGAGGCCGCCGTCGCGATCGTCAAGGACGTCGCCGAGGCCCTCGCCGCCGCGCACGCCGCCGGGGTCGTCCACCGGGACGTCAAGCCCGAGAACATCCTGCTCGACATGGAGGGCCCCCTCGGCCCCGGCGGCGCCCACCCCGCCCTCCTCACCGACTTCGGCGTCGCCAAGCTGATCGACACCCCCGGCCGCACCAAGGCCACCCGGATCATCGGCACCCCCGACTACCTCGCCCCCGAGATCGTCGAGGGCCTCCCGCCGCGCGCCGCCGTCGACATCTACGCCCTCGCGACCGTCCTGTACGAGCTGCTCGCCGGCTTCACCCCGTTCGGCGGCGGCCACCCCGGCGCCGTCCTGCGCCGCCACGTCACCGAGACCGTCGTCCCGCTGCCCGGCATCCCCGAGGAGCTGTGGCAGCTGATCGTCCAGTGCCTCGCCAAGGCCCCCGCCTCCCGGCTGCGCGCCTCCGAGCTCGCCGCCCGCCTGAAGGACGTCCTGCCGCTGCTCAAGGGCATCCCGCCGCTTGACGTCGACGAGCCCGGCGCGGAGCCGGCCCCGGAGGCGTACGAGGAGGACGCGTACGCCACCGGTACGGGCACGGGCGAGTCCGCGCCGCGCCGCGCCGCCGTCCCGCTCGTCCCCGGAGCCTCCGCCGACTCCAACCGCGACACCCACACCTCCATGCGGGTCCCGGCCCCCGACGAGCTCTCCGGCGGCCCCCTCGGCACCGCCCGCGCCCCGCGCCCCGCCGGTGCCCGCCGCCCCGGCTCGGCCCGCCACAAGGCGGTCCGCAAGCGCCGCATCACCCTCACCGTCGCGGCGGTCGTCATCGCCGGCGCGCTCGGCGCGGGCGGCTATCTGGCGGCCTCGGGGGACGCGGAGACCCCGCCGCAGGACTCCAAGCAGTCCTCACTGCCGTAGGACCGGCGGCGAGCCGTTACGCTGGACGCGTGGCAGTCGTCGATGTATCCGAAGAGCTGAAGTCCCTCTCCTCGACCATGGGGTCGATCGAGGCCGTCCTGGACCTCGAGAAGCTGAGGGCCGACATCGCCGTGCTCGAAGAGCAGGCCGCGGCCCCGTCCCTGTGGGACGACCCGGAGGCGGCGCAGAAGATCACGAGCAAGCTTTCGCACCTCCAGGCCGAGGTCCGCAAGGCCGAGACCCTGCGCGGCCGGATCGACGACCTCGCGGTGCTCTTCGAGCTCGCCGAGGAGATGGACGACCCGGACACCCTCGCCGAGGCCGAGGCGGAGCTGACCTCCGTCCGCAAGGCCCTCGACGAGATGGAGGTCCGCACCCTCCTCTCCGGCGAGTACGACGAGCGCGAGGCCCTGGTCAACATCCGCGCCGAGGCCGGCGGCGTCGACGCCTCCGACTTCGCCGAGCGGCTCCAGCGCATGTACCTGCGCTGGGCGGAGCGCCACGGCTACCCGACGGAGATCTACGAGACCTCGTACGCGGAAGAGGCGGGCATCAAGTCCACCACCTTCGTCGTGAAGGCCCCGTACGCCTACGGCACGCTCTCCGTCGAGCAGGGCACCCACCGGCTCGTCCGCATCTCGCCCTTCGACAACCAGGGCCGCCGCCAGACCTCCTTCGCCGGCGTCGAGATCCTCCCCGTCGTCGAGTCCTCGGACCACGTCGAGATCGAGGAGTCGGACCTGCGCGTCGACGTGTACCGCGCCTCCGGCCCCGGCGGCCAGGGCGTCAACACGACCGACTCGGCCGTGCGCATCACGCACCTCCCGACCGGCATCGTCGTCTCCTGCCAGAACGAGCGCTCCCAGATCCAGAACAAGGCGAGCGCCATGAACGTCCTCCAGGCCAAGCTCCTGGAGCGCCAGCGCCAGGAGGAGCGGGCCAAGATGGACGCCCTCAAGGACAGCGGCAGCTCCTGGGGCAACCAGATGCGTTCGTACGTGCTCCACCCGTACCAGATGGTCAAGGACCTCCGTACGGAGTTCGAGGTCGGCAACCCGCAGTCCGTCCTGGACGGCGAGATCGACGGCTTCCTGGAGGCGGGCATCCGCTGGCGCAAGCAGCAGGACAAGTAGTCCCCTCGGTCGTACTCGGTCGTACGAGCCCCGGGCCCCGCACCTCTCGGTGCGGGGCCCGGGGCCGTTCCGCGGCCTCCCGCGTATTCGCTGACGCAAGCGGAAGCGAGGCCATCGAGGCGCTTTGTCGACAAGGGAACTGCCGTTGCCGGGCCCGGAGTTCCGGGTTTACGTCACAGTTGCATCGTCGCATGTCGGTCAGCTGGTGATCTTTCGGGCATCGCACGCGCAACGACCTTGACGCTTCATCGGAAACTCGGAAGGGTGGCGTACTGGCATGCGCTTTCCTGGGACGCGTGTGAACGGGGGCCGGTCCAGTCGTGACACGCCCCTGCTGCGCGGGGCCCCGAGCGCTGCCCCATGACGAGATGAGCTACTGGGGGTAGCAGCCAGATGACCAACAAGACGCGAGTCCGCTTGGTGCGGGTCGCGGCCAGTGCCGTGATCATCGCCGGCGCGTCCCTGACGGCGGCCGGTGCCGCGCAGGCCGTCGGCGGGTTCGGAACAGAGCAGGACGCGGGCCTCGGGGTCCAGGTCACCCTGGGCGGCGAGGAAGAGGACACCGGCAACACGAGCCTCGGCGGGATCGCCGGTGGCGCTGCTGCCGACGGTGGCGCTGCCGCTGACGGTGGCGCTGCCGCCGATGGTGGCGCGGCTGCCGATGGCGGTGCGGCCGCTGACGGTGGTGCGGCTGCCGACGGTGGCGCCGCTGCCGATGGTGGTGCGGCTGCCGATGGTGGTGCCGCTGCTGACGGCGGTGCGGCCGCTGACGGTGGTGCGGCTGCCGACGGTGGCGCCGCTGCCGATGGTGGCGCGGCCGCCGATGGCGGTGCGGCCGCCGACGGTGGCAACAGCGACGGCGGCAACGCGTCGGACGGTGGCAACTCCTCCGACGGCGGCAACTCGTCGAACGGCTCCGGCTCGAACGGCTCCAACGGGAACGGCTCCGGCTCCAACGGCTCGGGCTCCAACGGTTCCGGCTCGAACGGTTCCGGTTCGAACGGCACCGGCGGCACCTCCGCCACCGGCGGTTCCTCCACCAGCGGTGGTTCCTCGACCACCGGCGGCTCCACCACCACCGGCGGTTCCTCCACCGACGGTGGCGCCGGCACCTGCACCGTCGACCTCGACGGCGCCGAGTGCGTGGACACCCCGAACAACGCCGACCCCAACCAGGGCGGCTCGCAGCCGGTGCAGCAGGGTGAGGCGAAGGAGGAGCTCGCCGAGACCGGTGCGGCCGAGACCTCGTTCCTGGTCATCGGCGCCGCGACCATGATCGCCGGCGGCATCGGCTTCCGCATGCTGCCGCGTCTCGTCGGCGGTGGTCGCGCCGCCGTCTGACGCACCCGCGCAGACGTGTAGACGCATGACGAAGGGCCGGGGGGTTCGCTCCCCGGCCCTTTCGCATGGTTTCGGCTCGTGTGGGCTCCGTACGCCCTCGATCAGGCCGCCTGGACCGCCGCGAGCAGCGCGATCGCCGCAAGCAGCGCGATCGCCAGCGTCAGCAGCATCGCGGGGGACAGCCCCTGAGGGGTCAGGCGCTCCCGGTTCGCGCGGCAGACGGGGCAGCGACCTTCGGCGACCGGGGCCGCGCAGTTGGCGCAGACCAGTCGGTCGTAGGTCATGCGCTCTCCTCCTCCCGCACTGGGGTACACACCAGGACAACGTCCGGTGAGCTCCGGACGTTCCCCCTACCACTCTGCCAGCTCCGCGGCGTTTCGGCGCGCCCCGCCCGATTGCCCACCTTCCGCCCGGAGGGGCGAAAAGGATAAACGGCGCAAGCCAGGACCGCGACTGCGCGGGCCATCCCCGGTCGCGTAAGGTCACGCACACCTACTCCCGGCCGACCGTGGTGCATCCGTGATCCGATTCGACAACGTCTCCAAGTCCTATCCGAAGCAGAGCCGCCCCGCGCTCCGGGATGTCTCCCTGGAGATCGAGAAGGGGGAGTTCGTCTTCCTCGTCGGTTCCTCCGGCTCCGGAAAGTCGACTTTCCTGCGACTGCTCCTGCGCGAGGAGCGTGCCAGCCAGGGCCAGGTGCACGTCCTCGGCAAGGACCTGGCCCGGCTCTCCAACTGGAAGGTGCCGCAGATGCGGCGCCAGCTGGGCACCGTCTTCCAGGACTTCCGCCTGCTGCCCAACAAGACCGTCGCCGAGAACGTGGCCTTCGCGCAGGAGGTCATCGGCAAGCCGCGCGGCGAGATCCGCAAGGCCGTGCCGCAGGTGCTCGACCTGGTCGGACTCGGCGGCAAGGAGGACCGGATGCCGGGCGAGCTCTCCGGCGGTGAGCAGCAGCGCGTCGCCATCGCGCGGGCCTTCGTCAACCGGCCGATGCTGCTGATCGCCGACGAGCCCACCGGCAACCTCGACCCGCAGACCTCCGTCGGCATCATGAAGCTGCTCGACCGGATCAACAGGACAGGGACCACCGTCGTCATGGCGACCCACGACCAGAACATCGTCGACCAGATGCGCAAGCGCGTCATCGAGCTCGAAAAGGGCCGCCTCGTCCGCGACCAGGCGCGCGGCGTCTACGGCTACCAGCACTGACGGCGGGGGATCCAGAACACCATGCGCGCTCAGTTCGTGCTCTCGGAGATCGGCGTCGGTCTCCGCCGCAACCTGACGATGACCTTCGCCGTGATCGTCTCCGTGGCCCTCTCGCTCGCCCTCTTCGGCGGTGCGCTGCTCATGCGCGAGCAGGTCAGCACGATGAAGGACTACTGGTACGACAAGGTCAACGTCTCCATCTTCCTCTGCAACAAGGCGGACGCGGTCTCGGGCGCCAAGTGCGCCAAGGGTGCGGTCACCGGCCAGCAGAAGGAGCAGATCGAGGCCGATCTGAAGAAGATGGACATCGTCGAGTCCGTCCAGCACGAGACGGCCGACCAGGCGTTCAAGCACTACAAGGAGCAGTACGGCGACACCGCCATCGCCTCCGTGGTGACGCCGGATCAGATGCAGGAGTCGTTCCGGGTCAAGCTCAAGGACCCGGAGAAGTACAAGGTCGTCGCCACGGCCTTCGCCGGCCGCGACGGCGTCGAGTCGGTCCAGGACCAGCGGAACATCCTGCAGAACCTCTTCGACCTGATGAACGGCATGAACATCGCCGCCCTCGGCGTCATGGGCCTGATGCTGATCATCGCGCTGATGCTGATCGTCAACACCGTCCGCGTCTCGGCCTTCAGCCGTCGCCGCGAGACCGGCATCATGCGGCTCGTCGGCGCGTCCAGCTTCTACATCCAGATGCCGTTCATCATGGAGGCCGCGTTCGCCGGACTCCTCGGCGGCGGCGTCGCCTGTGTGCTGCTGCTCGTCGGCCGGTACTTCCTGATCGACCACGGCATCGCGCTCGCCGAGAAGATGCAGCTGGTCAACTTCATCGGCTGGGACGCCGTCCTCGCCAAGCTGCCGCTGGTGCTCGTCATCGGGCTGCTCATGCCCGCCGTGGCCGCCTTCATCGCGCTGCGCAAGTACCTGAAGGTGTGAGAAGACACCTCTGACGGCGGATGGCGTCGTACGGGCAAAGCCCGTGCGGCGCCATCGCCTTGTCCTAGAGTGGGCGCCATGTCGGCCGGGCCCGCACCCTTCTGTATCCGGCCCCGCGGAGTCGTCCGCGGGGCCGTTCTGACGTTGGTCTTCACCGGGGTCCTCGCCACCGCCGCGGCCACCGGCTCGCTGCCACGGCAGGAGTCCGCGCGCGCGGAGCGGCCGGCGCCGGCCCGGGTGCCGGACGGCGGGACCGTCGACGGTGCCGCGCTCAGCCGGGCCGCCGCCGCGGCCATGGCCGACGGGAAGTCGGGCAAGCAGGCCGCCGAGGAGTTCGTCAGCCGCAGCGGCGACCGCTGGGGCGCGGTGTACGACAAGAAGGAGTACGCCGAGTTCGAGCAGGCCCTCGACGGCGCCTACACCGGGGTCGGGCTCTCCGCCGGCCGGACCGGGGCGAGCGGGATCCGGGTGACCCGGGTCCGGTCCGGCGGCCCCGCCGACAGGGCCGGGCTCCGTACCGGCGACCGGCTCCTCTCCGTCGACGGGCGGCCGGTCGACGGGCTCTCCGTCTCCGAGGTGGTCTCCCTGCTGCGCGGCGACGGGGTTCCCGGCTCGGCCGTCGCCCTCCGGGTCGAGCGCGGCCGCGCCGCCTGGACGCAGACCCTGCGCAGGGCCCGGGTCGCGACGGACCCGGTCACCGTCCGCCGCCTCGACGACGGGGCCGTACTGATCCGGGTCGCCGCCTTCACGAAGGGGGCGGGCGCGCGCGTACGGGACGCGGTGCGGACCGCGCCGGCCGGCGCCGGGGTCCTCCTCGACCTGCGCGGCAACTCCGGCGGCCTGGTCGCCGAGGCCGCCGTCGCCGCCTCCGCCTTCCTCGACGGCGGGCTCGTCGCCACGTACGACGTGGAGGGCGAGCAGCGGGCCGTGTACGCGGAGGGCGGCGGGGACACGGGAAGGCCGCTGGTCGCGCTGATCGACGGGGGCACCATGAGCGCGGCCGAGCTGCTCACGGGCGCCCTCCAGGACCGGGGCCGGGCGGTCACCGTCGGCTCGCGGACCTTCGGGAAGGGTTCGGTCCAGATGCCGAGCGCCCTGCCCGACGGCTCGGTCGCCGAGCTGACCGTCGGCCACTACCGGACCCCCGCCGGGCACGCCGTCGACGGCCGCGGCATCACGCCGGACCTGGCGGCGGGGGAGCGGGCAGAGGAGCGGGCGAGAACGGTATTGAGTGGCCTCGGAGGGGGCTCGTAGTGCGAAAATGGCCGCACTATGGCAAAGGGACTCGTGAACGTGCAGGGCAAGCCTGCGAAGAAGGCATCGGACAAGGCGCCTGAGCGCAAGCTCATCGCGCAGAACAAGAAGGCGCGGCACGACTACCACATCATCGACACCTACGAGTGCGGTGTGGTGCTCATGGGCACCGAGGTGAAGTCGCTGCGCATGGGCCGGGCCTCGCTGGTCGACGGCTTCGTCCAGATCGACGGCCACGAGGCGTGGCTGCACAACATCCACGTGCCCGAGTACATGCAGGGCAGCTGGACCAACCACCACGCGAAGCGGAAGCGGAAGCTGCTGCTGCACCGGGCCGAGATCGACAAGCTGGAGTCGAAGTCGCAGGAGACGGGTCACACGATCGTGCCCCTCTCGCTGTACTTCCTGAACGGCCGGGTGAAGTGCGAGATCGCGCTGGCCAAGGGCAAGAAGGAGTACGACAAGCGCCAGACCCTGCGGGAGAAGCAGGACACGCGCGAGACGAACCGGGCGATCGCGGCGGCCCGGCGGCGGCAGCGGGCGGCGCAGAGCGCGTAGGCGCCCGGAGCGCCTGGTGCCTCCCGCCGTTAATGTGCTGGCAACCGGCCCCGTCGGTCACGTACGATGGGACCTGCACCCCACAGAGGGTGTGTGTTTTGAAAAATCAACATGGGGATGATCGGTTTCGACAGCGGATGTCGAAGCAGTGGGAAGCGTGTCGAGGAAGCGGCAATGATCTCGTAAACCATATGTCGCAACCAATAATCGCCAACACCAAGAGCGATAACTCCCGCTTCGCCCTCGCTGCCTAATTTTAGGTAACGAACAGAAGCCTCTGTGAGGAGCGTCAGCCCGGGGGTGGTCCCGACCCGGATCCTGGCGTCATTAAGGGATCTAAACCTCTCGCCCCGGTCACGGGGGTGGGAGGGAAATCAAACAGTGACTGAGCCCGTTCCGGACTTGTCTGGGTGATCCGGAGGGCTGAGAAACTCGTACCAGACTGCACACGGAGAAGCCCTGATTCCGCACCGTTGGACGCGGGTTCGATTCCCGCCATCTCCACTCATCCCATGTGGGCAAAGGCCCGGTGGTCACCTCGACCACCGGGCCTTCGTCATGCCCGGACGCGAGAGCCCCGACCCACGCGGGCCGTCGTGCACAGGGTCAGGGCCACCGCCGCCGCCGTCACCGGGATCAGGAAGCCGAAGGCGGCGAAGGGGGCGTGGTCGGCGGCCCAGCCGCCGGTCGCCGAGCCGGTCGCGATGCCCGCCAGGAGGGCGGTCACGGCGAGGGTCATGCCCTCGTTGAGCTGGGACGCGGGCGTGAGGCGCTGTATCAGGCCCATGCCCGTCACCATCGTCGGGGCCGTCGCCATGCCCGCCACCAGGAGGCCGGCGGCCAGGGCGAGCAGGGAGCCGGTCGAGGCGGCGAGCAGCGGCATCGCCATCAGGACGGTCATCGCGGCCAGGCAGGTGCGCAGCCGGGCGGTGCGGCGGGCGTGGCCGTAGAGGAGGCCCGCCGCGCAGGAGCCCGCGGCCTGGAGGGCGAGGACCGGTCCCGCGACGGGCCCGTCCACGTACGCCAGGGTCACGACCTCCATGGAGCCGAAGACCGCCCCCGTGGCGAGGAAGACCGCGAGCAGCGGCGCCATGCCGGGGGCCCGCAGCGGGGAGCCCGCGGCGGTGCGGGGGGCGACCGGGGGTTCGGTGGAGCGCTGGGCGGCGAAGACCAGGACGCCGGAGAGGAAGAGGAGGCCCGCGGTGAGCGTGCCGGCCTCCGGGAAGAGCGCCGAGCAGAGGACGGCGGCGAGCACCGGGCCGATCATGTAGCAGAGCTCGTCGGCGGCCTGCTCGAAGGCGTTCGCGGTGTGCAGCGCGTCCGGGTCGTTCCGGAAGAGGTGTGCCCAGCGGGCCCGGGACATGCCGCCCGTGTTCGGGGTGGTGGCGGTGACGGCCGTGGTGAGGAAGAGGGACCAGACCGGGGCCCTCTCGTGGACGCAGAGCAGCAGGACCAGATGGCCCAGGACCGCGTACGCGGTGGCCGGGACCGCGATCCTGGCCTGGCCGTACCGGTCGACGAGCCGGGCGATCAGCGGTCCGGTGACGGAGCCGACGGCGAGGCCGGTGGCGGTGACCGCGCCGGCCAGGGCGTAGGAGCCGTACGCCCCCGCGATCATGATCACGGCGCTGACGCCGAACATGCCCATCGGCAGCCGGGCGATCAGGTTCCCGGCGGTGAAGGCGCGGGTGCCGGGGTGGGAGAAGAGGCGGAGGTAGGGGTTGGCGGGGAGGGCGCGGGGATCGTCGCGGTAGCGGGGGGCGAGGGCCGGGCCCGCCGGGGTGAGGGTGAGGCCCGCCGGGGTGGGAGTGAGGTCCGGTTGCGGCATGGATCAAGGCTCCTTCGGCGCGGCCCCGCCGGTCCAACACCTTCTCGGTGGCCATTCACGCGCCTGTGTTGTTGAATGCGGCGATGTCCGTCGACCCCCGCCTGCTGCGCGCCTTCACCGCCGTCGCCGAAGAACTGCACTTCACCCGCGCCGCCGGGCGGCTGTTCGTCGCCCAGCAGGCCCTCAGTCGCGACATCCGGCGCCTGGAACGCGAGTTGGGCGCCGAACTCTTCGTACGGACCACCCGGCAGGTCGCCCTCACCCCCGACGGCGAACGCCTCCTCCCGTACGCCCGCCGGGTGTTGGCCGCCCACGACGAGCTGGACGACGCCTTCCGCGCCGCGCCCCGGCCGCTCCTCGTCGACCTCAACAGCCCCGGCCTCGCCCCGGAGGACGTCCTGCGCCGGGCCCGCGAACTCGCCCCGGAGCAGGAGCTGATGGCCCGCTACGAGAGCGGACTCACCGGAGCCGTGCAGGAGATCCTCGCCGGGCGGATCGACACCTCCTTCGGCCGGTACGGGGGACTCGACGCCCGCCTCCGGGCGCGGCTCGACGTCCAGTTCGTCCGGTACGAGCCGATGGCGGTCATCCTCCCCGAGGACCACCCGCTCGCCGGCCTGCCCGAGGTGCCGCTCGCCCGCCTCGCCGGAGAGCGGATCTACGCCGGGGCCGGAAACGACCGCACCCCCGAGTGGACCGACCTCGCCGCCCGCCTCTTCGCCGGCCGGGGCATCGAGATCGCCCCGCCCGCGCCGCTCGCCGTCGGCAAGGAGGAGTTCCGTCGGCTCATGGCCAAGTACCGCGACCCGGTCCTCGCCGTCGTCGACTTCCCGCCCATGCCGGACTGTGTGATCCGGCCGCTCGTCGACCCCGTCCCCCTCTCGCCCGTGAGCCTCGTGTGGCGCAAGGGACTCCGCCACCCCGGCCTGGACGCCCTCCGCCGGGCCGCTGCGGAGCTGGGCGCCCGGGAGGGCTGGCTGGAGCGCCCGCCCGGCTCCTGGCTGCCCGAGGGGGAGCCCGGCCTGCCCGCGTAGAACGGGGGCGCTCACAGGGGAGTCGTACGCCGGGTGAGAGCAAGGTTCCGTTACCGTCACCTCACGGCACCGGCCTGAAACGCGCCCTCCCTAGCGTCGGTCGCATCAGGGATCCGACTCCGTGGAGGTGCGAGATGGGTGGCCGCTGGATCGAACGCTGGGAACCGGAGGACGAGACCTTCTGGAGGGAGAAGGGGGAGAAGATCGCCCGGCGCAATCTGGCCTTCTCCGTGCTCTCCGAGCACATCGGCTTCTCCGTCTGGAGCCTCTGGTCGGTCATGGTGCTCTTCATGGGGCCGCAGTACGGGGTCGACCCGGCCGGCAAGTTCTTCCTCATCGGCACCGCCACCTTCGTCGGCGCGCTGATCCGCATCCCGTACACCTTCGCCGTCGCCCGCTTCGGCGGCCGCAACTGGACGATCCTCAGCGCCCTGCTGCTCCTGCTGCCCACCGGCCTCGCCTTCGCGGTGATGCACCCCGGCACCTCGTACACCACCTTCGTCCTCGTCGCCGCGCTCACCGGCGTCGGCGGCGGCAACTTCGCCTCCTCGATGACCAACATCAACGCCTTCTTCCCGCTCCGGAAGAAGGGCTGGGCGCTCGGCCTCAACGCGGGCGGCGGCAACATCGGCGTCCCCGTCGTCCAGCTCGTCGGCCTCCTCGTCATCGGCACCGCCGGCGCGATGCACCCGAGGATCGTGCTCGGCGTCTACCTGCCGCTCATCGTCGTCGCCGCCGTCTGCGCCGCGCTCTTCATGGACAACCTCGCCCCCGTGAAGAACGACACCGGGGCCGCGAAGGAAGCCGTACGGGCCCGGCACACCTGGATCATGGCCTTCCTGTACGTGGGCACCTTCGGTTCCTTCATCGGCTACAGCTTCGCCTTCGGCCTCGTCCTCCAGACCCAGTTCGGCCGCACCCCGCTCCAGGCCGCGTCCCTCACCTTCATCGGCCCGCTCCTCGGCTCCCTCATCCGGCCCCTCGGCGGCTCCCTCGCCGACCGGCACGGCGGCGCCCGCATCACCCTGTGGACCTTCGCCGCGATGGCCGCCGCGACCGGCGTCGTCATCTACGCCTCCGTCGTCGAGTCCCTCTCCGTCTTCCTCGTCGGCTTCATCGGACTCTTCGTCCTCAGCGGCCTCGGCAACGGCTCCACGTACAAGATGATCCCGGCGATCTTCCTCGCCCAGGGGCACCGCAAGGGGCTGGTGGGCGAGCCCGCCGAGGCCTACGGGCGGCGGCTCTCCGGGGCCTCCATGGGGCTCATCGGCGCCGTCGGCGCGCTCGGCGGACTCGGCATCAACCTCGCCTTCCGCCAGTCCTTCCAGACCGCCGGCACCGGCACCGCAGCCTTCGTCGCCTTCCTCGCCTTCTACGCGGCCTGCATGCTGGTCACCTGGGCGGTATACCTTCGGGCGCCGGTCACCGTTCCCGATGTCGTGGAAGCGGTCACGGAGCCGGAGTCCCGGCCCGGATTCGCGCGGGTGTGATGTCCGATGCCCGGCGCGGACCGTAACGACCAGGAAATACGCGCGAACCCGGACCGTCACGCGTCCCCGTCAGGCTCGGGCCCCATGGACGAGCAAGAACACGGCCCCCTCGCGGGCTTCACGGTCGGCGTCACCGCGGCACGACGCGCCGACGAGCTGATCGCGCTGCTGCGCCGACGCGGCGCCGCCGTCGTCCACGGCCCCGCCCTGCGGATCGTGCCGCTCGCCGACGACACCGAACTCCTCGCCGCCACCAAGGAACTCGTCGGCCACGCCCCGGACGTCGTCGTCGCCACCACGGCGATCGGCTTCCGGGGGTGGGTCGAGGCGGCCGAGGGGTGGGGGTGCGGGGAGGAGCTCCTCGACGTGCTGCGGGGCGTCGAGCTCCTCGCCCGGGGCCCGAAGGTCAAGGGGGCCGTACGGGCCGCCGGGCTCACCGAGTCCTGGTCGCCCTCGTCCGAGTCCATGGCCGAGGTCCTCGACCGGCTCCTCGCGGAGGGCGTCGAGGGCCGCCGCATCGCCGTCCAGCTCCACGGCGAGCCCCTCCCCGGCTTCGTGGAGGCCTTGACGGCGGGCGGGGCGGAGGTCGTCGGCGTCCCCGTCTACCGCTGGATGCCGCCCGAGGACCTCGGCCCGCTCGACCGGCTCCTCGACGCGGTCCTCGCGCGCGGGCTCGACGCGGTGACCTTCACCAGTGCGCCGGCCGCCGTGTCGCTGTTCTCCCGGGCGGCGGAGAAGGGCGTACGGGACGAACTCGTCGCCGCGCTCCGGCACGACGTGCTCGCGGTGTGCGTGGGGCCCGTGACGGCGCTGCCGCTCCAGGCGGAGGGCATCGACACGTACCAGCCCGAGCGCTTCCGGCTCGGGCCGCTCGTCCAGCTCCTCTGCCGGGAGCTCCCCGGGCGCGCCCGGGTCCTGCCCGTCGCCGGCCACCGCGTCGAGATCCGCGGGCACGCGGTCCTCGTCGACGGCGCCCTGCGGCCCGTCCCGCCCGCCGGGATGGCCCTCCTCGGCCTCCTGGCCCGCAGGCCCGGCTGGGTCGTCTCCCGCGCCGACCTCCTCCGGGCGCTGCCGGGCTCGGGGCGCGACGAACACGCCGTGGAGACGGCGATGGCCCGGCTCCGGACGGCCCTCGGCACGCCGAACCTGATCCAGACGGTGGTGAAACGGGGGTACCGCCTGGCCCTGGACGCACCCCCGGAGCAGAAGTACGACGGCTGACCCCGCCGCCCCCCGCCGTGGGCCTGCGGCCCGCGCCTGACACGGTGCCCCCTCGTGGCGTACGCTCGACGGCTGCCCAGTGCACGTGAGAAGGGGGCCTTAGGTGGCCGCGCAGGAAGCCGTGGACACGGTCAGAGACCGTGAGATCGGTGTCGAGCAGGAACATCTGGATCAGGTCTACCGCCGACTGGAGGAGAAGATCCACGAGGCGGAGTTCCTGATGAACGACGCCGCCCAGCGGGGCCAGGTCGGCACGCCCGGCGCCCTCGCCGAGCGGGACGCCCAGGTCTTCCGGGCCGGCATCCACCTCAACCGGCTCAACAACGAGTTCGAGGACTTCCTCTTCGGTCGGATCGATCTGCTGTACGGGAAGGACGGGAAGAAGGGCCCCGACGGCGCCTACACCTCCGTCGAGCCCGCCGAGGACGCCGTACGCCCCGACAACACCGCCGAGATCGGCGAGACCCTCCACATCGGGCGGATCGGCGTCCTCGACTCCGACTACGCGCCCCTCGTGATCGACTGGCGCGCGCCCGCCGCCGCGCCCTTCTACCGGTCCACCCCCGTCGACCCCGGCCGCGTCGTGCGCCGGCGCGTCATCCGCTCCAAGGGCCGCCAGGTCCTCGGCGTCGAGGACGACCTCATGCGTCCCGAGCTCCGCGCCACCCTCGACGGGCGCGAGCTGCCCGTGATCGGCGACGGCGCCCTGATGGCCGCCCTCGGCCAGGCCCGCAGCCACACCATGCGGGACATCGTGTCCAGCATCCAGGCCGAGCAGGACCTGGTCATCCGCGCGCCCGCCGCCTCCGTCACGTACGTCGAGGGCGGGCCGGGGACCGGCAAGACGGCCGTCGCGCTGCACCGCGCCGCCTATCTGCTCTACCAGGACCGGCGGCGCTACGCGGGCGGCATCCTCATCGTCTCCCCGACCCCGCTCCTCGTCTCGTACACCGAGGGCGTCCTGCCCTCCCTCGGCGAGGAGGGCCAGGTCGCGATCCGCGCCGTCGGCTCGCTCGTCGACGGCGCCGAGGCCACCGCCTACGACGAGCCCGCCGTCGCCCGCGTCAAGGGCTCCTCCCGCATGGTGCACGTGCTGCGGAAGGCCGCCCGGGGTGCCCTGGAGAGCCCCGACGCCCCGCAGCTCCTGCGCGTCGTCGCCTTCGGGCGGCGGCTCGAGCTGGAGGCCGACGAACTCCGCCGCATCCGCCACAACGTCCTCGGCGGCACCGCCCCCGTCAACCTGCTCCGGCCGCGTGCCCGGCGGCTGCTCCTCGACGCGCTGTACGCCAAGTCCGGCGCCGCCGGCCGGCACAGCGACCCCGAGCTCGCCGCCGAGCTGCGTTCCTCCTTCGACGAGGACGTGTCGACCGAGGACTCGTTCCTCTCCTTCCTCGACGCCTGGTGGCCCGAGCTCGCGCCCCGTCAGGTCCTCGACGCCATGGCCGACGAGCGGCGGCTCGGGCGCTGGGCCCGGCGGATCCTCAACCCGGGCGAGGTGCGGCGGCTCGCGCGTTCGCTGCGCCGCCGGGACCTCTCCGTCCACGACGTCGCCCTCCTCGACGAGCTGAACACCCTGCTCGGCGCCCCGGCCCGGCCCCGCAAGAAGCGGGAGTACGACCCGCTGGACCAGCTCACGGGCCTCGAGGAGCTGATGCCCGTACGGGAGGAGACCCAGCGGGAGCGGGCCGAGCGGCTCGCCGCCGAGCGCACCGAGTACGCGCACGTGATCGTCGACGAGGCCCAGGACCTGACGCCCATGCAGTGGCGGATGGTCGGCCGGCGCGGCCGGCACGCCACCTGGACGGTCGTCGGCGACCCGGCGCAGTCCTCCTGGTCGGACCCGGACGAGGCCGCCGAGGCCCGCGACGAGGCCCTCGGCTCCCGGCCGCGGCGCCGCTTCGAGCTCACCGTGAACTACCGGAACCCGGCGGAGATCGCCGAGCTCGCCGCCAAGGTCCTCGCCCTCGCCATGCCGGGCAAGGAGTCGCCGCGCGCGGTCCGTTCGACGGGCGTCGAGCCCCGCTTCGTCCCCGTCGCGGAGAAGGGTGATCTGGCCGAAACCGTACGTTTGGAAGCGGAGCGGCTGCTCGGCGAGGTGGACGGGACCGTCGGTGTCGTCGTCGCCATGAACCGGCGGGAAGAGGCCGCGCGTTGGCTCGCCGGCCTCGGCGACCGGGTGGTGGCCCTCGGCTCCCTGGAGGCGAAGGGCCTCGAGTACGACGCCACGGTGGTCGTCTCTCCCGCCGAGATCGCCGACGAGTCGCCCGCCGGCCTGCGGGTGCTGTACGTGGCCCTCACCCGGTCCACCCAGGCGCTCACGGTGCTCGCGGGCGACCGTGACATGCCGGACGGGGCGGGGGTCCCGGACCTGCTGCGGGACTGAGCCGGTCGACGCCGCGGGGCCGGGCCGACCGGGGCCGCGGCGCCGATTTCAGGTCAACCTGTGGCGCTGGAATCACCAGCCAGGGTGGTTTGTTAGCCTTGTCGTGGCACCGGCTCGATCCAAGCCCCCGGGCCCAACCTTCGTCCCTCAGAGGGACCACTTGCCGCGAGGCGAGCATGGCGGGTCGGTGCCACTTAGATGTATGTACGAAGTTGAGGCCCCCGTCACCATCCGGTGACGGGGGCCTCTTCTGTTTCCCCAGCACTTCTCGTATGGTGGAAACTACTTTCCGAAAACGAAATGACCGCATTACCTGCTACCGGCGGGTAGGTGCGACCATCGGAGGGCGCCGCCAGGCAACCAGCCGGGGCGGCGTAGCAGCGAAGCTCAGGGAAAGCAGAGGAACTCGGCCATGGCAACGGCGCCCAGCGTCTCGTACTCGATGACGGTCCGGCTGGAGGTTCCCGCCAGCGGAACCGCGGTCTCCCAGCTCACCACGGCGGTGGAGTCCCACGGCGGATCCGTCACCGGCCTCGACGTGACCGCCTCCGGCCACGAGAAGCTCCGCATCGACGTCACCATCGCCGCGACCTCCACCGCGCACGCCGACGAGATCGTCGAGCAGCTGCGCACCATCGAGGGCGTCGTCCTCGGCAAGGTCTCCGACCGTACGTTCCTGATGCACCTCGGCGGCAAGATCGAGATGGCGTCGAAGCACCCCATCCGCAACCGTGACGACCTCTCCATGATCTACACCCCGGGCGTCGCCCGCGTGTGCATGGCGATCGCCGAGAACCCCGAGGACGCCCGCCGCCTCACCATCAAGCGCAACACCGTCGCGGTCGTCACCGACGGCTCCGCCGTCCTCGGCCTCGGCAACATCGGCCCGATGGCCGCGATGCCGGTCATGGAGGGCAAGGCGGCCCTGTTCAAGCGCTTCGCCGACATCGACGCCTGGCCGATCTGCCTCGACACCCAGGACACCGACGAGATTGTCGCGATCGTCAAGGCGATCGCCCCCGGCTTCGCGGGCATCAACCTGGAGGACATCTCCGCGCCCCGCTGCTTCGAGATCGAGGCCCGGCTGCGCGAGGCCCTCGACATCCCCGTCTTCCACGACGACCAGCACGGCACCGCCATCGTCGTCCTCGCCGCCCTCACCAACGCGCTGCGCGTCGTCGGCAAGGGCATCGGCGACGTACGGGTCGTCATGTCCGGTGCCGGCGCCGCCGGTACGGCCATCCTCAAGCTGCTGATCGCGGCGGGTGTGAAGCACGCCGTCGTCGCCGACATCCACGGCGTCGTGCACGCGGGCCGCGAGGACCTGGTCGACGCCGCCCCCGGCACGCCGCTGCGCTGGATCGCCGACAACACCAACCCCGAGGGCGTCACCGGCACCCTCAAGGAGGCCGTCGTCGGCGCGGACGTCTTCATCGGCGTCTCGGCCCCGAACCTGCTCGGCGCGGAGGACGTCGCCGCCATGGCGGAGGGCTCCATCGTGTTCGCGCTCGCGAACCCCGACCCGGAGGTCGACCCGGCCGCCGCCCGGCAGACCGCCGCCGTCGTCGCCACCGGCCGCTCGGACTTCCCGAACCAGATCAACAACGTGCTGGTCTTCCCGGGCGTCTTCCGCGGTCTGCTCGACGCGCAGTCCCGTACGGTCAACACGGAGATGATGCTGGCGGCGGCCTCCGCCCTCGCCGGCGTGGTCACCGAGGACGAGCTGAACCCGAACTACATCATCCCGTCGGTCTTCAACGACAAGGTCGCCGGCGCGGTCGCCGGAGCCGTCCGGAACGCGGCGAAGGCCGCGGGCGCGGGCACGGCGTCGAACGGCCGCTGAGCGGGCGCCGTCAGCGGACGCCGAGCGGCCGCTGACGGCGCGTCGCGATTCGCGGAGCCGTAAACCCGCCTTTAGGGTGGCTTTTCGGCTCCGCGCTGTTTTCGCGGCGTCGACGGAACGTCACCACCACGGGACTCTGGCGCTTTTCGTGTGACCCGCGGGGGTGCCGGATTGGCGTTCCCGCCGCTGGTGGGGGCAGGATGCGTGTTTGGGCGCGAGGGTCTGTCATTTGACCCGGGTCCGGGGACTGTCCGAGGGCCCTGGCAGCATCGGCTTCGCTGTACCCAATCGCGCGGCTTCCGCCGCGTGGCACGCCTCACAGGCAAGAAGAACACGGGAGTAACAACATGAACCGCAGTGAGCTGGTGGCCGCCCTGGCCGACCGCGCCGAGGTGACCCGCAAGGACGCCGACGCCGTGCTGGCCGCTCTCGCCGAGACCGTCGGTGAGGTCGTCGCCAAGGGTGACGAGAAGGTCACCATCCCCGGCTTCCTGACCTTCGAGCGCACCCACCGTGCCGCTCGCACCGCTCGTAACCCGCAGACCGGCGACCCGATCGACATCCCGGCCGGCTACAGCGTGAAGGTCTCCGCGGGCTCGAAGCTCAAGGAAGCCGCCAAGGGCAAGTAAGGCTGCCTAGAGGCGCAGAAAGGGCGGCCACCCTGTCAGGGGGTGGCCGCCCTTTCGTTCGCGCCCGTACGGGCCCTTGCGGGCCCTTGACGCCTTACGGGGCCCCACGGGGCCCCGTAAGGCGTCCGAGAATCAGACCAGCGCGCTGCCCGGCAGCTCGACCTTCGCGCCCAGCTCGACGAGCTTCTCCATGAAGTTCTCGTAGCCGCGGTTGATCAGGTCGATGCCGTGGACCCGGCTCGTGCCCTGGGCCGCGAGCGCCGCGATCAGGTACGAGAAGCCGCCGCGCAGGTCGGGGATGACCAGGTCGGCGCCCTGGAGCTTCGTCGGGCCCGACACGACCGCCGAGTGCAGGAAGTTCCGCTGGCCGAAGCGGCAGTCGGAGCCGCCCAGGCACTCGCGGTACAGCTGGATGTGCGCGCCCATCTGGTTCAGCGCGGAGGTGAAGCCGAGCCGGGACTCGTACACCGTCTCGTGGACGATGGAGAGGCCGGAGGCCTGCGTCAGGGCCACGACCAGCGGCTGCTGCCAGTCCGTCTGGAAGCCGGGGTGCACGTCCGTCTCCAGGTGGATCGCGTTCAGCGAGCCGCCCGGGTGCCAGAAGCGGATGCCCTCGTCGTCGATCTCGAAGGCGCCGCCGACCTTCCGGTACGTGTTGAGGAAGGTCATCATCGAGCGCTGCTGGGCGCCGCGCACGTAGATGTTGCCCTCGGTGGCCAGCGCCGCCGACGCCCAGGAGGCCGCCTCCAGGCGGTCCGGGAGCGCCCGGTGGGTGTAGCCGTCGAGACGGTCGACACCGGTGATCCGGATGGTCCGGTCGGTGTCCATGGAGATGATCGCGCCCATCTTCTGCAGGACGCAGATCAGGTCCTCGATCTCGGGCTCCACGGCCGCGTTCGACAGCTCGGTGACGCCCTCCGCGAGGACCGCCGTGAGCAGCACCTGCTCGGTCGAGCCGACCGAGGGGTACGGCAGGCGGATCTTGCAACCGCGAAGACGCTGCGGGGCCTCCAGGTACTGCCCGTCCGCCCGCTTCTCGATGGTCGCGCCGAACTGGCGGAGCACGTCGAAGTGGAAGTCGATGGGCCGGCCGCCGATGTCGCAGCCGCCCAGGCCCGGGATGAAGGCGTGGCCGAGGCGGTGCAGCAGCGGGCCGCAGAAGAGGATCGGGATGCGCGACGAACCGGCGTGGGCATCGATGTCGGCGACGTTGGCGGACTCGACGTGCGTCGGGTCGAGGACGAGCTCGCCGGGCTCCTCGCCCGGGCGGACCGTCACTCCGTGCAGCTGGAGCAGCCCGCGGACGACGCGGACGTCACGGATGTCGGGAACGTTGCGCAGACGGCTGGGACCGCTGCCGAGCAGGGCGGCGACCATCGCCTTGGGCACGAGGTTCTTCGCGCCGCGAACGCGGATCTCGCCCTCCAGCGGGGTTCCGCCGTGGACAAGCAGGACATCGTCTGTGCCGGTCATGAATCTCGCGTTCCGAAAGTGGGGTCCGACGGGTGGCCAGAGAAAAGGGTAAGGGGCCATGAGACCCCGATCGGGTGCCCCATGGGGCCTGTCAGATGTAATGAATTCGGCACAACACCCTCTGTTCCCGTGATCTTGCGGAGCGTCACCGTCCGCTTGTCCTCGCGGGGCGGTCCGACGCCGCGGCCCCGGCCCTCCTGAGCTGCGGTGGTCACCGGCTTCCCCGGATCACGTCCGACAACCCCCCGCGAACGCCGAAGATGCGGGATCATGTGTCGCATGACCGAGGTGTCCTCGCTCACAGGACGGCTGCTCGTGGCCACCCCCGCGCTGGCGGACCCGAATTTCGACCGCGCGGTGGTCCTGCTGCTCGACCACGACGACGAGGGCTCGCTCGGCGTCGTCCTCAACCGGCCCACGCCGGTCACCGTCGGCGACATCCTCGCCCCCTGGGCCGCCCTCGCCGGCGAACCCGGCGTCGTCTTCCAGGGCGGCCCCGTCTCGCTCGACGCGGCCCTCGGCGTCGCCGTGATCCCCGGCGACGAGGGCCCCCTCGGCTGGCGGCGGGTGTACGGGGCGATCGGCCTGGTCGACCTGGAGGCCCCGCCCGAGCTGCTCGGACCCGCGCTCGGCTCGCTGCGGATCTTCGCCGGGTACGCGGGCTGGGGCCCCGGCCAGCTGGAGGCCGAGCTCGGCGACGGCGCCTGGTACGTGGTCGAGTCGGAGCCCGGCGACGTCTCCTCGCCGCGCCCCGAGACGCTCTGGCGGCAGGTGCTGCGACGGCAGCGCGGCGAGCTCGCGATGATCGCGACGTACCCCGACGACCCGTCCCTCAACTGAGGGCCACGGCTTTCAGTACCCTTGGCGGTTATGAGCACTCTCGAGCCCGAGCGCGGGGCAGGTACGGGAACCCTCGTCGAGCCGACGCCGCAGGTGTCCCACGGTGACGGCGACCACGAGCGCTACGCCCACTACGTCCAGAAGGACAAGATCATGGCGAGCGCCCTCGACGGCACGCCCGTCGTGGCGCTGTGCGGAAAGGTCTGGGTACCGGGGCGCGACCCCAAGAAGTACCCGGTCTGTCCGATGTGCAAGGAGATCTACGACTCCATGGGCGCGGGCGGCGGCGACAAGGACAAGGGCGGCAAGGACAAGTAGCCGTGCCGTCCTGACGTCGGGGCGAGCCCTTCCGCGGCCCCCGTCGCGCGTACTTCGGTACGTGCGACGGGGGCCGTTGCGCGTTCCGGAACGGGTCGATGTGGTCGATGCGGCCGATGTGGTCGAGACCTCTTGTCGGCCCGGTCGAAGGCCCCTAGCCTCGCCGTGTTGTGCAACGCGAAACGACTGTTGCACATGCTGCAACGCTCGCGTGTGGAGGGGGCGATGACGTCGGAGCAGGACCTGATTCCCGTACCGCTGTCGGTGGAGCACCGGGGGAGTTCCGCCGGGTGTTTCCCGCTCGACGAGCGGACCACGCTCGACGCCGGACCCGGCACCGGGTCCACCGCCCGCTGGCTCCGCGCCGCGCTCGGCGCCGCCACCGGGCTGCCGTTCGCCGACGGAGCGGGCGAGCACGCCGTACGGCTGCGGATCAGCGAGGAGGTGGCGCGGGAGCGGGGCCCGGAGGCCTACCGCCTGAGCACCGAGCGTCCCGGTGCCGCCGTCGTCATCGAGGGCGGCGGCCCCGCCGGGGTGTTCTGGGGCGCCCAGACCCTCCGTCAGCTCCTCGGCCCCGACGCGTACCGCAAGGCGCCCGTGCGGAGGGACGCGGCCCGGGACCTCCCGTACGTGACCATCGAGGACGGCCCCCGCTTCGGCTGGCGCGGCCTTCTCCTCGACGTCTCCCGGCACTTCACGCCCAAGGACGACGTCCTGCGCCTGCTCGACCTCCTCGCCGCCCACAAGCTGAACGTCTTCCACCTCCACCTCACCGACGACCAGGGCTGGCGCATCGAGATCGAGCGCCACCCGAAGCTCACCGGGGTCGGCGCCTGGCGGGCCCGCACCAAGTGGGGGCACCGGGCCTCGCCGCTCTGGACCGAGACCCCGTACGGCGGCTTCTACACCCAGGACGACATCCGCGAGATCGTCGCGTACGCCGCCGAGCGGCACATCACCGTCGTCCCCGAGATCGACCTCCCCGGCCACGCGCAGGCCGCCATCGCCGCCCACCCCGAACTCGGCAACACCGACGTCGTCGACACCGCCGCCCTCACCGTCTGGGACACCTGGGGCGTCAACCCCAACGTCCTCGCCCCCACCGAGGCCGTCCTCCGCTTCTACGAGGGCGTCTTCGAGGAGGTCCTCGACCTCTTCCCGTCCACCTTCGTCCACGTCGGCGGCGACGAGTGCCCCAAGGACCAGTGGAAGGCCTCCCCGACCGCCCAGGCCCGCATCGAGGAACTCGGGGTCGGCGACGAGGACGGCCTCCAGTCCTGGTTCATCCGCCACTTCGACCGCTGGCTCGCCGCCCGCGGCCGCCGCCTCATCGGCTGGGACGAGATCCTGGAGGGCGGACTCGCCGACGGAGCGGCCGTGTCGTCCTGGCGGGGGTACGCGGGCGGAATCGCCGCAGCCGAGGCCGGCCACGACGTCGTCATGTGCCCCGAACAGCACGTGTACCTGGACCACCGACAGGCGCCCGGCGAGGACGAACCCGTGCCCATCGGATACGTCCGCACCCTGGAGGACGTCTACCGCTTCGAGCCCGTCCCGCCGGGCCTCTCGCCCGAGGCCGCCGCCCACATCCTGGGAACCCAGGCCAACGTCTGGACCGAGGTGATGGAGAACCGCTCCCGCGTCGACTACCAGGTCTTCCCGCGCCTCGCCGCCTTCGCCGAGGTCGCCTGGTCCGCGCTGCCCGCGCCGGAGGCGCGCGACCACGCCGGTTTCGAGCGCCGCATGCGCACCCACTACCGGCGCCTGGACGCCCTCGGCGTCGACTACCGCCCGCCCGCCGGACCCCACCCCTGGCAGCAGCGGCCGGGGGTCCTGGGCCGCCCCCTGGAGGGCACGCCCCCGAACGTGTGAGGGACCCGACGTCACCCGGTCACCCAAGAGTGGTGAAACGGAAGTTACCGTCGCAGCCAGGGCGTCCCGGACGGAACAGTCCTTCGCGGACCCTCGCGCCGGACTCCTCGGAAGATGTGCCAGAGTTGCCACGTCCGGCCTGCGAGCACGTACGGTACGCCCACACGCAGGCGCGTCGTACCGCCGCTCGCAGGCGCGACGACCGGGCAACAGTCGGGGACCACCGGGACACCGGGAAGGGGCAGCGGGTTGACCACGCACGCACCACAGACGGCGCAGTCCGTGACGCTGCCCGCCTCGCTCGACGAGGCCGTGGCGGCACTCACGGCCATGCCGGCCGCCGTGCCCGTCGCCGGCGGCACCGACCTCATGGCCGCCGTCAACAAAGGCCAGCTCCGCCCCGCCGGACTCGTCGGCCTGAGCCGCATCAACGAGATCCGCGGCTGGCAGTACCAGGACGGCCACGCCCTCCTCGGCGCGGGCCTCACCCACGCCCGGATGGGCCGCCCCGACTTCGCCGCCCTCATCCCGGCCCTCGCCGCCGCCAGTCGCGCGGCCGGGCCGCCCCAGATCCGCAACGCCGGCACCCTCGGCGGCAACATCGTCACCGCCGCGCCCACCGGCGACTCGCTGCCGGTCCTCGCAGCCCTGGAGGCCGACCTCGTCGTCCTCGGGCCGCTCGGCACCCGCGAGATCCCCGTCTCCCACCTCCTCGCGGGCCGCGACCTGCTCGCCCCCGGCGAGCTCGTCGGCTTCGTCCGCGTCCCGCTGCTCCACGCCCCCCAGGTCTTCCTCAAGGCCACCGGCCGCACCGGCCCGGCCCGCGCCACCGCCTCCGTCGCCGTCGTCCTCGACCCGGCCCGGCGCGGCGTGCGCTGCGCGGTCGGCGCCGTCGCGCCCATGCCGCTGCGCCCGCTGGAGGCCGAGCGCTGGATCGCCTCGCTGGTGGACTGGGACAACGACCGGGGGCTCGCCCCGGAGGCGCTCGCGGCCTTCGGCGAGTACGTCGCCGCCGCCTGCATCCCGGACCCGCCGGGCGACGAACAGTTGCCCCCGGCCGTACTGCACCTGCGGCGCACCGTCGCCGCACTCGCCCGACGGGCACTGGGGAGGGCACTGGCATGAGCGACGCGCACAAGGGTCAGACGGGCGGCTGGGAGCCGATCCCGCAGAGCGAGGGATACGACGGCGACGCGACCGCCTTCGTCCAGCTGCCGCCCGACTTCATGCTGGACGGCGTGCCCCTGGAGGCGCCCGGCCACGGCTACGTACCGCCGATGATCACCCCGCTCCAGCCGCTCGCCCCGAGCGCGGCGACGGACCCGGCGGCGACGGGCACCTGGACGGTGCACGTCCCGACGGAGGCGGAGCAGACGCAGTACTTCGAGGGCGAGACGTTCCAGGGCGAGACGTTCCAGGACGTCGAGCACTTCCAGCCGCCGGCGTACGTCGAGCACGCCGTCGAGCACGTCGGCGAGCACGTGGCCGAGTACGACGGGCAGGACCCGCACGCGACGGCCGAGTGGCGCTTCGAGGAGTCCACGGGCCAGTGGCAGATCCCGGCCGAGCCGGAGGCATCCGTCCCGCCCGCCTCGCCCACCCCGCTCGCCTCGCCCACCCCGCTCGCCTCGCCCGCCTCGTACGCCGAGGCTCCGGTGACGCTGCCGGGCGGCGCGCCCGCGCCCTGGGCGCTCCCGGAGGAGCCGGTGGCGGAGGAGGCCGCGGAGGCCTCGGAGGCCGCCGGGACGGACGCCGCGGAGGAGGTTCCGGAGGCCGTACAGGAGCCCGCTCCCGAGGCCGTGCAGGAGCCCGCTCCCGAGGCCGTGCCGGAGGCCGTACAGGAGGAGGCCCCGACAGCCCCCGCCCCCGTCGCGCCGCCCGTCGACGCCTCCACGGACAGCGACGAGCACCCCCACACCTCGTACACCCTGCGGGTCAACGGCACGGACCGGCCCGTCACCGGTTCCTGGATCGGCGAGTCGCTGCTCTACGTCCTGCGCGAGCGCCTCGGCCTCGCCGGGGCCAAGGACGGCTGCTCGCAGGGCGAGTGCGGCGCGTGCAACGTGCAGGTCGACGGCCGGCTCGTGGCCTCCTGCCTGGTGCCCGCGGCGACCGCCGCCGGGAGCGAGGTGCGGACGGTCGAGGGCCTCGCGGTCGACGGCGAACCCTCGGACGTGCAGCGGGCGATGGCCAAGTGCGGCACCGTCCAGTGCGGCTTCTGCATCCCCGGCATGTGCATGACCGTGCACGACCTCCTGGAGGGCAACCACGCCCCCACGGAGCTGGAGGGCCGCCAGGCCCTCGCCGGCAACCTCTGCCGCTGCTCCGGCTACCGGGGCGTGCTCGACGCCGTCCGGGACGTCGTCGCCGAGCGCGAGGCCGCCGCCGCGGCCACCGCGCCCGAGGCCGCCGACGAGATCCCTGTCCCGCACCAGATTCCCCACGCGCACGACGGAGGCATGGCGTGAGCAGCGACGCGACCACCGCCGCTCTGGACACCCCCGGTCAGGAGCAGCCCGCCGCACACGGCCTCGGCACCTCGCTCCCGCAGGCCGAGGCGCGGGCGAAGACCGAGGGCACCTTCCCGTACGCCTCCGACCTGTGGGCCGAGGGGCTGCTCTGGGCCGCGATCCTGCGCTCGCCGCACCCGCACGCCCGGATCGTGTCGATCGACACGACGGCGGCGGAGGCCATGCCGGGCGTACGGGCCGTGGTGACGGCCGCCGACGTGCCGGGCGCGGCGACGTACGGGCGCAGGGTCGCCGACCGGCCCGTCTTCGCCTCCGACCTGGTCCGGCACCACGGCGAGGCCCTCGCGGCGATCGCCGCCGACCACCCGGACACGGCGCGGCTCGCGACGGCGGCGATCGCCGTCGAGTACGAGATCCTCGAACCCGTCACGGACCCGGAGAAGGCGTTCGCGGCGGAGCCGCTGCACCCCGACGGGAACCTGATCCGGCACATCCCGCTGCGCTTCGGCGACCCGGAGGCGACGGGCGAGGTCGTCGTCGAGGGCCTGTACCGGATCGGCCGGCAGGACCCGGCGCCGATCGGCGCGGAGGCGGGTCTCGCGGTGCCGCGCCCGGACGGCGGGGTGGAGATCTACACGGCGTCCACGGACCCGCACACGGACCGCGACCTGGCGGCGGCCTGTTTCGGCCTGCCCCCGGAGCAGGTGAAGCTGGTGGTCACCGGGGTCCCGGGCGCGACGGGCGACCGCGAGGACCCGGGCTTCCAGATCCCGCTGGGCCTGCTGGCCCTCCGCACCGGTTGCCCGGTCAAACTGACCGCCACGCGCGAGGAGTCCTTCCTCGGCCACGCCCACCGCCACCCCACCCTGCTGCGCTACCGCCACCACGCGGACGCGGAGGGGCGGTTGGTGAAGGTGGAGGCGCAGATCCTGCTCGACGCGGGCGCGTACGCGGACTCGTCGTCGGAGTCGCTCGCGGCGGCGGTGGCCTTCGCGTGCGGCCCGTACGTGGTCCCGCACGCCTTCGTGGAGGGCTGGGCGGTCCGTACGAACAACCCCCCCTCGGGCCACGTCCGGGGCGAGGGCGCGATGCAGGTGTGCGCGGCGTACGAGGCCCAGATGGACAAACTGGCGGCGAAGCTGGGCGTGGACCCGGCGGAGCTGCGCATGCGGAACGTGATGGCGACCGGCGACATCCTGCCGACGGGCCAGACGGTGACGTGCCCGGCCCCGGTGGCGGAACTCCTCGCAGCCGTGCGGGACTTCCCGCTCCCCTCCCTGCCCAAGGACACCCCGGAAGACGACTGGCTGCTGCCCGGCGGCCCCGAGGGCGCGGGCGAACCCGGCGCGGTGCGGCGGGGCGTGGGCTACGCGCTCGGCATGGTGCACATGCTGGGCGCGGAGGGCACCGACGAGGTGTCGACGGCGACCGTGCGGGTCATGGACGGGGTGGCGACGGTCATCTGCTCGGCCGTGGACACGGGTTCGGGCTTCTCGACGCTCGCCCGCCAGATCGTCCAGGAGACGCTGGGCATCGACGAGGTCCACGTGGCCCCCGTCGACACGGACCAGCCGCCGGCGGGCCCGGCGGCCCACGGCCGCCACACCTGGGTGTCGGGCGGAGCGGTGGAACGAGCGGCGAAGATGGTCCGCACGCAGCTACTCCAGCCGCTGGCCCACAAGTTCGGCATGTCGACGGAGCTGCTCCAGATCACGGACGGCAAGATCACCTCGTACGACGGCGTCCTGTCGACGACGGTCACGGAGGCGATGGACGGCAAGGAACTCTGGGCCACGGCCCAGTGCCGCCCCCACCCCACGGAGCCGCTGGACGAGTCCGGCCAGGGCGACGCCTTCGTCGGCCTCGCCTTCTGCGCGATCCGCGCGGTGGTGGACGTGGACATCGAACTCGGCGCGGTACGCGTGGTGGAGATGGCCGTCGCCCAGGACGTCGGCCGCGTCCTGAACCCCGCTCAGCTCACCGCCCGCATCGAGGCGGGCATCACCCAGGGCATCGGCGCGGCCCTCACGGAGAACCTCCGCACGGCCCGCGGTCTGGTCCGCCACCCCGACTTCACGGGCTACGCACTCCCGACATCACTGGACGCCCCGGACATTCGCATCGTGAAACTCGTCGAGGAACGCGACGTGGTGGCCCCCTTCGGCGCGAAGGCGGCGAGCGCGATCCCGGTCGTCACCTCGCCCGCCGCAGTGGCCTCAGCGGTGCGCGCGGCGACGGGCCGCCCGGTCAACCGCCTCCCGATCCGCCCCCAGGCGGCGGTCGCCGTGCCCAATTCGTAACCATGTGATGTCCGTTGCTTGTGCAACCCGGAGGTGCGGACTGTCGTCGTTCCTGACTACAGTGGACTTCTTGACTTGTGCCGTTGACGGCATGGTGGGTTCACGGGGGAGGAGCGGGTATGCGAGCCGAACTGGAGGGCATGACGTCCGGGATGCGGACGCAGGCCGTGAAGTACAGCGCCGACTCCATGCAGAAGTTCAAGCAGGGCGTCGAGGACCTCATCACGCAGCTCAAGGGCTCCGACGCGAGCGCCGGAAAGCTGAAGGCCGACCCGGTCAGCCGCACCCAGTTCGGCGGGGGCGGCGCGGCCTGGAGTGAGGCCCAGAGTGCGTACACCGCCTACGACGAGGTCCTGGGCAAGCTGGTGCAGCTCTCCGGGCTGCTCAACGACTGCCTGGAGGGTCTGGGTATCGCGGTCGTCGCCTCGAAGAACGGCTTCGAGGAGATGGACGACGACATCAAGCGCAAGATGATCCAGATCCATCAGCGGACGTACGACGCCAAGCAGAAGGCGGACAAGGAAGCGGGCCGCAGCGAGGTGGGCAGCGAAGGCAGCACGGGTGTAGAGGGCGACAGCTCCCTCAAGTAGGCGGGCGCGGACGGAATTTCGGGGACACGGGGAAGAGGCGAGAGATGAGGCCTGCAGAGGGCGGCGGTGGCGGAGGGACCAACTTCCGCAGCATGAAGCACGAGCAGATGCTGGCATGGCTGGACGAGGCCAGCAGCTACAACGTCGGCGAGGCGGCACGACGACTGGCGACGGCGGCAACCCAGTTGGAGAAGATCGCCAACGAACTCCGCACCGCCATGCACGGCATGGACTGGGAGGGCGAGGCCGAGAAGGCCTTCGTCGAGTGGGCGACCAACGTGGCCAACTCGACCACCGGGCTTGCCGACTACAGCGAGCGTGGATCCAAGTGGATGTCGGAGAACGCCTCCGCCATCTCCGTCGCACAGAGCGCCATCCCCCGGTACACCTCCCACGAGGCGGCCAAGGCGAACCTGCAGGCCGCCCAGAAGTACCACAACGACCCCGACTCGCAGACTATCGCCCGCAACGCCCGGAACCAGATGTCCCCCAGCGAGGAGCTGGCGGCCATCGAGGCGAAGGAGCGGGAGAACCAGCAGGCGGCGGCGGCCGAGATGGAACGTCTCTCCCAGGCGTACCAGTGGTCGAGCTTCCACATGGGGAGCACGGAACCGCCGACGTTCCCGCCGCCGCCGGGGGCGTTCGTGCCGGCCGACACGGGCAAGTACGGGCGCGATTCCTCGTACATCGGCTCCACGCCGCAGAGTGACAACCGCTCCACCGGTACGGACACGAGCACGGGAACGCACACGAGCACGCACACCACGCGCTCGCAGCCGGACACGCACTCCACGATCGACACGACGACGGCCCCGCCGACGGGCGACCCGACCGGGCCGACGCACGTCATCAAGCCCGAGGTCCGGCCCGACACTCCCGCGGACCTGGGCATCGACAGCGTGAAGACGCCGCCGAAGCCGGACATCACCGTGCCGACGACGCAGCTTCCGGGCGGCCCGCCGCCGGTCACCAAGCCGGACGGCGGAATGCCTCCCCTCGTGACCCCCGGCATGCCTCCGCTGACCGTGAAGGGCGGTCCGGGTCCCCTGGGCCCCACCTCGCCCCTCACCGGCGGCACCGGCACCCCCCGCGGCCCGCAGACCGGCGGCCTCCGCACCGGGCCCGGCATGCCCCGCGAAGGCATCAGCGGTGGCCGTCAGGTCCCCAGCACCACGGGCCGGCCGCAGACCGGCATCCCGCGCAGCACCGTGATCGGCAACGAGCCCAACGGACAGAACCGGACCGGCATGGGCCGCGGTATGGGCCGTGGCATGGGCGGCGCCCACGGCATGGGCGGCCCCACGGGCGGCCCGGCCGGTCAGAACGGCATCAGCGGCGGCCGCCGCCTCGCCGGCGAGGCCGGCGGCGTCGTCGGCGGCAAGGCGCAGCGCGCCGGAGCCGCGGGCGGCGGGAAGCCCTTCACGGCCGGCGGCTCCGGACTCGTGCGCGGAAACGCCGCGAAGCCCGGCGAGCGCGAGGAGCAGAACGGAGAGCGTCCCGACTACCTCGTCGAGGACGAGGAGACCTGGCAGCAGGGGCGCCGCGTGGCGCCGCCCGTCATCGACTGATCAGCGCGAGGAAGCAGATGCGTACCAGCAGTATTCGTCGGAGCCGTGCACGGGTCACCGCCTCGGCCGCCTTGGGGATGCTGCTGGTGGGCATCGCGTCCGTCCCCGCCCACGCGGAGAACTTCCGCTCCCAGCAGTGGCACCTGGACGCCATGGGCGCCGAGGAGATCTGGCAGCTCAGCACCGGCAAGGGTGTCACCGTCGCGGTGATCGACACCGGCGTGGACAAGAGCAATCCGGATCTTCGGGGCCAGGTACTCGAAGGCAAGGACCTTGCGCCGCAGGAGTCGGGCGATGAGTTCACCGACTACGACGGTCACGGTACGGGGATGGCGGGCCTGATCGCCGGTACCGGAGCGAGGGACAGCGGGAGCGGGGCCTTCGGCTTGGCGCCGGGCGCCAAGATCCTGCCGGTGCGCGTTCCTGGGCTCCAGGGGGGCGACGTCAACATGGTGGAGGGCAGCGAGAGGTTCAACCGCGTCATTCCGCAGGCGATCAAGTACGCGGCCGACTCCGGTGCCAAGGTCATCAATCTGTCCCTGGGGAACAACGAAGGCTCGCAGGCACTCACCGATGCGGTGAAGTACGCGCTGGACAAGGGATCTCTCGTTTTCGCCGCCGTCGGGAACAACGGCGACAAGGGGAATCCGGTCAACTACCCGGCGGCGACCCCCGGTGTGGTCGGTGTCGGTGCCGTGGACCAGAAGCTGACGCACGTCCCGTTCTCCGAGCACGGCCGCCAGGTCGACATCGTTGCCCCGGGCCAGGACATGGTGCACGCCTGTGGCGGCGGCACGGGCATGTGCAAGTCCAAGGGCACCAGTGAAGCCACCGCCCTCGCCTCTGCCGCCGCTGCTCTGCTCTGGTCGAAGCACCCCGACTGGACCAACAACCAGGTCCTGAAGGTCATGCTCAACACGGTCGCCAAGCCCAAGGGAGGCGAGAAGCGCAGTGACTTCATCGGCTACGGCGCCATCCGTCCGCTCCGTACGCTGAAGACGCCCGGCGACCCCGGTCCCGCCGACGTCCGGCCCATCGACGACCTCGCCGAGACCGCGACACCGTCCGCTTCCGCCTCCGGCTCGGCGGATCCGGCCCCGTCGCAGTCCTCCGCCGCCCCGGCCCCCGCTCCCCAGGCCGCCGCCGAAGACGGCGGCAACACCGGTCTCTGGATCGGCCTCGGGATCGGTGCTGCCGTGCTGATCGGTGCCGCCGTCGCCGTACCCGTACTCCGGTCGCGGCGGGGCTGAGTCCCACCCCCTGCCGTCGACCGTCCGTAACTCACTCATGGGGAAGTAGATGTCGTTCGACGAGGAGTGGAGCCAAGTCCGCAGCGAGGCCGCGGCGATGAGGCTCAACAGCGTGCCCATGGACCCCGGCGGCGGTGGTGGCGGCGGGGCCAGCGACTACAAGGTGACCTCCGCCGACCTCAAGGCCATCGGCAACGAGGCCCAGGAGCTCTTCCACTGGTTCGAGCGGGACGCCTTCCACGCCGGCGCCCAGACCGACGCCGCGGCCAAGAGCCTCGACGGAGACGGGTTCCTGACCGGTTCGGCGATGTGGACGATGTGGAGCACCTGGCGCGACCAGGCAGAGGCGCTCCTCAGCGCCTGTGCGCACATCCACAACCACCTGGAAGACACCGTCGTCAGCCATACCAACCACGAGGAATCGCTGATCACGAACTTCTCCATGTCCGAGATCGACAAGCACTTCAAATGAGCCGGGCCGGTAACGACGGCTGACGAGGGAAACAGATGCTGAAGTTCGACCAGGTCCTCCACGCCCACCTCGGCGGCCTCAAAGAGGCTGTCACCGTCTGGTCGGAGACGGTGTCCAAGCTGGAGAAGAGCAAGGAGAAGGCGGAGACCGGCCTCCAGGGCAAGGCCGACAAGGCCGACTGGAAGGGCGAGAACGCCGGTGTGACGCAGGCGTTCGTCCGGAAGACCGCCAAGGAGTTCGGTGACGCGCTCACCGAGGCGAGCAGCATCCGCAACATCCTGCGGGACGCGGAGAGCGAGTTCCAGGCCGCCAAGACCGAGCTGGAGAAGCTCGTGGCGGAGGCCCCCGGCAAGGGCATCCGCATCGACCAGGACGGTGTCGTCAGCTATCTGATCCACCCCGACCGCCGCGCCAAGGACTACGACGGCCCCAAGCCCGAGCAGGCCGACTTCGAGGCGATGCGTTCGGCGATCAAGGCCGCGATCGACCGGGCGAACAACGCCGACGACGTCGCCTCCCGAGCCCTGCGCGGACTCGTCGGCAGCGACAATATGAACTTCTCCGGCACGAACTACGACTCCCTCGCGTCCGCCTCGAAGGCGCAGGACGCCGAGGACGCGCACGCCGCCTACGAGCTGTACAAGAAGGGCGACGACGCCACCCCCGAGGAGATCGACAAGCTCAACGCCCTCTTCAAGGCCAACCAGAAGGACCCGTACTTCGCCGAGAAGTTCGCCCTGGAGGTCGGTCCGAAGGGCAGCATGGAGTACTGGGCCGACATGGGAGACCCCAGCGACGGCTCCCGGCTCGGCGTCGACCACCGCGACAAGCTCAAGGAACTCCAGACGAACTGGAGTCTGACGCTCGCCACCGCGACCCATTCCACGAGCCCCGAGATGGAGCAGTGGAAGGCCGACGTCATCAAGGCCGGCAGCGAGCCGATCCAGACGCGCGGCACCAGCCCGTACGGCTTCCAGGTCATGAGCAACCTCATGCGCGTCGGCGACTACGACGACAAGTTCCTCAAGGACTACGGCAACGGACTCGTCATCACCGAGCGGAAGATGACGGGCGACGGCCGGCTGCCCGCCGACCGGGCCTGGCACCAGCTGACCGGCGGGCCGAGCCACCTGAACTGGATGGGCGGCGACCTGGGCAACGACCCCATGGTCGGCTTCATGGAAGGCCTCGGGCACAACCCCAAGGCGTCGACGGACTTCTTCAACGGCGACATCGACCTCACGCCCGAGAACACCAAGGACGACAAGAAGCTCGACCCGTTCGACTACTTCACCAAGGACCGCGAGTGGCCCGAGGAGATCAACGACAAGGGTGACCGCACCAAGGAGCCCGGCTACAACGCGCTCGGCCACGCCCTGGAGTCCGCGACCACCGGCCACCCGTACGACGCCGACCCCGAGGGCCTCAAGGACGTACGGACCAAGGAGAACGCCGAGGTCATGCAGAAGGTCGTCGAGCGGTACGGCGACGACCCGAAGTACATGCACCGGCAGCCGGGCATCGACGACAGCCTCGGCAAGATGGGCGCCGCGTACATCGACGAGCTGAACCGCTCCCTGGAGACGGACAGCGACACGACGATGGAGGAGAAGAAGAACTCCCCCTTCGGTTTCAACGACGGCAAGGGCGGGTCGCGGTTCGGCTCCGAGTTCGACACCGGGCTGCTCTGGAACCGCGGCGACGCCGTCAACTTCATGGGCATCGTGTCGCAGAGCGAGACCGGCCACTCCACCCTCTCGGCGGCCGAGTCGCTGTACACGACGAGCGTCCTCGACGAGGTCGGCCCCAAGCCCGGCTCCACCTTCGACGACCGGGACCTCACCGACGCGCGGACCACGCTGCGGATCGGCTCGGAGGCGCAGGGAATCCTCGACGAGTCCCGTATGGCGCAGATCGACAAGGACTACGAGCACGACTCCGACGAGCACAAGAAGGCCGTCGGCCGGACGACCGAATGGGTCAAGTTCGGCGTCGGCGCGGCGGCGGCGGGCGGCGTCGCGGTTCTGACCGGCGGCGCCGGTGGCGTACTGGTACCGCTGGCCGCCGAGACGGTGGGCGGTGCGGTGACGACCGTCATCGGCATGGAAGCCGACGACATGTCGGAGAAGTACGAGAAGGACGAGCTGCTGAAGAAGAAGTCGGACGACCTGTCGGACGAGGCGCTGGCCATGGGCAAGGAGAACTCCCTCCGCCCCGGCATCGCCTACGCGAACGCGCCCGGCTGGAGCGAGAAGGACCGCAACTACCTCGACGAGGAGCTGGTCAAGTACGTCCGGGACTCGCGCATGCACGCCCGCGACAACTCGCTGCCCGACCCGTACGAGAAGAAGTGACGCACATGCGGTCTGCACTGGCACGAATCGGTACGGCCGTGACCGTCGCCGCCCTCCTGGCGGGCTGCTCGGGCGGCGGCGGGGAATCCACGGCGGAACCGGAGGGCCTGACGGCGGCCGAGGCCTGCGGCGGCTTCGCCAAGGACGCACCGGTCTCGGCGGCGCTCAAGGGCGTTCTGGGCGGCGACCGTGTCGAGGACAACCTGTCGAAGCCGGAGAAGGCGGTCGAGAGGGTGCGTGAGGACGCCGCCGCGCCGTGGGCCGACTCGTACCGGCCGCAGCCGGTGACGTACTGCGGCCTCCAGTCCGCCGAGGAGGCGTCGCAGAACCTCAAGATCGAGGTGAACGCGGTGGGGAAGGGTCCGTACCTGGGCCCGGAGCTGGCCAAGAAGGTGACCTCGTACACCTCCGGACTCGAGGCCTTCACCTCCTCCACCGTCGGCCACGTCTACTTCAGTTGCCGCCTCAAGGCGCCCGCCCACGAGATCGTCGTCGAGACGACCGTCTGGGGACCGGCGGGTGTCCCGGACACGGACCTGGAGCAGCGCACCCGCCTGATCACCCTCGCCAACGCGGCGGCCCGGCAGGTCTCGGCGAAGCTGGGCTGCCAGGGGGAGGACGGGCTGGCGACCGGGGTGCCTGCGCGCGCTGCGGCGGTCTCCTGAGAGAGTCGTTCCATGCGCACCACCACAGTCCACAGGATCGTGCTTCCGGTCGCCGCCCTCGCGCTGGCGGCGACCGGCTGTGCGAAGGGAACCGACGACGACACCGCCGCCAAGGGGCAGGCCGCCACGGAGGTCTGCGGTGGATTCGCCAAGGGGCCCGGTGTGGCCCCGGCTCTGGAGGCCATCGAGGGCAAGGGCGTCCGGCTGACGGGCGACCGGTCCGAGCCGGACAGGGTCGTCAGCGAGCTGCGGAAGGCCGCGCGGACGCCGCAGAGCGGCAAGAAGCGCATGACGGGCATCCCGTTCTGCACCCTGGAGACGGCCGGGGACGAGAAGAACGTCCTGAGCATCACCCTCAGGGAGGCCCTCGCCGTCCCCGGGAGCGACGCCTCGAAGGACCTCGTGACGGCCTACTCCACGGGTCGCCTCGCGACCTCGTCCGACCTCTACGCCTCGATCTACTTCACCTGCCGGATGCCGGCGCCGGCCCATGCGATCGTCCTCGACGCGGAGCTGGAGCGGGCGGACGAGAACGAGGCCGATCACGCCGGCGTCAGGGACGAACAGATCGTTCTTGCCAATGCGGCGGCTCGGCAGGTCGCGGGCGCGTTGGGGTGCGGGGACACCCGGCTGGTCGAGGGCGTGCCGGCGAAGGCGCGGTCGTAGGGACGGGGTCCCTCACTCGCCGTAGACCGGCATGGCCGCGATCCTTCCGCCGCGTGCGATGAAGACGCGGTGGGCGTCGCTGACGAGCTGGTAGGGACCCTCGCGCTTCATGGTCACGGTGAAGAGCTTCTTGTGGGTGGTCTTGTTCACCACCCGGACGGCGCTGTCATCCGGTTCGGGCAGCCAGACCGTCATGCCTTCCACCGCGGGGGCGGTGAGGGTGCCGGTCGTACTTCCCATCTCGCCCATGACCAGCATCCACTCTGTGCTCGAGCGGCCGGTATCGGCGACGCTGCCGAACCGGTAGGCCACGTAGCCGTCGACGGCCACGACGAACTCGCCGTCGGCGGTGGGGCTGGCCCAGCCCAGCTGCGGGTTGCCGAAGTTTCTGGACTCCTCCTTCCACAGGAAGCCTCCGTCGTCGAGACGCCTGGCCATCAGACCGGGGCCGCCGAGGTAGACGGTGTTGCCGCTGATCGAGGGGGCCTGTCCGTGCGTGCCTTGGCCTTTGAGCTTCCACACGGTCTCGGCCGTCGTGGTGTCGAGGACCTCGACGTGGCCGTCCCGACCGTGGATCACGAGCCGCTTCCCGCCCGTTGCCGCCTTCGCGGGGCCGCTCGGGGAGCGCGGGGACGCCATCGGGCGGGCCCAAGAGGTCTTGAGCGTCCAGGCGTCGACGGCGCGCAGCTCGTTGTCCTTCGTCACCAGGTAGACATGGGTGCCGTCCGCCGCGAGGACGTAGTCGACGTCGGACTGGGTCTGCCAGACGGGCTTGCCGGTGGAGGCTACGAACGAGTTCAGGACGCCCTTTTCGTCGACGCCGACGACGAGCCGGTCGGCGACGGAGACGAATCCGGCAGCCGCGTCGGTGTCCTTGGCCCGCCACCGCTCCTTGCCGTCCGTGACGGACAGGGCGAGCAGGTCGCCCGTCTTCGCCTGCACGATCAGCACGTCCCGTACCGGCAGCGGGAGGTGCCCGCTTGGCGCGATGACGTCGAGGGGACCCCACAGCGGCTCCGGTGCTTTGTCCGGTTCGCTGTCGATGAGGGAGACGAAGGCCGCCTCGGGGGCCGCGACGGCCGGCGGCACATCGGCGGTCGGGGACTTCTCCCGGTTCAGCCACCAGGCTCCGGCCCCGCCGCCCGCGCCGAGCACGGCCACTCCGACCGCCGTCATGGTGAGGAAGCGGCGGCGGGACGGGGTGGAGGAGGCGGGTACAACGGTGTCGGCGGGCGCCACCAGACGTTTCGTGGCTGTCTCGCGCCGCTTGATGTCCTCCGCCAGCGGTCCCTTGCGCCACGCGCGGTCGGCACCCTTCGGCGGGGCGAAGGCCTCCGCCACCTGCGGGGGCGCCGGGCGGAACGCCGGGTCTTTCGACAAGCACGGGCCGATCAGTTGCTGGAGCTCCGGCGGCACCAGGCTCAGGTCCGGGGTGCCGTGCACGACCTCGTACTGGACCGCCGCCACGTGCGCGCCGTCGAAGGCGCGCCGGCCGCTCGCCGCGTACGCGAGGACCGCGCCGAGCGAGAAGACGTCCGAGGCCGGTCCGACGCGCTGCCCGAGGACCTGCTCGGGGGCTCCGTAGCCCGGCGTGACCGGGATCTGTCCTGTCGTCGTGAGCGTGAGGCCGTGCTCGGGGCGCGCGATGCCGAAGTCGATGATCCGGGGGCCGGTGGAGGTGAGCACGATGTTCGCGGGCTTGAGGTCGCGGTGGACCAGACCCGCCACGTGGATGTCGTGCAGGGTGCGTGCGAGTTGGGCGGCGAGGGCGCGGACCGTCGGTGCGTCCATCGGGCCGTACGTGCGGACGGCCTCGTCGAGCGTCGGACCGGCGAGGAACTCGGCCGCGATCCACGGCCGCCCGCCCTCGGTCTGCGCGCCGAGGACCCGTGCAACGCCCTTGCTGGTGACGGCCCGCGCCATGTCGGCCTCGCGGACGAACCGCTGCGCGAGGTGCTGGTCGTGGGCGAGTTCGGGGCGCAGGACCTTGACGGCTGCGGGCGCACCGGAGCCGTCCCGGCCGACGTACACCTTGCCCATGCCGCCCTCGCCGAGGACGCCGAGGAGCCGGTACGGGCCGAGCCGGAGCGGGTCGCCGGTGGCGAGGGGCTGTGTCGTCGTCACGGGGTTGCTTTCCGGTTCGTGGTGGATCGGAGGTCTGGCGGTGGGGTGTCGCTCAGGCGAAGGGGAAGGCCACGACGGACGACGCCCCGGCCCCGATGATCCGGGTCCGGGAGTTGTCCACGACGTACCGGCTGGCCTCCGCCGGGAAGACCCAGGCCGAGCGGTGGGTCACGCGGTCGACCGCGCTCAGGCCACCCAGGACGGGTGCGTACACGTACTTCGGCCCCACCACCGGGACCACGCGGAGGTCCGGGGTCAGGCTGCGGCCGGACGCTTTCTCCTCCCAGCGCTTGGCGCCCCTGTCGGCGGTGACGGTCACGAGCCCGCGGCCGGCCTCGTTCGCGTGGACGAGACCGTCCGAGACGGCGGGGATCCCGTAGGCGGAGCCGCTGCCGTACTCCCAGGCGACACCGCCGTCGCTGAGGCGCAGCGCCCGGAGGCGGTCACCGCCGAGGTAGAGGTGCCGGTCGTCAGTGATGAGCTGACCGGGCTTGAAGAACATGGACTCCTGCAGCGGGACGCTCCGCCGCCACAACTGGCGACCGGTGCGTAGATCCCTCGCCTGAACGTCGAAGGACACCAGGTCGTCGCTGTTCTTGCCGAGCACCAGCCGGTCGCCGACGATCCGGGACAGCCAGGGCCGGACGTTGCCCCATGCATGCGCCTGGCGCCAGATCTCCCGGCCCGTGCGCAGGTCGATCGCGAGCAGGTGCCAGCCGAGCTCCCGCTCCTCGAGGGGGTCTGTGTGTCGGCCGACACGTGAGGCGGCGATGAGGCGTCCGCCGGCGGCGGTGAGGAGCCGCGTGCCGAAGAAGGAGCCGTCGAAGCCCTTGATCTCGATGGTCCGGGCCGCCTCCTTGTCGGTGCGGGGTGCGAGCGTCCGGATCTGCAGGACGCCGGGGCCCTCGGTGGGGCCGGTGGAGGCGTAGAAGAATCTGCCGTCGCTGGTCATCTGCTGGGGCTCGAACACGATCACGTCGTCCCAGAGGACCTTGCCGTTGCGCGTGTCGAAGGCGCGGTAGGAGCCCGTCTGCGCGACTCCCACGACGTCCCCGGCGAGGAGCTGGGTGGTCTTCTCCTCGCGGTCCAGGGACTCCCCACGCCACAGCGCCGCCGGCGCCCCGTCCGAGGCGGTCGTCGCGGGGATCGCCGTCGGGCCGGCAGCGGGCGGGTTGGCATCGCCGTCCCGCGAGCCCAGCCACGCCCACACCCCGCCGCCCGCCGCCGCCACGCCGAGGAGGGCTCCTCCGCCCGCCGAGAGCAGGCGGCGACGAGAGAGCGGGGTGCTCGGAACGGTCTCGGCCACGGCGGCGCCCGTCGGCGCCGGCAACCGGTGGGGCGCGTGCAGCCAGACGTCCGTGGCCCGGCGGGCGATGTCGGCCAGGAGCAGCGGCGGCAGGTGGTCCGCGAAGTCGCCGTGCCCGTCGTGGAGGTGGTCCATCAGGGTGCGGGTGGTGGGGCGGGCGGCCGGGTCCTTGGACAGGCAGGCCGTCAGGAGGGGGATGAGGGGCTCCGGTACGCCCGTCAGGTCCGGTTCCGCGTAGCGCACGCGGTAGAGGAGGTCCGCCGGGGAGCCCTTGCCGAAGGGGCCGTGGCCGGTGGCGGCGAAGACGAGGACGCCGGCCAGGGCGAACACGTCGCCCGCCGGGGTGTGTTCCTCGCCGCTCGCCTGCTCCGGCGACATGAAGGCGGGCGTGCCGGCCGCCGCTCCCGTACGGGTGAGGTGGTCGTCGCCGGCCGCGCGGGCGATGCCGAAGTCGATGATCTTCGGGCCGTACGCGGTGACGAGGACGTTCGAGGGCTTCAGGTCGCGGTGGACCACGTCCGAGGAGTGCAGTTGCGCGAGGGCCCCGGCGAGCGCGGCGCCGAGGGCGCGGACGGTCGGTTCGGGGAGCGGGCCGCCGAGGGCGACGGCCTCGTCGAGCGGCGGGCCGAGGACGTACTCGGTGGCCAGCCACGGCGTCTCGGCCAGCGGGTCCGCGTCGACGACCGCCGCGCCGTGCCGCGCGCCGATGATCCGCGCCGCGTCCGTCTCCAGGCGGAAGCGGGTACGGAAGGCGGGGTCCGTCGCGAGCCGGGCGTGCACCGTTTTCAGGGCGACCGTACGGCCGCCGGGGGTGCGCGCCAGATACACCGTGCCCATGCCGCCGGAGCCGAGGCGGGCGAGGAGACGGTACGTGGCGACGGTGGCCGGGTCGTCGTGGGTCAGGGGCGACAGCATGAGGTCAGTCAGGTCCGGGAGGAGGTGTCGGATGAGGTGTCGGTGGGGAGTTCGGCCGCCAGGAGTTCCGAGGACTGGCGGGCCAGCGCCGCCACCACCCTCCCCGGCAGCCAGCCGGGGGCGAGCAGGGTGCCGGCCGAGTTCAGGACCGTCCCGTGCGTGGTCGGCGGCGCCAGGGCCGTCATCAGGGCGGCGGCGGTCGGGCGGTCCGCCGGGTCGCGGGCCAGGCAGGCGGAGACGATCGGCCGCAGGGCGGGCGGGAGTTCGTCACGTTCGGGGACCGTGTGACCGGTGGCGGCGTACGCGAGGACCGCGCCGAGCGCGAAGACGTCACCCGGCGGGCGTGGCCGGCCGCCCGACGCCTGCTCGGGGGCGAGCGCGCCCGGGTCGAGGCCCGGCAGGCCGGTGCGGGCCTCCCCGTCGGCGCAGGCCGCCCGTACCGCCCCGAAGCAGGTCAGCCGGGGGCCGTCGGCCGTGAGCAGGGCCGCGGCGGGGGAGACCCCGGCGTGCGTGAGGCCCTGCGCGTGCGCGGCGGCGAGCGCCTCGGCGAGGGCGGCGCCCACGGCCCGTACGGTCGGTTCGGGCAGCGGGCCGCCGTGGACGGCGAGGGCGACGGGGAGGGGGAGGGCGGGGACGTACGGGGTCGCGTACCAGGGCGTCTCGCCGGGGACGGTCGGGTCCGCCGGATTCGCCAGGTCCGCCAGGTCCGTCACCGGGGCGATCCAGGGGCCGAGGAGGCGGCGGGCGGCGTCGGCCTCCGCGGCGAAGCGGGCCGGGTCGGCGCCGGGCAGGGGGGCGCTCAACAGGACCGTACGCCCGCCGTCCTGCGTACGGGCGATGAACCGACGGCAGGGAACGGCGGGGCTCGGCGGGTCGAGGCGGGTGATCAGCCGGTACGGGCCGATCCGGCGCGCGGATTCCTCCCGCGTGCGCGACTGCTCCACGTGTACGTCCCCCCGTCGTTCCGGCGCCCCGTGACGACGGGGGCGGGACGAGCCTATCGAGGCGGGGGAGCGGGGCCGTGGCCGGGAGCTGTCCCCTGCGGCCGGTCGGGGGGCGAGGACGTCCGGGCTGTCCGAGTTGCGAAGGTGAAGTGGACCTGCGCACGCGGTGGTGAGCTCGAACCGGCGGCTTTTCCTTGCGGGAAGCGCTCGAACGGACGCTCGGGGACCAGGGTTGCGGTTCGCCCCCGGGCGCGGAGCTTGCTGGGGCGAAGCCGGAACGACCACCGTGCCGGAGAAGCTGCTGCCCTGAGGGCGCGGGGAGCGGTGGGCGGTGCTCAGTCCTCGGCCGTCTCGGCGGCCGGGGACAGCTGGGACAGGAGCAGGGTCGTCGCGCGGGTGATCAGGGCCGCGAGGAGGATCGTCGCGAGGCCGTCGACGTGCAGGTGGGAGATCTTCGGGCCCAGCCAGGAGAGCAGCCACCAGATCAGGGCGTCCTGGGCGAAGCCGGCGAGGCCGAAGACCAGGAGGGCGGGGAGCGGGGCGCGGCCCGAGGGGCCGATGAAGATCAGCTGGGTGAGGACCACCATGACGATGGTCGCCATCAGGACGGACTGGACCGTGTCCAGGGTCTCCGTACCGGCCAGGGTGATGCCGGGCAGCAGGCCGCAGGCGAGGCCCACGCCGATGAGGACGCCGAGTCTGCGTCCGGCTTGAGGGTGCATGCGCGGACTGTGGCACACCGTGCGGCGCGTTGTGAAGATCCTATGAGGAAGATCGCTTGGAGCCTGGATCCTGGAGTTTGGAGCCTGGAGTTTGGAGCCTGGATCCTGGATCCAGAAGTTTGGATACAGGCTTCAGGATCCAGGCTCCAGGAGCTTGGAGACCGTGGCGGGAATTGAACCCGCGTAACTCGCTTTGCAGGCGAGCCCCTCAACCACTCGGGCACACGGTCGTGCGGTGCAACGAGTACGACCGTAGGGCGGGGGCCGGGAGGGGCTCAAGGGTTCCGGGAGGCGCGCCATACGACTGCCACACCGCCGCAACAATCCGCTCGTGGTCGTAGGACCGAAGGTCGAGGAGGAGCGGGACTCCTGACAGGAGCCAACCCCGCGATCACCTCTTACTCTGGGGGAATGAGCGCCCTCGAACCCCGCGACGCCGACGTCGCCCCCACCCCCGGACCCCCTGCCGCACCCGGCGACACCAAGGGGTCCGTCCTCGACCCGGCCCACCGGGCGCTCAGCATCGGCATGGTCTCCGTCGTCCTGCTCATCGCCTTCGAGGCGACCGCCGTCGGCACCGCCATGCCCGTCGCCGCCCGCGAGCTCGACGGCATCCCCCTCTACGCCTTCGCCTTCTCCGCGTACTTCACCACCAGCCTCTTCGGCATGGTCCTGGCCGGCCAGTGGTCCGACCGGAGAGGCCCGCTCGCGTCCCTCACCGTCGGCATCAGCGCCTTCGCCGCCGGACTGCTCCTCTCCGGGACCGCCGGTGCCATGTGGCAGTTCGTCCTCGGCCGGGCCGTGCAGGGGCTCGGCGGCGGCCTCGTCATCGTCGCCCTGTACGTGGTCGTCGGCCGCGCCTACTCCGAACACCTCAGGCCCGCGATCATGGCCGCCTTCGCCGCCTCCTGGGTCATCCCCTCCGTCGTCGGACCCCTCGCCTCCGGAACCGTCACCGAGCACCTCGGCTGGCGCTGGGTCTTCATCGGCATCCCCGTCCTCGTCGTCTTCCCGCTGGCCCTCGCCCTCCCCGCGATACGCCGCACCGCCTCCGGCCCCGCCGACCCGTCCGCGCCCGCCGTCCCCTGGGACCGGCGCGGGATCCTGCTGGCCCTCTCCATCTCGGCCGGCGCGGCGCTCCTCCAGTACGCCGGCCAGGAGCTGCGCGTCCTGTCCCTGCTGCCCGCCGCGGCCGGGCTCGCGCTCCTCGTGCCCGCCGTCCGCGGACTGCTGCCGCGCGGCACCTACCGGGCCGCCCGCGGACTGCCCTCCGTCATCCTGCTCCGGGGCGTCGCCGCCGGGTCCTTCATCGCCGCCGAGTCCTTCGTCCCCCTGATGCTGGTCTCCCAGCGCGGCCTCAGCCCCACCCTGGCCGGCTTCTCCCTCGCCGCCGGCGGCCTCACCTGGGCGCTCGGTTCCTGGATCCAGTCCCGGCCGTGGACGGAGCCGTACCGGGAGCGGCTCGTCGTCCTCGGCATGGTCCTCGTCGCGCTCGCGATCGCCACCGCGCCCAGCGTGCTCATCGCCTCGGTGCCGGTGTGGACGCTCGCGGTGGCCTGGGGCTTCGGCTGCCTCGGCATGGGCGTGGTGATCGCCTCCACGAGCGTGATCCTGATGAAGCTCTCCGCCCCGGAGGAGGTGGGCGCCAACTCGGCCGCCCTCCAGATCTCCGACGGCCTCTCCAACGTCCTGCTGCTCGCCGCCGGCGGCGCGGCCTTCGCGGCCCTCGGCGGCGGCGCGGTGGGCCACGCGATGGACGCCGGCGCCACCACCGGCTCCCACCCGGCCGCCTTCGCGGCGGTCTTCCTGCCGATGGCAGGGGTGGCGGCGGTGGGGGCGTGGGTCGCGACGCGGCTGCGTGCGGCCGGGGGCGGCGCGGCGTAAATCCGTTGTGACTGGGGCGCGCGGCGTAGATCCGTCGCGGCTGGGGGCGCGCGGTGTAAATCCGTCGCGACCGAGGACGCGCGGCGTAAATCCGTCGCCGCCGGTGCCGCTGTCCCTCTACCTTCCCGGTATGCGTGAGATGACCGTTCCGGTCGGTGACGGGTTCGCCGATCTCGCCGATGCCCTGGGGCTCACCCCGGAGGAGCTGGCCGCCGAGGCCTGTGACCGCGCCGTGCGCGCCGAGGCCCACCAGGTGTGGGATCAGGCCCTGCGCCTCGCCAAGCTTCACGACTCCCTCCTGAGGAGGCTCGGCGAATGAACGCTGCCACCCCCACCCGCTTCCTCACCGTCGCCGAAGTCGCCGAGATCGCCCGGTTCGCCTTCACCGGCGACGGCGTGCCCGAGCTGCGGGCGCCCGGACTCCTCGCGTCCGCCGTGCACCGACCGCGGGCCCGGATGATGGGGCAGAGCGCGTACGGCGACGTGTACGAGCAGGCCGCCGCGCTGCTCCACGCCCTCGCGACGAACCACCCCTTCGTCGACGGGAACAAGCGTGCGGCCTGGCTCTCCGCGGCCACCTTCCTCGCCGTCAACGGAGTCGATCTCGCCGACGCCGACCTCGACCGGGCATACGACCTGGTCATCGCCGTCGCAGGCGGCGAACTGGCGGACATTGCGGACATTGCGCGCCGGATCCGGGAGCTGTGAGGACCGTCTCAAGCGCACCCGCCACGCCTTCGCGCGGGGCGGGTCGCGACGCCCACACCGGTAAGGTGGCCCGGTTGTCATATCTGGACTGTCATTTCGTGACGAGCGTCGAACCCGGAGATCGTGACTACCACCGCCACCTCCTCCCATCACCTTTCTCCCGCCTTCCCCGGACGGGCCCCCTGGGGTACCGCCGGCAAGCTGCGCGCCTGGCAGCAGGGCGCGATGGAGAAGTACATCCAGGAACAGCCCCGTGACTTCCTCGCGGTCGCCACGCCCGGCGCAGGCAAGACCACCTTCGCGCTGACCCTCGCCTCATGGCTGCTGCACCACCACGTCGTGCAGCAGGTCACCGTCGTCGCCCCCACCGAGCACCTCAAGAAGCAGTGGGCGGCCGCGGCGGCGCGGATAGGCATCAAGCTGGACCCCGACTACAGCGCAGGGCCGCTGAGCAAGGAGTACGACGGGGTAGCGATCACCTACGCCGGTGTCGGCGTGCGGCCCATGCTCCACCGCAACCGCTCCGAGCAGCGCAAGACCCTCGTCATCCTCGACGAGATCCACCACGCCGGAGACTCCAAGTCCTGGGGCGAGGCCTGCCTGGAGGCCTTCGAGCCCGCCACCCGGCGCCTCGCCCTGACCGGTACGCCCTTCCGGTCCGACACCAACCCGATCCCCTTCGTCACGTACGAGGAAGGGAACGACGGGATCCGGCGGTCCTCCGCCGACTACACCTACGGCTACGGGAACGCCCTCGGCGACGGCGTCGTCCGGCCGGTCATCTTCCTCTCCTACAGCGGCAACATGCGCTGGCGCACCAAGGCCGGCGACGAGATCGCCGCCCGCCTCGGCGAGCCGATGACCAAGGACGCGATCTCGCAGGCCTGGCGCACCGCCCTGGACGCCAAGGGCGACTGGATGCCGAACGTCCTGCGCGCCGCCGACCAGCGGCTCACCGAGGTCCGGAAGTCCATCCCCGACGCCGGCGGCCTCGTCATCGCCTCCGACCAGGACTCGGCCCGCTCGTACGCCAAGCTGATCCGCGAGATCACCGGCACCAAGGCCACCGTCGTCCTCTCCGACGACACCGGCGCCTCGAACCGCATCGACGAGTTCAGCGAGAACAACGACCGCTGGATGGTCGCCGTCCGCATGGTGTCCGAGGGCGTCGACGTCCCCCGCCTCGCCGTCGGCGTGTACGCGACGACCATCTCGACCCCGCTGTTCTTCGCCCAGGCCGTGGGCCGCTTCGTGCGATCCCGCAGGCGCGGCGAGACCGCGTCCGTGTTCCTTCCGACGATCCCCAGCCTCCTCGGTTTCGCCAACGAGATGGAGGTCGAGCGCGACCACGTCCTCGACCGGCCGAAGAAGGCGGGCGAGGACGAGGACCCGTACGCCGAGTCCGAGAAGGAGATGGCCGAGGCCGAGCGCCAGCAGGACGAGGACACCGGCGAGCAGGACATGCTGCCCTTCGAGGCGCTGGAGTCCGACGCCGTCTTCGACCGCGTGCTGTACAACAGCGCCGAGTTCGGCATGCAGGCCCACCCCGGCAGCGAGGAGGAGCAGGACTACCTCGGCATCCCCGGCCTCCTCGAACCCGACCAGGTCCAGCTGCTCCTCCAGAAGCGCCAGGCCCGGCAGATCGCGCACAGCCGCAAGCGGCCGGACACCGAGGCGGACCTCTTGGAGCTTCCGGCGGAGCGGCGTCCCGTCGTTTCCCACAAGGAGCTGCTCGAACTGAGGAAACAGCTCAACACGATGGTCGGCGCGTACGTCCACCAGAGCGGCAAGCCCCACGGCGTCATCCACACCGAGCTGCGCCGGGTGTGCGGCGGACCGCCGAGCGCCGAGGCGACGGCCGGACAGATCCGCGAACGGATCAAGAAGGTCCAGGAGTGGGCCACGCGCATGCGGTGAACCGTTCCGGCTCCTACCTCTTGCCGTCTGGCTCTGATCGAGGCCCGTACGCCGGAGCGCGTACGGGCCTCGGGCGTTCCGTGGGGACGGAACGGGCACGGAGACCGGCCCCCACGGACGGCCTCCGGCCGCCTCCACGCTACGGGCACGACATAGCCGATCTTGTCCGCCAAAGTCCTTCGTCCGACCGACGAAGGTCCCGAACCGTCTCGTTCCGGTCGCCGACGCCCGGATTCTGGACGAGGTCTTCCGCTGAGCGGAGCTCGCCGCTACTGTCCCGGCTCACAAGCAATCGCCCCGTGGCAGCGCCGCCGCGGAGCGCAGCCGGTGTACCCCTTCCTGCCGGCGGCCTCTGACGTGCGTCGCCGCGGGACCGGCGCCGCAACTCCGTGAGAGATCCGCCGCCACTCACCTCGAAGGAGAGGGCGTCGTGACCGCGGAGACCTCCCAGACGCTCGACCGGGGACTCAGAGTCCTCAAACTGCTCGCCGATACCGACCACGGCCTGACGGTCACCGAGTTGTCCAACAAACTCGGTGTCAACCGGACCGTGGTCTACCGGCTCCTCGCCACGCTGGAGCAGCACGCCCTGGTCCGCCGCGACCTCGGCGGGCGCGCCCGCGTCGGCCTCGGAGTGCTACGGCTCGGCCGACAGGTCCACCCCCTGGTACGGGAGGCCGCGCTGCCCGCGCTGCGCTCGCTCGCCGAGGACATAGGGGCGACCGCCCACCTGACCCTCGTCGACGGGGCGGAGGCGCTCGCGGTCGCGGTCGTCGAACCGACCTGGACCGACTACCACGTCGCCTACCGGGCCGGCTTCCGGCACCCGCTCGACCGGGGCGCTGCCGGCCGGGCGATCCTCGCCGCCCGCCAGGGCGGACTGACCGAGCCCGGCTTCACCCTCACCCACGGCGAACTGGAGGCCGGCGCGAGCGGTGCCGCGGCGCCGCTGGTCGGCGTCACGGGCGTCGAGGGCAGCGTCGGCGTGGTCATGCTCGCGGACGCGGTGCCGGAGCGGGTGGGGCCGCGGGTGGTGGACGCGGCCCGAGAGGTCGCCGACGCGCTGCGCTAGAGCGCGCGGCAACGGGCTCTACTGGGCGCCCCGCCGATACGGGCCCACGCCCGCTGGCGCCGCCCCTCGCACGGGCCCGCGCCTTGCTGGGCGGTGCCCCGCCCGGGCCTTCGCCCCGCCTGTGTGGGCCCGCGCCCGTACGGGCGGCGCCCTCCGCCCACCCCGCGTGGGCTCGCGCCTTGCTGGGCGGCGCCCGCGCCCGGGGCTTCGCCCCGCCTGGGTGAGCCCGCGCCCGGATGGGCGGTGCCCTTCGCCGCCCGCCGTG